>NZ_CP136600.1:3675582-4900776 GCF_032911225.1 Thalassotalea fonticola | reverse complement strand
TTTTTAACAAAGTTTTTTACTAATACTGGATCAACTTTTTTAAATTCATAAATGGCTTGCTGAAGATCGCCAACAAAATGAATTTCACTACCTTGATACTTCAAATATTTGAGTATTGATAATTGTAACTTAGATAAATCTTGTGCTTCGTCAATAATAATTAATGGAAAGCGTTTTGATAATAAAACTAATAAATCATTATGTTCTTTAAATAATTTCAGGCTGTTCCATTCTATATCATTGTATGTAGCGAAGCCTTTTTTATTAAACTTGCGTTTTTTTTCTATTATTCCATTATTTATTTTTTCTACTGTCAACCAAAGTTTATCCGATCTAAATTCTTCAAAGGCAACATTGTTAAAATAGTCAGCTACAGAAATAAAAGGGGAATTTGAAGAAAGAGGATTAAATAACTCCCATTCACCCTCCCACCGGACATTATTGACACATAGATTTGTTTTTTTTCCGCTCTTGGAAACAAATGGGGTATCCAGTATATAGTTGTTTAAAAAATGCTTTGATTTGTCATTTTTGTTGTTCGAATTCGAATGTTCTTTCTCATCAATAATACGATAAGACCTATCATTATCAGAATCTAACTTCCCAGTATATTTATATATTTTATGAAGAAATGGGTGAGCTATAAATCCGTGCAGCCAACTATCGAACGTGCCAATAAAGTGAGGATGAGAAACTTTTTCATGCCTCATAAATTCACTTACTCGCTCATGAATCACGTCAGCAGCATTATTTGTGAAGGATAAAATGGCAATCCCTCCATTAGACTGCCATTTTGATATTTCATAGGCAGCTTTCATAGCTACAACTTCGGTTTTACCACTTCCTGGGCAAGCCTTTAAAAATATAGACTCGTCTATAGGGGATAAGATGTAGTTTATTTGCTTATCAGTTTTTTCTTTCACCCTGCATTTACCATTGGTCTGACATTTATCGCAGTAAATGTGTTCACCATTGGTTGGGCAGAGTGTAGATATTAGCTCTTCCCTATTGGTCACTAACTTTTCCCCCACATGCCCAAAGAACAGCATTAGTTATATATTGAGGAGTAGCTAATTCACTATTTTTAGTAATTGTTTCAGAGAATAACTGGGCAAAATATCCTTTACCCATATTTTTATCTTCAATCCTTTTTAGAATTTCATTTGCTGCTTCAGCTTTATTTTTAAGCGTTTCTTTGCACCAATCTTTTTCACTTATCTCTTTTAGTTCTTTATAAACCTCTTCTCTATTATGCCAATTTTCTGCAAGCACACTAGCCATGCTTTGAATATTATTGCCTTCCATAGCTAAGTCATACTCTAAGGTTTTAAGAGGGCCTACAAATAGGCGGCAGTATTCAGACTTATTGATTGTTGCTATTAAATTCAGTGCAGGATTTTTACCAAAATTATGGTTAGCAGTAGTTGGACTAGCAGGAATTGTTTTATTTCCATTTTCATCTAAGTCCTTTTCTGGGTCTTGATCTGTCATTCCCGAACACCTGATGGGAATATTAGCACTTTCTTTGTCCTCAATACCAAAATTACAAAACAGTCTCATGAAATGTTTAAAGTAAATCCCATTCATATTAACAACGCTTACACCTGCTTCATCTATACTTTCCGGTAATTTAGGTTTATTCGTTGAGTTATACTTTTTAAGTATTTTTTTTGCTAATTGAGGAACGATAAACGCTTCAGCAATACCTTCTACAAGAATTATTCCTTTGGCAAACAAGAGTGTCGATTTTGTTGTATCTAACCAACGAGTTAAAAAGTCAGCACTTTCAGGAATAGTTATGTCACTGCAGCCATCGTGCGTTTCACACTTAATACTGACCTTATAATCCAACCCTGTATCTTTTATGGGTGTAGCATTAACTTTCCCATTATTAGAACAAATATGGATTAGACTGTTAATTGTCGCGGATGACGCTAAAACAGGGGAGTGTGTTGTGACAATGACCTGAATTTCTCTGCTTAAAGATATTGTCTCAAGGTATTTTAAAAGCTTTATTTGAAGCTGAGGATGTAAGTGAGCTTCAGGCTCCTCAACCAGCAGCACTTTCAAGCGTTCATCTTGCTCTCCTGAGTCAATAAGCTCAGCAAGAATAGTTGCTAGGTACAGTAAGTTATTATGCCCCAAACTATTTTCGTCTAAAGAACGATAATTTTCTTTATTTTCATGTTCTTCTATACCCGGAAAGAAAAACAAACGCAGGCTTTCAGCAATTCGATTAAAACCCACTTCAGAGAACGATATATGTGTATGTTGCCCGAATGTTTGACCCACTGCATCCTTTAGTTGCTGACTTATTTTGTCATTCATGCCCTTAATCGGAAAGTCTTCAGAAGTAGCTATTTCGTCATTAAAGACTTTAAACCTTTCTTCAAGTTTATGGAGCTTGTAATTACCTTTCGCATCTTTAATTGCTGAAGCTTCTAAGTTCTTCAATAATTTTGCTAAACGAGATGATTTACCCTCTTTTAGCTTTGCTTCGGCATCTCTTAGAGGGGGTAAATATATACAATTTATCTTGTCAAATAACTCCCATTCAAACACTGATGATTTAGAACTACCTCCCCATACTTGCTTTTTATATCGCCCATATTTTTCTTTATTTTCAAATTTAAGACTAAGTGTTGCATGCTCTTTTAAGTCATACCAAGGGAGGAAAGTTACTTTATCATCTTTTGATAACCCACTAAACTGCCCTTGAATAAAAAAATTATCCGCTGGTTGACTATTGTCAGTAAATGGTTTGTGAAAGTCTTTTTCGGAAACTGGTGAAAAGCCAAATTCATCTTCACGCAAAAGTAACCTGATAGCATCAATTATCGATGTTTTACCTGATGCATTCTCACCGACAATTACGTTAAGCCCTTTATGTAATGCAACGGTGGATGTTTCGTTTACTACTTTATACCCTTTAATGCTTATATTTGATAAATGCATTTGTTCCCTCAACATAAATTTATCTTTAATGTTCTAGGTTTAATCGCTAAATGAAAGTATATAAAACAATACCTTAATTCAGTAATGAATGAAACTTGAATAAATTAGGCTTTAAATAAAGCGTTTCATAATGTCGGCTTTATAGAGTGCTACTGACTGTAACTAATATTTAATTAACGAATTGCTAACGTCAGGAATGCGAACATTTTGGACATGTTAACTAATGCCAAATTTGAGACATTAGGACTTCATTATAAAAGTAATTTCGGATTAGATTTTGTTTCAATAACGCCCTGCTAAACGGCTTAAAATAGTTCGCTAAAATTAATGAGAACGAAGGAAGGCCAATTGTTTTTTGTCCCGGCTTATTTACTTCATAAGTTCCGGTTTTACTAAAGACTCTACCATTTGGTCATACCTCCTTTGTCTTAACTGCCGACCTAACATAAATGCAAACACAATAAGCATAAAAAACCCGGCAATTGCCGAGTAATTATTACCAAAAACAAGCAGTAAATAACTGGCAAAAGTAAATATGCTAAAGGTTGCAATACCGAGTCGAGTAAACCATTTATCAACGAATTTAAAAATTGAATTTCTGCCAATAGATGTATACTGAAAAGAACCATTTTCATAACAAACCAAGCCAGGTGTTCTTTTTAATGCGTATATTATTCTTGAACAGTCATCATGGTTTATCAACTCAATAATGTCTTGGTAATTCATTCGCAATCCATGAATTAAGCGAAACAATTCAGTCACCGAATTCTTTTGAGTCTTTTCAACAGCTATTTCAAATTTCTCTAACAACTCAGCTGTAACTTTCCTAGTTTGACTCATATTAAAAAAAGTTAATGCTATAGTACCTACAGCGGTAACGATCCCAAATACAATTTTACTTATTTCTGAAAACTCCATTTTCAACTCCTAGGAATATAATGCCCAACTAAGGGGCTGATAATTGTTGGCTAAAATAAGCGACTAAGGAGCAAAATCCAACTGTTTTGTCCTTTTGAATGACTTGTTATACGAAATTTAAGGGAACTGATAAAATTACAAAAATCAAAGGTAAATAAAAATCAGTTATAATCTTTCCTCGGAAAGCAAAACCAAAAACGACTGGAAATTTCTTTTTTTCAATAGACTTTCTTGATATTTCTATCAAATGTTTGTTATCACCTGAGTTATCTGAATTTGGTGAATTAACTTCTACTTCGTATATACCTGCGCTTGAGTCTAATTTTTGTATATCAGAATAAGTATGGCTACTTGATATTAACTGAACGCCTTTCGGTAGCTTTTTAAATATTTGAGAAAGAATTTCTTTATCCTGTGTTGATGATAATTGGTTTCGATATTGAAATTTCAGAGCTGGAGTAACTTTGTCATGGTAAAAATACTGATAAAATCGCCACAAAAAATATGCTTGTATAATCAAAATAAATTGAATAATGAAATTGGGGTTAGTAATTTTAAAAGAAGTACCCATGAACTTCACTTGCTCACCGAACTCTACCCCCGCAAAGTGAGTAAAAACAACCAATAATGTCACAGACATCAAGTTTCTTCGTTGACGTAATGCACCATCACTTAATTCAAAATTTTCAGAACTCAAAGAGACTCCATTTCTATTTCGTATAACGCCCATTTAAGGGGCTGATAAAAGTTTGCTAAAATGTGTATCGAAGCGAAACCGAGCAAACAGTAAGCAGTCCCGCTTTAAATTTTTGTTATGCCGCTTCGGATTGAGAAACCACTTCTTTAGGTAAAAAAGTTGAAAATTTAGTAAAAGCGTCTAATAACATTTTTGTTTTTCCGCAAGAAGACAATTGAATGATCTCATTTATCCCATTTCTACTCTTAAATAGGATTTCTTCATAAAGGCAGATGGGTATTTCGTGGTTATCATTAAATCTTCTATCTGGGCCACCAGATTTATTTACATACTTCCAAGTTTTATCTACAACTTTTGCGTCTGAAGGCACTCCATCCTCTTCAATAAATTGTTTTTCTTTAGCATTTACTTTTAGAGAATAGTAGTTAGCTGCACCAACTCCATTTGCATCAAAAATTAGAACACGATCAGGGAAAAAGTGTAATGTTTGACGGCCAACAGCTATAGCAATAGATTTAACATTCGTTTTTATATTGGGAGGTTCAACAACTTTAATTGTTGTTTCTTTGCGTTCGACTAGATCACTTGCACCTGCATGATACTTTTGATCTAAAACTTTTCCAGAAGCAGAAATATGCCAAACTTTTGCACACTGGCTAATTTTCAGTAGCCCCTCAATCAATTGGTTATAATTAGATTCAATTTTTGGTTCAAAATCGTAGAGTAGAACGGATGTCTTTGCCAATATATCTCTATTATGTGAAAACCAAGAAAATCCAACGCCCAGAAAAATTAGAACGCCTAACAGCTCATTTGATAATTTTGAATAATAACCAAATAACACTAATAATATGAAAATAGCAAATACAATTGGAAAAAGTGTTAGTTTTTTTTGTTTTAAGTTTAATTCATTTAATAGGTCTACAGATGAAGAATCGACAATTTGTGATGTATCTGCAGAGTCAATTTCTTTCAGTTCTTCATGAGTCGATGAAACAGGCAATTTAACGCTATCTAAATTTATTGGTTCTATTCGTGGATTAGAGTCAATATTGGGTGGTTTTGGAAGTGATGCACTATAATAAATTCCTTTTGTTCCAATGCGAACATAATTTCCTCTTGGACCAGTGCCAAGCCTTAACCCTTTTACACCAGCCGAGACACCTACCCCAGATTTAGATAAATTAAAACGAAAAGCACCGACTTTAATACTTTTTCTTAAAAAAACACCCATAACACCTCCATGTCTATTGATTAGGCTATTGCGGCATAACAGCTCTTTTAACAGGTTAGTTTATTCATTTCTACAGGAAGAAACTCTCCTAACATTTATTAAGCTCATAATTTAACTTGAAAAAATCAATAAAACAACAAACTTCATTTACGCTGTTGAAAGAAAATATTTTTCTGCATTTGTGCAATCAAATGTAGACTGAAATACCATTAGAAAAAGTATTGCATTTTTGAAGTTATTTATGTCCGGTATGCGAACATTTGAAATAAAACATCTAATGACACATAGAGAAAATTAGAAGCAGCCAATTAATGTTGTAATTCTCAGTCGTTTTGGGGTAGGGAGCTGTCAGTAACGCTGCAATGGGCCGTAAATGTCAGCTGACAGTTCAAAACGCCCAAAACTCATATCAAAGATATTATCCTGACATATTCTAGGAGGAAACCAACCCTCTTTTTAACTTTTAAAGACTAATTAAGTTTACAAGTTTACATATAAGTTAATAAAAATAGGTAAGAAAAATAATATTAATTGTTCATAATAAAACAGTATGTATTTCTAGTTTTTATCTTCATGTAACCCTCACCCGCTTTAATTGGAAAAGTGCTACAGGTTAATCTATTTAATAGATCTACAAATACTTTGTTTTTAAAGTGTCCTTGTGTACAGCAGTATAGCTATCACCATTGAACCTTGACTCAGATTAAAGCTATATATAATGAAGCATCCAACCTCCCGACAGTTTGTTGCGTAAATAGGAATTGAACTTACATCTATCACTTCGTTGAACTCAAGAGATTCAATTAAAATATTTTTTGCCACTTTTTCATGGTGTAAACTCATAATTGATCCTAAAAATAGTTTACTGTCGATATGCGTATTGAATGTTTGCAGATAAAACTTCTTTAATTAATTGTAGGATCGAAAACACCACTAGTCTGTAAAATATATGATTGCTAAAAAAATTGAGGCACAAAGTATGCGTATGGTCAGGGTCTATTATGACGTGGGGGCCTTGGATGATTTACGCCTCCCCTCCCCTTTCTCATACCGTAGAAGCTAAAAACGGTTGAGCCAGATTTTTAATAATTAGAGATGCGTTATAGGCTATTAAAGCTAGACTTCAAAGTAGAGTTGGGCCTCAATTGTAAATAACTTACTAAGCAATATTATATCAGCCCCCCGTGATTAACTAAATCACTAAAAAAGGTATAACAGTTCACAGTTTAGGCACATCAATAGGTATACACCAACGCACATGTAAATATAAAATCATTTTTTGATAATGAGTTAAACACTTAATTCAGATGATACGGTGTCAGTTGAATCATTATTCAATAAAAAATAGTAGTTTATCTATTGGGATATAGATACTCGACAACACACCTAACACACAATACAAAGCAACTTAACCCAATAGCAACAACCTAGTGCCACTATCAATACCGCTAAAAATAATCATCAGAACTGAATATCTATATATTTATTAAAAAATCAACTTTTATCATCACCTTTAAACTTTATTATTATTTTTCAGCTTGTTTAATAGTTTTCTCTCAAATGTCCATTTAAATGCCCATCCAACCACATAATTGAATCTTCATCAAAAGTCACAATACTCATATCACTATTATTATTTTTTTGTTTGTTTTCTGACGGTTTTTCTGTATTTATGAGATAAGTTTCATACATTACCGCTACCTCCTTATTTGGAAGCCAGCATTCCTTAATCCAATCGGCTTCTTTAAACCATGGTGCGTTTTTAGAGTGAAAATCAACCCTAGCATCAACATCCGATCCTTCTCCTACATAAAGCAAATGCCCTTTACCATAAATCTTATACACCATATGCCACATTGCCTATCCCCAGTAAACTTTTGCTAGTTAAATTATAGTCTATGAAATATTGTGCTTTTTAACGGATTAGATATCACAATAAACTATCGTAATACATCAACAAATAAAAATTATAATTTGTAACTGATACATTTAAAGTATTATCATTAACTACTTGTAATTAATGATAATAACAGTTATTTTACTTAGCGGTTTATGGGCAGATTTTGGGCCGCGTTTCGCGGTCAGTGAAAATAATGTCCGTCTGGATTGCCTTTATAATAACTTTAGTACTTCTGTAAACCATTACTAATGTTAACTGCGTAAGAGTGCCCATAAACCCCCTCATAAAAAGGAATTTGAAGGTAATTCATGGGTAAATTGGAAGCTTTACAAAAAACTACAACAAAAAAACAACTAGCTACCCTACTTGGGATTAAAGCGTCAATTTTCACTTATACTTTATATATCCTTAAACCCAGCACTCAATACACTCAATTTAAAATCCCAAAAAAGAATGGTGGTGAGCGCATTATCAGCGCTCCAAATGGTAGATTAAAAACTATTCAAGCTAATCTCTCAAACTTGCTACTAGATTGTGTTGACGATATAAACAAAATAAAATATCCCACAAGTGAAATTATTCAGCCAACTTTATCCCATGGTTTTGTCAGGCATAGATCTATAATCACGAATGCGATGATGCATTTGGGTCAAAAAAATGTATTAAACATTGATCTTGAAAACTTTTTTGATAGTTTTAACTTTGGTAGAGTTAGAGGTTTCTTTATAAAAAATGAAAACTTTAAATTAGATCCAGCAATAGCAACAGTTATTGCCCAAATTGCATGTTATAACAATAAATTACCTCAAGGAAGTCCAAGTTCACCAGTCATAACAAATTTAATTGCTCACTCATTAGATATTCGACTAGCTTATCTCGCTAAAAAACATTCTTGTACTTATTCTAGGTATGCTGATGACATAACATTTTCAACTCGTAAAGCTGATTTCCCACTTCAAATAATGCGTCATGAAGAAGGCGAGTACTACTCGAGTAAAAAGTTAAAAAGTGAAATTAATCGAGCAGGGTTTTCAATTAATGATAAGAAAACACGAATTCAATATAAGGATTCAAGACAAGATGTTACAGGGCTAGTGGTTAATAAAAAGCCAAATACAAAAAAAGAATATTGGCGCACAGTGAGAGCACAATGTAATAATTTATTTAATACAGGACAATTCACTAAAACAACTGATGGTATACCTGTCAACGGCAACATCAATGAGTTAGAAGGTCAGTTAAACTTTATTGACCAAATAGATCATTACAATAGATTACGCCAAAAGCCACCTCTCAATCCGAAGTATAATTTAAAAAGGGATGAATTAATAAAACAAAAAAAAGCTAAGCAAAGAAGGTATTTATTTAGTGGCCGAGAAAAAACATTCAGTCAATTTTTGTTTTATCAATTATTTTACGCAAACGACAAACCAACGATGCTAACAGAAGGAAAAACCGATAATGTTTATCTAAAAACAGCGATAAATATGCTTGCTTCGGATTTTCCTGCTTTGGCAAATGTCAAAACAGCCACTACACCGTATGAACTGCTATTGCGTTTTGTAGAGTACTCAGAAAGAACTAAATTTCTGTTAGAACTTCACGGAGGAGCTGATTATTTGAAGCACTTCATAATGGGTTATGAATCTCAGCTAAAACAATATAAAGCCCCAAAACCTAAACAGCCTGTGATAATTGTGATTGATAATGATACTGGACCACAAGGCTTATTAAGCTATGTCTCCAATATATCTTCAGCTACTATTTCCCCCACTTCATTAGTGCTAAAACAAGACTACAGAAAAGCTGATTTCATTCATATATTTCATAATCTTTATGTAGTTTTAACTCCTCTAGGAGTCAACGATAGTTATACTGATATAGAGTACTTCTTTAAGGATATTGATCGCCTAAGAAAATATAAGGGTAAATGTTTTAACACTGTAACCAATCGAGATGGAGATAAAGATTTAAGTAAAGATGCATTTTCTAAACAAATTGTTAAAGCACAAAAGAACATTGTAGACTTTAATGATTTGAAGCCGTTACTAGAACGTATTGTTAAGGCTACTAAGCACTTCGACACCATTAAATAGTTTCGCCATTTAGTGTTGTACTTCTAGTTGCTCTATCAATTTATTTTGTCTTCTAAAGATAGGGTTTTGGCTGTGCCCTTTATGTTGTTCGGTAAGGTTTAATCAACTTAGGTGGGCTTGAGCTTTTTAATTGATGCTGCCATGTTTTCTTTACTTTTTTCTAAATTAATTAGCAAAAGATAACATCAGTCAGATTGGTTGAACAACCGCTTTGATTGAAGTTAGTACAGTTATACGTCTTTAACCATAGACCATGTTGACTCACTCCATGCTGATAACATTGATATTTATGCCATCGTATCGTCTGACAGTGATTTTCCGGCCTTAGTGACTCGTATCAGGACAACCGAAAACCAATTGCATGGTTATGGACAGAATATGGCTTGTAGTGAGTTTGTGAACAGTTGTTCGAAATTTGTGTGTTTTGACCATTACATCAGTAAACCAACAAGTATATTGACTAAACATAGCACCTGCTTGACCCATGAGGATTCGACAACTAAGTCTATTGTGCCATTTCTATTGTAAGAAAAGAGGATGGATGGGCTAACGTATCAGACATAGGCCTTTACCTCGCTAAGCAATCACCTTTTAATTTAAAGAACTACGGCTATCTAAGACTTGTTACTTGATTCAATATTTAGATGCGCTTGAAACTCGATATGAAGATGATGAAAGTAAATTATATGTTCGAATGAGAGTTGTTTAAATTAACAACGTCTAGGGATGGTAAGTGCCCAAAGAGGAAGACGCGTTTGCAACAAATGATCTAACTTTTGCCACATTGCGGACATAATGGTTTTATTGGATAAGGTGTATTGAGATTAGTTTTTGTTTTGCTAATACTTCTACTTAGGTGGCCAAATTCACTATACCACTACAGTATTAAATTTAGGCTGCTAAGGTATTTGAAGTGAGATGCTAGAACCCTGAAGCGCCTGCACTTACGTTTTGATGGCGAATTATCTCCGCCTAATACGCAGCTAAACAATTCCATAATCAACCCATCTGGCAAAATGGAAAATATCATGCTTTACTTTTATCTGCCGTAGTAGGAAATACGGAACGGAACTGCGTTATTGTCATGAATTCATTGCAACACATTTCTATACCAGCATTTCCATAAAGCAAAAAAATTAATTCTGTACATATTGTTTGGCACTTGAACTTTAAAATCGAAAAGTAATAACCTTTCATTAGGATGATTTTATTGCTTAATTTGCTTGTCACATAAAAATACAAGGAAAAAGTATATGGCTTTCGCGGATAGAATAAACACTGGAGCAACAAACCACCCAAAAAAATTTCTTTTTGAAGTTGCTGTAGTTATTGTAATTGTTGTAGCATTAATTATTGAATTTTCAGTTGAATATGGGTTTATAGACCCTTCTTTCTACCCAACTGCTGGTTCTGTTTTGACTACATTGGAATGGATGTTATGGGTATCGGTTGCCGTAACTATAGCTTTGATTTTAACGTTCATAGGAGTTTTCGCTTCTGTGTCAGACGCATTGTTTAGCGGAGGAGGAAGTGGCTCAGACAGTCCACATTTATCCTTGTTTGAGCACATAACTAACTACTTTATCGCGAGCGGTGTGTTTTTAGGTGGGTACTTCTGCTATGGCACCTTAAAGTCTGAATTCTTGGCGCTGCCAATTGTGCTTCTAGCATTTTGGCTAGCAATGATGAACCTTTCAATTGGTTGGGATAAATCATCGAGCTTTTTAGACACACATGTAAAAGAGGGCAGCCTTGGTTCGATTCGAAAGTTTATTTGGAAACACCAATTTCAGATCTTTTTTATTCAGCTGACACTATTAGTTTCCTTTCTATTATTTTTAGTCAATATTATCATAGGATTAGATTCGACTATTATCTCTAATGATCTCATGCAATTAATGTGTAATGATGCGGATATTAGTGACAAAATAAAGAAACTACATTGCCCAATCAAATAGCAAAATTGCTGACAATCATCAGAAATACTTGTCAGCGAGAAACCTTGAACCTGAATGGTTTTGGCTTAAAAATGCGTCGTATTTCGTCTTGACGACTTGCTAATTTATTTTGACGCGGCTTCCTTTAATATTTCACGCTCTTGGGTAACTCGTTTCAACTCAGCTTTTAAGCGACGAATTACCTCAGACTGGAAATCGTCCAATTGTCTTTGTTTTGTTGGTTTTGAATATTTCTTTACCCAATCATGGATAGTTTTGTAGCTGACACCTAGACGTTTTGCTATTTCAGTCATAGGATAATTGCTTTCAGTTACTTGGTTAACTGCTTAGATTTTGAATTCTTCGCTATAGCTTTGACCGCTCATAAATAACACCTATTAGTTTTACATATTATAAAGCTAAGAAATGTCTATGACACTAGGGTCTTGTCAGTTTGGACTTCCCCCAGTTAAGTAGACAAGTTTAAGCAAGACAGCGACATGGCAATTTCACAAATACATAGCAGAGAAATGTCTGTTTTGTGGCAGCAAATGTCCATTGGTCTCGCTTAAAATGTACGGGGTTGTTTTTGCTATTTGTAAGCTCGCCTCCGTTAACAGGCGACTACCTACTTGCAAGGCATCAACTTATCCAACTAGTTTGCGTATTAATTAAATAACATAGCCCCATTTTAAGCGTTAAAAGATGGTTGAAGAAGGAAAACAACCAACAGCTTTAGTCCGTTTAAAAGCCGTGAAACTATATTTTAATGGTATTTATTTCCACAAACTCTCGCCAAGCTTCATCAAGTGCTTCAAGCGCGCCAGGGCATGCACCTTTGTTTTCTAAATACTCTCGAAGAGAAGTAAAGTTGTCGCTATCTAGTGGAAAACTTGAATCTTGCCTAACGTCTGACGCAAGATCAGAAATAATGTCATTGCGACCTGATTGGCTTAATAACCACGTATAAAATTCATTCATAATTGAAAACTCTTTGCTCAGCTTACATTCTAATGGTGTGATATCCTGCGACGTATCATTTTTATTACAAAAATTCTCTGCAAAAGTTCACGATGTATTATTACGTTAACAGCAAAAATTAGAAGAAGCAATTCAGTGATATTGTTTTGTAACTGATTATTGATATGGTAGAAGTCTGGGTTATTTTAATGGTGATCAATTCACTTAAAATAATTGCAATATTGAATTATACCTTTCATAACATGCGGCCTATAATTCTCGGCCAAAAGGATCTAATCGTTCAATTTAAAGAACTAGGTATTTCTAGGTTGTTTGAGCCTATAAACGGTTGAGGTTAAATTTCTATAACAATAAGGTATTGGCTACTACTTTACAGTTGAGCCAATAAATAATTCGATTTTGTTGCACGGGTCAATATGACGTAATTTAGATTAACAGGTTTAACCAAAAAACTATGATAACTAGCTTTAATTTAAGAAAAATCTTAAATTCATCAATAGGTATATGCATCATAGCTATATAAACAATGGAGCATATAACAAAAAGACATAAGACTATCAAGTAATAAGTGAATGAATTAAAGCTATCCAAGGATGATTTCTTGAGTTAAACAGCACGATGGATAAACTGAGTTGGTAATCATTGCATAAAGAGTTTGATATAGTTGAGTCTTGAGCGAAAATACCTTACTAAATAGTGGTCTATCGATACCCTCACCCGCTATAAACTAAATCAATATAAAACGGTATGACGATTCACATCTTGGGTATATCAATAGGTATACACTTAAAATACATAAAGGATAAAATCATTATATAACAAATGATAAAGCACTAAATTCAAATCCCCCCCGCCCACCACAAGCCGGTTCATCAAGGACCAACAAAGACCCGTAAACCCTAATTAAACAAGGGTTTACGGGTTTTTTGTGTCAATTACTGACCAATGAAGATTTGCAATATCCAGCAGTTATAGTAACATTTTTAGTAACACGATGGTGTGTTACCAAAATGGCTAGAATTACCAAGCCCCTCACAAATACAGAGATCGAAAAAACAAAACCTAAAGCCAAGGAATAAAGTCTTTACGATGGTGAAGGCTTGATGCTGTGGGTAAAACCCAATGGCATAATTTGGATATGTTTGACTGCATGACCTAGACGTTTACACAGGACTCATTAAATCTGTTGCCTAATCCGTGATCACTAATTTGTAATTAAAGTCGGCTCCAGCTGTATCTTTGGCTTTAACTCGAACATCATAAACTTCACCATGCACTGGAGTGATATTAAATACATGTTCGTTATTATTAGTTTGTTCAGAGTAAGTCGAGTTAATGATCACCCCTTGATCATCTAATAATTCGATATAAATTTCATCGCCAATATAAAACGGTTGCTGGCAATTATCAGGGCTATTACATAAATAGATCGAGAGCAAACCGGAGGTATTGTTCGTGGTAAAGCGATAATAATCTGCAGTATCAGAAACATCGTTTAAGGCACCTAAAAATAAAAATCCGGTACGGTAGTTGAGCTCAAAGTTATAAGCTTCATTGCTGCTATCATTGGGCTCTTCTTCAGTTATCGAGGTAGAAACCCATTCTTGGTCGGTATTCTCATAAGCACCAAGATCAACTTGCCCATTGATGATTCTAGCATTGTCAATCAGATCCAGTTCAGGAATGCCTGGAGCAAAATTATCACCTTTATCGATTAATACTGAACCTGTTGGCAAATAAGGGAATAACGGGTCAATATAGCCAGGATACAAGTTATCAAAATTATCTTCGCCAATAGCAAATTCCTCAACCAAATAGATACCGTTAACCGATTGGTCGTAGTTGTTTTTATGCATATTGACAGTCATGGGGTTAGCAACACCACTGCTATTATTATCAAAGTACAAATCGGCTCCTTCAGAGGCGCTGTTATTGACAATGATATTATTGTAAATATCTAACCTTAATGGAATGCCTACTATTTTTAAGCCTCCTCCTTTGGTTAAAGAGCTATTGTTGATAATCGTATTATTGGTAATCACAACCTCTTTATTAATCCCCATCACCACATGCAAACCACCGGTGCTAGTACTACTTGCTTGGTTTTCAGCAATGACGTTATTAATAATATTGGCACTATTTATCCGCAAAAAACCACCGCCACTAGTGGTTGCGATGTTATTAATGATACGGTTATGTGATACATCGATATGGTCGCTACTGGCTTCAAAACCTCCTCCTCGACTATCATTCACATTACCATCGATAAGATTGTTTTTAATTGAGATATATTCTGAACTACCAGTGCTGGAAGCAATATCGAAACCTATACCGGCATTATTTTCTACCTTATTCCAATCAAAAGTTACCTTTGGTGCATCGACTTTGACCCCTCCGATTAAATTATTACGAATATAATTACCAAATACCTTAGCTTCATTAATAGCATTAATCGAAATAGCTTCACCTGAGTTGGCTGAATGATTAATCACAGTGTTTCTTTCAAAAACCACGTAGTTGCCAGCAATAAACGCCCCGCCAATGGTGTATTTACCACTATTATCGGAAAATTCATTATCAATTATGCCAACAATATCTGCTGAAGCACTCATTCCACCAGGTGTGCCATTAGTATTATTTCTAACAATACTGAGTGTTAAGATCACTTTGCCTAAGTTTGAAAGACTTAATGCAGAATAATTGGTACCCGGCTGCCCGTTTTGAATGGTGATACCTTCGATTAAAAATACTGTTTCAGCGCTTGATACTAATGACAGTACACTGCCATAGCCAGTTGGCCCAGATTGTATTGTTGTACTTGGAGCCCAAGTAAGAATACTACCACTTCTATCTAAACATTCATTTTCATAACCACCTTCGATATATAACCGCTCAGTAGTGCTTGAGTTATAGCTGAAGTTACCAGTGTATAAACCTTTTTGCACTCTGATGTAAGTATCCTCACCATCAGTTTCCGCTTGCTCAAGGGCAGCAATTAGTTCATCACTATTGGTGACACAAATTAGGAATTCAGATCTATCAGTTGGAATTAATGGTTCAGCCTCACTAGTGAAAGACCAAATATAATCTTGTGCAAGCTGATTACCGACTGTATCCGTAATATTTTTTGATATTGTTGCGCTATATACTGACGAATAATCGAATCGAGAAAAGCTTTCAAAGTGCAAGGTATTATCACTTTCATTATATCCAACAGAACCATTGGTATATCCGGGACCACTGAAACTAAAATTAGTAGAACGAACAGTAGACCAATCTAGCGGCTCATTAAATTTCACCACAATTTTTGCATCCCTAGGTATATCAATAGAGTTAGGGGCGGGACTAACAGAGATTATCTCTGGTGGGGTGGTGTCAGAATTTGGTGGTAATGGAGGAGGTTGAGTTTCTGTAGTTTGTTTACTTGAGCCACCACCACCACCACCACCACCACCGCCACAGGCGACTAATAAAAAAGCAAGAAAGACAAATAACAACTTACTCAAACATCGAGAATGAATCATAATTAACTCCTTCAATTAGACCATTTTATAAATAGAACTTCTGTTCAATTTAATCGATTAGATTCGGGTAAGTTTAGTTCTAAGTTTGTATTATCGCGAATTATTAATGGAGTGATAATTTTCGTATTGAGTATAAGCACCTCATGCTATTAATAATTACGCTGAAGATCGCCATCTAATGTTATAGATTTGCTATAGAGCGAGATAGGTTAATAACGATTCAACTGTCATTCCCACAGCTGAATAGGACAATTAAGCCAATGACTTCAAAGGAACAGCTATAAATTCATTTAGTAATTGTTACTATGAGTGTTACTAAATGGAGTTTTAACCGGCATGAAATTTAAATTTAAATTTAAAATCATAAATCTAAGTGCCGCCACTGCCACAAAAAAGACATTAGGAATTAGTTAAAAGAAGTAATTTCGGATTAGTTTTTGTATTGATAACACCATAGTCTCTTGTTAAGTTGACTTATTTATGTCCTGTTTATGCTTTAATGCACAAGCCTTACATATACATGATTTATTTTTAGCTACATTTGAAACCTTACTTAACAAGCTTTCTGGAAAAGTAATATCGTTGTTAGCACACCAACATTTATTATTCTTACCCGAAGATAAGTTACCACAATGATTATTTTCACCACACAAAGGGCAATCTTCAGGGGAAACATACTCTTCTTGATTCAAAATAAACCTTAATAAAATATAACATCTAAATTACGCACTAATTTAGACAGAAACTTAACGCCTCATTAATAGGCTTTTAATAGTTGGTTATAATGTAAAGCGAAGCGGAACAGAACCAACCGTTTAAAGTCCTGTTTGATTGACTTGTTAGGATTATTTCTCCATTATATCTAAAAACCAACTCAAATGGTTTTTAGTTAAATAATCACCGCCATCGTCATACGCTATGAGAACTTCATATTTTCTTCCTATATCTTGAATTATTTGCGCTCCGGTCAAATGACGGACTGAGTAGTCATTAAATTTTAATTGTTCAATGTTCTCAGAAACAGTAACGCACTTATATTCTTTTCCTTGAGCTACTTTAGCTGCGTAGCAATCTTCGCCGTTTAAATTTTTAGTAGTTATGATGTACAACGGAGTGTTCCAAAACTCTATAAGGGCTAGCCCGATATTATTTTCAAGCCGGGCTTTTGCAAATGATTCTTTTAATTTATTTTGTGGCAATTTATTTATAGGTAAATGTTTTTTCATTTTTCTGTAATACAGGAGTATTAGGAAAAACTTAACTACTAAAAAAATAGTTAAGATTAATACAAGAATAATGATAATGTGCACAGTAATCCTAACGCCTCACTAAGAGGCAAATAATAGTTGGTTAAAATAAGCGACGAAGGAGCAAAAACCAACAGTTATTTGTCCTTTTAAGTGACTTGTTAGTTTTTATTATTTAAATATTTCTGCTCTAGTTCATTGCCCAAAAACTGAATACAAGTATCGTTGATAGCTATTTGCTCATTTTCAACTTTACGGATAATGAATTGAAATATAGTCAATACTAATATTATACCTATGCTTAAGAAAACCAAAGATGAACTCAATACGAATATCGCTGGATTTTCTTGGTAACTAACAAAACCTCCGACTTTAAAAATTAATGCTACCCACGCAAACATTAGACCTAGAAAACCAGCAACAGCAATTAAGTTGTAACGAAGCCTTAACTGTATAGCAAATTGAGCTTGATTTTGAGATAGCATGTTGATGTACGGGTATATTTCATTCCTCTTGGTATCATTCGTAGCTTGACTCATGAGTTCTTTTACGTACTCTTCAAGTGAACTAAGCTTTAGATCGTGTTGTTTTATTTTGCTTCTAAATTTTTTCACTTTTGAATATACAAAACTGAAAACCATAATAGCAAAAGCTAAAATAGAGGTGATACTCCCCCAAAAGCCTAAATCCATAGGTGCCTCTTAAAAACTAACAGCTTATTAAGAGGAAAGTTTCTTCATTTCCAAATGAAGAAGCCTCCCTTACATTTATTAAGATCATAATTTAACTCGAAAAAATCATTAAAACAACAAACTTCATTTACTCTTTTGAAATAAAGCATTTATCTGCATTTATAAATGAAAATGTAGGTTTCTGGACCATTAGAAAAAGTATTTAATTTTTGAAAATGATTTATGTCCGCTAAGCGAACCAAAGAGACAGTTTTATCAAAAAAATAAAATACCTGGTTCGAAATTCGATGCCGAATCGGCGACTGTTGCCACTTAGCGGAAGGTTGGGTTTGGCTTATTGGTATTCAGGCACCACGTAAAAACCGACTAGGAGCTTTCGGAAGAAAATAAATCGATTTCCCCTAAGCAGACATTTAAAACATTAAAATCCTAGTTTCTCTATTTATTCGATTTCGATCTAAAAACAAGGTGTGTTTGAGAGCAGGATGCCAGACTTGATCCATCCCTTAAGTGTCAATATCATTTTGAAACAAAGTATCCATATATAGTTACATCGAATCAATTTAAGATATTCGTTAGCTTTTTTCTAAGAGTGGTCAAGTTAGTGGTCGATAATAGAGAAAGTCACAATGTCAAGCTTCAATGCTGCCTTAATATGGAATAAAATTTTTTAACAATCGTGTTGTTTGGCAAAATAGATGTGGAAAGTATTAGCTGTAGCATATGACTAAAAAGTCAAAAGCAATATTTAAATCTGATTAGATTAAACTGGGAAAGGTAATGACGCAACAGGCAAGAGAAGTTTTGATATTCAGAAATCAAAAACTCTACATTGATGAAAGTTTTGGTGTTCCCAAGCATGATAGAATTTTACTAACGGGTGATAGTAGTTTTTATAACTCTGCCTGTTGGAGAGCATATGTAGGCACCTGGGAAATTAACGAAGACAAGCTGTTTTTAGTTTCAATCAAAGGTAAGTACAAGCTTTTAGGTAATCCCCCCCTTTTTGCAGATTGGTACTCTGGTACTATCAAAATTCCTTATGTAGAACCTTTTTGTGATTGCTGTACTAATTATTCTTTACGGGGCTGTTCTTTGGTGTCTATAAAAGAAGGCAAGATAGTAAGCATTGATTCAGAGGACGGCATTTTACAAAAAGAATACAACAACAGGCCTAGTTTTAAGTGGGGAAAAAGATATGCTGAAGTCTATCCCACGAGATTTTTTGCAGATAAAAAACAAAAGTTCACTCCCATATCAACAATGGAAATGTTGTTACAATTGATAAAGGCTTATAGTGGAGAGGGTTATTTTGGAAAAATCCCAAGCGCTGTAGTATCTATATTTACTGAATCACTCAATAATAAGATGCTGTCGGAAGACGATTTTCAAGGTTATATTTATAACCATGAGTCAGAAATTGAGGATGCATACGACCACTATGTAATGCCTGCTCCTAGACATTTTGATTTTGAATCTCTGCCTGTAGGGTTGTCTGTTCACTTCCGTAAATATCGCAAAGCAAACCTAATCGAACAAAAGATTGAAACTCTTAGAACCCCATATTTTATAAGAATGTTCAAAAAGCCTATTTATGAACATCATTGCAGCCAAGATGGATTTGATGGATGTAAGCAAGCTTATAGCCCTTTAAGTTGTACTTGGGATGAGCTTCAAGACTATAAATATGATAGTGCTTATACCTTTGGCGTAAGAACTCTACATAATGGTGATATTTGTCAATTTTGGTTTAATGATGACGAATATGATCTAGTAATTGGAAGAAAAGAAGTTCCTTTATTTAAGCATTTAGAGGAAAGTTCCTTCTAGTTAAATGATTCAGCGCCCGCTTAATTATTTACATCGTAATGAAGTTTTCCTAGATATACAGAAACGCAAAGGCTTGCAGTCAAATTGCTACTAAAAAGCTCTACTTAGGTGGCCAAACTAGTTTTACCACTACACTTGTTCTTTGCCACATCCAGTCAATGCTAGACCTATAATTAATATTAAGCTTAATTTATTCATTTATTCCTATCACCATTATGTGGTACTTGATGAAATACTTTGTTGTAAAACTTGTAAGTATGGAGTTCCCATACTTTGCTAGACACCAAATGAGTTACATTGGACTTCCAATAGAGGTGTTTATGAGCATAGTTATTGCTTCTGGTGTTAACAGAATGCAGCCAAGTACAATTTTCCTAGCTGCAGATAACATAGATTTTTATTCAGTAACTTAAACCTTAAAACACCAGTTTATCTGCTACATACTATTATTAACCTGTCTTTTAATTGAATCTTTTTTAGCTTTAAGAGCTTTCTTTTTCTTATTATTTTGTGCATCTATTAAGGCAATAGTTTCATTAATAGAGCGGTGTAGAGTAATTGACTTACTAAAAGCTTCTTTTGATAGAGACTTAAGTTCAAAATGTATTTTTATTTTTTTAATTTCAGTTAAGTTTTTAATATCACTCAAAGAGATAATAAGTTCACCAACTTTTAACTGGCCAACACTCGGAACATAAGTTACGTTGCTATCGGGAAGTGATATAATGTTGTTGTAATTTTCACACTTTAACGAAAGTTCTAATGGTTTACCGTTAATATACAGCACCCCTGATTGTTCATTATTAGTAAGGTAATTACACTCTCCAATGTGCCCCATCTGCTTTCCATATATTGAAGGGTAACGATCAGTCCAATAAGCACTTCTAAAATTGAGCTTTAAAGTGACCTCAGACTTAATTTCATCATAATGCAAACCTAATAGATTTTTTCTTTGATTCTTCATATCCTCGATAAGAACGTACTGTCCCTTTTCACCTGTACTGTACCAAGAACCCTTTGTAGATTGATTTAATACGTGGATTGTTCTAGGCTCTTTTATCACTTCACCAAGAGCTTTGTCAAAAGTTACCTGATTTTCTCCACGCACTACCGTAGGAGTAGTAATCTGGAATGTGAATTTCTTATTGGATTTCAGAAACCCCAAAGTAAACTTCATCCCTTCCTTTGTTGCTATTTCAAAATTTTCTGTTGGGTACCTACCTTCCGAGCAAGTAAATTTTAATTTGATATTAGTATTATTTAAAGACAACACCCCATATTTAATACCATAATCCGAATTACATTTAGGGAACGATCCACTTCTAATTTTTATCCTACCTTCATCAACGGTGAAGTGCTTTGATGTGTAGATTGTTTTATTTAAGCTTTTATCTTTTGACGATAATGCCTCCCACACATCAGAATAAGCATGACTCGAGAATAAAAGAGCTAATATAGTTAGAAATAATTTCATTTTGGTTCTGTAAGTATCAATTAGTTTATATTTATATTTATATTTTAAATTACAGATAATAAATAAACCACTTCAACACTGTGTCTTTTTGTTAACTTAAGTAACCAAAAGTAACACCTAAAATTAAAAATCTCTTCACCATTTGATCGTTTTTTGGTCAAGAGAATTGTCTATAGAAAAATCAAGACTCGTTGCTTAAGTACCAATGTTTTTAAGTACTGCTTTCGTCCGAACGTTAGTTTATTTCAAGTACCTAGTTAACTGTCCGCTAGGGTAGAAAGATCAATTAAAGCTAACGGCTGCTGTAGTCGTCTTACCCCATTTTATTACTCATAATTTTAAAATTCTAATGACTGTTAAGTCGCAAAAGTTGACCAAATATTAGTAACTACTTTATGTGGTATGTACTTACAAATACCCAGTAAAAAACGGGGTTAGTAGCATCTTAGGTAACAATTTTTAAATGGTTAAATATCAACTGTTTTATAATCATTAAGTTAAATCGTCAATTCAGCTGTGGAAATAACAACTAAACTTATGTTCCACAGTGCCGGGCTGCATGCTGCCAACCTATTCTCGTTATATAAAAAATTACCCCCATAGTTAGAAACTTTAGTTTTCTGACTTCAACAAAAGTAAAAAGAAAATGAAAATCACTGGCTATTTGAAAATTAGATATATTACAGGAGTGATTAGGCCGTTAAAGAAAAGATAAAGCGGTAGAATGGTTGCTACCGACTTGTTTCTTTTTATTAAAAAGTTGTCCTTTATTACAATTGGTTTGTCTTTAATTTCCAATATAGTCGATTGTTACAAAGTTGATACACATAACTACCAAGTCCTGATTATCATCCTCCCAAGTTGAAAATTAACAATCTAAATTTTAGGATTCCAATGAAAAAATTATTACCAGTAAGCTTAATATTATTAGCTTCAACATCATTAGCAAATGCAGTAGAAAAAGAAAACGAGGTACAAGCTGTCGAAAGTAAAGGATACATAGTTGGCTCAGTCGGTAGCACTGCTATTGATGATTTTGACAAGGCTACAGGATTTGAAGTTATAGGCGGATACAATTTAAGCGAAGCAATTGCTCTAGAAGCGTCTTATGTTGATTTCGGTAGTGCTGAATTTGACTATGACTCTGATGTAGAAGCCGAAGCTAGCGCATTAACTGTTGGTGTTGTTGGTTCAATTGAACTAGCTCCAAAGTTCACATTGATGGCTAAGGTTGGTGTCGCTAGTTGGGAAGGTGAGCTTTCTGATAGCTATTGGAATGAATCTATCGAAGATGACGGAACAGATATTTTCTATGGTTTTGGTGGTGAATACAAAATCACTGAAAAAGTAAGTATTGGCGCACGCTACACAACTTACGATATGGACGGTGACGATGTAACAATGACAGCTGCTACTATCAAGATTGCCCTGTAACCAACAATGAATTAAGAAATTAGCCTCGCTAATGCGGGGCTTTTTATTATCTCAAGAAAAGTGTATGCAAAAGGTTTTCAAACCTATTTTATGGGTATGTGGTGTATAGCACACACTGTTTTAGGTAATAGGGGAAACGTCTTTATAAAGACCTACCTGCTCACCCTTCCAACATATTTGATAGTTTTTTTAATGCTCGGCAATCACGTAGATTGCCTGGAAAAATTTCAATATAAATTAAAGGCAATTATGCACATGAAAAAGTTTATTTTTATCACCCTTTTAAATTCACCTATAGCATTAGCTGACAGCTTTTCTGAATCACATGGTTATAAAATGCCCCCTAAGTTTGAGTGTCAATTTGATTCTTCAATTTCGGTAGATAACAACAACAGTGATGTAACAAACTTTAAAGATAAAAGGTTATACACTTTTAGTATAGTTAATGGAAAATCTGATGACTATGAATTATCAATTAACTATAAAAAACAGGAATTTCATGTATTTCTAAACAACACTTGGAAGAAAGGATTCCCAACTTTTGGTAGGGGATATATGCTGACTGGTGATAATGGCTACAGCGTGTATTTGCAAAGAACTAGTGATGGCCTTATTAAAGGATTACTCAGAGCTAAGTTAATCAAAGCCAATGTTGAACAAACGATGATTTGGAGTGGTAACTGTTACGTTACATTAAGCGATGATTAAAATTAGATAATAGAGGACGAATGATCTAGTTCACTGCGAGAGCAAGCAACTACGTTACCATGTGGAAATTTCTTATTTAAGAGGTGGTTATTTAGGTTTATTTGCAGAGCATCCCGTATTGAATGACCACATTGGAGACGCTGGTGACCTATTCTTTTCCTCCAAGCCTGAAAACTCTAATGAAATTATAGGATTGCTATATCAAGCACATGAGAACTACTTCAGAGGTTGGCGAGAACTTTCAAAATATATTAATCCGCAATTACCTTTAGCTGAATCGCTAGAGAATAGTAGTGGCTAATCTCAAGCGCATCCATCAAAGTATTGAATCATTATAAAGGTGCAATTTCAGGTTATTTAAAAGTGAATATTGTTAGTCTCATACCATGAGTGATAACTACAAAATGTTAGCAGTCGAAGATGCTTATATCATTTGTAAAACAATCAAAGTATCACTCATAGATTAAAGCCCCCCTATGACTGCAAGTGCTACATCAGAGACGGTCGCAGCGCATAAAATTCTGTTCAAACTTTAACAGCCTATTTGCATTTGCAGTCCTGACTAGTAGAGGACCAACTTTCACTCGTCTTATAAAACAGTTATTAAACTTACCACTTTAAATTTGTGATATTATTGTTTTTATCAAGTGATCATGGTGATGAAATAAATAGATTAAACAATTCATTTCTGAATGGAAAAACAAAACCTCGGACGGCGGTTCAACTGCCTTTCAAGTAGGAAATTATAGTAACATTTGAAGTAACACTATGCGTTCAAACAACACTTAATTAGCATAAAAATCAATTAATTAGTTCGTCGATTCAGACGTCCCCGCTCCACCAAATAAAGTCCTTTTTAATCGATTAGTTATTCCTGATAACTTTTAGATTTGGCGACAAACTGGCGACAGTTAAAATCAAAAAAAGCCGCTTTAAAAGCGGCTTCTTTGTTTTTATTTATTGGGTATCTAAAACTTTCAGACCAATTACTGTTTATTTTTTACGTAAAGTTCAGGCTGAAAGTCATAAGGTAGCGTTAACTTTTTGGTTTTCAAAAATCCCTTTAAGATAGATCTGGTTAATTCCAAAACCTGTTCTTTTCTATATCATTTACATTACGAATTTTCGTAACACTGCTTGGTATAACCACAGATTGTATGGCAGAAACGCCCCGTAATTACCTGTAGTAATTAGTAGCGTCAGATACTTTTACAGATCCCCCAATTTTATTGATGTAGTCAACTATCTCAAGGAACTCTAAATTTTTTTCAACCTTTCTTTGTTTTCTTTGATTTAATCAGCTTAATAGACCATCACGGCTAACGTGATTTATTTCTTCACCTGATTACTGTAAGCGGATGAACCCACGCCGTTCACCGCCTTGACTTGGAAGCGGTCATAACCAAGCAGTATCTGATCAGCAAAGCTAGTGACGTTTTCCCCACTGCTGCCCACTCCTACAAAGTCGCATACCCTGCTCCTACCCTTGCCGATGTTCACGCAAGCCTCGATGACAAAGCTTGTCTCGTTATTTGAGTTGTCGGCCCAGCTAAGGGTGATGCTGGTTACCACCTTGTCCTTGCCTTTCCCTGATTTCTCAACTAATGCGACCAAGTTTGTGGGTGCGTTGGGTGCCTGGGCAATGGGTGCAGTCACCGTCACCAACTGGCTAGCGCTGCCTGAAGCACTCTCATCATCGGTTACGGTCAGGGTTACAGTGTAGCTGCCAGCTGACGCATAGCTGTGGCTTGGGTTTTGGGTGGTAGCGCTGTTAGCATCGCCAAAGTCCCAGGACCAAGCTGCAATCGTACCGTCAATGTCGGTTGAGCTGTCAGTAAAGGTTGCAGTCAAATCCGCAGTGCTGATAGAGAAACTTGCACTAGGTGCTTGGTTAGCCGGTGCGCTGACGGTGACCGACTGACTAGTGCTGTTGCTGCTATTGTCATCATCGGTTACGGTCAGGGTTACGGTGTAGCTGCCAGCTGACGCATAGCTGTGGCTTGGGTTTTGGGTGGTAGCGCTGTTAGCATCGCCAAAGTCCCAGGACCAAGCTGTAATCGTACCATCACTATCGGTTGAGCTGTCAGTAAAGGTTGCCGTCAAATCCGCAGTGCTGATAGAGAAACTTGCGCTAGGTGCCTGGTTAGCCGGTGCGCTGACGGTGACCGACTGACTAGTGCTGTTGCTGCTATTGTCATCATCGGTTACGGTCAGGGTTACGGTGTAGCTGCCAGCTGACGCATAGCTGTGGCTTGGGTTTTGGGTGGCAGCGCTGTTGCCATCACCGAAGTCCCAAGACCAAGCTGCAATCGTACCGTCAATGTCGGTTGAGCTGTCGGTAAAGGCTGCCGTCAAATCCGCAGTGCTGATAGAGAAACTTGCGCTAGGTGCCTGGTTAGCCGGTGCGCTGACGGTGACCGACTGGCTAGTACTGTTGCTGCTATTGTCATCATCGGTTACGGTCAGGGTTACGGTGTAGCTGCCAGCTGACGCATAGCTGTGGCTTGGGTTTTGGGTGGTAGCGCTGTTAGCATCGCCAAAGTCCCAGGACCAAGCTGCAATCGTACCGTCAATGTCGGTTGAGCTGTCAGTAAAGGTTGCAGTCAAATCCGCAGTGCTGATAGAGAAACTTGCACTAGGTGCCTGGTTACCCGGTTCGCTGACGGTGACCGACTGACTAGTGCTGTTGCTGCTATTGTCATCATCGGTTACGGTCAGGGTTACGGTGTAGCTGCCAGCTGACGCATAGCTGTGGCTTGGGTTTTGCGCGCTGGAAATGTCGCCATCGCCAAAGTCCCAGGACCAAGCTGCAATCGTACCGTCACTATCGGTTGAGCTGTCAGTAAAGGTTGCAGTCAAATCCGCAGTGCTGATAGAGAAACTTGCACTAGGTGCCTGGTTACCCGGTTCGCTGACGGTGACCGACTGACTAGTGCTGTTGCTGCTATTGTCATCATCGGTTACGGTCAGGGTTACGGTGTAGCTGCCAGCTGACGCATAGCTGTGGCTTGGGTTTTGGGTGGTAGCGCTGTTAGCATCGCCAAAGTCCCAGGACCAAGCTGCAATCGTACCGTCACTATCGGTTGAGCTGTCAGTAAAGGTTGCAGTCAAATCCGCAGTGCTGATAGAGAAACTTGCACTAGGTGCCTGGTTACCCGGTTCGCTGACGGTGACCGACTGACTAGTGCTGTTGCTGCTATTGTCATCATCGGTTACGGTCAGGGTTACGGTGTAGCTGCCAGCTGACGCATAGCTGTGGCTTGGGTTTTGCGCGCTGGAAATGTCGCCATCGCCAAAGTCCCAGGACCAAGCTGCAATCGTACCGTCAATGTCGGTTGAGCTGTCAGTAAAGGCTGCCGTCAAATCCGCAGTGCTGATAGAGAAACTTGCGCTAGGTGCCTGGTTAGCCGGTGCGCTGACGGTGACCGACTGGCTAGTACTGTTGCTGCTATTGTCATCATCGGTTACGGTCAGGGTTACGGTGTAGCTGCCAGCTGACGCATAGCTGTGGCTTGGGTTTTGCGCGCTGGAAATGTCGCCATCGCCAAATTCCCAGGACCAACTGCCGAGTGTACCGTCATTGTCTGTGGATGTATCAGTGAAGGAGCAGTTCAAATCGTTGCAAGACTCAATAAATGCGGCAATCGGTGCCATGTTCGTCGGTGCCTGACTGTATTCGATATATAATCTAGGTGCCGATGCAGGTGCACCATCGTAGGATTCGGCAGTCCGTTCGCCATCGCCACTGATGAAGAACACTATATTATTACCTGAGTTCCAGCCTTGACGGTCAACGACTTCTTGCACTAGGGCTGAAATATCGGGTGACGGTTTAGCCGTACCTGGATTGTCCCAGGATAATATACCCCAGGGCACATAATTATTTGTCTGCACTCTATTCGTTATATCATAATCACTAGTACCAAAGGCTGGTGCGTTATCAACGGCTTGTGCTCTGATCTCAACATCGGTTGCCCCACTATTGGCTTCATCAACGATAAATTCCAGGTAAGCGCTATCGATAATGGCTCCCTGTGGAATATCTATTCCTCGAAATCTGAGGCCAATACTCTGCTCGCCATTAAAACTCTCGTCGCTACCCAGTTCAAGATCACTGCTGTCAAAATACATGCTGCCGTCCGACAGTTTTTGTTCTACATCATCGCTTGCCGAAGCAACGCTGATATCAATGCTACCTGATGTTGGTAGCGCCACCTCATACTCAATGCGTAATAGTGGTGCGGCGCTTGCGTCACCATCATAAGACTTTGCGGTTCTAGAACCACTACCACTGACCACAAAGGCCATGGCATTGCCGGCGATCCAGCCGTTGCGATTAATAACTTCCTGAACCAAGGCCGAAATATCGGTTGATTGTTTGACATCACCTACGGTATTCCAGGCGGCAATATTCCATGATGAAGATGTGTTAGTAAGCGATCGATTAGTGACATTATTGGTTGTAGCAACAAACTCTGCGGCATTATCTGCCGCCTGAGCCCTTATGCTAACATTGGTGGTAGCTGTATCTATTTCAGCAACGGTAAATTCTAGTGAAGCAGATATTATGCTTGCTCCCTGCGGGATATTCAGGGCAGTGAAGCGCAGACCAACACTTTGGTCTTCATTGGAGCCAGGATCATCGCCCAATTCGATATCGAAATCGGTTATGTCTACGCTACCATCGCTACTTCGCTGTTCAACATCATCAGTGCTTGAGGCTATTCGTGTAGTAACTACATTGTTATTACCGACAGAGGGTTGCAACAGATGACTATCAATCACAGTACCCAAGCGATTAATAAATTCAAATTGCATCTGCTCTACGCTAGCGGTAATTCGCATCGCCCCATGATCGCCATTATATCGCACCTGACTACCCGCCACAGGGGAGCCAAAACTGTAAAGACTGCGCCCCCCCAGACCATTGACAAAATACAGGATATCATCTTGCTTGATCCGTTCATAGGTATGATCGTGAGCGGAAATCACAGCATCGACGCCCCAGTCAGCAAAATCCCATTGCATATGCGGATGTGAACCGTGATTGGCAGAAGAGTACGCCCCATGGTGGAAGTAGACAACTTGCCATGGCGATATTGACGTGGCGAGCAGGGCTTGCAACCAGCTTTTTTGTGCATTCATGTTGGCTGCGTTTCGCCAGGCAAGGTCACTGTCTAAGGCAAAGAAATGCACTGGACCGTCGACAAAATCATAATATGTTTCACTGCCGGAAG
The DNA here is from genome assembly GCF_032911225.1 of Thalassotalea fonticola. Taxonomy (NCBI): domain Bacteria; kingdom Pseudomonadati; phylum Pseudomonadota; class Gammaproteobacteria; order Alteromonadales; family Colwelliaceae; genus Thalassotalea; species Thalassotalea fonticola. The sequence continues at coordinate 4,871,912 of NZ_CP136600.1, read as the reverse complement.
TGTTATTTGTGGTGATACCAACACCGGGCAGAGAAAAGTAACTAAGGTATTCATCAACGCCACCACCATCACTATAATCGTGATTGCCAAGCGTCGGGAAGAAGGCGTTTATCGAGCTGTTACCACCATCACAAAAATTACCACTGCTTACATCGGTAAGAAAGTTACAGTAGAATTGTCCAACTACTTCATCGTAACTGTCTGAACCATAACGATTATCGCCAGCAGTGATAATAAAATCAGGTAACCAGTCGTTTACCATGCTGGCGACATCGGCTTCAGCATTGCTGCCATCACCAAAGTCTCCAAGTGCGGCAAAGACTATACTACCGTCATAAGGGACTACCTGCTCGCGAAACGCCGCCGAAATGGGACCGGTCAAATCTCCGGTACGTGCATTATCTCTCTCGTTGGTGATACCCGTTGCATAGCCATTGTGTATGACATTTGGGTTTGATATTTGCTGAGCGCGAGGGCAAATGCTAGAACACGGATCCGAATATGACATCATCGTACGGTACGAACCATTAATATAATGGCCAAATGACCAAAGATAGGACCCATTTTCAGGATAAGCACTGCTATTACTCGGGTTATGTTCCATTCCCAGGTTGTGGCCATGTTCATGGCCAAACGTAAGGTTACCCACAGCACAATCAATATCCGTGACCTGAAAAGCGAATGAGGCAAAACCAGAGCCAGGAGTCTGTTGTACATAGCCGGTGCCACAAGAGTCAGAGGTATCAACTATCAATGACACCATATCGGCACCATATTGATCCCTGAGAGCGGCTATCTGGCTATCGGAGCGGAGCCAGGGTAGATCATTGCTAGTAGTGCCTGAAGTGTTGTAATTAACCGAAGCGGTGTACACCAATCGATAACGAATAGATATATTACTGTTTACAAAGGCGTTATTGGCTGCATCAACCGCCGCCTGTATAATGGTTTCTACTTGCTCGGCACTACCAGCATTATTCAGAGCATCGTTGGAATAAACTGACAATAAGTCTATGGTCGAAATACCATCATCGTTGCTGCTAGCCGCGGAAGGAATATTTACACTACTACTATTGTCGCCTGATGTTGGAACTCGAATAGTGTCATCCCCCCGTTCGGGAAAAAGCTGCGAATCGAGTTGTTCTACGATTAATTGTTTTTTACGAGTAGACTTTAACTCAAAAACCTCATTGACGATTCTGATCCGACCATATATCAGACCATGTTTAAGTGTCAGCACCACTTCACTATTGGCTTCACCTTTTACCCGACCAAACCAAGTACTGTTGCCTTTGCCACGCTTTTCAAGATAGCTACGTTGAAGAATAACGACTTTACCGTTGGGTAAAGTTATCCTCAATTTATGCTTGCCCTGAGCCAGTCCTTTGACATTCAAATTGCCGATTAAAGCAGCACGCGCATATTTACTAGGTCTGATATAAAGGGGATGTGTAGAAAAAAGTTTTTCGCTAGCCTCATCGTTAGCAATACTATTTATGTCGCCAGCCGAGGCTGCCTCAACAACAGTCATTGCCACCATTGTGCCTGATAATAAAAATAGCAAAGACAAAGCCACGACTATTCTAGGGAATAAAATCGAACTAATACTTGAAATGTATGATTTTTGATGCATGAATTGTTCCTTGTGTACTACGGAACCTTCAGAACATAATGCTTAAACAAAACCTAAACAGATTTAAATCCGTACAACGTAAAGCAACGAATATATATACCTTAGCAGGCAACAAAAAACAATTAGTGACTTAAGTTTAGTCGATAAAGTGAATTTGGCTAGTCTCTTTGAGGACAGGGGTAGACGCTATCCTATAAGACGTCTGTTATTTATTGTTATTAATGTTTTTTCGGGCGTATAGTAAATACGTTTTCTCTGTTCTAAATTTTGATAATCAGTTGTATTTTCAGTCCTAACTGATGAGGTCCAACTTTCGCTTTGCCTTACTTAAAGCAATGATTAAACTACCACTCTAAATTTTTAATATTATTGTTAGTATCAAGTGTTCCTAGTGATGAAATAAATTGATTGAACAATTCATTTCAAAATGGCAAACCAAATATCAGACTGCGGTACAACTTCCTCTCAAGAAGAAAATCTTAGTAACATTTGCAGTAACACTCTGTGCTCAGACGATCTTTAAATACCGTAAAAATCAATTAATTAGTTCATTAACTCAAACTTCCCACTCCACCAAGTATAGAGATTAAGGCGTTTACCCTGCGCTTTTTTCGCCTAAAGTTTACCTTCAGAAATGTTTAATTTGTCAGAAGATACAGTATAAAAAAGATACTTATTGCCCTAACAGTCAATATTTGTCATTGTAGGTATTAGTGAAAATTTCTATAAAAAAAATAAACTAATATTCGTTTAGTGCATATCATTTAAAATAGATTTGAAAAGCGAGTATTTTCAAGGAACATTCATGAATACTATTAAGTTCAATAGCTTAAGAAGCAGGATCTTTTTCTTTTTCATTTTATTGCTCATTGCAGTGCAAACCGTTTCTTTCATTACTTCGTTTTATTCAAATAAACGAAACGAGCAACAACAGTTAGCTTCCCACTTGTCTCAAGCTGAAACACTGCTAACCGAAGAAATCAGCAATCGTAATTATTATTTAACCGCCTTTACTGAAATTTCAGCTACAGATGTTGAATTGAGAAAAGAGTTCTTTGCCAGTAATCCTAATTTTTCTATTGCATTGAATAACCACAGAAAAAGAATTGATGCAGATATTGCTTTAGCAATAAGTATTAACGGCACAATATTGGGTGAGCTGCTAGTTAAAGATAGTAATAAAGAAATCAAGCGAGTTCTTACGGGTAATCAAATCAACCGCCCCTTTGAGCATACAGAGTGGTTAAAAGACTATCCAAACAGTGTTTTTTATTCTACCAATGATGAAATTTATCAACTTATATTAACTCCTGTTTTAGAAAAACTAGAAGTTATTGGTCATATAGGGCTTGGTTATTCGTTAAATAATAAACTAGCTACCGAGTTTTCCAAATTAACATCTTTCAACGTCGGCTTTGTATTGGAAAACAAAGATGATTTTCATTGGATATCCTTTAATAAGGCTATTGAAAACCATGACGTTGTAAAGAATTCAATTTCGCCTTTATCGCCTCAATTCTCTGACAGTATTGTTGCTCAAAATCACCCGTTAGGTACTATTGATGAATGGCAACTTAGTGCTTCAATTTTTCAATTACATTCAAACCTGATAGCTGCAATTATCCAAGACGGTTGGAATTTGCTTATATTGATATTTATTACTTTGGGTGTTTCATTGATTGGCGCGTACTTTATTGCCAGTAGCGTTACTGAACCGGTTAGAAGATTGGTAAAAATATCAAAAGGTATTGCCAAAGGTAACTACCACTTAGATACACATGTTGGGGATACTCATGAGCTAAACCAACTTGCTGAGCAGTTTGGCAAAATGATTGAAGCGATTAAATCACGTGAAAATAAAATTACTGAACAAGCATTTTTAGATACGCTAACATCGCTGCCAAACCGTAACCAATTTAATCGCGATATGCATGGCTTATCAAAGCCATTTTTACTCTGCCAAGTTAATATACGTCGCATATCTGAAATTAATGATACTTTAGGCCATGATGTAGGTGATGAAGTTATTCAAGAAATAGCCAGCCGATTAAAGAAAATTAAAAAACCACTATTTCACACTTCTGGCAATGGTTTTTTAATACGTTTTGATGAAGAATCAAAAACAAACGTTAAAAACTGTGTAAGTCTGATCACTGAGGTGTTAGAGCCTAGCTTCATTTACCAAAATATCACCATTCACTTACAAGTAAATATTGGCGTTACCGAGAGTGACGGTTGGACTCAAACGAACCAACTATTGAAAGAAGTAGATGCCGCTATGCAAATAGCTAAGCGTCAAAATTTGTTATATCAAATGTATGACCGCCAAATAGACCTTAACACCTTAGATCGATTGCAGCTTGTAAACCGATTAAAAGGCGCTATAGAGCACAACGAATTTACTCTTTATTACCAACCAAAATTAAATTTAACAAATAACATTGTTGAGGAAGTCGAAGCTTTAGTAAGGTGGAATCACCCGGTAAATGGTTTAATAACACCTGAATCATTTATTCATATAGCTGATCAAACAGGCCAAATGACCGCATTAAGTCATTGGGTAGTAAATAAAGCAATAGAGCAGTATTTTGCATGGCAAGCCGAAGGACTTGATATAAAAATAGCGATAAATATTTCACCAGAAAATTTGCTCGATGATGAATTTTGCCTGCAGCTTATTGATAAATTATGCGGCAAGAGTCAGTTACAAAATGCCATGTGTCTTGAAGTTACTGAGGACGCTTTTGTCGATCATAACTCTAAAGCCGTAGAGAATATAAAATTATTACGTAATAACGGCATCTATTTGTCTATTGATGACTATGGAACAGGTTATTCATCACTTGCTCAATTAAAAAACTTACCGGTACAAGAGTTAAAAATAGATCGTTGCTTTATCCAGCAACTTATTCAGCAACCACAAGACAAACTCATTGTTAATTCTACAATTCAGTTATCTCACCAATTGGGTTTAACCGTTGTAGCTGAAGGTGTTGAAGATCAAGAAACTTTAGATTGGCTCAAAGAACATAATTGTGAGAAAGCTCAAGGCTACTTTATAAGTCGCCCTCTGCCGGCCCATGAATTTGCACAGTGGTTAGCTAACTCTAAATTCAGTTTACCTCACATAACAGAGCAATCAATTAAGATAGAAAACCAAAATTTAACGCAAGTTAATTTTAAACAAAGTTAATTCTCTGATAACAGAATTTATGCCATATATCTCTGAATAAAAAAAACGCCAATAAAGGCGTTTTTTAATGTTTCAGTTGAATCGCTTAAGTTACTTTGTTTCAGCAACCTTGGCAAAATCTCCAGCTTTAAATATATTAATGTCTAAAGCGCCAATGTATTTGTTAAACGCTGTATTAATATCTGCGACTGTGAGCTTTTGGACATCAGCAATTTGCTGGTCATAAATCGCTAAGTCTTCATTCTTTTTACTGGTACCTAAAAGTATACTTGCAATTGTTGCATCACTTGCCCATGATCTGTTGCGGCTACTTACAAATCCTTTTACGGCTTCATCTAGTTCTGTCTCGGTGAAACCATCAGCTACAACTTTAGCAACTTCTTCTTTGTAAGCAGCAATCACACCAGGCATATTTTCAGGTGCCGAAATTGCTAAAGCATAATACATACCTTGTTGATCAAGTGTATTAACTTGTAAGCCTGACGCTACTGTATAGCTATACCCTTCTTTCACTCGAATACGAGCTCCAATACGAGATGAGAACGAATCACCACCAAAAATGGTATTGGCTATTTTTAACGCCAAATAATCTTCATGTCTGTTATTCATAGTGATTGGGTTTATAACATAAAGTTGCGAATTTGCTTTGTCTGGTGTTTCCGTTGAAACAACTAAGCCACCAGCTTGCTTCATGCTAATTTTAATGTGTTCGTAAGGTGTATCATTTACAAAACTTGATAATTGAGCATGTAATTTGTTAGATACTTGTTCAGCATCAACATCACCTACAATACTAATATGGCCATTATTTATATTGGTATGGCTGTTATATAAACTAGCTATTTCGTCTACTGTTAGCTCATTAATTGCTGCTATTTTGTCATCTAAACTCATGAAAGCTTTAGGGTGACCCTTAGGATAATTACTTAATGCTTTTCTAAAGCTATTTCCAGCAACCGCACCTGGATCGTTACGTTGTTGTTCAATACCAGCAATCGCACCGCGCTTCAATACTTCAAGTTCTTTTTCAGGAAATGTAGGCGCGGCCATTAATTCACCTAATAATTTCACTGTTGCGTCTAAATTAGCTTTGTCTGTGCTAATAGATACATTAGTAGCGCCAAGAGATGTTGAGATTGAAATAGAGCTCTTCAATTGATCAAGCTTGCTGGCAATTTGCTCTTTAGAATAGTTAGCGTTACCTTGTTTTACCATACTGCCAACAAAGCCGATTGCAATGCCTTTATTTGCCAGAGTCTCAGCAGTTCCACTTGGGAAGTGCATTGAAATTATGACTTGTTCGCCACGAAGCTCTTTCGGGTAAACATTAACTTTAGTACCTTCAGGCCATTCACTTTTCACTAAACGCTTTTTAATGTTTGCTACAGTGTTGTCATAAACTTCACCTGCAGCAGCAACTTCTTTGCCTTTATAGTCTTTTAACACTTCAGTCAAATCTGGCGCAGCAGGAATTTCAGCACGCACTGGTTTTTCAGTAGGAATAAAACGTCCTGTTGTACGGTTACTTTGAATTAGGTATTTTTCAGCTGCCGCTTGTACTTGCTCCAAGCTTACTTCAGCAACGAGATCTCTTAAATAAAACGCATGGCGATAATCACCTTTAGCGATATATTCAGAAAGTGCCATACCCACACCAGTTACATTGCGCATTGCTTGTTCTGATTGACGCGCTAATTTAGCTTTGGTTAAATCAATTTCTTCTTGGGTAATAGGTTGGCTTTTTAAGTTCTCTACAATAGCAAGCAGTTCAGTTTCTATCTTGGCAAGATCTGATTCTTTGTCCCCTTCAACAAAGAATAGAAACTGCGAGCTGTCTTTAAGCTCAAATATAAAGTTTGATGCCGAAGTAGCAATGCCCTTTTCTACCAGAGCTTTTTGTAAACGCCCACGAGTTCCATCTCCTAAAACATCAGCTAAAATTGATAATGCGGCATGTTCTGGGTGTAAACCCGATGGTGTATGATAAGACAAGCCAACTATAGGTAAATCACCAACTCTGCGGATATTAACCGACCTTTCACCGTCTTGAGTAGGCTCTACTGTATAAAGTGGCTCAATTGGAGTTTCTGGTTTTGCAAGAGTCCCGAATTTTTGTTCAACCAACGCCATGGTTTTATCTTTATCAAAACGGCCAGCAATTGTTAACACAGCATTATCAGGTCGATAATGCTTTTTATAAAACTTTCTTAAACGCTGAAATGGAAAGTTTTCAACATCGGAACGTGCGCCTATGGTGCTATTACCGTAGTTGTGCCACAAAAAGGCAGTTGATGCCATACGGCCCATTAACATACGAAATGGGCTATTTTCGCCTCGCTCCATTTCATTGCGCACAACGGTCATTTCACTTTTTAAATCTTCTTCAGTGAAGGTGGCGTTAACCATACGGTCAGCTTCCATACCAATAGCCCATTCAAGGCTGTCTTCATTAGCATCAAAGGTTTCAAAATAATTAGTGCGGTCTAACCAAGTGGAGGCATTTTTACCCATGCCACGTTTTTTGAATTCTTTATCAATGCTTTTATAATTTGTAGAGCCTTTAAATAGCATGTGTTCAAGTAAATGAGCCATACCCGTTTCTCCGTAATACTCATGCACAGAGCCAACACGGTAAGTAACATTAACCAAAGTTTTAGGCTGTGATGGGTCTGGATACAATAAAACTTTTAAGCCGTTTTCTAAGGTATATTCTTCAATGCCTTCTACTGTGCGAACATATGTTAGTGGGCTACTTTGAGTCTGTGTTGCTTGAGAGCTTTGGTTAGCAGCGGAATTATTGTTTGTCGCACATGCTGATAGTCCAAGTGCAATTGTTACTGAGAGACCAAGGAGAGTTGGTTTTAAAAATTTCATTCATTAACCTTTATGTTTCTTTATTATCTTTTAGAAGTCAGCAAGCGAATAGTTAGCTTTGTGAATACTACGCTATTTAAAAATTATAAATTTAGCATAGCCTAATAGTTGGAATTGCACGAACCATACAGAATTAAAGCCAAGCAGTATATTCAAGAATTTACAATTACCATTAATTATTTATCAATTTTTTATTTATTTATAATTATATACTAAGCTAATTGTGGCAAATCAATACTAACCATTTGTTTTTATGGGTAATGATAAACAATAACAAGGAAAGTAGTAATACTATAGATTTATAATGGCTTCTTGAAAATACAACCGATGAGAGCCATATAATGTTATCAAAAATGCCCTTTGATTTAGAACATTATCACTTACGTTCAGCAATATTAATATATTCATCCTGGCTTTTAGAGCTTTACAACTATATCTCCTTGCGAGTTTAGCTGATACAATTTCCGTCATTATTAATGATTATAAAACGCTCATGACTCTTATTGAAAAATTACGTTGTATATTTACTTTTGGCCAGGGAGTTGCCTTGCCGTTACCGACAATACCTGAAAACAAATCTCCATTTGAATTATTTAATGGTTGGTTTGATGATGCCAATAAATCAGGAATTTTATTACCTGAGGCTGTGTCGGTAAGTAGTTGTAACGATCAAGGACAGCCATCGTCAAGAATGGTACTGTTAAAGTCAGTAGATGAACAAGGTTTTGTATTTTATACCAACTATGGCAGCCGTAAGAGCCATGAACTAACAAATAATAGTAAAGTTGCCTTATTGTTTCACTGGAGTGTATTACAGCGTCAGGTGCGCATTGAGGGCGTGGTAGAAAAAATATCAGCAGAGCAATCTGAACAATATTTTCATAGTAGAGATCGAGGTAGTCAAATTGGCGCTTGGGCATCAAAGCAAAGTACAAAACTTACCACACCAACAGAACTAAAAGAGCGCGAAGAATACTATACTGAAAAATTTAAAGGTAAAGAAGTTCCATTACCAGAGTTTTGGGGAGGATTTCGCGTAGTACCTCATTATATCGAATTTTGGCAAGGACGTGCCAGCCGCCTTCATGACAGGGTGTGTTTTGAGAAGCATGAAAACAGTTGGGAAATATTCAATTTACATCCATAAGCTAAAAGCTGGCTGCGCCATGACGCGCGAATAAATTCACGCCAACCATATGGTTCTAGCAGGTGCAGATATACGGGGTCAGACCAAAACCTATTATTTTAAAATAGGGTTTTGCTCTGACCCCAGTTCCATGCAGCCGGAACTAGTTTCTCGTTCCTAATTCCCAATAAACCCCATATTATAATTAAGCTTTAAATAAAACTGACGGTCGTTGGTGAAATCATGAGCTATGGTATTGTCTTTTTCACGCTCAAATTTCAACCCCGTTAAAATAGCTAAATTTTTGCTTAAATAACGTGTATGAGTAAATTCAATTTCAACTTCACGTTCGTATGAATTTTCTTCCCCACGCCACCTATCTACATCTCTGTCTGTTTCATCCCACTTTACGAGTAAACGAAAAACGCGGTCATCACTTCTTCTATAATTCGCGGTAAATGTAGTGAAATTTTCTTGATACAATTGTTTACTTTCAAAATCAAAATTACGTAATGTATGTTGTAGACTAAAATTAAAGTCACCTACCTGGTAACGCACCCTAGGTTTAAACTCTTTCATTTTGCCCAAAACAATATTGTCTGCGTCAGCAACATCGCCATAACGCCCATCTAAATTAAAAGTCCAGTCTGTAATAGGAGATGTTTCTAAATACCATTGAAAATAAGATTCATCAAATTTAGGGGCATTACTGTTCAGCTCAAGCGTGTTTTGCTGAATGCGATTAACCGCCTTTTGTTTTATTCGATACCCTGGACGAAGGACTGTTTGATACGATCCTCTAAACTCCCCCCAAATATCATAGCCGGTTTCTATTTTTTGACCTGATTGAGATTCAATATGAGTAGCAACTAAATAAACCCGGCCACGAGATTTACCTTGATCACCTCTAAAGGTTTCAAAGTACCAGTTACGGCCATAGGCAACATTGTATAAGCGGTAGTCAGACTTTCTTAAAAATCCCAAGTCAGCGCGAAAATCTTTACTAATGTCAAAATAATTTCCCCAAAACAAAGTATTAGGGCTTTGATGTTTGTATTTAATCTGTACTGCATAGCCTTCCACTTTCTCATCAGGATTTACCCTAAGCACTTCACTTGTGGTAGCACAATCGCCTAATTCACAGTCTTCTTCTGGGTCAACATCAAGACAGCCATCTTCTTCACAAATATCTTCAGCGAAAGATGCTGGATATTCAGTAGAAGATAAAGCTACTTGATAACGTAGTTTATCGTCTATTCCTAAGTTTATCAGGCCATCGTGGGCAACTACTCCATTTTCATAATCTTCTGCAGTTCTAACCGTTGATAAGAAGCCGTATGCACTGCCCCCTGCTGCACTAACATACCTTGCTGCCATTGATTGACCGTCAAGTGTGTCTAACTCAACAGTGTCACTACCGAGATTATCAGGAATAATAACTTCGGTTTCTTCATCACTTGCCCAGAAAACACCTGCAGCAAACTCTTTAGTTTCATGAGTAACACTGAGACCTAAATCAGGGTCAATAATATTTCGCGTATAAACAAGAGACATTAACGTTGAATATAAATCCATATCTTGCTGAAAAAACCGTCGTTTTTCCGGCTTAAACACATTAAATGGATTATTAATTGAATCCCGAGCAATATCCGCTTCAACATCAGTAAAGTTGGGATTAACCGTGGCCGCAACTATTGTTGAATTATCAACAGTAAGCGTCATGTCCATACCGGCATCAAACTCTTCTATTTCTTCTCTTTGTTCAAATGGCTGTTGGTAATTTCGTTTTTCACTTGAATGATAAATAGCGTATGGATAAAGCTCTAAGTTTCTTGTTGCGTTTTCAAATTGCATCTCACCACCTTGGCTCGATGCTATTTGCTGCGCTGATATAGTATTAGGTGGGTGAATAATATAAATCCCGCCCATTGTTCTGTCTATTTTTCTTGGATATGAGCGCTTAAGTATTAGTGCCCACATATTACGCTCTTCCCCTTCAGCTTTAGGGGACCGCAGAGAGTCTATTGGAATTGCAATTTCTACCAAGTAACCTGAATCAGTGATTTTTGCAGCGGCATCCCATTCAGTATCCCAATCATAGATATATCTATCACTAACCGTATTCTGTAATACGTCAGATTTAGAACCACTAGGATTAACTCTAAACTCATATTTTTTGCGTAAATTACCAGTAGGATCTATTACTACAGAAACATAATCATCGTCTTTTACCCCATCTTCATCACGAACAGCCGTTCTGAGCTGAGACACATCAGGATCATAGGCATTAAATGCAAAATAAACATGGGTTTTAGTTACACCTATAAGTGCATCGGTATCAACAATAGATTTTGCGAATCGGGTTGGATACATTTCAAGATTAATACTTAAAATACTGGAAGATGCCCAAAACTTGTCGGTTAAATCACCATCAATCAAAGGTGGGGTATCAAGTACTTCTAATTCGAGCCGCTCAATATCTTCGAGTGAAAATGTTGCTGCGGCGGCATTATCGACTTCAGCCAAGTCTTTTTCAGGCTCTTCGTCAAGTTCTATGGCGAATATTGAAAAGCTTAGAAGGGAAAATAAAATAACGGGCAATAGAGCAAGTTTTTTCATAAACGAACCGGATATTATCTTAAAATTTAAGAATTTGTTTTTATTAAGAATAATGATAGCGGTTTTAAAAAAATTTGTATTGCTTTAAACAAGTTTTCACATATTTTTGACAAAAAAAACCAGCCTGAAGGCTGGTTTTTTAATTTGATAAAAGCTTAGATTATACTTTTTTCTTACGCTCTGCTGTATCGCGGATGTAAGAAGCCCAAGCGCGTGCGGCCTTCTTGGTTTTCGGATCTTCTTGTGCTTTTTTAATCGCTTTCGTTGCCTGTGGATATTTCTCTTGGTAGAAGTAAGCTTCAGCCAAGGTCATCCATACACGACCCGGATTTTCAATACCTAAATCAAGAGCCTTTTGAAGTGCTTTAGTAGCAGCATCATATTGCTCAGACTGTTGTAATAACATGCCTTGACGACGGTAATGTTTCGGGTTGTTAGATAATTTAGCCGTTTCACCAAAATATTTAGCTGCTGTATTCACCTCTTGTGAAGCATGAAATGCATTAGCCATGGTGTAAAGGTTAGTATCTGTACGGGCAATTAAACCACTATCAATGTACTTTTCCAGTAACATAGCAGACTTATAAGGAACATCATTAGTTGCGTATAAGTTAGCAAGTGTTTTTATTTCTGACTCTTTTGTCAAATAACCTTGCTGATATGCTAAGTCTAACGTGTAAAGTGCTTTGGTATAATCCTCTACTAACATGTAGAACATACCAAGTTGCGTCCACCATTGCTTATTCTCAGGGAATAACTCAATGACATCTTCAAGTACTTTTACCGCGTTTTTGTACTGTTTACGCTCGTAGTAAGACGTTAACTTTAAAATGTATGGATTTTGATTTGGCTTTTCAAACAAAGCAATTGCTTTATCGGCCGGCGTGATCATTTTATCCAATTCCTTAAGTTCATAATGAGCTTGAGCAATTTTTACATAAGTGTTTGAGTCTTCCTTACACGTATCGTCCATCCAGAACTGATAGTTATTTAAAGCTTTTCGGTATTGCTTCTCTTGCATTTGCAAGTCAGCTAATAGCTTAATCGTATCTGCATGTTCTTTTTCATTAAGAACTTTGTCCTTAACCGAACTTTCAAGATACGGAAGTGCTTTTTTAGAACTGTCACCGCCTTTGGTTGCATACATGTTCGCAATAAAGCGATCAACATAGGCACGATCGTATTCTTTGCTAGTTTCAATATCTAACAATATTGAAATAGCATCATCAATACGATCTTCCGAATAGGCTTCAAAAGCTTTACCCACTTTTTTACCTACCGATGGACCAACAATTTTCGTACGAGCTTTCTTCTTGCCAGCTTCCTTAGGACAAGCCGCTGCGTAAGCATTGGCTGTCATAGGAAGTGTAGCTGTTGCTACAAACGCAACCATTACTGAAGAAGTGATAAGTTTTTTCAACATTATTGTGCTCCTCCCTCTTGGTTCATTTTAAAGTCTAACTGTACGGTCATACCAGGTTGTACAATTGGCTTACCATCAACAACTTTTGGCTTGTATTTCCATTTACGAAGCGCACGTTTGGCTTCTTTATCGAAAATACGTTTTGGTTGAGCTTTAATAACTTTTACGTCTTCAACTCCACCTAAAGTGTTAATTGTAAAGCTTAGTTGTACCCAACCTTCTTTACCGTCTCGAGCTGCTTGTATTGGGTATTTAGGTTCGATACGTACAATAGGTGTTGCTTCACCATCTCGTCCGAAACCTGCACCTGGTGCATCCATACCTGCTGACGCCCCTGAGATCTGAACACCTGGTACGTTAAATGTCATACCTGCGTTATCATTACTCATTTCCGGCTCTGGCGCTTGCGGCTTAGGCGGAGTTTTAGGTGGCGGTGGCGGCGGTGGCGGCACACGTCTACGCTGTTGAACATTTGATTTAGGCGGAGTTGAAACGATGTCAATAATAACGCTATCTGCAGTATTATCGGCGCGTTTCGAACCACCAGAAATCAAGAATGCCATAAAGACAAACAAAAAAAATGTTACAGCAACGCCCAATAGTATTGATACTAAAAAGCGAACCATAATTATCCCCCTGAGGCTGCAGCAATAGAAATCTTATCGATCCCTGCATCCTTAATTGCATCCATAACTTTAACAACTATGCCATGTTCTGCTTTTTTGTCAGCTTGGATAATTACGATGTCAGTTGGTTGCTCAGCTAGTAGTTTTTCAATGTTTGCAGAAACACGCTCAACATCAACTACACGTTTGTCCATCCAAATTTCACCATTTTCACGAACTGCAATAAAGATGTTCGCTGAAGGTTTTTTACTTGCATTAGCCGCTTTCGGCTTTTGCACATCTATACCAGCTTCTTTAACGAATGAAGTGGTTACGATAAAGAAGATAAGCATGATAAACACGATATCTAGCATCGGTGTCATATCAATTGTTGCTTCTTCATCTTCGCGTTTTATTTTACGAGCCATTAGAAAATCTCTCTAGTGATGAGGTAAGCTATCAACTAGCTTAGCCTTCGCCATTTTAACTTTTGCGTCTAATCTAGAGCTGAAAAACACTCCAGATAATGCTGCAACCATACCTGCCATTGTAGGAATTGTTGCCATTGAGATACCCGATGCCATTAAGCGCGGGTTACCAGTACCTTGTACAGCCATAATTTCGAATACTGCAATCATACCTGTTACAGTACCTAATAGGCCAATAAGGGGACACATAGCTACCAAAGTTTTAATGGTTATCATGCGTGCATCTAATACTTCTGTCGTTTCAGAAATCCATGTATCTCTAATTCTGTGAGCATACCATGAAGTAGTATCGGTTCTTGCGTCCCATTTAGCGATTACTTCTCGCTTAATTTTTGGGTAAGTCGCTGATAAGAACCAAAACTTCTCTATCATTAATATCCACATTAAGAAGACTGCCATGGCAACGAAGTAAAGTACTCCACCGCCAGTAGCTATAAATTCCCTGACAGATTCCCAAAGCTCTATCAGGTAAATCATTACTGTTTCTCCTTCTCGGCGATTTCAGCAACAATACCTGCGCTTTGTTCGTCAAGAATGTGGAAGATTGATTTACCACGGCCTGCTACAACTGAATGTACTAGGATTAATGGTAATGCAGCGATTAGACCTTGTGCTGTAGTTACAAGCGCCATTGAGATATCACCCGCCATGATTTTAGGGTCACCAGTACCGTATAGAGTGATTGATTGGAATGTACCAATCATACCAACAACTGTACCTAATAGACCTAATAGAGGCGCGATAGCTGCTAAAATCTTGATGATATTAATACCACGTTCAATTTTTGGCGTTTCACGTAAAATGGCTTCATCAAGTTTAAGCTCAAGAGTTTCAGCATCAACATTTTTGTTGTCTTGGTAAACCTGTAACAAACGACCTAGTGGGTTGTTCGCATTAGGCGTAGTACGGTTCTTAAGTTGCGCTGCAATTTTGCCACCAACTAAGAATAAGAAGACTAAACGTTCAATTGCAATTAATAGACCGAAGGCAAGAACACCAGCGATTACATAACCAACTGTACCACCTTGATGGAAACGTTCTTCTAATGTCGCTTTTTGCGTTTCTAGGTTTAAGATTGTGCCTTTTGAAGGATCAAGGAACAATGGTGCATAACCTGAAGTCATTGAAATGAACGGTGATACCGTACCTACAATGCTACCATCTGGTTGCTTACCTAGTGGTTGAATAAGACCTTGGTCATCGTTGTAGTTTAAGTAACCTTGCTCTGAAAGAAGGTTAAATGAACCAATACGAGTCACTTGAGTCGACGCTTTAGAACCGTCTAATTGAGTAATTTCAGCTTCAAATGAAGTAATTTTACCAGACTCTGTCATCTCAGTTTGTAATGCAAACCAAAGCTCTTCTAATTCAGAAAGAACTGGAATTTCTTTAGCATTAGCTAATTTATCAAGAGTTACTTCACGGCCTGGGTATTGAGCACTTACTATTGAAGTAGCAATAGTACCGTAAGCATTACCAGACGCACGACGTACAACACCAAACATTTCGCCTAAATCACCTTTAGCTGCTTCAAGCTCGGCTTCTCTAGTAGTTAGCATTTTCTCGTTATCGGCAAACGCTTTAGTTAAGCGAGTATTACGAGCTTGTTCAGCAGCACGTTCTGCTTCAGCTTTCTTTAAAAGAGCTTGTTTATCAGCACGCGCGGCTAAAAACTCTTGTTCACGTTTTTTGTCAAGTTTTGCAACCGATACACGATCAGCTTTAACTTGCTTTAATAAGTCGTCTAATTGATTAGCCGCTGCATTTGTAGAAATACCAGCAGTTAACATTAGAGTTGCAGCTACTGCTGCCGTTTTAATAAATTTATTCATTATTCACCAGCCCCCGCTGCATATACAGGTAACTTGATTAGATCTGGAGCAGTTTGCTTACGTGCCATACGTACGGCTTTAGTAATTGGGTTTAGGTATTCATCACCTAGCGCTAACCAAGAGCGAGTGCTGTTATCCCAAATCCAGGCATTTTTTAAATCAAGAGATTGTGCAACTAACACGGTACGACCCATGTGCACGAAATCTACAATAATTTTTTGGCCTTCAAATTCTAACTCACCTTGGTAAGCACCAAACATTGAACCGTAAGATGTTTCAATGTCGTATGCTTCAAGTACAAGACGGAATTGCTCAGCTACAGAGATACCTTGACGAGACATTACATCGTTAAGTTGCTCTAGACGTTTATTACGGTCAACCAAGTTAACAGGGATATCTGCTGCAACGAATTGCTCTAAAGAAGCAATCATTTTATACATTAATGGAACAACACCCATTTTAGTTTCAGCAATAGTACCAATTTGGCGTACTAAAGAATCAATACCTTTTTGTTGGTCATTAACTAAACGTTGAACATGATCGTTATACACTTTCAAGTTCTCAGTTTCGTCAACAACGGTACGATACTCAGCAAGTAATTCTTGCGATTGCTCGTAAATGTTATTGATTTTTTGTTGTGATTTGGCAGAAGCTTTAACTGTTGCAGCTTCACTCTTGTGTAACTCTTTAAGGCTATTAGCGCTAGCAATATTGCTACCTACTAATGCCATAGCCCCGATAATCGACGTTGCGATAAGGCTTTTCTTGCTTATTTTGGACATAGTTCCCAACCAATTGCTATTTAACTTTTATTCCAACAAAATCCATTAAATCAGATTTAAGGACCCAAACATAAGAACATTTATATTTAGTGCTTATAAGTTGTTATCCTTAGAAACACAATCTTGTTAACCTTTCAATCACATTTGCAATGTTTTGAAGTTATCAAAATTGTTATTTCTAGGCTGATATTCATATGAATAACAGCTCTCTATAAGACAATAGCTACACGCTAAAGTCAAACATTTTGCTTAAATTGAATCAAAACAGCGCAAAAAACACACAAAAAGTATGGTTTTCAACCGGTTCCACTCAATTACACAACTTAATTGCATGCATATTACATTTTCACTGACCATTTAAGGATAGTCAATCATATAAATTTCATCAATTTGTAACAGTGAAAAGTTTAGATTTTTAATAAATGAATTGCAGTCTATTTATAGATTCACGTTCATATTTTAAAATTTCCACCATCAAAGAGATCGATGAACTTAAAGCCTCTGTAAAACGGAAATTGATTTATACCCATAACGACTTTAATTATTGACTACTTGCCGGCTTTCAGATTAAATTTATATTTACTTTTAGATCACTATTTCAATCAGAAAATGTCCTTACAGATAAATGCTAATGTGCAAAACTTAAAACAAAAATTATTTTACTTTTTAAACAATAAAGACTTTATAAATGCTGAAAAATTAATTAAAAAGCTATTGATAATAGATAAGAGTGATGCAACCTTGTGGCATTTAAAATCTGTAATTCATCATAATCTCGGAGACATTGAACAATGCCGAGTTGCGTTAAAAAAATCTCTAAAACTAGATCCTAAATTGATACCAGCACTACAAAACCAAGCAAAATTATTAAAGCAAGACGGAAATGTTAAACAAGCAATCACAGCCCATAATAAAATATTAAGCATCGACAAGAACAACCTAGATTCTCTGTATAACCTAGGAGTCTTATTCAATAGAAATAGACAAAGTAATGATGCGCTAAGTGTTTTAAATAAAGCAAATCAGCTTAAACAAAATGATTTAAAAATATCGATAGCTATAGGGCAAACCTATCTTCATTTGAACTTACTTTTAAAAGCTCAGCACTTTTTTGAACAAGCATTAAAAATTCAACCTAATAGCACTCCAGCTTTAAATAACCTTGGACTAGTATTTAAAAAGAAGTGTCTATATAAGGAAGCTATCGCTTGTTTTATCAAAGCGCTAAGTTTAACCCCAGGCAATTCAGACATAACAAAAAATTTAGCCAGCTGTTATACATTGATTGGAGATATCGAAAAAAGTAAATGCCTGTACCAGCAATTGCTTGATAAAGCCCCCCTAGATATTGATGCCCACAACTGGTTAAACAAAATGTTATGGGAACATGCTGATACCGACTTTTTGAAATCTTATCAATTAGCGATGAAGTCAAACTCAGGAAATTCCGAGTTAGAATATTCATATGCGCTTAAATTGAAACAGTCTGAAAACATTGAACTCGCTGAAGATGTTCTAAAGAACCTATTACAAAGAGATAAGAAACACTTAAATAGCTTATTAGAGTTGAGTTCAATAACTAATGAACAAAGTAAGTTTGATCAGTCAGTTTCTTTTGCCAAAGAGGCTGATAAAATAAAATCCAATGCGTTTGAAGTAAAACTTGCATTAGGAAAAAGTTTGCTCAGCGTGGGCGAATATAATAAAGCACTGTCGATGCTTAATAAACTGCTCAAGCAACAGCCTAACCATCAAGGCCTTCTGGCTTATAAAACAGTTGCATTAAGAGGTTTAAATGATGCCGAATACGATTACCTATGCGACTATGAAAAGTTTATTTTAAGCGCTCATATTGATTTACCAGCAGGCTTCCATAACTTAAGTGAATTTAACCATAGCTTAGCCGCTCAATTGCGAACTATTCATTTAGCTAAATCGCATCCTTTAGATCAATCATTAATTAGTGGCAGTCAAACCAGTGAGAATTTATTTGACTATCATCTGCCAATAATAAAAACGTTGTTTTTAAGTTTAAAAGAACAAACATCTGAGTTTTTATCTAAATTACCAAAAGATAGCATACACCCGCTGCTGGCAAGAAACACTCAAAGGTTTGTCGAGTCTGATTCTTGGTCTGTATTATTAAACAACAGTGGTTATCATAAAAACCACTATCACTCTGCTGGCTGGATGAGCAGTTGTTACTATGTGCAAGTACCAAAAACAATAATTGCTAATTCTGAACAACAAGGCTGGATAAATTTTGGTGAGCCAGGTTTTAATATGGCAGAAAAACTATCATCTGAAATAAGCATAGAGCCTCAGGCAGGCTTAATGGTACAGTTTCCTTCATATTTTTGGCATGGCACCACACCTTTTAACAGTGACGAACAAAGAATCACTACACCTTACGACATAGTCCCAATTTAAAGCCAACACTATTAAAATAAGTTACAATTAAATTGCGATCTTTTATTTGTTCTAAATAAGATCTCCTATCTATTCTTGTAACTATAAGAACCGCTGTATTCAGTCACTCAACAGATAAAGTTTATTCTGGTATGCATGTATTATAGTTATTAAATTCTACAACCCAACTTTGCTTTTTAACTCTATTTTTATTAGAACAATTTTAAAGACATAAAAAAAACCCATCATATAGATGGGTTTTTTACATTTACTGAACATTAAAAAGCTAATGTCCTACATCGACTAGGTTTTATATATTAGAACTTAGCAGTTGCTTTTAAGTAATAGTATGCACCTGGTAGATCATACGAATAGTTAACTGTATTCGAGTCATCATAGTTCGACATATAAGGAGGTGTTTCATCAAGTAAGTTACGTGCACCAGCTGATAAGGTGTAAGTGTCGTTAACGAACCATGTACCTTGAACATCTGTGTACACAATTGAATCAGCAACTGAATCTAGAGTTGTATCATCTGCTAACAAGTCATCACCTTCAGACTGATAACGGAACGTAATGTTCGCATTATAATTATCAGTTGCGAAAGTAAAACCTAAGTTTGCTCTTATTTCAGCAAATACTGCTGGGTTACCTGTCCATTGGTCAGCCGCAACTTTACCAGAAGCTTTGATTTTCTCACCGCCGGCAACAAGAGTGTAATCATATTGATCTAAGTAAGTACCGTTAAGGGTAGTTACAAAGTTACCGCCGAAGATGTCCATATTATGGCTAAAGTCAAAGTCAATACCAGACGTTTCAAATGTTGAAAGGTTAGCATTTGTTACTAATACACCTGAAAGTACTTCACTTACGTTACGACGCGGTGACGTAGGATGTGGCGGTGTATCAATAGGACCGTACTTGTTACCTTTAATTAAGTCACATAAAGGGCTAGAAAAATCTGTAGAGTTGTAACAACTTTCAGCAATGTTATCTGTACCAGCAGTACCTACACCATCGGTAATTTCAATGTTGAAGTAGTCTATTGCAATGCTAAAGTTTTCAAAACCTGAGTAAACAATACCTGCTGTAAAGCTTTCTGACTCTTCAGGCTCTAGTTCTGGGTTACCACCAATAACAGAGTTTGACTGACTATCAGAATTAAAATCTGCTGGTAGGCCATCAGCCGCACAGTTAGCTTTTAATGTAGCATTGCTGCTTAATCCGTAATCCCAACAAGGATCAGTATAACTAATCGCAGATTGCTCTTGTGGATCAAATAATTCAGTAATACTTGGCGCTCTAAAACCTTCAGCAAACGTAGCACGAGTTAATAACCCTTCTACCGGCTCCCATTCAATACCAAACTTAGTGTTAGTAGCAGTATCATCTTGGTTACTATAATCTGAAGTTCTTACTGCAGCAGTTAACGTCAAACGCTCTGCAAATGGTAGGCCAGCTAAAATAGGGAAGTTAAATTCTGCATACATTTCTTCAACAGTATAGCTACCTTCAGTTCTATCGCCACTTTGGCCATATACTTGACCTAAAGCTTCAGCTCCATCAGGTTCATTTAAATACTCTTCAATACGACGCTCATAACCAGTTGCCCACTGAATCGGACCACCTGGTAATTCGAAACTACCTAAGTCACCTGTAAGGTTGGCTAAAAACTGAGTTGTTTGGCCTTTTCTTACCGGAGAGAAAGTAACAGAAGCATAAGCATGTTGCTCAGCAGTCATAGTACCTTCAGCAAACGGGTTCCATAAACCAGGACAATCGTCATCGGCAGCACATAATGCTGGGTCAAGTAATGTTTCTGTATTTGGACGATTAAGCTCACCAGTCATAATACGTGAATCAACAAAGCGTGAGTAGTTATAAGCTACGTCCCAACCCCAACCATTGTCGAATTCGCCTTCTAAACCAGCAACAATACGGTAATCTTCAGCATCTTGTTCAAAACCACGGCCACCACCTTCGGTAATACGACGGTTGACTGATAAATCAACACCGTAAATATTGTCAGGGTGAGTAGCAGGAACTGGAGCACTCCAGAACGTTGCTGCTGGAGCCATTTGTTGACTTGATTGACGGTTACTGAAACCAGCTTCAGCAAATATCGACATTGAGTCTGTAATTTCATACGTAGAAGCGGCGTTTACACTAAACACTTGTGCAGGAGTTACTAAGTAACTTGTTGCAGCGTAGTTGTAACCGTGATCCGCAGTGCTAAATGGTACTGCTTCACCGTTTTGAGTAATATAACGGCCAGCGTCAAGGCCTAGACCATTTACTTCAGGTACGTTAACACGACCTAAGTGAGAATGTGATGAACCACCACAGTATGGCTTAGATCCTACACCGTCATCCCAAAGAGGACATTCAGAGTAACTTCTGTCACCTTGGCTAACGGCTTCACGGTCAGTGTAATCTACTGAGAATACTACGTTACCTTTATCGCTAGAAGTACCAGTTACGATTGAGAACTTTTTAGTTTCACCGTCGTCTTCACTAGTTACGTCGTATTGCGCAGAAACTTCAACACCTTCAAAATCTTTCTTAGTGATAAAGTTAATAACACCAGCAATTGCATCTGAACCATAAACAGTTGATGCTCCATCACGTACTACTTCAACACGTTCAATGAATGAAGTAGGGATAGAGTTTAAATCGCCTGAGTTGAAACGACGACCATTGATAAGTATTAATGTACGTCCATCACCTAAACCACGTAAAGAAGCAGTTGCGAAACCACGGTTACCATTATTTACGTTAGAACCAATTTGACCGCCATTCATTGCCGGGATGCTTTTGATGAAACCTTCAACTGTTGATACACCTGAAACGGCAATATCTTCTGCTGTAAATACAGAAATCGGGCTAGCCGCTTCCATATCAGTACGTTTAATACGAGAACCGGTAACTTCAATGCGTTCCACTTCTTCTTCAGCTGTTACTTCTTCTGCCGCGAATGCGTTTGCAGAAATACCAGCTGTTGCGCTTGCGCCAAACACTAATGCTAGGCGAACGGCTTTAGCAAGTTTATTATTGCTATACATGTTTACTCCCTGGACCACTCTAAGTGATTCTATTGTTTAAAAATCAAAGCTATATTGCTTTGTTATATTTTCTTTTTATTAGGTCATTAGACCTGATCTGTCGAAGACGATAATAAAACGATTTTCTTTAACAGGTCAACAACATAAATTACATAAATTCAAAATTTCTTACAAAACCACACACCTCAGTTACAATTCCACACACAATTCACGCATAAATACATGAAAATTCAGAATATATATTCACCAAACTGCATAATAAATATTTACTTATTACTATATACTCTAGTTTATACGAAATTATTTATTACTTAAAAAACAACAACTAACCCACACATAAAAACAGATACAAAAAAACTAAGCGGACACATTTCTATACAGAACGCCTACATTTATTACCCATTTGGTAATCTAAGATAAAATATTACAAAGAATATTATTTTCTGGCTATTTCAATTGGTTTAGGTCACCCTTACTCAGATCCCGTTAACGAATTAGCACTTCAATTGTTTTAGAGCCATTAAACCGCCCATGTTTGAACTTTTTTCCGATCCGTATTTATTATTAACATTATCCCTAGTTGGGTTAATTGCGGGTTTTATTGATGCAATTGCTGGTGGCGGAGGTCTATTGACCGTGCCTGTTTTGTTATCGTCAGGCTTGCCACCACATATTGCCTTGGGTACAAATAAACTAGCGGCGTGTTTCAGCTCATTTACTGCTTCGGTTACCTTCTACCGAAAAAAACTATTCAACCCTCTATTTTGGTTCTCTGCAGCTGTAGCAACAATATTTGGTGCCGTCATCGGTACCATAATTGTAAATTTTGTTAGTGCGGATTTAATAAACAAATTACTGCCTATTATCATCTTGCTTTGCGCTTTATATACGTTATGTTCAAAATCGGCACTTAGCGAGTCCGCCAGTTTTCCAAAACCCAGCGTACTAATCAAAATTAAACAAAGCATACAAGGGTTTGTGTTGGGTTTTTATGATGGTTTTGCCGGACCAGGTACTGGTACATTTTGGACTGTTTCTTCTTTAGCTCTATATAAAATGAATATTTTATTAAGTTCTGGCTTGTCTAGAAGCATGAACTTTATAAGTAATTTCACGTCGTTATTGATCTTCATTTATTTTGGCCAAGTTAACTTTTTACTTGGCTTGGCCATGGGGATATTTATGATTATTGGCTCTTGGATTGGCGCGCACTCAGCTATACGTTATGGCAGTAAATTTATTAGGCCTATATTTATTACTGTGGTGATGGTGATGGCTATTAAGCTTGCTTATGTAGCTTGGTTTTAAATATTACTTATGGAGCGCTCTTTATGCAGATTAAAATCAATACTGGATCAACTTGAAATTGATGCAAATTCGGTAGATCAAGCTAATAAACAACGAAAATCACATTATTATCTTCAAGATGAAGCCATGTTTGATGAGAAGTTATTTCCTATCGTCAGCTCTACTTATTATGCCTATGTCAAATATACACAAAAGCGTTTAGAACATTTACAGAAATTGCTGAGCACAAAACATATGGAATTTTGTGGTGCATTAATGGCAGAGTTGGAAGAACAGATTTCATCATTGATCACTGCAATTAAGTCGAATGACAATCGCCATAATGATAGTGAATATCGTCTTGACCGCCGTAATAGACTAAAGAAACAAAAAAAACCGGTAACAGGTAAGCAGACAGCAAAATTCAAGCAACAAGCCAAGGCTGTACTTGTACCGTCGCACCAACTCTATGCAAAACTTGCTGAATTTCTAGGTTTTGAACGACGTTTGCAAGATATGTTGCAAGTTAAAGAATTAGCGTTAGCGAAGACTACAAAGTATAACACTGCAACTATCCAGCAAGAAATTTTAACCTTGCAACAGCGCCTAGGGCGATGTAGAAAAGCAATTAGTGATGTAGAAAAACAAATAGAAAATTCTGAAAGAACTAGATAGAAAAATAAATACTATTAGATAAGTATTGGGTGGCCCCTCTTTCAGCCACATCCCTGCACATGAGTCGTCTGCTGCGGTTGCTTCCTTCCGGACCTAGCCGAGTTCACAGAGTATCATTGCCAGTAAGGGATACAGCGATGCTTGCCAACATAATTAAGCGTAGAGTAAAAAATAACATTGCAAATATTTAAATTAAACAATCAATGTGCCATGGTCAGAAGCACAGCGTCAAATTAATAGTGTATTGGTCTTATGCGATCACTATAAACAGATTTGTTTTGAACTATGGATTGATTATATAGAATAGGCCGTTTATATTACTTGTACTCCCATAAAAGATAAAGTAATCAGCTTTGAGCAATAGTCCCAATCCAGCACAAAACCCATATCAAAAAGGCCTCTCATTATGGCAACAAAAAAAGGCCAATGAAGCCTTCCAATACTTCCAGAAGGCACTTAATGAGACTGATGACAAACCATTTTTGTTATTATCAATTACTCAGCTTTTACTTGATTCTGGTTATTTTCAACAGGGCATCGAAGTCTTAAATCAATATAGTACGACGACGCAAGTATCGTCTTTATTACAGGTAAGGCTGGCATTGCTGCATGACAAGATGAATGCCTCCACGTCTGCCATTTCAGTACTTAATGACTGTATAAAAAAGGATCCTTTATGTGTTGAGGCCTATACGTTACTTGCCGAAATTTATGGCCATAGCAGGCAAATTGATCTCGCTAAAACTACTCTTTTTTCATTGCTCAAACAATATCCTGACGATGTGGAAATACATAACTCAGCGGCTTCCTATTTATCGGTAATTGGTGCTGATTCGGCAGCACTTGACGCTTACGCTTTAACGATAAAAAGAAAGTGCTACACAGCGACAACACTGTCAAAAATTGCAAAACTGCATTATTCTCTGGGTGAGTTTAATGAAGCGACGAGATACAACCTTCTTGCTCTCTCGAAAGACTCTAACAGTGCTGCCGCTTACCAAGGCATTGCTGTATCAAAAAAATTCAGTACGGATGATAGTGAAATTATCAAGAAATTTACTGATGCCTTGAAGGCAGGGGTGAGCGCTGAAACCAAGACTGTTTTAAATTTTTCTCTTGGAAAAATTAATGATGACCTGCATAAATATGAACAGGCATTTGAATACTTTAAAACAGCCAACAAACAACGAAAAAAAATGCTGACCAAACCCTTTGATATAAATAGCGTCAAACAGCAATTTGAAAAACTAAAAAGTTATTTTAGCGAACAACAAATTAAGCAGCTTCAGCAAAAAACAACTAACAATTATGAGCCCATTTTTATAGTTGGTATGCCTAGGTCAGGCACAACCTTACTCGAAAGGATTTTTTCAAGTAATGAAAAGGTGTTTTGCGCAGGTGAGTTAGATACACTGGATTTGTTCCCAAAACATATTGAAAATTCTACGGGAAACAAAGTTACTTTTCCTGAGGTTTTATCCCATATTCCTGAGCGGGCGGTAGAATATTATTGTGTACAATATTTGAAATCCATTACCACTAATTATAATGATTACCAACATACACTGGATAAAAATCCTTTAAATTTCGCTAACATTGGCTTTATCAAAATGTTGTTCCCTAAAGCCAAGATTATTCATTGTACTCGCAATCCCGTTGATATTTGCCTATCCATTTATTCTCAAAATTTTGCACACACTAACTTGGACTTCAGTTACGACTTAAACGATATCGCCGAATACCATTCGTTATACTCAGAAATGATGCGACACTGGAGTTATCAAGACCTGGACATCCTAACCATTAGCTATGAGGACATGGTAAGAGATCCCAAAAAGGTAATTGATCAACTGTGTGAATATACCAATCTGAAACAATTATCAGTAGAATCTGGTGAACAGAATACTGCTTCAATCCATACAGCCAGTGTTTGGCAGGCTCGCCAGAAAATCTACAACAATTCCATTGAGCGATGGACATGTTATAAAAATCAATTGTCAGATTTTATTCATCGCTATCCCGAGCTGCTAAAGTAAAATGAATAAACACAGAGCGAGCACGTTCTGAACAGAATATAAAAATTGAAAAAACATATGTACAGGTTTGAAGAGGTGATTAGCTTTATGTTTTGTTCTCACTTATTTGCCACAACGGTTGTTTGCGAAGAAATGACTTAGGCTTGAATGAAATGCCCATATTATTTCTAGAGTTGATCTTCGACGTTTTGCAAAATCATAACGCCCCTGGCGGTCAATATGGAAGTTTTCTGCGTATCCATCAACTTCTACATACCTATGGCGAACAACATCTTGTCGGCTTCCTGACGATCTCCAATCGTGCAACGCGCTTTGCCTAGTGTTCGTTGTTATGGAATGGTTACGGTCTGGGTTGACTGTTTTGGTGGGGGCAATGTCAATGATGACTTTGAGTAGTTCCCATAGTTTTTTTACCTAGCCAATGATGGTTTTAATGATTGTTCGTAACATGATGACACCTCGTTTTTTTATGTAAAGCAAAAAGGCCTATATGATTCTTATAACGAGATTTGTGATATTTATTGAACAGGGTCAAATTTAGTACGTGGCAAAAGAATCTTAATAAAGTTATAGATAAGTGTTTAGTGAAAGTAGATAAATTATCACGCTAGAATTGTGATCTTTACTGTGATGCTTTTGGACTAATCGAGTTGATTATAGTGTTTTTATTGGTCTGCAGAGAGCATTTTTTAGATTGGGTGGCCCCTCTTTCAGCCACATCCCGGCACATGAGTCGTCTGCTGCGGTTGCTTCCTTCCGGACCTGGCCGAGTTCACAGAGTATCATTGCGGGAGGACCAAAAGAGGTACCATAATGGCGATAGGTAAATTACCTAAAGCGAGGCGCATTATGGCGAATTGTGTTGTAGTGTGCAAGGCCTAATTAGTGAAAATTAGGCAAATTTAACAGCCATTAAAAATAATGAGGATTTTTTGCACAATCTTTATTAAATATTGCTTTTATATCCTGCAGTTCTTCATCAATATCAGCAGTTATGTTACGTGCCTGGTAAAATATAACTTGTTTGGTTTTATAGTCTATTTGAATAGGCAAAACAGGGACTTTAGCTTTTTGGGCGATATGTAAAAAGCCGGTTTTCCATTGTTGAACTTTCGAGCGAGTTCCTTCGGGTGCCAAAGCTAATACTAAAGTATCTTGTTGTGCAAACTTATCAACCATTTGCCCTACTACACCATGTGCCGACTTTCTATCAATTGCGATACCGCCAATAGCCTCCAACCAAATTTTAAATGGCCAAATAAAAATAGCGTCTTTCCCCAAAAAGTTTAACTTTAAATCAAGAGCTAATTTTACCACCACGCCAATGAAAAAGTCCCAGTTTGAAGTATGAGGCGCTACCGCTAGAATTAATTTTTTCTCGTTTGGAAAGCTACCACTAATCCGCCAACCTAATAACGTTAATAAGTGACGGCTAAGCCATTTAATAAACCGTCGATTTGTTCTGGGTATATTCACCGGTACAATCTGAGATAAATTATCCATAGATGTTATGAGCTTTTACTGATTGTTTTGCAAGTTAAGTTGATTATCCAGCTCTAGAGCTATGGCTTTTAGTTGCAATAAATTTTCTTTACCTAAACGTAATAAAAACTTGTCAGCATCAGCTAAAGATTCAAGCTTTTGGTTTTGATATTTATAAACCACACTAGGTTGGACCAATACCGGCTGCTCGCTAGGTACGGGAAAATCGAGTACCCGTTCAATTGCAAGGTATAGTACTTGTTCAAAAGTTTGATCGGGATAACCTAATTCAGTGAAGGCTTGCTCAAATAAGGGTTTTATTAGAATGAAGTTGCTTGCTAAGGCTTCTGGTTCAAACGAATGGAGTAGTTCTATATAATCCTCATAGCGGGTAAAGTTAGAGTCGTTAAATTGGTATATATCATCTGCCTCATTAATATCTGGCTTGACTGAAAATTTTCCAGTTAGTGGCTTTAAAGGCAAATGACTGTAGGCCATTTCTCCCCGAGAAAAGTTATCAGTAAAGACAACAACTCGTCGTACTAAATCATCTGTTAGTAATAAACCCAGTAGCTCTTTTCGCCATGATATTTCAGTTATTTTAGCGACAACAAAGGCATCACTTTGGTCCAAAACAGGAAGGGATGGTTTGACAATTTCAGGCTCTGTTGCAACTGGCTCTTGTACTTTAACAGGTACGCTGATTGTTTCGACTTTAACAGGAACAATAACTTCAGGCTCTGTGATAATTTCTTCACTAGCTACGGGCTTTATCTCTGCCTCATCATCTTGTAAAAATAAATAGCCGAAAACAGTAATAACTACTACCAGAATAATTACAAACACTAATGTAGACGAAGAGCTTTTGCTAGTGATCGATGAATCTATGTTTGAGTTTGCAGCTGACAAATGAATACCTTAAAGATTTAATTGTGACATATATAAAGATAGTCAAAACATAAAAAAGTTTAAAGTAATTTATATTTAATTAAAAAATAAACATAAACGCTAGCGAAGGCGCAATCATCATATCAGCAACTGAATGAGTTTTAACTTGCGTCAGCTTGATTCTCAGGTATAGCGGCAATAAATTCAGGCAATAATGAGCAGTTATGCTCAATTTTATTGATCAGGGGAAATACTGACATGTCTACATTAAAGCGTTTGGCATTATAAATTTGTGGAATTAAACATAAATCGGCAACAGTAACACTATCGCCAAAACAATACTGGCCAGCAGTTTTTGCTAAACGCAATTCTAATGCGGAAAAACCTTCCAGGATCCAATGATGGTACCAAGCAGTCTTTTGGTCATCACTAATGTTTAACTGATTTGATAAATACTGCAGCACTCTTAAATTATTTAATGGATGGATTTCACAGGCGAGATCACAAGCTAAGGCTCTAACTAACGCTTTATCTTTGATATTACTTGGGTAAAGGCTAACGTTTGTAAAAGATTCATCAAGGTAATCTATTATCGCTAAAGATTGATTTAAACTAAAATCACCATCAACCAATGTTGGCACAAGATGGTTTGGGTTCAATTTTACATAACTTTCACTATGCTGTTGCCCGCCGTCTTTTACTAAATGAACAGAAATCAGCTCATGTTTAATTTTCTTTAAGTTTAATGCGATTCGTACTCGATAAGCAGCCGATGAACGCCAGTACCCATATAAAGTAATCATATTTATTTAGCCCTATATTTTCACTGTTTTTTTGTTGATATTGTATTCACGTAGCTTGTTTGCAATTGCCGTATGACTTAAGCCAAGCTTTTTTGCCAATTGTCTTGTACTTGGGTAAGCCGGATAAAGCTTTCTTAATAAATCAGCCTCATAACCTTTAACTGCGTCCTCTAGTGTGCCTTCAAACTCATGTTCAAGATAACCATGATCAGGAGTGTAGTTTGGTAATTGTAAATTTGAGATCCTGATCACATCACCTTCTAGTAGTGACACAGCTCTTAAAATAACATTTTCAAGCTGCCTAACGTTGCCAGGCCAAGGATAATGCTCAATGAAATCGCGACAATTTTTATCAAACAATACATTAGCTCGATGATTTAATTGTGCCGCTTTGCGAATAAAGGTGTCGGCAAGTGGTAAAATATCTTGCCTTCTATCTCTAAGTGGAGCAATGGCAAGGCCCAATACATTTAAACGATAATATAAATCCTCTCTGAATTCGTCCTTTTCAACCATAGACAATAAATCTTTATTGGTCGAACTGATAAAGCGAATATCAACGGTTATTTCATTTTCGTCGTCAATTCTTCTAAAACTGCTACTTTCCAGTACTCTAATTAACTTAGATTGCAGCTTTTCTGACATTTCAGATACTTCATCTAAAAAGATAGTGCCGCCATCGGCTAATTCAAAAATACCTTTTTTAGTTTCTGTCGGGTTAACTAACTTACCAAACAATTCAGTCTCACTAACATCATCAGGTAAGGCTGCACAATTTAATACGACAAATGGGCTATCAGCTCTATCGCTGGCATTATGGCATGATCGTGCCAATAACTCTTTACCGGTACCTGTTTCTCCCATAATTAAAATAGAGGAATCTAAATGAGCCATTCTACGAGCCTCACGAACCACTTTGCGCATTAATGCAGAGCTTGCTTGTATACCAGCAAAGTCA
Organism: Thalassotalea fonticola; assembly: GCF_032911225.1. Lineage (NCBI taxonomy): Bacteria > Pseudomonadati > Pseudomonadota > Gammaproteobacteria > Alteromonadales > Colwelliaceae > Thalassotalea > Thalassotalea fonticola. The sequence continues at coordinate 4,841,737 of NZ_CP136600.1, read as the reverse complement.
TTATCTTTGGGATGTTTAAATGCGGTAATTTGCTGACCAAGACGAGCTTCAGACTTAAGCATTAAAATGGCGCCAGTAAGAACTTTCTCTTCACTTTCACCAGACACAGTGACCGGTAAAATATCTGCCACATAGTCTTCGTCTAGAAACTTTAATTTACGGGTATGTGGTAATGTTTCATCTGATTCTAAATATCGATTAAAGTTAAAACCTTTAAGCCACTGGCTTACTTGCTGGCCAATAATATCTTTTAAATCAGCTGATATTTTTTGTTTGGCGACGTCATTCACACCATAAACCGCGGCTTTCGCATCAATTGTAACAACGGGATCAGGCAATGTTCTTACAATAGTGTCTAATACTTCACGTTCACGCTCTGAAGGCATATGAGTAGTAGTTTTAACATCAAGCACCCCATCAATCAGTCTAAGCTGTGGCATGAAGTCTTGCAGCTGGCTGAATTCCAGATCAGGTATGTGCACAAAAATTTGCCCTGACTCTGTGATTGCATCTATCCCTTTAACATTAATTTCTCGATCGACGAATATGGCTAATACTTCTTGAGCTATACCGAACCTGTCCTGACATTCAATTTGTAAACGCACTTTACCTTCCGCTAGTTTTAATATTTCTATTAATTTTGTTGTAAAGTTAATTTTACAACAAAAAAGACGATAAATACCAATAGATATTTACCGTCTTTGTAAAAAACTATTTATTTCGAATACGTTTCACTGCGAATACGCTTTGCTACGAACCACGAAGTGATGTATTCGTTAATTAATCGAGTAATTGGTCAGTCTTGGCCGCACAAATAAAATCGTTTTGGTGAAGACCTTTAATAGCGTGCGTCCACCATGTTACCGTGACTTTTCCCCATTCAGTGGTAATTGCCGGGTGATGAAATTCAGCTTCTGCTAATTCAGCAACTTTATTGGTAAACTCTAACGCTAACTTAAAGTTTTTAAATTTAAATACACGCTCTAACATCATCACACCATCACGGACTTCAGGTACCCAATCAGGAATTTGACCAATAAGTTGTGCTAATTCTTCTTCTGAAACCTTTGGAGCACCCACTTGGCATGCTTCGCATTCTTGTTTTGCTAATGTAGTTGTCATTTGCATCCTTAACTTGCTTTTGCTGTTTGTTTAATTTGCTCTTTTGGTGGAAACATAGGCTCATGTAAACCAAGCGCTTTAGCCTGCTTTACCAATGCCAGTAAATCGAGTTTACCAATTTTGTCTAATTCTTTTATGCTGTTTAACATAAAGTAAATAGGTTGCATTATATCAATTCTATACGGTGTTCTATAAACGTCAACCAACTGCTCAGCATTATCCAACTCTTTTCTAATGACAGAATCATCATGCATGGCATATAACGTTTCTCCTGGTGACGATAAAATCCCACCACCATAAATACGTAAGCCGTCTTCAGTATTTAATAAACCGAATTCAATGGTAAACCAATATAAACGTGCCAGAAAAACTCTATCTTCTTTACTCGCATTTAACCCGATCTCGCCATACAGCTGAGTAAAATCAGCAAAAGATGGATTAGTTAGTAATGGGCAATGACCAAATATTTCATGGAAAATATCAGGCTCTTGCAAATAATCAAATTCTTCGGTGCTACGGATAAACGTGGCAACGGGGAATTTTCTCTCTGATAGCAATTTAAAGAATTCACCAAAGCCAATCAATGCCGGAACTTGATGGCACTGCCAACCAGTTTCTTTGAGGAGAACTTTACTTACTTCAGCGAGCTGAGGGATCCGGTCTTCTGGTAAACTGAGTTTATCTAAGCCTTGGAAATATTCATCGCAGGCTTTATTTTTAATGCAGGCTATTTGACGAGAATAGAGCTTTTGCCAAGTAGAGTTTTCTTCCTCGGTCCAGCTGATAAAGCCTTGTTCATCGGCTGTTTTAGAAACATATGAAGTTGCCTTCGCCATGTATTTTGTCCTTTTTGTACCTACAAGAGGATTTACAGATTCACAACATTCTTTGTTATTGGAATCTGTTTATTAGTTGGACCTAAGACTATAAGAAGTGGTTCTTGATGAGAAATTTTTACAAAGGAAACTTTCCTGAAAACTTGTATGTTTTTCTTTACAGAGAATTAACAATGCCAAGTTTTCAATAAGTTAACAAAAAAATATCGGCTAATTATACCAATCTGCATAAGCATATAGTCAACTCAGTACTTATGCAAAATGGTATTACTTAACTTTTGACGTTAATAACGCTTTTACTTGAGCAATAACTTGTTGACGAACTTGGCTAATACCAGGTGGTTTATCAACAAATGGAATAGGTCGACAAAGGTTAATCGTTTTAATTCCTAAGCGAGCAGTTAGCATCCCAGCCCCTAAGCCCTGCGCAGCACGAGTTGATAATCGACCAAGAGTTTCAACACCAAGCAGATCCAGGCCAACATCCGCAATGATTTCACTAGCGCCCGCATAGGCCATGTTCGTAAATACATGCTTAATTAACTTAAGCCGGCTCCAATAACCAAGCCTTACCCCATAAAGACCAGCAATTTTATCGAGCATACGCAAATTACGCCACATTAACACCAGCATATCTATAATAGCGACAGGACTTACTGCAACTAAAACAACAGCCTCAGTAGAAAATTTTGCAACCTGAGCTAACGCTTGTTCATCAACATGGCTTAGCACTTGCTTTGAATATAGGGTTAAAATTTCCTGTTCAGTTAATTCTTCCCCTATATTATCTTCGAACATTTGTTGATGCTCTTCAACAGCATCGCTTGGAAGTTTACAGCTAATTTTTTGACAAAATGTTTTAGCATCAAAAAATGTTTCATTGGCTAAGAGTTGCGCAGCTTTATGTTGATTTTTGGTTTGCAATTTAAATTGCCTTAACCCTCTTAATTCTTTCAATAAGGCTAAACCAGAAATACCCGCTATTGCAGCAAAAAACATTGAATAAATGCTTGTTATTATTGGCGAATTACTAAAACCCAAGATTAAAAAATTAATTAATTCATAAACAAGTAAAGTTAAAAACGATACTCCAGCTAAACGCCACAACCATCGTGGTTTAGACTTTTTAAGCTCAATAATATCTTCAGTAAGGTTTTCATCAATGGGTTGCCATGCAGCTTCAGGTAAAATTACCTGGTTCTCAGGTTGGCTATCTATATCTGCCTGCACATTGCTTAAATCAGGTGCTTCATTGAACAATATTTGCTGTTCGTATTTATCATTTTCCTGACTCATTTTAATTTATCTCCCAATAAAAACTGTAATACTTGATCTAACCTAATATTTGGCAATGCTTCATGCTCGTCAATTTTATTCATCGGTTTGAAGGCTATGTATTTGAATCCTTGATTAAGCCAATACTCTTTACTCGGCAATTTTGCTGGCACAGCGCCAGGGTAAACGGTGATTAATTTTTGTGTATCTAAGCGTTTACCTTTTAGCACAGCTATAGATTTTCCCTGATACTCACTTTTACCTTGCTTGGTCGTTTGAATTGAAGCGATAGCAAGAGTTTTCATTTTTATTGCATCAAAACTTAATGCTTTTTTAGCTTTATAGACTAACTGCTCGAGTAACGATGTTAAATTGCTATGTTGCTCACCGGTAACATGATCAGCTTTGCTCGCTACAAATAATAATTTATCAATTTTTGGCGAAAACAAACGCGTAATAATATTTGCTTTGCCGTAAGCAAAACTCTCTAAAATTAACGCTATCGCTTGTTGTAAATCATCGAAAGCATACGGACCATTTGTCAATGGGGTTAAACAGTCTGCTAAAACAATTTGTCGATCAAATTTAACAAAATGTTTTTTATAAAACTCTCTGACTATTCGTTCTCTATATTCTAAGTAACGGGCTCTGAGCATACCAATGAAGGTGTCCTGCCCTGCTGATTGATAATCATTTTTTTCTATATCATTAAAAAATGGATAAGGCACAAATTGTAAGATAGGTGCACCTTCATGCTCGCCGGGCAAAATAAAACGGCCTGGTTGAATAACAGAGAGGCCTTGTTCGTGTCTAAACTTTATCAAAATTTGGGTATAATCATGAGCAAGTTCGGCTAGCAAATCTTCATTTACAGGCCCAAGGGGATCAACTTCATTCAGCTTTGTCAGAAAGTCGGCGGCAAGTTCTTTTCTGGGCTCTTGCTTAAGTAATTCGCCCATGTATTCTGACCATTCTTCAAAAGTTTGATTTAACATAGGTAAATCGAGTAACCACTCACCAGGGTAATCTGTAATATCTACATATAATGTCGCCATCTCTTTGGCATATTTTAATAATGATTGATCAGGGTAATAACGGATAGCTAAACGCAACTCGCTAATGTTTTTAGTTGGTACTGGCCAAATGGGTTCATCTTCCCCCAAGTTTTGCATTGCACCATCATAATCAAAACGACTAATGTGTAAATTGGATTGCGGCACCCGTTTAGCGGCAATAAATCGTCCTTCATGGACAACATTAAAAAATGTTAACGGTTTGCCATTCCCTTCATTGATTAGTTGATTTACCAAAGAAGTAATAAATGCGGTTTTACCACTTTGCGACAAGCCCGTAACGGCTAGGTTAACATGCTGATCAAGGCTTCTATTAAACAACTCACTCGCTGAATCTTTCACTCGTCGTTGAAGATTTTTGATCGTTTTTTTATTAATTATTGCCATCGCTCCACGCTTTAAAATCGCTTATTAATATTTTTCTTTATCTTAATATCTAATGTAAAACAAAAGCTTAAAACTTACTAGAGAGTAAAGAAAAATGAAAAAACAAAATAGCTCCTGAAACGAGTTCAGAAAAGAGAGTGCTAGAAGCTAGAACCGAAAAGCAAGAGGGAAGCCTGAAGCGAGTTCAGCAAGGTGTCCACTAAATCGGAGTCATCTCATGCTCCCTTCTCTTAGCTTCTCGTTTCTCGTTTCAAATCATAAAAATTAAAAAGGTCGCTAATAGCGACCTTTGATAAAGATGTTAAACATTTATAACTTGTTGATTTCTCTTGAAACTGTAAATTCTGGTGAAGTTACGTAGCGCTCCATATTACGCAATTCATGTTCTAGAGATTTAAACTTAAGGCTTATATCTCGCACCGCTTGTTTTGGTAACTCTCCAGACTGCCAAATTTTTGCTTTTACTTTAATTGATTCATTAAAAATTTCTTCTTCATGAATTTTGTCTTTAACGTTTTTTGCCGCTTGCTTCGGAGAAAGACGGTTTGGTTTTTTATCTAAAATAAACCAACCTGCGATGTAAAGAATTACAAACCACCCCATACCAAGTAATACACCTGACACAACCAGTATTCTTACAAGCCAGGCTTCCCAGCCAAAATACTGTGCTAATCCGGCACAGACTCCGGCAATTTTGCCTTTAGTCGGGTCTCGAAATAGTTCACCTCTTGATGTTTTCATACTTTCTTTCTCCAGTCTGGAGTTTCAGCATCTAAAATGGCTTCGAGGGTTTGGATTCTTTCTGCCATTTGATCTGCAGCTTCCGATAAATCTGATAATTGTCTATATTCATCTTCGCTTAAACCTTGGCTTATTTGACGCTTTGAACGGTAATGTAAAATTAACCAAATTGGTGCCACAATAACCATAAATATAATGATCGGTGCCATTAAAAGACCTGGATCCATAATAATTCTCCTTAACGATTGAGCTTATAAATTAGTGCGTTTTATTTTTTAGCTTTGCTAGTTTTTGTAGCTGCTTTTTTTGGTTTTTGCATTTTGGCTTTAAGGGCCTCAAGCTCATTATCGACACTATCATCTGTTTCTAAATCGGCAATTTCATCTGCTAAAGACTTTTTACCTAAGTCATAGGAGTCAACTTGTGCTTCTAAGTCGTCGATTTTACGTTCGTAACGATCAAAACGGCTAAGTGCATCTTCTACTTTGCCACTATCAAGTTTGCTTTTCACCTTTAATCGAGAACTCGCTGTTTTGCCACGCATAACGATAGCTTTTTGACGAGCTTTAGCATCTGCTAATTTTTCTTGTAATTGTGATATTTCATCTTGTAGTTTTGCAATGTGATCATCAAAGCTGGCCAATTCATCATTCATGGATTGAGCTGCATCTTCACATTTATTTTTTTCAACTAATGCTGCTCTTGCTAAATCATCACGTCCCTTACTTAACGCTAACTCTGCTTTTTGTTGCCAAGTTTCTGAATCAGTATCTAAACGCGTTATCTGGCGAGTTAATTCCTTTTTATCTGCTAATGTACGCGCTGAAGATGAGCGAACTTCAACGAGTGTGTCTTCCATTTCTTGAATAATTAAACGCACCATTTTTTCGGGATCTTCAGCCTTGTCTAATATGCTGTTGATATTCGAATTGATGATATCTGTAAATCTTGAAAAAATACCCATAATAACTTCCTCGTATTAATAAATTTTATTTATTAGTAATTTTATACCTATGCAAATACATTCATTATTAATGCCAAGTTTTCAATTAACTGTAACTCGTTGTTTATAATAAAATTAATTAAATTTAAAAAAGACTTTTCAGCTCATCATTAATGAAATACACTATTTGTTAGTGAAAAAAACCAATAATTAGGTCACCTATGACCCGTTTTAAACAACAAGACAATTTAATTGGCCAGTCTAATAGCTTTTTAGAAGTACTGGAACATATCTCACAGGTAGCCCCCCTTGCTAAACCAGTTTTATTAATTGGTGAGCGCGGCACAGGTAAAGAACTGGTCGCCGCACGCCTGCATTATCTTTCAAAAAGATGGGATCAAAGTTATATAAAACTCAACTGCGCAGCTTTAAATGAAAACCTTTTAGATAGCGAACTTTTCGGACATGAAGGCGGTGCTTTTACTGGTGCGAGTAAGCGCCATGAAGGTCGTTTTGAGCGAGCTAATGGCGGTACATTATTTCTTGATGAGCTAGCAAATACTTCTGGGCTAATTCAAGAGAAGCTGCTACGCGTAGTTGAATATGGTGAATTTGAACGTGTCGGTGGCTCTAAAACGGTAAAATCTGATGTTCGCTTAATTGCCGCGACTAACGAAGATTTGCCAATGCTTGCTGAGAAAGGTGAATTTAGAGCAGACTTACTTGATCGCTTAGCATTTGATGTAATTACCCTGCCCCCATTAAGAGAGCGTGTTGAAGATATTTTAATTCTTGCTGAGCATTTTGCTATTAATATGGCAAGGGAGCTAGAGTTTGAACTATTTAGTGGCTTCACTGAAAAAGTGAAAAAATCCATGTTAGCTTACCGTTGGCCAGGCAATATTAGGGAGTTAAAAAACGTTGTAGAACGCAGTGTTTATCGTCATAACAATCCTCACTTACCAGTGAATCAATTAATTATTGATCCTTTTGAGTCACCTTTTAGACCTAATAACCGTATTAAAACAGCCGATAGGCAAGCAACAACAGAAGAGAAGAATACAGATTTAGCATCTGTAGTAAGTTCCGACACTAAGCTTTCTGATTCAAGTAGCTCATTGAGCCCATTATCGTATCCTGTTTCTTTGAAAGATTTGTCTAATGATTATGAGATAACGCTGTTAAAAGATGCATTAGCCTCATGTCAATTTAACCAAAAGAAAACAGCAGAAGCGTTAAAATTAACCTACCATCAATTAAGAGGTTATTTAAAAAAATACAACCTATTAGAAAGTAGTGACGCTGATGAAAGTTAAGTCTTGGTTGCCAATACAAAATACTCGACAAGTAATTGCCGCGGCATTTTTTACTTTAATGGTGAGCAGCTGTGGAAAAGTCGGTTCCGATTCAATTTTAACTGAAGGTATTGTCTATTGCTCAGAAGGCTCTCCGACTTCATTTAATCCACAATTGGTTACCTCTGGTACCACTATTGATGCAACTTCAAAGCAAATCTATAATCGCTTGCTCGATTTTGACCCTAGCAATTTTGAAAAAATTCCGGCGCTGGCAAGATCATGGCATGTAACGAAAAATAATAAACTAGTCACCTTTTATTTGCGTAAAGATGTGCAATTTCATCAAACAAAGTATTTCACTCCCACCAGAAATATGAATGCCGACGATGTCATTTTTAGTTTCAATAGAATATTAGATAAAGAACAAGCTTTTTATCAGTCAGTCGATGGTAAATTTCCTTTTTTTCAAAGTGTTAAATTTGATGATTTGGTAAAAGATGTAGAGAAAATTGATGATTACACTGTTCGTTTTAGATTAACTCATCCACAAAGCTCATTTTTAGCAAATATTGCTGCGCCATTTTCAGTTATTTTGTCAAAAGAATATGCTGATAGCTTAATTGAATCTAAAAAGGATTTAACATTAATAGATAACTTGCCTATTGGCACTGGACCATTTAAATATAAAGACTATAGAAACGGATCGTTAATTCGTTTTCAGCGCCATGAAAACTATTGGCGCAGAAAAGTAAATATTGAAAATTTACTATTTAACATTAGTACTGACAATACTAGTCGTTTAACGAAGCTTCTAACCCATGAATGCGATGTAATATCTTACCCTATTGCAACTCAAGAAATCGCATCAAGGCCAGACCTATCTCTGGAGCAAGTAACCTCTTTTAATGTCGCGTTTCTTGCCTTTAATACTAAAGTGCCACCGTTTGATAACCCGCTAGTTCGTAAAGCTGTAGCTCATGCAATAGATAAAGATGCCATTGTTAGTGCCGTCTATTATGATCAAGCCGAAGTAGCGCAATCTCTGTTGCCAAAAGCCTCTTGGGCTTATTCAGATCAGGTTGAAGAAGTTACATATTCAAAAGAGTTAGCAGTTAAGTTGCTTAGTGATGCTGGTTTATCCGATGGCTTTAGTATAGATGTTTGGGCAGTTCCTGTGCATAGAGCATATAACCCTGATGCCCGTAAAATGGCAAAATTAATAAAATCTAACTTGGCTGAAGTTGGCATAGAAGTGAATATTATCACTTTTGAATGGACAACTTTTTTGAAGAAACTGGCTAAAGGCGAACATCAATCGGTGTTAATTGGCTGGCAAGCCGATCACCCTGATCCTGACAATTTTTTCTCTCCTTTACTGAGTTGTGCTGCGGTCAAGACTGGTGGTAACCGAGCAATGTGGTGTAATGAAGAATTTGATAAACTATTACAAAAATCGTTATTAACCAACAACTCAAATACACGTAAAAAACTTTATCTTCAGGCTCAACAATTGCTACAAGAGCAGTTACCAGTTTTCCCAATTGCACACGGAAAAAGAGCTCAAGCTAAAGTTAAAGAAATAGAAGGTAATATCCTTACTCCATTTGGCGGCATTAGTTTTGAAGATGTCAATAAAAAAGGAGCTGACTAGCAATGTTAACCTTTACTTTAAGGCGACTAAACTTACTGTTTTTTACCTTGCTGATGCTTTCTATCATGTCATTTAGTTTAAGTTATTTATTTCCAGGCGACGAATTAATTAATTTAACCGGTCAAGTAAATGCCGATGAGCAGCAGCTCGCAGAACTTGCTCAGATATATCAAATGGATCAGAGCATATTCCACCAATATGCAGCGTACGTTGGCCAAATATTTGATGGTAATTTTGGTATTTCCATGTCTAGCCAAATGCCGATAAGTGTCGAGTTAGTAACCTTTTTACCGGCAACCATAGAACTCTGTTTAGCGGCTTTATTTATTGCTTTATTGTTTGGCGTACCCTTAGGATTTTTAGCGGCGGTATTTCATAATAAAGCCATTGATAAAGTTATTTTAACGTTTGCCATGATTGGCTATTCAATTCCTGTATTTTGGCTGGCCTTAATATTAATACTTATATTTTCGATAACCTTGTCTTGGTTCCCCTCTTCTGGCCAATTAAATTTATTATTTGAAATTGAGCAAGTCACTGGTTTTAAATTTATTGATATCATTCTCAGTGACAGCTCTTACACTTGGCAAGCATTAAAAGATGCTTTTATGCACATTATAATGCCTGCTTTTGCTGTGGCTATGGCGCCAATGACAATATTCATTCGTTTGGCACGCACCTCAATGCTTGATGTTTTAGAATCTAATTATATTAAAGCTGCAAAAGCAAAAGGCTTGTCGCAAACACATATTATTTACCATCACGGCATTCGTAACTCCCTAGTAGGTATAGTAAGACAAATAGGTTTAAATTTTTCCAATTTGGTCACCATTGCTATGATTGCCGAAGTGATATTTGATTGGCAAGGAGCTGGCAGCTGGCTAATTCAAAGTATATTTGAGCGTGATTATACCGCCATTCAAGGTGGCTTAATTGCATTGGCCACATTTACCTTCTTCATTAATATTTTGTCAGATTTTCTCTACGCTACGCTTAATCCATTAGAAAGGCATAAAAAACATGGCACGTGAGCATATTTATTCTGAGGAAGAGTTTCCGTCACCATTTAAACAACTTTGGTATACCTTTCGTAATACCCCGGTTGCCATGATTGGTTTTAGTTGCTATTTATTTTTAGTCTTTATGGCTGTTTTTGGCAGTTTTCTTACTCCCCATGATGTGCTTGAAAATAATTTGGATCAATTATTGGTTCCCCCTGCTTGGAATGATGAAGGTAATATTAGTTATTTATTAGGGACTGATGATTTGGGCCGAGATATGCTGTCACGTCTTATTCATGGTACATCTTTAACGTTTGGCCTGAGTTTTGTGGTGGTTATTTTTGCAATGACTATAGGGGTTGTTATTGGCTCAATATCGGCAATTACTCGTGGTGTTAAATCAAGCTTTCTGACTCATTTTCTCGATGTGATATTGTCAACACCGTCACTTTTACTCGCCATAATTATTGTTGCAATTTTAGGGCAAGGCCTTGAAAACGTGCTCTGGGCTATCGCTTTGGTGTCTATTCCGCAATTTATTCATGTTACCCGTAATGCGATAAAAGAAGAACAAAAGAAAGGCTATGTGTTAACTCCTATTCTTGATGGTGCAACTGAAACAAGAGTACTGATCACCTCCATATATCCTAATATTATTGATAAGATTATTATTCAGGCAACTCTGGCTCAATCAGCGGCAATTTTAGATATTGCCGCTTTGGGTTTCTTAGGGTTAGGCGCACCAGTACCTATGCCTGAGTGGGGTTCTATGTTAAAAAACTCTTTAGATTTATTTTATATCGCGCCTTGGACATCTTACTTGCCTGGTTTAGCCATATTGTTTACCGTGATAGTAACTAACCTGGTTGGTGAAGGCCTTCGTCACTCTTTAAAAATACAAAAAGATAATTAATGAATTTACTCGATATTAAAAATTTAAGTATTGAATTAACCAGCCACGGTGAGAATATTTTAGCCGTGGATAGAGTATCACTCGCATTAAAAGACGGCGAAATAAGAGGTTTGGTAGGTGAATCTGGCTCAGGTAAATCAATACTTGCGCAAGCAATTATTGGCGTTCTTGATGATAAATGGCATGTTGAGGCTGATAGATTTCATTGGCAAGGCATCGATCTATTGCGTTTACCTGTGGAAGAACGAAAGCAAATTATTACTAAAGATGTGGCAATGATATTTCAGGAGCCGATGAGCTGCCTAGATCCGACCAACAGTATTGGCGAGCAAATAGAAGAGTCGTTAAATAGCGAACAATTTTCAGGCTTTTTCTGGCAAAAAGCACAACAGAGAAAAGCTGCGGCAGCAAAGTTATTGCATAAAGTAGGCATTAAAAACCATCAAGTTTGTGCTAAAAGTTACCCTCACCAACTCACTAATGCTTTGTGTCAGCGGGTGATGATTGCTATAGCGTTGGCAAAAAGACCTAAATTGCTTATTGCTGATGAGCCAACCGCATCCATGGAAGCAAGTAATCAGGCACAAATATTTCGCTTATTATCCAGTCTTAATCAATTAAAAAACATGTCGATTCTATTAATCAGCCACGAGTTAGAAAAAATAAGTCACTGGACTGATTATTTAACCGTAATGTACTCTGGCCAGTTTGTTGAAGCAGGCACAACAGAGCAGATATTTAACACTCCTTTTCATCCCTACACCAAAGCACTGATTGCCAGTACCCCTAGAGCTAGAAATAATATAGAAAAAAAATGTCGTTTACACGCTATGCCAGGAAGTATTCCGGGGTTGCAACATTTACCTATTGGATGTCGTTTAGGACCGCGTTGTCCAAATGCGCAAAAAAAGTGTGTTCAGGCGCCACAGATCGAGTCATATCATGGTCATCAAGTCAGTTGTCATTTTTCTCATCGTAAGGATTATTGATTGTGACAAGTTTAATTGAAGTAAAAAATTTAAGTAAGCGATACAAAATTAAGTCTAACTGGTTCAAAAAAAAATCAGTGACTGTTTTACATCCTATTTCTTTTAAATTAGAAGCAAAAGAAACTCTTGCTGTTATTGGTGAGATTGGATCGGGAAAGTCTACGCTTGCTAAACTGCTAGTAGGCGCAGCAAGACCAACTACTGGCGAAATAAGCTTGAACGGGCAGCATCTGCAAACGGGTAATTTTAAGCAACGCTGTCAACATGTGAGGATGATCTTCCAAAATGCTGGTGATACTCTAAACCCGAGTTTAACCATAAGGCAACAACTTGAAGAGCCTTTAATTTTAAATACCCGCTTGAATGAAAACGAACGTAAAGCAATGATAAGAGCCACATTGCAGAAAGTAGGTTTACTAGCCGATCATATGCACTTCTACCCTCATATGTTCTCTGGTGGTCAAAAGCAGCGTATTTCGCTTGCTAGAGCTATTATTTTGCAGCCACAACTGGTTATCTTGGATGAAGCATTAGCTTCTTTAGATTTGTCGTTACGGGCCCAAATGATCAACTTATTGCTTGAGTTGCAACAACAAATGGGACTTGCCTATTTATTAGTCTCGCATGATATTGATGTAGTCGAACATTTTAGTGATAAATTGATGGTACTTAGAGAAGGAAAAGTTGTTGAATATGGCAATACCAGCGATGTATTAACAAATCCAAAAGATAAATTTACCCGCAAGCTTATTTTGTCGCAAAGAAAAACAAAAGTCAGATAAGCACTAGGAACGAGGTGCTAAGAACTAGGTATGAGATCTAAGGACTAAGAACTAAGAACTAAGAACTAAGAACTAAGAACTAAGAACTAAGAACTATCAAAGTATAAAGGCCGCATACAATATGCGGCCTTTATTATTTTATGTCACCTAGTTACCATAACAAAATGCGCAGCAGTTTATCTATAGTAATGGAGAAGAGTTCGCTGGTAAGTTACGAGTGATCTCAGCGTTTTCCTTAAGGTTAGCGATATAGCCTTCAAACACAGCTTGCGACACTGACATAGCTTGTTGCTGAGCAACATTAGCATCTGCATCACCGGCAACACCTTCCGTTACACTTAATACTTCTATTACTGCATAATCACCAGAAAGCATTAACGTGCTTGCTGCAGATACTTGACCTTCAGTAGGATGAGCTAAGGTAAACGCTTGTTTGGCAATATTATTGGTAACTTCAGCGCCGTTACGAGTAATATTATCAGCTGCAACAAAACTAGAACCAGTTGCGGCAAGAGCTACAGTAACATCTTCATTCGCTAAAACTTTAGATAGTAATGATTCGCTTGCCTGTTGTGCTGCTAAGCTTGCTTTGTTGTTAACAAGTTGAACTTTAATTTGCTCAGAAACTTCAGTTAAAGGCTTAGTTGTAGCTTCCTGATGATCGTTAATACGTACCACCATTGCAACTTGATCTGCAGAAACTTCAACAACATCAGAGTTCATATTATCAAGTAGAACTACATCAGAAAAAGCAACTTCAACAACATCACTATTATTAAATGGTGCAGGATTATTACCACGAGTTAACCAGTTACTGGTTTGAATTTCTGCATTAATTACTGCAGCTGCTTCTTCAAGCGAATCAGGAGATTCAAATGCGACTTCAGCCATTTGAGTTTGTAAATCGTAATAAACTTCTAAAGCTTGATCGTTAGTTAATTGCGCTAAAATTTCAGTTTTAACATCAGCAAAAGGCTTTGTTGCAACTTCTTCAATGTCAGTTAGCTTAATGATGTGAAAACCAAAATCAGATTTAACAATGTCACTAAGGTTATCTTCTTTAGTTAATGCGAATACCGCTTTATCAAACTCAATATCCATAGCACCTTGTTCAAACCAATCTAAATCGCCGCCATTTTCACCAGAGAATGTATCTGCAGAAAATTCTTTAGCAAGTGCGGCAAAATCATCACCAGCATTAACTTTAGCAAGGATGTCTTTAGCTTGTTGTTCAGCAGCTACGTCATCTTCACCAAACTCAATCAGAATGTGTGATGCACGACGACGTTCAGTTGTAGAATAAGATGAAAGGTTATCATCGTAATAAGCCTGTACTTCACTGTCTTCAATAACTACGTCTTTTTTGAGGTTGGCAATATCAAGGCTGATGTATTCAACTTTAACTTGCTCTTGCGTAGCAAAACGTGATTGATTCTCTTGATAATACTGGTTAATTTCTTCATCAGTCACTTCAACTGTCGCTTTAAATTGCTCTGCAGTAATAGTTGCATAGCGAATGCTACGAGTTTGGTTGGTTAACTTCACAGCCAAATCTTGTTGATATGGCATGCTAAATTCAGTTGCCATTACACTTTGCATTAATTGACGACGAGCCATGTCTACACGTAAGTAATCTCTAAATGCAGAAGGTTGATAAAAACCAGCTTGGTTAATTACCATTAAATAACGATCATTATTGAATACACCATCAACTTGAAATTCTTGCATGGCAAGGATGGCTTCTTTGATTTGTTGATCGCTTATGCGAATATTTAATTCACGAGCATTTTGATCAAGCAATTCTTCATTGATCAAATTCTCTAGTACATTACTGCGCATAGATTGCATGTACATATCGTTACCAGCTAACTGTGCAAACATTTCACCGTATTGTTGTTCCATGCGGTTACGTTGATTTTGATACGCTTGATCAAACTTTTGCTGGCTAATCTTTTCACCATTTACTGTGGCTGCTGAAGTATCTACAGAGTTGGTATAACTACCAACACCAGCAAATACAAACGTTGCAATTACTAAGCCTAAAATAACTTTGGCAGTAATTCCTGAAGAGCCTTCTCTTATTCTTTCTAACATGTGTGTCTCTTTAACATCGGACAAAAAATTTAATCCCTGATTGTAGCAAAAGCACTAGCGTGCTTGAAGTATTAATATACAAAAAGTGAATTTATTTTTGTTATAAAAAAAGCCGGCCTAAGCCAGCTTTATGAAACTAAAATTTAATTTTAGTTTACCGCATCTTTAAGCGCTTTACCGGCTTTAAATGCTGGGATTTTAGCTGCTGCAATTTCGATTGTAGCACCAGTTTGTGGGTTACGGCCTTGACGGGCTGCACGATCACGAACTGAGAATGTACCAAAACCAACTAGAGCAACTTGCTCGCCTGATTTTAATTCATCAGAAACTGCATCGATGAAAGAATCTAACGCACGACCAGCTGCAGCTTTAGAAATGTCAGCACCTGCTGCGATTTTTTCGATTAATTGAGACTTATTCATTTTGTCTTCCCCTTTAATTGTTATTATTTGGAACTAAAAAAATACTTGAACATTTTATATCAGGCATTTTTAACTACTGCAAGCTCCATCTATTAAAAATAATTTATCTATTAAAATTAATTAATATCTGTCTGTGCCTTACTATTACTATCCTGTAGAGCAGGCCAAGCTTAATTCGACAATCAGATTACCACAGATAACTTGTTTGAAAAGCCCTAATTTAAAATTTTTCGAAATTTTCTTTCAAAAACGGTTACTTTTCAAACAACACTTAACAATAACTTAACCTAACTGGCTACAGACCACTTATCAGGTGACTCTGCCAACGCCAGATCTAGCACATCATCAATCCACTTAACTGGGTGTATCGACAAGTCAGCTTTTACATTATCAGGAATATCTTTTAGATCTCGTTCATTATCTTTTGGAATGATCACCGTTTTGATACCACCACGATGTGCAGCTAATAACTTCTCTTTTAAGCCACCAATCGCTAGCACTTCTCCACGCAAAGTAATTTCACCAGTCATGGCAACATCCGCTTTAACCGGGTTACCAGTTAAACTAGACACTAATGCCGTGCACATGCCAATACCTGCACTTGGACCATCTTTTGGTGTAGCGCCTTCTGGCACATGAACATGAATATCACGCTTCTCATTAAAATCGGCGTTGATTCTTAAACCTTCAGTACGGCTTCTTACCACTGTCATTGCAGCTTGAATTGACTCTTGCATAACTTCACCAAGTGAGCCGGTAAATTGTAATTTGCCTTTACCAGGAACAGAGGCAGCTTCTATCGTTAATAATTCCCCCCCTACTTCAGTCCAGGCAAGACCTGTTACTTGGCCAATGCGATTTTCATCTTCCGCTTTACCATAATCGCATCGCTGTACACCTAAAAACTCTTCCAGGTTCTCTTGGTTGATCACTACTTTTTTAATGTCTTTGTTAAGCAGTATTTTTTTCACTGATTTGCGACATAGTTTTGAGATTTCTCGTTCTAAACTACGTACGCCAGCCTCACGAGTGTAGTAGCGAATAATGCCGATAATGGCACTATCTTCAATTTCTATTTCGTTATCTTTTAAACCATTTCGCTTAATTTGTTTTGCTAATAAGTGATTACGAGCGATGTTGAGTTTCTCATCTTCTGTATACCCCGATAGGCGAATAACTTCCATACGGTCCAATAACGGGCCTGGAATGTTCATACTATTTGAGGTGGCAACGAACATGACATCAGACAAATCATAATCCACTTCCAAATAATGGTCGTTAAAATTATTATTTTGTTCAGGGTCTAGCACTTCCAGTAATGCCGAAGCTGGATCGCCACGCATATCCGAGGCCATTTTATCAATTTCATCTAATAGAAATAATGGATTTTTAACTTCGGCTTTCGCCATTTTTTGAATTAGCTTGCCCGGCATAGAACCTATGTAAGTTCGGCGGTGACCACGTATCTCAGCTTCATCTCTTACTCCACCTAACGCCATACGCACGTACTTACGACCAGTAGATTTAGCAATAGACTGACCTAAAGATGTTTTACCAACCCCAGGAGGACCAACAAGACATAAAATAGGACCTTTAAGCTGAGTCACACGTTGTTGCACGGCTAGGTATTCAATGATCCGTTCTTTTACTTCTTCTAAGCCGTAATGATCTTTATTTAATACATCTTCAGCAAGCTTAAGATTACGCTTTAATTTACTGCGCTTTTTCCATGGCACGGAGATCATCCAATCAATATAACTGCGTACAACAGTTGCTTCTGCTGACATCGGAGACATCATTTTTAATTTTTGCAGTTCAGCTAAGGTTTTTTCTTTAGCTTCTTTGGGCATTTGTGCTTCGTCTATTTTCTTAGCTAATAACTCAGCTTCGTCGGGCACATCATCCATATCGCCTAGTTCTTTTTGAATCGCTTTCATTTGCTCATTCAAATAGTACTCGCGTTGGCTTTTTTCCATTTGTTTTTTAACCCGGCCGCGAATTTTCTTTTCTACTTGTAGAAGATCTATTTCACCTTCCATCAGCCCCATTAAATACTCTAAACGTTCGCCAACATTAATAATCTCTAACACATGCTGTTTATCTTGCAATTTTAACGGCATATGAGCAGCCATAGTATCAGCAAGTTGTTCGGCACTATCGATACCTGATACAGAAGTTAAGACTTCAGGAGGTATCTTCTTGTTTAGTTTAACGTAACCTTCAAATTGCGAAACCGCACTGCGCACTAGTACTTCATGATTATCAATATCAGTTTGTTCGGCTTCTAAAAAATCAACATCGGCAATAAAATACTCTTCAGTTTCAGTAAATTCTTTAATACTGCCACGCTGCATGCCTTCAACAAGTACTTTTACTGTGCCATCAGGTAATTTAAGCATTTGTAATATTGTGGCAACCGTTCCAATTTGGAATAAATCTTCAGCTTGTGGGTCATCAACACTTGCATCTTTTTGTGCTACGAGGAAAACTCTTTTGTCGTTTTCCATTGCTCGGTCTAAACAACGAATTGATTTTTCACGGCCTACAAACAATGGAATTACCATTTGTGGATAGACAACGACATCACGTAAGGCTAATACCGGGGTTTCTATTTGTCCTGAATGCTCTATAGTCATGGGGAATTCTCTTGGAAAAGTGATGTTTTAACCTAACTATTTATCTCTATTGTTGTTTATTCTTTAGATAAAAAGTCGGCAGTTTTTTAATGCTCTATTTAAGTATATGGGGATAGCGTTTAAGGTTTCAATAACTAATACCAAAAAATTAAAAATAGGGTAAAAGAATAGTCAGTAACGCCCTTCGGGGATTACGTTCGAATGAATTCGGACCAACAAGACCAGAACTACTGGTTGGCGTGAAATTTAAATCATGGATGATTTAACCTAGAATTGCCACGGATGGTATTAATTCTGTGTTCGCGCGTAATGGCGAAGCCACTTCCCTTTTTGGGGTTACAACCACCGTCTTCGTTTCTCGTTTCTCGTTTCTCGTTTCTCGTTTCTCGTTTCTCGTTTCTCGTTTCTCGTTTCTCGTTTCTCGTTTCTCGTTTCTAACAAGCATAAAAAAACCAGTCACTATGGACTGGTTTTTTATGATATATAAAACTTTTATGTTTTATTCGTTCGCTTGCTTCTCTTCTGGTGCTTCAAACATGATAATTGGCTTTGTTTCACCTTTAATCACAGTTTCATCAACTACAACTTTACTTGCATCAACTAACGATGGTAGTTCATACATAGTATCAAGTAATACACCTTCAACGATAGAGCGAAGACCACGAGCGCCAGTTTTACGTACCATAGCTTTATTAGCAATGGCTTTAAGCGCATCTTCTCTAAACTCTAACTCAACACCTTCCAAATCAAACAAAGCAGTAAATTGTTTGGTTAAGGCATTCTTAGGTTCTTGCAGAATTTGAATTAACGCATGCTCGTCTAGTTCAGTTAATGTTGCAACAACTGGTAAACGGCCAATAAACTCTGGAATTAAACCGTATTTAACTAAATCTTCTGGTTCAACGTTTTGAAAGCTTTCGGTCAGCGTTTTTTTAGAATCACTGTCTTTAACTTTTGCACCGAAACCTATGCCCGTACCAGTGATTAAACGTTGTTCAACAACTTTATCAAGACCGGCAAACGCACCACCACAAATAAATAAGATCTTAGAAGTATCTACTTGTAAGAACTCTTGTTGTGGATGTTTTCGGCCACCTTGTGGAGGAACCGCTGCAATAGTACCTTCAACCAGTTTCAATAATGCTTGCTGAACGCCTTCACCGGAAACGTCGCGAGTAATTGATGGGTTATCTGATTTACGTGAAATTTTGTCGATTTCATCAATGTAAACAATACCACGTTGTGCCTTTTCAACATCATACTCACATTTTTGTAAAAGTTTCTGGATGATGTTTTCAACGTCTTCACCTACATAACCAGCTTCAGTTAACGTAGTAGCATCAGCCATAGTAAACGGTACATCCAACATACGCGCTAACGTTTCAGCAAGTAGTGTTTTACCTGAGCCTGTAGGACCAATTAATAGGATATTGGATTTACCTAATTCAACGCCATTATGCTTATCGCCATTCCGCAAACGCTTATAATGGTTGTAAACCGCTACTGACAATACTTTTTTGGCATGTGATTGACCAATAACATAATCATCAAGATTTGCTCTGATCTCTTGCGGAGTTGGTAATTTATCTGACTCAGTTTTCGGAGAAATATCTTTTATTTCTTCACGAATAATGTCGTTGCACAGTTCTACACATTCATCACAAACAAATACAGAAGGCCCTGCAATAAGCTTCCTTACTTCATGTTGGCTTTTGCCACAAAACGAACAATACAATAACTTTTCGTTATCACCGCTACCTTTAATCTCGTCGGTCATACGGTTTTTACCTCAATCTAAACATAACCTATCAATAAATTAGCTATTGATAGTGCCCTTTTCAGGGACAAAAAATTCTAGTTTCACTGTTAAGTATGTTCACAAAATGTAGTTTTAACAATGTGAACATACTTTTAAGCCCAATTTTTTTGGGTAGTACTAACTATCTCTTAGTTAATATGGAGTCAACTAATCCATAATCAACCGCTTCTTGTGCACTTAAAAAGTTATCTCTGTCGGTATCTTTAGCTACCTTTTCATATTTTTGACCGGTATGATCTGACATTAAACGATTAAGCTTCTCTTTAATAGACAGGATTTCTTTCGCGTGAATTTCAAAGTCAGATGCCTGTCCTTGGAAGCCACCTAAAGGCTGATGGATCATCACTCGTGCATTTGGTAAGCAAAAGCGCTTGCCTTTTTCACCAGCGGTTAATAGAAACGCGCCCATACTCGCCGCCTGCCCCATACAAACAGTACTAACATTTGGTTTGATAAACTGCATTGTATCATATATCGCCATACCCGCAGTTACCGAGCCACCTGGCGAATTAATATATAGGAAAATATCTTTCTCTGGGCTTTCAGACTCAAGAAACAACAATTGCGCCACAATAAGATTAGCCATATGCTCTTCAACTTGCCCGCAAAGGAAAATAACACGTTCTTTTAATAAACGTGAATAAATATCAAAAGAGCGTTCACCTTTAGGTGTTTGCTCAACCACCATAGGTACTAATGCATTTTCGATTGGTGTTGAATTATTATTGGAAGTAAACAAAAAAATATCCTTAAAGAAATAAAAATGGCTTATATGAAATTCATATAAGCCATTTAAGCTATTGCAAGAGACAATGTCAATGCAAAAGACGATTAAACCTCGTAAATAACTACTAAGCGTTAGCTTGTGGGTTCATGATGTCTTTAAAAGCTGTTTTTTTGTTTTTAACAGCTGCTTTTTCTAAGATCAATTCAACCGCTTGCTCTTCTAGAGCTACGTGTTGCATTTGTTGTAGAAGTTCTTGGTTACCCATGTAGTAATCAACCACTTCTTTTGGATCTTCGTAAGCAGATGCTGCTGACTCGATTAACTCTTTAACCTTGTCATCATTAACTTTTAGTTCGTTGGTTTTAATCACTTCACCTAATAACAAGCCAACTTTAACACGACGTTCTGCTTGTTCTTGGAACATTTCAGCAGGAAGTTGTGGCATGTTCTTAGGATCCATTTGACCACCAAATTTTTGCATAGCTTGTTGACGTAACACATCAACTTCTTGAGTAACTAATGCTTTTGGAGTATCAATTTCATTTGCAGAAACTAAACCTTCAAGTACTTGTTCTTTAACTTTAGCTTTAACAGCTTGAGATAATTCACGTTCCATATTCTTTTGAACTTCAGCGCGAAGGGCTTCAATACCGCCTTCTTCTACACCGAATAATTTCGCAAATTCTTCATCAATTTTTGGAAGCACTGGGCCTTCAGTTTTGTGAACTACGATATCAAACTCTGCATCTTTACCTTTAAGGTTTTCTGCATGGTAATCTTCAGGGAAAGTAACAGAGATAGTTTTCTCTTCGCCAACTTTCATGCCTGTAACTTCTTTTTCAAAACCTGGGATCATGCGACCAGCGCCTAATTCAAGTTCGAAAGCTTCGGCTTTACCGCCTTCAAATTCTTCGCCATCAACACGACCGTTAAAATCTAAAGTAAGCTTGTCGCCTTTCTTAGTTTTACGCTTGTTTTCTTTCCAAGTTTTGTGTTGGTTTTGTAAAGTAACAAACATTTCATCAAGGTCTGCTTCAGTTACTTCTACAGCAGGCTTTTCAACTTTAATTGTTTCTAAGCCAGCAAGCTCTACTTCAGGGTAGATTTCAAAAGTTGCATCAAACTCTAACTCTTTACCTTCTTCGTTGCTTTTTGCTACGAATGCAGGACGACCAGCAGGGTTTAATTTTTCAGCTACGATTGCTTCTACGAAGTGACGTTGCATTAACTCACCAGCAACTTCTTGACGTACTGATTTGCCGTAACGCTTCTGAATTACAGAAGGTGGCACTTTACCAGGACGGAAACCGTTGATTTTTTGTGTTTTTGCGATTTGACGCAAACGGTTTTTTACTTCTACATCTACTGTTTCGGCAGGAACAGAAATTGATACTTTACGTTCTAAGCCTTGAGTAGTTTCAACTGAAACTTGCATTTTTGTACCTCAAATTCTGACGTTTATAACGCCTATTAATGCATCTCTATATATTTACCAGCAAACACTATATTTACTGCCTATCCATAAACCACCCTTACAGTGAATTATGAGTCGAAAGATTAATCTGTAACCTTTCGCAAAAAAGATGTTCTATCGTCTAATTAACATAGACTCGATTAAAATGTGACGCGGAATTATAGCGGTGCTAACCGCAGGTGTAAATAGCTGAGTTAGTAACTAATTTGCTTCATCGTAAATTCAAACCATTTTGAAATGGGTTTACTATAAGCATTGCTCTGTAGAGCCTACAATTAGTAAGGTTATTGTTCTTTTTACTAACAACCACTTAGCCTATTAATAAGTCACGCTATGCGTTTATATATGGGCAGAGAATTTAAAAACAACAGTAAAATAAAGAAAATTGAATTATTTTGTAATTAAGGGCCTAAAACGAGAAACGAGAAACGAGAAACGAGAAACGAGAAACGAGAAACGAGAAACGAGAAACGAGAAACGAGAGTATTGTAAAAAGTTTTCTGATTACTTAGTCAATAACGCATAGAAAGGTTGATGGAATTAATTTGCATGTAATTTGTTAAATTACGACATGAAAATTTTTTGGTGTAATTAAAAGAAGAAGTGGTCGGTGATGCAAGATGAATAAAATACATCCTGTATTTTCCCCTTTGTCGCACTACATGCGTTTAAATTTGTTCCAGACAAATTTATCAAACTTGCTTCACAAGTTCGAATAAGTATTTTATTGAAGTAAGGTTTTAACGTCGAATATTTCAGACTTTTCAAGAAGTGGTCGGTGATGCAAGATGTATAAAATACGTCCTGTATTTTCCCCTTCGGGCGCACAAGTGCGTGAAATTTTGTTCCAGACAAAATTTTAAAACTTGCTTCGCAAGTTCGAATATTTGATGTTTAGAATATTATTACGATTTTGAGTATTGCGAGAGATAAAGAAGTGGTCGGTGATGCAAGATGTATAAAATACGTCCTGTATTTTCCCCTTCGGGCGCACAAGTGCGTGAAATTTTGTTCCAGACAAAATTTTAAAACTTGCTTCGCAAGTTCGAATATTTGATGTTTAGAATATTATTACGATTTTGAGTATTGCGAGAGATAAAGAAGTGGTCGGTGATGCAAGATTCGAACTTGCGACCCCTTGGACCCAAACCAAGTGCGCTACCAAGCTGCGCTAATCACCGATATTCTTTTCTATTTAACTACAAGGTGTAGAAAAATGGGGTGGCTAATGGGATTTGAACCCACGACAACCGGAATCACAATCCGGGGCTCTACCAACTGAGCTATAGCCACCACTGTATGGCACGCCCTAAAGGATTTGAACCTTTGACCCACGCCTTAGAAGGGCGTTGCTCTATCCAGCTGAGCTAAGGGCGCAAAACAACCTTTACAGGGTTTGTTAAAATAAAATTTTTAAATTAACAAGTTAGAAAAGTGGTCGGTGATGCAAGATTCGAACTTGCGACCCCTTGGACCCAAACCAAGTGCGCTACCAAGCTGCGCTAATCACCGACAGATTTTCTGGCTAACACATCACTGCGTTAACGGATGCGCATATTACCTAGCTGACCGTATGGCGTCAAACACTTTTTATAAAAAAATGATCGTTCGGTTGTTTTTACAGCATATTGTGCAAAAACCAACAACATTTAACAATAAACAAACAGTTCAGGTAATATTTTCGTTGGGATAGCTAATTATAAAGTCGCCATTCGATGCAGTTAACAAAACATTAGCTTAAAAATAATGAATACCTAGCCATTTAGCTATCACCAGCAATAATTTTATGAGAAAATACGGCCAATTTAATTAAGGTAAACTTCAAAACAATGACAGCACAACTGATTGACGGTAAGGAAATTGCCAAGCAAATTAGACATTCAGTAAAAGAGAAAGTACTACAACGTTTAAATGACGGAAAAAGAGCGCCTGGTTTAGCCGTTGTTCTTGTTGGCAGCGACCCTGCTTCTGAAGTTTATGTTGGCAGTAAGCGCCGAGCTTGTGAAGAGGTTGGCTTTATTTCTAAATCATTCGACTTACCAGCAACAACTACGCAAGAAGAATTATACAATTTAATTGATCAATTAAATAATGACGATGAGATTGATGGCATTTTAGTGCAGCTGCCATTACCTGAAGAGCTAGATGCTAATTTGATCATTGAGCATATTCATCCAGATAAAGATGTTGACGGTTTCCACCCGGCTAATGTTGGTAAGTTATGCTTACGTCAGCCTGGTCTTCGTCCTTGTACTCCTAAGGGGATCATGACCCTTATTGAATCAACAGGTGTTAAACCTCACGGTTTAGAAGCAGTTGTTGTTGGCGCATCAAATATTGTTGGTCGACCGATGACGCTAGAGCTATTACTAGCAGGTTGTACAACCACGACTACTCATAGGTTTACTAAAAACCTAGAAGCTCGTATTCGTCAAGCAGACTTAGTTGTAGTAGCCGTAGGTAAACCTGAGTTTATTCCTGGCGATTGGATCAAAGAAGGCGCAATAGTGATCGATGTTGGTATTAACCGTTTAGATACTGGCAAATTGGTTGGGGATGTAGAGTTTACTGTTGCTAAAGAAAAAGCTGCATTTATCACTCCCGTACCCGGTGGGGTTGGACCAATGACTGTAGCAAGCTTAATCGAAAATACACTAATTGCTTGTGAAGACTTTCATAGCTAAGACTAGGAACTAGGAGTGGAGTGAGTACAAATTTAAAACCGTTTTCAACATGGATGTTGTATATGCCATGATCACAGGATGTGAAAGAATGGTCCATCGCAATTTGCATTCCTTCTTCCATGAAGTAAAAAAGGCGCTGATGCGCCTTTTTTTAGTTTATTATTTTAAATTAGTGGAGTCTTTTTTAGCCTTTACGCCAAGTTGTTTTACCTGCACTGTCTTCTAGAATAACATTCATCGCTTTAAGTTTATCTCTGGCATCATCAGCCATTGCCCAGTCTTTATTTGCTCGAGCGGTATTGCGCTGCACAATTAATTGTTCAATTAATTCAGCGTCATCATCACTACCCGCTTTGAAAAACTCCTCAGGCTCGGTTTGTGCTATACCAATAATTGCGCCTAACGATTTCAAAATGAATGCTAACTCTCCCGCCTTTTGTAAATCATTGGCTTTTAAGCGGTTAACTTCTTTTGATAATTCAAAGATAACCGGCAATGCTTCAGCAGTATTAAAATCATCATTCATCGCTTGTTCAAAGCGAAGTACATATTCGTTACCTGATAGTTCAACACTTATCGGCGTAACGCCTCTTAATGCATTATAAATACGCTCAATCGAAGCACGAGCCTGATCCAGGTTTTCCTGAGAATAGTTCAACTGACTGCGATAATGACTTGATACCAAGAAATAACGAACCGATTCAGCATCATAGCTTTCAAGAACACTGCGCAAGGTAAAGAAATTGTTTAACGATTTAGACATTTTCTCTTTGTTAATTTGTACCATGCCGCCGTGCAACCAATAATTCACATAGTCGGTTTTAGATGCGCAACATGATTGCGCGATTTCATTTTCATGATGAGGAAATTGTAAATCGCTACCGCCACCGTGAATATCAAAGTGTTCACCTAAGTGTTTTGAATTCATCGCAGAACATTCTATATGCCAGCCTGGACGTCCTTCACCCCATGGCGAAGCCCAAGATGGCTCACCAGGTTTTGCCGTTTTCCATAATACAAAATCAAGGGGGCTACGTTTTGCATCATCAACATCAACTCTTGAACCCGCCTGTAGCATATCTAAATTTTGTAAGCTTAATTTACCGTAATCTTTAAAAGATGGTACGTCAAACATCACATCGCCGTTGGCAGCTACATAGGCATGTTCATTAGCAATAATTTTTTCAATCATCTCGATGATTTCAGGCATGTGAGTAGATACACGCGGGTCGATATCAGGTCGAGCAATATTCAACGCATCTAGATCGGCATACATCTCGGCAATCATGCGTTCGGTTAACTCTTCAAATGATTCATTATTCTCGCTAGCACGTTTGATAATTTTGTCATCAACGTCAGTAATATTACGAACGTGAGTTAATTCATAACCTAAATGACGAATATATCTAGAGATAACATCAAATGCCACATAAGTACGCGCATGGCCTATATGACATAAATCATAAGTAGTAATGCCGCAAACATACATACCCACTTTTCCAGGATTAATCGGTTTAAACTCTTCCTTTTGACGGGTTAATGTATTGTATATCTGTAACATTTGTTCTCTCTTTTATACTGATAAAAATTTGCCGCGCAATTGTACCCGAACTAGATACCAGAAACTAGAATGAGGATACTAAAAGCGCTGATATTTTCATTAATTAGCTAAAATGCGCTGTTTTTAAGGATACTTTATTGATTCTTCATTGTTTTGTTCTTTACAGAATATCTCACTAGGTTACAATTCATGCCATAAATGCCTCAGGCAACTAACATAGGAAACAAGAGATGATCACATTTAAAACAAATTTAGGCGACATTAAAATCGAATTAGATTTTGATAATGCCCCTAAAACAGCCGCAAACTTTAAACAATACTGTGAAGATGGTTTTTATAACGGAACAATTTTTCACCGTGTAATTAAAGGCTTTATGGCACAAGGCGGTGGTTTTGAATCAGGCATGAGTGAAAAAACAACTCGCGGTGCTATCGATAATGAAGCAAACAATGGCCTAAGCAACACTCGCGGTTCTTTAGCTATGGCTCGTACTCAAGATCCTCATTCAGCTTCAGCACAATTTTTTATCAACTTGGTTGATAACAACTTCTTAGACTTTAAAAATGAGTCAGTACAAGGTTGGGGATATTGTGTATTTGCTAATGTCGTAGAAGGTATGGATATTGTTGATAAAATGACTTTAGTAACTACTGGCCGCACCGGCTATCACGATGATGTACCGCAAGAAGACATTACAATAGAGTCTGTTGAGGTAGCATAATTGCTCACTTACTTTATAGCTGATTTACATTTAACTCAGGAGCGAGCGGATATAACCGATTGCTTTCTGAGTTTTTTACGTAATGAAGCACCAAAAGCCGAAAAACTATACATCCTCGGTGATTTCTTCGAGTTTTGGGTTGGTGATGACGACGACCACCCTTTTGTTCTTAACATTGCAAATGAATTAAAAAAATTAAGTGCTATAGGGACTGAACTGTTCTTTATTGTGGGTAACAGAGACTTTTTGATCGGCAAAAAGTACGCAAAAAAATGTGGCATGACATTATTGCCAGATGTTCAAGTTATCAACTTATACGGCACAAAAACCGTAATTATGCATGGCGACTCGCTTTGTATTGATGATATTGAATATCAAAAATTTAGAAAAAAGTCCCGATCTTGGTGGTGGAGTAAAGGCATTCAATGTTTGCCATTATGGTTACGAAAAAAGATGGCTAGAGACTATCGCGCCAAATCCGCGATGAAAAAAAATGATCTAACACCTGAGATCATGGATGTTACTCAAAGTGAAGTTGTTAAAGAGCTCGAAGATAATGACTGCCAGTTAATGATTCATGGCCATACACACAGGCCAGCTATTCACCAACTTGAAGCGAATGGCAAACCGGCAACTCGTATTGTGCTAGGTGATTGGTACGAGCAAGGGGCTTGGCTTAAGTTTACGCCAGATGGTTATGAATTATTAAGCACATCATTTAAATAAAGCTGCGGTGCTCTATAATAAGCGGCTCCACGCAGCGTGACAAAATGTATACCTTTCAGAGCAATTCTAACTTAATCCATCCGTGAATTACAGAATATGCACCATCCTTGGTAATTCTAAGTTAATTCATCCGTGAATTACAGAATTTGCACCATCCTTGGTAATTCTAAGTTAAGTCATCCGTGAATTACAGAATTTGCACCATCCTTGGTAATTCTAAGTTAAGTCATCCGTGAATTACAGAATTTGCACCATCCTTGGTAATTCTAAGTTAAGTCATCCGTGAATTAAAAAAAAGAGCGGCATTGCCGCTCTTTTAAACACTCAATAATACTTTAGATCCCGTAACCAGTACGGGATGACTACGTCACTTTTGACTTGCTATCCAGGTATTCACTCTACGCTCTAATAAATCTAGAGGCATAGCTCCGCCACCTAAAATAGTGTCATGGAAACCACGGATATCAAATTTATCTCCTAGTTCTGCTTTCGCATTTTTTCTAAGTTCTAAAATTTTCAGCATACCAATTTTATAGGCGGTTGCTTGTCCTGGCCAAACAATATATCGGCGTACTTCAGATACTATAGCCTCCGGTGGAACCGGGGTTTTCGATTTAAAATAAGCAACGGCTTCGTCTTCGGTCCAACCTTTTGAATGTAAGCCTGTGTCTACAACTAAGCGTACTGCACGCCAAATTTCGGTAACTAAGCGGCCAAAGTCAGAGTAATCACTTTTATAAGCGCCCATTTCTTTTGCTAATAATTCAGAGTATAAACCCCAGCCTTCACTATATGCAGTAAAGCCAGCTTGCGTTCTAAACTCAGGAATGGAAGTTAACTCTTGTGCAATAGAAATTTGCATATGATGGCCAGGATTACCTTCATGATAAGCAATGGCTTCCATCTCATTTTTTGGCATTGCACTCATATCAGACAAGTGTGCGTAATAGACACCAGGACGAGTACCATCAGGAGTACCCGGATTATAATGTTGGGCAGCGCCGTCTTGTTCTCTAAACGCTTCTACCCGTTTAACCACGAGATCAGCTTTTGGCAAAATTCCAAAGTACATAGGAAGTTGTTCATTAATAAATGCTAAATATGTTTCAGTATCAGTGATGTAACCTTGTCTACCTTCATCGGTATTTGGGTAATAAAACTGTTCGCCTTTATCAACATGCTTGAAAAATTCTTGTAAACTTCCAGTAAAGCCAACTTTAGTTTTAATGGTTTCCATTTCAGCAGTTAAACGGGCGACTTCAGCTAAGCCTATTTGATGTATTTCTTCTGCGGTTAATGACGTTGTCGTATTTGATTTTAAACGGAAGTTATAAAATGCTTCACCATTTGGTTGGTTGCCAACTCCAGAAGCAATTTCGTCAGTATTAATGATGTCAGCTTTAAACCAGGCAACTAACGCTTGATAACTTGGCAAGAAGTTATTCATTAAAACTTTTTTACTCTCTGTTAGTAATTCATCTGCAGTTGCTTGGTCAATAGTTTGTGCTGTTAATAAAGCATTTATTTTACGATTAGCATCAGCCCACAGTGCTGATTCTTGCTCTGCTTCATCAAACGGGGCACCAGTAATTAAATTTTGTGCTTGTTCTATTACACCTTCGTAAGCAAATTTAGGTGGTCTCACGCCTTTTTTAGCACGTTTTTGTGCTCTTCCCAGTAAGGTACTGATTGCAGTTGAAATACCAGCTATGCGTTTATTGTAGGCATGCATATCAGCTACAGAATCAACTTTATGAAAGTTAATTAAAAACTGCGCGGCGAATGCTTGAATACCTTGCATTTGAGTAAACACATAACCATTGTCGGTAAACTGCTCCCCTTCAGCATCTAGCTCAAACTGATAAACCCAAATATCGTATGAAAGTTTTGCTTCATCGGTAAGTTTGTTGTAATCAAAATTCTTCTTTAGCTCGGCAACATTGTCTGCTTGCCATTGCAGTTGCCTTTTTTCTTCAGCTTCACTCATGTCATCAATTTGGTCATACTTTTCTTTTCGACCTAGAAAAGTCATCCAAATAGGACTCATTTGTAGCTGTTTTTCGAATTTTTCCGCGAACCATTCGTTCAAACGTTCGGTTTCAGTTGTTTGGTTTTGTTCGGCCTGAGCAACAGTTTCTACAGCGGTTGATTTTTCAGTGTTAATTGATTGTGTATCTGGTTGGCATGCACCCAATAAAGCGGCGACTCCAAGTAAAGGAAGAATTTTTTGCATCGTTTATGTCTCTATTTTTTTATTATTATGGCTGCCAAATTGGCAAAAATACTTAAAAAGGATAGACGGCTTGTAAGATAAAGCAATAGCGGGCGGTAAATTAGATGTAACATTTCATTTACATCTTATTCACAATTCCAATTTAAGAAATAAATTTATTATATAGGCATACCGCTGTGAAATTTAAAATCTGCATCATCACTGGTAATTAATTCAGCCTCAATGTCACCAAAAAACTGTACTCGTGCTGTTATATCTTTTCCTGCAACTTGTTCGGCTAAAGCAAGATAGTCTTGATAATGACGAGCTTCAGAGCGCAGCAAAGAAACATAAAATTTATTCAGTTCATCATCTAAATGTGGGGCGAGTTTGGCAAACCGTTCACATGAACGCGCTTCAATATAAGCGCCACATATTAGTTTATCGATTAATGTTTCAGGCTCATGAGTTTTAACATGCTTCATCATGCCTTTGGCGTAACGTCCTGCACTAATGTTGTCGTAAGGAATGCTACGGTTTGTCATGATCTCTAAGACTTGATAAAAATGATGAATTTCTTCTTTAATCAGTAAAACCATTTTATCAATTAAATCTTGGCCGTAAACAGAGTTACTTCTTGGAACAATTGCTTTTGATAATTTATTGGCCTTGGCTAATTCGGCTAAACTGCCCTGTTTTTTATAAATAAATTGCTCAAAGGGAGATAACCAAGCTAGCAACGCAGCACCACTTTCTTTATCAACAGCGTATTTTCTTATTAACCACATTGCAGTTTGTGCAGCTTTTAGCTCACAAATTAAATGATCCGTTAATAATAACTGTAAATTTTCAGGCTGTTTCGCTTTTTCAATCCACTGTGAAGGGGTTTCACATTTTAAAAAGGAGTTGATTGGTGCCAATAATGCTGAGTACATACTTGCTCTCTATATCTGTTTTGCAGAGTTTAGCATACTGAATTTATAGAAAAACCAGGAAACTTTCAAAAACAATTATATTTACAAAAAAGTTGCTAATTTTTACGGTAACATTTAAGTTAAAGGCATAAATTCCAACGAGCTTTTTCACTTAAGGAAAGCTATTAGATAAAGCTAGGATTATATGACAACAAGCCAAGTAAATCGTAGATCAAAGGGTGAAAAAACCCGCCTAAAAATATTATTAGCCGCAATAGAAGTCATTGCTGTTTCAGGTATTAAAGGTACAACGCATAGAGCGGTTGCAGCCAAAGCAGATACTCAACTGTCATTAACAACATATTACTTTAAAGATATTAAAGAACTCATAAGAGAAGCAATAACTTTAAGCTCTAAAACTATTCTTAATTCAACTCAAGATGAATGGGAACAAGTGTTTAACTTGCTTGATAATTTTGATGCTGCAACCTTGCGTAAAGTCTCGGTAAAAGAACAAGTTTGTAAACAATTGAGCATTATTGCAGCAAATCATATGTATGATAACATCATTAATAATCCGACCAGCCTGGCGGTAGAGCAGGTTTTCTTTACTGAAATGCTATACTCCGAAGAGCTTAAAGATCTAGCCGATAAGCATATAAGCTCATTGTTAAAACCATTTACTCGTTTTGCGGCTTACTTTAATAAAGTTGATCCTGAAATCGATGGTGAATTAACGGTAATTGCAATTACTCGTATTCAGTATAAATATTTAGCCACGCCTAAAGATGAGGTTAACTTTGATGAGTTACATCGACTTATAAAGCGCCAAATAAGCTGGGTAATGGGTTTGAAGCGCCAATAAAAATAATAAGAAAGTTAACAAATAAAAAATTAGGGATTATTTTGAATTATCAGCATTTATTAGACCAACAAAAAGAATATTTTAATAGTAATGTAACTCGCGACCTTAATTGGCGTATCCAGCAGTTAAAGCAAGTAAAGCAACTTGTTATTGATAACGAAGAAGCCCTGTTAAAAGCATTAAAAACAGATTTGCAAAAACCCGAACAAGAAGCTTGGACTACCGAGTTATCTTATATTACTGGTGATGTAGACCATGTTCTAAAACATTTAAAAAAATGGGCTAAACCACGCAAAGTTAAAACATCTTTAGTTGCAATGCCTGGTAAATCGTTTATCCAACCAGAGCCGCTTGGCTCGGTATTAATAATGGGTGCTTGGAATTACCCGTTGCAGTTAGTTTTTGCCCCATTAGTGGCCGTAATTGCCGCAGGTAATTGTGCTGTAATTAAGCCTTCAGATTTAGCCCCTGCAGTATCAGCTATAATCGCTAAATTAGTACCTAAATATTTAGATAACAGCGCTTTTGCCGTAGTTGAAGGTGCCATTCCTGAAACTACAGCGCTGCTAGAGTTACCTTTTGATCACATTATGTACACTGGAAATGGTGCTGTAGCCCGGATTGTTATGGCGGCTGCAGCGAAACATTTAACCCCGGTTACATTAGAGCTTGGTGGTAAAAGCCCCGTTTATCTAGATAAAAGTGCAAATATTAATATTGCGGCACAACGCTTAGCTTGGGGGAAGTGGATGAATGCTGGACAAACTTGTATTGCTCCAGATTATCTATTAACAAGTGAAGAGCTGGTTGAACCTTTAGTTAATGCTCTTATCAAACAAGTAAATGAGATGTTTTCTCAAGACCCTTCGACAAGTAATAGTTACGGACGTATTGTAAACCAACGTCATACCGAAAGACTTTCAACTTACCTTGATAGTGGTGAAGTAGTTTTTGGTGGAAAGTTTGATATTGAGAACAAATTCTTTCAACCGACAATTGTTGTCAACCCGGCATTAGACTCAAAGCTAATGTCAGAAGAAATTTTTGGTCCAATATTCCCAATTATTACTGTGGATAACTACCCTGCCGCAAAAGAGTTAGTAATCAATAGAGAAAAACCGCTAGCGGCCTATATTTTTAGCAAAGATAAAAATCAGCAAAATGATTGGGTAAATACCATCAGCTCGGGGAGCCAATGTGTTAATGATGTAATTATGTTTAATGCTGTACCTGACCTTCCATTTGGTGGCACAGGCCCAAGCGGTATGGGGCAATACAGTGGAAAAAGTGGTTTTGATAATTTTAGTCATTTGAAATCGGTCCTTAAACGCCCATTTTTTAAAGACTTACCGGTACGTTTTGCACCTTATACTGATCTGAAATTTAAATTATTACGTAAAATTAGATAATTTACTTGTCCTGAATTTATTTCAGCATCCATTTATTCCAGCTAAAGGCAAGTTATAGTCCCCCTATTACTTGCCTTTGCTATAATAAGACCTTCATTTCTAAAAATTAAGACTATCGATGAGCAAAGACGTTAAAAAACTATTAGCAAATCATGAAAATTTAATCCATAGCGAAGGTTTAAAGGTTCTTTCTCATGTACAACGCCAAGAAGATGATTGGTATATAAATACATTGATGCTTGAAGGTATTGATGTACCATTCAAATACAAACGCAAGCAACCCTATAAATCATTAAAGGGTACGCAAGTAAACCTTACCTATTACCCTGAAATAAATACCGTTGCTGGTTTAGAGTTTGAAACAATGAAAGTCGTAAGATTGAAACAAAGTTAATTCTTAACTAAGTAATGAATTACCAATACATTCCATTTCGGCTCACTAAGCAATTACGAAGCGCATAGATCCTGAAATGAATTCAGGACAATCCAAACATACTATTTTTAACAACCCCCTTCCAAATATAAGTAGGTCATGAAATATATTCAGGATAGTCAACAGTATCTATTTCGTACAGAAATCAACAAAACCTGAAAAGATCCTGAAATAAATTCAGGACAACCCAAACAAGCTATTTCCCACAAAATAGCTTTTTTTTCGGTTGTTTATCAAACAAGTCTTGACGAATTGTTCAACATGCTACATAACTAATATAAGCAGATTATAAAAATATAAAAACATACATAGCGTATCTGCTCAGAAGTTGCTCAATAGATGTCTATATTACGACAGTTTTTTGGGTATGGGGATAGCAAAAGAGGAAGTTATAAATGATATTGAATCACATTTGGGGCTTATATGCCCATCCAAAAGAAGAATGGAACGACATTGATACCAAGCATGAAAATATGCTTTATGGCTTAACTCATGTCTTACTGGTTGCACTAATTCCATCAATTTGTGGTTATTATGCCGCAGCGCATATTGGCTGGAGTATTGGTGCTGGCGATCCTGTTAAAATTACTGAATCTAGTGCGTTAATTTTAGCAAGTGGCATGTACGCAGCTATCATTGCCGGGGTGTTCTTACTAGCTTATTTAATCCAGTGGATGGCGAAAACCTTTGATGCCACTCCAAACTTTACTCAAGCACTAGAATTAGCCGCTTACGCTGCGACTCCTGTATTGATGGTAGGTTTAGCTGCATTGTACCCAGTGTTATGGTTTGTTGCTTTAGCCGGTATGTTAGCAATAGCCTATTCTGTTTACCTACTTTATTCAGGTGTACCAATTATGATGCACATTCCGGAAGAGAAAGGCTTTATTTATGCAAGCTCGGTTGTAACGGTTGGTTTAGTACTACTTGTATGTATTTTAGTCGCTACCGCCATGATGTGGACTTTGGGCTTTGGCCCTGAATTTATGGGTTAGCATTAATCATTATCGACTCTAAAATTAAGGCGCTTTACAGCGCCTTTTTTATTAAGTAACGAATCACGAATACGCTGCACTGTGAATACGATAATTTTTACCTTTGAATTAGAATACTATCGAAGCATAGCGGCTCCGAAACAAAGCGTATTCAAATCGTGAAGTAAAAAAGGCTGCAAATGCAGCCTTTAAACGTTTTAGCGTGAAGTTGTTAAAACTACTCTGCACCTTCGTTATGTAGATCTAAAATAGAATCAGCTTCTTTATCTGAGTCTTCTTTAGTATCGTTATTACGTAAAGCATCGAGTTGTTCAAGGTAATCATGATCGATATCTTGAGTAATGTAATGGCCATTAAATACTGATGTTTCAAATTCTTTAATGTCTTTATTGCCTTTACCAACGGCACTGATCAAATCTTCTAAGTCTTGGTATATTAGTTTATCTGCACCGATCAACTCACAAATATCTTCGTTTTCACGACCATGAGCAATCAATTCATTTGCACTTGGCATATCAATGCCATATACATTAGGGAAACGTACTTCTGGCGCTGCTGAAGCAAAATACACTTTCTTAGCACCAGCTTTACGTGCCATTTCGATGATCTGGCCAGATGTTGTACCACGAACAATAGAATCATCAACAAGTAACACATTCTTACCTTTGAATTCTGCCCCAATGGCATTTAACTTACGTCTAACTGACTTTTTACGTTCAGCTTGCCCTGGCATGATAAAAGTACGACCCACGTAGCGATTTTTTACAAAACCTTGGCGATATGGAATGTTTAATTCGTTGGCAATTTGTAAGGCTATATCACACGATGTTTCAGGAATTGGGATAACCACATCAATTTGATCTTCTTCCCATTCACGAGATATTTTCTTACCCAAAGCAGTACCCATTTCTACTCGAGAGCCATAAACAGACATTTTGTCCATTGTTGAATCAGGACGTGCGAAATATACAAACTCAAAAATACAAGGATTGTAAGCTGGGTTTTGCGCACATTGCTGGCTAAATAACTGACCATCTTCGGTAATGAAGATGGCTTCACCTGGTGCAACGTCACGAATAAATTCAAAGTCACAAGCATCTAATGCAACCGATTCAGAGGCAACCATGTATTCTGTGCCCTTTTCAGTTTCACGTTTACCAAAAGCTAGTGGTCGAATGCCATGTGGGTCACGAAAAGCAACTAAGCCATGGCCAACAATTAACGCAACAGTTGCGTAAGCACCGCGCACATGACGATGTACGTTACTTACCGCTTTGAAGATTTCTTCAGGGGTAAGGTCTAAACTATCAGACTTTTGTAATTCGTGCGCAAAAACATTCAATAATAACTCTGAATCAGAGGTAGTATTTACATGACGACGAGCGTTATTGTATAACCACTTGGCAAGTTCTTCTGCATTGGTAAGGTTACCATTATGAGCTAAAGAAATACCGTAAGGCGAGTTTGAAAAAAACGGTTGTGCTTCAGAAGAGCTAGATGTTCCAGCTGTAGGGTAACGAACATGCCCTATACCAATATCACCTTGTAGTCTAAGCATATGTCTAGTGTGAAAAACATCTTTAACTAAACCATTACCTTTTCTTAGTCTAAATTTGTTATCACTAATTGTAACAATACCCGCGGCATCTTGGCCGCGATGTTGAATTACAGTTAAACCATCATATAAAGCTTGGCTTACCGGTGATGTACCTACGATGCCAACAATACCGCACATGAATCTTCTCTCCGCAAGAATATTGAATTAAGTTAGAAAACTTGAGGTGGTTTTGATGTAATCAAAAAACCACTCGATTACTACCCTAAATTCAGGGATTAAAACTGCCTGTTGCCACCAAGTACTTGATGGTGCTGGAGTAAATGCATCCATGAAAAAGAGGATTGCACTTACAACTAAGGCCCCTCTTAATGCTCCAAATGCTAACCCAAGAACTCGGTCTGTACCAGACAATCCAGTTTTTGTTACTAGTTGCCCAATCAAATAATTGATCACCGCACCTAGAATTAAAGTTGTTACAAATAAGATTGCGACTGCCGCTGCGTTTCTAAACATCGGGTCGTTTATATTTGTTAAATATGCAGCCAAGTCTTGATAAAAAGTACTCGCTACAAAAAAAGCAGATACCCAAACAATTAATGACACCGCCTCTTTAACAAAGCCTCGGACTAAACTGATCAGCGTTGATATGCCTATTATTATTAGGATGGCATAATCGATCCAAATCATATGCAAATTTTCCTACTTTTGTTGCGGCGCATTCTACCGAATCACCGCTTTAGTTACTACTGATTTATTGCTTTATCTAACAAATGACATTACTTGTCGATCGGTTGATAAACAGCAATCCTGCCTTGTACACCACTTAACTGTTTAAGTTTCACTAACTTAGCTTGTAAGGATGCTTGACTAATTTCCGGGCCAATAAAAACTTTGGTTAAATTACCGGCTGCAGTTTTAATTGGTTTGGTAAATACCGTATAACCTGAAGACTTTAATTTTTTAACTAATTGCTCAACATTTTTCTTGTGTTTAAAGCTGCCAAGCTGAATTACATAGGCTTGAGTCTTTTTAACTGAAGGAGGTGTGACATTAATAACTTTAGGTTTGTGCTGTACGGCTGCATTTGTTTTGGTATTAGGCTTTTCAGCCGGCTTGGCCACAACTTCAGTACTTGCTTGCTTAATCGGTGCGTTTATTGGCAGTTCATCTACAGACAATGTTGTTTTTTGCTCATTATTAGCATCAAGCGCGATATCTTCGGCTAATGGCTGAGCTTTGTTCAAGGTTGAGAAATCTTGGTTCGGAAATGCTTTAATGTCAATTTGTTGAACGGTTTTTGCACCATCTGGTACAGCTTCAAATTGCGCTTGATAGGCTTGTTTTTCTCCATCAAAGACATCGGGTAAAAATATAATTGCAGCGGCGGCAACTATAATAGTCCCCACTATTCTGTTTTGAAACGGCGTCGACAAAACGGCTCCTTAAGTCTTATTTAAAACCTGATTTTTTAATTTTGGCTACAGTGAAAAACGAGCCAAAAATTAGAATCATGTCATTATTGTCTGCATTAGCTAAAGCTATTCTATAGGCATCATCAACATTGTCAAAGCTATTACATTTAATATTATCATCTTTAAGTATTTGATTCAGTTTTTGCTGCTTTGCACCTCGATGTACAGACAAACTAGATACATACCAAAAATCAACACAATCATACATTTCAGATAAGGTGCCTTGTATATCTTTATCGTCTAACATCGCCGCTATGGCGTGAACTTTACCTTTTTGATTAGCCTTCACAAATTTATTAAGATATCGCGCCGCATGAGGGTTGTGGCCAACATCCAATACAACCAAAGGTTCAGATTTTACAATCTCAGTTCTACCTTCAAGTTTTGTGGTATTAATCCAATGAACAACTTGTTTAGGCTTAAAATTTATACCTAACTCATTCAGTACCATTAATGCTGTGGCAATATTGTCACGAGGAATAAACG
Source organism: Thalassotalea fonticola (assembly GCF_032911225.1). Classification (NCBI taxonomy): domain Bacteria; kingdom Pseudomonadati; phylum Pseudomonadota; class Gammaproteobacteria; order Alteromonadales; family Colwelliaceae; genus Thalassotalea; species Thalassotalea fonticola. The sequence goes on along the minus strand of NZ_CP136600.1, from coordinate 4,803,517 downwards.
GCGCAGGTAAATTTGCGATTAAAACCCCTTCGGCTTGCCACTGCCAATGACTGGTTAAGTTTTCACTTAATAGATGAAAATCCTGATTTCTTATTTTTGCTATACAGCCTATGTCATCACAATAATTTTTAACACTCTGTGGAACATTCAAGTCACCAATAATAATGGGAGTATTTACCCGAGCAATGCCTACTTTTTCATAGCCTATAGCTTCTCTGGTGTTACCTAAAAGAGCTTGATGATCAATATCAATACTAGTAATGACGGCAATATCAGCATCAATCACATTTGTTGCATCAAGCCTGCCACCTAAACCCACTTCTAAAATCAAGAATTCCGGTTTAACTTTTTCGGCAATTAACAGTGCCGCTAATGTAGTATATTCATAATACGTTAACGATATTTCTTTTCGAGTTTGTTCAATACGTTTAAAAGCTGCGATCAAACTTTCATCGTCAATTAAAACTTTGTTGATACGCAACCGCTCATTAAACTTTTCAATATGAGGAGAGCTGTATACTGCAACGCTGTGCCCTTCATCTTGCAAAGCATTTTCAATAAACGCACAGGTTGTGCCTTTACCGTTCGTACCAGCAACAGTAATGATTTTTGAAGGTGTTAAAGAAATATTCAATCGTTGCACAACTTCTGTGATACGGGACAGCCCCATATCTATCTCAGTTGGATGAATAGACTCCAAATAAAAAAGCCACTCATCTAGGCTGGCTAGCTGCAAGTGGCTGTTTAATTGATTCATAAAAATCTTACAAATTAAATGGTTGGTTCTGGGTGACCCATAAATTTAGCTATCATGCGAGCAAGAGTTGAACGCATTTGACGGCGATCAACGATCATATCGATAGCACCGTGGTCAAGTAAGAATTCAGAGCGCTGGAAACCTTCAGGTAACTTCTCACGTACCGTCTGCTCAATAACTCGAGGACCGGCAAAACCAATTAACGCTTTTGGTTCACCAACATTGATGTCACCTAGCATAGCTAAACTAGCCGATACACCACCCATAGTAGGGTCAGTTAATACAGAAACAAAAGGTAAACCTTTTTCACTCATTTTCGCTAATGCAGCACTGGTTTTAGCCATTTGCATTAAAGAAATAAGTGCTTCTTGCATACGTGCACCACCGCTAGCAGAAAAACATATTAATGGTAAATCATGTTTTAAACATTCTTCAGCAGCTTTAACAAACCTGGCACCTACAACCGATGCCATTGAGCCACCCAAGAAAGAAAACTCAAACGCAACTGCAACAACAGGCATACCAGCGAGTTCACCACGAAGTGCAACTAGAGCATCTTTTTCACCGGTTGCTTTTTGTGCTGCAACGATCCTGTCTTTATAGCGTTTAGAATCTTTGAATTTAAGTTTATCTTGAGGTTCTAATTCTTTACCTAATTCGGTTTTTTCGCCTTGGTCTAAAAATGATTCTAAACGTTTACGTGCAGTAAGGCGCATATGATGATCACATTTTGGACAAACACCTAATTGGCGTTCTAATTCAGCGGTGTATAACACAGCACCACAAGAATTACATTTGCTCCAAACACCTTCAGGGATATTACGCTTACTAGAAGACGATGTTTTCGGTTTTGGTAGAATCTTTTCAATCCAGCTCATAATTTGAGTATACCTTTATATTGGTAATTATTTTCAGCCGCGTAAATTGCTTCATTTTGCCACTGAAATATTAGTTTTTTTGCTTATCGAAAATGAAATTATCAGATCAATAAACTTATAAAATAAATTAGCGCCAATTTAACCATAAATCACCTAGTGATTTACAGTAAAAACTGGTCTGTTTTCTCGTATTTTACCTTAAAATCAACACTTTTGCCTAACTTTTAAGCAATAGTTAAATAATTTTATAAAAATAATGGGCCATTTTCGGTCTGTGGGATATTAAAGTGCTCGGGATAATCAACTTCGATAAAGTACAGGCCGCCTGATGGAGCTGTCATCCCTGCCTTGCACCTGTTCTTATGTGCAAGTACTTCATCAATCCATTGTATAGTTTCAATTTTTCTGCCAACACGCATTAAACTACCTGCAATATTTCTGACCATATGATGTAAAAAAGCATTAGCTTTTATATCTATAACCACATATTCGCCTTGGCGAAAAACATTACAATGAATAATGGTTCTTACTGGCGAGTGGGATTGGCAATGGACTGTGCGGTAAGAAGTAAAATCATGCTTACCAACCAAATGCTGCGCAGCTTCATGCATTAAGGTTGCATCCAATTGGTCGTGGCAATGGCTTAAACCTTTATAAAAAATAGCCGGGCGTTTGCTGCCATTATAAATAATGTATTTATAACGTCTTGCTGTAGCACTAAACCGGGCATGAAAGTCTTCAGTTACCGGTTGACTCCATTTTACCGATATATCTTTTGGTAAATTAGTATTTACTCCTAACGTCCAAGCACGGTCGCCTCTATCGACTGGTGAATCAAAATGTATCACCTGCCCGGTTCCATGTACGCCAGTATCGGTGCGACCGGCGCAAACAATTTCAGTTGGTTGATTTACGACAACCGATATTGCTTTTTCTAACTTCTCTTGAACACTAGCCACATGGCTCTGACGCTGCCAACCACAATAATTACTGCCATCGTATTCAATGCCTAATGCTATTCGCATCTATTACTAACCTTTTAGTTCGACCCAGCTCATATCAATCTGGTTAAATATATAAGCAAAAATAAAATTTTCGCTATTATCGTCTATTTTACTTATCAATGCTAATGCCAAATACAACGGCTGGAAACAAAAACACCGGCATTTGCCGGTGTTTAATTTGGTTTGAATTAAAAACTATTTAATTGAATACAATAAGTCCTGAGCTTGCTGTTGTTGTCCAGAATTGCCTAGCTTCATCACACTTTTTAGAATAACTGCAGCGTTATCTAGATCACCTATTTCTATATAAACCTGTGCTAAATCTAATTTAGCATTAACGCCATGCTTATCATCATCGACGTTAACATGGTTTACTTGTGAAGTGAACTCTGGAAATTCATCTAAACCAACATCAATTTTATGATGGTCAAAAACGCTTTCATCTAACTCTTCAGCCAAGGCTGATTCTTCAAGTAGCGCTTCAACTGCAATAAACTCTTTTTCTTCTTGGTTCGGTTTTATTTGTTCAACCACATCTTGAATCGCATGTTCTTTAACTTCGGTAGTTCTTCGTAGCTGTGTAACATTGTTCGGTGGCTTAATGTGTTCTGATTCTGCTGATATCTCTGCTAATAATTTATCAAACTCAACATCATCATAATCATTAATTTCATGTACTTCAGAGCTGCTTTCTTTTGAAACCTGTTCATTAGTCTCATCCGGAGTAACTAATTCTTCTAATGGCTCTCTGGCTGAGCGTAGCTTAGCTGGTTTCGATTCTTCATCAAGCATATCGTCGATGATTTGCTCAATATCTAAATCGTCTTCAGTTGCTTGAATTGTTACATTATCTTCATTGCGATTATCTTGCACGCCTCCAGGTACTAATTTAGCCAATAAATCTTCGTCATCTAATATTTCAGCATCAGGTTTCTCAGGAGTTAACTCCATCGCTGTAAAAGCAGTTACTACATGCTCATTTTCAGAAGGTGTTGGTATTGGTTCAATGGTATTAATTTCAGCACTTTGTTCTACAACATCAATTTGCTCATACTTTTCGATAGCAACAGTGGTAACTTCAGCATTTTCATCAATTGCCTCTTTTACACTTTCTTTTATCGTCAGCTCTGATTTTTCTAGTTGCTCTGTTTTAACAGAAACGTTATCTGTAGCATTTACATTATTTACAGTTTGTTCTATTTTTTTACGACGAGACACCAGCACAAATAAAATAACGACTAATATCGCTAATAAGCCGTTAATAGACCAATACGTTATTGGGTTATTAAATAAACCTTGCTGATGCTCAGAAAGTTTACGTTGTTGTGCCAATAACTTTTGCTCTCGCGTTTTTACTTCTTTAAGCAGTGCATTTTGTTGCGCTAACTTATCGTCCATTTGTGCTTGCATTTCAGTTGCTTTTGCAACTTCGTATTGCAAGTAAGACAATTGGTCATCAACCGAACTTAAGCTTTCTTTAAGTTCACTATTTTCAGCTTTTAAAGTTTCTACAGTGCCAAGGTCAGCTTCCTGTTCAACGTTAAAAACATGTGCAATGGTGTTAGGAGTAGATGATTCGACATCAACAGTTTCTGTGGTCTCTTCATTAGAAGTATTTACTTCTACTTCTTCTTTTACAGTGAGTTCTACAGCAGAAGTATCTTCAATAGAGGCAACTGTCACTATCTCTACTTTCTCAGTTAAATCTGTTGTTTCCATCTCCGTCGTTACTGTTTTTGTATTGCCATATGGGTATGGGGCAACTTGGCGTATTTCTTCAAGTGTAGGGATACGGAGGAACTGTCCCTCAACTAATGTATTTATATCGTTTCGTAAAAATGCATTAGGATTGGTATTAAACAACGCCATCATAACTTGGTAATTAGATACGGTACTATTTGGACGATTGGCAACGGCTATTTTCCACAACGTATCCGATTTAAGAATTGGCCCATATGAGGCTTTATTATCTTCATCAAAGTTTGGGCTAGAAGTATCAGTTGTTTGATTGGTTGCACTCAGTTCAGAGTTTTCATCTTGAGCTGTCGCATGTATAGGGGCAGTCAATATGAGCAAAACACAAATTGAATGTATTATCGTTGTAAATAACGATTTATTGTTATTGTCAGCCATGAAAAGATCCGTCCTATTCTGAGGCAATTTTATACATTGCAGCAAAGAAGGTCTAGAATTTCTTTACTGCTTAATCAGATACTATAAACCAGAAATAACGCGGATTCTATTAATATTTTCCGAGTTGATTTCTGGTTTATTTAAAGCTGTTTACTTATATACTCGTTGCCATTCAAAGTGCAGGATTTCAGTGGGAGTTAAAAGCAATTTAGGCAGGCATTAAATTTAGAGAATGGTTGTTCCATTGTTAAAATTAATAATGCGGCATAAATTGCTTTTAAACCCATCGAAGAAGTGCTTGAGCAACACCACTACTTCGTTGCAGCTATTTGTAAGGGAATAACCATTACTACATAACTGCGCCTTGTATTGGAATCGCTCAAGCGCTCTGAAACCTGCATCTTGAATAGTAACGGGTATATAAATAGATTAGCTGTTTTTATAAATAATCTTTAATTAACAGTTCAGCAATTTGAACACTGTTAGTTGCTGCGCCTTTACGAACATTATCTGCAACAATCCACATATTGATACCATTTGGGTGTGAAATATCTTCACGTACGCGGCCAATAAACACCTCGTCTTTACCACTAGCATCACTAACTTGTGTCGGGAAATCTTCATCTTTAGCAGCCAAAACAATACCTGGCGCTTGCGCAAGTAATTCTTTAACTTCTTCTGCAGATGTTTGTTGTGTTGTTTCAATATGTAACGCTTCACCATGGCCATAAAACGAAGGTACTCGAACCGCAGTAGGGTTTACAAGAATGCTTTCGTCGCCAAGTATTTTTTTAGTTTCCCAAACCATCTTCATTTCTTCACGGGTGTAACCGTTATCTTCAAATGAATCAATTTGTGGAATTGAGTTAAACGCAATTTGACGAGAAAATGCTTCGACTTTAACTGGCTTGCCTGATAATAAATCTGCACATTGTTTTGCTAACTCTTCAATAGCTTCTTTACCGGCACCTGATACAGATTGGTAAGTACTTACATTGATACGGTCTATGCCTACAGCATCATAAATAGGCTTAAGCGCGACCATCATTTGAATTGTTGAACAATTCGGGTTAGCAATGATGTTACGGTTACGATAATCGGCTAACGCTTGCGGGTTAACTTCTGGAACCACTAATGGAATTTCTGGGTCATAACGATACTCAGAAGTATTATCAATAACAATACAACCTGCATCGGCAGCAATAGGGGCAAATTTAGCTGATGTTGCGCCACCCGCTGAGAAGAAGCCAATTTGAGCTTGAGTGAAATCAAATGTGTCAGCATCGAGTACTTCAACACTTTGGCCATTAAATTCAATGAACTCACCGGCGCTGCGGCTACTTGCTAATGGATAAAGGGTATTTACCGGAAACTTTCTCTCTTCAAGAATTTCCATCATATGTTTACCAACTAGACCCGTTGCACCTAATACAACTACATCAAATTTTTGTGCCATTATTCTTTCTCTACTCAATTCACTTTACTGGATTAATTTAACTTCGATTTTTAACCGTTAACTTTTTACGTTAAAGCCAAGGTTTTTTAATGTCTCTGACCAGCATTGCTGGGCAGATAATTCTAGCGCACTAAACTCTCTTCTAACAGGGTAATTTTTACGTAAATAGTCAAAAGATTTAATATTCAACTGTTCTCGGAAGATTTCGTCATCTCGCCTCACATCATAAACGTCAAAAATTCTTTGTTTTACAATGTCTAATATGTTGTCAGAAAGTTGATTTTTACATGTAATTTCAGCTTTAGGTAAAATTTTCCCAAGCTGCATTTCTACAGGTTTATTCAGTAGTTTAGATAATGCCTGATAAAGCATCTCTGTTCCACGAGATTTTCCTTCTAAGCTATAACCAGCAATGTGTGCGGTAGTTAACTGACAATATGGTATTAACTCAGTTAATATATTGGGCTCATTTTCCCAAACATCCAAAACCAAATGAGGACCTTTATTATTTTTTTTCAATTGCAACAACGCTTGATTGTCGATTACTTCACCACGACAAGCATTTATCAATATTTGTTTATTAGATAACTCTGCTAGCACCAACTGATCAAACATATGAAAAGTGCTGTGTTTATTATTTTTTGTTATTGGCACGTGTAAAGAGATGATGTCGCATTTTCTAATTTCATCTAATGAGCAAAATTTTCGACTATCGCCAGCTTTTTTGAGGATCGGATCACATAATAAATAGTTAATGCCTAATGCTTCTAACTTTTCAGATAACCGCGTTCCGGTATTACCCGCGCCAACAATGCCAACCGTTTTAGTTATTAAGTTAACGTTTAAACGTTCAACCAATACCATTAGGGCACTAAGGACATATTCGGCAACCGATATGGCATTACAGCCAGGCGCATTGGTAAAAACAATACCTCTTTGCTGTAAATATGCTTGGTCGATATGATCAAAACCGATTGTTGCGGTACCAACAAACTTCAGCGTAGTGTTTAAATGCAACAATTGTTCATTTACTTGGGTAATTGAACGTACAAGTAAAACATCGGCTTCTTTAACCTGCTCGGCAGTTAACTCTCTACCAGCAAACGGCACAAGCTCACCAAAGTCACTGAAAAACTCTTTGGCATAAGGAATGTTTTCATCGTAAAAAATTTTCAAATTTGTTTCTCAGCAAAGGAAATTAATATAGATCTTAAATGAGAGCCCGAATCAAGTTCGGGACGACACTGGTGTGTCGGTTAGAACGGAGGTCTCTCATTTCTCGTTTCTCGTATCTCGTATCTCGTATCTAATACTACAAACAAAAAGGGCCGGGATATACCCAGCCCTTCAAAATAAACAATTAATATTTATTTATATTTTTGCATTACTAACGTAGCGTTAGTACCACCAAAACCGAAGCTGTTTGACATCGCTAGGTTGATTTCAGCATCAAGTTTTTCAGTGATGATATTTAAGCCTTCAGCTTTTTCATCTAACTGATCAACGTTAATTGAAGGAGCGACGAAGTTGTTCTCCATCATTAACATAGTGTAAATAGCTTCATGAACACCGGCAGCACCTAGTGCATGGCCTGTCATTGCTTTAGTTGCAGAGATCATTGGCGAATCATGACCAAATACTTCTTGAATTGCACCTAACTCTTTCACGTCACCTACTGGCGTTGATGTACCATGCGTGTTCAAGTAATCTACTTTGCCCTCTACGCCGTGCATTGCTTGTTGCATACAACGTACTGCGCCTTCACCACTTGGAGCTACCATATCGTAACCATCAGAAGTTGCGCCGTAACCTACAATTTCAGCATAAATGTGTGCGCCACGAGCAAGAGCATGCTCTAGTTCTTCAACAACAACCATTCCGCCACCACCAGAGATAACAAAACCGTCGCGGTTAGCATCATAAGTACGTGAAGCAAGTTCAGGCGTATCATTATACTTAGTAGATAACGCGCCCATACCATCAAACATCATAGCTAGTGAATAATCTACTTCTTCACCACCGCCAGCAAAAACAACATCTTGTTTGCCTAATTGAATTAGTTCTGCAGCATGACCAATACAGTGAGCTGATGTTGCACATGCTGAGCTGATTGAGTAGTTCACACCTAAAATTTTATATGGTGTCGCTAAACAGGCAGAACACGTACTCGACATAGTTTTAGGTACTGCATAAGGACCAACACGACGAATTCCCTTTGCACGAAGCGTATCTGATGAACTAATTACGTTCATTGAAGATGCACCACCAGAACCAGCAACTAAACCTGTACGAACATTAGAAACTTGCTCATCGGTTAATTTTGCATCATCAATTGCTTCTTGCATGGCGATATAAGCATAACCTGCAGCATCACCCATAAAGCGCATAACTTTACGATCTATGTGTTCACTTGGCGTAATGTTAGGTTGTCCCCAAACTTGGCTTTTTAAACCATTTTCATCAAAACTTTCAGCTCGGCTGATGCCTGAACGGCCATTTTGTAAAGAATCTAGTACTTCGTTTGCATTGTTACCTATACTAGACACAATACCAAGACCTGTAATAACTACACGTTTCATATATTTAACCATCGTTAATTGATTTAATTGTGCGTATCATACTACGAAAAAATCTCTATCTGGTCTGTCCAGTGTACACTTGTACGCTGATTTACCATAGACTTTAGTAGATAATCGCTCGACTAAGGGTTAAAATTTAACAAAATTAGCAAGTTATTGCACTATTTTTCGTTCAGCTTTAATAACAAGGTTTCTGCTTAGTGGTACAAATAAAAACAGCAAATGTAATTTTTACTGAAGATGGTGCACCATTTTCTCAAGAATTTGATGATATTTACTTTGATAGTAACCAAGGCTGCTCACAAAGTGTACAAGTGTTCATCGAAGCAAATAATATTCCACAAGTTTGGCACACTTATGGTGAGGAAACATTTGTTATCGCTGAAACCGGTTTTGGCACAGGCTTAAACTTTTTCCTTACATTAGAGCGCTTCATAAATTTCAAGCAACAAACTGGCTCACCCTTAAAGCTTCACTTTATCAGCACGGAAAAATATCCATTAAGTAAGAGTGACCTTGCTAGTGCTCTAGCATTATGGCCGGAGCACGCCAAGTATAGTAATGAATTACTCTCACAATACAATTTGAATGAGCAACTGCAAACGTTTTCATTTACAAATATAGAGGTGGAGTTAACAGTTATATTTTCTGACTCCGCAAAAGCATTTGCCAGTTTAGAGGTAGAGCACAAAGGTTTGGTTGATTGTTTTTACCTTGACGGTTTTTCTCCGGTTAAAAACCCTGACATGTGGAATAAAGGCTTATTTTTACAACTTGCCAGGATTGCAAAAAAAAGAGCCACTTTAGCTACGTTTACAGTCGCAGGAGTAGTCAGAAGAGGCCTTGAAGAGGTTGGGTTTAAAGTAAGGAAAATTGAGCATGAGGAAGCTTCGCAGGCAAGCAGTGAAAAACGAGCTGAAAAATCACAATCTTTAACCGCTACCTTTATTGGCTTACGTAAGGGCAAGCCATTAACAGGCTTTAAAGTGCGGGGCAAAGTTGAAAGCTCTAAACACGCGACGATTATTGGTGGAGGCTTAGCCAGTGCTTGTACGGCTCTTGCTCTGGCAAAGAAGGGCATTCAAGTCACATTATTATGTAAAGATGAACAGCTCGCGCAAGGAGCATCGAGTAATGCCATTGGCGCTGTTTATCCACTGCTGCACCAAAATAAAGACCCGTTAAGCGACTTTTATCAACAGGGCTTTGAACGTTCAATGATTTTATATCAAGAGCTATTAACGCAAGGATATCAGTTTAGCCATGGATTTAACGGTCTTATTGAGGTGTCATATAAAAATGCATTAGTAAAAAGGCAAACCCTGTTTTGCCAAAAAGAGGCCTGGCCGGTAGATTTAATTCACGGCATAACTGCTCAACAAGTTAATGAAATTAGTGGTATTGAAGTGAATCACCCAGGCTTGTATATGCCAAGAGCGGGTTGGGTTTGTCCACCCGAGTTAGTTAATGCAATTGTGCAAGCAGCTGTAGATACCGGCAAGGTTAAAGTAAAAACCAACAGGAAATTTGTAGCTGTAGAAGCTCTAGATAACGATCGGTGGCTGTTAACAACTCAAAAAGGGAAAAAGCAAGAACAAAAACAAGTGCAAAATTTAATTCTCTGCTCTGGCGCAGACAGCTTAGCAATTGATGCCTTAAATGACATGCCACTATCCATTGTACGAGGTCAGGTTAGTCAAATGAAAACCAATGAGAAGATTAATAATTTAAAAACAGTGCTTTGTCACAAAGGTTATTTAACACCAGTAAATGACAATGTACATTGTATAGGTGCAACATTTGATAAAGACGATAGCGATTTATCGTCACGTACTATCGATGATACCTACAATATTGAGATGCTGGAGCGTTGTTTAGGTGATATTGGTCAATGGACCAGTGAGGACGTACAAGCGAGTAAAGCAAGGTTACGCTGCTGTACTCCCGATCATTTACCCCTTGTTGGCCGTTTGCCTGATGTTGAATTACACAAACAATACTATGCTCATTTACGTAAAGATAAGAACTGGCATTACACCCAAGCTGCACCATTAAAAAATGGTCTTTATGTATTAACCGGACTAGGAGCCAGAGGGCTTTGTTCAGCACCATTACTTGCCGATATTCTTGCCGCCGAAATTTGTAACCTTGATTATCCGGTAAATGAAGAAATGCTATTTAATTTATCACCAAACCGTTTTGTTATTCGCGATTTGATCAAATCAAAAAATTAACTCGCCAGTTATTTACTGTTCATATGAATAAAAATAAGGCTTTAGTGCTTGCCAAAAGTTGCTTACAAAAATTTTATCTTGCTCTGAAAGCTCAGCTTGCGAAGCGGTCAATTGCCCATCAACTTTATTATATAAAGCAACGGATAGTGGCTGTTGAAGTGTGCCAAATTCAACAGCCGCGACCTCTAAAAATCCTCGCAAGTAGCTACTTGCAAATAGTTGATCATCACAATCTAATTCAATTAGGCCATCAAAATAGCTAAATAATTGCTCAAGATTTTCTATATTTTGCATCAGTGTTAACATTATTCAACTTCTATTTTATAAGCCGGGACTGGCGACTGGGTATAATACTTGGTCATGAAAACCGGTGACTACGGGAATAAAACCGGTTAGTTCTTTATCTAGCTGTTGATCTCCGGTATCAACAATTAACGGTCGATGATTAAGCGCTTGTAGTTTGCTTTTGGTGGCGACAACAATAATATTTTCAGTGCCAATAGCGCGTATAACACGAGGACTTAGTTGTTGATTACCTCGACCAAATATATGACCTTGACCACCAATAACTGTAACGACCAACTTGGTCTGCAATTTTGAATCAACTATAAATTCAAATAATTCATTTTCAATAATATCACTACGTAATAATTCTTGCTCTTGCAGTAGGTCTACACCTAATAGCGTATTATCGATAGCAAGTTCTTCCATAATAGCTGCAACTGTTGAACCAGAACCGATCACAAACAGCTCTTCATCCATAAGCTCAATAACATGCGCCGCAATATCCATTAGCACCATTTCATCGGTTTCTTTACCTCCCGACTTTACCGCTTGTATATATTGTAACTCACTAGGGATTTGCATTTCACCATAACGCCGAGCTTTTACAATACCGCGTCGAAATGCATTTTCGTCAATATCCATTACATCGGCATCGGTAAATGACACCAGTTCATTATTTACCATTTGCTCTACTACTCTACCAGCTGCCGTTGGTGTTAATGCATATACGCCAGAATGAATCTTACAACCTGCCGGAATTCCTAGCACAGGAAAATAACCATCAACTTGGTGGCAAACATTGCGAGCAGTACCATCACCTCCGGCAAATAATAACAAATCGACACCTTGCTGTTGCAGTGCTTTAACCAAGTTCTCGGTGTCGTCCGGGCTGGATTGTTGACCACTGTAGTGATAAATCAGCTCAACATTAAAGCCCAATTCTTTAGCTGTAGTTTCACCCATCTCATCATTGGCAGTATAAATAGTAATTTTATCTTTATATGGAAGCAGTATTTCTAAAGCCAATTTAGCTCGTAAGTTAGCTTTAGGCTGAGCCCCCAAGCCTAGTGCAATTTGTGTAGTGTCTTTACCATCACTGCCCTTTAACGCAACACTTCCACCAATACCTGCTATAGGGTTGACTAAAAAACCCAACTTAAATTGTGTCATACTAAATTACACCTTCCATAGTTAAGGCTGTGTTTATACATGTAGGCTCTATAGGGTGATTAAACTCAAACATTTCTTCGCTTAAAATCAAACCAGGTTGATAAAAATCAATAAGCGCTGCAATGAATAAACCGGCTCTTTTGGGAAAACCATGCTCCAGGTAATGCAGTACTTGCGCAAACACTTTACATTGAAAACCATATCTATCGACTTCTATACCAGATAAATTATCAGCAGATACATTAAATTTAAAGCCACAGGCAATACAAAAAGCCCATTCTAACGCTTGTGGTTTAATTTCAACTTGTTCAAATTTCTTTTGTTGTACTGCATCACGGCCATCAGGCGCATACCAGTAACCAAAATCTTCTAGTAAGCGTCGCTCTTTACCAGCAATACACCAATGTGATATTTCATGAAATGCACTCGCATAAAACCCATGAGCAAATATAACCCTGTGCTGGTTATTGCGTTCATCTGCCGGTAGATAGATAGGTTCATCATCACCTTTTACTAAGCAAGTATTCTCTGTGAGGGAGAATTGTGTTGCAAAGATGTTGATTAAGTCTTGATAATTGTGCGTCATGGAAGTTATTAATATCAGTAAATTGCTCGCATTTTAACAATAAAACCTTACAGCGTAAATCAGTACAATTAATTGTTATTTAACCTGATCTAATAGCTACTTTACGATATAGTACTTCAACTATAAAAACCACGAACAGAGAACCAATGATGAAGAAGCTTGATGATGTCGACTTGCAAATATTAACCTTGTTATTCAAAGATGCGGACATCACCAACAAAGATCTGGCTGCAGCAATTGGCATAGCCCCGTCAACCTGTTTAGAGCGAGTTAAGCGATTAAAAACAGCGGGAGTGATCAAGGGCTCATTTATCGACGTAAATTACAATACCATAGGTGGTAATATCCAGGCGATGGCAGCGATTCAATTACAACCCTACTCAGAGCAAATTGTAAATTCATTGCGCGATGAGCTTTTACCTTTACCTGAAATTGTCAGTATGTTTCATATGGGCGGAGCATTTGATTTTTACATCCATATGTCGGTTAAAGATACTGAACATTTACGACGTTTTGTGTTTGAAGCGATAACCTCGCGTGATGAGGTTACTAATGTGGAAACAGCACTCGTTTTTGAGCATAGTAGAAGCGCGGCAATACCTAATTTCAGTTAAGTAAACCAGAGGGTCAGAGTCAAGTTATTGAAAAGTAACTTGACTCTGACCCTAGTTTTTAGACCCTAACGATTTAACCGTCAAAGCTAAATGGTTTATAATCTTTCTCATCAGGTGTTATTTTTAAATACAATTCATCGGCACGCTCTCGAGCACTTTTGATTTGCTCTCTAGAGAGCTTTTTAGAATCCAAGTTCATACTTTTCTCTGCCGGCTCATAACCATTAAATGCAGCAACTCTATTCCAAATATAAGACATCTCCATATTTTTGGTAACACCTAGGCCATCAAAATATAACAATGCCAAATTAAATTGAGCTAAGGCATAATTTTGCATTGCTGCATCTTCATACCAAATTGCCGCATTGCGATAACTCTGAGTTGTAACCTCACCTTTTTGATACATTACAGCTAAATTATATTGAGCAGCAGCTAAACCTTTATCAGCCGCTCTACGAGTATATTCAAATCCTTGTGTTGTGTCTTTTGTGCACCCCCTACCTTCAAGGTACATTTGCGCCAAGGAAAACTGAGCTTCAGCTATACCTCGATTGGCAGCTCGCGTGTATAATTCAAACGCTTTAACCTGATCTCTTTTAACACCTTGACCATTTTCATAAAGAGCTGCCTGGTGGTACAGCGCAGGTGGGTAGCCTAATTCAACGAGTGGCTTTAACTCTTCTACAGCCTCAATAAATTCGCCTCTATTGATCAAATCTAAAGCTTCATCATAACCAGATAGTGCCGGACCAGTAACAGCCATAAAAAATATTAAAACGAAGAATTTTTTAATAGAAACCATTCTGTTAACTCCTAAAATTAAGTATTACTATTATAGTCTAAAATACTCATCTAACGAGTAATTTTTTACCAAAACTGACGAATCAATTCACGCTATTCAAGGCTCACATCAGCCAGACCTAAACTAGCCTTGAGGTGGGCCGACTTTAAACTAACATTATCCTTGAAAAGGATAATTATCCAGACATTATTCAAACAAAAAAGGCTGCAAAAAATTGCAGCCTTTCGATTACCAGTTTTCATTAACTTATTACTTTAAACCATCAAAGAATTTTTTTACGCCATCAAAGAAACCTTGCTCTTTCGGACGAAAGTGAGCGGCGTCTTTACCTTCACCCATACTCGCTTGTAGTTGTTCAAGTAACTCTTTTTGTTCAGTTTTCAAGTTTACCGGCGTTTCTATTACAACTTTACACATTAAGTCGCCAGTAATTGAACTGCGCACTGATTTAACACCTTTACCACGCATGCGGAACATTTTTCCGGTTTGAGTTTCGCTAGGTATTTTCAGTTTTACTTTACCGTCTAGTGTGGGCACTTGAATTTCACCACCAAGCGCAGCTGTAGTAAAACTGATTGGTACTTCACAGTACAAGTTATTTTCATCACGAACAAAGATATCATGATCACGCACATTAACCTGAACATATAAATCACCTGCTGGTGCGCCCATTTCACCGGCTTCACCCTCACCAGATAAACGAATTCTATCGCCAGTATCAACCCCTGCTGGAACTTTAGCTGATAATGTTTTGGTTTTCTCAACTCGGCCTTGACCACGACACGATGTACATGGCTCTTTAATCACCTTACCGCGACCAGAACACGTTGGACAGGTTTGCTGTACCGCAAATAAACCTTGGCGCATTTGTACTTGGCCATGGCCATGACAAGTTTGACAAGTACTTGCTGAAGTGCCTTTTTTAGCTCCGCTACCTTTACAAGGATCACAGTTCACATAAGTTGGTACTTTAAGCTCTACGGTTTTACCTTTAACGGCTTCTTCAAGGCTTAGGTCTAAGTTGTAGCGTAAATCTGAACCACGCTGTTGACGTTGTTGACGACCTCGGCCGCCACCGCCGCCAAAAATATCGCCAAAGATATCACCAAAGTCTTGCCCAAAGCCACCGCCACCAAAGCCACCGCCGCCTCCGTGACCACCTTGCTCGAAAGCTGCATGGCCGTATTGATCATAAGCAGCACGCTTTTGATCATCATTTAAAATTTCGTAAGCTTCTTTTACTTCTTTAAATTGCTCTTCTTTATCCTTGTCACCTTTGGTGCGGTCAGGATGAAATTTCATTGCAAGGCGTTTGTAAGCTTTTTTTATTTCACGTTCACCAGCGTCTTGCGACAAACCAAGAACTTCATAATAATCACGTTTTGACATAATAATCTTTATTTCAACTTTTTCGTTTTAAACAATAAAGCGCTGGCATGACTAAGTCTCTGCAGCGCTTTATTAAATATCTAACCTAAGGTGTACTTAGTTAGTTATTATTTTTTGTCTTCTTTTACTTCTTCAAACTCAGCATCTACTACATCGTCTGCAGGTTGAGCTTGTGGCTCTTGACCTTCAGGAGCTGCGCCGCCTTGAGCTTGTGCTTTAGCTTGAGCAATTTCCATAAGTTTTGCAGACGCTTCAATTACTGCTTGAGATTTTGCATCAATAGCTTCTTTGTCGTCGCCTTTAAGAGCTTCTTCAAGTTCGGTTAATGCAGCTTCAATTTTGTCTTTGTCTTCAGTTGGTAAATCATCACCAGCTTCAGTAATTTGCGTACGAGTAGCATGAACCATACCGTCAGCTTGGTTACGAGCAGTAACTAGCTCTTCAAACTTAGCGTCAGCGTCAGCGTTAGCTTCAGCATCACGTACCATTTGCTCTACTTCATCGTCAGATAAACCAGATGATGCTTTGATAGTGATTTTTTGTTCTTTACCAGTATTTTTATCTTTCGCCGTTACGTGCAAGATACCATCAGCATCGATATCAAAAGTAACTTCGATTTGTGGTGTACCACGAGGCGCTGCGTCAATACCTTCAAGGTTAAATTGACCTAAAGATTTGTTTAGTGATGCTTGCTTACGTTCACCCTGTACAACGTGTACTGTTACAGCAGATTGGTTATCTTCAGCTGTTGAGAACGTTTGTGACTGTTTAGTTGGAATAGTTGTATTCTTATCGATAACTTTAGTCATCACGCCGCCCATAGTCTCAATACCAAGAGATAATGGAGTAACGTCAAGTAGAAGCACGTCTGTAACATCACCAGATAAAACACCGGCTTGAACTGCAGCACCAGATGCAACAGCTTCATCAGGGTTAACATCTTTACGTGGCTCTTTGCCGAAGAAGTTAGTAACCGCTTCTTGCACCATAGGCATACGTGTTTGACCACCAACCATAATCACATCGGTGATATCAGACGTTGATAAGTCAGCATCAGCTAGCGCTATTTTTAACGGCTCTAATGTCGCTTTAACCATATCTTCAACAAGTGACTCTAATTTAGCGCGAGTGACTTTAATGTTCATGTGCTTAGGACCAGAAGCATCAGCTGTGATGTAAGGTAAGTTAACATCAGTTTGTTGTGCCGAAGATAACTCACACTTAGCTTTTTCAGCCGCTTCTTTCAAACGTTGCATCGCTAGTGGATCGGTTGTTAAATCCATGCCTTGATCTTTCTTGAATTCAGCTACCAGGTAATTGATTAAACGGTTATCGAAATCTTCACCACCTAAGTGTGTGTCACCGTTAGTCGCTAGAACTTCAAACGTGTGCTCGCCTTCAACTTCATCAATTTCAATAATGGAGATATCGAATGTACCACCACCTAAGTCATATACAGCAACTACGCGATCGCCTTCTTGCTTGTCCATGCCGTAAGCTAGTGCAGCAGCAGTTGGCTCGTTGATGATACGTTTTACATCAAGACCAGCAATACGACCAGCATCTTTAGTTGCTTGACGTTGTGAATCGTTAAAATATGCAGGAACAGTGATAACAGCTTCAGTTACTGATTCACCTAGGAAGTCTTCCGCAGTCTTTTTCATTTTTGCGATAACTTCAGCAGAAATTTGTGGTGGCGCTACTTTCTCGCCTTTTGCTTCAACCCAAGCATCACCATTGTCAGCTTTAACAATACCAAATGGCATGATCGAGATGTCACGTTGAACTTCTTTGTCTTCAAAACGACGACCAATTAAACGCTTGATAGCGAATAATGTATTCGTTGGGTTCGTTACTGATTGACGTTTTGCTGGTTGACCAACTAACGTTTCGCCTTCCGCAGTGTATGCGATGATAGAAGGAGTTGTACGATCGCCTTCTGCATTTTCAATAACACGTACGCTATCGCCGTCTAATACAGCAACACATGAGTTTGTTGTCCCAAGGTCAATACCAATAATTTTGCCCATTTGAGGATCTCCACTTAAAATATTTCAGATAATTCTTTGATATTCAATAAGTGGGGTGGGTGTAATTATTTTTCAATAGAAAAAATAAAAAAAATTAAAAAAAATGAACTTTTTTGTAAAAATAGTTAATTAAAGCGGTAATAACACTTGATACTCCACTACACATTACCAAAAGTGGCACGTTCATGTTCATCAGCATATTCGCACATTACTTGTTTGATTTGCTCTAAACAATTTTTAAACGGTGCGATTAAGTCTGGATCGAAATGTTTTCCTGACTGCTCATCAATGAAAGCAAAAGCCTGTTCAATGCTCCATGCCTTTTTATATGGGCGCTCAGAAGTTAGCGCATCAAAAACATCAGCAATTGCGACTATCCGAGCACTTAGTGGAATATCCTTACCTTTAAGTTGGTTTGGATAACCACTACCATCAAACTTTTCATGATGATAGGCACAAACCTCAACTGCAAGAGATAATAACGGTGAATCATGGTTACCTAAGATTTCTACTCCATATTCAACGTGGCGCTGCATTTCTAGCCATTCTTCATCATTAAGTTTCTCAGGCTTTAGCAAAATATGATCTGGAATACCTATTTTTCCAATATCATGCATTGGCGCCGCGTTAGACAGTAATTCAGCCCATTCACTATTTGCATTAATTTCAACAGCCAAAAACTTTGCATAGCAACTCATCCTAATTACATGCATACCGGTTTCATTATCTTTGAATTCAGCCGCTCTACCTAATCGCCTAATGATTTGAGCTCGGGTATTTTCTAATTCTTTGGTTCTTTCTTTAACTTTATTTTCTAGTTCTCGTTGTTGATCATACAACGCTAGTTGAGTTTTTACCCGGGCTTGAACAATAGGCACACTAACCGGCTTGGTAATATAATCAACAGCTCCTAAAGCAAAGCCACTTTGTTCATCGGCGATTTCAGTTTTAGCGGTGACAAAAATTACTGGGATATCTGAGGTTACCGGGCTAGCTTTTAAGCGTCGACACACTTCATGGCCATCCATTTTCGGCATCATTACATCGAGTAAAATAAGATCGGGTTTTTGCTTACCATTAGCAATCTTTAATGCCAACTCACCATTTAGCGCAGCTTTAACTTTATAAAATGGTCGTAAAATTCCATTTAACACGTCAATATTATCGGCGTTGTCATCAACAATTAATACCGTGAATTGTTCGCTCATTTAATATTCCAAATTATGTTTATCTAAAAACTGTACTAATTGCACAGTCGCTTGATCAAAGTCGTATGATTCAATAGCTTTTAATACTACTTTAAAGTTTTGCTTTATATCTTTCGCAGCGATCTCCTTCATAATATGTTCCGCCAATTCGCTTGCATCAGCATCAAACTCATTAACAAGAGCTAATAACTCGATTAACTTAGGCAATAAAGCGTGTAAATCAAATAGAGGTTCATCTTTATTAAGTGTAGCGCCATTTTCTAAGGAGTCTTGTTTTTCAAAAAATTCATTTAACTCAGTCATTACTAGCTGTAACTTTTGACTACATAATTGAAATTCGCTACTAATGACTTCAGTTTCTTCCTCATTGACGCAAGCGCTTTCTAACTCACCAGCTTGCTGGTGTAAGACTTTAGCTCCGATATTTGCGGCAGCACCTTTTAATGTATGCGCAATTAACGTGGCATCTTTTATTTGATTCTCAGACCATGCTTCATTAAAGCTTAAATAAAATGAGCTTTGATTAGAGGTGAATTTCTTCAATAAGCGGGTATATAGTTCTGCATTACCATTACATATAGCAAGGCCGGAACTAATATTTATATGGCTAAAGCTAACTAGTGTAATATCAGTAACAACTGGTTTTTCTATATTAGCAATTTGTTTGACTTGCTCAGCTATGCCTTGCTTTTGAGTTACAGACAGTCCACTTGGCTTTATCCATTTATTCATAATGGCAAACATTTCACCAACATTAATGGGTTTGGCAATATGATCATTCATGCCTGCAGCAACTACTTTTTCTTTATCTCCAGCCATAGCATTTGCAGTCATCGCTAATATAGGAAGTTTAGGGTATTCCTGGCGAATAATTCCGGTAGCCGTGTAACCATCCATAATTGGCATTTGCAGATCCATTAAAATACCATCATAAGTTTGCTCATTAGCCATATTCACCGCTTGTTCACCATTTTCAGCAAGATCAACTATGATATCTGCTTGCTTTAACAATTCCATCGCAAGTTCCTGATTTAATTCATTGTCTTCAACTAACAAAATTTTTGCCCCCGCTAAGGACTGTTGATCTTGGCGTAATTCATTTGTTCTTTTCAACGTACGATTGGTTTCGATAAATGACTGCCCCATTAAGTGCATCATTTCATCAAATACAGATGAGGCTGTTACTGGTTTTGCTATAAAGCTATCAATAAAGTCGCTACCAACATCTTGGGCATAGCGTTTTATTTCTTCTCGGCCATGAGCGGTAACCATAATAAAATTTTTGGTTTTATCTGACACTAGTGTTTTTAATTTTTCAATAGTTTTAATACCGTCTATGCCCGGCATTTTCCAATCTATTAAGGCAAAGTCGAATTCACTGTCAAATGCTTGCGCAACAGCAATAGCTTCAAGACCATTTGTTGCAGTAATGACATTACACTTAAATGATTTCATTATTGCTTGCAGTACTTCCAGTGCCATTGGATTATCGTCGACTATGAGAACATTTTTATTGGCCAACATTTGCATTTGTTGCTCAGTAAATTTTTGTTCCACCTGACCTTTAGGTAGTTCTAAGCAGACATCAAAAAAGAAGCAACTTCCTTTACCTACATTACTTTCAACCCAGATATCTCCGCCCATAAGAGTGACTAATTTTTTACAAATAGTAAGACCTAAGCCAGTGCCGCCGTATTTACGAGTGGTTGATGAGTCGGCTTGTGAAAATGACTTAAACAGTTTTTGTAATTGTTCTTCGCTCATACCTATACCGGAATCTTGTATGGCAAATCTTAATTTAACTTGTTTAGATTCAAGCTCTACCAGCTTGATTGAAATAACAATCTGCCCTTGCTCGGTAAATTTTGCCGCATTGCTAGCAAGATTAATTAATATTTGATTTAAACGAAGCGGATCACCGGTTAAATATATTGGTATATCGGGGGCGATATTAAATAATAATTCCAAGCCTTTTTCATGGGTTTGCAAGCCAATAATATTAGCCAGGTCGTGCATAACATCTTCTAGGTGAAAATCAATTCGTTCTAAATCTAGCTTACCAGCCTCAATTTTTGAAAAATCGAGAATATCATTAATAATACCAAGTAATGATTCAGCAGCTTTATGTACTTTTTGAATGTAATTTCTTGGCTTATTGTCTAAATCATATTCTAAAGCTAGATGTGACATACCAATAATCGCATTCATTGGCGTTCGGATTTCATGACTCATATTGGCTAAAAAGTCTGATTTGGCTTTGCTCGCTTCATCACTCAATTGTTTCGCTGCAACTAAGGCTTTTTTCGCCAAGTTCTCTTGGGTAATATCACGAATGGAAATAATTAAAAGTTGTTCTTCGGCAATGTTAATTGGCGTATAAACCGACTCGACTTCAATGCTCCCACCATTTTTAGTCAGCAAGTCAAGAGCACCGTCATCAATCCCACTGCGGTGGATCACAGGATCTTTCCAATAATCCAATGTGAAAGAATGGTGCTCTGCTCGCCGGTGCTCAGGCACAAGCGTTGATAATGGCTGACCAACTAATTCATTTGGCGTAAAACCTAACATCCGCTGAGTTGTTGCATTGGCCTGTACAATCAAATCGCTCTGATTTACTACCAACATAGTAATTGGCGCAGTCTCTAACAGACTGTCAATTCTTTCCCGTTCTTTCAACCTATCACTTATATCACTAAAAGCTACGACGGCAACCAAGCCATCATCCGTTGACGTGATCGGCGCCACTGAGTATCCAACAAAAATCTTTTCACCGTCCTTATGCCAAAATACATTGTTAGAAACTCGAATAGTTTTTTGAGTTTTAATTGCATTGGCAATGATGCTCGTTTCAATCGTATTTTCAGAGCCATCGGCATTTGTATGGTTAAACAAATTTAAGTAGTTTTGTCCAATAGCTTCCGCTTCAGTAAAGCCTAATAGAGTACAAGCCGACTCATTAAAAAATACACAATTCCCTTGTTTATCAATACCAAAAATACCATCGGCAACAGAGCTTAATACCGAACGGTTTTTACGCTCAGAATTTGCTAACTCTTCAGTTCGATGAGCAACCAAGTTTTCTAGTTCAGCTTTTGAACGATTGTTAATTTCGTTTGCTCGTCGTGAAATAATAAACATGAAAGATGACAAGGCGATGAGAATAAAAATTGTAACCGATAAAATGCTAAACAGAACATCTCTTAACTGTATATATTCTTCTTCAAACTCCTCAAAATCTAATTCAACTACGGTAGTGATATTAAATAACTTATGCCACTTCCAAGTCCCAACAACCAATTTGTTTCGATAATTTAGATAACCTGAAAAGCTCTTCCCACCAATGCCTAATATTGTACTTTGTACAATCTGGTTATTTTGTGTATCTGGTAAAGATACGTTTAATATGGCTGATTGTTTTATCGATATTTTCTTTGTTTTTATTAGTGCTTTTTGAAATCGACTACCGGAAACTAATTGACCATTAACATCTATAGCTACAGCATCAAATGTTTCACCTTTTTTTAATTGGGTAAAAATTGAAGTAAAACTTTTTAGCGGATCAAAATTTAAGGCGAATACAGCGATAATATTACCGTCACTATCAAAGACAGGACTAGCTATATAAATAAAACTTTCGCGATTTTCTTCCGATGACGAAGTTAGGTGGGGTTTTACCGCCGGTATAAATTTTGTTTCACCATTGAGGACTTGTTTAAATATATCAATACGCTGTTGAGTGATTGCATTTTGTTGACCAGTAAGTTCATTAATATGATTAAGTAAATTAACTCCTGACGTGGATATTATATTGTATCCACGGGCATTTAATGTTGTTGAGGGTCGTTGCGCAAAGAATTGATGTAAACTATCTCTGACATTGCTAATTTCATTAGTATCATTACTGTTTTTAGCTGTTACTAATGCTTCAACTTGTTGCTTAAATAAAGGTAACCTACTAACCTGCTTTACCAGTAAAAGTCGTGAGTTATACCAATTATTTAAATCATTAGAAATTCGATCTTGACTTAAATCTAATATTTGTTCTACTTTGGCTGATGATTGCTTTTTAAAATCCTGTAAATACCAAGTTGCTGCTATGATTAATATAGATAAAATAAGTACAACAACCATTATATAAATTGCTTTAAAGCGTTCGGTACCGAATTTAATCGCTATTTCATCTGCATATTTTCGACCTTCAATAACCATAAATATTAACGCTAAAATACCTGCCAATATAAATAGATAAAATTGATAGTCTATACTAAAAGCTTCAGAAGCTAGTGGTTGCTTTTTTAATGAATTTGTCCAATCGTAGCTAATATTCTGCCAAGCATCATTGCCTAATTGATCAATTCCCCAGTTTAATATTGCTTGCAGTTCCGGTTTATTGGTATCAATACAAAATCCTAAGTCAAAGGCCCTTAGATGATTTAAAGGTATTGTATGAAACCTGTCTTCTACCTGATCTTTTTCAGCATAAATTAAACCTACGGAAGAAGTAATAAAAGCATCCAACTCCCCGGTATGAACTTGCTCTAAACCAAAGTTTAAATTATCGACTTGAATTGAATTATTGTGGCCAACCAAAGCAATCGCGTGCTCTAAATTCACAAAGCCTTTTACTACACCGATTGTATTATTTTTGGATATGTCGGAAATAGTTTTAATGGTAGAGCTTTTACTTACCACTAAAATTGACGCCCTGGAAAGGATTGGCTTAGAAAACAGAACCGTTCCTGCTCTCGACTCTGTATAGGAACACAAAGATAATGCATCTACTTGGTGGGTTTGCACTTCACTAAGTACTTCAGAAAATGTTAAGGCGGAAGTCACCTCTAACTTTACCGGCAGGATTTTATTTAATTCATTCCGGTACAGTGCTCCGATCCCTGTGGCTTTATCATTTTCATCAAGATAGTCCAAAGGAGCAAGACTCGAATCGATTGCAATTGAGATAACAGGATTTTTCTCTGCCCATGCTTTTAAATCAGCAGATAACTCTTGTGCATTAATTTCAAGGCAAACAATTTGTAAAAGTAAACAAAGTGAGCTGAAAAATATTTTTTTAAAAGAATACATTTTTACGAATTTTTATACGACTTTTAATCTAGTATATAAAGAGTATTGAAAATTGCGACTTTATTAAGGGAAATATGCAGGAAAGTTCTATTGAAATTTTACAAGGAAAATCAGTACTATTGGTTAATTTTGCTAATGGAGAATACGATAATACTGTGCAGTATATCGCAAACTTTGATTTTAGTAGTAATTTGGCTGACTCATTAGCACAAAGTCAAAATTATTTAAAAGCTAAGCAATATGATTTGGTAATTTGTTATTGGCAAAACAATAACGATGAATATATCAAGCTATTGATTAGCCACATTAGATCCAATAAGAACCTCTTTAAATTACCTATAGTTGTGATCTTAAATATTATTGCGCCAAATTTAATTAATC
The DNA here is from genome assembly GCF_032911225.1 of Thalassotalea fonticola. Lineage (NCBI taxonomy): Bacteria > Pseudomonadati > Pseudomonadota > Gammaproteobacteria > Alteromonadales > Colwelliaceae > Thalassotalea > Thalassotalea fonticola. The sequence goes on along the minus strand of NZ_CP136600.1, from coordinate 4,778,926 downwards.
AGGCTTGGTATAACTGAGTACATTGTACTGCCACTGACATCTTCACTCATTGAAGAAAGATTGATAAATGCCATTGAATTTCCAGTAAGAAACCATAAACAGCAACTAGCAAAGTCTGCAATAAACCATCATTTTAAAAACGTAGCCAGGCTTGAAGATATACAAATACTTATTGCTGATGATATACCCTCAAATATTGAAATCGTTACTGGTACACTTAAAGGTAAATTTAAGGTGAAGGCAGCTAACAATGCTAATTCTTAGATGAAAATTTGCCTTTCAAATAATCCACCCGATATAATTTTGCTCGATATAATGATGCCCGAAATTGATGGTTTAACATTTTGTAAACAACTAAAATCAAATCCACTGACTCAAAATATAAGAGTAATTTTTACTACCGCGTTAGCAAGTGTAAAGGACGTCGTTAGAGGGCTAGAGATCGGAGCGGTAGATTACATAACTAAGCCTATCATCCCCAAAATATTATTAGCTAGAGTAAAAACACATAGCCAATTAATTTTACAAAGCAGAGTTTTACAACAACAAATAGACTTTTTGATCAATCAATCTAATGAGTTACAAACTTATTGCCATGAGATATAGGATGTATTGAATGCCGTGTTCGCATGGACGCGTTTGAGCGGTCCATGGCAGTTTGCATTCCTTCTTCCTTGAAGTAAAAAAAAGAGCAAGACTAGCTTGCTCTTTTATGGTGAATTCAGTGTTATACCATTCTACATAAAGAACAATCGCCCTTTGGATGCTTATCAAACCCACGATAACGGCCCAAAACTTCAAGAATATAGAATAACTATTTACTTCAAATTTTGATTACTCTCGAGCGTTTGATAATCACTGAGTTGACCATATATTTATGCAGATTGGTATTAGGTTTATTTTGAAACCATAACCATCGCAGGACGAATAAGACGGCCGTTCAGTTCATAGCCTTTTTGCATTACTGCAATAACAGTATTTGGCTGAACACCTTCAACTTCTTGCATCGACATGGCTTGATGTAATTCAGGGTTAAAAGGTTGATCTTTTGGATCGACCGATTTAACACCAAACTTTTCGAGGCCTGAGGACAAACCTTGCAGGGTTAAATTTACCCCTTCAAATACAGATTTTTGCTCTTCTGCTTCAGCATCAATTGTTGCTAAACCACGTTCAAGGTTATCAACTACGTTTAGCATTTCACCGGCAAACTTTTCCAAAGCAAATTTTTTCGCTTTATCCACTTCTTGCGCACTGCGACGACGAATGTTGTCTACTTCAGCTTTAGCTCGAATAACAGAGTCTTTTTGATCAGCAACAGTCATTTGTGCAGCTGCTAACGCTTGTTCAAGTTCAGCAATTTTTTGTTGCTCTGCAGTTAATTCTACAACCACTTCGTCTTCAACCGTTTCAGTTTGCTCTATATCACTTTGTTCAACCGTTTGCTCTTCAGTTGCATTCAATTCAGCTTCACTTGCTGAAACATCTTTATCAGTATTTGTTGACTCAGTAGTCATCGATAACTCCACAATATCATTTCGTCCTAAACCGGACTTTTTAATTCATAATTGTGATAATTATGGGGGCTTTATTAAAGGTTTCAAGGAGATTTTTTAACTATTTAGCATATGTGCTCTTTACAATAGGAAAAATGTCGGTAAAACTGCCATAATAAACAATAAATTAGCACGATTTAAATGACTAAAATGTATAAAACAATAGGCCTTATCGGTAAACCCGAGCATGAAGGAGCCTTAGCAACTATTGCAGCGCTTCATCATTATTTGGAAGGTAATAACTACCAAGTCATGATAGAAACAGCCGTGGCCAACAAACTAAATAAAGAAGACATTCATACCTTTGATATTGTTGAAATTGGCAAGCAGGCTGATTTGGCAATTGTTGTCGGTGGCGATGGCTATATGCTAGGTGCTGCCCGAGTTTTATCAAGTTATGACATTGCTGTGCTTGGTGTTAACCGCGGCAACTTAGGTTTTTTAACAGATTTATCGCCTGATAACTTGATTGAGCCTCTTGAAGCTATTTTAGATGGTCACTCAAAAACAGAACAACGATTTTTAATTCAAGCAGAAGTCTATCGCCATGGTCAGCTAAAAAGCTCTAATAGTGCTATGAATGAAGCTGTACTTCATCCAGGTAAAGTTGCCAGTATGATGGAGTTTGCGGTTTATTTAGATGATGTATTCATGTTTTCACAGCGCTCTGACGGAATTATTGTGTCTACGCCAACAGGGTCAACAGCTTATTCTATGTCGGCCGGTGGTCCTATTATGACACCAAACTTAAATGCCCTTTCGTTAGTGCCAATGTTTCCGCATACGCTAAGCTCTCGTCCAATTGTGGTCGATGGCGACAGTGAAATAAAACTGGTTGTAGCCACAAATAATCATGAAGAATTACAAGTAAGTTGTGATGGTCATGTGATTTTAGCCGTTATGCCAGGCGACGAAATACGAATCAAAAAATGTAAATACACACTCCGTTTGGTTCACCCACTAGATCATGACTACTTCAATGTATTAAGAACAAAATTGAGTTGGGGTAATAAAGTTTATTAACGACAAATACAATTCACCGAAATCTATAATAAGCCGATTGGCATACCTTCATCCCTGAGAGCTCGCCGAACTTATACCGTCCTTGGTAGTTCGGCATACCTTCATCCCTGAGAGCTCGCCGAACTTATACCGTCCTTGGTAGTTCGGCATACCTTCATCCCTGAAGGTAAAATAAACTTGCATTCAAAAATAAACACTGTTAATTTTACTGTATATATTAACAGTGTTTATTTTTACCTCTTGGTAATAACTAATTGAGTGCAACTATGTTATTAAATTTAGCCATAAAAAACTTCGCCATTGTCAGCTTTGTAGAAATAGATTGGCAAAAAGGCATGACTACAATAACCGGCGAAACCGGTGCAGGTAAATCAATTGCCATCGATGCATTAGGGTTATGTTTAGGTAGTAGAGCATTAGCGAATACGGTTAGACCTGGCAGCAATAAAGCTGAACTCACCGCGACTTTTGAGATCGCCGATATTCCAAAAGCATCAAAGTGGCTGTCTGCCCATGATCTACAACAAGATAATGAATGTATTGTCAGACGAGTTATAAGCGCAGAAGGCCGTTCAAAAGCATACATTAATGGCAGTCCTGTCCCTTTAGCGCAATTGAAAGATCTTGGTCAATATCTTTTAAACATTCATGGCCAACACGATCATCAGTTAATAATGAAAAACCTGGAGCAACGTCGACTATTAGATGATTATGCCAACCATCAAGAGCTGTTAACTGATCTTAAGTTTTACCAAAATCAGTGGCACTCGCTAAAAAGTGAGCTACAAATTCTGCAGCAAAATAAACAGCAGCGTCTTGCTCAGCAACAATTGTTGCAGTATCAAGTCAAAGAGCTAGATGAGTTTGCTCTACAAGAACATGAATTCACTCAGCTAGAAGCAGACTTTAAGCGTAATAGTAACGCCCAACAATTACTCTTGTTATCTGAGCAATGCGTACAAGAAATATCTGCTGATGAGCAATTCAATCTTCTAGATAAATTACAAAAAGCAACCGAACACTTAAATCAACTTGCAGAACTTGATTCAAGCGTTAAATCAATAGCGACATTAGTAAATGAGGCAAGAATTCAATTTGAAGAAGCCAGTCACGATCTGGTTGACTACCAACAAAGTATTGATTTAGACCCACAAACATTTGCTCTAATCGAAGAGCGCTATTCAACTGCAATTGATTTGGCCAGGAAGCACAAAGTTGCACCTGAAAATCTAGTTGATTTTCATCAAAACATTTGCAAGGAGCTCAATGCAATAGCATCAGATGATTCACGATTAGAGCACATTCATGATGAAATGGAGAATTGTTTAGTTGCATACAAAGAGCTTGCCTGCAAGCTGAGAACAAGCAGAATTAAAGCCGCAACTAAGCTCGAAAAAGCAATCACTAAGTCAATTCGACAATTGAATATGCCTGATGCAATATTTAAACTCGACGTGACTGAAAAAGACATATTAGAGCCAACCGCACATGGCAGTGATGATATTGAATTTTTGGTAAGTATGAATCCAGGACAACCGGTAGAACCTTTAGCTAAAGTAGCCTCTGGTGGAGAGTTATCAAGGATCAGTCTTGCTATTCAGGTGATTCTTGCTGAAAAGGTTGTTACCCCTACTCTTATTTTTGATGAAGTTGATGTTGGTATTAGTGGTCCAACGGCGGCCAAAGTAGGCCAGCAGTTGAATAAACTTGGTGAATCTACGCAAGTTATTTGCGTTACCCACCTGCCGCAAGTGGCGAGTAAAGGCCATCAGCAGATGTTCGTTGCAAAACTTACCGACGGTAAAAATACTCAAACCAGCGTTACAGAGCTAACCCTTGATGCAAGAGAGAATGAGATTGCCCGATTATTAGCAGGGGATGAAATAACAAAAACCAGTTTGGCTAATGCTAAGGAACTTTTAGCAGGATAGTTACTCAATATAAACAGCAATAATAATAATTTTTGCAAATAAATGACAAAAACCTTTAATCTCTTAACTGCCTTGGTTATTATCCTTGCTCAGGAAAGATAGGAATAAATAATAGATGTTATCTCGCGCAATAATTTTAAGCTTAGCATTATGCTTAGTTTCGGGCTGTGTATACAAAATAGACGTGGCTCAAGGTAATTACTTAGAACAAAAACAAATTGACAAATTACAAGTAGGCATGACCAAAGAACAAGTAAAATACGTACTTGGTAACCCGGTAATAAAAGACAGTTTTAATAGTGACACTTGGTATTATGTTTATGAGTTTCTATCAGGCAAAGACGAAGCCTTTAATAAACGTAAAAAACTGGTATTAAGCTTTGATGGTGACTTACTCACTAAGGCTGAAGGTGATTTTGAAATAGGTGAAAACTTTAACGTACCTATGGGTCAATAGTTTCTAGTTTTGTTTTGAACAAATTACATATAAAAGGCCTGTATTATTAAATACAGGCCTTTATTTTATTTCAAGGTTAAATTGTCACGAAGTGGCCTATCCCCCTGCGTAGCACGGTCGATTAGAACTGATAGCCATTCGCTTTACCTAATAAAGTTGGCGCAGTTATTCTTTCAAGTACGCAGTTTTTAACATCTAACTTGTTAAATACCAGTACTTTATCCTTAATTCGCCCTTCAACTGTCGCTCCTGCACCTTTAATTATCATAGAGATATATTCAGAATCAGGTAACGCTTTCAAGCCGCCGCCATAATTACACAATACTTCGCTAACTGTGGTTTCAAGTTTTGTATAGTAGGCTTGCTGCTGTTTAGCTTTGTCCGCTTGTATTTTTTCGATTTTTCTCTGATGTTCATCGGCACGCTTTTGAGCGTTTAATTTCGCTTGCTCAATAGCAGCTTTACGTTCTTCAAGTTCTCCCAGCTCTTTTTGATTTTCGGCTTTTTCATCATTATCTAAATGCAGTTTTTCATAATTCAGATCGCGTTCTGCACGAGCTAAATCCCTTAATTCATATGCAAGCTCTCGCTCCTGCTCTCTCAATTCGCGTTGCTCTTCAACATCAAAGCGCATGTTTTCATTAACAATTTCAATAGCTATCGCTGCTTCTTCCATCGCCTCTTCAATAACTATTTCGAAATTTTCACCAAATAGCTCTTCCCCTTCTAGCCCTTGGGGTGCTCGAGGAGCTACAGGAGCTACAGGCATAACGGGTATGTTGTTATTGTGGCCATAATAAAAAACCCGAGATACATTCAAATTAAAAACAACCCCCTGACCAGCTAAATAATGACTGTCAATTCGAGTAAGTCGAGGTCCTTGATTATTACTTTGTCTTTTAATTGTGCTCTTAATAATATCGCTCATAATATCGAGTTGTTGATGTAAGTTATCAAAATCCATAGCATTAACGCTATTTGAAACTAGTGTACAAGCAAATGCTAGAGGCAGTACCGTGTTGTTAATTATCTTCATATTATTTTTCCTGCATCGGTTGTTGTTCATAATTCGCCTTTTGCAGCGTAGGGTTGTTTAATTTGTTTTTAATTGATTGCGACAGCAATGCATATTCAAGTTTCTGAAAGCGTAACTTTTGATCTATTGAGTCTTCATCTCGTTGATCATTGACAAACTTAACAAAACTAGAAATATCTTCTTTACGTTCTTGTCTGGCAGCACTCATTAAATAAGTGGCAAGCTTTAAATTATTATCTTGTTGATCATCTTTCATATCTGTCGCGTAATTGGCTAAAACGACTTGCTGCTCAGCTGCAAATTCTTTTAATCGTTGGTTAATCAGTTGCTCAACTTCAACTGTATTTTGCTGACTTTTCTCACCACCAAACCTAACTAAAAGGCCACTATCTTGCATAACCAATTCAACTTTAAAAATGACCAAGCAAATAGCAAATATAGAAAATGCCATAGACATTGCAGGCAGACCTTGCCATTGCCACCAAGGCTTTGAATCACTGTTAAAGGTACTTTCTCTATCCCAAGCAGGAACAGCTTGTTCCTCATAACAATGCACTTGTTGTTCAATAAACCTTGCCGTTGCTAGGCGTTGCTGCATTGGCTCATCATCAGCTATATCTTGTTCAAACTTCAGACTCTGCGAAGGGCTTAGTTTACCTTCTAGCCATAATTGAAATTCGAGCTCTTTTTGATTTTCTGAATTAGACATAATCCACCTCCAAAACACCTTTTAATTTGTTTAGTGCACTATATAAACGTGATTTCACCGTATTACTCGATATACCAAGTTGACCAGCAATCTCATCAAAAGTGAAATGTTGAAAAAACTTTAGCTCAACCACTGTACGCTGGTTTATTGGTAATATTTTCATCGCTGTGGCTAATGCCTCTGATTGTTGCGCTTGCTTTATACAATTCTCAGGACAGCTATCTATAACTTCCGCTTCTTGCTCTGGTTGCTCATCAAGAGATTGGTGAGGCTTTTTACGGCGGTAATATTCAATACAACGATAGTGTGCGATGCGAAACAACCAACTTTTAAATTTACTATCGCCTCGAAACGAAGCAAGATTCTTAAATACCGCTATAAAGATATCTTGTAATAAATCTAAAGCATCATCAGGGTTACTAACCATACGTAAGGTATAATTATAAATCGGCTTTTCATAGCGTTTTAACAATGTCATCCAAGCAGATTTCTTTCCCTTTAAAGCAAGCTTTATCAGAGCTTCATCACTGCGTTCAAACAAAATATTTTCCTAGGGAATTTATCATTATTGTTTTCTTTTTTAATGTCGATTTACTATATATGTAGGAAGAGAAGAGAAAAAAGTTTGAAAGTTTTTAAATTTATTTTCATCTTTATATATTCAGCGGTTTTGTTGAAACAAATCAATAATTACATTAGCTAGTAATTTAAATGTTTCAGAGCGAAGGCTGCCACTTCGTTCAAGCATAGCTACTTCCCTATAAGGGTGCTTATGTAGCTTTTGTACCGTTAGGTACGCATGGCCTGCAATACCTTTATTTATCGCCATTTCGGGCAAAAAAGTTAGGCCATTATGATGAATTGTCATTTGCAATAACGTGGCTAATGAAGTTGCAGCGAAAGGGTTTATTTTAGATTTATTTACTAATTTACAAGCGGATAAAGCATGCTCAGTTAAGCAATGTTCTTCAGATAACAAAAATACACTTTCATCAGGGATATTCTTATAACTTTCATCATTTATAACTTGTGAAACTAACTCATTATTGCCCGCCAAATAAAATTCATCATTGCCCAAATGTGTTTGCTTGAAATTGTGGCTATGTTTGTTATCAATTGGCAATGCAAGAATGGCGATATCAATATCACCATTAGCTAATTGCTTGATTAATTCATCTGTTGGTGCTTCTTTAATGAATAACTCAATTTCAGGTAGTAATTGCGAGGTGGCAGATATCACATCAGTTAATAAAAATGGTGCAATAGTGGGTATGCAACCTAAGTATACATGGCCCTTGCTAATCAAGCCTTGTGACATCGAGAATTCGACTAGATCGGTAGCACTATGAATTAATTGTTCAGCCATTTTGACGACCGCTTTACCATGAGCAGTAAAAACAAAACTTTTATGGTCACGCTCTATAAGCTGACAATCTAAAAGCTGCTCAAGTTTGATAATAGCGCTACTCAGTGTTGATTGACTGACGAAGCAAGCATCCGCAGCGCGATGGAAGTGCTGGTGCTCGTTTAATGCGAGTAAATATTGTAGATGTTTTAAATTGGGTAAATGAGTATTCATCGATATTTTCAATCAAATTTACAATAGTAAGTTAATAAACTTAATCTAAATAATGAATTTTTACCAATAATAAATAAAATTTCTCAAGGTCAAAGTTATCGCTGAACTTTGACCTTGAGAAATTTAAATAACGTCACGAAGTGACCATATATAAATGCGCTGCAGTTTTATTATTCTTCATATAAGTTTTTATATAACACTTTTTGTGAACCAACCTCACAGCTACCAACTACACTATAGCCATCATGGTCTTCGACTTCATCATTTTCAACAACAGTCAAATCAACATTTTCTATACCGTTGTTAGAAATTTTAGTATGTATTTCATCTTGTAAATCAGCACAATGTTTTACTTCTGCTTGTGCTGATACTGAGAATATAATGCACCAGTTTGTTATTAACGCGCTAATCAGAGGTTGGTACTTGTATTTTAAAAGCATGCAACTTATTAGCTATTAGATAAATTTGAATAGTGCAGCAAATAACATAACAAACACTAAGATGGTGATCCACTTTGAATATTTTTGCTGCTCTTTAACTTCTAGTGGTTTACCGAATTTTTCACCTAATATCACCATAACAGCAACACCACCAAACACTACAGCTAAGATGATTAGTAAAGTCATTAAATATTTGTTCCTTAGTAATGAATTACGAATACGTTGCACTACGAATTACGAAGACATTTTAAACTCAGTACCGAATACCTTTCACTTCGATAACTGCTTCGTGATTCGTAGGTATAAAGTACCGTATTCGAAACTGATAAGTTATTCGCTATCCCCGCCATTAATCATATCCGATAGATATGACAACTTGTCCATGGCTAAACCATGAATCGATTTTCTCGGATAGCTACCATCTCTTTTAGAGACACCTGCAGCCTGACCAAGTAACAGCTCTAATGCCTGATCAACATGGTCAACAGCATAAATATTAAACTCACCGTTTTCAACAGCCTCAATCACATCAGGGTCTAGCATTAGATTGATTTTATTAGTTTTTGGGATAATAACGCCTTGCTCACCAGTAAGTCCCTTATCACGACATAACCGGTAGAAACCTTCAATTTTTTCGTTTACCCCGCCAATAGATTGCACCTCACCGTGTTGGTTCATTGAACCAGTTATGGCGAGCTGTTGATTAATTGGTAATTTGGTAATTGACGATATTAATGCGCAAAGCTCAGCCATTGATGCACTATCACCATCGATATGGCCATAAGATTGTTCAATGGCAATATTCGCTGATATTGATAACGGAAAGCTTTGACCATATTTATGGCCAAGATAACCAATCAATAACAGTACACCTTTCGAGTGAATTGATTTACCTAACTCGGCTTCGCGCTCAATATCTGTTACCCCTTGCGCCCCCGCATAAACGGTGGCAGAAATACGTGCAGGTGTACCAAACACGCTATCACCAATTTCAAGTACGGTTAAGCCATTAACCTTGCCTACCGCCTGCCCTTCGGTTGAGATAAGCACTTGTTCTTCTTTGATTTCCTGAAGCCATGTTTCGCTTAAGCGTCCGGTTCTTCTCGCTTTTGCCGCAAGTGCAGCCTCAACATGAGTTTCTTCAATATTGCCGGCACTGCCTAATTTTTGCCAAATAAATTTGGCTTCATCAAGCAAATCGTTTATTTGTACTATATTGGCAGACAAGCGTTGTTGATGCTCAGCCTTTCGCAGAGAATAACGAACCAATAAACTCACCGCTTTATCATTAACGATCGGGTAATCGTGCTTTTGTGCGTGTTGGCGTATTAATGTGGCATACGCCTTTAAATTTTCCTGATTTTTATCAACGTGACGATCAAAGTCAGCCAGTACGCGAAACAGCTCGGTAAACTCTTGATCATACTCTTGTAAGGTATAATAAATTTCAGAATTGCCGAGTAAAATCACTTTCACTTTCAGCGGGATTTTTTCAGGCTGCAAACTAACACTACTGCCCATAGCCATATCAGCGTATGGATGATCTATTTGTGCTTCACCGGTTTTTAATGCCAATTTTAACCGTTGCCAAATCATTGGCTGGGTTAATAACTTTTCGGCATCCAATAATAAATAACCGCCATTGGCACGATGTAAAGCACCACTGCGAATTAACCGGTAATTGGTATACACCGCCCCTTGAAATGATGAATAGTCAATAGAGCCAAAAAGGTTTTGGTAGGTAGGGTTTTGTTCATAAACAACAGGCGCCCCCTCGTTAGGTACTCGAGAAACCAGCAAGTTTGGCATGAAACGCTCTTCCATCATTTTGCGACAACCTTTGTCGTCACGAGGATTTTCTGAGTTTTCATCAACCAATATATCTAATACCGCCTCAGTGATAGATCCTTTCACTTGATGAAGGTATTTCAACACGCCAAGGTTTGCCGCAAATTCACGTTCAAGTTCTTTTAGTAACGGACGTATGCTTTGTTCAGCGGTACCAAATTTTAATTTTCGCATGGCAACGCTGGACTCACGTTTCCATAATGGTAATTCCAGTAATTTTTCACTGAGAATGGTTTCTAGCTCTTCCAACAATTGATAAAACTCGGTTCGTTTGGTTTCATCTAAGTTAGCAAAATCTTTATCGTTTAATGGCTTGCCATCAACGAGTGGCGCAAAGCTTATTTCGCCTTTCTCTTCATACAAAACAACTTCTTTTGAATAGGCATGTTCTTCAACACTTTCAATGGCTTCATCATATTTCTTATTAAAAGCGCGATCTATAGCGGCTTTCTGGCGTTGATATCCCGGGTTATCAAATATCTCAGGAAATAGATCCATCAAATCATCTATTAATGAATTAATTTTACCTTGTAATTGTTTTCCTTCACCGGCATTTAAATACAATTTATGCGGCGCTTGATGATCATCAAAATTATTTATGTAACACCATTCATTGGCTGTATCTTGTTGACTAGCAAATTCAGCTAACATTTGGCTGATCAACGTTTGTCTGCCGCTGCCAGGTTCGCCTTTGGCAAATACATTAAAACCTGTTGATGGCATGGAAAGACCAAAATTCAGCGCTTCTTTGGCCCGCTCATGGCCAATAAATTTCTGTTTAACATTGACATCTACCTGGCTTTTGGAAAATAAACTTTCTGGTAATTCAGCACATAATTTCTTGGCTGGCACCTTAAGTGCGTCGTTAGATATTGTCATGTAATATTGATATCCTTTAAAGACATAAAAGAAGGAGGTTTTATTGTTATTTTAATCATGTCGAACTGATAACTTTAAAGAGTTAGATTCGACCAAAAGAACAACCCTATAGAATCAGTGTATACCTAGGTAATATAAAAATGCAAAGCCAAAATTGACTAAGTTTAAAATCGTATAAAAAGTGTTCTGCATGAGCACGTTATGAAAGATTAATCACTAAACGCCTGGCGAGAATATTCATTTGAACCGCAATTTGGACATTGAATGACCGTACTTGCGTGGGTTACATCAACCTGCCTAGCACATCCTTGACACTGTATACGCCCAAAGCCAATTAAATCTCCGGTTTTATAGGTACCGTCATGATTGAAATCATCGACTAATTCAGTCCACTCAACTTGTGTTTGATCGGTCATATGAGCCAAATGCTGCCACATGCCTTCACTAATAGCATTGAGATACATAGAGTTTTCAGCATCGGTTTTGTTGTGTTGATAAAAACCGAGTAAGTCTTGCTTAAAACTCTCAATTGACAACTGGTATTCGTTAATAGAAACTTGCTCAGCTGCATTAATAAATTCATCGGCCTTGTTTACCCATTGCATGATCGATTTAACTTCATCATTTTTAGCATCTTTTAACCAAAGATAAATTTTATCGAAAATGTTTTGATAATTGCTATTTTTGTCACTCATAAACCGTCCTAAATTTACCTACTATTTTTATACTTAATTCACGTCAAAGCGTTGGATTGTGTATAAATTTCAATACTTACATTAAAAGTATAGACAAACTGAGCTGATTAGGGAGAAACGACGCGCTCTTCTATACCATTTAGCAAATATTTAAGTTATTATCCGAGCAATATTTTAAATTCATGTCTAGTGCTAAATAAAAATTTGATTAGCAAAAAATTTAGCATGACCAACGCTTGAGAATACCGTTAATGGAATCCATTTATAATCCACAGTCTATTGAAGAAAAAATTCAACAGAGCTGGACCGAAAACAATACATTTGTTGCAACTGAAAAACCGGGTAAAGAAAAATTTTACTGCTTGTCGATGTTCCCATACCCAAGCGGACGTTTACATATGGGCCATGTACGTAATTATACTCTTGGCGATGTTATTAGCCGATATCAGCGCTTACAAGGTAAAAATGTAATGCAACCTATGGGTTGGGATGCATTTGGATTACCTGCAGAAAATGCTGCAATTAAAAACAAAGCTGCACCGGCAAAGTGGACCTATGAAAACATTGACTACATGCGTAATCAGTTAAAATCATTAGGCTTTGGTTATGACTGGAATCGAGAGTTAGCTACTTGTACACCTGAATATTATCGTTGGGAACAATGGTTTTTCACTCAGCTTTTTGAAAAAGGCTTGGTCTACAAAAAAAATGCCACGGTAAACTGGGATCCTGTTGATCATACTGTTCTTGCCAACGAACAAGTAATTGATGGTCGCGGCTGGCGCTCTGGCGCAATTGTTGAACGTAAAGAAATTCCACAGTGGTTTATCAAAATTACCGATTACGCCGAAGAACTATTAAACGATTTAGACCAACTTGAAGGTTGGCCTGAACAAGTAAAAACCATGCAGCGCAATTGGATTGGCCGCTCTGAAGGTGTAGAAATGACCTTCGAAGTAGCAGGCTCTAAAGAACGCTTCGATATTTATACAACACGTCCAGATACATTAATGGGGGTAACTTATGTTGCCCTTGCTACTCAGCACCCACTTGCATTGGAAGCAGCCAAAAATAACAGTGAGTTAAGTGAGTTTATTGCCTCATGTAAAAACAACAAAGTTGCTGAAGCTGATATGGCAACCATGGAAAAACTTGGTGTAGATACAGGTCTTAAAGCTGTACACCCTATCACTGGCGAACTAGTACCAGTATGGGCAGCAAATTTTGTGTTAATGGATTACGGCTCAGGTGCAGTTATGTCAGTACCAGGTCATGATCAACGTGACTTCGAATTTGCCACAAAATACGGTTTAAACATTAAACAAGTGATCACCGGCTCTGAGGCTGATGATATTTCTACGGCAGCCATTACTGAAAAAGGCACGCTAATCAACTCTGGTGAGTTCGATGGATTAGGTTTTGACGCGGCTTTTAAAGCAATTTCAGATAATTTGAACAACGCAGGTAAAGGAAAAATCACCGTAAATTACCGCTTACGTGACTGGGGTGTTTCTCGTCAACGCTACTGGGGTACGCCAATTCCAATGTTAACCCTTGAAAACGGTGAGTCGGTGCCAGTACCACAAGATCAATTACCGGTACGTTTACCGGAGGATGTGGTAATGGATGGTGTAACGTCACCAATTAAAGCCGATCCGGAATGGGCAAAAACCACTTATAATGGCGAAACCGCATTCCATGAAACAGACACCTTTGACACCTTTATGGAGTCATCTTGGTACTATGCTCGTTATTGTTCTCCAGATCACGACACTGGCATGTTAGACCCTGACAAAGCGAATTACTGGTTACCGGTTGATCAATATGTTGGAGGCATAGAACATGCTATTTTACATTTGTTGTATTCACGTTTTTTCCACAAATTGTTGCGTGACGTTGGTTTAGTCGACTCAGACGAGCCGTTTAAAAGCTTATTATGTCAAGGCATGGTATTAGCCGATACTTACTATCGTGAAGAAAGTAATGGCGCTCAAACTTGGATTGCACCTAGTGATGTTGACGTTGAGCGTGACGAAAAAGGCGCAGTTATCAAAGCCACTTATAAAGAAGATGGCTTACCGGTATTATCAGCCGGGATGAGCAAAATGAGCAAATCAAAGAATAATGGTATTGACCCGCAAGAAGTTATTAGCCAATTTGGTGCTGATACCGTACGTTTATTCATTATGTTTACTTCACCGCCAGAGCAAACGCTGGAATGGTCCGACTCAGGTGTAGAAGGCGCACATCGTTTCTTAAAACGAGTGTGGAAATTAGTATTTGATTTCAGCGAAGCGACAAAAGCCACGGCTATTCCTACGTTAGCTGATGTTCAACTTAATTCACAGCAGAAAAATTTACGCCGAGAATTGCATAAAACTATTGCCAAGGTAAGTGATGATATTGGTCGTCGTAATACCTTTAATACAGCTATTGCTGCAATTATGGAATTAATGAATCACCTAGCGAAAGCGAAACTTGAATCTGATGCCGATAAAGCCATTATGCATGAAGCAGTGCAATCGATTGTACTAATGCTAACACCAATAACACCACATTTAGGCCATGAATTATGGGCAACTATTGGTGACGGTACGGCTGTAGAAGAAGCGACATGGCCAACAGTTGATGAAGCTGCATTAGTACAAGATGAAAAACTAGTCATTGTGCAGGTAAATGGTAAATTACGTTCAAAAATTACCGTTAGTGCCAGTGCTTCACAAGAAGATGTTGAAAAGATTGCGTTTTCGGAAGAGAATGTAGTTAAATTTACAGAAGGTAAAACCGTTCGTAAAATTATTTACGTACCGGGCAAGCTTCTAAACATCGTGGCTAATTAATGACAAAAATCGCTGTTTTTACAAAGTGGATAAAAGTATCCGTTAGCGTCCTGCTAACGGCATCTTTCCTTACTGGCTGTGGCTTTCATTTACGTGGCGATTATTTATTACCCGATGAAATGCAAACCTTATATGTAAGCTCACAAGACCCACATGGTGAGCTAACCCGCTTTGTAAAATCAAATTTAAAAGATAATGATGTAAAGGTGCTGAATAAAAGCAGCACTAACATCCCAGAGCTACGTATTTTAAAAGATTCACTCAATCGTCGCACTTTATCCTTATTTGAAAACGGTCAAGTTGCTGAGTATGAATTAACCTATTCAGTACGTTATGAAATCAGGTTTGAGAATACAGATAACCAACACCATAGCTTTGAAATTACTCGCAATTATCAAGAAGATCCAGATAGAGCACTCGCTAAAACCAGAGAGCTAAGCTTATTACGCAAAGAGATGCGTATTGAAGCTGCCAACACCATCTTACGTAACCTTGCAACTACAGAGCTTTAACCTCTCTTATGCGCATTTATCATAACCAACTTGCTAACCAACTACAGAAACAACTGCTTGCTGTTTGGTTAGTATTTGGTGATGAACCTTGGCAAAAAAATGATGCCTTGGACAACATTAAACTCAGCGCCAAAGACCAAGGGTATGATGAATTAATTCGTTTTAGTAACGATGATAAATTTGACTGGAATCAGGTCTACAATGAATTTCAATCGCTCAGTTTATTTGCCGAAAAACGAATTATTGAAATTGATTTAGTCAATAATAAACTTGATGACCGTGCTGTAAAAACGCTTAGCGATATTGGTGATTTTATTGATGGGCAAGGTCAAAGTGATGTGTTGTTAATTCTTCATGGACCAAAGCTTGATGCATCTACCAGCAAGAAAAAGTGGTTTAAGTCCTTAGATAAAATTGGCTGTTATATTCCGCTTTATGATCTTGAAGGAAAAAGCTTAAGCATTTGGCTTAATAATCAATGCCGACAATTAAAGCTAAACATGGACTCGCAAGCGCAGCAATTATTAAGTGATTTTTTTATTGGCAATACTCCTGCGTTAGCTCAAGAGCTGCAAAAGCTGACCTTATTATTTGATCAACAATTTATCCGCAGCGAAGACCTAGAACAACTGTTGATCAAACAATCCAAATTTAGTCCATTTCAGTTGACCGACGCATTACTCGCTGGCCAACTCGAACAATGCAATAACATGCTTACTCAAATGAAGCATGAAGGCGTGGTGTTAGCCCAACTTGTTTGGATAGTTCATAAAGAAATATTACAAATTGAGATGATGTTAACTCGAATCAAAAACGGTGAGAATCGTGATGCATTATTTAAAGAACTACGCATTTGGGACAAAAAAAAGCCCTTATACAATCACGCACTTAACAACGTTACCTTGGCCAATATAAAACGAGCAAAAATGCGTTTGGCTAAAACCGACTTGATCAGTAAAACTAGCAGCGATTTTGATGATTTTATTTTGTTATCAGATGTTTGTTTAACCTTATATTATGGTGATGTAACCCAGAACCTGTCACTCGATTATGAGTATTTCGCCTAGCATGCTGGAAAAAGACCAACAACATATTGGCATTTTCGGTGGTACTTTTGACCCAATCCATTTAGGTCATACAAAGCCTAGCGAAGATATCGCCAAACAACTTGGCCTTTCACAGGTATTACTCGTTCCTGCACATATTCCACCTCATAAGCAATCTACAGTGGCAAGTACATTGCAACGCAAGAAAATGGTAGAGCTAGTCTGTAATGAAAGTTCATTATTTACCTTGGATGAACGCGAATTAAAGCGACACACAAAATCAGTTACCATAGATTCAATTAAAGAATTAAAACAGCAACATCCAAATGCTAGACTTTATTTTTTTATTGGTACCGATTCACTAATTTCATTACCGACTTGGCACCAAATACAAGAGTTGCTGACACTTTGTCATTTTGTAGTCAGCACAAGACCCGGTTATTGCCCAACTACATTATGCGATGAGAGTATATGTAAGAGGATTACCGACGACATTAACTTGGTGAAACAACAAAGCGCCGGCAAAATTTTATTACTAGAAACTTGCCAGGTAAATATTTCATCAACTGAAATTCGTAAAAAACTTAACGGTAAAGAAGACTGCAGTGAGTTTTTATCCAAAAGTGTGGCGCAATTTATTGAGCAGCATAAACTTTATCGTTAATAGTTAGCACCGCTGTTAACTTTTGTCACTTCGGGTTAGAATAAGTGCCATACAATAAATTTTTGCCTGAACTGGCAGCATTTATTTTCACTCTGGTGATAATAAACATAAGATTTTAAGGAATACACTTTGCAAGCAGAACAATTAGTTGAATTTGTACAAACCCAACTAGAAGACATTAAAGCCCGTGATATCGTAACTCTAAATGTTGCAGAAAAAGCCAGTTTTACCGATTACATGGTAATTTGTTCAGGTAACTCATCAAGACATGTCAGTTCAATTGCTGAAAATCTAAACACAGCAATGAAAGCCAAACAGATGAAACCTATTGGTATTGAAGGTACCGATGTTGGAGAGTGGGCCCTGCTTGATTTAGGTGATGTTATTGTGCATGTAATGACCGATGACACTCGTGACCTTTATCAACTAGAAAAACTTTGGTCTGACGAATAACCCATATGCGTCTCACCCTCATTGCCGTTGGCAATAAAATGCCAAGTTGGATTGCTCAAGGATTTAGCGAGTATTCCCGACGCTTTCCTCGTGATTTAAGCTTCGACTTAATTGAGATAACCCCAGGTAAGCGTGGTAAAAATGCCGACATTGCTCGCATTTTAGAAAAAGAAGGCGAACAGACCTTAGCCGCCATTCCTAAAGGCAATCGCATTGTTACTTTAGAAGTAGAAGGCAAGCCCTGGACGACTCCACAACTGGCACAAGAGCTGGAAAAGTGGCAAATGGATGGTCGCGATGTGTCTTTACTGGTTGGTGGCCCTGAAGGTTTAGCACCAGCTTGCATAAAAGCCTCGGAACAAAAGTGGTCGTTATCGGCTCTAACCTTACCACACCCTATGGTAAGAATTATGATCGCAGAAAGTTTGTACCGTGCTTGGAGCATTAACAATAACCATCCTTATCATCGTGAGTAATGGTTAGTGGCGATAAAACACGTATCAATTAGAAATCACAGTGCTGAGGCAAACCTGTTTGCCCGCAGAGCCTTTATCACCTTTTTAGGTGTATTGGTTATGCTATTGATTTTATTTAATAATTTATATGAGTTAGAAGTCAATTCGTTTGAAAAATACCAAACTAGATCGAATAAAAACCGCATTAAACTTTTGCCGGTAGCACCGAATAGAGGCCTGATTTATGATCGAAATGGCGTATTGTTAGCTGAGAACAAACCCGTATATTCTCTAGAAATCATCCCTGAACAAGTTAAAGATATTAACAAAACCTTAGCTTTACTCAGCACCATTGTAGATATTTCTGATGAGCAAAAAACAGACTTTTTAGAAGCGATGCGTTATAAGCGTCGCTTTAAGCCTATTGAGTTAATTTCTCGGTTAAACGATGAGCAAGTGGCTAAAATTTCAGTAAGCCAACACTTGTATCCAGGGGTTATCATCGAAGCGCGTTTAAAGCGTTATTACCCTTTTGCGGATTTAACCACTCACTCTTTAGGTTATGTAGCCAAAATTAATCGCAAAGATTTAATTAAATTAGACGAGCAAGGCAAGTCGGAAGATTATAAAGCCACTCGTGACATTGGTAAGTTAGGCCTAGAGCGCTATTACGAAGAGATGTTGCATGGCACTATGGGGCATCAAGAAGTTGAAGTGAATAACCAAGGGAGAATTCTGCGTACCTTAAGTTTTACTCCTCCTGTATCAGGGAGTGATCTCACCTTAACCCTAGATATAGAATTGCAAATGATTGCAAAACGAGCCCTGTCAGGAAAACGTGGAGCAGTGGTTGCTATCGACCCACGAGATGGTGGTGTGTTAGCGTTTTATTCAAACCCAAGCTATGACGGCAATTTGTTTGTGCATGGCATTTCATCAAAAAACTATAAAAAACTACAAAACCGCAATCGCCCATTAGTCAACAGAGCAACAAAAGGCACTTATCCGCCAGCATCAACTATCAAACCATTTTTGGGCTTAACAGGCCTGGAAAATAATATGATCACCACTACGTCAAAAATTTGGGATCCTGGTTTTTTCAAACTTAAAAATGGCAAACGCAAATACCGTGATCATTTAAAATGGGGACACGGCTGGGTGACTTTAGAAGAAGCGGTAATGCGATCATGTAATACTTTTTTTTACGATCTTTCTTATAAACTCGGTATAGATAAAATTTCTGAAACCATGGCCAAATTTGGTTTTGGTGAATCTACTGGTATCGATATTTATGAAGAAAGTGAAGCAATAATGCCGAGTCGAGGTTGGAAACGGGCGCGTTATAATCAACCTTGGTATCATGGCGATACCGTAAATATTGGTATTGGCCAAGGTTATTGGACAGTTACACCACTGCAATTGGCACAAGCAACCTCCATTTTAGTGAATAAAGGCGAAATTAAAGAGCCGCACTTTTTATCAAAAATTCATCAAGTCTCATCGTTTACTGCCGAAGTTAATTATGACGAAACAGATGATATGACTAATAGCCCAGCACTAACTAAAGAAATTATCCCGTTTGAAATAAATGATAAGCCGCCGATTGAATTAAACAACCCAAATAGCTGGGATATTATTTTAGAAGCGATGCATAAAACAGTAAGAAAACCTGCCGGTACAGGTTATCGCGCATTTTTAGGCACAAGTTATGATGCCGCCGGTAAATCAGGTACTGGCGAGGTCGTAGGTCGGGCGCAAGATACTGATTATGATGCAAGCAAACTTTCAGAAGATAAACGCGATAATGCTATGTTTATTGCCTTTGCGCCATTTACTGCGCCAGAAATTGTGGTAGCTATCGCGATTGAAAATGTAGCTGTAGGTGGTGGTGGCTCTAACGCAGGTCCCGTGGCAAGACAGATCATGGATCAGTACTTTGCCAATAAAAAGCTAGTTGCGGTTAAATAAAGAATTACCTTTAGAGAATAATAAAACATGCGTTATGTAGGCAAAGACGAAGCTAAAAAGAAAACCTTATTAGAGCGGATCCATATAGATTTGCCGCTTTTGTTTGTGCTGTTGTTGCTAATGAGCGTAGGTTTATGTGTAATTTACAGTGCCGGGGGCCAAGAGCTTGATTTAGTCATTAGACAAGTTATCCGCCTAGGAATAGGTCTTGGGGTAATGTTTGTTGTTGCACAAATACCACCTTCGGTCTATCAACGCTGGGCTGTGATCGTGTTTATTTTAGGGTTATTGATGTTGCTTGCCGTTTTGTTGTTTGGCCATGTTGGCAAAGGCGCGCAGCGCTGGTTAGATTTAGGTTTTATGAAATTTCAGCCTTCCGAAATCATGAAACTGGTTGTGCCAATGACCATCGCCTGGTTTATTAGTCGTTATGATCTACCCGCCAAAACTAGGCATATATTAATTGCCTTTGTATTAGTAATGCTTCCTACCTTGATGATAGCTAAACAACCCGATTTAGGCACTTCATTACTCATTGCCAGTTCAGGTATTTTTGTATTATTTCTGGCTGGTGCCAGTTGGAAATTAATTGGAATTTCCGCAGGAGTTGTTTCAGCGTTTATGCCCATTTTATGGATGTTCTTAATGCGTGATTACCAAAAACAGCGAGTATTAACGTTTTTAAACCCTGAGCAAGATCCACTAGGCTCTGGTTATCACATCATTCAATCAAAAATTGCTATCGGCTCCGGCGGAATTTCAGGAAAGGGTTGGCTGCAAGGAACACAGTCGCAATTAGAGTTTTTGCCCGAGCGCCACACCGACTTTATTTTTGCTGTATTCAGTGAAGAGTTTGGCTTAATAGGCATTGTTGGTTTACTACTGATCTATCTATTAATTGTTATGCGTGGTTTATGGATTGCATTTAATGCCCAAGAAGCGTTCACAAAATTACTGGCTGGTAGTCTAACGCTAACCTTCTTTGTTTATGTTTTCGTAAACATTGGGATGGTATCAGGAATATTGCCTGTTGTTGGTGTACCACTACCATTGGTCAGTTATGGTGGCACTTCTATGGTAACCTTGATGGCTGGGTTTGGCGTTATTATGGCAATTAGTACGCATAGGCGATTGATTTCGTAGGTAAAGTTATTTATGGCTGGAAATAACAATAAAACGGTTGAGTCTATACCTATAACTTACTACACTTATTGCTGCAAATATAAGCGCTGCGAGCTTATATGAATAAATTTTTATAATAATAAGAAGCCCATTGTGCCGTTAGCTAAACCCATTCTCCTTGTATTCATTTTTTTTACTCTTGTCGCTTGTCAAAGCAACTCGCGTTATTCACAAACACATGACAGCATTCCAACACGCCTACCGACTGAACTCGAACTAAAAGAGCCTGTTCCTAAGGTCGTTGCCCCCAGTCGTGGTGGAAATAAAAATTACCAAGTCTTTGGCAAACCTTACAGTGTATTAAAAACAGCAGAAGGCTATAAAGCTACAGGTACGGCCTCTTGGTATGGTAAAAAGTTTCATGGCCATTTAACCTCAAATGGCGAAATTTACGATATGTATGCGTTTAGTGCGGCTCATAAAGCCCTGCCCTTACCTACTTATGTACAAGTTACCAATTTAGCCAATAACAAATCGGTGATTGTACGAGTAAATGATCGCGGACCTTTTCACCAAGATCGTTTAATAGATTTGTCTTATAGTGCGGCCTACAAACTAGGAATGCTAAATAAGGGGACAGCGAAAGTAAGTATTGAGGCGATTACCCAGTCTAATTTAGCGAAATTCACTAAACCAGTTTTTTCAAACGACATTATTGCGACCAATACAATCGAGCGATTACCTGAACTGGAAGCCATATCCGTAACGACGGGTTCGCGACCAGCAGCCCAATCTAACAGGTCAATTCAGCCAATAAACACCCCGGTAAAGCTTTCATCTTCCACACCAGTAACCAAAACAGCAACTATGTTGACAAATTTTAAGCCCTATATTCATGTTTTAGTTACACGCGATAAACTGTTAGCGAACAATACCGCCAAAGGTATACAGTTCTTATTGCAAGTGCCGGTAAAATTATCAGAAAAAAATGAACTTTTTCGGGTGCAAGTGGGACCAATAAATAATGCCAATGAGGCAAAAATATTGCTCGCTAATTTACAGAAACAAGGTTATCCGGAAGCATACCCGTTAAGATCACCAAAATAAGCGATAAATAGCTGAATAAAAACGGTTAGCAGCGCTTATATTAAAACTAAATGCTGATATACTAACCAGCAATTTTTTGCCATTAAAAAATTAATTCATGGCAATATAACATTAAAAATTATAACTATTAAAACTAAAAATTATCGAATTTTACAGGTAAATGATGAGCAACTCAGCACGTAAACTTATAAACATATTTAGCGGCCTTGTTTTAGCAACAGCCGCATTCACCGCCTCTGCGAATACAATTATTCCAGCGCCACCACAAATTAATGCTGAAGGTTATATTTTACTAGATCATGCTACCGGCAAAGTAATAGCCGAAGGTAATGCAGACATTCAATTAGAGCCCGCATCACTAACTAAAATGATGACGAGTTACATCATTGGTAAGGAAATTGAAGCCGGCAACATCGCAAATGATGATTTAGTTACTATCAGCGAAAACGCCTGGGCGAAAAACTTTCCAGATTCATCAAAAATGTTTATTGAAGTAGGTACTGAAGTATCAGTTAAATTACTTAATCAAGGGATCATTGTTGCCTCTGGTAACGATGCTTGTGTAGCAATGTCTGAACATATTGCCGGTAGTGAAAGTGCATTTGCTGATTTAATGAATGCTCATGCCCAGCAACTTGGTATGTTAGGCAGTAACTTTCAAAACTCACACGGTTTAAGTGGTACAGAGCACTACTCTACTCCACGTGATATGGCCACACTAGCCAGTGCATTAATTACTGATGTACCTGATGAATATGCAATTTATAAGCAAAAATCGTTTACCTTTAACAACATAAAGCAATATAACCGAAATAGCTTATTGTGGGATAAAAGTATGAATGTAGATGGTTTGAAAACTGGTCATCATTCAAAAGCGGGCTTTAACTTAGTAACGAGCGCCACTAAAGGTAATATGCGTTTAGTTACTGTGGTTATGGGTGCTAAGAGCGAACAAGCACGTAAAATTGAAAGTAAAAAATTACTAAATTATGGTTTCCGTTTCTTTGAAACGATCACCCCGTATAAAGCCGGCGAAAGTTTTGCTACTAACCGCGTATGGATGGGTGATATTAAAGAGGTCGATTTAGGTATTTTAACCGATACATCAATCACCATTCCACGTGGTCAACGTAAAAACTTAGAAGCAAACTTCAAACTCGATCAACAATTAGAAGCGCCTTTAGCTAAGGGTACTGTTGTTGGTAAGGTATTTTTACAACTTAACGGCGAAGATGTTGGTGAATATCCTTTAGTTACGTTACAAGAAGTGAATGAAGGTAGCTTGTTTAGCCGTTTGGTTGATTACGTGAAGTTGCAATTGCTTTAATAGAAACTTGAAACTTGCAGCATATAATTTTTCAAATAAAGTAATACTCTATTGTTAGAGTATCCATAAATGGATTCCCGCCTCGGGTCGGGCATCCTGCTTCACTCTAACTTCTCCATCCATGGAGTCGTTCACGGGAATGACGGCATAAGTAGACATTATGACAGACATCGTTTATTTGAATGGTGAATTACTCGCCAAAAAAGACGCAAAAATCTCGGTTTTAGACCGAGGTTTTTTGTTTGCTGACGGTATTTATGAAGTAATACCGGTTTATAACTCTACTCCCTTTCGCTTAAAACAACACCTAGAACGCTTAGCCTGCTGTCTAGAACAACTCGACATAAGCAACCCTCACTCTGAAATTGAGTGGAAGAACATTATCCGAACGCTTATTGAGCGCAACGGTGGTGGGCATTTATCAATATACCTGCAGGTTACTCGCGGTGTTAGCGAAGATCGAAATCAACTCATTGATGAAGTTTCAACACCTACCGTTATGTTACTCGCATCACCCTTAATTGTTAACGAAGAGTCAATTGAAACAGCAACAGCAACATTACTTGCAGACATTCGTTGGCAGCATTGCGATATTAAATCAATCGCTCTGTTAGGTAATATCATGCTGCGTAATAAGGCTCAGCAGCTAGGTTGTGATGAAGCAATACTACATCGCGATAACTTAATCACTGAAGGCTCTACTTCAAATGTATTTCTGGTTAAGTTCAGAGAAGTTTATACACCGCCGCAAAACCAATTAATATTAGGCGGCATCACCCGCGATGTCATTATTGAACTTGCCGAAGCGTCGGGCCTAAAAGTACACCAACAAAACATTACTGTTGATGATTTATTGACGGCCGACGAAGTGTGGATCTCATCTTCTTCACGAGAAATTTCACCTATCATCCAAATTGATGGTAAAATCATCGGCTCAGGCCAAGTAGGCCCTGTTGCTAGTGTGCTCCATGGTGAGTTTCAAGCATTTAAAAAGACCCTAATTAATTAGTGCCATTGGTATAAACCCTTACTAATGTCGCTATAAACGTTTAAAGAGAGCTGTATGAAAACCAAATTCAATGAACTACTTGAATTTCCTTGCGTATTAAATTTTAAAATTATGGGCGTTGCCGTCCCTAACCTACCTGACTTGATCATTGAAGTTTTGCAAAATGATACTCCCGCAGATTACGTTCCAACAATTAAGCCAAGCAGTAAAGGAAACTATCACTCGGTTTCAATACCAATTCGAGTTACCAGCCAAGCGCATATTGAGAAACTTTACAAAGAGTTATCGGCAATTGAAGAAGTACGCTACGTATTGTAAAAAACTAATTAATATGAGCTATATCAAATTGTTTACGAATTCAGTAATACCCATGCTGTGCTTAGGGTAGATATTTGAGTTAATATGGCTATAATGTCGCCACTTAACGATCAGAGAGAAAACACCTTGAGTTACCCACTGGTTATTCGCCAATTAAATAGCATGGATTACGAAACAGTCTGGCATGCAATGCAAGACTTTACTGATACTCGTGATGACAGTGTCGATGACGAGCTTTGGTTAGTTGAGCATTTGCCGGTGTTTACCCAAGGGCAAGCAGGTAAAGAAGAACATCTGTTAATGCCTGGTGATATTCCGGTAGTGAAGGTTGATAGAGGCGGGCAAGTAACGTATCACGGCCCTGGTCAGCAAGTGATCTACTTTATGATCAATTTACGTCGCCGAAAAATGGGCGTTCGTGAATTAGTAACGCTAATAGAAAACGGCATTGTTAGTATGCTGGCGCAATATGATATTGATGCGGCAGCTAAACCAGATGCACCTGGTGTATATGTTGACGGTAAAAAAATTGCTTCACTGGGTTTGCGCGTCCGTAAGGGGTGCTCTTTCCATGGACTAGCGATTAATGTGAATATGGACTTATCACCGTTTTTACGCATAAACCCATGCGGTTATGCCGGGTTAGAAATGATCCAAACCATTGATTTGAATGGTCCAGACAACGTTGCCGAAACAGGCAACGCTTTAGTTGAGCAATTACAGCATTTATTAAATGCTGACACAGTTAGTTATAAGACAGGTTTGTAATCGTCATGACAGAAACAACAGAAAAAGTTAAAACAACACGTGTTGCCCCAGGCACAAAAATGCGTGATGCCGACAAAATGCAGCATATTCCTATTAAGGTTGTGCCTTCAGACCGTAAATCGATGTTGCGTAAGCCTGATTGGCTGCGGATCAAGTTACCCCGTTCAAGTGAAAATATTGATCACATCAAATCATCACTAAGGAAACACGGCTTGCACTCAGTATGCGAAGAAGCATCTTGTCCTAACCTATCAGAATGTTTTAACCACGGTACTGCCACCTTTATGATTTTAGGTGATATTTGTACACGACGTTGTCCATTTTGTGATGTTGGCCATGGTCGCCCATTAGCGGCGGATAAAGAAGAGCCAAAGAAACTTGCTTTAACACTTAAAGATATGCGTTTAAAGTACGTGGTAATTACTTCAGTTGACCGTGATGACTTACGTGACGGCGGCGCACAGCAATTCGCTGACTGTATTAGCGAAATTAGCGAACATGCTCCACATACTAAAGTTGAAATTTTAGTCCCTGATTTTCGTGGCCGCATGGACCGTGCATTAGATATCTTAAATGCCAATCCACCGCATGTTTTTAACCACAATTTAGAAACAGCACCGCGCCTTTATACTAAAGCTCGTCCGGGCGCTAACTATCAATGGTCATTAGATTTACTGAAAAAATTTGGTGAAGCTAATCCGAACGTACCAACTAAATCAGGCTTAATGGTTGGTTTAGGTGAAACTAACGACGAAATATTAGAAGTGATGCGTGATTTACGCGCTCATGGTGTAACTATGTTAACCATTGGCCAATACCTACAGCCTAGTAAGCATCACCTAGCGGTAGAACGTTACGTGCACCCAGACGACTTTGACATGTTTAAACGTGAAGCCGAAGCGATGGGCTTTGAACATGCAGCATGTGGTCCACTGGTTCGAAGTTCTTATCATGCTGACAAACAAGCTGCTGGCGAAGAAGTTAAGTAAATTACACTTTTACCTTACTAGATGAAAGGCGCATTAGCGCCTTTTTTGATCGCAAATTATTGCCGTATTAAAAGAGAATGAATATTTCAATGCAAGTTATCGATCAACCAGACTTGCTATAAAGTATCAAAATACGATACCAAAAGTTATAAAAATGGTACTTTGATAATAATATTACGACTTATTTCCCCCTAATGATAAGGTGCTTTCAATATTAAATAGCACGAATCAGCAGTACGTTAACCTGTTTAATTAAAAACATTTAATGCAATTGTGCATAGTGAACAATAGGGAGAAAGTTATGAAAATTATAATATTGCTGGTGATGTTATGTTTAACAGGTTGTCATACCACAAGCCATATGTGGAGTGATGACTATGATATGGTACGCTTTACTGGTTACCATGTTAATGAAGATAAACAAGAGTTTACGTTAAAAGCTAAAGACCGAGCTTATCGTTTTAACCTAGATGAACACCTCACTCAAACACTACTTCTTACACAAGAAACAAGCAATATTAATGAGTCGATAAACATTACTCCTTATTCTGATCATCTTTCTCTGGAATTAAATATAAACGTTAATTATGTACACTTAACTGAGCAGGAGGCGATTGAATTAATTAAATTAGATTATCCTCTTGATGGTGAAAATAACCAACTAATTAATAAACGGCTAAAAGGCACTGAAGAAGATATAAACCACGATCTTAAATATCATGATTTGCAAGATGAAAAGAGTGTGAAAATTTTAGACCCAGATAACCCTGTAGAGTTCGCAGGTAAAGTAATTGCAACACCTTTTACCTTAGCTGCCGATACAGTGATAATCGCTGGTGCTTTCGTTTTATTCTTACCTTTGATGATTATGGGGCATTGACAATGAAATTAACAAGGGTCAGAGTCAAGTTATGTGTATTAGTTATGTGCTTAAACTTGACTCTGACCCTAGCTTAAGTTTGGTTAATTTAGCTTTGCAAGCGCAATGACTTGTTGATCAATACGGACCGTTTGACCATCTTGTAAACGTTCACCGCCGCGAACAATAACTGTATCGCCAGCAACAATTTCTCCAGCTACCGATACCCACTGTCCTTCTCCCTGACCTACAATAACGTTAATTTTTTTGGCAACTAAATCATCACTTACCGTCAGTACAAATGTATCAGACTGCCTCAGTAATAATGCATCCCTTGGTATCATTAGCGCCTGTACTGGGTTTTGCTTTGGTAATGACACACTAACAGCAGTACCCGATAATAAGTCTAGATTAGTTGCAGCTAACCTAACATTGAAAGTGCGAGATGATTGGTCACCGGCGCGGCTCCATGTTCTAATAGGCAATTCGATCAATTGATCTTGCCATTTGACCTGCATTTGAGCCCCTTGCTTTAAAAATGGCGCAATCGATATTGGTGCCGCAATTTTGATATCAAGATCGTTAGGATCCACTAAAACTACCATAGGGCGGCCGATAGAAATTAATTCGCCGACATAAGCAAACCGCTCACTAATAAAACCTGAAAACGGTGCTTTAATTTCTGTTTTTTCAATGGCTAATTTGGTCTGTTTGATTTGCATTTGTTCGGCAATCATTTCATTTTGGGCGACAAGTAAATCTTTCTCTGTGCGCTCTAGTTCGCTTAATGCGGTGTTATTGGTTTCATTAAGCTTAAGTAAACGCTGCTTTTGTTTGGTTAAATACTCAACATTTGCTTGATATTGTTTTGATTTCGCCTGTTGTTGCGCCATTAATAGCTTTAAGTTTCGATTATCAATACGGGCGATCACATCACCCTGCTGAACGTGTGTGCCTATATCAACTATCCATAGCAACTGCCCTGTTTGCTCGGCAGAAATAGGGGCATTCATTCGGTTGACGACATTACCTGGCAGCCAAACGCGTGCCTGTACTTGTTCAACCTTTGCCGCTTCGATGCTCACTAGTTGCGCTTCATCTTCGGTCGCAACAGTGATGCTGCTTGCAAAGAACGTAATAGAAGCCAGAATTAATAAATATTTTTTCATCGTTTTATCCTTAAATTTTTGATTGTGGTTGAACCACTAACGCATTTAGCTCAGGTTCTATTACAGAGCTATTTAGTGAAGATTTTCGAAAGCCAAAATCATGGCGCTGTAAAAGTAACAAGCAAGGCAGTAAAATAATGGTAAATAAGGTACTTACCGCCAACCCGCCAACTATTACGGCTGCTAACCCACGATAAATCACGCTGCCAGCTCCTGGGATCAATAACAGCGGTAACATACCAAAGAAGCTTGTGCAGGTACTCATAAATATAGGGCGTAACCTTAAGCTTAAAGCTTGTTGTACAGCATCAACTCTACTCACCCCTTGTGCTTGAGCTAAACGAGTCTGATGAACAAGTAAAATAGCGTTGTTAACAACTAAACCAAGTAAAATAACAAAGCCAATCATGGTTAATAGATCAAGCGGTTGGAAAACAAAGACATTAAGTAATTGCAAGGCCAGAACGCCACCAACCGTAGCCAGAGGAATAGTGATAATAACCAATGCGCTGTCTTTAACTGACCTAAATAGAGCCGCCATTAATAAGAATAAAATCACCAATGCAAATAAGAAGTTTTCACTCATCACAGTAATGGCTTTTTCTAATTGATCGGCACTGCCACCATAAACAATTGAACCATCTGCTGGTAATGCCGCCTTTAATTTTGGGGCAACTTCATTTTTTAGCACCGCAATAGTTTCCTCTAGAGACCAGCCTGGAGGTGGGTTTACATTTAATGTGATGGTGCGATTACCATCAATACGAGTTAATCGGTTTGGTCCAACAGTACGGTTAATATCAACAAGTTCTGATAGTTGGGTAATATTACCCGCGCCAGTTACAACAGGAACGTCGCCTAAATTGTCAGGATCGTCCCACCCTTCTGAGCGAACGATAATATTTAAACGTTTACTGCCGTTAAAGTATTCTCCAGCGTAAACACCATCACCCAATGTTCTTACAACCTGTCCTAAATCTCGACGAGACCAGCCTTGCTCTAGTATATTTCTATCTTTGGGCGTTAACCTTAATTCTGGAGCCGACATTTCAGGGCTAGGATTAGCACTAACATTGGCTCCTTCAATGGCATCATTTACCCATTCTACTCCCTGACGAGCAGCATTCTGCAGCGCTTGGGTGTCTCGACTTTGTAAATGAATTTGTACTTGTCTGCCGCCACCAAAGCCACCAAATAAGTTGCCTTGTACTGCAAACGCTCTAGTGTCAGGTAAGTCGACAAGTATTTCGTCACGAACCACCCTTAAAAGTTCTTCAACTTGAGATTGATCTTTTGCTCTTACGCCTAACGCTCCACCAAAAGGCCCTGAAAATAAATAATAATTTTTAAGCGCTGGTTGTTTTTCGCCGTCCATGTAAGGTTTTAATCGTTCAATAATAGGATTTACCACCTCACGTTCAATAGTTTGTAAATTAGCACCTGGAGGAAATTGCAAATTGGCATCTATTGCATCACGCTTTACCGGTGGTAAATAATCTAGATTAGGTACGGTAAACACAGTAACAATTACAGGAAGGATCAACAGACTGGCTGATACGACTAAACGTTTTTTACCATTATTCGTTAATTTAATCACCCAATTGGTCATACCTTGCCAAATCGCTTGATTAGGATCCTTAACCTGTTGCTCTTTAATGAAGTATTTCGCCAATACCGGCAGCAATACCACTGCAACAATTAACGAGACCGAAACCGCAATAGCAATGGTTAAAGCCAAATCGCCAAATAATTGCCCTTCTATATCCTTTAAAAAAAATACCGGCAAGAAAATTGCCACTGTCGTTGCGGTAGAAGCTAATAATGCCCCCCAAACCTGTTTAGCGCCCTGTTCGGCACTGTCATGCACATTTAAGCCTTTATCACGCATCCTAAGGATATTTTCTAACACAACAATTGCCGCGTCCAAAACCATACCAACGGCAAATGCTAAACCAGCCAGTGAAATTACATTAAGTGAACGACCGGTAAGTTGTAATACAATAAAGGTGCTTAATAAACTAATAGGAATGGCCGTAGCAATAATGAATGTTGCTCGCGCCCGGCGAATAAAAAACCATAGCACTAAGAGCGAGAGTACCGCGCCAACAAATAGGTTACTGGTTACTAAATTTATTGCTCGATAAATAAATACTGACGCGTCAAAGGACTGGATCATGACCAGTTTCTTTTCCGCCAGTATTTCATTATTTAATAATTCAACTTCAGTCTTTACCCGGTTTAACGTATCTAATACGTTCGCGCCACTGACTCGGTCAATTCGCATTGAAAATGCCGGATTACCGTTTTGCACCGCGATCTCTTCTTTATCAGCACGGCCAACTACCACAGTAGCAATATCACCTAAACGAATATTGCGACCATTGCGGGACTCAAGAATTAACTGCGACAGCTCTTCTACTTCATACTTGCCATTAAAGCGTAAGGTATATTGTCTGCGCCCCACATCAATAAAGCCACCTGATATATCATTAGTTCCCGAGACTAAAGCAATAAGTTTCGGGATTTCAATACCAAACTCTGCAGCTTTAATTGGATCAAACCTAATTTGCAATTCTTGACGATTTTGACCATTGAACATCTGCACACTGGCAACGCCTTCTATTGCTTCAATTCTTGGACGAATAGAATCTTCAGCAAAATCGATATAATCGTCGATTTCATTTTCATTGCCAGGTAATGCTTGCAAAAAGAAAAAAGTTAACGCTGGATTGCCGCCGCCAAAACCACCTAACATGACCCTTGGAGGAGTTGCATCACGAGGTTGAGATTGAACTCGAGTCATGCGGCTAATCACTTCCATTAATGTTTCCTGCATGTTGGTATCGATGCCAAACTCCAAATTAATAAAGGCGCTGCCCCGATTGGCAAAAGCATTCATCGATTGCAATCCTGGTATACCGCGCAAGACTTTCTCTTGTGGCTCAAGTATTTCCGACTCTATTTCTTGTGGCGATGCTGCGCGCCATGAGGTTTGAATTGCTATGCGAGGGTTTTCAATATCTGGAAATAACTGTACCGGCAGTTTATTTAAACTAAGTAAACCGACCAATAATATTAAGGCCACAGCTACGGCGACTGCCGCGGGAGAATTTAACGCTTTCGAGGTGAGTTTCATAGTTTATCAATAACCAAGTGGTGTTAATTTGTTAACAATAATTTAACAACGTTTGATTATTTTGATATTCAGATAAGTTTAAATGAAGATTATTTACGATGAGTTACTTGCTAGAAATAGTTTGTAATACGCTGACACATTTTGACATGACTTAAACGATTTTCGCTAAACCTTGTCATTAAAACATTCCAATATTTTATTGAAATGTTTTAATTTACCAAGTCTGATAATTTCTTGAACTAGTTATTACATAGAAATATTCACGCCGCCAATACCATCTTTAAGGTAAGAATATTTACATAAAAACAATCTTTTAGGATTAATTTGTTTTTTTACAAAAAAACTTTTCAATGCCTGACTTCGCTGCTTTGCCAAATCGCCGACGGCAAATTTAACTTGTTCCTCGGATAAGCTGGGGTCCATCAGGATTTGTTGCTTATCTCGCTCATTACTTACTCCGCAGAAGGTAATGGTTAAATCTTTTTTGTTGCTCAGTAAGTCAGCCAGCTTAGTCGCATAAGGCTGTTGTTGAGCATCAATCACAGCAGAATTCGCCTCAAAAATCATGGGTTCAAACTCAATATGATTTGCAGAATCTACCGCGTATTCAGCGGCCATAACAATGGCACCATAAGGCTGCAAAGCATATTTTAGAAAACTGACCGATCCTTTTTGTAAAGCCTTTGATAATGACTTTTGAATGATCGAGCTTAAGCCAACTTCGGCATTGTTTAAATCGCCCTTAACCGGAATGCTTAAATCGATGTTGCCATCGCCATCTTCGAGCATTTCAATTGCCATAGGTAAAGGCAAAGTAGTTACTTGTTCATTACCATCAATATCTTTAATTTTAACTTTGCGTATTAGTAATTCGTTACTCATATCAATGACATTATTCTTGAGTGATAACTGAAAAACATGATCAAACTGGCCACTAGTAAATTGATAACCAACAAAAGGCTCAATATATGGAGATATCTCACTTAACGAAATGGCGTCAAGTTCACCTTTAGCTGTAATTGTAGGCTGTTCGGCAAATAACTGCCCTTCACCGCTCACCTGTATTGTTGAAAACTTTCCAAGTCTCGCTTGAACATCAAATTCAGACTTGGAATCTGCATTGGTAGGTTCTAAATTCGCCAATAATACTTTATCAATAGATATTACGGTCGATATATTATGAGTTTCTTTTCGTTGAGAAATTTTGATCTTGCTTTCATCTGCTATCAGAAACTGACTTATATTAAGGGTTAATCCAGTATCTAATTCCGTTTCAGCTTGTTCTTTATTTGGTAATTGAACTTCAGTCTTTTCAATGGCACCTGCCTGCAAGTCATTTACTGTATTGTTAAGTTGGACTGTATTGATAAGAGAGCCTTGTTGATCAAAGTTAAACAGCCCCTGTACAGACGAAAGCATAATTTGTTCTATATCTAAAGAATTCAACACAGGTTCAAATTGCACATTTTTGATTAAGGTACGCTTACTACCCAATAAACTATGATTCGTTCCAGAATTCTCAACTGCGCTAAAACCTTCCAAAATGAGCGTATCTAACGACAACGTTAATGCATCGGTTAGCTGCAGCTTATTTAACTGAACTGAATCAATGGAAAGCAGAGAATATTGTTGTTTACCATCAACTATTTGAACATCCTTTACATCTATATTGTGACTACTATCGAAACTTAACTTTGAATCACTTAACGTTAGGTTGCTGGAAATTAAATTTTGAATTTTATCTATCGAGATGTTCAGTGGATTATATGATGCCTGTAGTTGCTCTATATTTATTTCACCATTAACCGACATGTGCACCGTGCTTTTATTTTCTCGGTAGCCACTAAAATCAAGCTTGGTTGAGAAGGAACCATTTAGTTGTGCTACATCTTTGGGTGTTAATTTAGATAAGCTAGATAAATCAAATTGTTCAATTTCAATGTTACCTTCCAATGTTGGTGTTGCAGCTAATGGTTCAGCTTGTAGATTAACATTGATCTGATTGCCGTTAAGTTTAGCTGCAATGAGCAATTGCACAGGGTTATCATGCCATGTAGAGGCACGTGTTAGCTTAAATTCTTCAATGAGTAATCCACCTTCAAATTTAGGCGTACTAATATTGACATTAACATTACTAAAGCGGATTAAATCTACATCTAAATTGGGGACTTTCAAGCTGTCATCTTCGGGCTCAGTTGAAGGCTCTACCTCAGTTATCTCATTTCCCTGTTGAATAGGGAAAACAACTTCAAGTTTACCATCTTCATCTTGCCTTACTGCTAAGGATGCATCTTCAATCTCTAATAACTCGGTAGTTAAACCGCCGCTAAAAAGGCCTTGCCAACGATAATTAGCTCGCATTAATCCAATAATCAGTTTTTCTTCGCCTTGATGAATTAAATGTACTTTTTTAAAGACTATTTCGCCCTGAAAGATATTTACATCTACATCATCAATACTGGCCTGCTCAAATCCTTGCTTGGCAATATTATTCAGGATCCAAAATTGTACGATATACGGGAGAAATATGATAAAGACCAAAATACTAAACAGAATAGAAAATTTGATCTTGTTGGTTTGTATTAACTGTAATAACCAAGACATAAGAAAACTTTAACGTGAAGAGAGTATTAACAATAAATAAATTAGGGTCAGAGTCAAGTTATCACCGCAAAACTTGACTCTGACCCTAGTTTTTATTCAATAATAGGTGTTGGGCAATTTACATCGCCATTTTGTGCGATATGACGTAAATAATGATCCATTATCGTGATTGCCATCATAGCTTCAGCAATAGGTACTGCGCGAATACCAACACAAGGGTCGTGACGACCACGAGTGATGATATCTGCTGGCTCACCTTTAATATTGATAGTTTTACCACTTACACCAATGCTTGATGTTGGCTTTAACGCAATATTGGCAACTATATCTTGGCCAGAAGAAATCCCACCCAGTACACCGCCAGCAGAGTTTGATAAAAATCCATTCGGCGTCATTTCATCTCGGTGCTCTGAGCCCTTTTGGTTTACACAGGCAAAGCCATCACCAATCTCAATGCCTTTAACCGCATTAATACTCATTAATGAATGGGCCAGTTCAGCATCTAATCGATCAAATACAGGTTCACCTAGCCCAACAGGAACATTGGTAGCAACAACTTTTACGGCTGCGCCAATAGAATCTTTCTCTCTCAATATGCCACGTATAAGCTCATCTAACGCGTCAATTTTGCTTACATCGGGGAAGAAAAACGGATTATTTTCAACTTCATTCCAATCATAGGTGTCAGCATAAATATCACCAATTTGGCTCACACAGCCTTTTATTTCCATACCCAACTTTTGCTTAAGGTATTTTTTAGCAATTGAGCCCGCGGCAACACGCATTGCGGTTTCACGAGCAGATGAACGACCACCACCACGATAATCTCGAATACCGTGCTTTTGCCAGTAAGTATAGTCAGCGTGACCTGGACGGAACATTTGTGAAATTTCGCCGTAGTCTTTTGAACGTTGGTCGGTATTTTCGATCATTAATCCAATAGGTGTACCGGTGGTTTTACCTTCAAAGACCCCTGATAGGATTTTAACTACATCTGCTTCTTTGCGTGCTGTTGTATAACGAGAAGTACCGGGTTTACGACGGTCAAGATCAAGTTGTAAATCTTCTTCGCAAAGTTCGATGCCCGGAGGGCAACCGTCCACAATTGCCCCCAGAGCCAAACCGTGACTTTCACCAAATGTTGTTACGGTAAATAGTTTTCCAATTGTATTACCAGCCATAATTTACTTCTTCGCCTTTTGTTCAAATAATTCTTTGTGTTGCAATAATTGTTGTTGGATTAGCTTAAACACACCCAAGCCGCCGTGTTCAAATTCAATCCAGGTAAAATCTACTTCCGGATATTCTGCGCATACATGTAACATTGAATTACCAACTTCACATATTAATACGCCTTGTTCAGATAAGTGCTCACTAGCTTGTGCCAATATAGTACGGACAATGTCTAAGCCATCATCACCACACCCTAACCCCATCTCTGGCTCATGGTGAAACTCATCAGGCATGTCACCAATATCATCTGCATCTACGTAAGGAGGATTAGTGACTATCAAATCATACTTGCCCCTAGGAACACCAGAGAAAACGTCAGATTTTATCGGAATAACTTGTTCATTTAATTCATGGTTATGAATATTTAAACTGGCAACGTCTAATGCATCATCAGATAAATCCAGGGCATCAACTTCTGCCTCAGGAAATGCATACGCACAAGCAATAGCAATACAACCACTACCTGTACATAAATCTAATATGCGAGCAGGCTCAGCTGAAATTTGCTCAGCAAACTTTTTATCTATTAACTCGCCAATCGGCGAGCGCGGAACCAGTACTCGTTCATCAACATAAAAAGGTAATCCGGCAAAATAAGCTAAGTTAGTTAAGTAAGCCGCTGGGATACGCTCATCAATACGGCGTAGAATTAAATTAATAACCGCTACTTTTTCAGTTTTGGTGAGTCTGGTTTGCATAATGGCGTTATCCATGTTGCCAGGTAGGTGCAAAGCGAACAGAGTTAAATTAACCACTTCATCCCAGGCATTATCACTGCCATGGCCATAGAACAGGTCAGCCTCATTGAATCGGCTAACACCCCAACGTAAAAAGTCGGCAATGGTGCGCAAATCGTTAGTGACTTCATCAATATTTAACTCAAGCAAAGTTGGCTCCTATATATACCCTTTACCATTGAAAATACGGGTATTCAGTGTTATTTAAACTTTAAATCACTTACACTGTAGCAATGAAATTTAAAGATGTTCTCAATGAGAACGAAAAAAGTTTATTTAAAGATGCTATAGGTAAGGTTAAGCCTATTAAGCAGGACACAATACACCCGCAAACCCTTGTCAGCAAGAAGAAAAGTATACAACAAAAGCAAAAAAAAGAGTTTGAAAAACAGCAGTTTTTCTTTTCTGATGAATTTGAGCCTATTTTAGAAAGCAAAGGCCCAATGAAATACGTTAAAGAAGGTGTCGATGCCTTTGAGGCTAAGCTTTTACGGCGCGGTGAATATACGCCTGAACTTATCCTTGATTTACACGGATTAAAACAGCAAGAATCAAAACAAGAAATAGCTGCAGTGCTCGCTGCTTGCCTAAAGCAACATGTAAATTGTGTATGTATTATTCATGGTATTGGCAATCGTATATTAAAGACTAAAGTACCACATTGGTTGGTACAACATCCTGATGTGATGGCATTTCACCAAGCACCTCTTGAATATGGCGGAGCTGGAGCCCTCTTGGTTTTAGTTGATTTAAAAGACGATTTCTTTTGTAAATAACCAGCCTACTCAAAAAATAATTAGCAAAAATCTTCAGGGCTAACATGCTTTACGATATGCCCAGCCATAAGTTTAGTATTGTAATTAATTTGGGCAATCGCCGCGGTGGCAAAAATTGGTGCGCTTTTCTCAAATGACATTTCAGCCAAGAGATAACTCACTAGCGGCATATGTGAAACAATTAATACATTACTGTAACGTTCAAGGGTCATCATACCATCTAAGTAGTCATGGACTGCGCTTGCTGAGCCGGCGGGAGTGATCAAATCTAAGGTTTGCAAAGCAGCACTGGCATTTAATTCTGCCTTTAAGGTTTGTGCTGATTGTTGAGTTCTAAGGTATGGACTAACAAAGATCGCATCAAATTCTACAGCTTCATTGGCTAACCACTTTGCCATTACCTTTACTTCTAAAACGCCTTGCTCGGTAAGCGGACGTTGTTCGTCAATATGGACTTTCGTGTCTGCATCGCCGTGACGCATGATAAATAAATTCATTGTTAATTCAGTCTTTGACTGTTAATGCTTGCCATTCTTTAAATGCTTCAACAAAGATAGAAATGGCACTGCTTTGATTTTAGGCAATAATAAAGAATTACTTGCCATAGATAAACAGTAGTTCAGAAATAAATTATTATCAGGTATATTTGTATTTCAATCATTAAACTTATAGTCATTTAAACTAATTGTTTTTAAACAAATTGTTTAAATAATTGGCAACGGAGCCTTTATTGAAGCAAAGTCCAAACGATCCTAAACAATATAAGCCATTTACGTTAGCAAATGGCTTACGCGTGTTATTAATTGAAAACAGTGAGTCTAATCGTAGCGCAGCTGCCCTTGCTGTAAATGCCGGGCATTTTGACGATCCTAGCGACAGACAAGGATTAGCTCACTTTTTAGAGCATATGCTATTTTTGGGTACGGAGAAATACCCCGAAAGTGGTGAATACCAGCAATATTTATCGCAACATAACGGCTCTAGCAATGCTTGGACGGGAACCGAACATACCTGCTTTTATTTTGATATTAATCACCAACACTTTAATGATGCAATCGATCGTTTTAGTCAATTTTTTACTGCCCCGCTGTTATCTCAAGAATTTATTGAAAAAGAAAGACAGAATATTGACGCCGAGTTTAAGTTAAAGCTTAAAGACGATATGCGCCGTATTTATGATGTTCACAAAGAAACCATTAACCCCGAACATCCATTTAGTAAATTTTCTGTGGGCAGTTTAGACACACTTTCAGATAGAACAGATAGCTGCTTAAAAGATGAAGTTACTCGTTTTTATAATGAACATTATTGTGCTCAGCGGATGACACTTGCCATTGAAGGTCCACAACCTATTGCCGATTTAGAACGTTTAGTTATTGAAAAATTCTCAGCTATCCGGTCAGAAATACAGCCCAAAATTAAAGTTAGTGAACCACTTTATAAAAAAGAACATCTTGGTATATCGGTTGATATAAAACCGGAGAAAGATGATCGCAAGCTTATTCTAAGCTTTGCCATGCCAGGTATAGACACTTCGTATTTGTACAAACCGGTCAGTTATTTAAGTTACTTGTTAGGCCACGAAGGCAGCGGCAGCATTTTAGCCTATTTAAAAAACAAGCAATGGGCAATGGCATTAACCTCAGGTGGTGGTGTTAATGGTGCAAATTTTAAAGATTTTAATATAAGCATACGTTTAACTGAAGAAGGAGAACAACATCAAGATGAGATTATAGCCTTGGTGTTTGCCTACATTCAGTTGATGAGCAAAACAGGTATTAATGACACTTACTTCAATGAAAAAAAGGCCATCTCAGAATTCTCGTTTCAATATCAAGAAAAATTAAAACCGCTAGACTCAGTGAACCAGTTAGTCATTAATATGCAACACTACCCTGTTCATGATTACATTTATGGTGATTATGTAATGGCCGAGCTAAAACCTGATTTAGTCGCCGAATTTTTAGATTATTTACGACCTGAAAATATGCGTATTATTCGCATTAACCAACATGTAACTACCGATCAAATAAGCCATTGGTATAAAGTCCCTTATAAAAAATCGGCTATTGACAGCAACTTAATCGTACATTGGCAAAGTGATCTCTTATTTAAAGAACTAAGCTTACCCAAACCTAACCCTTATATTGTGAATAAACCAACATTAGTGCCTGCCAAAGATGAAATATCGGTACCTGCATTGATTAAAAACAAACCAGGCTTGAAAGTGTGGTTTAAACAAGACTGCTCATTTTTTGTACCAAAGGGGCAAATATTTATTGGCATTGACTCAACCGTTGCGGTTGAAAGTAAAGCACATATCGCCATGACTCGCTTGTTTGTTGAGTTATTTAGTGACTCAGTACTTGAACAGAATTACCACGCAGAACTTGCTGGTATTCATTATCATTTATATCCACACCAAGGCGGCATGACCTTGCAGCTATCTGGCATAAATGAAAAGCAGCCGTTGTTGCTAGAAAACCTTCTCGATAGCATAAAAGATCATTCCTTAGCGATTGAAAGATTCAAATTATTTAAAAAGCAGTTAGTGGTTAATTGGCGTAATGCCGAAAAGAGTAAATCAATTTCACAATTATTTGCTAAATTAAGTGCATTAATGAAACCCTACAGCCCAAGCGGCAAAGACTTAGCGGCAGCGTTGGAGCAAGTCAGCTACGAAAATTTCACCGATTTTTGTGAAGCATATTTCAACAAACTATGCATAGAAGTGTTCATTTACGGTAACTGGTTAGAACCACAAGCTAAAAGCATGGCTAAGTTAATCAGCGCTAAACTCTCTGAACATTTAGACGAGAACGAAGGTGTAAGTAGCAAAGTCGTTGACTATAAAGGTAAAGGCAAAAGTTTACTACCGCTACACATTCCTGATCATGACTATGCCAGTGTTATATATTACCCAATGGAAAATGACGATGTGCAAAGTGTAGCTTTAACTATGGTTACCAGTCATTTATTGTCACCGCACTTTTTTCATCAAATGCGTACCGAACAACAATTTGGTTATTTAGTCGGAGTAGGCTACGTTCCGATGAACCGATTTCCAGGTGTAGCCTTTTACATCCAGTCTCCTGACACTACAGCAGATGCTCTATTTTCAGCTATGGATGATTTTATTAATGAGTTTGATGTCAACATATCAACTGATGAATGGCAGCATTTACAACATGGTTTAATTGGACAACTGCAAGAGAAAGACACCAGTCCAAGAATAAAAAGCCAACGTTACTGGGTCAGTATATGTAATAAAGATTATGGTTTTGATCAAAAGGAACAACTGGTTAAAGAAATAGAAAATTTAACACTTACAGACATAGCTGACTTCATCAAAAACAAACTTGCTAACAACAAACCGGTCGATAAAATTTGCCTAGCTTCCGTAAAGCATTCTGACGAACTTGCTTATTTATTAAATAATAACCGAGTAATCAACGACATTGATGTTTTTCATCAAAAAAACATCTATAAGTCGTAGCAAAATAATCCACTATTAGGTCAAGAATAAACCGTTGAAATTAATGACAATTTTTTTACAAAACATTCACCTTTTAATCACCTTCTAATTGTTTTAAGATATTATTTGCATAATTAATAAATACAGTGTTTTTTTTACTTATTTATTATTAAAAAATAAGTTCCAGTTTTTGGAACAAAGCACTACGCAAAAGGCCTTGTGTGCAGTTTAAAAACAATAACAAGAAAAGCTTTAATGCTCTGAACGTATTCCAATTACTTATGGTGGCTCTGCTTACCATTTTTTCTGTTGCTGCAAACTCATCTTCACAAACACCAATCAAATTTCAACAATTGTCTAAAGAACAAGGACTTTCCCAAAGTACGGTTTATTCAATAACTCAAGATAATGAAGGTTTTATTTGGCTTGCTACCCAGGATGGTTTAAATAAATATGATGGATATGACTTTTCTTATTATAGAAATGAAATTAATAACCCCAACTCTCTGTTACACAACTTAGTTCGTGTAGTATTTGTCGATAGTCAGAATAATTTATGGGTTGGTACACAAGCAGGCCTCAGTAAATACGACCCTGAACTTGATCAATTCAGTAGCCCTTATAATAATTTAAAAAGTAGTCCTATATGGAGTATCGATGAAGATCATGAAAACAACCTTTTAGTTGCTACTGCTGACGATCTTTTCAAGCTGAATAAAAAGTCAGACACGTTTTCAAAAGTCAATTTTCGTACACATTCAAAAAACATCAAAGAAATTAAAACTATTTTTCAAGATGAAAATTCCCAGTATTGGCTTGGTACATTCGAAAAAGGCTTATATATAGTTAATAAAGATTTCAACTTTATTTCTCCAATTAATGGGGTAAATAAATGGCACTTAAATATAGATGCCAAGGGGATATTTGAAATTAAAAAAATAGAAAATAACTATTGGGTAGCGACTGATAATGGCATTTTTGTAGTTGATAAAAATTATAAACTCGTAA
This sequence comes from Thalassotalea fonticola, assembly GCF_032911225.1. Classification (NCBI taxonomy): domain Bacteria; kingdom Pseudomonadati; phylum Pseudomonadota; class Gammaproteobacteria; order Alteromonadales; family Colwelliaceae; genus Thalassotalea; species Thalassotalea fonticola. The sequence goes on along the minus strand of NZ_CP136600.1, from coordinate 4,737,198 downwards.
AACATATAACCCCTTTAGATTACGGAGTAAATTCTTTAGCAGGTAAAACAAGAACACTAACACAAGTAAATAATTATGAAGTGTTGATTGGCACTGAAGACGGCCTTTATAGTTATAATTTAATTGAAGACACGCTTAGCTCTAAAGCTATATCTAAATTAGATTCTAGCCACTTGGACATTAAATTTGTTTATTCTGTATTTAAAGACCGAGCGGATTCAATTTGGGTTGGTACCTACCAAAGAGGAGCAAATAAATCTAATCAGGCGTATTCACTTTTCGCCCATTATTTATCTAATGATAATAAAAACCCCAAAACGGTTCTAGGCTTTGCTGAATTATCTAATGGAGATATTTGGATTTCCACCGAGCTTAATGGTTTATATTCAATTGACTCAACTACAAATGAAATTGTAAAAGCTCCTTTAGAAGATTTTGGTAGATTAAATGCCTTTTTTCCAGACGATAAAAATAATTTATGGTTAATAACCTACGAAAATGACCTGATATATTTCGATATTAAAAACAATAAACTAACAAAACATGAATCATTCAAAGGTTTGGGAATAAGCACCCATGATAGAATTGACTTCACCTACCTGAATAATGAAATTTGGTTTGGTTCCACCAATTCAACCATTCATCGATATTCTCTGACTAATAAAAGCCTTTCATCCTTTAAGATCAGTGATAAAACACAAACTTTATATACTTTATCAGTAACCTCGAACAATGAAATTTGGGTGAACAGCAACCAAGGAAAAGTTTATAAATTCAGCCCATTTTTACAATTATTTACTGAAATTAAATTACCACCAAACAAAATAATAGCAGAAAATAATATTACAAATATTAATGAACTAGAAGGTTATATTTGGCTTGGTTTTTGGAATAAAGGCGTAATTTTATATGACAAAAGTAAGAAAAAATATTTCAACTTTAATGAAGGTACAGGGTTAGCCAATAATTTTGTTGCAGACTTTTTATTAGATAATAATGGTAATGCATGGGTTAGCACCAATAAAGGAATCAGTAAGATAGATCCAATAACAAAATCAATAATCAATTTTGATTCTAGTGTTGGCTTACAATCTGAAGAGTTTTCTGAAGACTCATCTTTAAAAAGCCTTCAGGGTAAACTTTTCTTTGGCGGAGTTAACGGCTTTAATAGCTTTTTCCCTGAAGATATCAAAACTGATTCTCAAAACATTTTAAAACCACTTTTTACTAAGTTAAGAATTACTAATAAAGAAGTCCTTATAAATTCCAATAAAAATAAAGGTAATAATTATACGCTCCCAGCTCAACTTTATAAACTTTCAGAAATTACATTAAATTATGATCAATCTCCATTTTCTATCGAGTTTTCTTCTACAAATTCGAGTATCCCTGAACAAGTCTTATATAGATATAAACTGATTGGTTTAGATGAACATTGGATTGAAACCAACTATAAAAATAAGAGAGCGACATATACTAATTTAAGTGCTGGCAGTTATCCTTTTATTATAGAAGCCTATCATTCCAGTTCTAAACAATATATTTCATCAAATCAATTAATGATTAACATCCTCCCTCCTTGGTGGAAAACAAATACTGCATGGGCCGTGTATATTCTGTTGGCGTTTTTCGTAATTTATTATTTCATTCGCCAAGCTCAAAATAAAGAGCTCACAAATATAAAGATTAAGGAATCTGAAGAACGCTTAAAGTTAGCATTATGGGGCTCTGGCGATGAAATGTGGGATTGGAATTTAAAAACCAATCAAATGTTTCGCTCAAACATTTGGGGCATCTTAGATTTTCCAATGGAAGGGTCTGAAACAACGGCTGAAGGTGAAGAACGTCGTAATATACACCCTCAAGATTACCCACGAGTTAAACAATTATTGCTTGAACATAAAGCAGGTAAATCAGAGCATTACGAAGCTGCATACCGAGTTAAAGATAAAACCAATAATTGGTTATGGGTATTAGACCGGGGTAAAATAGTTGAGCGTGATGAAAATGATTCGCCATTACGTATGACCGGTACTTTAAAAGACATCAGTCAAATAAAGGCCAATGAAGAAAGCTTAAAACTTTTCGCTAAATGTATTGAAAACATATCTGATGCTGTTGTTGTCTATGACAATCAGTTTAAACTGGTAGATTGTAATATTTCTTACCAGACGATCACTGGGCAAACTCGATCAGAATCATTAGGACAGTTGTTAGCGTTTAATTCTTACCCAGATAGTTTTTTACAGAATTTGAAAAAAAATCTTCTATCCCATGGTACTTGGCAAGGGGAAATCGAAAGTAAACGTTCAACCGGAGATTCTTATTTAATTGATATCACCATAGATATTATTCGCGATGAAAACGACAAAATATCACACTTTGTCGGTGTATTCTCAGATATAACCAAACGTAAAGAAACTGAAGCTGAACTACGTAAGTTGGCAAACTCAGACACATTAACCGGCTTACCGAACAGATCTTTCTTCCAGGCAAATCATTCGCAATTGGTAAGCCAAGATACAGAACATGCCCTGCTTGTTTTTGATTTAGATAACTTTAAAAAGATCAACGACTCACTAGGCCATCAAATTGGTGATGTACTGTTATGTAAAGTAACAGAGCGCATAGCAACCATAGGTAATATTAAAGATACCTGTTACCGCTTAGGTGGTGATGAGTTTGCGTTAATACTTGAAGGGACTAATGATGTTCATAAAATCACTTCTATTGCCGATGAAGTATTAAATACTATTGTTGAGCCTTATTATATTCGCCAACAAGAAATTTCGTTGTCTTGTAGTATTGGGATAGTGTTATTCCCTGATGATGGCGCAAATTCGCACGAGCTGTTGAAGAATGCTGATACTGCTATGTATCACGCAAAAGATAAAGGTGGCGATACCTATCAATTCTTTAACGACTCTATGAACAAACAAGCCGTAAAACGCTTACAAATAGAAAACTTAATACGCCATGGTTTAAAAGAAGATTTATTCTCGGTGTTTTATCAACCTAAAATTGATGTTGCCAGCGGCAAAGTAAAAGGCATGGAAGCCTTAGTTCGTTTTGAAGCCGGTAAAAAAGGCATTATTCGCCCAGATATCTTTATTCCAATTTCAGAAGAAACTGGCCAAATTATTGAAATTGGCGAAATTGTGTTACGTAAAGCATGTTTAGCGACTAAAGCTTGGTTAGATAATGGCATGTTTGAAGGCCGCATAGCGGTGAACCTTTCAGCCGTGCAATTTAGACAGCCTAATTTAGTTCGGGTTATTGCCGAAATTTTAGAAGAAACCAAGTTGCCGGCAAAACACCTTGAACTTGAGATCACCGAAGGGACGGTAATGAACTCTCCTCAAGAGGCGATTGAACTGATGCATCAAATTAGGAAGATGGGGATTAATTTATCACTTGACGATTTTGGTACCGGTTATTCATCTCTCGCCTATTTGAAACAATTCCCACTTAATACCTTAAAAATTGATAAAGCCTTTGTCGATGATATAGAGACCTCTGAAGAAGGTAGGAACATGGTTGCCACCATTGTGACTATCGCTCACAATTTAGGTATGGATGTTGTTGCCGAGGGTGTAGAAACAGAAAGCCAACTTAAATATCTTAAAACGGTTAACTGTGAACAAATGCAAGGTTATTTATATTCCAAACCTTTAGCAGAAGAAGACTTTAGTCGTTATCTTCTTTCTCATATCATCACTAATAAATCGACACCTTACAATAATATATAACTATCAAAATTAATTAACTGACTTGAGAAAACCTTGTTTAATGATCAAGGTTTTATTTTTAGCTGCAATTTATTTTAAACACTTCCCAATTACCCCCCCTAAAACTAAACACGATAAAAATACCATTCTCAGACCTGATATTAAAATCTAGTAAAAACAATTCATTAAGTTTTCTAGCATTATTTAAATGTTGGCACGTTATTAGCTTAATTATTCCTATAGATATATTTATTTAAAATAAAAATAGGAAATACCATGCTTAGTTCATTAATTTTATCAGTATTACTTTCAACCGGTGCTCCAGCAAATGATTTGAGCCTCATTGAAACAGCAAGCAACAAGATTCGCATTCAGCCTACAGCTAGCAACAAGATTCGCATTCAGCCTACGGCTAGCAACAAAATTCGCATTCAGCCTACGGCTAGCAACAAGATTCGCATTCAGCCTACGGCAAGCAACAAGATTCGCATTCAGCCTACGGCAAGCAACAAGATTCGCATTCAGCCTACGGCAAGCAACAAGATTCGCATTCAGCCTACGGCAAGCAACAAGATTCGCATTCAGCCTACGGCAAGCAACAAGATTCGCATTCAGCCTACGGCAAGCAACAAGATTCGCATCTAGGAGATAAGACAATGATTGCAATGATTAAAACTATATTTACTTCTAAAACAACTGCGAAACAAGTTGCAGATAGTATTGAGATTCGTGAAATGTCAGCAAGCAGCTGGTGGTCATAAGCCTTTATTAATAAGGTATTGAGGTGATTATGTTAAAAGTATTTAAAGCTATATTTGGCACAAAGAAAATAACAAAAGCCCCGGCAAGAATTGAAGTGTATGAAATGACCGCTTCGAACTGGTGGTCATAACGAACTGAGCAATTTTCAACGTATAGGTATTTGTTTACTGATGAGTTTATAAGGACTATGCGTTGAAGATACCAAACTTAGTACCAAACCTTTTAAAGGTTTTCATGCGTTTCTCCATGCAGAACATTGGCCATACTAAAGGTCCTAATACAAAACCAGCCGTAGCCCAACGTTTACGCCCCATTCCGGACTGTAGAGCTTGGCAATAAAAGAATACGGCACATAGTAAGGATACAGCAACAAACAACATATTTAACTCTACAAGGCTTATAGGACAACGTTAAGGCGCGCAGTATAACAAATAGACTATTTACACTAAAGTAGTTTAAACATGTTTTTTGCGTATATTTGTTAACCCCTTGTAACCATTCAATATAATAATTCATCGATAAATTACAAATTTAAACCACCCATCGAAATTTACATTCCATCATACTGAAGTAAAAAAAGAGGCAATAAATTGCCCCTTAGTCGATAAAGCGGCAATTGCTTACCGCATTTTATTAATTATTTATTAATAACAAGTTTGACTAGTTTCTGCCATTTTAACTAATGCTGCACATGGTTCGAAATGATCACCATACTTTTCTTTATAAGTTGTTAACTTTTCAACAACTGTGGTGGCGCCTAAACTATCAAGGTATCTAAATGGTCCGCCGATAAACGGAGGGAACCCTATACCGAAAATTGTTCCTATATCGCCATCTCTAGCATTGCGGATAATCCCCTCATCTAAACAACGCACAGCTTCATTCACCATTAACAGTACACAACGCTGATGAATTTCTTCAGCTGTCAATTTGCTGGTTGGTTGAATACCTAATAATGAATAGACACTTTCATCAACATCTTTACCGTTGGCTTTTTTGCCAACGTAATTATAAAAGCCTTTTTTAGTTTTACGGCCTTTACGATTGTCATCAATCAGTTTATCAAAAGCATCAGGAGCTTTAAATCGCTCGCCTAACTCAGCGACTAAAATTGGACTAATTTTAGCACCAATATCAATACCTACTTCATCTAGTAATTTGATCGGACCAACAGGAAAACCAAACTTAACTAACGCCCGGTCAATTTTTTCTATTGGCTCACCAGCTAATAAAATATTGGCCGCTTCATTAACGTAGGGCGCTAAAATTCGATTTACATAAAAACCGGCTTTATCTTTAACAACAATAGGTGTTTTACCCTGGCGCTTAGCATAAGCAACTGTTGTAGAGATAGTTTCGTCGGATGTTTTCTCATGAGCAATAATTTCAGCCAGTGGCATTTTGTCTACAGGTGAGAAATAGTGAAGGCCAATAACATTTTCAGGCTTAGCTGCTTTTGCTGCTATTTGGTTAATTGGTAATGAAGAGGTGTTACTGGCAAAGATTATTCCATCTTTGCAGTTTTCTTCAATATCGGCCACCATAGACTGCTTAAGCGCTAAATCTTCATATACTGCTTCAATAATTAAATCAGCATCTTTAAATCCGCTATAATCTACAGTCCCAGTGACCATATTCAGCTGCTTTTGCATGGTACTGCTGGACATAAACCTGCGTTTCACTTTTTTATTTAAAATATCAAAACTGTACTTAAGTGCATGTGAAATGCCGGTATGATTGATATCTTTTATACGCACCGGCGTTTTAGCATTATTTGCTGAAACATAAGCAATACCGCCGCCCATTAAACCGCCGCCTAACACGCCTACTTTATTTACTTTAACTGGCGCGACGCCAGCAACGCCCTGCTCTTTTTTCATTTCCGTTGTAGCAAAAAACAAATTACGCAACTGTTTAGATTCTGGCGTTTGGGTGAGATCGCCAAAGTTATTTGCCTCTATGGCTAAACCTTTCGTGATGCCTTTTTCATAGCCAGTGCGGATACAGTCGATAATTTTTAAAGGCGCAGGATAATTGCCTTTAGTTTTGGCTAGCACCGTCTTTGTCGCCTGATCGAACACTATCTTTCTGCCCCAAGGGTTAGACTCCAATGCTTTTTCAACAAAGTTCACTTTTCTATTAGCTTTGCGTTTACCGTTTTGTGCCATTTTAATGGCAACATCTAATAGAACTGAATTGGGTACTACATCTGACACTAGGTCCGCTTTTAATGCTTGTTTCGCTCGTAATTGCTTACCTGTTAGCATCATATCTAAAGATTTTTGTAAGCCAACGAGTTTTGGCAACCGCTGCGTACCACCGCTACCAGGCAGTAAACCAAGTTGTACTTCTGGTAAACCTAAAACAGTTTTATTCGAGTCACTACACACGCGCATATGACATGCCATAGCAAGCTCTAAGCCACCGCCTAAACATGGGCCGTTAATAGCAGCAACAACAGGAATAGGTAATTGCTCAAGTTGGTTGAAGATCATTTGGCCACCTGCTGCAATTTCAATTGCTTGCTCGGCAGTTTCACATTTATCCAACATGCTGATATCTGCGCCGGCAACGAAAGAGTTACTTTTACCGCTATAAATAACTAAACCGGTAATTGAACTATCGCTTTTAACTTGTTGCAAAATATCTTGTATTTGCTCAGCAAACTCTGCCTTGAGTACGTTCATAGTCTCATTCGGCACATCAATTTTTAACAGCGCAATACCATTATCTTGTGGTGTTAACGTAAACGTAGAATTTCCTGTTTGAGTTGTTTCTTTAATCGCATCAGTCATGTGCTTACTCCACTTCCAAAATCATTGCTGCGCCTAAACCACCGGCAGCACAAGCTGTTGTTAGTCCAAGACCACCGCCCCGGCGTTTTAATTCGTTTAAGGTTTGGGTAATTAGTCTTGTACCAGTTGCGGCGAACGGATGACCATAGGCAAGTGAGCCACCCAGTACATTAAACTTGTCCATATCGATATCACCAATGGCTTTATCTAAACCAAGCTTCTCTTGGGCAAACTTTGTACTGCCAAACATTTTTACGTTAGCCAATGTTTGCGCGGCAAAGGCTTCATGCATTTCAATTAAATCTAAATCAGCAAGTGTTAAGCCTGCGCGTTGTAAAGCAAGAGGCGTAGCATACGATGGACCCATTAACATATCTTCCCAAACATCGATTGCGGTAAATGCATATGAACGTATGTAGCCTAAAATGTTATAACCTAGCTCTTTCGCACGCCCTTCTCGCATTAAAATAACCGCAGAAGCGCCATCGGTTAATGCAGTGGAATTAGCTGCGGTAACGGAGCCGTGCTTGCGATCAAACACTGGGCGAAGTCTGGCGTATCCTGATAACTCTGAATTTTCTCTAAAACAGTTGTCTTGAGTCACGATTCTTTTATACGGTTCACAATGGGCAGTCATGACTTCATCGTTAAGCTTGCCTTCACTCCATGTTTTAGCCGCTAACGTATGCGAACGATGTGCTAGAGCATCTTGCTCCTCTCGGCTTATACCGTGGCTTTTAGCCATTTGTTCGGCCGTTTGCCCCATTGAAAGGCCAGTAGAGTATTCAGCAACTGCTGGTGGCTCTGGCATTAAATCCTTTAATTTTAAGCTGGTAATAAGTTTAGCTTTTTGACCAAAGGTTTTAGCTTTTGATAAATCTAATAAGGTTCGAGCTAATTTTTTGGTCACAGTAATAGGTGGTACCGACATTGAATCTGCGCCGCCAGCAATACCGACATCAATATTACCTAGCATGATATTTTCAGCAACATTAACTGTTGATTGGAAGCTGGTCGCACACGCACGAGAAACACTATAAGCATCGGTAGCAACATTCATTTGCGTGGCAAGCACGATTTCACGAGCAATGTTTGGTGCTTTTGGCATTTGCACCACTTGACCAAAAACTAGTTGTTCAATAATCGCCGGATCGATATCACTTTTTGCAATAAGTTCATTAACTACCATAGAGCCTAAATCTAGAGCGGGTATGCCGTGAAAGTCTGTCGCTTGTTTCACAAACGGTGTTCTTAAGCCTGCAACAACTGCAATGCGTTCACCGTGAGCTGTTTTTACGTTTTGCTGAGTTCCCATTATGTTTCCTTTATTATCGTCAATAAATTTGCCAAATTGTAAGCAAAAACCAAAAGTGGTCCGACCTGATAGTTTTATTTGATTCTATCTGCAAATGAGTCTTTTTAAAAGCATTGATTTCGCATACCATGATCCTTATATATAAAACATAAGCACAATTACTGTATTTAACTGCTGTTACGGAAAATAATAATTATTATGGCAATCGAACAATTCTCTAAACTACAAGAACACTTAAGTGAGCAAATTGTAGGTCAGCACGCACTTGTTGAAAATTTACTAATCGCGCTATTAGCCGACGGTCACCTTATTGTAGAAGGCCCCCCTGGTTTAGCAAAAACACGAGCAATTAACTCGTTAGCTGATGGTGTTGATGCAGACTTTCACCGCATTCAATTTACTCCTGACTTATTACCTGCTGATTTAACCGGAACCGACATTTACCGCCCAGAAGACGGCACCTTCGTTTTTCAACACGGACCATTATTTCAAAACTTGATATTAGCCGATGAAATTAACCGGGCACCGGCAAAAGTTCAGTCCGCTTTATTAGAGGCAATGGCTGAAGGCCAAGTAACCGTAGGTAAAACCACTTACAAATTACCTGACTTATTTTTAGTAATGGCAACACAAAACCCATTAGAGCAAGAAGGTACTTACCCGCTGCCAGAAGCTCAACTTGATCGCTTTTTAATGCATTTGGAAATCGATTATCCAAACGCAGCATCTGAGCTGGAAATTTTACGATTGAATCGCGGCGAAGCGCTAAATGAGAAAAAAACACCATTAACCAATATCAGCCAGGCTGAGATATTTACTGCGCGCAAAGAAACACTAGAAATTTATCTGGCACCAGTACTTGAGCAATACATTGTTGATTTGATCATGGCGACTCGTGATGGTGAAAAATATGATGATAATCTCGGCAAATGGTTAGCCTATGGCGCTAGCCCTCGTGCAACTATTGCCTTAGATAGATGTTCACGTGCACGCGCATGGCTTAACGGTCGCGACTTTGTTAGTCCTGAAGACATTCAAGCAGTATTTCATAACTGTTTACGCCATCGATTAATGCTTACCTATCAAGCCGAAGCCGAAGGTATTACGACCAATCAAGTTCTTGATCGCATTTTAACCTTAGTAGCCGTTGGATAATCCACAAGTTACCTAGAAAAATAAAAATCAAAGAAAGTGACAGGTATAAAAAATATGTGGTGGAATAAACACCAAAACTTTGACGCTAATCTTGGCATAAGTGAACAACTTAATGCCTTGCACAGTAATGGCATCAATTTAACAATTGACGAGCTTTTACCTTATCAGGGCAAAGCATCACTGTTAAATCTAGCGCCTAAAAAAGCTTTGCATGGGCATTTATCCGGTAATTACCTCGCCCGCACCAAAGGCAGAGGTATGGAGTTTGATGAAGTAAGACATTACCAAACTGGCGATGATATTCGAGCAATTGACTGGCGTGTTACTGCACGTACCGGTGAAACCCACACCAAACTGTTTAAAGAAGAAGTGGAACGCCCGGTATTGATTGCCACAGATTTAGGTCAGTCAATGTTTTTTGGCTCAAAATTATTGTTTAAGTCTGTTCAAGCGGCGCATATTGCTGCATTAGTAGCCTGGCATGCGAAAAAGCGTGGCGATCGAGTTGGCGGGCTGGTGTTCAATGAACTTGATCACCAAGAGCTTAAGCCTAGAAGCAGACAAAACGGAGTGTTGCATTATCTGCATGCCTTAGATGAATTGCATTTACAAGGTTTAGAGCACTGGCAACAAGATAACCCGACAAGTAATGATTACTTTATTGAAAATTGTAATCGTTTGAGACAATTGGCTCGTCCGGGCTCATTAGTTTATTTAATTACCGACGGTAATCATTTTGACGAACAAGTATTATTGCCGTTAACGCAAATTTCCCGTGTTTGTGAATTAGTGATCTGCCAAATATCTGATCCGTTAGAATCAGAATTGCCAGACAGCCAGCATAAAACATCTGTTGCGGTAACCGACGGTAAAGTGAAACAGCAACTTACCTTAGGTGATAAAAAAGCCGCAGAGCGTTATCAGCAAAAAGCACAAATGCTAAGTCAATTAAAACAACACATGTATCAAAAAGCTGGTGCTCGCTTTATCAGTTTTTCAGCAGGCAGTAGCATTGAACATCAATTAAAATCAGGAGTTGAATCTTGGATCCGTTAGCGAATTTACAAGATATTCACTTGCCCGAAAACATCCATGGCTGGCCAGTTGCTCCAGGCTGGTGGCTTTTACTAATCAGCTTAATTGCGATAAGCGTTTTTGCTTTTAAGAAATTCACGGCCAAGCGTAAACAATCATCGGTTAAACGCCAAGCAAGAAAACAATTAACTGAGTTAGATAATTTAACGACTGAACAGTCAATTGCAATTTTGAAGTGGGTAAGCATGCATTACTATAAACGTAGTGATGTGGCAGCAATACACGGCGATAAATTATTAACGTTTTTATCAAATAAATTACCGAAGGAGCAACAGGCAAATTTCGTGCAACTAGCAGAAAATGCACTAATGCAGCAGTATCGTAAATCAACGCATTCTCTTTATTCCCAAGAACTGCAACAGGCTGCTTTATTGTGGGTTAATCATGCCCTGTTTTTAGGAGTAAAAGAGGCAGAAATAAAAGATATAGAAGCTAAAGGCGTTATGAACCCTTCTAACCAAGAAAGTAAAGAAAATACAATCGGTACCAATGAGGTTTGTTCATGATTAATTTCTTATGGCCATGGCTAGCCTTATTATTGCCCCTACCATTAATAGTTTATTTTTTATCACCGAAAAAAACAGCAAGCTCTGCGGCTTTAAAAGTACCGGTATTATTGCCTGGTGCCAGCTCAAAAACATCCGCAATGGGGCAACAACAGTTGCCCGTTTGGCTAGCAATTGTTGTTTGGTGTTTATTAGTGTTAGCTGTAACAAGACCACAATGGCTAGGCGAGCCTATTCAAATCCCTACCCAAGGTAGAGAGATGATCATCGCAGTCGATTTGTCAGGTAGTATGCAAATTGAAGATATGCGCGTAAACGGCACTACCGTTAACCGTTTAGTGATGCTTAAAGAGTTGCTAGGTGATTTTATTGAACGCAGAAGTGGCGATCGACTAGGGCTTATTCTTTTTGGTGATGATGCTTATATGCAAACACCAATGACCTTTGATAGAGAAACCATACAACAGATGCTGGATGAATCTGTTATTGGTTTAGTTGGGCAAAAAACCGCGATTGGTGATGCTATGGCATTAGGGGTTAAACGCTTTATTAATAAAAAAGAGTCTAACCGGGTGTTATTACTAGTCACCGATGGTCAAAACACTTCAGGAAAAATAACTCCGGAGCAAGCCCTAGAGTTAGCGGTAGCAAAAGATGTCACCATTTACACCATAGGTGTTGGTGCTGAAGTAATGCTTGAACGTTCATTATTTGGTACTCGCAAAGTTAATCCGTCTCGCGATTTAGATGAGAATACTTTAACTAAAATTGCTAAACAAACTGGCGGTACCTACTTTCGAGCAACCGACGGCGAGTCGATGACAAGAATTTATCAAATGCTTGACCAACTTGAACCAGTAGAACAAGACCAACAACAAATGCGCCCCCTTACCGCATTGTTTTACTACCCATTAACGGTAGCAATAGTGTTAATGATCATACAAATGCTGATGATTAAATATCTAGGTGTCACTTCTATTTTTAATTGGTCTTCGGACACCAACAATAAAACCAAACCTAATCAGCCATTTACAAAACAGTCTCCGGAGTCAATTAAAGCAGTTGACAAAGTGAGCAAGATTAAACCTGCTTCACGTCCAAATAAGCAAGCTGAAACAATGGCCACAACAAAGGAGCAAATATAATGAGTGAATTTCATTTTATCCGCCCTTTATGGTTACTGACAATTGTCGTGTTAATTTGGGTGATTTGGCAGCTTAGAAAAATTAGAATTTCAAGTAGCGCCTGGCACCATGTAATACCAAAACATTTAACCAGCATGTTATTAAGTAGCAATGAAAATAAAAAACCAGTGTCACTTATTCCGGCATCAATTATCGGTTTATTATTTATTTTTGCATTGGCTGGCCCTACCTGGCAAAAACTACCACAACCGGTATTTGATGTTGAGCGCGGCTCTGTGCTTATTATGGACATGTCATTTTCTATGCTTGCTACTGACATTAAGCCAAACCGATTAACCATGGCGCGTTATAAAGCCATGGATTTAGTTGAAAAAATTGATGAAGGTGAAATAGGGTTAATTGCCTATGCTGGTGATGCATTTATTATTAGCCCACTGACAGCCGACATAAATAATATCACACTTCTTCTGCCTTCACTGTCACCGAGCATAATGCCTGAATTGGGTTCTAATCCCTACCCAGCTTTGATTTTAGCAAACGAAATGCTACAAAATGCAGGCCATATAGAAGGTGATATTTATTGGGTAACCGATGGTATTAGCTCAGATGAACTCGCTGATATTAATGACTTTGCCAGTGAGCACCCGCATAGAATAAATATATTAGGTGTAGGCAGCGAGCAAGGTGCGCCAATTACTTTAGCCAACGGTGAATTGATGAAAGACCGAGGTGGTAACATCGTAATACCCAAAATGAACTCTCCTAGACTTGCGGGGATTAGTAAAAATAGTGGTGGTGTGTATAGTCAAATAACCGCAGATGAAAGCGACCTAGAAAATCTAAGTGAATTAAAAACACTTGATGCCAAAAAAGAATTGCAGAATGAGCAAGACAACTTGGGCGATCAATGGCAAGAAATGGGGCCGTACCTATTATTAATTGCCCTACCATTAATGCTGAGCTACTTCCGCCGCGGTGTATTATTTACTCCGGTGTTATTAAGCTTGATTGTTGCTTCATCACTGCATGCTCCAACAGCCCAAGCAAGCCTATGGGATGATTTATGGCAAACTAAAAATCAGCAAGGTGAATCACACTTTAAGCAACAACAGTTTAGTGAAGCGGCTGAGCAATTCGTCGATCCACTTTGGCAAGGCAGTAGTTACTACAAAGCTGGTGACTTTGAAAAAGCACTAGAGGCGTTTAAACAAGTTGAGTCGATTGAGTCTAGTTATAACCAAGGTAATGCTTTGGCTAAACTTGAGCAGTTTGAACAGGCGATTAAAGCCTACGATGATGTATTGGCTGAAAATCCTGAACATCAGGATGCGGCAATCAATAAAGCCATAATTGAGCAGTTACAGCAACAAGAGCAAGAAGAGCAAAATCAAGGCGATTCAAATCAAGAACAGGATCAGAATCAGAATCAGAATCAGAATCAGAATCAAGACCAGTCTGAGCAGCAAAAAGAAGACCAGCAACAGTCGGGTGAAAATGGCGAAAATCAACAGCAACAAGATCAAAGCCAGCAAGAGCAAGAAGGTGAAAACAGCGACAGTCAATCAGAAGACTCTCAGAGCCAGGAAAATCAAAATGCTGAGCAGAATCCTAATGAACAAGAATCCGATCAAGAAAGTCGTGACAATGAGCAACAAAACGCTGAGCAAGATGAATCTGAGCAGGAGCAAAATGCCGGCGCTCAAACTGAAAATGCAGAGCAAGCTGAAGAGCAAAACCCACAAGATGAACAGAGTGCTGGTGTAGTTGACGGCACCAGTAATGAAAATAACGAGTTAAACCAAAAGCATGAACAAATGCTTAGAAAAGTTACCGATGATCCCCAATTATTATTACGTAATAAAATGAAATTGGAATATCAAAAACGTCGTCAAAATAGAAGCAGTATTGGAGTAAAAGAAAAATGGTAAAAACGATAAAACATAGCGTTTTTATAGTTTCCCTATTAGCCACATTTTTGGCAAATGCGTTAACCAACGTTACCGCGAGTATTGATAAAAACCCAGCAGTTGTCAATGAATCAATTGTATTAACCATAGTCGCTGATGATTCAGTTTCTGCCGATGCATTTGACCCAAGCATATTGCAAAAAGATTTTGTTGTTGGTGGCACGTCAGTTAGTAGTCAAACCAATATGGTCAATTTTGATATGACCCGTACCACGCAATGGACAACGCTACTTATTCCTCGTAAAAAAGGCAAAGTAGTGATCCCCGCTCTTTCAGTGGATGGGGTGAGCACACAACCTATTGCCCTAGTTGTTTTGGCTGAAAATGAAAAAGGCACAAGCCAACAGAAAGACTTGTACATTACTTCTGATGTAAGTAATCAAGAAGTGTATGTACAACAGCAATTTACTCTTAGAGTGCGTTTACACTTAGCCGTTAACTTAAAGCGCGGTGTATTAACCGAGCCCAAAATGACTGGTGCTGAAATTAAGCAAATAGGTCAAGATCAAGAAAACACTCAAATAATTGACGGTAAACGCTATCGAATTATTGAACGAGTATATTCTGTAAAACCTCAGACCAGCGGTAAATTTGTGCTGCACAGCTCTACCTTTGAGGGTGAAATTACCATCAGCAATAAGCGCTCTTTATTCTCAGGCATGGACAGAGGCAAGCCGGTAAGTATTCGCGGTAAAGAAATCGACATTAACGTAAAGCCTATGCCTGACAATTACTCGGGTGAATGGTTACCTAGCGAGCTAATAAACATAGAAGATGAATGGCCAAGCGACGGAACAGAGTTTGAATTAGGCGAACCAATCACCCGTAAAGTAACCATAACCGCAGCTGCGCTTAGTGCTGAACAATTACCTGAACTAAACTTTGAAGTACCCAGTGGCTTAAAAATATATCCGGATCAAGCTGAAAGCCAAAGTGGTGTACAAAATGGTTTGTTAATTAGCCAAAAAGTTCAAGAGTTTGCCATCGTACCAACCAAGCCAGGCACCTATACTCTGCCCGACCTAGTTGTGCCTTGGTGGAATACAAAACTTAATAAACTAGAACAAGCGGTAATACCAGGGAAAACAATTACTATTAATGGTATTGAAGCAGTATCACCGACATTTTCCCAATCAGCACAGCCACAAGTGCAAATTGTGACAGAGCAAAATACTACGCTGCAATGGCTATTTTTAGCCGGATGGATACTTACTGTATTAACTTGGTTTTATACGGCGAAACTTAAAGGCAAAATAAGCTTTAATAAAGCAACATTTGCGCCTGATGATAAACAAAGCTATTTAAAATTATTAGCGGCATGTACACAAAATAATGGTGAGCAAGTCATTGCGCTATTACCAACTTGGGCTAAAGATTTATATCCAAATGAGCATTTTGCAAATTTAGAACAAGTGAGTAAAAAACTTAATAGTGTTGATTTTAATGAGGCGTTAGCAGAGCTCCAACGAAATTATTATTCAGCCAATACCGGTAATTGGCAGGGCGCTAAATTATTAAAAATAATATCTAGACTGCAAACTAAAACGATTCAAGAGCAACAAGTTGCCATTACTATTAACCCATAAAGTTTAAAGCTCTAAGTAAATAATGCCCGTTAAATGCGGGCATTTTTGTATTCTGAGATAAAATTAAATAAATTTTTAAATTTACGAAATTTAAATTACCTTTGATTGGTCCTTACTAATAACCAACAATAATATTGTTAAGAAAAACTTGGAACCCATATATGGCAAGTAAACAAGTTAGATACGAAGCCTTGGTAAAAGCACTGCACGGTGACTTATACCGCTACGCATTCTGGTTAGTTCACGACAAACATATCGCCGAAGATTTAGTTCAGGAAACATTCCTTAGAGCTTGGCGTGCGCTTGATTCGTTAAAAGATCAAAAAGCAGCAAAATCATGGCTTATTACTATTTTACGTAGAGAAAATGCTCGCCGCTTTGAACGCAAACAATTTGATATGAGTGAATACGATGAAGGGAGTACGGTCGATAATTTTTCAACCAGTACCGAACAACAACTTGAAGATCATTGGTTAAGAGAAAAAATAGCGCGCTTGCCAAGTGATTACAGAGAACCTTTGGTATTGCAGGTTATCGGTGGTTTTAGCGGTGAAGAGATAGCTAACATGCTAGACCTGAACAAGAACACAGTGATGACTCGTTTATTTAGAGCGAGAAACCAACTCAAAGAAGCAATTGAAAAAGATAACGAAATTAAGGGGCGCATTAATGGATGATTTAGAATTCAGACGAAGACTATATTCAGATCCAAATAGCCAAGATCAAGATATAATCGATGCCACTGCGAGTGACAAAAAGCGAAAAGATTTTGCTGATGATTTAAAAACTTTAGATTCACACATTGCTAAAGCATTAAATGTTGAAGTGCCGGAGAATTTAGCCGAGCAACTTATTTTACGTCAAAGTTTGCACTCTCATCAGCAAACTAAGAAGAAATCTAGAGTGCATCTGGCGATGGCGGCTTCTGTTGCTTTCGCGGTAGGCATTGGCGTAAGCTTTATCAACTCTAGCCCAGCTTATTCTAATGTTGCTGATTATTCATTAGCGCATTATCACCATGAAGCAGATAACTTCGCCAAACAAGGCAATGCACAATACAGCTTGGCTAGTTTCAATGATGATGTTTCTGATTTAAACGTTGGCTTTAAGGAAAAGTTAGGCAAGTTAATCTCAATCGATGATTGTTACTTTGACGGCATGGATAGCATCCATATGGTGTTTGAAGGTAAATTTGATAATGTCACAGTGTTTCTTGTACCTAAATCTACTCACTTAAAATTTACCGACCAATTTAGTGATGGTTCGGTTACAGGTATTACCCATCAGTACCAACAAGGTGATGTAATTATAATGGGTAACAAGAACGAGCCATTGCAACAATGGCAGCAAAAAATTGATCAGACCATAGAATGGTCAATTTAAGTTAAAATAAATTTAGACTCGTACGTATGACCCCAGTCATACCCTCAAGGCCTGCACTGCAGGCCTTTTTTTACATGGAAGTGCTCATCCTAGTTAGCGTAATTAAATTCACGTAATAGCGGTGAATTAAAACGTTATACTCGGCTTGTTCGGGTCTCCAAACAACTATGGATTATCGCCTTCGCGGCAATGACGGCAGGGAGTGCGACAATGCCAAAAAATTTGGTTAGCGTGATTAAATTCACGTAATAGCGGTGAATTAAAACGTCATACTCGGCTCGTTCGGGTCTCCAAACTACTATGGGTTACAGCCTTCGCGGCAATGACGGCTGGGAGTGCGACAATGCCAGAAAAGTTTGGTTAGCGTGATTTAATTCGCGCGTTAAGGCGTAGCCTCTTTTATTCAATAATCAGTTATGAATAGCTTCAACCTTAGCAAAGGCCCCCTGAATTTCATCATCAGGCTGTTCTGTCATGTTACTGACCACCACAATAGCGACAGTTGAAAGTATAAATCCAGGAACAATTTCATAAATCCAAGCACTTAAGTTTTGACCATTCATTGTAATTGGTGCATAAATCCAAAATAGCACAGTAAAAGCACCAACTAACATTCCGGCAAGTGCTCCTTGTTTATTCATACGTTTCCAGTACAAACTAAGAATAACAAGCGGGCCGAATGCAGCGCCAAAACCAGCCCATGCATTACTTACCAAACTTAAAATAGTGCTATTCCTATCATAAGCCAAGAACACGGCAATAATAGCTACAAGCAACACCGAAAGTCTTCCAATCATAACAAGCTGTTTTTCACTGGCATCCTTGTTTAAAAAGGTTTTATAAATATCACCCGTTAATGAACTTGATGTCACTAACAATTGTGATGAGATAGTACTCATAATTGCCGCAAGAATTGCAGCCAAAAGAAAACCGGCAATTAAAGGATGAAATAAAACTTGTGATAATAGAATAAAGATTGTTTCAGGATCGCTCAACGGTGTACCCGTTTTGGCAACATAAGCGATACCAGCGAACCCTGTTGCCATAGCACCACAAATAGACACTATCATCCAATTCATGCCGATACGGCGCGCCACGGGCAGATCTTCAACAGATCGTATTGCCATAAACCTAACAATAATATGCGGTTGGCCAAAATAACCAAGCCCCCAAGCCATTGCCGATATTATCGCAATAGTACTAACGCCACTGAACATATTAAATAAATCAGGGTTTATACTTTCGATACTTTGCTGTACTTCAGCTAAACCGCCAACGTTAAATATCACCACAACGGGCACTAAGATCAAGGCAATAAACATGATACAGCCCTGCACAAAGTCAGTTAAACTCACCGCTAAAAACCCACCAAACATGGTATAGCAAACAACAACACCAGCAGTTACATAGAGCCCTATCTCATAATTTAAACCAAATGAACTTTCAAACAATTTACCGCCAGCAACAATTCCGGATGAAGTGTACAAGGTAAAAAATATAATAATGACGATTGAAGATACTATACGAAGAAAGCGCTTATCATCTTTAAAGCGATTTTCAAAAAAATCAGGCAACGTAATAGAATCATTAGCAAGCTCTGTATAGGTACGTAAACGCGGCGCTACAATTCTATAGTTTGCGTAGGCACCAATGACCAAGCCTACGGCTATCCACATACTGCTTAAACCGGTGATATACATAGCCCCCGGTAAGCCCATCAAGATCCAACCACTCATATCTGAAGCTCCGGCAGATAAAGCCGTCACTGAAGGACTTAAACTTCGTCCGCCCAACATATAGCCAGATACATCATCTGTAGATTTTTTGAATGCATATAAACCTATTGCGATCATTACGATAAAATAAACTGCTAATGAAAATATAGTACCAATGGCCAAGTTAGACTCCTAAGTAATAAAAATGCTTAATTAAGTATATACCATGACAAAATTTATCAAGTTAAACCCTATTGAATTAATTTTATATACAGTTAAGAAAAATAAATAACTCATATGATAAATCTAATTGAGGTTTAATTACTATTTTTTACGTATTATTTTTTATTAACAATCTGTTTTAATTAGAATAATACTATTTGATATTTTTATGAAGGCAACAACGGCAAGGCTGAGCTCAACTTAGGTAATAAAATTTAACTATTTATTTCCTTTCTATGTGTTAACGTATTAATTAGGTTTCATCATTTGATGAAACTTGGAATCGATCCTAAATAAGATTTTTTGGCTTCAAATGCAAATTAATAAAACATTATCAATAAAAGAAAATCAAGAAAGGTATGAGGCAATACAAGGTTTTGCTGCCAGACAATCTATTGTTGATAAAAACAATAAAATTTTTGCTTACGAATTACTATTCAGAGACAGCTTAATTAATGTATTCCCTGATATTGATGCTGACTTAGCGACGGTGAAGTTGATTCAAACCACGCTTGAAAGTCGGCAAAGCAAAACCATTACCAAGCAAAAACCAGCTTTTATCAATTTCACGCTAGAAACATTACAAAAAGGCTATCCACAGCAATTTGACATTGAACACGTCATTATTGAAATACTGGAAACGGAACAACCTTGCCCTGAATTATTGAAAATTTGCCAATATTTGCATGAAAAAGGCTACTGCATAGCCCTAGATGATTTTGTTCACCACCAACAATGGCATGACTTCTTTCCTTTCATAAAAATCATAAAAGTAGATTTCAGGCAAAGTACAACTGAAGAAATAATTCAATTAATTGAACATCTTGTTGAATTTCCACACATCGAACTACTGGCTGAAAAAGTTGAAAATCAACAAGAATACAAACAAGCTCTAAACTTGGGCTTTGACTATTTCCAAGGCTTCTTTATTGATAAACCTGAAGTCATAAAGTCTAAGCCCAAAAGTAAATTCGACCTAGATTTATCATTCGCATAAGATTGCTTTTTTCAACATAAAAACAAAAACAAAAACAAGGCCATTTTGAATGGCATTCGTCCTGTCATTATAGAAACATCCAGAATCTATTTACGCTTATCCAAATACTTAGAAATTAGCCCTTGCGTTGAAGTAGATAAAGCATCATTACTCTCACCTCCCATTACCGCCAATATCGATGTACCTAACTCTTTACCAAGCTCTACGCCCCATTGGTCAAATGAGTTAAGTTGCCACATAACGCCTTGCACAAAAATTTTATGCTCATACAAAGCTAAAAATGCACCTAATACTTTCGGTGTTAGGTGTTCAAAGACGATAGTATTTGAAGGTGAGTTACCGGGCATGACCTTATGCGGTGCTAATCTGTCAACGTCATCAGCAGATAACCCCTGATTAGTTAATTCAACTTTAGCTTGTACCAAGGTTTTACCTACCATCAGCGCTTCACTTTGCGCAAAGCAATTAGCTACTAGCATAGTGTGATGGTGGTGATAATCACTGTTTGATGTAAGAGAAACAATAAAATCAGCGGGTACTATTTCATTACTCTGATGCATTAACTGCATAAAAGCATGTTGACCATTGGTCCCTTCTTGACCAAAAACAATGGGTGCGGTGGTTAATTCAACCTCACCACCATTATGATTAACACGCTTACCATTACTTTCCATATCTACTTGCTGTAAATAACCAGGAAAGGCACGTAACGAATGATCATAAGGTAAAATACCCAACGAGTTATAACCCAAAAAACTTGAATTCCATATACCTATTAACGCCATTAATACCGGCATGTTTTCAGAAAAGAGGGCTTGCTGAAAATGCTCGTCCATTTGATAAGCACCAGCACGCATTTGCTCAAAATTTTCATAACCTATAGCAATCGCTAACGGTAAACCAACCGCAGACCATAAAGAGAAACGACCACCTACCCAATCCCACATTGGTAAAATATTACTTTCTTTGATGCCAAACTCTTTGGCTTTACTAATATTAGAGCTAACCGCGACAAAGTGGTTTGCAATATCATAATTAGTTAGGTAACTCGTCAACCAGCTTTTAGCACTTTGTGCGTTTAATAATGTTTCTTGGGTAGAAAATGTTTTTGAAATGACAATAATGAGCGTTGTTTCTGGATTTAAAACCGCCAATTTTTCTGCAACGGCACTGCCATCTATATTTGCCAAATAATGTACTTTTACTTTTTGTTGATGAAATGGCTTTAAAGATTCTTGCGCTACTTTAGCGCCATAATATGAGCCCCCAATACCTATAGCGACAACATCAGTAATAGCCTTACCGGTACAGCCTAAGTATTCACCTTTATGAAGCTTTGAACATAACTCTCGCATTTTCTGGTTAGCGCCCGCAATTTCATTAGCGACTTGCTCACCCAAAACTGAGCTTTGCTTATCGGCGGGCGCACGTAAAATACTATGAAGAACAGCGCGACCTTCAGTATGATTTATCTTTTCACCACTGAACATATCAGCAATTGCATCGTTTAACTTTATATCATCAGCCCAAGAAACCAATGACTTTATAACATCTTCATCTACATTTTGTTTGGAGTAATCCAAAAAAATATTACAAGCGCTTAATGAGTATTGTTCAAATCGATTTGAACTTTGTTTAAATAAACTACAAATAGAATTTTGTTGAAAGTGCTTGGCTATGTCATTTAATTGGACAACATAGTTAGAGTTTATTTGATTCGCTGTAAACACACACGTTCCTTAGGTGTTGAAAGTACTGATTTTAAAACTGCGTAAATATTGTATAAAAAAAGGCTGATAATGAGCCAGCTATAAGTATCATTCCACTTTTAAATAGTGGTCTATCTAAAAACAAAGTATAGGGTGCAATGGATACTAATCAAAACCATCAGGGTTATTAGACTGCCAACGCCAAGTATCACTTATCATATCGTCCAGACCACGTTCTGCTTGCCAATCAAGTAACTCATTAGCCAATTTAGCCTCTGCAAATACTGTAGCAATATCGCCTGGGCGACGCGGGCTGATATTAAACGGAATATCGACACCACTGACTTCTTTAAACTTATCAACAATCTGTAAAACCGAGGTACCGTTACCAGTACCAATATTAATTGCAGTACAACCTGGAAGCTTGCTCAAAGCGTCTACTGCTTTTACGTGAGCAACAGCTAAATCAACCACATGAATATAATCACGAACTCCCGTACCATCGACAGTGTCATAATCATTACCAAATACATTTAGTTCTTTTAAGCGCCCTACTGCCACTTGCGACACAAATGGTAAAAGGTTATTCGGAATTCCATTTGGGTTTTCACCAATTAGGCCTGATTTATGCGCGCCAATAGGGTTAAAGTATCGAAGAGATATTATTGACCAATCAGGATCACTTTTGGCTAAATCGAACAAAATGTTCTCAACCATTAACTTAGTTTGCCCATAAGGATTTGTTGCTGACGTAGGCATGGTTTCAACTAAAGGTGATACATTGTTTTCACCATACACAGTAGCCGATGAGCTAAAGACTAGTTTCTTAACATTAAACTCGGCCATTACTTCTAATAAAGCCACGGTTCCAGATACGTTATTGTGATAATAACTTAATGGTATTTGAGTAGATTCACCAACGGCTTTTAAACCGGCAAAATGAATGACCGCACTAATCTCATGCTCGATAAAAATTTTGCGCATAGCATCTTTATCACAAACATCAGCTTCAACAAAGGCAGGCTTGATTCCTGTGATTCGCTCAACACGATCTAACGACTTTGTTGAAGAGTTTGAGAGGTTGTCAACAACTACAACTTTTTGTCCTACTGAAAATAACTCAACAACCGTATGGCTGCCAATATAACCGGACCCACCGGTAATTAATAAACTCATAATAATTCCATATAAAAATAAGCATCATCGAGGTCAACAACACTATATTATTTCCTGAACTTGCTTCAGGCTCTAATCATAATAATTCTGTAACACAGAAATGAATGTCTCAATCTGCTCTTCTGGCAATGCATTAATACCAGCAGCGCCTGCACGACCACCACCAGTAGGAAACCGAATACACACCTCATCAGCCCCTTGTTTGTTATTTAAAGGGGCGCGCACACTAACAGTATAGCTATGATCTAAATTTCGAGTTAACACGCCATGAGCTTTATCTGGCGATTGGTTTGCAAGCTCATTGCCAAATACACCACTTACTCGGCGAGACCATGGCGCATCATCAAGACAAACCACTTTACAAATATTATTATCAAACAATACCTCAGCAGTTTGAGCCATATTCATATCTTGCTCATAGGCAGATTCCAAGTCATAAAAAAGTGATGATTTATTAGAAAACAGATTTTCTGGATGTTCATAAGCTAAAAGCTTTTGATATAAATCAGCAGGGTGGTAATGCAAATCATCGGTAGTGCGACCATAGCCGTTATAATTTACATAGGTCCCTAAAGCTTCTAATTGAGTAGATAATTGGCTGCCAACACCATTCAAAACACAATGGCGTGCTGCAACCTTTTTAAGGTTATCACCGTATGCCGCAGCAATGGCCCATAGATGATGTTTACCCTTTAAGTAATCATTTACTAATAAACTAGTACAAACATCTGGAGAAGTATTAACTAATGAAGTTAATAAAGGAGATTCTGGAATGTCACCTGTACGATGGTGATCAACATAAAAAACAGGAATATCATTTGCTAGAAGTTCTGATAGTGCACCTGTATTTTTTTCCATTGATACATCAAGCACAGTTACACTAGTTGCCTGTCCAACATCAACCTGCTTAACTAATGAAATATCTCTTTTAACACCGGTAATAAGAGCTGTTTCTTTTGGCTCTGCTAAACGTAATTGCAGCAAGGCTAAAATACCATCGGCATCGCCATTAAATACATCGTAATGCATGATTTTAATCTCTTTAAAAAAACATTTTTAACTCTAAAGATTATAATAGGTATTTTTGTTTCTATCTACGAAATACTGCCCGGTAAGCGTAAAACAGGAAATTAATCAGTGCATTATAAAGATTCAAGTGTTCTTGCTGACGATAAATTTGCCATTGTCGCTTAGCTTTTTTAAATTTATTTCGCGAAATTGACCCGGGTGTTATTCGGTAACTTGTTAGTGTTTGTGGAAAATGCAATGCTTTATCGACTCGCTTAATTAGCATTAACCAAGTAGCATAATCTTGCCCTGTACGTAATAACGGCATTTGAAAGTCACCCGTTAAATTTGTATCAACAATAACGGTAGAGCAACCAAACGTTGCTTTTTTCTTCAGCAAATTTTGATAATCAACCCAGCCTAAATCTTGTTTATCAACAATTTTTTGTAACGGAGCAGAGTTTTCATCAATAAGTTCATAACTGGTAAATGACAAGCCTGCTTGATGTTGTTGCATATACTGTAAATGCAATTCAAGTTTTTTATTATGCCAAATATCATCCGAATCTAAAAAAGCGATATATCGCCCCTTAGCATTAACAATTGAATTATTTCGAGAAATTGCTGCGCCACTATTTTTTTTATTCTGCCAAACATGAATATTTTCGTGCTCTGCAGTTAAAGCACTTAGCATTCTATAGGTGCCATCATTTGAACAATCATCAGTGATTAATAGTTCCCAATCGGTATATGATTGTTCAAGAATAGAGTTTATTGTATCCATTAGATAGCCAGAGGAATTATAGGTAGCCATGATTATGGAGACTGTAGGTGTTTTTTGCATTTATAGCTCTAGTTTGTCTGAAAATTTATATAGAGTTGGAGTCTATAGCTTTATTAAAGCCGTCGTAACCTAAGTAAAGGCCTTTAACAATAGATATAAAATAAGATATTTTTTTATATTTGATCAGATATCTAATCCCCCACCTTAAGCTTAACATTACACCAAGCACTCCATAACGAGATGCTGTAGCTCCTCTTGCGAGCATAATATTATCAGTTGCTAATACCCTACCTTCAAAGTTACAGGTGTGTTGTACAAATGGCTCTTCATAACTAGCAAAGCGTGCATTACACTGCCAAGCATCAATTAAAAAATTGGCTTCTTCAGTTGCCTGATAAGGTGTGCCTAACCCAATTCGCTCATTAAACTGTATATTATGCTGACGAACAAAGTCCCGGCGACAAATAATTTCTATAGAACTAAACTGTAATAGGTTTAGTTTATGAATGCGGGCCAGGTGTTGATAATTTTTAAAGAACTCGTCTGAATTTTCCAAACAATTAATCCAGACGCGTAAAAAATCAACGCTTGGATTGTTTTGTAAGTGTTTTAAAAGTATTAATAGTCGACTTTTTTCAATCATCACATCATCATCTAATAACCAAATAAATTCACCTTGTGCGTACGTTAATGCTGCATTTCGGCTTTTACTTAGGCCAAGGTTATCGAGCGGTAAAACTCTTATCGATTGATGATATTCATTGATCTCTACTTGATTGGAATTTTGATGCAAAATTAAAAAATCTATTCCGCTAATCACAACTAAGCGTTCAATCATAGGCAGCAGATTATTTATATTTGTACCCATGGTTGAAAATGCTAATGTTAGAATTTTAATAGTTAGACACCTTATTCAATTGGCTCAAAAAGCTCTTTTCCATCAAAAAACATTGTTGATAGTTTTTTATTGGATTCCAAGAAGCTTGCCAAAAACTCTTTTCTATCGCTAATAGAAAAGCACTTTCTAAGTGGTGTGTGTGGTTTAATATCTCTATTGTTTTGCATTGTTGACAAAATAGATTTACGGATTTGCTGGGATCGTTGGAACTTTTCTTTAGAATCTTTGCCTGTTACATCCTTCCATTGCAATAAACTCTGATTTAGCTGACAGAGAACCAGAGCTTCCTCTTTACTTATACTTAAATTACTTTCTTCTGGTTTTGTAAACCCTTCAATATTAGTAATTCCTATAGCACTTAGAAAGTCAGAATATAAATCGCCATTAGCGAAACTGTTTTTGTTGAATGGCCGTAAAATTAACGACGCTGTGCCAAAGGTATTAAACCAAGGTTTTAAATTTTCATAGTAATTCAAACGTTTATTTGATGATGATAACTTAGTCAGCTTTAATGCGTGAACACTACCTGACTTAAGGGCTTCAGAAAATCTAGATATTTGATAATCATCTTGTCGGCGGATATAAGAGATGATTTTTACATTACAAAAATCAATCATCTTCGCTAGTTGCTCTATTTGTACCTGTGTATACCTAGACGAAAAATGTTCACTGCTCAGAATAATAACCTTAGGCTTTTTCCTTGAGATAAGCTTTCTTAAACTCTCGACAACAATGCCTGCATCAATGTTATTGTCCATATTGACATAACTTCGCTGCTCGGGTGGCAAAAAGGCACCACTAAACTTAGCGTGATTAAAAAAAGCTCTTTTATCGGTACTCAAATATTTTTGATATGGGTATAAAACGCCATAATCTCGAAACAATAAATCTCTATTTTCACACAAAAACTTTTGTAAGCTCGTTGTCCCTGTTTTTTCTTGGCCAATATGTATATAAAGCTTAGTCATGCTAGATTTTGTCCCGAATAATTTGTGTTAACGTGTTACTCGCATCAATATTATCAAAGATCTCAGACGAGTACTTCACTTGATTATCATTAACATATTTGTTCAAAACGCTGCCTTTTTCATAAAGAGCCCATACATCTGTGCCACTGCCTAAATAGTCACTAAGTTTTGAAGGCAGGTAAGGGTTAATTATTTTATTTCCCTTTGTTTCAGCATCTCGAACGACTAAACAATCGACCTTGGTACAAAGGTTTAAAAATTCAAAATATGAGACATAATCGTTAACAACGATAACGTCATGTAAATCGGATAAATCATTATCGATAAACTGCCGAGTTTGTTCATTAGTGAAAATATGCACGCAAATCTTTGAGCGCTCTGTGGTTGTTAACTCTCTAATAGCTGCAAATAATTCACCTAACCCCCTAGTCGCATAAAATGTGCCAAAATAGGCGAAGTTAACCTTTGCTTCATCTAATGGATATTGCACACTTTTGAGCTGATAATCCTGTTTTAAGGGTTGAGGATGATGAGAAATAGTGGCCTTGCTTTTTACTAAGTGAATAATGTCTTCGTCTTTAATATAAGAACACATATATTCAAGCTGATTTTCATTTGTAAAAAGAAGTTCATCGGCAAGAATGTATGGCAAAAATTCACACCAAAAAAATAGCTCTTTGGTTTTTGGGATATCAATATCTAACTTTTTAATGGCAGCAATAAAACCATTTTTATCTAACCAAGAATAACTGATATCGCCTTTTCTAGGTTTTCCATGAACATCTAAATATAAAGGGTCTGAGAACTCTGCAAGCCATTTAATTTGTGGACTTCTTAATTTAACTAAAGCAGCAGCAAAATGTGATGCTGGCCACATAGCTCGACTATATAAACATTTATATTCTTTGCCACCCATTTTCCACTTTCGAATTTGACGCAAAGAATTAGAACAAAACTGTTCAATTACCAACCAATTTGAAAAACTTGTATATGTAGAAAGGCATTTTTCATTACCTATATATGATGAGATCATACCGGGTAAATTTTCATCCTTATCCCGCACTCTATCCATTTTATTATAAATGACATCAACGGGTTTACTCATATAACGAGTACGTTTTGCCATAACTACGGCACTCGTATCCGCATAAGGTGAAAAGCAATATGCTATAACCAAGCTTTTACTCAAACGTTGAGCAATAGCCTGTATAGATTCATTTGATATATTGAGCTGTTTAGCTACTTCTACAAACGTTTTGTAATCACTTTCAAATTCAGTTAAGTAATTTATCACGAAATCTGATTGAGCTTTAATTTTAGATGTTAAGAAATTATATACCAAGTCATCTGATGTCGAATATATTAAACCTTCTAAAGCAACTATTACCTGCAACCTTTGCTTAACATTAAACTCAAAAGACTGTACCTGTCGACTTATTGAATCCGCAACTATATGGCGTATGTAATAAGTCTCTTCGTAATTCGCGGCACCACAAATCTGAGGCTTAAATAGAGCAATAATTTTAGCCATTAGAATGACATCCTCACCACTTTTTAATGCTGTATCAAATGCAGTTGCTTTTAGATAGAATGTTGGAATTAGTTTGCAACCATTCATCGTAACTAAAGAAGAGTAATCATTTAGTGCACAACTGAGCCCTTTCTTATCTAAAGGTTTTATAGCTAAACCAGATTGCATCACTCTACTGCCATGAATATCCTTTAGGTTAGAAATAACTATTGTTTCAGGGCTAGCTTTGTTCATTAAATTAGAGAGGTAATTCGATGACAGTTCATCATCAACATCTAAAAACACTGTGTATTGCCGTTTCGCGATTTCTATTCCAAGATTTCTTGCTGCTGAAGCATTTGCTATCTCTGACTTCATAACAACAATATTCAAATTTGGTTCTTGCTCAATAAAATCAGATATAATTTGCTCAGAATTATCTTTAGGGCCATTCAGTATTAGTATGATATCGAGTAATGATTTATCGATTGTTTGTCTGTTAATACTTTCAATACAACGGTGAACATATTGCTCCCCTTTGTAAACAGGAACAATGATGTTGATTCCTTGTGAAAGTTTTTCGCTGTAAAAGTACAAACTTCTGCAGTTGGTGTGGGAAACATTCACGATCGCTCGATTTACTTCTTCAGTTAACGGTAAGCTAATACAATGAACAAAATCATCTGAAATTATATAATTGCACTTTTTGCCAATATCAATATCTACATTTACGGTGTTAGATACATCTTTTTTCTTGGCCAAATAAACAAGTATTTCTTTGTCATTATTGCTGAAGTTAATGCTCTTGTTTATTAATTCAGTATATTCATAGCGTTCTAACTCATTAGGGAGTTCAATTTTAGCCATAGATTTTCGGTTAAGTCTAGACTCTGCTAAGGTGAATTGTGTTTTAAGGTTAATCCTAAATTTTTTTCTTTGCCCTGCATGGCTTTTCCATAATTGAAATAGTTTCGCAGGTAAGAATAATAAGCCTTTAATCGTACGAGCTTCCGTTACCAACAACTTACCTAAATTATAAGCAAAGCTATTTTGTAAGTCATTTAGCTCCTTGCGTAAACTCACATTTTCAGTTTTCAATTGCTTAAATTCAATTTCGTTTTTTTTGTCGCTTGTTTCAGTGCCCATGTATTACTCGAATTAAACTATAAATGGCACCAATTCCCTATTTATCTTTACAAGAAAACAGTAAGATGCCTGAATGCTAAAAAGCTTGGTAAATAGATTAACTTCCATTTACACTATTTTTGACAGCAGTGTATTTCACTTATATTTTACAAAATGTTAAAACAATACGTTGTTACCAAATCTACTATGATGTTATTAAAAGCGATAAACTTAATTACTATTAAGTTTATCGCAGTCAAATATTTGATTAATAAAATCAATAGTCTCTGACTTACCTGGGGGCGAGTGTTTCGCCACTATATCATCATATAAAATAACACTAACTCCAGGTTGTATTTTTTCAAATTCGTCTAATCTAATCTCATTATACTGAGTTGGCTTTAACATATTAATAAATGGGGTTAAATGAAGGTTCACATGTTCTTTATCTTGGATATTCTGGTAAATCACTGTATCACCTTGTCTTTTGGTAATTAATTTAGAGTCTACCTTAAGACGGTTAATATATTTCTTTCTTAAGTCATTATCTCTATCATAGCTATATTTTAATAAAGGAATATAAAAATTCTTACTATAATTCTTTAGATAAATTTGTGGATTGATTGCTATTACAGTAGCTTTCAAGTTGAATTCACCAACTTTCAAGCTTGCAAAGCCTCCTGCAGAAGAACCAAAAAAGCAAACATTTTCATCTTTAATGTTAAGTTGTTTTTGGACAGACTTGACAGTTTTATACAAATAATTAACACCAAAATTTGCTGAAACGTTTTGAAACCAACCAATCTTTAAATCATTAGATTCTGTTATAGTAGGATCAGAAAAAGAAATAACGTTCGCATTTAACTCTTTAGCCCAGGTATACCTTTGAAACCCTACAGCACCTTTAGATCGATCTACAGCGCCAGGTAATAAAATGATTAACCTCGAGCTTTCTTTTTTAATAAAGGAATAAAAGTTCAACTCGATTTGTTCATCAAATATACTGCAAGTTGATTCGCCATAGTTTAACTTTAAACTTGTCAAATATTTAAAATTATAATGTGGCACATTAACTAGTATATTGTCTCTTTGTTTGACTTTAACTTTATCTTGAGGCCTAACGTTACTTAAAAAGTTAATCATGCCCATAGTAACTTTTTTTATATAATTCATTGTTATATTAATCCACTCAAATTAAGGCGAAATACACGCCTTATTGAATTAAAGTACGTTAACTAACGCTAGTTAGAAAATGACAATATGGCTGACTTAATTACGGCATCATCTACCGAGTCTAAACTAGAATACATATTGAATATTTCAACAAGTACTTGTTTCGTTTCTTCTTCGTCACCAGCCTTAATTATCTTGAATTTATCTAAATACCAATATCTAAAATAATATTCAAAACGGGTTGTTTTGTAAGCTTCTAACAAACCATATTTAGAAAATCGTAAAACCCGTTCTTTCTCAAGCAACAGGTGCTTTTTGAAAAAACCTGAAGAGATTGTATTTACTGTAGATCCTTCTACAGCGGCATAATATATGTGGATCATTTCATTAATAAAAACAGTGTATTTAGAGTGTAATAATAATTCATGATAGAATAACGTATCCTCACCTACTGCACCATGAACCATATCTATATCGTTGTCAGTTAAAAGACACTTCTTTAACATCAGTGCTTGTGTGCTCTGAGTTGGAAAATTATATTCCTCAATAAACTCTTTACCCGAAGATAATGTGTTTACTTTTCCCTTATTTGGATCGAATACTAGTTTCCCTTCTGCCAATCGCAGCATATTGCCAACGACTAAATCTGCAGATTCAGAAGTTATTTTTTCATATAATTTTGTATAACCATCATTTAACGCTTCATTATCGGGATCTAAATAAGTGATATACTCAGAGGATGCTAATTCAATACCCTTATTTCTCGGACGCGAAGCGCTACCACTGCCTCCATCTTGATAGAAGTACGTTTTTACATTTGGATAAAGCCTAGCTAATCGAGCTATAATTTTCGGCGTATAATTATCTGTAGAACCATCATCAACTATCACAACCTCCATATCCATAAACGTAGAACTTCTTCGCAAGCTATTGAAGCATTTATTCAAAAGATGATCACCGTTGTTATAGGCAGGGATCAATACGGAATATTTGTATTCTTTTTGTTGTTCGTCTGTAGTTCTGATTAAGTTATGAACTTCAAATGGGTCAATGCTATAACCATTTTCAATAGTTCCAGTTAGCTGCTTACCTTTAAATTGATTTAAAGTGAAAGATTTTGCCCAATAAGCCGTAAGGTTTAAATCTTTCACATAATCAACATAATTATTATTAATGCCAGATGTAAATTGCACACCATTAAAATATGCGTCTTTGGTAATGTAATCACTGTTGGTATATTTAAAACCGTTTACTAAGTCCTCAATATAGAACTCATCATAAAAATATTTCTCACTGAAATAAATTATAATGTCATTTTCTTCAAGATCAGCTTCTTCAAGTTCATTTACAGTCTTTATTGTTTTGTTAGTAAAAGTTTGACGTTCAAATGAAGATTGCAATGAATCATTATGCTGCTCGACTAAAACTATCACTTTTCTAATTGTCTGTTGCACAGACAGACCTACATTTTTAAATACATCTACTAATTTATCATGGTTGCAATGTTTTGATTGTGCAGTTCGAACGCCAACCATCTGATGTCTATATATTTCTTGGTCATCAAAAGCATTGATAATGGCCGGGATTTCATTTTCATCTTCTATTATAAAAACATTAGGAAATTGACTATTTACCCCAATACTGTAATTAGAAAACTGGATATTTCCCATTGCTTGTAATTCATAAACACGATTTGCAAACATGGTTTGGCTAAACTGAATTGTATTAAGGTTTATTGCCCAATTATACAGTTTATGCAGTTTTTGTAGTTTTTTATGTTCAATTGCTGGTGAAATAAATTCATTATATTTATCAGGGAAAATATATGGTCCATAAAACAAATGATAATTACGATCAATTATTTTTAGATCATATTTTGATTTGATTATTCCATCAAAGATAAGTTGATTATCTTTACATCGTTCCGGATATTTCTCATACCAAGATCCTGAAAAAATAACTTTATCTGAAAGATCATGGTTTCTTAGGCCTATAGGGTTATGATAAAGAGGGTTTATTCCAAACTCCAATGTTGCAACACGCTCATGCCCACACTCTTCTTTATAATCACCCAATATTTCACGCGCTGTTGTATATACATAGTCACACTGTTTAGCTATACCAATAAAGTATTCATAATTAACAGGATCTTCTTTGCTATAAAACACGGTCTTAATATCTTTATCATTACATTCTTTTATAAACTTTGATACTGCCTGACGTTTATCAATGTTGTTAATATTTGCCAGACCTTGCCACTCTCCATCTAAGCCTTTCCATGCCGTGGCAACAATGAACAAATCTAACTTATCAACATACTTTTCAAAATTAGATGGCGTGATATAGATAAAGTTAGCAATGCCTTCAAATGACTTGTATAGAAACTCATCCGCAATTATGCCTATGGTTAATTCAAGTTTTTGATAATATCGAGATCCGTTACTTTCTGGAATTTTACTTAAAATAGGTTCAACCGTACTCGCAAAAAAATTATCTATGCCCTGTTCTTTTCTAGATTTCTGTGTACTAGCTTTTATAGACTTTTGTTTAGCAATATTATCAGCTGCTAAAGTTGCTTTTAGTTTTTTGATTTCTTGCAATCTTTCGTTAATTTTACTTATCATTTTAAATTCTACTATTTGTTAAACAAAGATCTTCTAATTGCCCATAATCTTACTAGCACTTTTACAACTTTTGCTTTTAATAACTTATTAAGTCTCATGTCTAAATTCTTAACTTGGGTTAGAGCTATTTCTTCAGAGTTTAATGAACTAATTAGTTGACTTTTATATTTATTAGAAGCAGCCATATGAGATTTGGTCGATTGCTTAAACTTCACAAGTTCCTTTTCTAAAGAAGAAATTTTTTGCGCTTGTAAGGCCAAACTGTTTTCTGAACCAATATTTTTAGACTCGACTTTTTTAAATTCAATATCGAGTGTGTTCAACGCTTGATTTGATTCTTTTAGTTTTTCTTTATATAAACTTATCTCTGAATTAAAATTATTTTGGGATTCATATAATTTTTTGCTAAAAATGGCACGTTCGTCAGTAGCGGCCTTATGCTTTTTAGTTAATATTGAATTAGTATTAATTAATTCACGTTCTAGGTTGTAGAAGTGAGACTCTGCAAATTTTAGTTGTTGTTGATAATCAACAGGATCATCATCTTTAGACGATTTAACAATACAAATACCAACCCATTTACCCAACACAGAAAGCTCTTCGATACTATATGAGCTTGGAATTAACTCTAACAAATCATTTAAATAATATGTTTTTTTATGATCAAAATAGTCATTTATTCCAAACGGAACGGTAATTATCATCCGACCATTATCGTTTAAAATCTTATCCGCTTTATCGATTAGCCTATTAGGTTGTGTTACGTGTTCAACCACTTCTGTTAATAAGATACAGTCAAATTTTTTATCCGCTGAATCAAAATGGATAAAGTTCTGAGCAATAAATTCAACACTATTTTGCGTTGCACTCTCTTCTTTCAACAGCATTTCATTAGCAAAGTCTATAGATTCTTGTAGAAGATCTAAACCAATGACAGCTTTGCCTTCTCTTCCCAACAGTATACTGGTAATGCCTTGTGAACATCCTACATCTAATATATTTTCGCCAGTAGAATGTTCACAAACCCAATGAATACGATTTCGAACTTTTTGCCCAAATTCTTCTCCCCATCCGTTGTAATAAGCTTCATAAATTTGGTCAAGTGGCTTCATTAATTTTCCTAATTATATAATAACGGGCTAATACCGTATTTTTACTTGTGATTGATTTTAGCAGAATTGATACGATTTATTAATATCTTATCTTGTTGATTACACAGATAAACCATATTAACTTTTAAGCTAGAAGTGCATTGTAACGACTCTATTAACAACTTTTCACTCGCTTCAAAAATATCCACCCCAAGATTTCTATTAAATATTTGCTCAGATGAATCGTTTATAATGTAAACGGCACATAGTCTGTTTGGTTTATTGGCCAAAATTAATGCTTCCTTTAAAACTAGAGACTGTTTACATTTAGGAATTAAAATTAAACAGTCATAGTTTAGAAAAAGATTCGCTGGTTCATATATTTTTCGTCCGAATGTTAAACTATTAATATTTAATTCTCCGGCGCCTTGTATTCGAATACTTATTTTAAAATATTTGCAGTTAGCCGGAATATTTAATGCGTACTCCCCTTCAAAGTTTTCATGAATATTTAATGACAACTTTTGTTTATGTACATCGTAATACTCGAAAACAAGCCTAAAATCTCCATTAACATTTAAACAATCAAAATAAAAATATGCGTTATTTATATCGATGACACGTTCTAGCAGCAATAAGTTATCAAAGTAAATATATACATTTTGTTCCGGTTTTAAATTTGAACTTAAGCTAAGGGTTTTATCAACCTCCGTCGTAATTGCATGAGGGAACTCATTTATTAAAATATTGCTCAAATGTTTAAATGACCAGACCTTGAGGCTGGAGTTATTGATAACCTTATTATTTATTGTTGATTTGTTTTTGTTTAATGAATCATTAATACTTTTTACAGTTGCAATGTTGTTAGGTATCTCTAGATCATTAAAATCTAATAACTTAGAGGTTCCTTTAGAAGCATAAAATTTCTCACAATAGTTAAATGGGTCAATGGAAAGCATTTCATTATAGTGCAGCGAATATTCAAAGTTATGTTTTGCAAATTGTTTTAGATCCGTGATTGTCACTGATGAGGATTTAATAATTGCACTGAACAATGGTAAGTAACTGACCTCTGAATAAGTATGCCCGTCATTAATTCTTTTCAAATTTTCATCAACATATAAATATCTCGATAATTTTCCAATAGCATCACCATTAAAATATTTTGTCGCTAATATGAGGTCGCTAAGATAATTAGCCCCATAGTAGTTTTCACAGCTAATAAATGAAACATATTGGACATTCTTAGCCCTTTCAACAATATTCGCCAATATTTCATTATTAAGAACAGCTATATTTATTTGCATAAACTCTTTAGTTTTAAATCGTTGCCTATTGTAATTGGTTAAAGAAATATTTTTGTCGTCATTTGTTTGATAAAAGTTTATAACGAGTACTTTTGGCTGCAGTTGAAAGTTTGGAGATTCCGTTATAACGGATTTAATAAAATTTACTCTGTGACTATATGTATGCTGTTCCAATACAAGCCTTAGACCTATTAATCGAAACTTTTCATAACTTAGGTTATCTTCTAGTAATTCTCTTAAAGGTTGCTCTAACTCGTGAACTTTATCACTAATAATTATAAAGTTATTAAACAACAAAGTTAATGCTTTTGAGTAATTACTGATCACAACCGTATTTGATGCCATTAGCTCTACGGCCCTTCTAGCAAACATTCCTTGCGACTGTTTTACGGTATTTATGTTAATGCCGAATTTATAGCCTTTATAAGCTTTATCGATATCCTCAAAGTCAAGTTTACCTAATACTGAATTGTGATAGCGACTTGGGTATTGCACTGAAGGATCAGTTGAACCATAGTTTCTATCATATATATCGACGCCACATAGTTTGCTGCCTAAATCAAAGATCTTATCAAAATCGTGTTGGCGTTCTTTGTAGCGAGCATAGTAAGAACCAGCAAAGCAAAGTTTATTTTTACGTTGATATCGCTCAATAGGATTATGTTTGTGTGGTTGAACGGCAAATGGCAAATAAAATATACGATTATGACCTAAAGATTGCTTATACTGGCAAATACTATCTACATCCGTTGTAAAGATGTAATCGGCAAGCTTTGCTACTGGCAAAAACGTACTGAAATGAACAGGATCTTCTTTGTTCCAAAAAACCGTTATTACATTATTTTTATTCGCCCAACAAAATATTTCGACGACATTTGCTTCTAAGTGACTAAGCTTTCCTTGCCAGCATGAATCGTTTCCTTTCCATGCTGACTCAATAAAAATATAATCGGGATTGATCTCCACAAGTTGAGCTTTTACATCATTAGGTGTTATTTTGTGTAGCTCCATTTCTGGAGAAAAAGAAGAGTAAGAAAACTCATCTAGAATACAAGCAACTTTCAAGTTGGAAATGCTTTTATCTAATATTTTCTTTTGAATTTTATCTGTTTTTTTACTTAAACGATAATTAGAGGATATTGACTTCCAAATTTCTTTAACGAAGAGCATGAATATTCAAATTTTGTTAACATTGCCTGAAATATGAGGTGAGCAACAAGTAGTGCAGTTCACCTCAAAGTTACTATGCCCAAATTCCCTTTGTATCGACGATATTTTGCATTTCTGTTTTCTTATAAGGATAAGCTTTAAATTCTTTATGATCCACAAGCATCACCACGACATCGGATTGGGTCAAAGCATTATCTAATGATATTAAATCAACTCCCTTTTCAGATAAAGATTGAGGAAGCTCTTTAATATTAGGCTCAACAACACTCACTTGCCCCATATATTTAGATGCTAACAGTTTAGTGATATCTAAAGCTGGGCTTTCACGTAAATCATCTATATCAGGTTTAAATGCTACGCCAAAACAAGCGATTTTAATATCAGTCATGGTTTTAGTTGTTGTATGAACAATATCAGAAATTGTTTTTTCAACCTTGTCCGCAACCCAAGCAGGCTTACCATCATTTACTAATCTAGCAGTATGAATAAGTTTAGCTTCTTCGGGAGTTCTACTAACAATAAACCAAGGATCTACAGCAATACAATGCCCTCCAACACCTGGGCCTGGCTGGAGAATATTTACACGTGGGTGGCGATTAGAAAGAGATATTAATTCCCAAACATTAATATCTAATTTGTCACAAATAATTGAAAGTTCATTGGCAAATGCAATGCTAACATCGCGACTACTATTTTCTGTTAATTTTGCCATTTCAGCGGTACGAGCATTAGTGATAACACACTCACCTTCTACGCAAATTTTATATAAATCAACAGCACGTTGCGAGCATAATGACGTCATTCCACCGATAACCCGATCATTTTCAACCAATTCTCGAATAACATGACCAGGTAATACTCGCTCAGGACAATGAGCAACTCGAATGTCTGATGCTTCACCATGAGTTTGCGGGAAAGTTAAATCGGGTCTAGCTTCTGCTAACCACACCGACATTTGCTCAGTTGCACCAACAGGAGAAGTTGACTCAAGAACAACTAAATCACCTTTTTTAAGAACTGAGGCAATAGCATTTGAGGCTGATTCTATATAAGAAAGGTCAGGCTCGTAATCGCCTTTAAAAGGTGTGGGAACAGCTATTAGAAACGCATCGGCGGGCTCAGGTGTTGTCGTTGCCTTTAAATAGCCTTCTGAAACAGTTGCCCTAACAACAATATCTAATTCAGGTTCAACGATATGTATTTCACCTTTATTAATGGTGTCTACAGCATGTTGGTTTACATCTACACCAACCACATTTACTTTTCGAGATGCAAATACTGCTGCTGTAGGCAGGCCTATGTAACCTAACCCTATTACAGAAATTGTTTCAAAACTCATTTTTTATCCCTACTGTTATTCTTTATTACTAAATTCTATTAATGCATCTGCTATACGAGCACATGCTTTCCCATCACCGTATGGATTATGGGCAAAACTCATTTCATTGTATGCATCATCATCAGTTAACAACGTGACAAGTTCATTATGTATTTTTTCAACATCTGTTCCGACTAATTTAACAGTACCGGCGGCAAGTGCCTCAGGCCTTTCTGTTGTATCTCGCATAACTAATACAGGCTTTCCTAGCGAAGGAGCTTCTTCTTGAATCCCACCAGAATCAGTTAAAATTATATGTGCTTGATTCATTAAATAAACGAACGGAAGGTAGTCTAGCGGTTCGATTAAAAAGATATTATTGGTTTGCGATAGTAATCGATTTACAGGCTCTCGTACATTTGGGTTCAAATGCATTGGGTAAACAATATTTACATCTGGGAACTGTTTTGCGACTTTAACCAAGGCTTCACAGATACGTTCAAACCCACCACCAAAACTTTCTCGTCGATGCCCTGTAACTAACACTAAGCGTTTGTTCATGTCTAAAAATGCAAACTGCTCTGCATGCTTTGCCGATAGTTCAGTATCAGTTTCAAGTTTATCAACTACCTGCATTAACGCATCAATAATTGTATTACCAGTTACATGGATAGTTTTCTCATCTACATTTTCAACTTTCAAGTTATTCGCCGAAGTTTCTGTAGGGGCAAAATGCAAGGCTGTTATTGCACCAGTTAATTTCCTATTAGCTTCTTCTGGCCAAGGTGAATATATATTTCCAGTTCTAAGACCAGCTTCAACATGCCCAACCGGTATTTGTTGATAATAAGCGGCAAGACTAGTAGCAAATGTAGTAGCCGTATCACCATGCACTAATACAATATCTGGCTTAAATTCGGATAAAACATGCTCTATACCTTTAAGTATATTGCAAGTAACATCACTTAAAGACTGACCTGGCTTCATGATATTTAAATCATACTCAGGTGTTAACTCAAACAACTCTAATACTTGGTCTAGCATTTCTCTGTGCTGAGCTGTAACACAAACTTTATGCTCAAACCTTTCGTCGCTATTCAATGCAATTGCCAGTGGCGCCATTTTAATGGCTTCAGGTCTTGTACCAAATACTGTAAGTATTTTCATGTAATTATAATCCTAATTTTTACGTTTAATTTAATTCTTGTATTGTAGCGACAATTATCCGGCCAATTCCATAAAGCATCAACAGCACGACCCCCATTAACGTCAAGTTATATATTGCTTCAGGGTATTTATTTTCATCTGGCAACGTAGGTTTCTCTACTACGACTAAATACTGTAGTTTACGATACGCTTCTATTCGAGACTTTTCTAATGAAACTAATGATGACGCAAATGCTTGCAAGCTAAGCTCTAGATCAATTTTATAGTCCGTAAATATAGCCATTTTCTCACCAACTGTTAACCCCGTTGTTGAATCATTGCCAACTAACCGACTATTCTCACTTTCGAGTTGATGTTCTAAAGCAGTTATAACGCGTTTCAAGTTTTGAATTTGTGGTGAACTTTCCGACATTGTTGCTTGCAACGCATACAATTCGGCTTTTCTGGCTGATATCTGCCCCTCAATGGTATACGCTATTTGCTGGTATGCCATGCCTTCGGCGGTAGGATCTAAGAGATTGTGCTCACTTTGGTATTGTAATAAATTAGATTTAGACTTCTCCAACCTTTTGGCAACAATTTCATGCTCACCTTGCACAAATTTAAGCTGTTCTCTGGCAACTTGATGCCCGACACTATTGATATACCATTCAGCTCTATCTACGATAGTTTCGTTAAGTAATAAAGCTAATTCCGCAGTAAATGCTTGTACCTTAACAGTAATAACGGACGAATTATCGTCAACTTCTATGACCACATGGGCCTGATAAAAAGATAAGAAATCTTCTCTGCTAGCCCAAGGACTAAGACGGCTAAAAAAATCGTAACTTGAATCTTCAAATTGCTCTTTCAAATTTAATGTATCGTCTAGATAACTGAGCATATCATTGGAATAAACATATGCTTCAACTAATTGAGTATCAGTATTTGCAGACGGCATGCCTAAACCACTCAAAATAGCCATTGATGCGTCTAATGTCGCCATATCATCAGGTTGACGAACGATTAGTTGTGATTGGCTTTCAAACCTTGGAGAGGCCCATACGATCATATAAAAAGTAAATAATAACCAAGGTAAGCTGA
Source organism: Thalassotalea fonticola (assembly GCF_032911225.1). Lineage (NCBI taxonomy): Bacteria > Pseudomonadati > Pseudomonadota > Gammaproteobacteria > Alteromonadales > Colwelliaceae > Thalassotalea > Thalassotalea fonticola. The sequence continues at coordinate 4,696,716 of NZ_CP136600.1, read as the reverse complement.
CAAATATAAAAAAGCTTTTTTTACTCCAATCGGGAAGATTTGCAATAACGTTATTAACACGTTTATTAGAGAGAATTTTAAATTTTTTTTCTTTAGCGGCTTTCGTTTGTTCACTTTTTTCGTTAATAAATAAAAACGATTTATTGTCAATTAGCTCTAATTTGTACTCGTCAACTTTCTTCGCAATTAATGGCCCATTCGGTCTTAATACAAGTGCTCGTTGCATTAACCGATATGCTAACTCTAAATCTTTATTTTCAATATCAATCGCTTCATCTCTTAAAAAGTCTGGAGATTCCCAGTCTTTTTCTGACGTAGACGATTTAAATTTTTCGAATTTTAACTCTAGCTCTTCAAGTTGTTTATTCATTATAATTTTTCATACTCTTCAATAGCATACTCAAGATCATTATAAAATTCTAATTGACCCTTATGGATTATAATAGCGCTGTCACAAAACTGGCGGATTTCTTCAGTATCATGGCTTACCATTATCACATTTGCCTGCTTACTTTTATCTAACAAAGCAGCTTTTGCTTTACGTTTAAATTTTGGATCGCCTACAGATGTAGCCTCATCAATCAAATAAATATCAAAACCGACGGTCATACAACAAGCAAACGCTAATCTTGAGCGCATGCCACTTGAATATGTTTTAACCGGTAAGTCATATTTTTGACCAAGTTCAGCAAAATCTCTAACACTGAGTTCATATTCATCTAGATCAGAAACTCCATTTACTCTACCAATAAATCGAGTATTTTCGCGCCCCGTCATTTGCGGGTGAATCCCTGTTGCTAATGCTACAGGCCAAGAGATATTGTGACTAGATTCAATGGATCCCTTATTTGGGTATTCACTGCTAGCTAGCAGCCTAAATAACGTAGACTTACCCGCTCCATTCCTGCCGAGAATGGCAATATTGTGATTACTCGGAATTTCAAATGAGAGGTTTTTAAGAATATACTGATTACCCAATTTAGATGGATAATATTTAGTCACATTCGTTAGTTTTATCATCGACTAATCACTTGCTTCCAACACACCCTATAGCATGCTAATGCAATAAACGTAAACGCTAGGGTATTTAACAACAGAAAGCCATCGCTGACACCAATCGCATTAAAGTTAGGGTAGGCAGCATCACGGCTTAACTCTATCGCGTGCAAAAATGGATTCCAAGCCAAATAAGGCCAAAACTCTTCCGGTATATCTTGCAGACTGAAAAACACTCCAGAAATAAAAAACATGGGTCTTAAAAGCAGACTCTCTAATTTAGCTATTTCGTCTATATAGGCTTTGCCAATTGCAAATAACAATCCCAAACTCATCGAAATAAACCAAACTTGCACAATATAAAACAACACAAGTAACGGGTTATATATCTTTACTTCATCACCCATTAAATAAATAAGCAGTAAAATAACCAATATTACAATTGCTTTTACAAGTAACTCAAATAAACCGTTAGCAATTAAGGCACTTATAGGCTGCACTTGTCGAAAGGCAAATAATGCTTTATTTCTCTTAATACAGTTTGATGCAGAACTGAACGTTGAAAGAAAAAGTTGAATGAGTAACATGCCATAAACCATAAAGATAAAAGTTGGCATTGTATGGGTTATAGGACCACTTAACTGACTTCGCATGAATGATAGAACAAAAACAAACACTAGTGGGTTTATAATTGCCCAGCTAATTCCAACTTTATCATTAAATTTGCTTTTTATTTCTCGCAAAAATATAGCAAAAATAACATCTTGCCATATCTGTATGCGAGAACGTTTTCTAATTTCAGCCATTTATTTAATTAGCAACCACATCTGCGGCAACTGCAATTTGATAGATAATTTGAGTTAGATCTTTCACTGTTTCCATTGATTTTGCCACGACTCTAGGCAAAACCAGTATTTGGTCTCCTGGCTGTAATATTGCAGGAGCATTGCTTTCTGACATCCAGCTATCTGAATCTTCATCATGAAAAGAAATCATTCCATTAGCATGCACAATTAATAGACGTTCAAAATTAGCTCGTTCAGTATAACCACCGGTCCAAGCGATATAATCAGTTATTGTAGCCTTTGAATTAAACACAACGGATTGTGGCATTAAGACTTCACCGCCAATGTGTATTAAATCAGTTTTTTCTGGGATAACAACTACATCGCCTTGCTCTAGGTTTATGTTTGCTATTTCGCCTTTATCAGAGACAATCACTTTACCTAAAGGCATTATTTGTTTTGCTCTTGCAACAAAGCCAGATATTAACGACGCTTCTTGTACTTGAATAGCAGCTTCACCAGAAGAAATAGTTGGGTTGGTATACACATTTCGTTCTAAACGGTCTAATGATTGATCAATCATTTCTTTTTGTTTTAAAGCAACGCTTTCACGGCGAATGTAAATTGAGTTGAAATCAGCGAGTTCAGGATCGACTTGCACATGGTTTAACAAATCATATAATTTGGTAGGTTTTTTCGCCGTAAAATAAGAAGGGCCAATAAAACTACCTTCAAGTTTTACATCCAAAACTTGTGCGTCCCAGTCATCATTAAAAAACAATTTATCGCCATCCATTAAAGAGAAACTTTTAAATTCATCTATAGGCTGGTAAATCGAAAATGGACCTTGTTTACGAGTCCCAACTACACCTACATGAGAAATTTTAGTTAAAGGTTTAGCATAACTGGTAAGTTCAGAACCCTGAGCTTGATTCTCTAGAAACTCAAATCTAAATGGATTTTTAGCACCAGTGGTAACAACTACCGTTGCCCCTTGAGGTTCGACTAGAATGACATCTTTATCTTTAAAATTAACATTTGGCATATAACCTTTACGAATAAAGTCATAAAGATCAATTGTAACTAAGTTTTTACCATCACGTATGACTTGTATTTTTCGATAGCTGCCACGTTCAGCATCAATACCACCTGCGCGTTTAAGAAAATATAAAACGGAATCAGAAGCCATTCCCGCATATTGTCCAGGCCGTATAACAGGTCCCGAAATATACACACTGACAGGTGTTGCGGTTAATAAATTAACGTAAATCTGCACACTTTGCTTATAAATAGATCTTAGCTTCGTAGTTACTAATTGATTTATTTTGCTTGCCGGTACGTTTTGAACTTGTATCGGGCCGATCTCAGGAATGAAAATATTGCCTTGATTATCTACGGTAGTAACATCGGCAAAGTTGATAGCGCCCCATAACCAGATAGAGATTTTATCACCTGGAGCAATTAAATAATCATCATTTGTTCCTTCAACTCGTTCGGTTTCATAACCACCAGCAAAAATATTCGCACCATATGGTGCTGGTAACCCGGCTTCTACCGTAGGTAATAATTGCTCTATTGGGTATTCACCAGGCAGCATAGTACCAGAGCGATATACTTGAGTGTACTCACCTTGACTCAAAGCAGTAACATCTGGAGTCATTGCTGCTGTGCTATCAAGTTGTGTTAAAGCTTGGTTCGGGGTCATGCTGCCAGCTAATGCTTGATTAGCCGCATCCATTTTGGCCGACTTAGGCAGCGCTGCATTTGCCGACGGTGCAAGTGATAACATTGTTAGAAGAACTGTAATAATGATTTTAAATGTTGGTTTCATTATTTGGCCTCTTCATTAATTTTCGAAGTTATGGATTCCCGCATACGCGAGAATGGCAATAATGCAAGATAGCGGCGTTCGCCAGAAAAACCTAAGATGCTATAAGACGGTATTGTGTTGAGTAATAAATTAGTCATTTACCACTCCATTATAATCGGTCATCAGTGGCGATATAAAAAACCAAGTACTATCACTTTTACACGCTCTGCGATCCTGTCCGTAATACTTGCTTTGTGGATTTAATGTTTTATTGCCATCATTTTTAACTAAGCTGAAAGCAATACACCAATGTCCCATTGCTGAAACATAAGTATTCTCAACATTTATTGAACCGTAATCAGAATTTATTGAGTTGCCCTGATAAGCATTATTTAAACTTGCCCATAAATCTTCAGGTAATACCTCAGCTGAAGAGTAACTTAATGTTGATTTAGAAATTAATGGTACTTGCGCAGTAACTTCAGGTGGAGGTGAAACACAAGCTGTTAGCAAACAGAAACTTGCAGGAAAAAGTGCAGCAAAAAAAGTTTTCATGTTTTTATAATTTTAATTAAAAATAATAGTTTTGGATTATTTGAGTAATACTTTATTGTATATGAGAATGCAAAAATCTTCCATCCTAAAGTATTCTTAACAGAATGTTTTACATAAAGAAATATTATTTGGGTACTTTGATAAAGTAATTTAACGCTTTGGTACTTCTAAACACACCATGATAAATAGCAAATATGGCTAAAAACAGCGCAAACATTAAGCTTTCTGGGACTAAATAAATTTCACCTAGTATACCAACAGCGCTCAAAATAGCGGCGATAAAAGATATAATTATTAAAGTTTGACGTTGATTATACCCCAAGCGTAATAGTATGTGGTGGATATGATCTCGGTCGGGCTTAAGCGGTGAAACACCTTTTTTAACGCGACGAATAACAATAGCCAACATATCCATTAACGGGATAGCCGTTAAGTATAATGCGGTAACAGCATTAAATGAGCGAAGCTCTCCTTGTGATCCTTCTGACAACAACCAAACTACGCTTAAACCAATAAACATAGAGCCCGCGTCACCCATAAATATTTTTCTGCTCTTGCCTTCAGGAATGCCTAGGTTAAATAATAAATAGGGAAAAATAGCAGTGGCAAGAATAAGAGCATAACTAATATAACCTTCATGCCCTTGGTAGATAAAGAGAACAGAAATGCCTGCAAAGGTATTAATGCTTAAAGAACCGACAAGGCCATCTATGCCGTCAATCATATTAAAAGCATTAATTGCAACAATTATGGCAAAGTAAGTGAACGGAATGCCCAGCCAACCTAAATCAATTTCACCTAACGCGAATACATTACCCAAATCGTGGATATATGCACCAACACCGTAAATCATTAAACTGGCGATTATTAGCTGGCCAACTAAGCGAACACCTACGCTTAAATCGTATTTATCATCTACTGCACCAATAAATACCATCATAGCGGATGCAATAAGGTACAAGCGAAGTTCTTGAGTATTAGGTAACCAAATAGTTGTTGCAACTAAAACAGCTAAAAAAATTGATATACCGCCAATAAGAGGAACATTACCGTTGTGTAATTTTCTTGCTGTTGGGGTGTCAACTAAACCGAATTCTAGAGCTAAAGGTTTGATAACTTTGATTGCTACAAAAGCAAAAAGAAAGGCTGTACAAGCTGGATATATTAATACTGAGAAATCAAACACTAGTTTTCATTCTCACATTTAAGCTGTAACTGATACCAAAGATAAATCTGCTCCACTGGATTTTAAATAAATCCATTTATTATTATTTTAATTTACTAAAACTTTAAAATTAAATCTACATTCATTTTTTAAGGTCGAATAAATAATAGCAGGGATTTATATTTTTGCTGAATATACATAAATTTAAGTAAACAGCATTAATTGGGCGGAATTATAGATAATTTCAACTCAACATTAAAGAGGAAATAGATATTAATTTGTAATTTTTGTGTAAGCAATTTTCAATAAACTTATAATTTTAAATCATTTCATTACTAAAAATTTCATTAATTGTACAAATATACATTTAAATGTTTACAGAAAACTTTATACGAATTGTTACAGTTTGACTAACTTCTCTTGCATTTACTTTTTCCGGTAGGTATAACCATTGTGTTTTTAAAATTATAAGAAGTTATATAGGAAGTTAAATGTCTAATTCGAATATGGGGCCTAATGCGGGCAGTATGTTTGGTCACCCGAAAGGTTTGTTCTTACTTTTTGGTACCGAAATGTGGGAACGTATGAGTTACTACGGTATGCGTGGTATTTTTGTACTTTACTTGGTAGCGTTTGCCGGCAGTTTTGGCTGGGATATGGCCTACTTTGGTATCGACCCAACGGCGGCTGATGCCGAAAAGCTTTTCAACACAGCAATTCAATCTAAAGCACTTGGTATTTTAGGTATCTATGCATTCTTCGTTTATGTGACCCCTGTACTAGGTGGTTGGATGGCCGATAATGTTTGGGGCCAACGTAAGTCAATCATTGTTGGTGGCTTATTAATGATGGTAGGTCAATTTTTCCTAGGTACGCCGCACAGCTTTATTTCTGGTATGGAAGTGCCTTTTTTATGGATAGGTCTTGTATTCCTTATTGTTGGTAACGGTTTCTTCAAGCCAAACATCTCTACTATGGTTGGTGATTTATATGAAGAAGGCGATAAGCGTCGTGATGCCGCGTTTACTATCTTCTACATGGGTATCAACTTAGGTTCTATCTTAGGTTACTTAGTTGTTGGTACTATCGGTGAGAAAGTTAATTACCAATATGGTTTCCTAGTTGCCGGTGTTGGTATGCTTGTTGGTGTACTATTACAACTCGCTCTTTCGAGTAAGTACTTAGGTAATGTTGGTGTTGAACCATCTGCTAAACAAACTACAGGTAAAACTGCTGCATCAAATGCGCCACTAACGTCAGAAGAGCGTGACCGTGTTAAAGTTATCTTAATTATGTCGTTTTTCACCATTATTTTCTGGTTAGGTTTCGAGCAAGCTGCAGGTTCAATGAACCTTTTTGCTAAATATAAAACTGATTTAGTATTTTTTGGTTGGGAAATGCCAGCATCATGGTTACAAACAGTAAACCCTATTTTTGTAATTATATTAGCGCCAATATTTGCAGCTATGTGGTTAAAAATGGGCGCTGCCGAACCAAATTCGCCGAAGAAATTTGCCATGGGTATGTTTTTCTTAGGCCTTGGTTTTATCTCAATGGTAATGGCTGCATTACAAATTGGTGATGTTGACGGTGCTAAAGCACACGTTATTTGGTTAGTATTAGCTTATTTATTCCATACTATGGGTGAGTTATGTTTATCGCCAATCGGTCTTTCAATGGTAACTAAGCTAGCACCTCTAAAATATACTTCATTATTAATGGGTATGTGGTTCTTCTTCTCAGGTGTTGGTAACTACTTAGCTGCATGGGTTGGTCAAATGGTTGGTGAAACTGGTCCATTACAAGCCTTTTCTGGTGTTGCAATTATGGCATTTTTGGCTGGTATAATGTTATGGCTGTTAAGTGACAAACTAGTCGATTGGATGCATGGCGCAGAAGATTCACACCCGCAAGACTTAGAAGAAAAGTTCGAAGAAGAAATGTCTGTTACAGGTACTCACGAAGGTATTTCTGAAAAGCATTAAGCTGACAATCGCCTTGGCGTCCCGTATTTGATACGGGATCTGAACGACTAATAGTTTATTTTAAACGGAAGCTTGTCTTCCGTTTTTTATTGCCTTTTTTTTGACAGGGTCTCTGGCAACCATGCTCAACAATAACTACTCAATAGCCGCTCCCTGCGTTACTCTATCTCCTACTCCCATGAGCGCGATGACGTTTTTTTTATCAGGAAAATTCACAACGTCCTCACGACGAAAGTCGAGATCTTCTTTAGTATTATTGAGCGTTAGTAACTAACGACATAGTCACGATGTTGCAGGTTGTGCTTTCAAGACAATAATGGATAGGCTAATTACGGCGTTCGCTGTACGACTCTGGCTTTTAAAAAACCGAGTGCATGAGTACGCAGGCTAAAATACCAGCGATAATGTCGTCAAGCATGATACCGAAGCCACCGCCTACTTTTTTGTCTGCAATGGATATAGGCCAAGGCTTGGCAATATCAAGAATACGAAAGAATATAAAACCGACAATAATTGATTGCCAGGTGGCAGGAACAGCAATCATGGTAATGAAAAAGCCTGCTATTTCATCCCATACAATAGCGCCATGATCGTGTACACCTGCATCTTTTGATGCTTTGTCACATATCCAAATACCGATAATTGAGATAAAGATTGTTATTGCAATAAATGCGTTTAATGAAAGTTGTGAACATAAAAGGTATAGAGGTATAGCGGCCAGTGTGCCCATAGTGCCTGGAGCTTTAGGGCTTAAACCACTGCCAAAGCCTAAGGCTAAAAAGTGCACTGGGTTTTTTATATTAAATAATTCACTGGCACTTTTTTTGGTCATGGTATGCTCGTCTGATGATTGGCGTTAAGTATTTTATGCATTCATTGAGAAATGTTCAAAACCTACTTTTTTCACCGTAAACGGTTTCTTTTTGTAGTTAAGGCTAATTTCTTCTGAGGTATTTAATTGGCCGATACAGTTAAACTCAACATTTGCATGAGCCATTGCGGTTTCAATGCCAACTTTATTAGTAGCGGGTACTGAGAATATTAATTGATAATCATCGCCTGAAGTTAATGCCATATTAATGGCATCTTCAGGCTCTAAGTTATCTGTGAGTGCTTTTGATAACGGGATATCTTCAACATTAATTGATATTCCTAATGTAGATGCACGGCAAATATGGCTTAAATCAGCTAATAACCCATCAGATACATCGATAGCAGAAGTGGCAAACTCACGGATCATTTGTCCAACCAATACTTGTGGTTGTGGATAATCGAGCTTGGCTTTTACCTTGGCAAAGTCACTGTCATTTAAGTTTATTTGACCGTTAATTGCGGCCAACGCTAAACCTGCATCACCGAAATTACCTGTCACAAACAAGTAGTCGCCATTTTGCGCTCCATTTCGACACAGTGCTTTATCTTCTGGAACTAAACCTTGCGCGGTAATGGTAATGCTCAAAGGGCCTTGCGTAGTATCGCCGCCAATGAGTTGCACATTAAAGTATTCTGTTAACTCAAACATGCCGGCGGTAAATTCACGCAACCATTCTTCATCAACCTCAGGCAAGGTAATGGCAACTGAGATCCAAGCAGGCTCGGCTCCCATAGCAGCTATGTCGCTTAAATTTACCGCGACTGCTTTATGGCCAATGGCCCGAGCAGGAGTATCTAGAGGGAAGTGAACACCGGCAACTAAAGTGTCGGTGGTAACCGCGATAAGCTTGTTATCGTTCGCGCGAATAAGTGCACAGTCGTCACCTATTCCAATTGCAACGTCTTTACGGCTCACAGGCTGAGCAGTAAAGAACTCCTTAATAAGTTCAAATTCTTTCATAAGTTTGAATGAGTTAACTACTATTCTTCCGGGCGAAATGTTTTTACGACTTTATCAAGTACGCCATTAACAAATTTATGGCTGTCGTCTGCTGCAAATGCTTTTGCAAGCTCAATAGCTTCATTGATTACGACTTTATATGGAACTTCTTTACAATCACGGAGTTCGAAAATACCAACTCGTAGAATAGCCTTTTCAACGTGATCGACTTCTTCAAGAGGACGATCTACAAGTGGTCGAATGGCGTCATCAATTTCACCAACATTTGTGGCAACACCACGTAACAGTTGTGAAAAATATTCAGCATCAAAACGACGTTTAGCGTTGTCAGCAATAAAATTTGCTTCTACTTCACTAATATCGTTTTGAGTTAATTGCCATGAATAAATTGCTTGTACGGCAATTTCACGGGCTTTTCTTCTAGGAGTTGGTTTCACTAAGCTTTCCGCCTATAGTTGATCTAAAACGTTTACCATTTCTAAGGCACTTAGGGCAGCTTCTGCGCCTTTGTTACCCGCTTTGGTACCTGAACGTTCGATCGCTTGTTCAATTGAATCTACAGTAATAACACCAAATGCAACTGGGATATCAAATTCCATAGCAACTTGCGCTAAACCTTTGTTACATTCACCGGCAACAAAATCAAAATGTGGTGTACCACCACGAATTACTGCACCAATAGCAATAACTGCGTCATATCCGCCTTTAGCCGCAATGCGTTTTGCTGCAACAGGTAATTCATATGCTCCAGGAACACGAACAATAGTAATATCTGCATCCGCAACATTACCGTGACGTTTAAGTGCGTCAACGGCACCTTCTAATAAGCTTTCTACTACAAAGCTGTTAAAACGTGAAACAACAATGGCAAATTTTTTGCCCGACGCTACAAATGAGCCTTCAATTACATTCATTTTTATTAACCTGTTTAAAAAATTGGCGCAATTCTAACAAAGATCAAATTAATAAGGTACTCAAAATTTTGTTTTCTCATCCTTTTTAATTAGTTTGCGACAAGTTTTGTCTTTGTTACAATGGCAACCTCATTTATTTTAGACGATAGATCATGAAATTCTATTTTTCTTCAAATCAATTTCCACAACTGCAACAATTTGATTTTCGCAGTCGCCAAGAAATTATTAGTTTAGCGACATCTAAGTTGTCACCTTTAGCTAAGTTTGTGTTAAACCTTTTGAAAATGGCGATTTTAATACCACCATTTTTTATGTTAGCAAATGTTCAATCTTGGTACTTTTTGATACCTTTGGTGTTTGTTCTGGTAGGTTATTTCATTGTTCTTAGGCCATTATCATTATTGTTTATTGATAAGCACTTAGAAAAGTCGATTAGTCAATTTGAGCGTGATAATAGTTAACAGCTTATGTCTTCGATAGCGTCCTAATAAATTAGGACCAACCGTTTCTCGTTTCTCGTTTCTCGTTTCTAAAGTATTAAAACAAAAAAAGCGCCGGCGGCGCTTTTGTTATTAAATATGTTTAAATTTACATATTCGGGTAATTCGGTCCACCAGTACCTTCAGGTGTAACCCAGGTAATGTTTTGGCTTGGGTCTTTAATGTCACAGGTTTTACAGTGAATACAGTTTTGTGAGTTGATCACAAACTTCTTGTCCCCTGCTTCATCCTCTTCCACTTCGTATACGCCAGCTGGACAATACAGTTGTGCCGGCTCTGCATATTTCGCTAAGTTAACTGAAATAGGAATAGACATGTCAGCTAATTTTAAGTGACAAGGCTGTTCTTCTTCGTGGTTAGTGTTTGATAAAAATACCGAGCTTAATTTATCAAAGCTGAGTACACCATCAGGTTTAGCGTAGTTTATAACTGGGCATTCTGAAGCAAGTTTTAATGATTCATGATCATAGCTGTTATCGCTAAAGTTGAATGGTAATTTACCACCGAAGAAGTTTTGGTCGACAGTATTGTACGCGCCGCCTAAGAAGGTGCCTAGCTTATGCATTACCGCGCCAAAGTTACGAGTATTGTAGAGCTCATCGTATAACCAAGATGCTTTAAAGTTGTCAGTGAAAGCAGTTAAGTCATTGCCGCCTTCATCACCAGCGGCAATAGCATTGAAAATAGTTTCGCCAGCTAACATGCCCGACTTCATTGCAGTGTGATTACCTTTAATTTTGGCAAAGTTAATCGTACCAGCATCACAACCGACCATTACAGCACCTGGCATAGTCATTTTAGGCAAGGAGTTAAAACCACCTTTTGCAATAGCACGAGCGCCGTAAGATACCCGCTTACCGCCTTTAAGGTATTGTGAAAATTTCGGATGATGTTTTAGCTTTTGAAATTCATCAAACGGGCTTAAATGCGGGTTTGAATAATTTAAATCAATAATTAAACCAACAAATACTTGATTGTTTTCAGCGTGGTATAAGTAACCGCCACCAGTGGTATCGCCTGTTAAAGGCCAGCCGGCAGAATGAACGACTAAACCTTCTTGATGAAGTTCAGGGTCAATGTCCCAAATTTCTTTAAAGCCAATGCCGTAGTGTTGCGGCTGTTTACCCGCATCAAGGTCAAACTTATTGATAAGTTCTTTACCTAAATGACCACGACAACCTTCAGCAAATACTGTGTACTTAGCACGTAGTTCCATGCCAGGCATGTATGAATCTTTTTGATTACCTTCAGCGTCTAAGCCCATGTCACCAGTGATAATACCGGCAACCTTACCGTCTTCATAAATTACCTCTTGTGCTGGGAAACCCGGGAATATTTCAACACCCATGCCTTCTGCTTGCTCGGCTAACCAACGACATACATTGCCCATAGAAACAATATAGTTACCATGGTTATGCATAGTTTTTGGAACAGAGAAGTTAGGTAATTTAATGCCTTTTTCGCTGCTGTTTAATAAATATATATCATCGCCGTTAACTGGCGTGTTTAGGGGCGCACCGCGTTCTTTCCAATCGGGAAAAAGTTCATTCATTGAACGTGGTTCAAGTACTGCACCTGAAAGAATGTGAGCACCAACTTCAGAGCCTTTTTCAACAACACAGACCATTAATTCCTGGTCTTTTTCTTGTGCCATTTGCATTAATTTACATGCTGTAGATAAACCTGATGGGCCTGCACCCACGATCACAACATCAAATTCCATCGATTCACGTTCCACGCGATTCCCCTTATATTTTATTTGTTTCTTGAAAATATTATTAATTCTAATATGCTATTTATAGCATTTAATGACAATCAAACCTATGCAAAATAGGTAATAATGTTGCCGAAAGTCACATTTTATGTAAGTTAACATTGACGTTTCGTAATGCAATGAGTAATCTTCCACCAACAAAAATTTAAACGCTTGTTTAAATAATTTAAAACAGTTGTTTGAATTTTACCATAAATATTTTAATATAAATGCAATACAACAGGAATTAACTACCACTTTTGGTAAATAACAGAGGTATCTATGAAAGTACTTGTTCCGATCAAACGCGTAATTGACTATAACGTCAAAGTTCGTGTTAAGCCTGATAATTCAAACGTTGATTTAACCAACGTTAAAATGGCAATCAATCCATTCTGTGAAATTGCAGTTGAAGAAGCTGTACGTTTAAAAGAAGCTGGTGTTGCAACAGAAATCGTTGCTGTGTCTATTGGTGACAAGTCTTGCCAAGAGCAATTACGTACAGCATTAGCACTAGGTGCTGATCGTGCGATTCAAATTGATACAGACCAAAACCTAGATTCAATTAACGTTGCTAAGCTTTTACAAAAAGTTGTGGAAGAAGAGCAACCGCAACTTGTTTTACTTGGTAAGCAAGCAATTGACTCAGACAATAACCAAACGGGTCAAATGTTAGGGGCACTAACAGGTATGCCACAAGGTACATTTGCTTCAATCGTTAAAGTTGATGGCGATAAAGTTAATGTTACCCGTGAAGTAGATGGCGGATTACAAACTGTTGCGCTTAACCTTCCTGCGATCGTGACTACTGATTTACGTTTAAACGAACCACGTTATGCGTCTCTTCCTAACATCATGAAAGCTAAACGTAAGCCTTTAGACGTTAAAGCAGCTGCTGATTTTGGTATCGATTTAAGCCCGCGTACGACACTAATTAAGGTAACTCCTCCTGCTGAGCGTCAAGCCGGTATTATTGTTGAAACAATCGACGAGTTAGTAGAAAAATTAAGAAATGAAGCGAAGGTGATCTAATGTCTATTTTAGTAATTGCAGAACATGACAATGCAAGCCTTAAGGCTGACACATTAAAAACTGTTGCAGCTGCTGCTGCAATTGGTGGCGATATTCACGTACTAGTTGCTGGTGCTAACTGTTCTGCTGCTGCAGACGAAGCGGCAAAAGTTGCTGGTGTTAGTAAAGTATTAGTTGCTGACAACGCTGCCTATGAAAATCAACTTGCTGAAAACGTAAGTTTGTTAATCACTGAATTAGCGAGCGATTATGGTCACATTTTAGCAAATGCTTCAACGACTGGTAAAAACTTTATGCCACGCGTTGCCGCTTTACTAGATGTTGCGCAAATTTCAGAAATCATTGCAGTAGAAAGTGCAGACACATTCGTTCGCCCTATCTACGCAGGTAACGCTATTGCAACAGTACAATCTTTAGATGCAACTAAAGTTATCACTGTTCGTGCTACTGGTTTTGACGCAGTTGAAACTACTGGTTCTGCTGAAGTTGTTGCGTTAAGTAATGCTACAGTTGCCGGTACTTCAAGCTTTGTTGGTGCTGAACTTACAGTTTCAGAACGTCCAGACCTAGGTGCAGCAAGTGTTGTTATCTCTGGTGGTCGTGGTATGCAAAACGGTGAAAACTTCCATCTTCTTGACGGTATCGCTGATAAACTTGGCGCAGCTATTGGTGCATCACGTGCCGCTGTTGATGCTGGTTTCGTAGCGAACGACATGCAAGTTGGTCAAACGGGTAAAATCGTTGCCCCAGACTTATACATTGCTGTAGGTATTTCTGGTGCCATTCAGCATTTAGCTGGTATGAAAGACTCTAAGGTTATTGTTGCTATCAACAAAGATCCTGAAGCGCCTATCTTCCAAGTTGCTGATTACGGACTAGTTGCTGACTTGTTCGATGCTCTTCCAGAGCTTGAAGGCAAGCTATAAGCAGCAAATTACAAGCTTAAAACATGAAAAACCAATCTTACGATTGGTTTTTTTAATTCAGGGACTAATTAACTTAGAACTGCCATGGAAGGGAACAGTTCTGTTTTCGCTTTAAAAACGTTTATAATACCAATACTTTATTTTTGGAAATTCACTATGTCATCACTACAAGATCAATTATCTAACCTAGTTTATTCAACCGATGGCGGTCGCGTAAAAGAAGAAAAACCTAAAATGGACGTTACTCCATCAGACGGGTTTGCTCATGTACGCAGAGAAACCAAAGGCCGTAAAGGCAAAGGTGTGGTAACTATTACCGGTTTAGGCCTAGACGCTAAAGCGTTAAAAGTATTAGCGAAAAAACTTAAGCAAACCTGTGGCACCGGCGGTACTGTCGTAGGCGAAATCATTGAAATTCAGGGAGATAAACGCGATGTTATCAAAACCGTTTTAGAGAAAAACGGCTTTAAAGTTAAGTTTATTGGTGGCTAATAAAAGAACGGATTAAACTTGAGATATAACCGCTATTTAGCTGTCCATTGCTGGCTTAATAAAGTTATATCTCCTTGCAAAACTTTTGCAGAGAACACATCTCCGGCATTTATCTGACCAACCCCTTTTGGTGTGCCTGTCATCACAATATCGCCATCAACTAACTCAATAAATGAAGATAGTTCTTCCAATATTTGCATCGGTTTATACATCATTAATTCAACGCCGCCAGCTTGAATAACTTCGCCGTTAATACAAAGTTCTAATGATAACGAATCGTCAATACCATCTATAGCAACAAAATCACTTAAAACCGCAGCTCCATTAAATGCTTTCGCCCGCTCCCACGGTAAACCTTTCGCTTTTAATTTAGACTGCAAGCCACGTTTAGTCAGGTCAAGGCCAAAGCCAACGGCAACAAACTTACTGGCTTCAACTAAAAAGCATAGCTCACCTTCGTAATGTAATTGCTCTTGATGAAAGGCGTGCAACTCAGCTGATATTGCCGAATTAGGTTTATTAAATACCACCATATCATCTGGTACTTCATTACCTAATTCATGAATATGGTCGACATAATTTCGACCAATACACACCAGTTTTGAAGGGGTGATTTCTTTATTTGCAAAGTTAATCGTGTTCACTAACAGCCTCACTAACACTTGTAGAATTCAAAAGGATTCTAACCTACCTGAACTCGGATAATAACTACAATTTCTTATAAATTAAAGAATGACATTGCATTTTCACCAAGGATCTTTTGTTTCGAGCTTGCCGATAGCTGTTTATTTTCTCTAACTAACGTCCCTACTCGTTGTTCGCCCAGTGGAAATGGTGAATCTGAGCCAAGCATCACTCGGCCATCGCCCATAACATTTGTCAGTAACTGCAACGAGTCATCGCTGAATACTGCTGAGTCTACATAGAAACGTTCACAGTAAGAAGAAGGTAAATTAGGGCAATCTTGGCGAACAATATCGCGATGTTTCCAAGCATTATCTACACGACCAATTTGAAACGCAAAACTACCGCCACCATGAGCAAAACAAAGCTTTAAGTCTTTCGAAATTCGCTCAAATGCTCCCGATAAAATCAACGATAAAATAGATAGTTGAGTTTCTGCCGGCATAGCAACAAGCCATTGCAACATGTATTTAGGCATACGATCGCCACCTAACATATCCCAAGGGTGAACTAATACTGAGATATTTTCACTGGCACAGTGTTGTAAAAAAGTAACCAAGCCTTCATCGTCTAGATTTTTATCGCCGACATGATTACCAATTTGTACACCCACGTGGCCATTTTTAGCAGCACGGCTTACTTCTTCACAAGATCTATCAATATCTTGTAACGGCACCTGCGCCAACGCTTTTAAACGATTATGATCTTCACTGCACATTTCAAGCGCTAAATCGTTGAATATTTTCGCACATTCATGCGCTTGCTCAGCTGGTTTTGCATAAGAAAACAAAATTGGTGTGGCACTCATTATCTGAATATCAACATTGTCCCTATCCATTTCAGCCAAACGTACTTTTGGATCCCAACATGCTTCATATACTGGACGAAAATCTTTATTACCTTGCATAAGCATGGCTTTACCTGGTGTGGTATGTCTCATCGAAGGCCATTCACCACCACCAAACTTTTCAGCCAAATCTGGCCATTGTTTGGGTAAAAAATGTGTGTGCATATCTACTACTGACATGATATTTCCTCTCGTTCTATTATTCTTTTAAGTCAAAATGACTCTTTATCTTTGTTTTTACGCCGGGTGTATGGCATTACATTGAGGACATTTACGTAATGACTCATCGGCGGCAAACGCTTTAAATACGGGCTGTAGATCTTTAGATATATTCTTCAAGATCAGTTCTGCACGGTGCACCAGGTGATTACATTCCTGGCAATACCATTCAAATGCATCCTTTGCACCTTCTGGTCGTTTAGGCTCTATAACCAAGCACAAACTGCCTTCTTCCGGGCGCTGTGGTGAGTGGCGTACAAAGGGAGGTAGCAAAAATATGTCACCTTCTTTTAAATGCACTTCTTCTGGGCCATTAGCAGTCATTACTCGTAAAAAGGCATTCCCTTTAAATTGATAAAAAAACTCTTCTACCGGGTCAACATGGTAGTCGTAACGTTCATTAGGACCGCCAACTACAGTGACCATTAAATCGGCATCTTCCCAAATCAATTTGTTACTTACCGGTGGCTTTAACAGGTGTTCATGCTCTTTCAGCCATTGTTGAAAATTAAAACCACGTAAGCTGCTGACACTGTCAATTAATTCGTTACTCATCAAAAACTCCTAAATGCGTTTTCTAATCATTGCTAAATGCCGTTTTTATAAAGGCTTGTAAGCGACTACTTTTATTTCTATTAATAAATGTGGGTGCGGCAATTGATGTACGGCTACCGTTGTTCTGGCAGGGCCT
The DNA here is from genome assembly GCF_032911225.1 of Thalassotalea fonticola. Classification (NCBI taxonomy): domain Bacteria; kingdom Pseudomonadati; phylum Pseudomonadota; class Gammaproteobacteria; order Alteromonadales; family Colwelliaceae; genus Thalassotalea; species Thalassotalea fonticola. The sequence continues at coordinate 4,679,528 of NZ_CP136600.1, read as the reverse complement.
GATTCATCAAAATACTCGCTATACACTTGGTTATATCCGGCAAAGTCATTCATATTAACTAAATAGCTGCTCACTTCGACTACGTTAGATAAGTCGGCGCCGGCGGCCTGTAAAATGTCGCTGATGTTATCTATCACGGCTCTGGTTTGTGCTTTAATCGACAAGTTGGTTGCCCCCATTTCATCGACATCAACACCAACAAAACTGTTATCGGGTAAACGTGAACTTGTACCTGACACATAAATAAAATCGCCAGCACGTTTGAAGTGAGGGAATTTCCCTCTAGGTTTTGCCTTGCCTTTAATTACTTGGCTATCATTTGGCTTGTTTGTAGTAGTCATAAATTGAACCTTAATTTGAACCTTAATGCTTGCTAGCAGTGAACTAATTTGCTGAAACGGTGAATTCTGCAACGCCTAATTTTTCGCAGTGCAATTTAATGTGCATGCCCGGCTTAATCGGTTGTGCTGCGGTCGCAGCGCCAGCAAGTACAATAGAGCCTGCAGGTAATACTTTTCCAGCTTCACCAGCAACTCGAGCTGCAGCGGCCAATGAACGATATGGATTACCTAAAATCGCCGCACTTGAACCAATTTCAACCGCATTGCCATCAAATTCCATCACCATGCCTAAATTTGAAATATCACCACCGGCTTGTTGCCACGCACCAATAGTGAAGCCTGAAGATGAACAATTATCGGCAACTACATCTTCTAAAGAAAACTTAAAGTTGTCATATCGTGAGTCAATAATTTCTAATGCCGGTGCAACAGCTTCTACCGCAGACATCACTTGTGTCAGGGTTAAGTTGCCGCTAAGCGGTTTCTTTAATAAAAAGGCAATTTCAGGCTCGACTCTGGCGTGAATAAATTTACTGATTGCCACTTCACCGCCCTCTTCAATAAACATCTCATCAGTAAGTGGCCCCCAAATCATGTCATCAACACCCATTTGGATCATTTTCGCGCGGCTGGTAAACCCCATTTTGATGCCAACTTGCTGCTCACCACGATCTAATCGACGTTGCAGTGATTTATCTTGTACTTGATAGGCTTCGGTAAGGCTAAGTTGATGGCCTTGGCCCGATAACTGGGCAATTGCAGTAGCATTAAATGCTGCATCATCCACTTGTTTAGCTAAGCTGGAAATCTTTTGCTCAAAGGTTAAATCAGTCATGGTTATGCTCTCTGCTTAATAATGTTTGCTTGTTGCTTTTTCAGCTTTAGTAAATCTAACGCGACATCTACGATCATATCTTCCTGGCCGCCAACCATTTTACGGTTGCCAAGCTCTACTAATATTTCACGAGTATCTAGGCCGTATGTTTTTGCGGCATGTTCAGCGTGTCTTAAAAAGCTTGAATACACACCGGCATAGCCCAGAGACAAGGTTTCGCGATCAACTTGTACTGGTCTGTCTTGCAGTGGACGAACAAGTTCATCGGCTGCATCCATTAACGTATAAAGATCGGTACCGTGGTCCCAGCCAAGACGAGCGGCGGCGGCAATAAACACTTCAAGAGGGGCATTACCCGCTCCAGCGCCCATACCGGCAAGTGATGCATCTATTCGGGTTACGCCATTCTGCGCAGCCACTATTGAGTTAGCTACGCCTAGTGATAAATTATGGTGGGCATGAATGCCAAGCTCAGTTTCAGGTTTAAGAACTTTTTTGTAAGCTTTTGCTCTAGCGGCGATGTCATCCATATTCATTGCACCGCCAGAATCAGTGATGTATACACATTGTGCGCCATATGATTCCATCAGTTTGGCTTGTTCAGCCAGTGCTGCTGGTTCACTCATATGAGACATCATTAAGAAACCGCAGGTGTCCATGCCAAGCTCTCGAGCATATTCTATATGCTGTTTCGAGACATCAGCTTCGGTACAGTGAGTAGCTACACGTACAGAGCGTACACCGCTATCCCATGCCCATTTTAGGTCTTCTTTTACCGCAATCCCCGGTAATATTAATGTGGTTAATTTCGTGTTTTCAATAACATCATTAACCGCTTCAATCCATTCTTTGTCGGTATGTGCACCAAAACCATAATTAAAGCTAGAGCCACCTAAACCATCACCGTGTGCCACTTCAATGGCATCAACACCAGCTTTATCTATGGCTTTTGCGATTGCTTGTACCTGGTCAATTGAATAGTTGTGGCGAATAGCATGCATGCCATCACGTAATGTCACATCTTGAATATATAGTTTTTTCGCCGCAGCGCTCTCAGTAGAATGAGCAGTAGAGTGAGTCATAATAAATCCTTAAGCGGGTACGCTGGTTGGTTGAGCATTGATGAATTTACATTCGGCAATGCGCTCGGCTGTACCTTGCGCCGCAGAAGTCATGATGTCTAAGTTGCCAGCATAAGCAGGCAAATAATGGGCAGCGCCTTCTACTTCTATAAATACTGAAGATTTAAGACCAGCAAAGTCGCCGTAACCAGGAATATGCAATGGCGCATCTTTCTCAAAACGTTCAAATTGCACGTGTTGTTTTAATCGATAGCCGGGTACATAGGATTGGACCTTCGCGACCATTTGTTCAACCGAGGCTTGAATTTCAGCTTCGCTAGTGCCAGCATCTTCAGGCAATTCGCTTAGTACTAAAACGGTGTCACGCATCATCATTGGCGGTTCCGCCGGGTTCATAATAATGATTGCTTTACCTTTTGCCGCGCCGCCAACTTGCTCAATTGCTTGAGAAGTGGTTTGCGTAAACTCATCAATATTAGCTCTTGTGCCAGGACCTGCAGATTTTGATGATATTGACGCAACAATTTCAGCATAATGAACTTTTGCGTGCTGACTAATCGCCGCCACCATAGGGATGGTAGCTTGGCCGCCGCACGTCACCATATTCACATTGCCCTGGGCAATATTTTCATCAATATTTACTACCGGCACTGTATAAGGACCAATCGCTGCCGGGGTTAAATCAATCACTTGTTTGTTATATTGTTGCAACACTTTATTATGATGTTGATGTGCTTTTGCTGATGTCGCATCAAAGACAATTTTAATCTCGGCAAATTCAGCTAAATTAACTAAGCCATCAATACCTTCATGCGTAGTCGCTACACCTAAGCGTTTTGCTCTGGCTAAACCATCAGAGTCTGGGTCAATACCGACCATAGCGGCCATTTCCAAATTCTTCGACGTGCGTAATATTTTTATCATCAGATCGGTACCAATATTACCCGAACCAATAATTGCTACTTTTACTTTTGCATTTGAATTAGTCATTAGTATTTTCCTTGCTTTGGTTCGCGGCAAAGGCAACTCGCACTGAGCCTAAACCCGATATACGAGTGTCAATAACATCACCTGGTGCAACTTGCACCATAGGTCCTAACGCGCCAGTTAGAATAATGTCACCGGCTTTTAATGGTGTGCCATTTTCAACAAACGTTTTCGCTAGCCATACTGCTGCGTTTAATGGGTTGCCTAAACAAGCTTGTCCGGCACCAGTAGAGACCTGCTCACCACGACGCTCCATTACCATGCCGCATAAACGTAGATCTAGATCGGTTAATGCAACAGGTTTACTGCCTAATACGAATAAACCTGAAGAGGCGTTATCGGCAATAGTGTCAACAATATTAATATTCCAATCGGCAATACGGCTGCCAACAATTTCAATGGCCGGCAAGGCATATGCAGTGGCATTAATGATGTCAACCACGGTAGGGTTAACTAGGTCGATATCATTTTTTAAAACCAGGGCAATTTCGGCTTCAACTTTTGGTTGTAGCACAGCATCGATTGCCACTGATTCACCATCACCAATAAACATATCGGCATACAGCACACCAAAGTCTGGTTGATCTACACCAAGTTGGCTTTGAACTGTTTGCGAGGTTAATCCGGCTTTTACGCCTACCGTTCTACGGCCTGATTGTTGCCAGTGCTGAGTGTTAATTTGTTGTACCGCATAAGCAGACTCTAAGCATTTATCAGTTAGTAAATCGCGAACTGGAGCACAAGGCTGGCCAGATTCATGCGCAGCTCGAATATTCGCCGCTGCTTTAATAACGTTTTCGTCTTGGCTTAATTTTGTTGCATTTGATGTCATAATAATTTCCTGACTCATTAAATTTTTAGTAAACTGTAATACATATATTCAAAGGCTTAGCAGTACTAAAGCTTGATACAAATATTGGTTGGCTCAGAATAGAAGTTCAGAGAATGTACGCCACCTTCACGGCCAACTCCTGATAACTTCATACCGCCAAATGGCGTTCTTAAATCGCGTAAATACCAAGAATTTACCCAACAGATACCAACATCCATTTGGCCAGCTACGCGATGAGCACGTTGTAAGTTAGTGGTCCACACAGTTGCCGCAAGACCGTAGTCGCTATCATTAGCCATAGCAACGGCTTCTTCTTCTTGGTCAAATGGGGTTATGTGGCAGACTGGGCCAAACACTTCCTCTTTTACAATTTTGCTTTGCTCAGACAAGCCAGTAAGAATTGTTGGTTGTACAAATGCGCCGTTATCGCGAGCATCATCAAATGTTGGTGCGCCGCCGCCAGTCACTACAGTTGCACCGTCATCAATAGCACTTTGGTAATAGGCAAGAACTTTATCGCGATGTTTATGTGAGATCACCGGCCCCATGTCGGTAGTTTCATCTAGAGGCCAGCCAATATTAAGCGCTTCAGCTTTTACTTTTAACGCTGCAACAAACTTGTCAAAAATAGACCGTTGTACGTATAAGCGTTCGGTACATAAACACACTTGTCCACCGTTGGTAAATACTGAACGGGCAGTACCGGCAACCGCTTCATCAAAGTCACAATCATCAAATATTATGCCGGCATTTTTACCGCCAAGTTCAAATGACAATGCTTTTACACCATCGGCTGAAGCTTTCATAATTGCCGAACCAGTACTTGACTCACCGGTAAAAGTAACCGCATCCACACCTTTATGGGTTGTTAAAAATTCTCCGGCAGATTTATGGCCAAAGCCATGCACTAGGTTAAACACACCTTTAGGTATGCCTGCATCGTGCATCACTTCAGCAAGCAATGTCGCGGTTGCCGGTGTTTCTTCTGAAGGCTTAGCAATAATTACATTGCCAGCCGCCATTGCCGGGGCAAGTTTCCAAGTCATTAATAACAATGGTAAATTCCAAGGAGCAATAACCGCAACCACGCCCAGCGGTTTATTAACCGCATAATTCAATGCGCCTTTACCATCGGGGGTGTCAGTATGAAAACATTCGGTAGATTGTGATTTCACCATATCGGCAAAAACTCTAAAGTTTGCCGCGCCGCGGGGAATATCGATAGTTCGGGCTTGGAAGAAAGATTTACCTGTATCAGCCATTTCAGCAGCAACAAACTCATCAAACCGAGCGTCAATACCGTCAGCCACTTTGTGTAATAACACACATCGCTGCTCTAGCGATAACTTACCCCATTCGCCATGAAGTGCAGCTTGTGCAGCGTTCACTGCTTGATCAACCATGATTTGATTTGCTTCTGCAACTTGGTTAATAACAGTGCCATCAACAGGATTCACATTATCAAATAGCTGGTCGCTGCTAACAAACTCGCCGCCGATGTAATTTTTTAAGACAGAACCTGCATGAGGTATAGTGTTTTTCATAAGTAGTGCTCTTTCTGGGCAGTATTTTTCAATACCCCTACTTTATTAAACCAAGACATAATAGAAAAATAATATTTACCACCTCAGATATAACAAAAAAGTTATTACTAGGGGGGGGTTATTAGCGTTGAAAATTAACCAGAGCTGTGCTCGAATAGCATCAATGAAGAACATGTAAAGCAAAGTCGAAATACAGAGTTAAAAGTTAATGAAGCGCTTATCTTTATTGATGTCTAGATATTTCATTACTGCTTTAATGTGTGTAATTAGCACTTTTAAATGAATTAACTATTGCCCACTTCGTTGTGTTTTTAATGGGTAAAAGTATAAGCAGGCAATTTCGAGCAATTATCGTTTTGCTAAAAATATAGGCTTGACAGATTCAATGTATACAATTAGGTTTATTCGTATACTAAATACAAATGAGGTTCTTATGTCGAGTGAATTAGTTAAATCAGCACCAACAGCTGAAATGGATCAAACAATGAAAACAAATAAAATATTTTATGGTTGGTGGATTGTGATCGGTACCATTATTGGTCTGTCACTTGGCTATAGCGTAATTGCTATGTCTTTTGGTACTTTTATCAAAGCGTTTGAAACAAGCTTCGGCTGGACCCGAGGGCAAATATCATTTGGTCCTACGATTATTGGTATCACGGCTATCGTGTTTTTCCCTTATGTCGGTCGAATGATAGATAAACACGGCGTTAAAAAAATATTGGTGCCTTCCACTTTCTTATTTGCCCTCACCATAGCGTCAATGTCGCTACTTACCCCGTCAATTTGGCATTTATACGCTATGTGTGTTGTTATCCCATTATTAGGCGCAGGTACAGCTCCGTTAACCTATTCCAAATTATTAGTTAGCTGGTTTAATAAAAAGCGAGGCCTTGCTTTAGGTATTGGTTTAGCGGGTGTTGGGCTAGGTACTACAATGGTGCCATTAATTGCTTCTTACTTTATGGAGCACTATACCTGGCGTGAAGCGTACCTTGCCATTGGTGTACTTATCTTAGTTGTTGCCTTACCTATTAGTAAGTTTGTTTTTAAAGATAAACCCAGTGATATAGGTTTATGTCCAGACGGATCAACTGATGCTCCTAGTGCACAACAAACTTCTTTCTCAAAACCAAATACACAATTAGTGGGTTACACCACGAAAGAAGCAATTAAACAAAAAACCTTCTGGTTGATGTTTGCTTCATTTTTAATTACCGGTCTTTGTACTTCAACGGTCTTGGTACATTTAATTCCGATGATGACTGACCGCGGCATGAGTATCAAAGAAGCGATTGGCACTTTTGCTTATTTAGGTATGTCGATTGTCGGTGGCCGATTACTCGCTGGCTATTTAATGGATAAGTTCTTTGCCCCTTATGTGGTTATCGCCTTCATGTTTGGGCCTGTCATCGGTCTTGCTTTATTTGCCATGGGCGCGACTGGTTTTGAAGCCGCTATTTGTACGGCATTAATTGGTATTGCCATTGGCGCTGAATTTGATGTGATGGCGTACTTTACTAGTAAGTACTTTGGTCAACGCTCATTTGGTGAAATCTACGGTTATAGTTATTCAGGCTTTAAACTTGGCGCAAGTATAGGTCCTTTAATCATGGGCTTAACTTACGATGCGGTAGGGCGTTATACCGAAGTTTTATGGGCAATGTCAGCGATTATGGTTCTCTGTTGTGTCTGTATACTGATGATGGGTAAGTACCCTGAGTTGCCAATTCGTAAAAGCGAAAGCTAATGGTTCTACCTTTCTAGTTCTAGAAACTCCCTAGAGTCTGCAGTAGCTTTTACCAGTACTGCGGGTTCGCCCTCTTCCTGCGTATAGAATACAAAAGGAAGAATTACAAAAAATAAATAACGTTTTAAATAACACATATTGAAGATTTAATTATGAAGAACACATTAAAAGTAGGCATTGCCGGTTTTGGCACTATTGGCCAAGTAGTAGGTCAGGCGCTAAATGACGGTATGGAAGGTTTAGAGCTAACAGCGGTAACATCTGGAAATTTAGCTAAAGCCAAAGCAAATCTTAGCGGTTATAGCAATTCTATTGATGTAGTGGCGGCTGAAGATTTAGCCGACATTGTTGATATTGTTATTGAGTGCGCCCCTACTTCTGCATTTATGAGTGTGGCCGAGCCCACTTTAAAACAAGGCAAAATATTAGTTACCGTGAGCGGTGCAGCAATATTACAAAATCCGAGCATAGTTGATGTCGCCAAAAATAATGGTGGCCAAATAATTTTAGCAACTGGCGCCCTATTAGGCTTAGATGCAGTTAGAGCTGCTGCTGAAAATACAATTCACTCAGTAACTATGGTTACCCGTAAGCCACCAACATCGTTGACCAAAGCGAAATACATCGTTGAGAACAACATCGATATTTCAAACTTAACCGAACCACTGCAAGTATTTAAAGGCAGTGCTCGAGAAGGGGCTGAAAAATTTCCATCAAACGTAAATGTTGCTGCAGCATTAGGTCTAGCAGGTGTTGGTGCGGATAAAACCCAATTGGAAATTTGGGCTGACCCGACTAAAACCAGAAACACGCATTACATCAATGTAGATGCCGATAGCGCTAGTTTTTCGTTGACCATTGAAAATGTACCAACAATTGAGAACCCAGGAACCGGCCGAATTACCGCATTAAGCGTGATCACCGCCCTGCGCTCCATTACCACGCCACTTAGAGTTGGCAGTTAACAAGTTACATATATTAAATAACAGATAAATTTAGGAAAAAATTATGAGCAAGCAAGTAATAAAATTAAAGCATTTGGCCATGGCATCAAGCGACCCAGATAAAAGCAGAGACTTTTTTGTAAACGTAATGGGTTGGTCCGTTGCCGGTGTTGTTGCCAGTCGTAATGCGAACGGATATTACGTAACAGATGGCAACGTAAATTTAGCTATTTTAAATTTCAAGAATGGTCCTGCGGCCGGCAAAGAATTTCCTCAAGGCTATGTAGGGTTACATCACATTGGCTTTCAATGTGATGATATTGAAGCCATGGTAGGTGATTTTCAAGAAAATGGCTATCAACCACGTCACGATGTAAATCTAGCTCAAGGTCTTGGCAAAAACCCAGCAAAAGATAACGCGGAATATAAAATGAATGGCCCAGAAAACATCATGGTAGATATTTCTGAGCGTGGCTGGGTTGGTACCCAAACTTATAAAACACTTTAGACTGCGTGTTTAAAAGTAGGTAATAACAACTCATGTTCACCAATGAGCTAAGTCTCTTTTTAATAGCGACGATCACCTCTACCCTCGCCGGTATTTGTGCGATGGGTGGTGGTATGATTTTAGTGTTGGTATTGCCTTTTTTCGTTCCCGCTGCTGCTATTATACCAGTTCATGGTGTTGCCCAATTTGCCAGTAACAGCTCGCGTCTTGCGTTTTGTTACCAACATATACATTGGCCTTTTGTATGGCAATTCGTTCTTGGAGCGCTGATTGGTACCAGCTTATTCAGTGTTTTTTTAATCAATATTGCCAGTCAATATTTACCTCTGTTTATATCAATTTATTTATTGCTGACACTATGGTTTAAGCCTATTGCTAAATTATTCGGCAAATTTGAAAGCTTTTATTTGGTCGGTGCCATACAAGCCGGCTTAGGTTTATTAGTGGGAGCGCCTGGGCCGATAACAGTAACATTACTGTATAAAAAGCTCGTTGATAAAGAACAAATAATAGCCACTGCTTCTTTATTAATGGGCATTACCAACTTGAATAAAGTGATTGTCTATAGTGTTATTGGTTTTCAGTTTCTTGACTTATGGCAATTAATTTTAGCGTCGGTTTTGGGCGCTACGTTAGGCTCAATTTTAGGTAACTATTTACGCCATAAAATTCCAAACCAGCATTATATGACACTATTAAAATTTATCTTAACAAGCTTAGCTTTGTACACAGCCATTAGCACGGCTATAAAAATTAACCTATGAACTTAAACAACCAACACCTTAGGAAAGTCCATGCCTAACATTACATTTATTCAAAATAATGGCTTAGAGCAAACCGTAACTGCAGAGAATGACTTAAGTTTAATGGTTGCCGCCGTTGATAATCATATAGATGGTATTCCTGCTATTTGTAATGGTTGTTGCAGCTGCGGTACCTGTTTAGTTGACATTGATGATGATTATTTAACAATAACTTCAACCAAATATTTTGGGGAACAACAGGTTTTGGATAAATTAAAAAATACCAATGCTAATTCACGATTAGCTTGTCAGGTAATTGTCAGTGATAAGCTTGACGGTATGAAAGTAAAAATAAGCAATTAATATTAAAATCCATCTTAATAGAACAGCTATAATTTAACCAATATAACAAGACTAAGATCCACGATATCCAACACTGAATTTCTTTGACTTGCATCAATTTATTAACAATTCCTCAAGATATAGTAAGATACTTACAACACAAACAGAGGAAGCTAATATGGCCCTGCCAAAAGCATTAAACGTACAAAAGTGGATTAATGACAATCAACATTTACTAAAACGTCCACCAGTAAATAATGAGTTAATTTTCAAAGATGCCGACATGATGGTAATGATGGTCGGCGGTCCGAATGAACGTTTAGACTTTCATTGCAACCCGGTCGAAGAGTTGTTTTATCAACTCAAAGGGAATTGTTACTTAAATTCGTTTGATGAAAACGGTCAACCTTGTGAAATTCACATTAAAGAAGGTGAAATGCTACTATTGCCAGCAGGTGTATTGCATTCGCCACAGCGTCCAGAGCCTGACAGTATCGGTTTGGTTGTAGAGCCAGCAAGGCCTAAAGGGCAATTAGACAAACTGCAATGGCACTGCGGACATTGTTATGAAATGGTTTATCAAATAGAAGCTGAGATATTATCTATTGTCGAGGACTTACCAAAAGCCTATGAAGCATTTCATCAAAACATAGACGCTAGAACATGCAAAAAATGCGGTACTTTACACCCAGGAAAAGACAAGCCTGCTAAATAATTTTTACTCTTACAGCATACCTCATATTCCCAATGGCAATATGAGGTATAGAATTATTTAATCCGTTAGGTATTAATTGCATAATCCGGACGTGTACTCCAACTTCTTTTTCTCCTGCTTCGGTTTCGATACAACATAAACCAAATAAAAAACAATGCACTGGCCAGCTTTAGCAGCGCAGGAAACCAGTAAGGCAAAGTATCTGACAGGTTTATCAGTACCCCATCGTCAGGGTAAAGCCCCATGCCAATAAGAGATGGTAAGCGATACCAGTAATAACAAATAACAGCAGCGGTTGCGAAAACCTTATTCATTTCTTTAATTTGTGATGGAGCCAGTTGTTTTCGCAATAACAGGTAAATAGCTAGAGAAATAAGTCCAGAGCCAAACGGCCAAGCATAAGCATAGAACACTTGCCAAAAGCCAACTTGCACGTAATCGGGAACGTGATACCAGCCCCAAATATAACCAACAAATCCTCCCGTCATAACTAAACCAGATAGTTTTTCTGCGGATATATTTCGAGTGACTACGGCTGACATTTGTTTGGTTGAGTCTGGGCAAACAGAAGTACATTTTTCACATGAGCTGCAATGAGCATTGTCGGTGGTAAATGCCGGGGTACTGCCATACAAACGTTCAACCGAATGTATTGGACAAAGGGAAGCACACCAGCCACTACGCCATTGGTATTTAAACCCCATAATTACGGCAATAGCTGCTGCGATCAATAACATTGTTGCAGTAGCAGCGCCACTAGTATTTAGTAGCAAGTGTCGAAGAGGAACAATTAATAATAACGCTACAATGCCAGCAGCAAATAGTCTACCGCTGTTATTAATACTAAGCTTTTTCTGCTTCGAAAACCCGAGTTTAGTCAGTAGTAAAGCGGTAGTAGACATAGGGCATATATTGCGCCAAACACCAGGAATAATAACCACAATTGCCGGTGCTATTGGAATTAACAAATTCCAGAACAATAAAATGCCAAGATCTGGTTCAACAATAAGTAAGCCAACAATAATGACACCGATCAGCCACAACAAGGTTTGCACGACTTTCCATACAGGTGTGGGCATTGATAACTGTAATCCAGCAATTTTTGTATAAGACAAGCTCATTCTCCAATAATTTTTATTGTTATTGGTTAAAAAACATATCAGTTAGAATTAGCTTGATCTTATGTATTATTAATAAATTGTGAGTGATTTTAAAATTCGTCAGACTTTTTCATAATGCACAACCTGAAAAATGGGGCATACATATCGAGGTTATTTCTGTCGCATCAGAAAATCTAATGTCCCCATACTGGTATTGGATATGTGATTCTTCATTGCATTAAATGCGGCTTCTTTTTGACTTTTACTTACCGCTTCAACCAACTCATCATGCTCAGTATACGATGCCTCGAGGCGGTTGCGCTTTTCGAATAACCAAGGTTGACGGTAAAGACTTAAACGCTTTCGTAGTTTGTTTATTGTTTCAAGCAGTGTTTTATTACGCGACCCTTGATGAATCGCGTGATGAATTTGATTGTTCAAATTAGCAAACTCATCAACATCTTCAGATTCTACGGCGTGTTGAGACTGCTCATGCAAGCGCAGTAACTGCTTACGTTCAACCATAGTCATACGTTCTGCGCTAAGGCCAGCACACAGCGCTTCCAGTTCAGCTAAGGCTTCGTACATATCGGCAAGTTGGTCAATATCCAGTTCTATGACCGTAACGCCTTTATGCGGCTTACTTTCAACTAAGCCATTAGTATGAAGCAGCCTAAGAGCTTCACGAATAGGTGTGCGTGAAGCGCCATATTTATTGGCAATTTCTTGCTCTTCGAGCTTTTGCCCGGGTTTTAATTCACCAGAAATTATGGCACTAGAAAGTTGATTATAGATTTTATCGGAAATGGTTAAACTTGCCATGAGAACGACTATGTTATTAGAAAAACTTAGTAATATAGTACGACAACAGAATTAACTTGCAAGAAAAAAATACAAGCGCGGCACATTGTGCACAACGCTTGTATCTGGGGAGTTTCAAATTGGAAGTGTTTTATAAATTTTATGCATCTAAATTCATACAAAATACTTTCGTGTGAGTCATTTCTTTAACTGCAAACTTAACACCTTCTCTACCCATACTGCCGCGTTTAGCGCCGCCAAAAGGCATCGCATCTAGACGGTAATCACTCGAATCATTTACCATCACTCCCGCAACATCAAGCTCACGAGAAACTTTCATAGCCGTATTTATGTTTGAGGTAAACACTGCGCCGTGAATCGAGAATTCAACATTATTAGCAAGGGCAACAGTGTCATCTAAGTCCGAAAATGGAAATAAACTCACTACCGGGCCAAATGCTTCTTGGCAAATTAAGTTCTCGGTATTAGCAACGTTATCTAATGCCGTTGGGTAGTAACAAGCGCCAGTTCGTTTTCCGCCAACTAATAAGTTAGCTCCTTTATCTACTGCACTGTTTACCCAACTTTCGATACGTTTAGCCTCAGCTTCATTGATCATAGGACCAACGTCGTTACTATCAATTAATTGATCGCCTACGGTTAACTGTGCAGTTTGTTCAATAAACTTAGCCTTGAACTGTTGATAAATGCCGCGCTCAATATAAATACGTTGTACACCAATACAGTTTTGACCTACCGCCCAATAAGAGCCTGAGACACATGCTTCTACCGCTTTGTCTAAATTACAATCGTCCATGACTATCACCGGAGAATTAGCGCCAAGCTCCATGGCTAATTTTTTAATACCGGCATTTTTGGCAATAATTTCACCTGAGGCTTCACCGCCTGTATAAGTCACCATTGCCACATCTTTGCTTGACACTAAGCATTGTGCAAAGTCCCTTGCATAGCCGGTTAGTACATTTACTTGACCGTTGGCTAAGCCACTTTCAATTAATACTTCTACTAGCTTAATTGCTGATAAAGGCGCCTGTTGTGAGGGCTTTAAAATAACCGCATTACCCGCGGCAAGTGCTGGACCAATTTTATGAGCAGCAAGATTTAACGGGTCATTAAATGGCGTAATTGCGACTATGACGCCTAGTGGTACATGTTCGTAATAGCCTAAGCGGTTTTCACCACCAGAGAAGCTATCAAATTTAACCGTTTCACCAGTTAACCGAGTTGCTTCCTCTGCTGACAAGTTAAGCGTATTGGCACAACGACTTACCTCTTTACGAGCTGCAACAATAGGTTTCCCCGTTTCAAGAGCAATTGTTTGTGCAAACTCTTCAAGCCTGGCCAACACCTTCTGTGCTGCACCTTTTAAAATAGCCGCACGTTCATGGCTTGGTTGATATTGGTTAAGCTTGAATGCCTGTTTGGCGCTTTGTATTGCTTGTTCAACATGGTCATTGTTTGCACAAGACACTTCGCTAATCACGCTATTATCAAATGAATTGATAATAGTCATTGTTTGTTTGGCGCCGATCCAATCACCATTAATTAAAATAGTGTTTTTGTCTCTTTTGCTGCCAGTGTGAACTGCAATCATGTTGTCTTTAAATTTAGTCGCTAATGCTGGCATGTTATGGCTTATCCTTTCTAAGTACTAAGTCATCGTATTCACGAGAGTTTAATATTGCTTCAACAATTACTGGCCCGTCTGCTGCAAAAGCTTGCTCAAGTGCGGCGTCAAATTCAGCTGGTTCAAACGCTTTAATTACCGGTACACCAAAGATGTTATCACCACCAATAGTGCCGCGTTCGCGGATTGGCGTTCCATAAATAGGATTGCGTTTCTTTTCCTGCTTAATACGAATAAGCGCTAAGTCGTTGTCGGTAAACAGTACAAATACAATTTTAAGCTTTTCTCTTACTGCTACAGCCAACTCACCGGCGGTCATTAAGAAACCACCGTCACCAACCACTGCACATACACTAGTATCTGGGTTGGTTATTTTGGCGGTAATGGCCGACGGAATAGCAAATCCCATAGCAGACCAACCGTTAGTCATTATTTGTAGCCCTGGCTTTGGCGTTGGCCACTTTTGTCCAATTAAGTGGATATGAGCCCCTACATCACAAGTCATAATGCCATCATCTGGTAATTTTTCTCGTAATATATCTAATGCAGCACAAGGCCCAAAGGCACCATTTTGCGACGTCATTTGAGCAAACATATCGGCTTTTCTTATAGCAACTGCTGGTAAATCCCAAGACTTTTCAGCAAAATCAGCTTTCACAAGTTGCTCTACAGAAAATTTAATATCACCAAGAACATCACAAGCTAATGTATATTCTGCTGTGTCTAAGTCAGTAGCAACAATATCAATGCTGACTACTGGTACATTAGGGATCCAATCTTCATAGTTAAATTCAATCTCATCGTAACCAATACTTACTACCAAATCGGCTTGTTGATGAGTTTGACCAACCACATCACTTAACGCGTGAAACAGTACGCCAGCATAACAAGGATGATCTTCAGGGATCATTCCTTTAGCCATTGGGTTAAGCACGACAGGTACTTTATACTTTTCGGCAAATTTAAGAATTTGATCCTGAATACCACTCGTAACAGCGCGCATCCCCAAAGCAATAACCGGCTTTTTCGCATCAGCAAACAATGTTTGCATTTGCTTTATTAACTCTTTATCTGCTTTAGGTTGTGACTTAATTGCATATGGCGCAATGTCTTGTACAGTCGTAACTTGGCTACTCATACCAGCAGGTAAACCTACATGCACTGGCCCAGGTACATCTGATAGCGCAACTTGTGCCGCGTCAAAAATAATCTCTCTTACTTTGTCAGCTTCTAACCGTGTGGTTTTTTTAGTAATTGGCGCAAATAATGCCTGATGATCAATATTCATTTGCACAATACGATTGCGTTTATCACTAGCCATTTCATCAGTAAGGGCGATCATTGGCGAACGATCTAAATATGCACTACCAACACCTGTTGCTAAATTAGTTGCGCCTGGACCAAATGTACCAAAACACACACCCGGTACACCGGTAATACGGCCATAAACATCAGCCATAAAACCAGCACCGCCTTCATGGGTTGCTAATACAAAATCTATGCCGTCAGTGGTGCGCATAGCTTCCATATAATCGACCCAACCACCGCTAGGTACGCCAAATACGTGCTTAACGCCTAAGTCGATTAATGCATCGACCACTTGTTGTGCTACTGTTTTATTACTCATCATAAACACCAAATTAAATATTTTTGTTAACTACCAAAGGCAGTTTATTAAAGGTTAAAGCAGTTATATTAACTGCAGTTATTAACCCGCCTTTACATAGCCAGAAGCATTACTGTGGGCTGAATTATTACTAGGGTTTAATCCTGCCATTTGTAAGAAGCTTAATACACTATCGTTAAATTCTTGCGCTCGTTCATAAAATGCTGAATGACCACAATGATCAAATTCAACAATAAAAGAATTAGCCACCTGCTCTTGCACTAATCGCACTGCATCTATTGGAAATAAAATATCGTCCTGACCAGTTATAAACATCACCGCAATACCAAGTTCTGCTAATGCTTGCGGTGACACTTTCTCAGATGAATATTCACCAACTAAATTAGATTTATCGGTTGCATTAAAACTATTGATTTGTTGATAAAGCAGCGCACCTAGCGGATTTTGTTGGCGATAGGTTTGACCTAATACTCGGTCTAGCTGACTTAAATTTTTAGTCTCGTTACGCACTTTATTCATTATTTTTTCTACATCTGCTGATTCGACCAAACCATGCAAAGAATCAGCAATGACCAGACCAGCAACTCGCTCCGGGTATTGATTGGCAAAGTTAATTACCGTGCCACCACCCATAGATTGACCAACTAGTGCAGCTTTCTCTATATTTAAATGATCGAGTAAGGCCAGTAAATCACTCACAAACCCAGCTCTGCCTAACTTTTCGTTATCTGTAGATGAGCCAAAACCACGATGATCAAAAGTAATAACTTTATAGGCTTTTGCTAATACAGATACCTGCTGATACCAAGTTGCATGATTGCCACCAAGACCGTGGGCTAATACGACAGGTTCGCCTTCGCCATGCACTTCATAATAAAATTGATTCGAATTAACTTCTAAAATCGACATAATAATTCCTATTTATTTTAATCTTTCTTTAAAATGGCGGTAATTCTAGCCGGCGGCTCAACCACAAAGTCTTTTAAATGCCATTGATCAAACGTTTCAAGTACATCACTTTTCCACACAGATGCTTGATAAGGTGCTTCAGCAGTGATCTGTAACATGTCTGAGTAAAACTCAACATTGTTACCGTCAGGATCTTTAAATACAATAAAGGTATTATCACCAGGGCCATGGCGACCAACGCCACGGTCAATCTCGATACCGCGTTCAATTAACATCGCGGTAATACGTTTAATTTCAACGAGAGATTCGACCTGATAAGAAAAATGCTCTACGCGATTATGTTCAGGATCTAACTTGCCTCTTTGATCTTCAGGCAATTGTAAAAGTGCTAAATCATGGTGGTCGCTGCTAGAGCGCATAAATACCATGCGATCATCAATCCAGTCAGATATCTCTAAGCCAACAACGTCTTGATAAAACTTTACCGACGCTTGAATATCATCAACTTTTAAAACTAAATGGCCTAACTTTAATGGTTGTGGTTTGTACATTTTTCGATCCTTAATTTAGTTTAAAGCTGTTCAGCTTTTACAGTATTGATTATTTCACCTACACCTTCAGCTGATGCTCGCAATACATCTCCCGGCTTTAAAAACAATCCAATCCCTTTACCTACACCTGCGGGAGTACCTGTCATGATCACATCTCCAGGCTGTAATGTAAGGATGCTTGATAAGTATTGAATTTGTTCAAATGCATCCCAAATTAACTCACTGGTATTACCGTCTTGCATTTGTTTATCGTTTAGAAATAACGCCAACTTAACTTTATGTGGGTCTGCTATTGCACTTTTAGGCACAAATACAGGTCCCATTGGACAGAATGTATCCCAGCTTTTGCCGCGGAACCAATCATGCTTAAATGGGTAATCGGTACGGTGGTTTAAGTCTCTGGCTGAAATATCATTGACCACGGTATAACCAGCAATATAGTCAAGCGCATCTTCAGCTTTAACTCGACGAGCGGTTTTACCAATGACCACACCTAGCTCAACTTCCCAATCAAGCTTTTTGGTTTCAGGTGGTAAAATCACATATTCATTAGTACCAATCACACTGCTAGTCGCTTTCATAAATACATATGGAGAGCTGTCTGGTTTAGCAGCTAAAATGGTATTCATTTCTGCTGCATGCTCATGGTAGTTAGACGCTGTGCCAAAGATTGTGGTTGGTTTAAATGGTGCTAATATTTTGTAGTCACCGCTTATCATTGTTAGGCTGGCTAACTGCTTAGTGGCAGCTTGTGCAAATGCATCAACTTCAGCGCTGATTTGTTGCCACTGTGATAAGGCTAACGTGACATCTGAGGCCCAAGCAGGTACTTGACTATTGTCTGGATAAACAGCACGGTATGCTGTTTTTAAATCGTAATATTGTTGTTCAAATACAATAGCGGTGCTTTTTACATCGCCTTGTTGATAAGTAGCTAAACCATAGTTTGTCATTGCTACACTCCATTAATTATTTGTTAAAGTTATGTATACAATGTGCGATGTTTAGCTATAAAAATCGACTAAATTTTTAACGTTTAAATATATCTTTTTTATTATAACTAGCCACTCACCTCTATTTTTTGCGATATAGCGAGTTATTATTTGCATGATGTATTTAAATGGGAAGAGTATTTTACAAACCTAATACCATGACATACATGGATTGTATTAATGCCACGATCATATGGATATGAAAGAGTGGTCCTTGGCAATTTGCATTGCTTCATCCATGAAGTAAAAAAAGACAACAGCACCACTGGGAGGAAATGCTGTTGCCTGAAATAATTAATAGAATTGGTATAGGCTTCTAAAGGACTAAACTCACGAGCTCATACTTAAGCGACTAGGGTACGGTATATCATTCTGCACGCTACGATGAATAAAAAACCACCGAACAATGTACTTAAATGACGTTTATCTAAACTATGGGCGATTTTTGCGCCTATAGGTGCAGCCCAAACGGTTACCGGAGAAATGAGAGCAAAACCAATTAGGTTCACATAACCGAAACTACCTGGTGGTAAACGAGGATCGTTAAGTCCAGAAACAATGAAACCAATAGTACCAGGGATGCTAATTAACAAGCCAATAAATGCTGCACTGCCTACCGCTCGATGAATTGGCTGATTCATTAATGTTAGCACCGGTACACTTAACGTACCGCCACCTATTCCCATCATACTAGATAGACCGCCAATAACTACAGGTGTTGCAGGCGCTGTAATGCCACGCGGTACATCTTGACTGATAATTACGTTATCTAAAGGCAGTGCCATTTTGATAGCAACAATTAAAGCAACTATGCCAAAGATTGCCGAAAGTACTTGGCTGTTCACATAACTTGCTGCCATAGCGCCAATTAGCGAACCAATAAAAACTGCAGGCCCCCAAACTTTAATCAAATTGAAATCAACTGCACCTTTTGCATGATGTGCTTTTGATGAAGATATTGAGGTTAAAATAATACATGCTAAGGATGTGGCAACTGCTATATGCATTCGTATTGCACTGTCTACACCATAAAAGCCAAGGGCGGTATCAAGCACAGGTACAATAACAATACCGCCGCCTACACCTAAAAGACCAGCTAAAATTCCACCGACCACACCGGTTACTAACATCATTACCACAAAAGGTAATATATCAATCAACATGTCCATTAATTCAAACCTTAATCTAATTCTCAAATAAAACTTGCAGTCAGTATACCCAAGCATCACTATGCAGACAACGCTATAATATATAGCTGTGATATACTTTTTTTATTATAACTAAAGGGCTTTATTTTAATTTAACTATGTTGCAAAAAAGCAGATGATGTAGCCATACCTAGTAAAGTAGAAGATTGGCAATATGAATAAACCAGAATTTAGCGCGCAACAATTACAAGCAATTAAAACCGCTCAGCTTGAGGCTGATCAATTAAAAGCGGGTCATCCTACCCTTAATGATAACGACCTAGATTTAATTATTAGAGAAGCTCGTAGTCATAATGGTTGGTTGAACAAGCCGGTAAGTGATGACTTACTTAAGCAGCTTTATGAGATCGTAAAAATGGGCTCAACAAGTATGAATACCTGCCCTGCTCGGTTCGTATTCATTCGCACCGATGAAGCAAAACAGCGATTAAAAAAATGTTTAGCGCCGCTGAACGTCGACAAAGTTTTAAGCGCACCTGTAACGGTAATTATTGGCCATGACATGGAGTTTTATAAACACATGCCAAAACTATTTGCTCATAATCCTGGTGCACAAGCCTTGTTTGAGAATAATCCCAATATGGTATCTAGTACCGCCTTTCGTAATGGTACCTTGCAAGGTGGTTACTTAATGATAGCAGCGCGTGCCCTCGGCTTAGATATTGGTCCAATGTCGGGATTTAATAATCAAGCTGCTGACGATGAATTCTTTAGTGGTAGTAGTGTTAAAAGTAATTTTTTATGCAGTTTAGGTTATGGCGATACAAAAAAAATATTTCAACGCTTACCAAGATTTGAATTTGACGAAGTATGTACTTTGCTATAAACCAAGCGATATAATTACTTTGTTATAAAACTTAACCTTGTTATATTAAAGTAATAAATCATCATAACGATATTAATTTAGCCAGCGAAGGGAAATTTAATGAATCCTAATATGTTAGAACGTCACTTAGTGTCGCGTTTAAAATTTAAATATTTACAATTATTGGTTACCGTTGGCGAGCAACGCAATATATTTAAAGCCGCGCAAATACACAATATGGCTCAACCTGCAGCGACAAAAATTATTCGCGACATTGAATCTGCGCTAAATATCGAATTATTTGATCGTTCTTCTCGCGGTGTAACACCAACACTTTACGGTGAAGTCTTAATTAAACACGCTAAGTTAATTCTGTCTCAAGTTAAACATGCCAGTGAAGAATTATCATCATTACAAGGTGGTTTAACTGGCCGAGTAACAGTTGGTAGTTTATTAGCCGCCAGTGCAACGCTGTTGCCAAATGCTATTGCCAGATTAAAGAAAAACCGACCTAACGTTTCAGTAGCGTTAAGAGAAGGCACAGGTGACCGGTTAATTAAGTCATTAAAAATTGATGATTTAGACATCATGGTAGGCCGAATTCCCGAGGTTCCAGATCAAGACGGCTTAACCAATGAAGTGCTTTATCATGAGCCGGTAGTAATTGTTGCCCGTGCTGACCACCCTTTACAGAGTAGAAAAAATCTTACTTTGCATGATTTGGTTGATCAGCAATGGATCTTACCACCAAGAGAAACCATGCTTCGAGATGAAATTGATGGTGCCTTTCATCGTGAAGGCTTAGATGTACCAGTGAACCCCGTTGAGTCGGTGTCAATTTTAACTAATCGTACGTTATTAAAAAATACCGATATGATCACCGCTTTACCTCTTCAGGTAGTGTTAACCTATGAAGAAATAGGTTTACTTAAGCGCCTTGATATCCCATTAATTATTGCCCCAGGGCCAATTGGGGTAACCTTAAGAGCTCAACGTCAATTACCGCCAGCTGCGCATTATTTATTGGAAGCGTTGCGCGAAGAAGCAGAAAAGCTTACCAAGCGTTATAAAGAAATTTTTTAATACGTTATCAATGTACCTACTAGCCAACATATATTGTTGGCTTTTTTGTTTTACGTTTATTGTTATAACAATAAAGGAGTTATAACAAACCAATCTGTTATAAGACTTTATCTATGGTATCTGGCACCATCTAAGTAACCCACTCGTTAAAGGTATTACTATGAAACCATTAAATCTCTTACCCCTTTTATTACTTTCACTAGCTTATATAGCAAATGTAAATGCTACGGGTAACTCAAAATTAGACGCGATAGACTGGAGCCAAAGTTACAGTGAAGTAAAGCAAAGTCATACAACCAAACCCGACGATGAAATACCAACGCGTATAACGTATGAAAGCCATTTATTTGACATTGAATTCCATAAAGAATACTTGTTCAATAATGATGGGAAATTAGTTAACGTTTTATACTACAAAGGCTTTAGCGCAGAGGCTACTAATTGTGTCAGCGCATACGAAGAAGTAAAAGCTGAAGTTGAAAAGCAATACGGCGTCGCGAAAATAGTAACTAATAACAAAGTAGATTTAGCCACAGTAAACGTTGAACAACTTTGTCAATCAACCTCAAAAGGCGATTATAAATTAAACAGTGAATGGAAAAACGACAACGCAAATATCAGCTTTGTGTTAGATTCTTGGAAGGGCCAAGCCTATATGGGGCTTTCATACAAGCCACTAGAAACTCATTAATTTTCCCACCAGTAATGCATAAAAGTTTAAATTAAATTAAAAAAATTTAAACTTTTTTTGCAATCACCTCGACTTACTAGTTATTGAATTTAAATAAAATCGATATTACCAATTTGATGATGTATGTGATCTACTTTTTCATCAGGAAAAACGGATAAATACAAGGCATAAAATTTAGTAAGTAGTTATTCTCGGCTTTGGCATCCTGCGTCGCTCTACCTGCAGCATCCATGCTTTAGTACTTATAAATTTAATAACGCAGTAGTTATTCGTTTTAACCATTAAAAATGAGCAGATATATAAGCAACTTGGTACATAACTAGGGGTTACCATGACATTTCAAAAAACATTCAAGTTCGCCACCATTTCATCTTGCTTACTAATTGGAGCTGCGTTTGCTAGTCAAGCAAGTAGTACAAACACTGATTACACCATTACTTTATTGAAAGGCTGTGACGTAGTGGCAAAATACGCAATGAATACAGAACAAGTAGAAGCGTATCAAGCGTTACAAGCAGAAGAGCAAAAAATGCATGCCTTAGAGCAGCCTATTCAAGCCATTGAACAACAATTGCAAGAATATACTGAGCAAATTGAAGAGTTAACATCGCTCGCAATTCAAGATAATGATGACACTCTTTATATTGATAAGAGCTACTTGAAGCAACAAGAACAAGTAGTTGCCAAACTAGACAAGTTGATGGATGAACATCAGCATGATTTTGATGCTTTGGGTGAGCAAGGCAGTTTAATCGGTGCTAAAGCTGAAGACTTTACCGATACGATTGATGCCAGTTTTGACAATGTTGATTACGACCAAATGCGTATTGATTATCCAGACAACGTTGATTCAAATTATCAATGTCATTCTGATATCAGAAATATCTAATAGGCTAAGTTAATGGGTTAGAAATATTTAATTTGAGATGATTTTTATATTTTTATATTTTTATATTTTTAACCTGACGTTATTCGCTCTAAGGCTTTCCATTTGCAAAAAAGTCCCTATTTCACAACACCATAAAAAGCAGAACAAGAGCACTTTTTCCACAATAATATAGGGACCTCTTAAACTACTGTATGGATAGCGTTGCATTCACCATTCGCTAATGGTCCATTAAGGGACTAACAAGTAGTGAATAAAACATCGCAGAACTATTACTAACCAACTGTTTTGTTCAGTTTGAGTTACTTATAGTTGGACCATTATATTAATGTTCATCTAAGTCATTCTCCCAGTCTGCTAACTTTTGCCTAAGTTCATTAACTTTTTTGGGATTCTTATGAAACACGTTGTTTCTTTCACTGATGTCAGCTTCTAGATTGAAAAGTAATTGTGAATACCCGTCCATCACATACTTCCAATTATTCTTACGGATCGCTTTCATTTTTCCATCTCGCCAATATAGATTTCGATTTTCAAATTTATCCGATTCCTCGATAATATTTAATAAACTTGTTCCATCTAAAGAGTCAATGGCATTATTGGCTTGTACGGCGTCAAGTATTGTAGCGGTAAGGTCCATAGCGATTGTAGGCGTATTAAACACACCTTGTTTTTTCACTTTGTTTGGCCAACGAATTATTAAAGGGACACGAATCCCTCCCTCCCACAACGTTCCGAAGCCATGAAACAGTGGTCCCGAGTCAACGAGGTGACGACCTCCATGATCATAAGTGAAAATCACAAGCGTATTTTCTTCAAATTCATGCTCGCTAAGTTTACTTAGCACCTTTCCTATTCCTTGATCCATCCTTTCTATCATTGCAATATAGTCAGCCCTACTAGCGTCATTTGCATCCCAACCTGAATCCCACTCAGGCTTTGGTAAGTCAGGCGCTTGATAAGGTGGTAAGCCGGCATTATAGGAAAGATAAAGAAAGAAAGGATCATCTGCACTTTTGTCGATGAACTGTACGGCCTCGTCAGTAAAAATATCTGTCAGGTATCCATTTTCAATTACTGGCTCTTTGTTTCTAAACAGGCCAGGGTCACCATCTGAGGTAAGGTGAGTATGGTATCCTAATGTCCACGAATTGAATCCAAAAAAATAATCGAAACCATGATCATTTGGCCTAAAGTTTTTCTCTGCGCCAAGGTGCCACTTGCCGATTAACGCTGTTTCGTATCCACTAGTAATTAGTCCATTAAGTAAATTGTTATTTTTTGCGTGTAAACCTCTTCCTCTTCCCAGTTTAAAGCCTTCTAGTACTTTTGCTGGGTACTTCCCACTCATTAAAGATGCGCGAGAAGGGATACAAGAAGAGGCAGCTGAATAATGATTTGAAAATAGAAGCCCATGCGAAGCCAGTGTATTGAGCGAGGGAGTTTTTATGTCATTTGAACCATAGGGCTCTATATCAGAATACCCCATATAGTCAGCAACAATTAATACAATATTTGGAGCTCTTACATTATTTTTTGCCAGAAGTGTCGAAGGAGATAGAAGTATCGATATCCCTAAAATTATAAGTACGCTTTTAAAAAGCATTACGGCTACTGGTATCATAAATTTGTTCATAACTACTTATACTGTGTTTAGTTAATCTTATTAGTATTAATTGGGCAACGTTTGCTGCTCACTAAGCTGGCATATCTAATACTCATCAAAAATGTTTTAGCCCTGAATTAGACCTTGCTAGGCGATTTGTTAAGCCAATATTGAACTAATTCATAAAGATTATACAATGACAATATAACGCATATTAATGCAACCAATGCTGTTGGATAACATAATATTGCTAAGTCAGCTTCATAACCAATATAAGAAAATATTGCACATATAAAACCTGAGATAAATTCTAATACTGCTTGCTCTAACTTAGTCTTAAACCTAAGTTTACCGGTCTAATATACTTCTTAAATGTCATTTATTATTAACCCGATATTTTTGAGGGGATTATTAATTTCCAATCGCTGATTCACTCAAAGCCGTCGGTCGGTTGCGACAACTAAAAACTTGTGATTTTACAATAACATCATATTGTATATTTACAATATGATTAAAGTTTCCAAATACCTATTTGAGCGATTATCGGCCGCTCAGCATTTTAAATTTAATCGACGATATTCGGCTTTAGGGCTAAGGCGAACCCAACGGAATAGATACATAATAACTAATTTAGTCATACCACTAACAACGGCAAGAACTATTAGAGGCCAACCTTCACTAACTCCCATAGAAACAGCAAAAGCTATAGTGGATATGTCCATCATAAGAATAAACTGACTCATCCTTATATCTATAGCTCCAGTCTTTCCAGAATTAATGATTAGCTTTATTTGATGTACGTATCCTTGAGCTAATAAAGCAGTGATTGCCACAATTAAAATTGTCGACAAATTCTTACTCTGGCTTGAAAATGTATCATTGAAAACAAGCCCTATAACGCCGCCAATAAAGCTCAATCCAACAAATAAAACACAAAAGAATGAGGTTTTGGACTTTCTATCTTGCCACATTTCAAACAATATTAGTGTAACCAATACTGAGGCGATAAGCCTCGGCCAAACTATATAATGATTAAAAGGATCAATGCTATACCCATATATAAAGAATGAAAAATAAGCTAGAAAACTCATTGTGAACTGGTTTTGAGACAAAATGAGAGTAACTTTAGGTTCATTGCTTCTCTTTCTCAACCAGACTTTATTAAGCTGTAAAAAAACGCCATATAAACTAACAAAAATAAATATTGTATTCATTGCACCAAATAAATCGTACCACATTCCAAATATCTCCTCGCAAACATTGTCGACAATAATACATAACAAAACCTTAAGTGACAACGTAATAGTAATACAAACTCAAACATTGTCGACAATAACCGTGTTAAGTTCATATTTTGTAAAATCGAACAAAATTGTGATTATGCTAAAGAAAGAATTATTTGAAGATATAACGACTGTTTGCTGCGGGTACTTTCATCTCCCACAATACACTTCAGGAGATCCCGATTTTCATCGTGAAGATGATGTTTTTTTTATCATTTTCTGACAACTTCATATTGACATAAATGCAACAGTCTCTACTTAAAAATCAGAGTATATTTTACTTAAAAATCAGAGTATATTTTTTACAAATGGGGTGACTACATATCACTAGCACTCAGCATGTGATAATTACGTAAAACCACTGGCGCTAGGGCTTTTACGTAATTTGAATTATAATAAATTGTTAGTTAACAAGGAGACAATATGAATTCCCCTCTCGTTTCTACAGATTGGCTTAACTCTCATTTGGAGTGCTGCGATCTATTCATCCTTGATGTAAGTATGTCAAAGGTAATTGGTAAGCAGCCAATAATCTATGAGCAGTTGTTTACCATCCCAAATAGCTATAAAGTTAGCATTGAGAATGACTTATCTGATTTAAATTCTAGTGCAATTCATACTTTCCCGTCAGGAGAGCAAGTTCAGAGACTTTCAGTACAACTTGGTTTCAACTTACAAAGCACTTTGATCCTTTACGATGACCAAGGTATTTATTCGGCTCCACGGGCATGGTGGATATTTATATCGTTGGGGTTTGAGAACGTCTTTATTCTTGATGGTGGCTTACCGAAATGGATAGCAGAAGGACGTCCAATAGATGATAAACACCATTTATTACCCCAAGACTTCGGCGATTTAAATAGTGAGCTAGATTGTAATACAGCAGCTATTACCACCAGTGACATGTTGCTCTTGAATATTGAAACAGAAAACTCGATAGTGATTGACGTACGTGCAGAACAAAGGTTTTTAGGTGTCGTAGCTGAACCACGAGCAGGTGTTAGATCTGGTCATATTCCAAAATCAAAAAATTTGCCATTTGGTTTGGTTTTAGAGTCAACTCAGTATAAAGCAGCAGATGATCTTAAAGGTCTCTTTGAGAAACTTGGATGTAGTAGTGACTCTGCTATTATTTTCTCCTGTGGCTCAGGTATTACTGCTTGCATAGTACTCGTTGCGGCGATTATTGCTGATTTTAATAACGTCAGTTTGTACGATGGTTCTTGGGCAGAATGGGGATCAGATGAATCCTTGCCTATTTCAAAATAAGCGAACTAATTAATATATGAGCAAAATAGTTATGACCTTTGCCTTTTTTATTTTACTGAAAGGTAAGATTGTTTCTAATTCATAAACCCTAGCTGCGAATGATTTAACCAACTATTAATATTAAATATTTTTATTAGAAAATAACTTCAGACCTTTTCCAAAATAATATTAAATAACCCTTTGCCTTCTTTGAAATCTACAACAATAGAAGCTCGTTGTTTTTCGGGGGTTTCTAAGTAGAGCTTGTCAATTTCATTTAGAGATTCATTGGCAAAATACATTTGTGTGGTAAGTTCTCTCAATCCCCTACGCGCAATTTTAAAATGAATATGTGGTGGTCTCACCCAATTTCCCATTGCGGGGTATTTGCCCGGTTTAATTGTTTTTACACTATACGTTCCATCCGAATCGGTTTTTAATTGAGCCCAATACTGAAAATTGGGATCAATCGGCGAGGACTTAGGAGCGTCATCATGCAAGTATCTGCCATTTTTATCGGCTTGCCAAATATCAATTATAGCCCCAACAACTGGTGAACCTTCAGTATCAGTGATCCTTCCTAATATAGTGATCACTTCTCCCTTGGCATGCCCGTTATTGCCATCAACTTGATTCATATTTGCATTTTTATCAGCTTGCTTATGCTTGGGAAAGAAAGGCCCCTCTTGTTGTTTAGCTGTAGGTTGAATTTCTTTAGCAATTAGGCTCGTGGAAAATAATGACGCCACGGCTGCTGATGCGCTTAAAAAGTATCGACGTGAAATATTGTGCTTAGCCATTTTAGACCTCACTAAATAATGCAAAACTTAAGTTTAGTTGATGAAAATAAATGAGGCGAATTCGACACAAACTATCCAGTGTAAGGTAAAATACGTTGTGATATCCGCTGTTGACTCTCAGTTCTTTTGAGGTAGTGGTGTTTGAGTTGTGTATTCGACTTTTCTATAATCAGTAATCTTCAGGAGATCCTGGTTTTCATCGGGAAGGCAGCGTGTTATTTCTATTTTTGTGACAGTAGATGGTTGGCACAATCTGCCTAACTAATGAATTCCCGCTTGCGCGGGAATGTCATTTTTCTATTATATTGTTGATTTCTTATTGGTAAATTGTGACTGCTGAAAATCAGCTATTCAATTTGGTTGAGTAAATCAGCCATCGACTGTGGTCCCTCAACAATAGTGCTGGTGTATGCGTCGGCAAATTCATTAAGCTTTAATGTATAGTTATACCCTATTGGCAAACCGCGCTTTTTGCCGGCTGCTTCCATAGCTTTTTCAGTTTCATAATTAAATGGTGGGCTAATGCTGACAAAGTCATAACTGTCACCAGATATTTTACGGTACCACTTCATTGGCGGCTCGTTAATCTCTTTAAATACTTCTTCCCATTCTTTCATGTATTTAATGAATTCAACGTGTTTGCCAGGGTGAATTTTCCAAACGGTTATTGTATATATTGCGCTTTGATCGGCAACAGCGAATGCTTGAGGGGTAGAAAATACTAATGCTAATGACAGCAATGCTATTTTGATACTACCGAGTTTCGAAAATATTTTCATGACATGTTCCTTGAAATAACAGAATTTAAGTCATCCATGGCAATGCTAAGTTAATTCATCCGTGAATTAATAAAGCCCTACTAACGAGCGTTAATAGGGCCAAATTTAAATGCTTAATTAATACTTGGGAGTAGCTTAATTAAAAGTTATAGCCAAAGGTTACACCAACTGTTTTAGGTGCTTTGTATGAGTTATAAACTGTATCATCCATAGCTGCATAAACTGTGGTAGATGCAACATTTAGCTCATCCGTAAGGTTTTTCGCCCAAACTTGCACTGACCAAGTGTCTTCCCAGCTACGTAACATAAATACTGCATCAACGTTAGTTTCTGAATCCACTTGTGTAAGTGGGTCATTCGAGTTATCGAAGAAGTATTCATCTTGATATTGGTAACTAACACTGATACTTGCTTCTGCAAAGTCGCCCATGCCCCACTCATACACAGCATTTAAGCTGAACGTATTTTCAGGTGTACGGCGCATTTTATTGCCTTTAAGGTTTTCACCATCTACTTCGAAATCTTCAGTAAATTCTGAATCAATAAAGCCATAGCTGCCACTTATTTTTAAGCCTTCTGTTACTAGGGCAACAACTTCAAGTTCTAAACCGGATACTTCACCAGTACCGTTAAATACTTGTAAATTGTCAGGCGTGGTTTCACCTGTTTCAACCCAAACTGTTGTTTGAATATCGGTATATTCAGTAAAGAACAATGCACCGTTTACTTGTAGTCTGTCGGCAAAGCTGCGAGTTTTAAAGCCTACTTCATAGTTCCAAGCAGTTTCAGGGTCAAAAGCTATAATAGCTTCTTCAGCTTTCTCCATGCCTTCGCCGTTAAAGCCACCAGCTTTATAACCTTTAGCTACTGATGCGTATAAGAACGTATCATCTGTTGCTTGATAATCTATATTGAAACTAGGTGTCCACTCTTCCCATGAATCATCTGTCTCAAAAGCATATTCGTCAAATACCCAGTTACCATCAAGGTCAATGTGATGACCACAACAGTTATCAAATCGTTTACCACCGGCGGTACCTGAAAAGTCTTTTTCATCACGTGACCAACGTAAACCACCAGTAACAGATAACTTGTCGGTTAATTCATAACTTGCTTGACCAAAAACAGCATAGCTTGTGGTGTCATTTATCGTAGTGTTATATATATTACCTGTTGTTGTACCCCACTGAGTATCAAACCAGTAATCTACCGCCTCATTTCGGTCAATGTCTTCAGTCATGTAAAACACACCAACTAACCAACCTAATGGTCCGTTACTTACGTCAGCTAAACGAAACTCTTGTGAAAATTGTTCAGATTGCTCTTCTTTTAACGACAACCATTCATCATCAGGCTGAATCAACGCTAAGTCTTCTTGATTTTCAACGGTGTTATCTTCACAAGGGAAAACATCGCCAGTACTCCAATCGCCACACCATTCAAATTTCTGTGTTGAGTCAACGAGACCCGCAGCTGCATTTTCATAAATGCTGTAATCATTATCTCGATATGCAGTGATCGAAGTTAACTGGCCAATTCCAGTGGTCCAATCAACTTGCACAGCAAAAGTAGTGCTGTCTGATTCTTCATCATTATCAACACTGCTTAAATCTTCACGTGGATCATCACTAATGAATGCTTCGTTACGACCTGCGCTGTAACCAATATGTTTAATTTTCGGTACGCCGTCAGCAGTGCTTGATGCAGCAGTAACAAGGATTTCTAAATCGTCACTTGCTGTATATAATAACTGACCACGAACAGAGGTGCTTTCAGCAACATCGGCATCATTGCCTGTGTGGGTGTTTTTCCCATAGCCATCACGTGTTTTTGACACGACAGAAATTTTACCTGCTACGCTATCTGAGATAGCACCAGTAACAAAACCTTTTGCTTCCATTAGGCCATAGTCACCTGCGGTTACTTCAGCACTACCTTCCATGTCACCATCGACAGGACGTTTAGTGATAAAGTTAACGGCACCACCAACAACGTTTTTACCGTATAACGTACCTTGTGGTCCACGAAGTACCTCAACGCTTTGTAGGTCATATAAATCCATAACGGCACTGGTACCGCGTGAAATATATACGCCATCAATATACATACCGATTGCAGCAGCGGCGCCGGCACTTTCAATATCGCTACCAATACCACGCATAAATAACTCAGGCTCAGCCGAGTTATAGGCATTCATTTGAAAACCAGGAACACGGCTTGAGATATCTTCTAAGCCGTTAATGCGTTCTTCTTTAATTTGATCAGCACCAAAAGCAGAAACTGCAATTGGCGTTGTTTGTAAGCTTTCAACTTTATGACGAGCAGTAACAGTTACATGCTCAATTGTTAACTCATCTACTTCAGCGCTTGCTGTCTCTTCTTCAGCAAAAGCAGACAGGTTAGTTAAACCTATTGCAAGAGCTACACTCATAGCTATTGGATTTCGCATGGTTTTAACCTTTGAATTATGTTGCATACTCATCTTCTGTTCTCCACCCTAGTGTCAGGGAATTATCTTTTATAATTTTTCTGAATGAATTTATCTTATTAATGAGTTGTTATTATGTTTTTACTCATCTGTAACCACATTAAAGGAGTCAAACATATAATAAAAATAATTTATTCCTGGCCTGGTATATATTTTTATATATAGCTAAAACATCCGCCAGGCAACCAATAAATTAATATTTATTAATTAAATTCATATAGTTATAAGAACAAATAAATATAACGACGAATAATTGTAAGAATTATAAACTCTGGAGTCATTGGAATTTTATTATTATTAACTCATGTTAATATTTTGTTCCCAATTTCGAAACTAATTTATTCAAATTAGTCGAGGAATTTTGCGAGTTTGAATGAGTCAATTTTATGCCATCCATGGCCATTGGACATTCCTTCATTCATGAAGAAAAAATAGGCAGCTATAGCTGCCTATTTAAGAACGTTGAGTTGTTTTACAAGCCAATAATTAACACGGCAATAACGCCGATTGGGGCAATAAATCGAATGAGTGTTAACCAAGGCTTAAACCAAACAGACTGTTGCTCTGAAAACTCTGCTTGCACAACCTTTTTGGTCATTACCCAACCACAGAACAATACAATTAATAACGCATTGAACGGGATCATAATATTAGCCACAGAGTAATCCATTAAATCAAAAAATGTTTTCCCACTAAAAAAGTCTATAAAGCCTAGTGGTTTGAAATCTGCAAGCACATTAAAAGACAGCGCTGCACCTAAACCTAACACTGCACTGGCAGAGCCGGCAATGCATGTCGCTTTAACTCGAGTTAATTGATACCTATCAGCTAGGAAGCGTACTAAACACTCAAGCATAGAGAGCGCAGTGGTAAGCGCTGCGCCAGCTAATAAGAAGAAGAATAACAAGCCAACCCATTGCCCTCCAGGTAATTGCCCAAACGCTATTGGTAGTGTTTCAAAAATTAGACCGGGTCCGCTTGAAGGAGTTAAATCAAACGCAAACACAAATGGGAATATAGCAAGACCGGCTAATAGAGCCACCAAGGTGTCAGCAAAGGCAACTGTTAGCACAGATTTTGGAATAGAAATATCTTTTGATAAATAGCCGCCATATGCCATAACGCTACCGGCACCTACTCCTAAGGAGAAAAATGCTTGCCCCATTGCAGCTAAGACCACATCGGCATTGATCTTAGATAAATCGGGTGAAAACAAGTAAGCAAATCCTTTGGCGAAATCGCCAGCAATAGCAGCATAAATAACCAAAAATACTAAGATAACGAATAGCATTGGCATTAACAGTTTAACGCTTTTCTCTAGACCCTCTTTTAAACCTTTGGAAATGATGAACATAGTAAAGGCGATAAAACCAAGGAATAAAGCAATACTTTGAGTTGGAGAGCCAGCAAGTGCTTGGAAGTGCTGCTTCGAGCCGGCATTATCAATATCTTCAAAACGGTTTAACAATGACTGCCAAGTGTAATCTACCGTCCAGCCAGCAACAACGCTGTAATAAGACAACGCTATAAACGGGATAAGTAAGCTTAACCAACCAATAAGCTGCCAGTTTTTACTGCCGCCATTTTTGTCACTTAGCTCTTTAACACTAGTGAATGGGTCTTTTTGGCCTTGTCTGCCGATCATCAATTCAGCGATCATGATCGGCGCGGCAAAACACAACAACGTTAAAACATATACTAAGACAAACGCTGCCCCACCATTAGTACCAACCACATAAGGAAAACGCCAGATATTTCCTAAGCCAACGGCGATGCCAATTGTCGCTAAGAGAAAACTAGATTTTGATGACCAAGTCACCGCTTTTGTGGCTGAAATACTCATTTATTACCTCGTTATTATTTTACTGCTTATCAGGATAATGATGACTATTAGGTCACAGCATGTTTTTGATTATATACGGCTTCCTGCCAAGTGCCTTGTTGCATTATATCTTTTAACTTTGCCACCGCATCCCAAATATCAACGAAACGTAAATATAATGGCGTTAGGCCAAACCTTAGTGTATCAGGGGCTCTAAAGTCTCCCATTACACCTTGTGCAATCAAACACTGCATAATGGCATAACCATTTTCATGACTCATTGCTACCTGGCTACCTCGACGAGCTCGCTCTTTTGGCGTGATCAACTCAAAGTTAAATTCAGCACATTCTTGCTCGACTAATTGCATGAATAAATCAGATAAATTTAATGATTTATTGCGAACTTCGTTCATATCGGCGCGAGAGGTAATATCAATGCCGATTTCAGATACCGCAAGGCTTAAAATCCCTTGCGTGCCAGAAAGCATTTGATTGATGTTATCCGCTGGACGATAATCCTGCTCGAAGGCAAATGGTGCAGCATGTGAATACCAACCGGTTAATGGCTGTAAAGCTTTACCTTGATGACGTTTTGCACAGAATACAAAAGCTGGGCTGCCAGGTCCGCCATTGTAGTATTTGTAGGTACAACCAATAGCAAAATCAACGTTGCAGCCATTAAGATCAACCGGTAAGGCACCACCGCTGTGACATAAATCCCACACTGAAATAGCGCCACACTGCTGAGTTTTTTCAGTGATAGATTTCATATCAAGCAAACGACCCGACTTATAATGTACTTGTGTTAAACAAACGACAGCAACAGAGTCATCAATGGCATCTAAAATGCCTTGCTCAGTTTCAGCAAATACAATTTCATGCTTATTGCCTAGTAATTTAACTAAACCTTGCGCAGTATAGTTATCCGTTGGGAAGTTGCTGCCTTCCATTACAATTTTTTTACGCTCTGGATTAAGCGTTAAAGCCGCAGCGATCACTTTAAAAACATTTATACCGGTAGCATCAGTAACCACAACCTCGCCTGCGTTTGCGCCAATAGTCGTAGCCAATTGGTCACCAATAGTTTGGCTTAAGGTAAACCAACCATGAATATTCCAACTTTTAATTAAGCTAGTGCCCCATTGGTCCAACATCACTTGTTCTACTTTTGCCATGGCTTTTTTCGGCATTGCTCCTAATGAATTACCACACATGTAAATGTCATGTTCTGGTAAATTAAATTCATTACGAAAATCAGCTAAGGTGTCTTGGCTATCTAATTGAATACAATCTTCTCTGGTAATTTTTTGCATGTTTGTCTCACAGCTATAGATACGGTGGTATTGGTAATAGGAGTATTTACTTGCTCTGCCACCTGTTCCTGGCAGAAAACCTAATTCCAAGCTCTTTATATATGTTTGTTATTAAAATCATCATATAGGCATTTGTAATAACTTAAAAATAACAATACACCATACAACTATAATAAATTAATTATAACTAGGCTATTTTGTTGGCTTAAATGAAAAAAGCCTCAGAGCATAGCTCTAAGGCTTATAAGTGCTACTTTATTGAGCTACTATTTCTTCGCAGGTTGAACAGGCCAAGGCGTAGTCGGTGCTGAAAAGCTAGGCTCACCTAATACAGGGCTCGATAATACATAGATACCGTGATTGGTAAATAGCCAAAACAAGTTTCTATCGTATTCAACATATACACTGTGCGATAAGTTGCCACGGGCATATTCAACCACACGTTCAGTATTAAATGGTGGCACAAAATAAGCGGTAATTTCAGGATTTTTTAAATCACTAACGTCAAATACTTGCAAACCGGCATTATAGAAGTTGAACGGCAAAATGTTATCTTTAGGCGTGCCTGGTTGAGTGTAATAACCAGTGCGTTTTGGTCCGAAGCTACCGCGGCGCTGACAAAAATCGGCAAATTTAGCATCTGCTGGAGGCTTAGGGCGAGGCAATACACCAATTTTAACTGGTGTCGTTGGATCACTAACATCAATCATGTGCACATCTTTGTACGGTTCCCAACAATCTTCATTTAACGGGTACCCACTAAAATAAACAATACCTGTTTTCTCTACTTGCGAAATATCAATAAAGTCACCTTCCGTACCAGCAACACTTGGTGCGAAATTCAGATGGCTAACGACTTTTAAATTTTTACTGTCGGTAATGTCGACCACATAAAAACCTAATCCCCCCATAGCAGCATAACCATACTTACCACCATCCTCTACTGGCGTTGGGATAAACAATGACATGCGAGCCCCCATCCAGGAAGTACGATTACCCGCTCGTGGGTTTTCTTTAAAAGCCGCTTCATGAACAGGATCAAAAGCAATTTGCCCAGGTACAGTTAATTGATCTAAAAATTTAGGATTGGCTGGATCTGACATATCCCACGACTGATAGCCGGCAGAATATAAATCATTTGGGTATTCAGTTAATGAGTAACTTGCATCGGGCGCCGCAGCGACATACATAGTATCACCCCCAAAATAAGCAGGGAGATCACGAACGCCTGAACCTTGCTGTTGACCATACGGTGCATCAGGGTGTGCTACATCCGTAGTTCGTTCAGCGATTAACTTCCAGTCTTTTGGCATAGGACCATTCATTTCGTAAACTTTAAAACCTTTTAAATGGCTTGATTTACGAATCGCCTCTACTTTATCTGGTTGAGTACGTTTATTTTTCAATAAACCAAAGCGGCGTACTTCAAAGGCTTGTACCATGACATACTTACCAAGCTTTTCATTGTATTGAATAGATGCTGCGCCGAACATATCGGTTTCGTCATATGGGTTTTGATCCACTTCGTCAGCACCATTAGCGCCCCATGTATGACCACGCGTTAATAACAGCTTGGCTTCTTTAGGGTTGGTAATATCGAATATTTTTAAATCGCGACGAACATATTGATATAGGTAACGGCGACCATCAAAGTCGACAATATTTTGCCAAGTATGAAATGGCTCAACAGTGATTGGATAATACGCCTCTATGGTCATATTTTTGATGTATTGCTCGGTGTCCCAATAATCAAGAATACCATCAAACGGTTTGCGATCATGACTATCTCGAGTCGCTACCGGATGAGTAAACTCACCGGTTTTTTTATTTAATCCGTAACTGCCTTTAATAGGGTCAACCGGTGTTTTATCAACACTTAAACTATCGGACTGAGCAACCCATTTATCTTTTATATTAATTTCTTTAGAGGTCACTTTCTCTGCACATGCAACGTTGGTAACAGTAAGGGCAAGCGCAACACTTGAAACCAGTAGCGGCTTCATCGATCTTGAAAAGGTAGAAATATTTTTAATCGTCATAATTCCTCGCAGTTAAATAAAGGCTTAAGTACATTTATTTATCATGGTATTTATTTAGAACTTGTATCGATTCTAAGGAAGTTAATCATAACAAGATAATAACAATAATTAGTTCAGCTATAACAAAAAACACATACCCAAGCCAAATTTGCTTCAGTTATTTAATTTCGTATTGCCTTAGTTTCATCGCAATTTTATTATGTGATACCTGAAGTCTGTCGGCTAGCTTACGCGTAGATGGATATAAAGGATATAGTGCGTTTAGCAGCTCTTGTTCAAATTTTTGCTGGGCTTGTTGCCAGTTTTGCACCTTACTATCTTCAATATCTAATTCATTTCTTTGATTTTCTAATTGCTCATCAAAGACAATATCTTGCGCCTCAATAATATTACTTTCAGCTAAAGCAGCAAGCCTAAACAATACATTTTGCAGCTGTCTTACATTACCAGGCCAAGAATAAGCACATACTTTTTCGAGCGCTTGCGAGCTCAAAGTAATGTTTGCTTGATTGACTTGTTTAGCAGCATTATTAATGAAATGCTCTACTAACAAGGGAATATCATCGCTGCGTTTATTTAACGCCGGTAAATCTAAATTCAACACGTTCAAACGATAGTATAAATCTTCCCTAAATAGTTTTTCTTTTACCTGCTCGGCTATATTTTGATGGCTAGCACTGATGATCCTAATATCAACTTTTCTATCTTTTACCCCGCCTACGCGACGAATTTGAAAATCTTGCAAAAATCTTAGTAATTTTGCTTGCAGATAAATTGGCATTTCAGCAATTTCATCAAGAAAAACGCTGCCACCATTAGCAAGTTCAAACAGCCCTGGCTTACCGCCACTTTGCGCACCAGTAAAGGCACCTGGAGCATAACCAAACAATTCAGACTCAAGTAAATGCTCCGGCAAAGCAGCACAGTTTATCGCTAAAAAGGGTTTGCTAGACCGATTACCATTGTCATGCAATGCCTTCGCTAACAACTCTTTACCGGTACCGGTTTCTCCGGTTATTAAAACCGGTAAATCTAAGCTGGCAAAACGCTTAGTTTGGCTTTTAATTTGCTTAATAGTCTCGCTATTGCCAATGATAGAGTCAAAGCCGCCTACTTGCCCTTGTTGATATTGAGAAAGGTGGCGCCCGACATTTGCTAAACTGCGCAATACAATTACTGCACCATTGATCGACTCTTCAGATTTTACCGGCGTAATATCGGCATAATATTGCTGATTGGCAAATGTTATTTCTTGAGTCGTTGATTGACCTGATAGATAAATCCGAAGTTTTTCTTTTATATGGCTATTAAGTGGATCACCAATTAACTGATCAGCGCTACTATCAAGTGCAATGCTTGCAGCCTTATTCACCATTAAGATAATTCCGTTTTTATCAATATCAATAATTGGTTCAGGAATATTGGCGAGTAACACTTCTAATTGCTGTGACTTTCTTTCTCCTGGCAGTAATTCTATTTCACGGATGGCTTTTAATCCGGAAATTTTAATCAGCTCAGGTTCAATAATGGCAAGTGGTATATTCGTATCTTTTAGCTGCACATAGGTATGATATTGGCTAACTTCCATTGCTAATAAATTCCAGCCTTTGGCCGAAAAAACAGCAAGGATCTCTTGTGTAATTCCAACCCGGTCTAACGAAGCGATTTCTATTCTCATATCACACCACAACATTGTAATAACTTTATTACAATGTAATGTATTTATTACAACCTGTATACCCTAAATTTAAAGGCTTTAACTCTCAAGTTCATCTAAGTATAGCACTTATGTAATACATTTATTACACAAGTATTTATTACACCATATTAAAACATGTTAACTCATTGATTTAATTACTTTAATAAAAGTAGGCAAGATAATTGCAGTCTATATTGGAAATAAGAAAACAAACTTATTACTTGTTATAAACATTATTAAATAGAGAAAATTAATGAAAAAACAATCACATATAGACACTCAAGCAATTCACGCCGGTCGTATAAATGATGAGCAATTTGGCTCTTTAGCTACACCGCTTTACCAAACGTCTACTTTTATTTTTGATAATGCAGAGCAAGGCTCACAGCGATTCGCCGGTGAACAAGATGGGTTTATTTATACCCGTTTAGGAAATCCTACAACTCGTCAATTTGAACAACGCGTAGCTGCGTTAGAAGGTATGGAAGATGCTGCAGCAACGGCTACCGGCATGGGTGCGGTATCCGCGGCATTATTAGCAAATTTAAGCGCTGGCGATCATCTTATTTCATCAAAAGCTGTCTATGGTTGTAGTTATGCATTAATGGCGCATCAATTAACCCGCTTCGGCATTGAAGTAACGTTTGTTGATATGTGCGATGAAGTTGAAATTGTTAATGCGATTAAACCAAATACCAAAGTGTTGTTCCTAGAAACACCGATTAATCCTAATTTGGTCGTATTAGATATTGAAATGATCGGCCGGGTAGCAAAACAGCATAATTTAATCTCTATCGTCGACAATACGTTTTTAACACCGATATTACAGCGCCCAATTGAGTTTGGTATAGATATTGTTATTCATAGTGCCACTAAGTATTTAAATGGTCATGGTGATGTAGTTGCCGGTATAGTTTGTGGTACAAGTGAAATGATCCAACATATTAAGCTCACAGTGCTTAAAGATATAGGTGCAACCATAAGCCCTCATGATGCTTGGTTAATTCTTCGTGGCTTGAAAACGCTGCCAATTAGAATGGAAAGACATTGCAAAAGCGCACAACAAGTCGCAGAATTTTTAGAGCAGCACCCTATGGTGAAATGTGTTTATTACCCGGGTTTGAAAAGCCATAGTGGTCATAAGTTTATTGGCAAACAAATGAGCGCGGCCGGTGGCGTAATAGCCTTTGAAATTGCTGGCGACTTAGCAGATGGCGCTCAGTTCATTAACCAAATGCAACTTTTCTCTATTGCCGTAAGTTTAGGTGATGCCGAATCTTTAATTCAACATCCAGCGTCAATGACGCATTCACCTTATAGTCCGGAAGAACGTTTAGATGCGGGTATAAGTGACAGTTTGATTCGGATTTCAGTTGGCTTAGAAAACCCTGAAGACATTATTAATGACTTAGATAACTCATTAACCATGCTAAAAAACAGTAAGCTAGGTAATGTGGTTAATTTTAGCTAAAGTTTAAGTTTAAAACTATCTGGCAAATGATATTCCTTGTTCTGCTTGCAGTCGTTATTGCTGTTAGGACAAGGAATTTTTAAATATACCGCGCACAACTGTAAATCTTTACCTGTTAGTCTATCCTCTTCCTCGCCATGCAATCTATCGCCGACAATAGGAAAACCAATACTGGCTAAGTGTTTTCTAATTTGATGTTTACGACCCGTCTCTATGGCAACTTGCACCAACGAACGCTCACTTTCACTGTCATAGGCTATACAAGTAACATGGCTTATAGCGCCTTTGCCATCAATGTCGGTATTTATGTTTTTTGGTTGAACAAGTAATGAGAGATTGCCATGTACAATTGCTTGATAGGTTTTACTGGTATTGCGTTGTTCGAATGCTTTCGTTAACTCTCGAACTGCAGCTTTGGTATGAGCAATAACAATCAAGCCAGAGGTGGCCCGGTCTAATCGATGAACAATAAACGCCGGTCGCTGCGGTTGTAAGTGATTTTCAGCAAAGCGATTAATGGTGTTATGATCACTCCACTTAGAACCCTGACATAGCATGCCATAAGGCTTGTACCAAACACTGTATGCTTGTTGATCGTCTAGCAATATTGCATCCGCAACCACTTGCTTTAATACGCTTGGGTTGTAATACATATGCACAATGTCACCTGTTTTTAACTCTTTTTTGGCGCGGCGCAAGCGCATGGTGTTTGAGCCTCTTTGTAACCAAACGCAGCCCTTTTGCATTGCCTGTTTTATCTCTTGTTTTGACAAGCAAGCAGCACTTGCTAACAACTCGACAACAGAGTTGTTTAAGTTAGTTATTTTAAGGTGGAACTCTTCTGCGATATCGGTCATTTATTTTAAACTTAATAGAATGGATATATTTTATTTGTTAAACCAACGTCTGAATTTATCTTTACGTTGGTACAGCAATATAAAGAGCATAACAAAATAAAGGCTAGGTTCAATAATTTCAGATTTAACCGACCAATAAAAATGAATACACACTAAGGTAACTAACAAGTAATTATAGTTGTGCAGTGTTTGCCATTTCTTACCCAAGACTTTTCGTATTTTACCCCAGGAAGTAAATGCCAACATTGTAATAATGGCATAAGCACACATACCAACAGTGATATAAGGGCGTTCAATTATCTCATCAATAAATAGGCTGAAATCGAACTGCAATTCAAAAAACAAAAAGCTGAGCATATGCAAACATGCATAAAAGAACGCATATAGTCCTAATAGTCGTCGAACATTTAACAACCAGCCTTGTTTAAAGTATTTGGCAACAGGGGATATCAACAAGGTGATTAATAATAAATTTAACGCACTGATACCGGTAAAATGAATAATTTCTTCTACCGGATCGCTACCAAGTTGATCCAAAATAGCAAAATAATACATTAGTACCGCGGGCAGAAGTGCAGCACAATGAGTGATTATTTTAAGTATTAGAATTTTAACTGAGTTACGCATGTTTAGCCGAGCCAATTTAGTAATACTTACCAAGGTTCATGCCCTTATATAAATCGGCAACTTCTTCTCCATAGCCATTGAACATCTGTGTTTCAATACGGTTACGTGCAAACAAACCACCACTGGTGATTCGTCGTTCACTCGCTTGTGACCATCTTGGGTGGTCAACATCAGGGTTTACATTGGCGTAAAAACCATATTCATTGGGCGCTAATTTATTCCATGTTGTTTTTGGCATTTTTTCAACCAATTTAATTTCAATAATCGATTTAATGCTTTTGAAGCCATATTTCCATGGTGTTACTAAACGAATTGGCGCTCCGTTTTGAGGTGGTAAAGTTTTCCCATATAGCCCAACAGACAGTAATGTTAAATCATTCATCGCTTCATCAATACGTAATCCTTCTATATAAGGGTATTGAATGCCCCCGCCTAAGTACCTGTTAGACTGACCGGGCATTTGCTTTGGGTCATGCAAGGTTTTAAACGCAACATATTTTGCCTTCGAATTTGGCTGCGCTTTTTTAATGACATCGGCTAAACGAAAACCTAACCAAGGTATCACCATTGACCAGGCTTCAACACAGCGCAAACGATATATGCGCTCTTCAATTGTAAAGCTGGAAAACAACTCGTCATAATCTAAGGTAAAAGGCTTATCGACTTCACCGGTTATTTTTAATTGCCACGGATCAACTTTAAAGTGTTGCGCAAGCTCAGCTGGTTGATCTTTTTTAGCTCCAAATTCATAAAAGTTATTATGAGAAATAACCTTTTGCTCAGGAGTAAGCTTATCTGGCACATTCGTATATTCAGATTTTTTGAAGTTTAACGCTGAAGTTTTAAAGGTAGAATTACTTTCGGCCCAAGCCTTTCCAGGCAAACTGTTACCAGCTAATAAAGCAGACGCGCCAACAAAGCCTAATTGCTTGAGAACCTTACGACGACTTTGATAAATTGTTTCATCAGTTACCTGACTTTCTAAAAATTCACTGCTCTTTTTTGACTTTATTAACATAGCATCCCATCCTATACCATTCTTAGGATATCAGACAGAGAATGATGGTAAATACTTTCAACATTTTTTAGTGCCTAAATCAAACAAACCGAGCATTGCTCGGTTTGAATATAAAAAAGGTAATTGCGGTCTTTAGTGCTAAGCAGCTACTTGGTCAAGGTATGAAGCTATAGCTTTAGACTCATACATCCACTCGCTACTGCCATCTTCCTTTTCAATACGTAAACAAGGCACGGTACGCTTGCCACCATTGGTAACTAAGTCGTCTAAATGAGACTCTTTTTTAATATCTCGTAACTCAATATTTAAGCTATTACGCTTAATATTACGGCGAACTTTTACACAAAATGGGCAAGCATTTAATTGGTATAAACTGAAATTTTCAGTTTGTTGATCAACCGTTTTCTGGGCTGATGATTCACGTTTCATTGCTTTAGGAGAAAAAATAAAGTTTATCAATAAAATGATGCGGCCAATAATAAATCGTAATAAAGCCATGTTGTTCCTTAAATAAAATCAAATCAAAATAACTAACCTGATAAACGTTTTATCAGGTTAAATTGGTATAATACTTGGGGGTTGTGGTTTAGTTATTTACCACATTAAATCATCTGGAATTTGATAATCAGCATACGGATCATCTTCATCAATGTCATCAGTTTCTACTTTTTCATTACTCAGTAGAATGACACTTTCATCTAATGTGGCTATCTTTTCAGCAGTTTCGCTTGTTACTAAATAAGTGACATCAGCTAATCCACAAATGGCTAAACGGCCATTTATTAATGCTTGTTGTGTAGTGTCATTAATATAAAGCTTTTTCACTTTGCCATGATCGGTATAGTTGTATTCAACCTCACCGTTAGTGCCTTTGACATTATGATGTTCAAGAATTTGTAGAACACGGTTATGTAATTCTTTTATCGCTAGTT
Source organism: Thalassotalea fonticola (assembly GCF_032911225.1). Lineage (NCBI taxonomy): Bacteria > Pseudomonadati > Pseudomonadota > Gammaproteobacteria > Alteromonadales > Colwelliaceae > Thalassotalea > Thalassotalea fonticola. Next base: position 4,636,622 of record NZ_CP136600.1, on the reverse strand, counting down.
GCTGTTTCTTCTGTGCATTCAGTTCATTATCTTTTGCTGCTTTATCAGCTTTAGATTTGGCTAAGTCTTGTTTCACCTGCTCTTGCAACGTGGCCTCAATTGCTACACCACTGCGCTTTTGTTTATTCTTTTTACGTTTGTCACTGTTGGCTTGACGAGTTTTCTGTTTAGTCGTTAAACCCGCTTTTAGTAACTGATCTTGTAATGATGACATCAAAAAACCTACAAATATCGAAAAAATCTATGTTATGGCCGATTATTTTAGCAGAAAAGCATTTATCAGTTGACACTTTTTCGCTGCATTTATACATTAGAGGGATGAAAAATATGATTATCGTGTTTAAATTTATCTTCTTTACCAGCTAATGCTGGAGGATTTTCGTATTTCAAACAAAACCACGAAAGCCTTCATTACCATGAAGGCTTTTTTTATCAATTAGATTAAGGCATAAAAAGTGAAAGACAGTTTAGATTTAAATGTTATACGCAAAGAAATCACCCAATTAGATCAAGATCTTTTGAGCCTTTTTGCTAAACGTCGCTCCCTCACGTTAAATGTTGCTAAAAGTAAAGCTCATCAGGTACGCCCCGTTCGTGATCAACAACGTGAACAAGAATTATTAGTTAAACTTATTCAAATCGGCAAAGAGCAAGGCTTGGATGCTCATTACGTTACGAATATCTTTCAAACTATTATTGAAGACTCAGTACTGAACCAACAAGCTTACTTACAACAATTAAAAAACCCTAATATAAAAACACCAACAGTGAGTGTTGCGTTTTTAGGTGATAAAGGTTCATACAGCTATTTAGCCAGTTATCGTTACTTTTCACGCCGTGCTGAAGAAATCATCGAATTTGGCTGTGCCAGTTTTGACGATATTTTACATCAGGTAGAGTCTGGTAATGTCGATTACGGTATGTTGCCAATCGAAAACACTAGCTCAGGTAGCATTAATGAGGTTTATGACTTACTTCAACATACCAATCTTTCCATTGTTGGTGAGCTATCCCAACCAATTGATCATTGCCTGTTAACCTCGGTAAATACATCAATTGATAAAATAGACACTATTTATGCACACGCCCAACCGGTGCAGCAATGTAGCAACTTTTTAAATAAACAAGACGGTATTCGTATTGAATATTGCGACTCTAGTGCACAGGCAATGCAAAAGGCGGCTGATTCAAAATTAGCCAACATAGGTGTTATTGGCTCAGAGGAAGGTGGCAAATTATATGACTTAATGGCACTAACAAAATCGATTGCCAATCAAGCTGAAAACCATAGTCGTTTTATTTTAGTTGCCAGAAAACCAGTTGAAGTTGCCGAGCAAATACCAGCAAAAACCACGTTAATTTTAGCAACAAGCCAAGAGCCTGGCGCTTTGGTTGACTGTTTAATGGTGTTGAAAGAATACGATATTAACATGACGAAACTTGAGTCTCGCCCAATACAAGGCAGACCTTGGGAAGAAATGTTTTATATTGATTTAGAGGCAAACTTAAGGTCTGCTGCTATGCAGGATTGTTTGGCTAAACTGACAAAGCTCACTCGCTTTATCAAAGTACTAGGCTGTTATGCCAGTGAGCAAATTAAACCAACTAATGTGCCAGCAAAGGTGCTAGCAGATTAGCAGAAACGAGAGTTATAGAAACGAGAAACGAAGAGCAAAATCTCGGTAGTTATCGATAATTTTTGTTAATTAATATTATAGAAAAGCCAATCAGATGATTGGCTTTTTACTTAAAGGAATGCGTATAGTTTAGTTAATTTGTTCTTCTAACTGTTTTGCGATGTACTCTGGTGACTTAGTGCTGCGACATAACCAGTAATAGGCACCAGGTACAATAAACAAGGTAAATATACTTGCCAATGATACGCCAGCAAAAATAACCACACCAATTACCATTCTACTTTCTGCGCCAGGACCTACAGCAATAACAAGCGGAATAGCACTCATCACAGTCGTAAACGACGTCATAATAATTGGACGTAAACGTTGCTGTGCGCCTTTAACAATTGCATCGGTGAACTCTTCACCTGCGTCTCGTAACTGGTTAGCAAATTCGACAATTAAAATACCATTTTTAGCCGCTAAACCAATTAACATCACTATGCCTATTTGACTGTAAATATTTAAACTCATGCCCATTGCATATAACCCCGCCAATGCACCAACAAGGGCTAATGGCACAGTAAGTAAAATTACAAATGGATGAATAAAGCTTTCAAACTGAGCAGCTAACACTAAATAGGTTATGAGTAATGCTAAGGCAAAAATGATGATCATCGAACTACTACCATCTTTTAACTTTTGAGATTGTCCGGTGTAATCAACTGAAGCCTCTGCTGGGAGCTCTTCCTCGACCACTTGGTTCAGAAAATCTAACGCTTCACCTAAGGTATAGCCTTCTGCTAAATTACCTGACAAGGTAATACTTCTTAAACGATTGTAGCGATTTAGATTCTTTGAACGGGCGTTTTCTTCAAAACTGATCAAATTCGACATTGGCACTAATTGCTCGGTTGTGTTCGAACGAACATAGATATTGTCAATGCTATCAGGAGAACGATATTCATCTTCATTACCGGCAAGCAATACATCGTACTCCTCACCTCTATCAATATAGGTAGTTACTCGACGTTTACCTAGCATGGTTTCTAAGGTTCTACCTATATCGCCAACAGTAACGCCTAAATCAGATGCTCGGGTTCGGTTAATATTAACTAAAACTTGTGGTGAAGTTTCTTTATAATTACTGTCTAAACCAATAATATTTGGATTGTCTTGCGCTTTCGCCATAATAATATCACGCCAGCGGGCAAGCTCTTCGTAATTAGTTCCTTGTAAAACAAATCCAATTGGACGACCACCGCCATCTCTACCACCTAAACCACCTCGCGTCATAACAAAAGCCCGTACGTCAGTTACGTCGGCAAGTTCTTGATTAAAGCCATTAATAAAATCTTGAGTTGATATATCACGTTCTTGCCATGGTGGCAGGCCAATGATGGCAATACCGCCAGTACCTCTAAAGCCAGGAACCCTCACAAGAACTCGTTCCAATGTGCCCTCTTCATAATGACGCAATAATTTTTCTTCAATTTGCAGCATATTACCAGCATTACTTTTAAAACTAGCACCTTCAGCACCACTCATAATTAAGAATGCACCGCCACGATCTTCTTTAGGCGCATATTCGCTCGGCAATTTATCAAAAATGGTCCATAAGCTGGCAAATGCTAGGAGCATGACCAACACGATCATTAACGGTTGCTTGATCAACCCAGATATTGCATTAGCATAACTTTTTTCAAGCTTAGCAAAACCATTATCTAAAAACTGCCCAAATGACGAACTGCGTTTTCGGTGTTTTAATAATTTAGAACACATCATTGGCGTCAACGATAATGCAGTTATACTTGAAAAGATCACTGCTGCGGCAATAGCAAGAGCGAACTCAGTAAACAATCTGCCTATATCGCCGGCCATAAATATTAATGGCACAAATACCGAAACCAATACTAATGTTGTAGCCACAACGGCAAATGCGACTTCTCGACCACCGTTAAATGCAGCAGCTAGTGGTTTTTCCCCTTGCTCAATGCGGCGATAGATGTTTTCTAAAACAACAATGGAATCATCAACGACTAAACCAATAGCAAGTACAAGTGCAAGTAAAGTCAGTAAATTAATAGAAAAGCCAAGAGCACTTAATACAATCATAGAGCCAATTAAAGCAACCGGTACAGTAACAGCAGGGATAAAGGTTGCTCTAATATTACCTAGAAACAAGAAAATGACTAAAACCACCATTAACATGGCAACACCCAAGGTATTATAAACCTCCTTTATAGACTCCTTGATGAAGGTAGATGAATCATAGCTAGGGACGATACTCGTACCTGCGGGTAAATTAAGTTTTACCTGCTCCATTTCTTCTCGCGCGGCATTAACTACGTCGATGGTGTTTGCAGTAGATTGTTTAATAATGCCCAACCCAACCATATTACTACCGTAACCCCTAAACATAGTTTCTTCATCTTCTGCAGTAATATCGACACTTGCCACATCAGATAAACGCACTAATGAATTATTATCTCCTCGAGCGATCACCATGTTAGCGAAATCGACATCAGTTTTATAACTTCGAGAAACACGTACATTAAAAATTCTGTCCACGGATTTTACTTCACCAGCCGGCAACTCAACATTTTCGGCTAGGAGAGTAGATTCAATATCATTTACGGTAATACCGCGTGCAGCCATTGCTTGACGATTAAGTGTGATTTTCATCGCGTAATTACGGCCACCGCCAACCATAACCTCAGCTACGCCATTTACCACGGCAAAACGGTCTACAATATAACGATTTGCATAATCGGTAAGTTCTAGGGTGTTAAATACTTCACTTTGCAGAGTAAACCATGCAATAACGTCATCGTCATCGTTGGCCTTTTTCACTTCAGGAGGATCAGCTTGGTCTGGTAAACGGCGTAACTCAGAAGAAATTTTATCACGCACATCATTCGCCGCGCTGTCGACGTCTCGTTCTACATTAAATTCAATTGAAATACGAGACTGACCATCTCTTGAATTCGATTTGATGTTCTTAACACCCTCAATACCGCTTATTTTATCTTCTAAAACTTGCGTTATTTTAGTCTCAACAATGGCTGCTGAAGCCCCTGGGTATGATGTAGAAACAGATACCACAGGTTTATCAATATCTGGGTATTCACGCAAAGGTAATAATAAAAATGCGACAATACCAAAAGTAACAATTAGTAAATTTAAAACCGTGGCAAAAACCGGCCTTTTTACTGAAAGATCTGACAATACCATTATTTAGCTTCCATTATTGCGGAGCTTACTTTTACTTGAGTACCATCTCTTAATTTTAACGCGCCTTCAACGACAACATTTATGCCTTCTTCAATTCCAGAATAAACCTCAACAATACCAGGTTTGCGACGACCAACAGAGATATCAATTCTTTTGGCGATATCATTTTCAACAATAAAAACAAAATGTTTGTCTTCATAAGGAATAACCGCACTTTCAGGAATTTGCAGTACTTGCGCTACATTACGCTCTAAAATAATACTCATTAACATACCTGGGCGCAGTTTCTTATTGTTATTATCGATTTCTGCGCGAATTTGAATTGTCCGAGTTATCGCATCTACACGTGGTGCAATACTGGTAACTTTGCCAATAAACTTATTATCTGGGTATGCGACATTGGTTGCAGCTATCGATTGACCAATATTAATTGTAGGAATGAAACGTTCTGGAATAGCAAAATCAATTTTTATAATAGATATATCGTCTAGTGTAGTGATGGTAGAACCGTCATTAATTAACGCACCAACACTCACTTGACGAAAGCCAAGTTGACCATCAAAAGGCGCTCTAATGGTTAAGTTATTTAAGATTGCTTCTGCACTTAATAGCTGGGCTCTGATTGACTGTACTTTTGCTTTTTGTTCGTCCCGCTGGGCAATAGAGCCAACATCTTTCTTAAGTAGTTCTTTAAAGCGCAGTAATTGTGATGTTGATTGATCAAGGTTGGCTTGTAATTCTTTTATTTTAGCTTGCTCTTCAGCTTTAGAAAGCTCAACTAAAACATCCCCCTTTTTAACTGCATCGCCATCATTAAAATGAATCGACTCGATAATATCAGTGTACTGAGCGGTAATAACAACTTCTTCATTGGCTTTAGTTGTACCTAAAGCTTCAAATTCATCGCTAAATTCAGCCATAACTACAGGGGTAGTTTTAACCGATACGACTCTGGCACTTTTTGAGTTGCTAACATTTTGTTCTGGTAAATTAAGATAAACTAATAAGACAATTAGCAAGCCTGCTAAAACTATTAAAGGTAAGCGAGATGATTTTGTAGATTCCATGAGGCGATTTTGTCCAAAATAATTTGAGTCAATATAACCTATATTACACATTGAAACGATAACAATACGTTGAATTACATATTTTTTAAGTTAAATATTTTGTAATGTAAGGCTATAATTATAAAGGGTAATATTTCTTTAACAACATTTTGGATAAAACATGAATAAACTTGCAGCAATCGCCATTGGCCTATTATTATTTTTTGGCGCCATGCTTTGGTTTCTGGCCTCGGCAGATTGGAATGGCTTTATCCGCTCGCAAATTGAAATTCAAGGGTCAAAGCTAACTGGAGAAACCGTAAAAGTTGACAAGGTAGATCTACAACTTAGCGAAGGATTCGGTGGAATTTATGGGGTTCGTTTTTCAAACCCAAGTAAGTATGAGCAGCCTCTAGCATTTTATTTAGGTGAAGTATCACTAGATTTAGATGTTAACTCTCTTACTGGCTCTCCTGTAATTATCGAAGCTCTTACAATGAAAAACCCGCAAGCCTTTGTTGAGTTCGATAAAAATGGCAATAATAATTTTAAAGATTTATTAGCCGCCATAAATAACCAAATTCCAAAACCTGAGTCTGAGCCTACACCTAAAAAGAAAAAGGACAGTAAGCCTGAACCTCGCATTGCCATTAATAAACTAGAATTAACTGGTGTAGCGTTAACGGTAGATTTAAGTAAAGTTAATGGTAAGAGCTATGATATAGAGATACCAAGTGTACAGTTGGATGCAATTGGTGGCGTTGATGGCATACCAGCGAGTGAGTTAGGTACCGTGATAGGTAATAGTTTATTTAAAGCAATTTCAGCTGCCGCGAAAAAACAATATAAACAAGTATTAAAAGATAAATTGAATAAGAAAAAACAAGACTTTATTGAAAAGTTGAAGAAAAAGCATAGTTAATCGACATAACATTTACGGTTAAGGTGTGTATGGGTGACGTGAGTAATAAAAAAATATCGATAAAACAACAAGTGCAAAACAACCTTATTGCGATTATCAGTATTGTTATTGCGATCACGTCGCTCGCTTACAATACTTGGCGTAACGAGCAAACAGAGTTTAATCGCAACGTTAGAACATCATCATTTCAAATACTAATGTCGTTGGCCGAGCTGCAATTATTAGTTGATAGTGCTTTTTATAATGCTGTGGAGAATAACGCCGATCCTATCAAAGGCTGGCGTCATGTTCTATATGTGCAGGATTTAGCGCAAACTGTATCACCCAAGGTAAAAACGGACGCCGATAATTTACATCAAGTTTGGACTGAACATTGGCAATTAATGGATGAACAAGAAAATAGTAATAAGCAGATCAACCTTGCGATTGAGAGCAACCGACAACTAGTGCTCTCTACTTTACAAGGGTTACAATGAATTTATTAACTTTACGATTTGGCTAACGAATGCTTGTGCCAGATTAACCAAATATCTTCTGCTAAAGATTGTTTTGGCCTTTCAATGATACGGCCAATTTCTACCCCACCTGCATAAATGATAAAAGTAGGCGTGTATTTAATTCCACTTTGTTGCGCCAATCCAGCCGGATCAGACTTTTTACCATCTAAAGCAATTAATGAGACCTTTAGCTGATTATTTTTAAGGCTCTTCAATAAACGCGGAACTTCACGCTCACTGTCGTGACACCAAGTACCAAAGAACACGTCAACAGTGACCTTATCAGCTATTGCTGCTATTGCTGTATATTCTTCCTCAGAGGGCTGATAATCATAATAATTGCTGGCAAAATCATCATGGTTTTCTAGTAATTGTTGTTTACTTATCTCACCAATAGGATAAGACTCTTTTGCGTTAGATTGCGTAGAATATAAAACGGCAAAGCCAATCCAAAATACAAACGCGAGAAACATAATCGTTCTTTTATGTTTTTGCAAAAACGTTACTTTTTTATTGGTATTCAACGACGTACTTTTATCTGAATTATTTTTGCTCACGGGCTTTTTCCAATAATGATTTAGACTCTAATAAGAAGTTTTGCGCGTCATCACCAAACCAGTTGGCAACTTGCTGAAATTTTTCAATAAAATCAGCTTTTTTACCTTGTTCAACCGATGATAGCAACTCAATAAAACGATTAGCAAAACGTTTCATCATCACAACATTTTCAGGATTTGAAAAAATAATGTCGGCATAAAGATTCGGATCTTGAGCAAATAAGCGACCAACCATGGCCAATTCTAGACGGTATATAGGCGAACTCATCGCCAATAGCTGATCAAGCTCGACGTTTTCCTGCATCAGGTGGTAGCCATAACTTACCGTTGAAAAATGACGCATCACCTGAACCATAGCCATGGCATCATCGTGCTCTTTAGCACTTACCACATAATTAAGTGCGCCCCATACGGTAAATTGATCAAGTAGCCATTGATATTTATCCGACTGCTCACCATGACACACAATAATGGTTTGTTTGATCAAACCAGTTACGTCTGGACCAAACATAGGATGTAACCCTACAACAGGCCCTTTATGTATTGCCATCATGGCCGTTAACGGTTTCGCTTTTATACTGGTGATATCTGCTAGTATACAATCTGGAGACAAGTTAGATAATTTGCTGATCACCATTTCTGTTAAATTAATTGGTACAGCAACAATTACCAGACCAGCTTTAGCGAGAATATTATCAGTATTGGGCCAGTCATCTTTTTCAATAATTGATACTTGATAGCCGGTACGAGTAAATAAGTCGACAAACACTTGCCCGAGCTGACCTTTACCACCGATCACCACAATTCTCCCAGCATTAGGGTTTATGCACTGATAACCTTGCTCATCTTGCGAAGAGTACGAATCACGCATAATGCGGCGAAAAACATCTTCAACTAAAGGCACAGACAAGTCTATGGCTTTTGCTTGTTTGCCAAGTTTGGCCAGCAATTGATTCTCCCGTTCGGGTGCAAAAATGGGCATACCAACTTGGCTTTTGAGTTCACCGACTTTACTCGTTACTTCACGGCGTTTAGCCAATAAAGAAACGAGTTGTTGATCGATATCGTCAATATCATTTCGACATTGTTGAAGCTTTTTATCAAAGGTTGTCATTAATGTTTACTTTCTATTCTTACAATATTAACCAATGCGTGTTGGCAAAACGTCTTTAAGCTTAGCACTAGTTTGTTCAAATAAATCTACCGTTGCTGCCCAGTCAATACATGCATCTGTTACCGATACGCCATAGGCAAGTTCACTTTTTGGTAAGTTCGAGCTTTGATTACCAGCATTTAGATTACTTTCAAGCATAATCCCGATGATAGATTTGTTGCCTTCACATATTTGGTTAATCACATTTTCAGCCACCAAAGGTTGACGATTATGATCTTTACTCGAGTTTGCATGTGAACAATCAACGACTAATGCTTGTGCTAAATCAGCTTTATCTAAACTTTGCTCGCACATGGCAACATTTACTGAATCATAATTAGGCTGTTGACCACCACGTAAAATCACGTGACCATCCGGGTTACCAGAAGTTTTCACTAATGCTACTTGCCCTTCTTTATTTATCCCCATAAAGCGATGCGAAGAAGCCGCTGATTCCATAGCGTTTATGGCAACACCTAATGAACCATTGGTACCATTTTTGAAACCGATAGGCATAGATAAACCACTGGCCATTTCACGATGGGTTTGTGACTCGGTAGTTCGCGCACCAATTGCTGACCAACTGAATAACTCAGCCAAGTACTGCGGAGAAATAGGGTCAAGCGCTTCGGTTGCTAATGGCAAACCAAGCTCAGTAAGGTAAATAAGAAGTTCACGAGCGGTTTCTAAACCCGTAGCTACATCAAAACTGCCATCCATATGAGGATCATTAATGAGACCTTTCCAGCCAACCGTCGTACGAGGCTTTTCAAAGTAAACCCGCATAACAATATATAAAGTATCTTGGTACTTATCATGTAAGGCTTTAAGTTTTCGGCCGTATTCTTTCGCGGCTTCTACATCATGTACCGAACAAGGACCGGAGATCACTAGTAGACGAGAGTCTTTTTTGTGAATGATGTTTGAAATCACCTGACGAGAGCTTAAAATAAATTCACGATCTGACTCGCTAAGCGGTAGTTTTTCTTTTAGTTGATTAGGGGTGATTAAGACTTCTTCTGAGTTAACATGAACGTCATTTAGTTTGCTAGTGTGCATAGTTCTTCCGATATAAGTTTTGTTGTTGATTGAAAATTTTTTAAATTAATAAGATACAGCAGGGGTTACTAAAAAGATTTAGTAATAAAGATAGGTATAGCGATAATATCGGAGGCTTAAATTTTGATTTTGCATATCTTTTCTATTAATTATACGAACCAAAAATTATAACGTTATAAAGTCTGGTCAAAACTCGCATGCTCTAAAGCAGAGCTGATAGGTATTTGTAGCAGCTTTTAGTTTCATCTGGCAAGATTTATTTTTAGACAAATTGTAATTACATATACCAAAGTGCGTTTTCATTAACAAAAAGCGGAGGCTTTCGCCTCCGTTATACCGATATTAACCTTGTGTAAAGATTAACGAAGTAAGCGACGTTCGATTAAGTCTTCAACGACACTAGGATCAGCAAGTGTCGAAGTATCGCCTAAAGTACCTAGGTCATTTTCAGCAATTTTGCGTAAAATTCGGCGCATAATTTTACCAGAACGTGTTTTTGGTAATCCTGGTGCCCATTGGATCAAATCAGGCTTTGAAAAACTGCCAAGCTCTTTCGCAACTAATGCCTTTAATTCAACAATAAGCTCTTCACTTTCCACTTCATCATGCATCAAAGTTACATAGGCATATACCCCTTGCCCTTTAATGTCATGTGGATAACCAACCACTGCGGCTTCTGAGATTTTAGGGTGCAGAACTAATGCACTTTCAATTTCGGCAGTACCTAATCTGTGTCCAGACACATTTAATACGTCATCTATTCGACCTAAAATCCAATAATAGCCGTCTTTATCACGTTGTGCGCCATCACCTGTATAATAGTAACCGGCACATTGGCTGAAATAAGTTTGATGAAAACGCTCATGATCGCCGTATAAAGTGCGCATTTGTCCAGGCCAACTGCCCTTCATCACTAATGCACCACGTGCTTCGCCATCTTGCTCATTACCTTCTTTATCAACAATTACCGGTTGTACACCAAAAAATGGTAAACCAGCGGCTCCCGGCTTCATGCCAGCAGAACCCGGTAGTGAAGTTATTAATATTCCACCGGTTTCTGTTTGCCACCAAGTATCAACTATTGGACAATTGCTTTTACCAACAATTTCATAATACCAATGCCAAGCTTCCGGGTTAATTGGTTCACCAACACTCCCTAACAGGCGCAAAGATGATAAATCTTTATCTAGCACGTATTCATCACCAATACCCATTAATGCGCGTATTGCAGTAGGAGCGGTGTAAAAAACATTAATTTTATGACGTTCGACCATATCCCAACAGCGACCCGCATCTGGGTATGTTGGCACACCTTCAAACACCAAGGTGGTCGCGCCGTTTGCTAACGGGCCATAAAATATATAACTATGACCTGTTATCCAGCCAGCATCGGCTGTACACCAGTAGATATCACCATCTCGGTAATCAAATACATATTTATGCGTCATTGCCGCATACAATAGGTAACCACCACAGGTATGGACTACACCTTTAGGTGCCCCGGTAGAGCCAGATGTGTATAAAATAAACAAAGGATCTTCGGCGTCCATTACTTCTGGCTCACAAATGCTTGAAACTGTTGCCATTGCTTGTTGATAGTTGACATCGGTTTCATCATTCCAGGCAACATCTGCACCAGTACGTTCAACAACAATAACTGAATGCACATTTGGGCACTCTGTAACTGCTGCATCTACATTAGCTTTTAAAGGAATATTTTTACCACCACGAACACTTTCATCCGCTGTAATAACGACTTTACAATCTGCGGCTTGAATGCGAGCTTTAATCGATTCAGTAGAAAAACCACCAAAGACAACGGAATGTACCGCGCCTATACGTGCACAGGCTAACATGGCATATCCAACTTCTGGGATCATTGGCATGTAGATACAAACTGTATCGCCCTTTTTAACACCCCGTTGTTTTAACACATTGGCAAACTTACATACTTGTTCATGTAGTTCGTTATAGGAAATATTTTGTGTATCGCTAGGTTCATCACCTTCAAATATTATTGCCGTTTGCTCACCGCGCTCTGTTAAGTGGCGATCAATACAGTTATAACTTACGTTTAATTGGCCACCTTTAAACCATTCAATATCTGCTTTATGAAAATCAACATTAGTGACACTTTCAAACGGCTTATACCAATCTAAAAATTCATTGGCTTGCTCTGCCCAGAACTGATCAGGATTACTAATCGATTGCTGATAGAGTTCCTGGTATTTGGGTTTATCAAAGAAAGTATGCGCCTTAGCTTGTGCTGTAACAGGGTAAAATTTTTGTAGTTCGTTCATCTGTGTGCCTAGTATCATTTAACAGTTATGATTTAAGTTAAAGTTTAGTTGAAGTTTAGTGTTTCTTATTATTGTTATGGTTTCGTTATAATTCTTCGTTAAATGTTGCTTATTATTGTTATGATTTAGTTATTATTTTCAGTTATGCATTGCTATATAAACACAAAATGACAGCGCTGTCATCTGTTTTGTATTAATACGCACATGTTTATAAACATTAATTTTTGCTTGCTCTATCATTTATTTGCTCATTGCTTGTTATTGTAATGCAAACTTTAAAACGGGACTGCTGACAGTCATCATAAATAAACAAGCCCAAACCTCAAACGTTTGAGATAATGTACCTATGATGAATAAAACTGTCAAGATAATTGTTAACGGTTGAAAAAACGGATAGTAACCGATTAAGAACACACTTTAATACAAATACATTTGAAACACAATGACAGCTTCACTACCTTTCGATTTAAGGTGATATAAGTGTTCTACTCAGTTATTCAAAAGTCAAAATTTGTGTATAACTCAAAGGTGTTAATGACCTTACTTTATATAAAAACACAAAATTACAGTGTTGTTATCTATATTTTAAATTTTAGTTAGATTAAATAACTATATATTCTTTTAATATTTATCACATTATCCATCGCAAAAATACGATATCATGTTATAACTTTATATTATTAATAAGAATTTTTGGGTTGAAATTTAAGATGAAAAAGTTATCTGCTCTCAGTTTACTTATGTTAATCAGTGCCTGTCAGTCAAATGCAAACTTTAAAAGCGCAAATCTGATCAAGCCTCATCTTGATGCTGCAATAATTGCAGAGCCAGCTGAACCGGTACAATCAGCTGTCGTTGAAGCACAGTCGTTTGTTTACTTTGATTTCAATTCCAGTGAACTTAATGAAGAAAGCATACAAGTGCTTAACACTCATTTAGCTGCGATGAGAGCACTTGAGACAGGCCAGATTGTTCTTCAGGGCCACACGGACCAAGTTGGTGGTGAAAAATTTAATTTTGATTTAGGCAAACAACGAGCTTTATCGGTGATGGTGTACTTAGTAAGTGCAGGAGTCAATCAAGAAAGGTTAACTGCGACTACAATGGGTAAAGGCGACCCTAAGCGACAAGATATTAACCCAAGCACAGATCGCCATGTTGAGATTATTTATTGATTGATTTTATATCAATGGTAAGCCACTTTTCCAAAGTCAGTAGTCATTCTGGCTTTTTCTATAAAAATTAATCTAGAATCACAATATCAATGTTAAAAGAATTTAAGCCTAAGCCTTATATAACTCCGAAAGGCCATTACGCCACTCTAGTAATAATAAGTTTAATTGCAACAATTGGTAGTTTTATTTTAGGCTACTTAGTGTTTGTAAACATTGTGCAGTTATTATGTTTTATCTTATTTGCCATGGTTTGGGCCGCAAGGCACTCCCCGTCATTGATTATTTCGGAAACAGAACTTGTTAACCGCAATATTCACACCGTCTATTGGCACTTTCCTATTACAGATTATGCTCACATTGAGCGTCATGACATGGTTACCTTATTCTTTGACAAGCAAGGAAAATCATATGAAATGGCAAACAGCAACTTTAGCGATGAGCGTTGGCAAGAAATTGAAGTGGCGTTAAAGAGCTTAACTGAGTCTGAGGAAACTTAAGAATAAAACCGTCTAAGGTTTCTGTGTGAAGCACCCATTTGAATTAACCTGACTTTTAAACCTTGGATACCGTAAATATATTCGCGCATTAAAAATAAAAAAGGTTGCCCTTGGGCAACCTTTTTTCGGAACAAGTAAAAAATTACTTACCCAGCTTCTCTTTAATACGTGCTTTCTTACCAGAAAGTTCACGTAGATAATAAAGTTTAGCTTGACGTACATCACCGCGACGTTTAACTGAAATTTCAGCAACCATTGGGCTATGTGTCTGGAATACACGCTCTACACCTTCACCGTTCGAAATTTTACGAACAGTAAAAGCAGAATGCAATCCGCGGTTCTTCTTAGCGATTACAACACCTTCAAATGCTTGAAGACGTTCTTTGTCACCCTCTTTTACTTTAACTTTAACAACTAAAGTATCACCAGGGGCAAACGCTGGTACGTCAGTTTTCATTTGCTCTTGTTCGAGCTGATTAATGATATTACTCATAATACACCTTTCTTCCTAGATTACACCGAACCGAACAGGATTATTGCTTTGCTTTAACAGCGTTAAGCATTTTTTCCTGCTCCTCAGTCAGAGCTAGGTTTGTTAGTAAATCTGGACGTCGAGTCCAAGTTCTTTCTAAAGACTGTTGCATACGCCATTGGCGAATATGTTCATGATTACCGCTTAGCAAAACTTTAGGTACAGATTTATCATCCAGAACTTCTGGCCTTGTGTAATGTGGACAATCTAATAAACCGTCAGAAAATGAATCCTGCTCAGCCGATTGATTGTGCCCTAATACACCAGGTACAAATCGTGCAACTGCATCGATTAAGGTCATTGCCGGTAATTCACCGCCAGTTAACACAAAATCGCCGATAGACCACTCTTCGTCGATATCCGACTCGATTAATCTTTCGTCAATGCCCTCATAACGCCCGGCAATTAATACCAATGACTTATGAGTCGATAATTCACGTACACCCGCTTGGTCAAGCTTTCGTCCCTGTGGCGAAAGGTAGATCACATGCGCATCTTCACCTGCCGAATCTTTGGCAGCCTTAATGGCATCTCGTAATGGTTGTACCATCATAAGCATTCCCGGACCACCGCCATAAGGACGATCATCAACGGTGCGATGCTTATCGTTGGTAAACTCTCTAGGATTCCATGTTTGGAAATCTATCAAGCCATTACGAATCGCTCTTCCTGTCACCCCAGACTCAGTGATAGCAGTAAACATTTCAGGAAAAAGGCTTATTACCTCCATCCGCATTTTACATTTAGTCATTGAGTTAGAAACCTGGGTCCCAGTCCACGTCAATTTGTTTATGCTCAAGTGATACATGTTTGATCACTTGCTCATCAAGATAAGGAATTAACCTTTCTTTTTTGCCAAACGCATCAGTGCGATTAGCTTTAACCACCAGTACATCGTTTGAGCCGGTTTCCATAATGTCGGTTACTTTACCTAGGCTATAGCCAGAAGTATTCACCACATCCATACCAATTAGATCGCGCCAGTAAAACTCACCTTCTGGTAATTCTGGCAGTAGATCGCTCGATACTGTAATTTCAGCACCAGTTCTTAACTGTGCTTCGTTACGGTCACTGATATCAGCAAATTTAGCAATTAAGCTATTTGAATGACGACGCCATTCACTTACTGTTACTGTTAGTTTTTTGCCATTAAGATTTAACACCCAAGGGCTATAATCGAAAATTGCTTCTGGAGTATCGGCAAAAGAATGAATTTTTAACCAACCTTTAATGCCGTAAACAGCACCAATTTTTCCAAGGATGACGTCTTTTTCCATGTTTTGCTAATTCTCTTTATTCAATATCAATCAGTTAATTAAGCCGCAGAAGCGTCTTTAACTAACTTTGCAACACGGTCAGAAACCGTTGCACCTTGACCAACCCAGTGGTTGATACGGTCAAGATCTAAACGAAGTTTTTCCGCTTGACCTTGTGCAGTAGGGTTGAAGAAACCAACTTTCTCGATGAAACGACCATCGCGAGAGTTACGGCTGTCAGCAACAACCACTGTAAAAAATGGACGCTTTTTCGCGCCGCCACGAGCTAAACGAATGGTAACCATACCGTCCTCTATATTTAAGTTATAAAACGAATTTTCCAGACACTTTCTAACCACAAGGGATAGAAAAGCTCGCAGATTTTACGCTTTTACAGCTAAATTGCAACTTAAATGCTGCTTTAAGGGGAAAATAATCGAAAAAAACAAGCTAATCGACAAAATCTACGATAAAATCCGCCCTCCTTTACTGATTGATACGATTTAAGTATTAATTTTTGCAGATTCCAACAGGTTAAAACATTCCTATTATGCCAACATCAAGCAGCAACAATTTAAAAGGTTTAACTTTAGCACTCATAACAGCCGTTATGTGGGGTTTGCTTCCATTAGCACTTACCAGTGTGTTGCAATTAATGGATTCTTATACCATCACTTGGTATCGCTTTTTATTTGCTGCGATCATTGTTTCTTTTATGCTTTATCGTAAGAAAAAGATCCCAACAGCTATTTTTAAAAACAAAGGTTTATTCAAAAGACTGTTTTTTGCCGCTATATTTTTATCATTAAATTATATTCTGTACCTATCAGCTTTATACTACGTGCCTGCAGAAACTGCACAAATGCTGATCCAAATGGCACCTTTTATGATGTTAATAGGCAGCGTGCTATTTTTAAAAGAAGACTTTAGCCGTGGGCAAATGGTTGGCTCATTGGTATTGATTTCAGGTTTATTATTATTCTTTAATCAACAGTTCACACAAGCAGGCGATATAGAGAACAGTAGCTTTATCACTGGCTTCATCATCATGTTTGGCGCGTCTTCTACTTGGGCGATATATGCGATTTTGCAAAAAAAGATGCTTAATCACTTTAGTTCGAACCAAATCATGTGGTTCATCTATTTATTTTCCAGCTTATTCTTTTTACCAGTGGCTACTCCAACTGACATTGGTTCATTAAGTTTAATTGCCTTTTTATTATTATTCTTTTGTTGTGCTAATACCCTTATTGCATACGGCACCTTTGCTGAATCTCTTGAATATTGGCCGGCATCTAAGGTAAGCGCGGTATTGGCGATTACCCCCCTACTAACGGTATTGTTTGCCACTATTGCAGAGAAAATCTGGCCAAAAATGTTTAGCGCGCAGTCATTAAATAATATTGCTTATATCGGTGCATGTTTAGTTGTACTTGGCTCAATGCTAACCGCGTTAGGTAATAAAATTTTGACTAAAAATAACTTCAGAGCGTTAAAGCGTCTGATGAGGTTATGATCTAAAGCGGAAACAGGTATTTGAAATAAAAATTAATCTGCTCGGGTCTTATATTTTAGTAAAATAAATGACAAAGGCCTTGTTATGTTTAATGCAGCTAAAGTATCGACTTTTTTTTCGCTTAAATTTTTACTCATTTCATTATTATCTCTGCTTATTATTAGCTTTAGCAGCTATTCAGCTGATTTCGCTACAGGGTTTGAGTTCACCGACACCACGGGAGAATTTACTCGAGGGACGAGTCCAAACACTGTAACCTTCAAAAACGGCCATGCCAAAACAGCAGCTATAGCATCACTTTACCATGACGGTATGAATGCATTTATGGTGCAAAATAACACTGGCATGGTTGAATTTGAGACGCCAGCAGGCATGGTTGATGTTTGGTTAAGAGCGCAAACAGGGGCAGCGGGAGCAGAAGTTCGAGTTTATGACATTAACAGCAACCTCACAAATACCTTCATGGCAACCACCCAATGGCAACAAATCACCTTAACCTCTGTAGATGGCATTTCTCGATTGGAATTAGTCAATAATTCGAGCAGTTATGCCGTATTCGACACGTTTAGTTTTACCGCTATAGATTCACCACCAGGTCCTTTAGATGATCCATTGCCTATTCCTATCGCAGAGGGCGGCCTTAAATTAAAATTGGAATTACTAGCCTCAGGCCTTGTAGCTCCTCTTTGGGGAACGAGCGCTCCGGGTGTAACCGACTTTATTTATGTGATTGATCAGGTCGGCAGTATTTGGGCAATAAACACAATTACAGGCATAAAAACTGAGATAGCAAATTTAAGTTCGTTACTGGTTCCTGTAGGTATAGCTGATTTTGGTGGCTATGATGAAAGGGGCCTGTTAGGAATAGCGTTTCATCCAGACTTTGTTAGCAATGGCAAAATGTATACTTATACTTCTGAGCTTGTCACAGAAAATGCTGATTTTAGCACTATGCCTGTTGCCGGTACAGGTGATCATCAATCGGTACTTAGGGAGTGGAGCGCAACAATTGCTGGCGATAGCGGCATAATTATTGATAACACACCTTCACGGATATTATTCACTATTGAACAACCACAATTTAATCATAACGGCGGTGCCTTGGCATTTGACAGTAGTGGGCTGCTTTACGTGAGTTTGGGTGATGGCGGCAATGCCGACGATCAAGGTGAAGGCCATGGTTTAACGGGTAACGCTCAAGATAATAGTAATTTATTAGGCACCATCGTTCGAATTGACCCAATGGGAAGTAATAGTGAGAATGGCAATTATGGCGTGCCTGCAAACAACCCATTTGTAAATACTATCGGCAGAGAAATTTTCGCTTTCGGTTTACGTAATCCTTATCGAATGTCTTTTGATGTTGACACTGGTGATTTATATGTTGCTGACGTAGGGCAAAATGCTATTGAAGAAGTCAATATCGTAACTGTCGGTGGCAATTATGGTTGGAATAAACGGGAAGGTAGTTTTGGCTTTGATGCTAACGATACTGAAGACGGTTTTGTATTTGAGCAAGTAGATGCCATGGGTACCATCAACCCCACTGTTGAATACGATCATGATGAGGGGCGTGCAGTAATAGGTGGCTTTATCTATCGCGGTCAAACATATGAAAACCTACAAGACCGTTACCTTTTTGCCGATTACGACGGCCCGATATTCTACATCAATAAAGAACAGACCATTTCAACTTTTAAAGATGAAGACACTATCGATTTTGGTAAAGTCCTTGGATTTGGCCAAGATGCTAACAATGAGCTGTATTTACTGGCAAATACTGATGGCCTACCTAATGGGAATAGCGGTAGTGTTTATAAAGTAACGGTGCTACCAAATACAGCCCCAGTTGCCAATGCCGGACCAGATCAAACCGTGAATGAAGGCACTATCGTTAATCTTGATGCTTCAGCAAGCTCAGATATTGATGGTGATAGGCTAATTTATCAATGGACTCAGCTTGCCGGAACTACTGTTAGTTTGAGTGATATAACGGAAGAAAAACCAAGCTTTACGGCGCCAACAGTTGCTGCCAACGAAACATTAACGTTTCAATTAGAAGTACATGATGATCATCTGCCCGGGGAGTTTGCCGATGAAGTGGACATTTTGGTACAAAATGCAGTCGCGCCAGAGCCAAAATCTGGTGGCGGTGGCGGTGGCGGCGCATTGAGCTACCTATGGCTATTAGCAGTGCTGACAGGATTTTTTAATAGAAATAGAGATTAAAACTAGGGTCAGAGTCAGGTTTATTAGTAGAAACCTAACTCTGACTCAGTATTAATTGGCGTAATCACTGTATATAGGGTTAGAATTCAGTGCTTTTTGTGAGCCCTTAAGTGAGAAATTATAGCCGCATAGACCAAAGTTCCCTCTCCTTGCCAATGACTTAACGACAAACGCAGTATCTAAAGGCGAAAAGTTCGCGTAATAGCTACCAGAATCTTCAACCACAACATTGATTGTTCTTACTTTATCGCCATTGTTAAATTCAATGACCTCACAGCTATCGTCGCCCTCTGCACTTGCTTGTGACCAGATTTCGCCCTCACGAATTAAGTCAGCCTTCCAATGCACAATTAGGCCTTCATGATCATCTAATAATAGATAAAATTCATCTGGCATGGCTAACAATTGTTGACGATGTGTGACCGTTTTAGGTTGCTCTGCTTGTTGTTCGGCATTTTGTGCTGCTTCGTCAGCAAGTACTGTGTTATTTAAAAAAGGTAAACTAGTAATAACGGCACTTATTACTAAAATGATTATTGCCGCTATAACAGCGATTTTTTGATTTGTTAATAACCAGTTATTAATCAACAAAGCTAAATCATTACTCGCTTGTTTAGCTGGTTGTTGAACTGATTGAACAACATCTTCAGGTTCAGCAGACGGTGAATAAATATTAAATTCATCATCTTGCTCATTTGTTCCCCCAAATAAACTCGGTTCAATACGGTTTGATAATGGTTTTCTTTCTACTTTAACTGGCTCTGACAAAGCACTTAAATCAACAGGACCACAGTAACCCATAACATACACTTGTGGCGCGAAAGATGATAAAGAAAATAAGTATAAACTCGCCATTACTGGCAATATTAACAATACATAACTGGTACTAGAAGGTATTAATATGATCAGTAAAAATGATAATGCAGTTATTGCACTAGTTAACCATGCCGACCCCGAACGCTTGTGGGCGTCTCTACAGCGACGAATGCCTGCAGCAAAATAGACAACTGTAATAACAACAACCAAAATTAACTTCGCGGTTAGTGAAGATAAGATAACGCCATTAAATAAAAAGAAAACGGCCAAACAACAAATACTGATAGCAAAATAACGCTCTGAATTATCTAAGCCTTTGAAACAAAATAGAGATTTGAATAACTGCACTTTACTGGATGCCTTTGGAAGTTGATTTTTTATTAGTTTTTAAGTCAATTTTTTTTTATTAAGATCATACTACATGAGAGTAACATATAGCTCAAACGGAGAATTTTTCAGGTTGCGTTAAGGTGCTATAACGTCAGAATAAATTCAGACCAACCAAAGAAGTAAATTTGGCTGGCGTGAATATATGCATGCGTAATCCCAAAAGGGATGTACTTATTATTTATGAATTGAGAAGGTTGACTTAAATTTACTTACGGAACATTCCGCCCGGGCCGCCCATTCCACCCATACCGCCGGCACCGCCCATACCACCTGGAGGCATCATGCCTTGCATTGAGCGCATCATTTTTTTCATGCCGCCCTTGCCAGACATTTTTTTCATCATTTTTTGCATTTGAGTAAACTGCTTAAGTAGCTTGTTCACATCTTGAATTTGCGTACCAGAACCCGCCGCAATTCTGCGTTTTCGAGAGCCTTTAATAATGTCTGGACGTTCACGTTCGCCCGGGGTCATTGAATTAATAATAGCTTCCATTCGGATAGTAACTTTATCATCCATTTGTCCTTTAACTTGCTCAGACATATTACCCATACCTGGTAATTTATCCATCATGCCCATCATGCCGCCCATGCTTTTCATTTGCACCAGTTGGTCACGAAAATCTTCTAAGCTAAAACCTTTACCACTTTTAACTTTTTTAGCTAATTGTTCGGCTTTTTTCTTATCAACTTTTTGCTCAACTTCTTCAATAAGTGATAACACATCACCCATACCAAGAATTCGAGATGCTACGCGATCTGGATGAAATGGTTCTAGGGCGTCAGTTTTTTCACCAACCCCCATAAACTTAATTGGTTTACCCGTAATATGACGAATAGAAAGCGCCGCACCACCACGTGCATCACCATCCGTTTTAGTTAAGATAACACCGGTTAACGGTAAAGCATCGTTAAACGCTTTTGCTGTATTGGCGGCATCTTGCCCCGTCATAGCATCAACAACAAATAAAGTTTCTACTGGTTTGATGTTGGTATGTAATTGTTTAATTTCATCCATCATCTCGCCGTCTACGTGTAAACGGCCAGCTGTATCGACAATAACTACATCACAAAATTGTTTTTTCGCATGCTCTATTGCACTATTGGCAATAGCGGTAGGCTTTTGTGAAATATCACTTGGAAAAAAATCTACTTCAACTTCACCAGCTAAGGTTTCAAGTTGTTTTATAGCGGCTGGTCGATAAACATCGGCACTAACAACTAATACTTTTTTCTTTTCGCGTTCTTTTAAAAACTTAGCAAGTTTAGCAACAGAGGTGGTTTTACCCGCACCTTGCAAACCAGCCATTAAGATAACTGCTGGCGGCGTAGCTTTTAAGTCCAGAGCTTCATTGGCTTGGCCCATTGCAGATTCAAGTTCAGTTCGAACAATTTTTACAAAAATTTGCCCTGGGGATAAACTTTTCGAAACTTCTTGGCCAACAGCTCTTTCTTTAACGTTAGCGATAAACTCACGAATAACAGGTAAAGCCACGTCAGCTTCTAATAAAGCCATACGCACTTCGCGTAAGGTGTCTTTAATGTTGTCTTCGGTAAGACGGCCACGACCACTGATATTTTTCAGGGTTTTGGATAAACGATCGGAGAGATTCTCAAACATAATCTAATTACTTTAAATGGCGATATATCGATATAATGACACGTATTATACCTGCACTAATAATAAGCGAAAGCATAAAATGAACAAACCTGTAGGTTGTATCGTTAAAAGTGTTAATTTTACAAAAAACTAAGGTACAATATTAATAGTAACAAAAATATTATTTTCAACCCTATAGAAGTCATTTATGGATATTATCAGCCAATTAGCAATTAATTTATTAGCCTTAACCAATGAAGCAAGTCCCTGGTTATTATTAGGTTTAATTATTGCTGGCTTGATGAAGTCATTTGTACCGACACAAATTTTGAGCAAACATTTAGGTGAAGGGAAACTTGCAATTATAAAGGCTGCATTTAT
Organism: Thalassotalea fonticola; assembly: GCF_032911225.1. Classification (NCBI taxonomy): domain Bacteria; kingdom Pseudomonadati; phylum Pseudomonadota; class Gammaproteobacteria; order Alteromonadales; family Colwelliaceae; genus Thalassotalea; species Thalassotalea fonticola. Next base: position 4,613,849 of record NZ_CP136600.1, on the reverse strand, counting down.
AGGCGCCCCGCTGCCGCTTTGTTCTTGCGGTGTAATTCCTGTGGCTACACAGCTTAAACGTTCGGGGGCTTCATCTCCTGCCACTTCAGCTTTTTTAGTGGCCACACCTGAAACCGGGGTTGATTCTGTTTCTGTATCCTACGCGTTACTAGGCCCTATTATGGCAATCTATCGCCCGTTTGCAGCGATTTTCTCCGCCATTTTTACTGGTTTCCTAGTTAGTACCAGTAAAGAAGAACTAACACTTTCAACTGATGAAGTTAAATCTTGCTGCGCCAGTAAAAGCAACGGTCAACATCAACATGTTGATAATGAAGAAACTGAAACCACCTGCTGTGCCTCAAACGCAGCGCCAAAATCTGATTCATTATTAACAAAAGCATTGCAAGGCGTTAAATACGGCTTTACTCAGTTAATTGATGACTTAATTATTTGGTTATTTATTGGTTTACTGTTTGCTACATTGGTTCGCACCTTTTTACCTGCAGAATTTTTATTAAGTTATGGCAGTGGTTTAGTTGCTATGCTCATAATGATCGCTATTTCAATTCCTATGTACATTTGCGCAACAGCTTCAACACCAATTGCGGCGGGCTTTATCCTTGCCGGAATATCGCCTGGAACGGCCTTGGTATTTATGATGGCTGGCCCCGCTACTAATATTTCAACCTTGGGTGTGATAAAAAAAGAAATGGGCGCTAGTGTGCTTATTCGTTATTTATTAGGAATTTCTATTTCAGCAATAAGCTTTGGTTATTGTTTAGATCTGGCTTTAATTGCTTTTAACATTAATATTAGCGAACAAATGAGCCATAGCCATGAAATGCTACCAAACTGGTTCGCCTTAAGTTGCTCAATTTTATTAGTGAGCATGGCAATTAAACCATTACGACGTTTGATCATTAAATAACATTAGCTTTAGAGATTAGTATTTTGTTACTATCTTCGATACTTAATTTAGATTAGTAAAAAAATTAACGCCTTACAGGAGTAATCGGTGGATTTAGTTAGTATTCTCACCATTGTAGTTATTACATTATATGTAGCTGCAGCCTTAGCTGTTTCTTCAAAGTTGTTTGACACAACAGGTCCTAACCCAAAAGTATATTTAACACTTGGTTGTTTGGCTGTGGTTGGCCACAGTTTATTATTGTCAAAAAGTATATTTTTTCACGACGATGTAGATTTCAGCTTAATTAACGTTATTTCATTAGTCGCGTTTATTATCTCTTTTTCGGTTACTTTGATTTCTATTCGCTTTAAAGCCAATTTAATTTTGCCTGTGGTGTATGCATTTTCAGCGATCTTACACACAGTGTTAATTTTTGTTCCAGAAGATCACCATTTGGTGATTGACCCAACGAAAATTCCTTTAGTAATACATATAACTTTGGCGTTATTGTCTTATGGTATTCTAGTGATAGCGACTTTATACGCTTTCCAGGTAAGTTATATCAATTATAAATTAAAATCTAAGAACATAAGTGCAGTAAACCACTTGCCACCTTTAATGCAAGTTGAAGGGCAATTATTTTCAATCATGTCAGCCGGTATAGTTTGTTTAATGCTGTCACAAGCCGTAGGGTTGGTTTTTATTGAAAGTTTTTTTGCTGAAGAATTTTTACATAAAACATTGTTATCATTGTTTGCTTTGGCTATTTATCTAATAATTATGCGTGGGCATTACAAAATGGGTTGGCGTGGTAATAAGGTATTAGTGCTGTCTGTTATCGCAACATCTTTGTTAACGTTATCGTACTTTGGTAGTAGATTTGTAAAAGAATTTCTCTTATCTTAAAAGTTCAGGTATAAGTATATTTTGAAGTGATGTTTTAACTAACGTCACTTTTTATGATTTTAGCAACATAGGACTCCTTTCTTGGACGACATATCGACTAGTACGCTGTTTAGCATACTTGGTGTATTAATTTTAATTTCTGCATATTTCTCTGGCTCAGAAACCGGCATGATGTCATTAAACAGATATCGTTTACGGCATTTAGAACAAAATAATCACAATGGCGCAAAACGAGTTAGTAAATTACTTGATCGACCAGATCAACTAATTGGTCTGATTTTAATTGGCAATAATTTAGTAAATATATTTGCATCTATTCTTGCCGGTATTATTGGCGCACGCCTGCTAGATAGTGAAGCAGGTCCATTTATAGCGGGTCTAATTTTAACTTTTATTATTTTAATATTTGCTGAAGTTACACCAAAAACCTTAGCTGCGTTGCACCCTGAAAGAGTTGCTTTTCCAAGCTCTATTTTATTAAAAATACTGCTCAAAATATTTTACCCATTTGTAGTTGCATTAAACTGGATCACAAATGGTATATTAATATTGTTTAGAATAAGCCCTGAGCAACGCCAAGAGCATAGTTTAAGTTCTGAGGAATTACGTACAGTAGTTAATGAATCAACTGCTCTGTTACCAGCTAAAGATCAAGATATGCTAGTGAGTATTCTCGACCTAGAAAAAGTCACGGTTGAAGATATTATGATCCCACGCAGTGAAATTCAGGGCATTGATATCAATGACGACTGGAAGGCTATTCAAAAACAATTAACTCACGCCAATCACACTCGGGTAATTTTATACCGCGACAGCATTGATGATGTTGTTGGTTATGTGCACATGCGTGATGCAGTTAAAATGCTTTCGAAAAGCCAATTTACCAAAGCAACATTATTACGTGCAGTAAGAGAATTATACTTCATCCCTGAAGGCACTCAACTTAATGTACAACTACTGAAATTCCAACATGCTAAAGAGCGTTTAGGCCTAGTGGTTGATGAATATGGTGATATCCAAGGGTTAGTAACTTTAGAAGATATATTGGAAGAAATTGTTGGTGACTTCACCACGACAATGGAGCCTGCACCTAGTGATGAAGTTACTGCTCAACCAGATGGTAGCTTCTTAGTCGATGGTAGCGCCAACGTTAGAGACATTAATAAAGAAATGGAGTGGAGCTTACCAATTGATGGCCCTAAAACACTCAATGGATTAATTCTCGAGTATTTAGAAGAAATTCCCGAGCCTAATATCAGTGTGAGAATTGCCGGCTATCCGATGGAAGTTATTGATGTAAATGACAACATGATAAAGTCTGTCAGGATCATGCCAGCTCATTATCAAGTTAATGCTGAATAACTTATAAATCAATTAAAAAGCTGCATTTTGCAGCTTTTTTTATCTCAACACCTTCTTATACCAAACTGGTATGACCTGAACTTGTAAATCTGTTATTTATAGATTAGATTAAACGCTTACTTTTTATTATAAGTTTAAAAATGACTGATACGTTTGATTATATAATTGTAGGTGGTGGTTCATCCGGTTGCGTATTAGCAAACCGATTAAGTGAATGTGGTAAATACACGGTGTGCCTAATAGAGCCTGGCGGGAAAAATGATAATTTTCTCGTAAATACACCTATAGGTACAGCAGCCTTAATGCGTTTAAACAAGTTTAATTACTGCTTTGAATCAACTACGCAACCGCAGCAAAATAATCGCACTATTTATAACCCTAGAGGCAAAGGCTTAGGCGGCAGTAGCGCGATAAATGCAATGTTATATACCCGAGGTCAACGTGAAGATTATGATGATTGGGCCAATTTAGGTAATGATGGCTGGAGCTATGATGATGTTCTCCCCTTTTTTATCAATACAGAGTCACAAGAACGTATATGTGATCAATATCATGGTCAATCCGGCGGTTTAAATGTGGCCGACTCGCGTTCTTCGCACCCTATTGGCGCTGATTTTGTACAAGCAGGGATAAACGCGGGTTACTCTTTTAACCCTGATTTTAATGGTGCCAGACAAAACGGCGTTGGATATTATCAAGTTACCCAAAAAGACGGTTTACGCTTTAGTGCTGCAAAAGCATTCTTAACACCGATAATGACTCGCACAAACCTGACCGTATTGACCCATAGCAAAGTATCTAAAATTCTAATTAAAGATAAAATTGCCTATGGCGTGCAATATCAGCTGCAAAATAGTTTGTTAAACCTTAAGGCCAATAAAGAAGTCATTATATCTGCTGGTGCTATACACAGCCCACAACTACTGATGTTAAGTGGTATAGGCACTAATGATGAACTTGAACAGCTAAATATTAAGCTCGAACATGAATTAAAGGGTGTCGGTAAAAATCTTCAAGATCATGTAGATGCAATAATTGTTAATCGCCACAAGCGAGAGAATTTAATCAGTTTACACCCTAAGCCTTTTATCAATTTGGCTAAACAAAGCGTACGTTTCTTCAAACATAAAACCGGAACTATGACTACCAGCCTGGTTGAGTCAGGAGGTTTTACTGCATTAAACGGTGATTCAAATGCCAGACCTGATATTCAATGGCAATTAATTGCGGGCGCAATGGATGATCATGGACGAAATCTTAAATTATTTTTTGAACAAGGTTTATCAATGCATGTTTGTTTACTGCGTCCTAAAAGCAGAGGAAGTTTAAGATTAAAAGACAATAATATTAACAGTGCGCCTTTAATTAATGGCAACTTACTCAGCCATGATGACGACATTAAAGATATGATAAAAGCCGTGCGCATGACCAGACAATTGATGTCAACTCAGCCTCTTAGAAAAAATAATATGGGTGAAATATTTCCAGGAGATTCCATACAAAGCGATGAACAAATTATCGAATTTTTAAAAGAAAAATCGAATAATATTTATCATCCCGTAGGTACCTGTAAAATGGGCAATGATGAAATGGCGGTAGTGAATGAGCGTTTACAAGTTCATGGAGTTGCAAAATTAAGAGTAGCTGATGCTTCTATTATGCCAACCATTGTTAGTGCCAATACCAACGCTCCATGTATTATGATTGGTGCAAAAGCAGCAAATATGATATTGACGGATAATCAGCAGAACCTATAGTTTGAGAAACATCCTGTATCAATTGGAGATCTCGTTTAGAACTTATAATGAAAACTAAGCGAGATTAACGAAAACTCTTCATCAATCGTGGTTAAGTTTTGTAAATGATTCTCTTCATCTGCCTCAAGTTCGGCCTTGATGTAATCGTATCCAAAGCGAAATTCAATATCACTAGACACAGACATTTCAATACCTGCCCCCAAAGCTAAACCCCCACCAGCCCAGCTATCGCCACTACCAAGACTAAATATATCGTTGTGCTTATGATAATCTTCGCTATAAATTAAAACACCTAAGCCCGCTTTAACAAATAAAGACAGATCGTCATTTAAATCTATGTATATTATTGGAGTGAAGGTAAAAACAGTTAAGTACACTTCTTCAATAGGTTGTGGTGACGGCCGCTTATTTAAGTGAGAAACAAATATCACCCCACCTTCTAATGACCATTTATCAGCAAAATTATAACCCGCATATAACCCTAAGGCCGTATTGTCATCTTTTTTTGAATATTCATTGCCCATCAAGGTGAAAACATTATGAAACGTTTCTTCACTCGATGCCTTACCTAACGTAACACCTATATAAAAATGTGAGTTCGATTCAATAGATTCTATATCTTCAACTTCTGCCATAACCAAAGAACAAGAAAAGATAGAAAATACTAAAAATAAACTACGGATAGTATTTTTAGTCACGGCTTGATACCTATATTGTTCTCTTAATATAAGTATAGATAACAATATAAGTTACAAAAAAATATACTGCCCTATTGTTGTGGTCAAGAAAACAGGGTAGGTCGACTTTTGATGACGTAAGGTCAAAGGATAGACATTGAAGTTTTAAATTGTAAGGAGGTTAATTTTTTACTAACGTTAATACTAAATATAACTTTAGCCAAACTTGCACTGTCTGCCCGGTTGGTACTCGATAAGGGCCGGTTATAAATAATGAGCATTGCGAAGAAGCCATCACTAGGACGGATTAGGGCAGCTCAATTATTATTCCAACATGTTGAAGCGATGGAATTGCACTATGCAAGCAAACTGCTTAATACAGGGGCTATGATCCGTTTAGATTTGTTTGACTATGAAGTACTGCATTAATTCATAAACCTACCAATTACAAATCACCAACAAAGCGTAACAGCTTATCCTATGAGAGTTGATAAAATAGGCAAAACTTAGAGGAAAATTTTATGAAAATTAAATATTGGTTATTCAGTTTACCAATTGTATTAATGATATGTAGCGCATGGTTAGGGGTGTTTTATTGGATTTTTGATAACGCTACTTTGGATGCACCATTTGGTGTAGGTCATTTAATTGTCCTATTTTCAGCTACAAGCATGCAAATGATTACAGAGAAAATTGACAATTAATTGCTTAAGAATCCAACAGCAAAAAGGTGGAACTGCACCTGGTAAGATAACAGTGCCAATTGCCGCCATACGATATTAGAAATAAATTCCGTCATCCTCGAGGAGCTAAAGCGACATTGGGGACCTCATTAAGCGTATTGTGGATTTAAAAAATTTCAGTTCCTGAACTTGTTTCAGGATCTTCAATTGCTATATTGTGCCAATAGCTGACCTTTACATTATGCCCAACAAATAGACTACATCGTAATTTTTTGGGCTGGAAGTATTATAGTTTTAGTTTTGATAACAATAGAGTCCTTAATATTTTCAACGGTAAAAGTACCTTTTCGAGAAGAAAGTTGTTCAACTTGTAAAATATCTTTGTTTAGTTTTTCTACCCAATATTTTGCCAAGGAGCATTGAGCCGAACCTGTAGCAGCGTCTTCATCTATGCCAATTGATGGAGCAAAAAAACGTAATACATAATCACTCTTGTTCCCTTTGGCTGTAACAATGATAGCGTGAAAACCTGACGATTGGATAAGACTTTTATTTGGTTCGAATAATTCAACAGCTAACTGATTTTCCAATACGATTACTAAATCTCTGGTTGAAAAATGTTCAACAACATTAGAAGAACTCATTCCAAACTGTAAATTCTTTATTTTAGTTGCCTTTCTTTTCCAAGCAGGAAATATCATTGATAGCATATTTCCAACTTTATTAACCGTTACATTTCCATAAGGGCTAGTAAACATTAATTCATCTACGTTCGGGTTATTGGAAAACAAAATAGAGGCGGCAGCTAGAGTTCCGTGACCACAAAGACTTATCTCCCCTTGTTGAGAAAACCATCGAATGGCATACGTATTATTTTCTTTTTCAGGAAAAACAAATGCAATCACAGGTGCTGTTTGAGTTCTAGCCACTTTTAACAATTTTTGATCGTTAGGCATGGAATTAAAACACATCACAGAAGCAGGGTTACCACCTGTGTCTGAGTCGGTGAAAGCATTAACTGTATGTATAGTGTGGGTCGTCATTATTGAAGTTCTATTTATTGGTGGTAAACGGCAGGAAGTCGCTGTGACCTGCCCGTGAGCTTTTGAGTTGCTCGTTATATCTGTTACTTGAATAAACTAAACAGAGCATCCAGAAGTGAAGTGTTATTACTTGGCTTCCCTCCAGGCTTTGCATTACAAAGATTACATACAGACTTATCTGAAAAGTGCCCCTTACCTGTTAGATGCAGGGGTATTTTGCCTTTGCGACATACAATACAATCCATATACTCTAACTTATCAAATACTTTGCTCATTTAACTCCTTTTATTTAACTTTATTAACTTCCGCCCATCGGAGGCATATTTGTTTTCATCGATTTAACGTCTCTTCAATTTCTTTATGTGCTTGCTTTTCCAGTTCTTCTTCGAGTCGCTCTTGCTCTTCTAATGCACGTATTTGCGCATCTATATCACTCTCTTGCTGTTCGATCATTTTACGATAAGGATTACTGTCTTTATCTAGGTTGTAGCCCTCCATTAAACGACTGCGTTCTTGACTATTAATTATAGTGTCGTTACTGCCTTGCGGAGCGTCCAAATTAAGCTTACGGCGGATAAAGTCATCAATATAAGCAAACTGGTGGCGATCACCATACCAGCTATAGTGGCCGTGCCCTACTTTGTTGTAAAAAACTGTTTCTATATCTTTATCTAATTGCTGAAGTCTGTATTTCATTCGGTTAGCTTGCTCAAAATCGGCAATTTTGTCTTTTTTACCAGCAATTAGCAAAATAGGAGACTTAATTTTTTCGGCAAAGTAAAAAGGCGATACCTCTATCAGGTTATCGTTAAACTCACCGACAACTGCACTGACTTTTTCACGAAATTCATCTTGGGTTTTGTAGTTTGAAGCATTAAACAGGTGCAATAAATCATAAATACCATACATAGAAACGACACATTCATATTGCTCTGGATGTTTAATCGCTAGCATTACAGCGGAATAGCCGCCGTAACTGGCTCCAATTGAACACATATGATCATATTGGTAGTTTTTTCTGACATGATTAACTGCGGCTGTAATATCGTGCTCAATTAACTGGCCAAATTGGCCTCTACCAGCATCTTTAAATTGTGTGCCAAAACCAGCGGAACCGCGAAAATTGACTTGTAAAATGCTGTATCCTCGATTTGCCAAATACTGAGTGTCACGATTAAAACCAGCATCATCTCGAATACCAACAGGGCCGCCATGCGGGTATACCAATAAAGTATTATTGTTATAGTCTGAAGGGGTTGTCAGTATAGCCTCTACTGTAACGCCAGGTTCAACTTCTATGTCAAAGGTTTTGGTTTCGCTAAGTGTATATTCACTTAAGCTTGGAAATTGTGGACCTATCTCTATCGCGAGCTCTTTTTGTTGATCAAGATAGTAGAAAAAGCCAGCGTTGGTTGCAGAATATGTACCTATAATATGGAAGTTTTTATCTAAGCTAGAATCTAAAACCGAACTTTGTTGGTTGGCAAAAGACTTGTTTAATTTTTTCTTAAAGCGCGCATTTTTGGCCGAAAAATATTTGGTTACTTGCATGCCATGTTCCAAATAACTAACGGAATGAACACCTTGGCCTTTTGGATTAAGCTCCACATCGACCAAATCATACATTGGGTGTTTATAAATAACATCACCTAATTGTTGGCTTTTTATATCAAAAGCTACGAGTGAAACTGTGCCCAAATCCTTGTTTGATAATACTGCGAGGGTATCATCATTCATAAAACCCACCGGCGTGAATTCGATTTTTAAATCAGTTTCCCAGTACTTGTGCCACTTTTTATTGAGTTCTTTATACCAGAATTGCAATTCATCTGTGTCACCTGTTGCAGCCATTAATGCATTGTTGTGGTGATCATAGTGAAAGAAAAGTGCATCACTACGATCGTCATCAATAAGTTTAGCATTATCAAAATCACGATCAGCAAGTTGCTGTTTATTAATTTTATATACGTAGTGCTTAGGTTTTCGGCGCCCTTCATCGTGTACAAAAACCACTGTATCTTCTTGCTCTGGCAAAGTTGCAATCACATAACCTTTTGCGGTAATAAGCTCGAAATTACCAATGGGGTTTTCACCGTTAAAATCCAGTTCAATAAAACCTTTTCGTTTGCCTATCTCTATAAAGAGCGTGTCGTTATCTACCCAGGAAAATTTTTTTACTCTAGAGTGCCTGACATTATCAATTCTGAAAATGGGATACTTCTTTTCAGCGATAGGATCGATAATGGCGAGAATATAAATATTGCGTTGACTTACGTATTCATGAGAGAAGATATAACGACCGTTTGGGCTAAGCTTCATGTCGTTGACGGCTTGATTTCTAAAGATATCTTCTACCGGGATAAGCTTTTGAGCCGAAGCTCCATTAATAACCAATATACTAATTAATATGAGAATTATTTGTTTCATCGTTATTCTCCCGTCGTTGTGTTGTACTGCGGGCGAACAACATTAAAAAAATTATCTTTTCCGGGCCCGGCGTATTGCATTTTTTTACCAGCTAAAATGGTAGGAAAGTTATTTTCCATATACTCTAGCGCGATTGAAGAGTTATTCAGGAGTTCCAGTTGCGAGTACGATGTATACCACCAGTAGGTATACACTTTCATACTTAAGTGACCAACATAACTGACCGCGTTTTTTTCTACACGAAAACTCCACAATTCATCGTCGAAGCTTTTAAGTCTGGCGTATTTATTAAACTTAATTTTGCTTAAAGTGTACTCACCTTCGGGTAAGTTAAGGAGGATATAGTTGTTGCCTTTCTTCAGATCTTCTTTGCCCAGCGCAATGCTTTTGGGGCCGCTAATAACAATTTCCTGAAGCTGACGGTTAGTATCAACGGCCAGCAGAAAAAAGCCTTCTTTCTTCTGCTGATTAAGGGTTACCGATTGTTCTTTTTTTATGCTACTGACTTTGGTGGCACAGGCAGTCAAAATAATAGCAAGACATGCCAGTAATAGAAGTTTAAATTGCGTCACTGATTACTTCCTTGTTTTTATTCTTTTTATAGGACATTTATACTATAAATAGCTACAAAAAATAAAACCAGTGATTTATTAATATATTGTTAAATACTTAATTTATTCGAGTTTTTCTATAAAACTTAGTACAGAAATAAATTAAGTATCATTGATAATTTTTGGGTAAGTTTAAACTGTTTACTTTGCTAGTTAATAAAACATTAAGCGCCATAACCAGCTGCTGTCGAGCTCATCTTGACAACTCTTTAACTGACCACCATAAGTTTTTGCTCTTGAGTCTACCTTACGAGCCACTTTCACTAACCAGGCTTTTTGGTTATAGGTTTTTCGTTTAAAGCCGCCCCAACCTTCGTGATAGTTTAAATATTGGCTGTAAGTATCCCATTTTGAAACGCCATTTATTTTTTGAGTTTTCGAAATAAACCAGCCCATAAAGTCTATCGCATCGTCGAAATCATCACGATCGGCACCACTATTATCAGATTCACGTATGTAATCGTCCCAGGTAAGTGTTTTCGCTTGTGAGAAGCCATATGCACTACTTACTCGTCCCCAAGGAATAAATCCAAACAGATAATCTCTGGGTGGTAGCGCATCAGCTCTAAAGGAGCTTTCTTGATACATCATACTCATAGGCACATGGATAGGAACTCCCCAGCGATCATTCATGTCTTTCGCACCTTCATACCAACTATGGTGCTCACGAAAAATTTCACAAATATTCTCAGGATTTTCAGGAGGAGGTGTTGTACAACCACTAAGTTGCAACATAGTGAACATAAGTATTAACGGTTTAATTATTGTCAGCGTAGTATTTTTATTCATAACGACTCAGAAGATGCTGTTTTCTCTAGTTTGACAGAAATTAAAAAGTTTTTTAATTTTTTTTAGATTTTTCTGAACTTTTTTATTATTAAACGCTCATACATTGTGTAGTTTTATTTCTCCTTAGTTTTATTTTATGCACATAACAATGTTATGTGCTTTTTTTTGTCCATAAATGGGCTATATTCACTTCAGTATTAACACAGTAATTTAACCTCAGGAATTTACAAAAAGAATAAAATGGAAACGCTATGGCAGGTACAAGCTTACTCACATTAATAGATAAAATAGCCGTTGCACTTGATGACGTTGCCTTAATGACAAAAGTAGCGGCTAAAAAAACTGCGGGGGTGCTAGGTGATGATTTAGCTTTAAACGCGCAACAAGTTCAAGGTGTAAAAGCTGATCGTGAACTTCCAGTAGTGTGGGCCGTGGCGAAAGGCTCCTTTATAAATAAATTAATCTTAGTCCCTTCCGCACTGCTGATCAGCGCATTCATACCTTGGTTAATTACGCCCCTGTTGATGATTGGGGGTTTATACCTTTGTTTTGAGGGTGTTGAAAAGATTGCTCACTCTTTATTCACCAGTAAAGATGATAAGGAAGTAGAGCATCAGCGTGATTTACAAGCTTTATCAGATCCTGAAGTTAACATGTTAGAATTTGAAAAAGAGAAAATTAAGGGCGCGATTAAAACCGACTTTATTTTATCAGCAGAAATAATAGTTATTGCCCTTGGGACAGTTCAAAACAAAAGTATATTAGAGCAAACCAGTGTTGTTACAATAATTGCTTTAATTATGACAATCGGCGTTTATGGTCTGGTTGCAGGTATTGTAAAGCTTGATGATTTAGGCCTGCATTTGCTCACACAACCGGTTGAAAATATGTGGAGTAAGGTTAAACAGTTTATTGGTAAGTGCCTATTAAGTTTTGCGCCAAAACTAATGAAAACTTTAGCTATTGTAGGTACTGCAGCAATGTTTTTAGTTGGTGGCGGAATTATTGTTCATGGTTTACCCTACCTGCATCATGCATTAGAGAGTATTGAGCATAGTTTCACTTCAGAGGTATTAGTCTGGTTTACTGGACCTGTGTTTAATGGTGTTGTTGGCATCGTTGCCGGAGCTGTTTCGCTAATGATATTTAACGTTATTTATAGTGCATATCAAAAGTTGAAATCATAAAAGTTACAAATCTATTGCCATCCATGGCGATTTGCATTCCTTCATCCATGAAGTAAAAAACCAGAATTGGTTATCCCATATTCTGGCTTTTTAAATAGTAGATCCTGAAACGAGTTCAGGAAAGGGAGTTCTTATTGCTCTTCGTTTCTCGTCTCTCAAACCTACTCAGAGATGTACTCAACTATCTCTAAACCAAATCCAGATAATGAATGATATTTAGTTTGTGAACTCAATAAACGCATTTTGTGTACGCCTAAATTAGCTAATATTTGCGAGCCAACACCAACGTTGCGAGAGCCTACATGCTTAGTAACTTCAGCTACATCAATGCCTTGGTCTTGCTTAGCATATTTTTCAACTTGTTGAATAAGTTGCTGTGGCGACTCATGCTTGCCAAGAAGCACTAACACTCCGCCTTCTTTACCAATTTTTTCTAAAGCATTGCCAATTGGCCAGTTATTTTTGCTGTCTCTTGTAGAAAATAACAAGTCACGGAAGGTATTTTCTAAATGTACACGAACCAAAGTAGGCTCATCGGCTTTGATCTCACCTTTGGTAAGAGCAAAATGAGTTTGGCCATCGATGGTATCGGTAAATGAAACTAGATCAAAATCACCAAACTGAGTGGGTAGTATACACTCACTTACACGAGTGATCGTTGTTTCAGTGGTATTGCGATATTCGATTAAATCGGCAATTGTACCCATTTTAACATCGTGTTTTTCTGCAATTAACTCTAAATCGGGACGGCGTGCCATGGTGCCATCTTCATTTAAAATTTCAACGATAACTGCTGCTGGTTCACAACCAGCCATGCGAGCTAAATCAACACCGGCTTCAGTATGACCAGCACGATTAAGTACACCACCATCTTTAGCTATCAGAGGAAAAATATGCCCTGGTTGTACAATTGAGCGGTGATCAGCATCTTTATCGCATGCCGCTAATACGGTCGTTGCACGATCTGCAGCTGAAATACCAGTAGTAACACCACGAGCAGCTTCAATAGACACAGTAAAGTTGGTAGTAAATTGTGCGTCGTTTTTATCAACCATTAATGGCAGTTTTAACGTTTCACATTTTTCACGTGACATAGGCATACAAATTAAGCCACGGCCATGAGTTGCCATAAAGTTAATTGCATCAGGGGTAACTTTTTCAGCAGCCATGATAAAATCGCCTTCATTTTCACGATCTTCATCATCCATCAAGATAACCATTTTACCAAGCGCGATATCGTTGATAATTTCTTGTGGTGTATTTAATTTCATTATTTATTAACCTTTTATAAAACCGCTACGCAATAGCAGTTCTTTGCTTATGCCAGTGCTAGTTTGTGCTGTATTTTCTTGCTCTTGGCAAAATAATAACCGTTCAATATAACGGGCAATTAAATCTACTTCGAGATTAACCACTTGCCCTACTTGATATGTACTAATAATAGTTTGTTCTGTGGTATGTGGCACTATCGTTAATCGAAAACGATTATTGTCGATTGAATTCACCGTTAAGCTTATACCATCAACAGTAATAGAGCCTTTTTCTGCCACATACTGTTTTAATGAATCGGCTAATTCAATCCAGTATTCGATAGAATTACCTACATGCTTTATTGACAGTATTTTACCAATACCATCAACATGACCACTTACCATATGGCCACCAAAACGCGTGGTTGGTAACATGGCTTTTTCAAGGTTTACTTTGGTGCCAGTACCATAATTGGCAAAGCCGGTACGAGTCAATGTTTCTGTTGATACATCTGCGCTGTAACTTGCGCCATCAAAATCGACTACGGTTAAACAGATGCCATTAGTGGCAATGGAGTCACCAAGCTTTACGTCACTTAAATCCAAGTTACCGCTGGCGATTACCACTCGCGCACCCGAAGCATTTAAGTTAATTGCTTTTACTTGACCAATAGCTTCTACAATTCCGGTAAACATTAATTTTTTGCCTTCAATGAAATTAATACCAAGTTCAATAAGCATTACTGCTTAATATTTTAAATTTGTTTATTTATTAACAGTCGCAGTAATTTTGATATCAGCGCCTATCATTCGTATATCATTAATGTCTAATGATATCGCATCTTGTAAATGGGCTAATCCCTCAATATCAAACAAACCACGAGTGTTTTCACCCATCAACTTTGGTGCTTGATATAACACCAATTCATCGACTAACCCCTGTGCTAAAAATGCCCCGGCTAAACGAGCGCCACTCTCAACCCACAAGGTATTTAAGCCAAGCTCTGCAAGTTTATTTATCAAGTCGTTTAAATCAGCTTTACTTGAGTTATCTGCTATCGTAATAGCATTAACTTGTATCTGTTTTACGAAATGTGGCCATTGTTGTTCATTTTCAAGCTTTGTGCGTACTAAAATTATAGGAGAGTGCTGATTGAACAATGCCAAAGTAGGCGCTAAGCGATTTTGACTATCAATTATAACCCGAACCGGTTGCCTGATTTGATCTTGTTTCAAGTCATTTGCAACAAACCCTAATTCGCTATGCCGCACATTTAACTTGGCATCATCAATCATTACTGTGTCTGCGCCGCTTATAATTGCACAGCTTTTCGCGCGATAGCGCTGTACATCTTGACGAGCATCAGTGCCGGTGATCCACTTACTTTCACCATTAGCCATAGCAGTTTTACCATCTAGGCTAGCGGCCATCTTACAACGTACAAATGGCCTTCCTGTACTCATTAACTTAATAAAGCCAGGGTTTAAATTTTTTGCCGCTGGTTCAAGTACTGCAACTTCAGTTGTTATGCCAGCTTCCTCTAACATTGCAATGCCGCGCCCCGATACTAAAGGATTAGGATCTTGCATACCAATCACAACATGTTTAACACCAGCAGTAATTAACCCTTGCGCACATGGCGGGGTTCGACCAAAATGGCTGCATGGCTCTAATGTAACATAAGCAATTGCATCTTTTGCTTTCTCGCCTGCTTGCTTTAAGGCATTAACTTCAGCATGGCCTTCACCAGCTTTCTGGTGCCAACCTTCCCCAACAATTTCACCATTTTTAACTAAAACACAACCAACGGCAGGATTAGGTGATGTTGTATACTCACCTTTTTTAGCCAGAGCAATAGCTCGTTGCATATAATGTTCATGTAATTGTTGTAAAGATGTTTGCATCTAATGTTAATCCTGATCGCCTAAACGGGCAATTTCTTCGCCAAATTCGCGGATATCTTCAAACGAACGATACACTGATGCAAAGCGTACATAGGCGACTTTATCAAGAGCCTTGAGCACATCCATAATAAGGTTGCCGAGCATTTCACTAGAAATTTCTCGCTCACCAGTGGCCCTAAGTTGTGATTTCAGCTTATTAATAGCAAGCTCTGTACTTTCGGTGCTTACCGGGCGCTTTTCTAAAGCTCGTAGTAAACCATTACGCAATTTATCTTCATTAAATGGCTCTCTTGAACCATCGCGTTTTATGATCCTAGGCATCACAAGCTCTGCAGACTCAAAGGTAGTGTAACGCTCTTTACAATCTAAACATTCACGACGACGTCTAACTTGGTGACCGTCAGAAACGAGTCTTGAATCAATTACTTTAGTATCAGTTGCAGCGCAAAATGGACAGTACATAAAATTCCTAACAGTTATTATTTGTGGCCTTTACAATGAGCATAAAAACAGAAATGGCCGCAAAGTGCGACCATTTTAATCTAATTAAATTTTAATTGCGAAAGCTATCCGCAATTAAAAATTTATACTGCTAACTATGCGTAAACAGGGAAACGTGAACAAAGCTCAATTACGTTTTCACGTACTGTAGCAATGGTTTCTTCATTTGATAAATCATCAAGAATGTCACAAATCCAACCGGTTAATGCTGTAGTTTCTGCCGAGCCAAAACCACGGCGAGAAATAGCAGGAGTACCAAGGCGTAAACCAGAAGTAACAAACGGAGAACGCGGGTCATTTGGCACAGAGTTTTTATTTACTGTAATGAAAGCTTTGCCTAATGCTGCGTCAGCATCTTTACCAGTGATATCTTTATCGATTAGATCAAGAAGTAATAAGTGGTTTTCAGTACCGTTAGATACAACTTTGTAACCACGATCCTGTAAAACTGACACCATCGTTTTAGCGTTATCTAAAACTTTTTGTTGGTACTCTTTAAACTCTGGTTGTAGTGCCTCTTTAAACGCTACCGCTTTCGCTGCGATAATATGCATTAACGGACCACCTTGGCCACCAGGGAAAACCGCTGAATTTAATTTTTTCTCGATAGCTTCGTCATTACAACCCGAAATAATTAAACCACCACGAGGTCCGGCTAAGGTTTTATGTGTTGTGGTAGTAACAACGTGTGCATGTGGTACTGGGTTAGGATATAGGCCTGCTGCAATTAGACCGGCAACGTGAGCCATATCAACCATAAAGTAGGCATCTACTTTGTCAGCGATTTCACGCATTCTTGCCCAATCAACAACACCAGAGAATGCAGAGAAACCACCAATGATCATTTCAGGCTTGTGTTCAAACGCTAAACGCTCAAGTTCTTCGTAGTCAATATCACCAGTTTCTGGGTTAAGACCATATTGAAATGCCTGGTAAGATTTACCAGAAAAATTAACATGTGAACCATGAGTTAAATGGCCACCATGAGCCAAGCTCATACCCAATACTTTTCCGCCTGGAGAGACTAGAGCTTGGAATACAGCAGCATTTGCTTGCGAGCCAGCATGTGGTTGTACGTTTGCGTAAGTTGCACCAAATAATTCTTTAGCACGGTCTATTGCTAGTTGCTCAGCAATATCAACGTATTCACAACCACCGTAATAACGCTTACCTGGGTAACCTTCAGCATATTTATTGGTTAATTGAGAACCTTGAGCTTCAAGAACGCGAGGGCTACAATAATTTTCAGATGCAATTAATTCAATGTGGTGTTCTTGGCGTTCAACTTCATTGGTCATTGCTTGATATAATTCAGAATCAAAGTCAGCAATATTCATATCACGTTTAAGCATTGGTTTTCCTCAGTCAGCATTTATAGTACTCACGGTACTATTCAAATTTTTAATGGCAGTATTTTGCCTTAACAGTAAGCCGTTGTATATGACTATTTTTGTACTCAGATAACTATTTTGAATATCTTATTGCTCCATCAAAGGTAAGTACTGATAACTGAATTTAAAAAATAGGCCATAATGTTATTTGTAGATCAAAATTTGTGCTCAGGGTAGAAATTAATTGGCACTTTTTAACGACGTTAGTTGCCTGTTTAAGGTCGTAAATGGCTTAGTTGCACCTATGACTAACGTTTTACACTTGAGTGGTTGAAAATTGTTCGAAACAGAACGGCAACATGTAAAACACGTACCTAATATAAAAAAGAAACGGCGAATTACCCACTGGAGAATAACGAATGAAAGTATCCACCCCATTACTAGGTTTATTATTAGCGAGCTCGACCACGGCCTTGGCGGCCCAAGCAGATGATAAAACACAGAGATTAGAACAACTTGAAAAACAAATTGCAGAATTAAAAAAAGAAGTTAATGCGAATACAAAAAGCAGCGCAGATTTAACCCCTAAAATTAAAATTGGCGGTGCAGTACGTTTTCAATACAGCTATGAAGATTATGATGATGACAATAAAGACAGAGGCGGCGACTTTGATTTTGACACCTTCCGTCTCGACGTTAATGGCAGCATAGGTGATGTTAGAGTATCGGCGCAGTATCGTTGGTATCAATATATGGATGTTGTTCATCATGCTTACGCTGCTTATGATTTTAATGAAAACTGGGAAGGCCAAGTTGGTATCACGCAAGTACCTTTTGGTAATTTAAATTATAACTCTAACAGTTTCTTTTTCAGCTCGGCTTATTACGCTGGCCTTGAAGACGATTATGATACTGGCCTGTCATTTATAGGTAAGTATGATAATCACGATATTCGTGTGGCGTATTTCGTAAATGATGAACTTGGTGGTATCGACGGCTATGTTGATAATAAAACCGACCGTTATTCTTATGACGTGGTGGGTGTTCGTGGCGCAGACGAAGGCATTTGGGATGCTCCTGCAACAGCTATGGCTGAAAGCAATACAGTTAATTTACGTTACGCTTACAAATTCGACAATACCGAAGTGGGTGCATCAGTACTTTCTGGTGACTTAGAAGGCTCTACCGGTTCACTTGGCGACCACAACGCCTATGCAGTACACCTTAAAAGCAATATCGGCAAATTTGGAATCATGGCTCAATACACAAGTTACGAATATGACTTAGACGATAACAGTGATTCGGTTGCTGTTGGTGCGTATAGCTTCCATGACACTATTCCAGCAGAAGCAACGTTATATAACCTTAATTTGTCGTATTCAAAAGACGTAACATTTGGCCCAATTACCAATCTTACTTTTTATAACGACTACAACTTGATGACTGATAAATCAGGTTCTTATGAAGAAGATACTATGATGAACGTTACTGGTGTTGCCATTAGCGCAGGTGGAATTTACGCCTACGTTGATTACATAATGGCGAAAAACCAGCCATTTATCGGCGGTACCATGGCCGGCGATTCAGACGAAACCAACAATCGTCTGAACATTAATATTGGTTATTACTTCTAATATCAAATAGTTCCCAACTTATGCCGTATTTTAGTGCCAACCTGCTTTAATACGGCATATCCACACAATATTCCCCTCTTGTTCCCTAGCTCCTAATTCCTAATTCCTTTAAGCTCAAATCCAATCGTAGAGGCAAGGCATAGCTCAATAAAATAACCATGTACTTATATTAGACTCTAAAAATAAAGGCAAGAAGTCAGGCTTGATC
Organism: Thalassotalea fonticola; assembly: GCF_032911225.1. Classification (NCBI taxonomy): domain Bacteria; kingdom Pseudomonadati; phylum Pseudomonadota; class Gammaproteobacteria; order Alteromonadales; family Colwelliaceae; genus Thalassotalea; species Thalassotalea fonticola. Next base: position 4,594,686 of record NZ_CP136600.1, on the reverse strand, counting down.
CGGCAGTCAAGTGCCACAAGCAGAAGTAGAGAAAATGCGCCGTCATTCTCAAGGAGCTAAAGCGACATCGGGGACCTCATTAAGCGTATTGTGGATATAAAAAATTCAACCTCCTGAACTCGTTTCAGGATCTTTAATTGGTCTGCTTTGTGCCAATCGCCGACATACAATATTAGAAAAATTACAACGTCATTCCACCGTGCTTTATTGTAATCTTCATCAGTCTTGTATACGCTTTTTATAATTCTTAGCTCTTCTCTCTTCTCGAATTGCACGACGATTTTTCTTTCTTAGAGAAACATACTTAGTCTTTTCTTGTTTTTCCTCTTCAAAATTGGGCGGAAAGGTTCTCCAATTTCCAGTTGACACTAAAATTAACAAAGATAGTCCGCTACCTAGTAATACTAAAGTCAATGCGTAGCCTACACCTTGTTTAACAACAGAAACCGCCCCAAATAATGGAAATACAAACACCCTTACTTTGTCATCGTTTGTAACTAATTCATCTGCAATATGATTATTAAAAGGTAAATAGAATCCGACAAAGGAAGATTGATATTCTTTAGTATTAAATGTGTAGCGATAATTCAAAGATTCCCAGTCATTGGCATAACCGCCAATGTGGCTCCTGCCGACCATTGTTCCTGGTATACTTTGCTTGAAGTTCTTGTAATCTATCACCTCGCCACTTACTTCTTGCCAAAAATACGTGCTCAAACCCATTAATAATTGAATTAGTGAAGATAAAATAAGTATTTTGGCTGCTTGCTTGGTTTTATTAAACATAAAGTTTGCATGATAAGATTAAAAAATGATTCATAATATTTTTTATTTTGACGACTGGTTATCGCTCTTTGCAGACCATAACCTTTTCAATAGCTTATGGTCAAGTCAGTACCATCTCTTGTCACTCATTCAGGAAGTATTCTGTTAAATGCGTTTAAAAAAGCTTGTTCTAAATCCTTCATTTGCTCATTGGTAAGCGTCTTCTTCATAGAAGCATAAGATATTGCTTGATGCGCATAGCAAATTAACTCCGCTGTGTTCCAAGCTTTTTGTAGTGTTTCAAAATCAGCTAAATCAGACCATTGTGATAAATAAGCTTTAACTATCGTTTCCTTATCTTCACTTTCAGGCATTCTAAAGATGTATGTTCCATCAATGAAAGGATGACTAATACAAGCATCACTCCAATCAAAGAAAAGGAAATCATCATTGATCTGAGCTATGTTTTCGATATGCAGGTCACCATGCACAATAGTGCTTGGAATATTAAAATTTTCTAGTTCTTCAATCGACTGTTTAACTTTGAATACCAGTTCTTCTTTCTTTAATCTGAATTCATCAGGAAGGTATTGAGTTATATTACTATCGTTTAGAATTTCATTTAATTGTTTTGGAATATCAGTTATTTGTCTACGCAAACAACCACTTATAATTAGTTCATTAATGTGTTTTATAGATTGCTGTTGTAAATTAGCTAATCGCTGAAAAGCTTTAGCCCATAAACTTTTATCTGCATATTCAGGTAATCCACCTCCAAAATCTTTACTTATCATCCACTGTTTATCGCTAGAACTACATATAGTTTCAGGTACATATTCAGGTACCAATTCCGAAAGCTTTGAACAAAGTTTTGATTCGTTTGAAAATAAAGGCAGAAACGCTGTTGCTTTAAAAAAATAAAAACCGTCATTTGTATTTTGCTTAAATATTTGCCCTAACGCCCAACCTGACACTTTTTGCAGATTACCTATTGGTTCAAGACCATATTTTGAAAGATTTTGGTTAGTCCAAAGCTGGACTGACTCCATCCACTCAGATGAGTCCCAATTTAAAGAATTTTTCATATTGAATTTTTAAATTTTTATTTTATTGAAACAGTTTGCTGCTCGCTCATTTTCAGCTATAGGGATAATAATCACTCTCATATATCTTGCAATTCAAGTACGCCAAAGTATTCGGCAAGAAGAATTTCAGAGCTTAAGCCTTTAATACGTATATACCTCAACTCTATAGGCAATGCTACCAAAACGAAAGAAGAGGCAGATATTTCGACAAGGTAAGTCAATTGCCCTAGAAGACAATCGACTTTTCGAATTACTCTATTCACTTAAAGAGAGTTCAACCACTTCTTTTTTTGAGGAAACCTCCACGGTCATCAAAAGCTGAGTCTGATTTATGTCGGATAAATCATCTATATTGTTAGGTAACTGTGTGATGATTTCAAACCTATCCTGGTTAAGAGCATACGACCACAATTGGAAATCCTCATTGATACCATAAATGACATTGTCTTTTATCACGAATCGCTGCTTCTCTCTTCCTTGACCTTCTAGTGCTTCAATAAGCTGATCTTCAACCGGTCCTTGCTGCCAAAACCTAGCCATGTGATCGGTGTAGACTAATTGACCGTTCTCACTTTTTAGCGCCCAATTAACCGTATTGTCATTAATAATACGAATCTCGGAGTTAGTTAAATTGAGTTCGGCGAATTTTAATATCCCTTTGCTACGTATAAGCAATAAAGCGCTGTTGTTGCTACTATCCCATTGGAAAAGTTGAACAACAGCATATTCCAACGGAAAGGATTTTTGACTTGAATCCAGATATACCTGAGTTAGAGTGTTGTTGGCATTGACTAAAATACTTTTACCGTCTGCCGCCCAATCCATTCCAAATAAATAAGTATCCATAGGAAACTGGGTGAGTTGTTGTGAACCTTTGCCGTCGGTTATCCAAAGTTGGTCTTCTCCAGAACGTTCAGATTTGTAAGCGATTAGCTCGCCATTGGGTTGCAGTATGGCGCTCTCATCAGCGACTATCGAGCGTTCGAGCACTGAGAGACTTATATTTTGTTGGCTTTGCACCTGTTCTGTTTGTGCCTGTGCTATTTGTGAAATCGGCATCGATACGATGTCACTATCGTAGCGTCCTTTAATTACAATCATTCGATTGCCATCAGGATGAAATGTAGGGGTTCCCATAGGTTCATCAAGCGGCAAGCTGATATTGGTTACTTGACCGTCATGAGATAGTGTAAAAAGCTGCCTCCCCGTGCTAAAGATGAGTTGTTTTTTTAAAGGCGAAAAATTTGGATAGATAAGCCTGAAATTTGCTATTTCTTCCGGGTATTTGATTCGATGACTCGATACAAGCTGACCATCTGCGTTGAGCACTTCAATGTAATAATGGCCATCAACATGAAAACTGGTTAGGGCAATCAAATCGTCTGTAACCGAATAGTCATAGTCGAGTATATTGCCATCATCGATGGCATATAAGACCTGGCTTTTATTTTCATTAACCGAGTAACTGATTAACTGCCAACGATCCGAAAACTTCTGTAATAAAGCGATATTGTTGTTATTTAACCATTTAGGGTTTCGTATTGCTGAATTTTTACATTCCAACAATACGTTGGGAGATTGAGGCGCCCCAAGTGCCCGGTTAAAATCCAAGCTCATGAGTTTATAACATTTTTTTTGTGTGTCCGGTTGACTACAGCCGCCAGTTTTAATAAATACCAGATTCTTGCCATCTTTAGAGAAACTATGGCTGCCATATGAATCAAAGTTATTTGTTAGCTGGAACTCTTGCTGTGTTTTGGTATTTTTTGCCCAGATATTATTAACACAAAACTCTTGTGAATAACGATGGAAAACCACGTACTGACCATCAGGTGAATAGATGCTAGCGAGTTCTTTGCTGTCAGTTGAGGTCAGTGCGCGTAACTCGCCAAAGGACAATTGCGAAGGTTGCTTGGCAGGGAGAGTCTGATATCCAATTATACCCAGAATCATTATGCCAAAGATGATAGAAATCGATATTAAACTCGATCTCGAAGGTTTTGGCCTAGCTGGGGTAATAGCTGCTGTAATAGTGGCATTATTAATATCGCTATTGGCTTCACTGCTATTGGCTTCAATAACTGGGGTTTCGTCGACTACATTTTCCTGGGAGCTATTGAGGTTGACCGATTCGATATGCTCATGCCATCGAACATCACACTCCAAGCTATATCCTTGTTTAGCATGTGTCTTAATATAGACTTGCACTTTGCTATCGTCACCCAATGCTTTTCTTAATTGGGCGATGCTTCTTTGTAGGGTATTAGGTGACACCACAGTGTTTTGCCAGACTTTCGCTAACAATGCGTCATGACTAACCACCTTGCCCTGATTTTCAGCCAGGTAGGTTAGAACGGCCAAAGCTTTAGGGGCAATTATTTGAGATTGTTTATTTTGAGTGATTTGATTTCTGGATAAATCGATATAAAAACCACCAATCCAATATTGCTCTGCCATATAACCTCTGTTCAGGATGAAAACTGGTGCTCAAAAGTGAGTCTAAACTAGATAAATGACCTTAACACAACCCCGACTTTAACTAAACTTAATTATTTAACCTGTTGATAACACCTTGTTTTTTTTGTTATCAGCAAGACGTCAGCTAAAAATCATCATAACTTCAAGTATTTTAATTTTGATCCGTTTAAATTCAATTTCTCCATTTTATTTAAAAGAGCGAACTTTAATTTATGTATACCGTTATAAGAAGAGATAAATTGATGAATATGAAGCAGAGCTTAATCTTAGTTTTTTTGTTTTTGCTACCTTTTATAAGCGCTAAAGCAAGTGAACAAAAATTATACGAAATACCAAGGACACAGGTAGTACCTATAAAAAATACTGACACAGGAGGTCAATATGAACTTTATATCAAGCTGCCAGAGGGATATGTAGAAAACAAGACTGCACAGTATCCTGTCATTTATTTTACAGATGCAGTGTGGCATATCGAAATGTTATCTGCTGCCACATCATTCCTGATGGAAGACGTTATTTTGGTCGGAATTTCCTGGCAAAAAGATATAAATGAAGATTTAAAGAAAGAACATGGGGCATATGTCAGCAGATTTCGAGATTATTCAATGAGGAAGTCAAGCAACCCGAAAGTTCAAGCTAAATATCAGTTAGGACAGGCCGGTAATCATCTGGGCTTTATTCGCAACGACGTAGTTAAATATATAGAAAACAATTACCGAACCGACCCCGGCAATCGCACTTATTTTGGTTTTTCCGCTGGCGGTGAGTTTGGCGCTTACATATTAATGACACAACCCGATACCTTTAAAAACTACATCCTGGGTAGTCCTTCGCTTAAGGGCGACATTCCTTATCTAACTGAGCTTGGTGCTAATACCGCATTAAAACCTAAAGGCTTTAATGCCAACGTTTTCATTTCATATGGCACATTGGAGAAGGAGTTGGGCGAGCATGCCGAGAAACTGATTACCATGCTGAAAAATAAAAACGATAAGAGTTTATCTTTAAAGCATGTAGTGCTTGAGGGGAGCCATCAGAGAGCGTTTCCTCTGACGGGTGTACGCAGTGTGACTTGGTTATCAAACTTACAAAGTAACAAGGAAAAATCATGAAACCTATTTATATTCTTATCGCTCTTCTGCTTTCTGTGTTAGCTATGAGTAGCAAAAGTTATAGTCACGATGAATTTCCAGTCCTCGAAGGCCCCTATATGGGGCAAAAACCACCAGGCGTGGTGGCAGAGCCTTTTGCACCGGGCATCATCTCCAAAGATGGCTGGGAGCTTGAGGGCGTGTTTGCGCCTGGCATGAAGGAGTTTTACTTCACTACAAACAGAAAACGCTCCACCGTTATCGGCTTCCGTCAGCAAAATAATGTCTGGAAGAAATACATTGAATTTCCGCGAAGCGGTGAAATCGTATTCTCGCCTGACGGCAAGCGCATGCATATGGCAAAAGGCTATATGGACCGCATCGGCGATGGCTGGTCAGAACGCAAAAGCCAAGGCCCGATGATTGACCGCAAAGACTGGCATATTATGCGCTTGTCGGCTTCCACAAAAGGCACTTATGTTTTTGACGAAGCGACTAGAGAGGGTGATGGTGTTCTTCGTTATTCTCGATTAATCAATGGCAAACGTGAAGAGCCTAAGCCGCTTAACAAAGCGATAAACGCGGGCAAATGGACAGCCCATCCTTTTATCGCGCCAGACGAAGGCTACCTGATTTGGGATAGCGAGGTAGAAGGCGGTTTTGGAGGCTCTGATCTTTTTATTAGTTACCGACAAAAGGATGGTTCATGGGGACCTGCGATCAATATGGGCGACAAGGTCAATTCCGATAAAGAGGATTTCTATGCCAGCGTCACCCCTGATGGCAAGTACATACTCTTCAACCGAGGCATGGATGACAAGGGTAATATAGATATCTACTGGGTGGATGCACAGATTATTGAGACACTTAGACCCAAACTATAAACCATAAAAGTAGAAAACAATCGCAGGTACAGAGCCAATATAAAAGCACACAGCTTCGAATCAAATTAATTACAAATAGTGAACAAGACAATAGGAAAAACTATGAACATCATCTTGAAAAGCTTAATCGCCGTTGCGCTATTAAGCGGTTTCAGCAATATAGTTGCAGCAAATACCGAAGAAAATGCCAAAGCAACGAATAGTCGAGCGCCGGAGGTTTCACCCTCCGAAGCCAAGATTTCATTTTGGGATATGTCTTATCTTGAAAAAGCTTTTATCGATTCAACGCCGGCAGACAGAAAAGACGGTCTAGCGGTTGGCGATTTGGTAGCTAATGGTGACAATAAAGCTATGATTTTGCAGCTGGCGCAAGAGATTGCCGACAAGAAACATGGTAAATACGATAGCCTGCTTATTGCCCTCCACGGCAAGCTAGTCTTTGAATCCTATTATTTGCGCGGTCGCGTCAACCTGCCCCATATGCAAGCGTCAGCCACCAAAGCCTATACAAGCCTGGTTGTTGGCCGAGCAATGCAACTGGGCTACCTGACAATGGCTGATCTGGACAAACCTGTGGTCAGCTTTCTGAAAGACCTGGACCCAACAAAATTTGTCGGTGGTGTAGAAAAGATCACCCTTCACAAAGCGATGACTATGAGCTCTGGGCTTCGCTTCAGTGAAGAACAGCTCAAAAAATTCAGGAAAAATTCCAGCGAGTTTAAAGGCCTAGATAAGATTCAGGCTTTTCTTGAGCTTAGTGCACCGATTACCTCAGAGTCTCAGGGCTTCGAGTATCAAGGAGCCGACCCGCAACTGGTGATGCAAGTACTTGATGCTGTCGTGCCAGGAACCGCTGAAGATTTTATCAAAAATGAACTGCTAGGTAAGATAGGCATCAATGTTTACAACTGGCGAAATGACCTCAGTGGCCTGCCACTAGCGGGTGAAAGAGCAAGCATGACATCACGCGATATGATTAAGTTGGGATCATTGGTCACCAATAAAGGACAATGGAATGGCGAACAACTTATTTCAGCAAAATATTTAGCCTATGCCACCAGCGGAATCACTAAAGCTACTGAAGATTGGCAACCCGAAAGCTTTAATTATGGCTATTTTTGGTATCAAACTGACATGATAGTCGAAGATAAAAGCTATGATGTCAAAATTGCTTGGGGTGGTGGAGGACAACACATTATAGCGCTTGAAGAGCTTGACTTAATTGTTGTGATCACTGGCCATGATAGGGAAGATACTATATTGGCTCAGGTTTCAAAAAACATCCTACCTGCATTTGTTAAATAAGGCATAGCTCAATTTAAATTTGTTAGGTGACGGCAGCAAGGCTCCTGCCAGCTTTTATCCAATGAAAATAAACCTGTTACATGGATGTTACAGGTTTTGATTCCCAGTAGCTTTGTCTCTGAACAACCTATTACCAAGGATTAGTTAAATAAATTACTGAATTAAATCAGGAATAAATCATGAAACTTATTTATATTTTTAGCGCTCTGCTGCTTTAGGCGCTAACTATGAGTAGCGATATTTATAGTCAAGATGAATTTCCAGTCCTGGAAGGCCCCTATATAAGGCAAAAGCCAGCAGACATGGTGGCGGAACCGTTTGCATCGAGCGTCACCTCCAAAGGAGGGTAGGAGCTTAAGGGCGTGTCTGCGCCCGGCATGAAAGAGTTTTATTTCACCATAGACCGTGGCGAAACAAGCTCCTTCGTTACCGGCTTCCACCCCACAGTTATCACGGTTAAAAACACCATTAACAACACGGCCAGCGTCACTATGCAATAAACAAGTTCCAACGAACCGGTAGTGTCACGAATATATCCGGCCAACAGATTCCCCAAAGCCCCACCTAAACCCGAAGTTACCATGCAAATGCTGCTAATTTGCATAGTGGCCGTGGAAGAGAACGATTGCCGAAGCCAGCCAGCCAAAATACCCCAGACCGGAAAGTACATCAGTCCATAACCAAAGCCAGCGACAGCGGCGAATTGGCTTGGATCATAAACAAAGGCCATTAAGCTAAGGGCAAAACCGCTAAAGATAATCATTAATGCCGTACCATGGCTGGTACGATCTGCGATCCAACCGGCAATAAATCCGGCGACCATGCCAGTCACTCCGACGATGGTCCAGGTATACCCGCCGACAGAGGCAGGTAATTGTAATTCATGCAAGTAAGTATTAAGCCAGTTGGCAAATGGCATCGTGCTAAAGCCAACCAGGAAGCAGACCGTGCAGGCAAATAATGCTGTACGTTCACGTATAATGGTGGTCAATAATTTTGACGCCGGGATCATTGCTTGCTCAGGAATGTTATGAGTTGAAGACTGACTGTTTAATTTGGTCAATAGCCGCCATGTAAGACCCACAACTATCAGGCCAACTAAAGCGGCAATCTGCCAGCTACTTTGCCAACCAAGCGCAGGGACTACCAGTAAGATAAGTAAACCGTTTAATCCATAACCCCAAGCCGTACCACTGGCAGCAAACGACAAATACGTTGAACATTTTTCAGGCTTGGAATTACGACCAACGATCTCAACAATGGCGCCCCAGCTAATGGCAGCGCTAGCGGCTAACAAAACCAACACCAAGGTGATGATTATCGGATCTTGTAATTGTGACATGCTAAACAGCAATATTGTGGTGATAGTGCCAGTAGTTAAAACCAGTCGTGCAGAACTAACTTTATTGCCAATAAATCCGAGTAATAATGCCCCTGCAAGGTATGACAATTGGGTAAGTGCACCAATAGCGGCTAGATGCCAGTTAGTAATGGCGATAGATTCACGCATCAACGGAACTAAAGCGGCAAATAGAAATAGTCCAAAACCATGGCTGACAATCTGATTCAAACCGAAAACAGCTGCAACTCGCAAAGTATAATCTCCAACTTAATTTTTATATCATACATTTAGGCAAATTTATTACCGGAATTTTTAGGAAAAGTTATGAATAAAGTTACCATTTAATATTCAGCATCTCGCCGAAGGAAAGAAAGATTTACCGCGTTAAGCAACTTGGTGTTTAACGCGGTATTTCAGATAAGGAATATTCATACTAAGTTGATTAATTTAGTATTACACTAGCCCTTCTTCCACCAGCAAGTCTAAAATCGCTTGCGCCGACTCTTCTACGCCATGTACAACTTTGCCACCGCCGCCAGATGCTTTGGCTGTAGCCGCTTTAAAACGGTCTGCCGCAGTTTTTGCTTTCACTATTTTAAGACGTTTCGGGCGTTTTTTAGCATCGGCTGTTTGCCATAAAGGCGATTCTTGATCTGTAAAAGCCCCACCAAGCGTTGCTTGAAATTGCCCGCGCATCGAGGGGCCAAAGGCACTTTGCCTTGGCAGTGCAGCAGCCATGTCAACACTGGCTACAAATGGTAAATCAACTTTGATTTTACGGCGCTGGCCACGGGGCAAGGCTTGTAATACCTCCGCTTGTTTATTAACGTCATCAACAGATAAGATATCGGCAATCGAAGTAACCATGGCCATACCAAGCTGCTCGGCCAATAAATAAGGCAACATGCCAGATGACTCGCCATTTTCGGCGCGTACACCGGTTAAAATAACATCTGGATTTTGCTGTTTTAAATGTTCAGCAATAACCAGTACAGCGTCTGCTTGTTCTGGCATTTCTAGCAGATTTATATCCGCAAGCCCCATGCCTAGGTAACTACGCAATGCAGTTTGCTGTCTAGGATCGTCAGAAATCTGACCAGCGTGCAGGGTTTGTAAATTATCGCCTACCAGTTTAAGACCCAATTCTATCGCCCTAGCGTCTTGTTCTGCACGTCTTGGTCGGCGTGACGTTGGATGTTCACCAATAGAAACTAACGATATCACCGACAAGTTATCATTGCTCATTTGTAGCACCCTCATTAATTAATTGTTTTCTTTGCTCAACCAGTTCCACCAATCGAGTTAATATTTCAGTACTGTCTCCAATCGCGCTTAAGTCGGCGCGCTTGACCATATCACAACCTTCATCAGTATTAATTGCCACCACTTTGTCACATTGACCAATACCCTGCATGTGCTGAATTGCGCCGGATATGCCGACCGCAATATACACTTGTGCAGTTACCCAAGTACCTGTGGCCCCCACTTGTCGCTCTCGTGGCATATTGCCATCGTCGACCGCGACTCGGCTCGCCCCTTCAGTGGCCCCCAACACATTCGCAGTGTGATGAAACTGTGGCCAGTCATTGATACCATTACCACCAGAGAGAATAAAACCAGCTTCTCCCAAAGGAATAGCATTGGGATCAACACTAATATTGCCATGGTCAAACAATTTACTGTCAGTGGATTGGCTTGCCTCATGTGGAATTAATATATTTTCATGTCGGGTTTCACTGATTGGTTCACTACACTCTTCCATAACCAACAATAGCTGGCTTAACGGTCGGGTAATGTCACTCTTACCACCACTGCCTCGACAGATAATGGTTTCATCATTTAATTTCCAAACCCCACAAGCAGGTCGCAGCGCTAATGCAGCTGCCAAGCGACGACCTAAATCGCCGCCACCATTAATGCTATCTGGCAACAGGATATGTTGCGGATTTAGTTCAGCAATAATGCTTTGTAGATCATTACATCGTTGCTCGGGGTTATAATTGCTATATTGCTGCCCGTCTAGATGGATCAATCGATCAACACCAGACTTATCCAACGAGTCATCTTTTAGCTCTCCAAAAGCAACAGCGACTACTGCGCCACCACCATTATTGCGATTCGCTAATTGTTGCGCCAAGCCAAGAGTGTCTTTGTCATGACCATTCAAACGCCCTGAAACCAAGTCCAGTGCAACAACAATATAAAATGTTGGCTCTGCTACTTGATGTAACGGCAATATTACTTCGCTTGCTACACTTGCTGAGCGACGTGAGCCTTGCCCATTATCAGAAGATGCCCCTGAACGATCGATACGCTTCAGGCCATTAGGCCCAATAAAACCTATGATATGCGGATTTTTACGCAGTAATCCTGACGGTCCAAATACCGGCCCACTAGCCAATGTTTGATGCTGTGGATGCAAGCGATTACGTGCTATCCAGTGTGCTCTTGGATCGCGGCGGAATAATTCACTCATACTGCACCTCCAACCGCGTCTTCAACTTCACTTTCAATTAACGCATCAAGCATTAATTCGGCAATGTCTTTCACTTCAGGTCTTGGTTCAACCACGCCCTCAAGCATCAAATTACACTGTGGACAAGCTACCGCAACAATCTCAGCGTTGGTTTCAGTAACATCCGCCATGCGCATGTCAGGAATACGCTGCTCGCCTGGAATATCGGTAACAGGTGCGCCACCGCCGCCACCACAACAACGCGCGGTTGACTTACTGCGCTCCATTTCTTTAATTTTAACCCCCATGCTTTCTAATAAGAATCGCGGGGCGTCATACTCACCGTTATAACGACCTAAATAACAAGGGTCGTGGTAGGTCAGCGCCAGCTCTTTACTATTATCTAACTTAAGTTTCTGTTGACTAACCAGCTCAGCAAAAAAACCTGTGTGGTGCCATACGTTGTAGTTGCCACCAAACTCGCCATATTCATTTTTAAGACAATGGAAGGCATGTGGATCTGCGGTAACTATGGTATTAAAACTGTATTTATTCATGTTGCTAATATTACTGGTGGCCAGACGTTGAAAAGTGGCTTCATCACCCAAACGTCTTGCTAAGTCACCACTATCAAACTCAGCATCACCCAATACGGCAAAATCAACATCAGCGGTGCGTAGCAGTTTAATGATTGCCCGAAGTGTCCGTTGGTTGCGCATGTCAAAAGCCGCATCACCAATCCACAAGAGCACGTCAGCCTGAGTAACTTCCTGTTTATCGGCATTTTGGCCAAATACAGTAAGGTTTTGATCGGCTGCCCAGTTCATCCGGGTATTTGGTGCATATCCATTAGGATTATCGGTCGCGCTCAAGTTTTCTAAAATTTCATTGCCCTTGCCGGGAGTTTGTCCTTTCTCCAACGTTTCAAATCGGCGCATATCGACTATTGCGTCAACATGTTCAATCATCATTGGACAAGCGTCAACACAGGCGCGGCAAGTGGTACATGACCATAGGGTTTCGCTTTCCACCAATACATTCACAATAGGAATGATTGCACCGCCTTTATGAGTTCCTACCTTAATGCCAGGATACGGACTACCAGCAAATTTTGCGTCATCGCCCCCGGCCATGCCAATTACCATATCCTGGATCAGCTTTTTCGGATTTAGCGGTTGGCCAGCAGCAAATGCCGGACAATTTTTTTCACAGCGCCCACATTCAACACAGGCATCAAAGCTTAATAATTGATTCCATTTAAAGTCGACCGGCTTTTCCACGCCCAGTTTGTTCGAGGTAAGATCTATGGCTTTTAATCCTGTTGATTGACCGCCGCCAAAACGCTCTTGGCGTCGGTGTAAACCCAAATGCAAAGCACCAGCAAACGCGTGTTTCATCGGCCCGCCCCAGGTCATGCCGAAAAACATTTCACCAATTCCCCAAATAATGCCAACAACTAACAGCAGCGCTAATAACCACCCGCCGGTATCGCTAGGTAATATTCCCGTTGCCGGTAAGGTGAGGATAAAAAAACTCAACGAAAACACCATCAAGCTTTTTGGTAATCGCTGCCATTTACCCAATGATAAATTAGGTGGAGGATTACGGCGCCTAAACATGACAAAAATACTACCAACAAACATTAGCAACGATGAACCAAGTAATGCCCAGGTTAATATCTGCAACTGCAGCTGAAAGACATAAAGCAGTACGATTAATATGGCAGACAAAACAAAGCCACCCGCTGTAGCGACGTGGGTATTGGACATGTATTTATCACGGGCAACCACATGATGTAAGTCAACCAGATAACGACGAGGGATCTGCAATAAACCACGCCAATGTATCGTTGATGATTGCCCCTGCGACCACAACAATGCACGTTTAACTGCACCGATTAACGTCAGCAGCAAAGCTGTTGATATAAGGGTAAACAGAAATTGGGAAAGAAATTCGGATGATGACATAACAATACCTATTAATTATCCTAGGCATATGCCACCGCATCTAGCGGTGGCATACAATCTAAAAGCTGCTTAAAGCTAGAAATCCTTACATAAACGCAATGCGTCATATATTGCCGCATGAGTATTACGCTGCGACACACAGTCACCGATGCGATACAGTAAGTAGCCTTCTCCTTCTTCAGCCAATATCGGCTGAGGCTCTGCCGCATAAAGCGCTTCAATATCGATTTGACCTTTGTTGCGAGAATCACTTTTCAGTTGCAGATAAATTTCTTCATCAGGACGAACGCCATTTTCAATCACCACCTGATCGACCACACGTTCTTCTTGCTGTCCTGTATACTCATTCTCTAATACCGCCACCAGTTTATCGCCTTCACGATAGACTTTTTCCAGTATTAAATCTGAGGACATGATCACTTCTTTTTCATACAAGCTGCGATAGTAAGTCGGGAACGTGGTTCCGCCAACCGCGGCGCCCGGTTTGATATCATCGGTCACCATCTCGACCAATGAACCATTTTGTGCTAAAAAGTCAGCGGCCGATAAACCACTAAATTCACAAATGGTGTCATAAACCAAGACATTTTTACCGGGTGCAACTTCACCACTTAAAATATCCCAAGTGCTTACCGACAATCCTTCTTCGACGCCCCAATGTGGGTTTTGTGCTAAGAAGGGTTTACCACCGACTGCCAAAATCACCACATCGGCATTAAGGTCACGGATCATTGCTTCATCGGCGGCTGTATTAAGGCGTAAATCGACTCCTAAGCGATCTAGTTCCAACGCAAACCAACGAGTAATGCCGGCAATTTGATCGCGCTGTGGCGCTTTCGCGGCTATGGTAATTTGCCCACCAAGTTCCGAGTTTTTCTCAATTAAAATAACGTCATGGCCACGCTCAGCAGAAACACGTGCGGCTTCCATACCAGCAGGGCCACCACCAATAATCACCACTTTACGAACTTTACCCTCGGTTTTTTCAATAATATGCGGCATCGTTGATTCACGCGAGGTAGCGGCATTTTGAATACACAGCACATCTAAGCCTTGGTACTGACGGTCGATACAATAGTTTGCACCAACACACTGTTTGATTTGATCGACCTGGTTCAGTTTGATCTTTGTGATCAAATGCGGATCGGCAATATGAGCACGGGTCATACCGACAAAATCAACATAACCACTCTCAAGAATACGTTGCGCCTGATTCGGGTCTTTAATGTTTTGCGCATGCATGACTGGCGAATTAACCACTTCTTTAATGCCAGCGGCTAAATGCAAGAAGGGCTCAGGTGGATAGCTCATATTCGGGATAACATTAGCCAGGGTGTTATGAGTATCACAGCCAGAGCCTATTACGCTGAAGAAATCGAGCAATCCGGTGGCATCATAATAAGCCGCAATTTCTTTCATGTCGTCATGGTTTAACCCATCAGGATGAAATTCATCACCACAAATACGCAAGCCCACGGCAAAGTCACGACCCACTTCAGCACGAATAGCATGCAATACTTCCATACCAAAACGCATTCTGTTTTCAAAACTTCCGCCGTATTCATCGTCACGCTGGTTAACCCGAGGGCTCCAGAATTGATCAATTAAATGCTGATGAACGGCTGAAAGCTCAATACCATCTAAGCCACCGGCTTTTGCACGCCCGGCTGCTTTGGCATAATCACCTATAATGCGTTGCATTTCTTCAATTTCAATGGTTTTACAAGTGGCGCGATGCACAGGTTCACGAATGCCACTTGGGCTAACTAAAGTCGACCAATTACCACCATCCCAACGAGAGCGACGTCCCATGTGGGTGATCTGAATCATGATTTTTCCGCCGTGCTTGTGTACTGCATCGGCTAAATTTTGAAAGTGAGGAATGATCCTGTCGGTAGACAAGTTAACTGATTTCCACCAACCTTGTGGACTGTCAATAGACACGACACTGGAGCCGCCACAAATTGACAGGCCAACCCCACCTTTGGCTTTTTCTTCGTAATACTTTACATATCGTTCGGTCGTCATGCCACCTTCGGTAGCATATACTTCGGCGTGTGCCGTACTAACCACACGATTGCGTATGGTAAGTTGATTAATTTTTAATGGCTGAAATAATGCATCGAACTGCGCCATGATGAGCTCCTGATATTTATAGTTCTTAAAAAAGCTGTTGGTAATAAAAAGTTAAAGTGGTGTTACTTCAAAGTAACCTACATCACAACCGTCTTCGGCGGCACATTGTGTTTGTTGTGCCAGAGTTTTAACCGGGTAACCTAAAGTGGCAGAGATTTGATCCATCGCCCCAGCAAACCAACCGGTAAACATATAATCTACTTTGCGATTAACCTTGCCATATTGATAAACAAAGGCTGAGTTTTCTAAGCGTACCTTGGCAGTGCCCTTTTCAAGATCGAGTTGTTCAGTAACGAAAAAACCCCAGCCACGTTGTGATAAACGTTTCATGTAGTGCTCAAACAACGCCTCACCACCAATACCGTGTTCTTCGCCTTCTTTTTCGCACCAGTAAAAAGCAGATTTATAACCGGCTTTATATAAAACCTCGGCGTATTTTTCGGCGCCAAGCTCTGCTTCGATACCCATATGATTATTGACAAAAAAGTGACGTGGTACATACAACATTGGTAAGGCATCTGTGGTCCAAACGCCAGTCTCATTATCGACCTCTATCGGCATTTCTGGACTGTGACTCGCGGTATTTAAAGTGCTCATTGTCTATTCTCCCCAGACGTCTTTTAGAACGCGAACCCAGTTCTCGCCCATGATTTTTTTAATTTTAGATTCTGACCAACCGTGTTGTAACATCGCCGCGGTAAGGTTAGGAAATTCACCTAAGGTACGAATGCCCTCAGGGTTAATGATTTTGCCAAAGTTAGTTAGACGACGGGCATAGCCTTTGTCATGAGTTAACATATCGAAGAATTGTTGATCATGGCCTTGGGTGAAATCAGTACCTATGCCAACGCAGTCTTCACCAGCAATGTCAACCACATAGTCAATCGCTTCAATGTAATCATGAACCGTAGAGTTGATGCCATTTTTCAGGAATGGGGCAAACATGGTTACGCCTATAAAACCGCCATGTTCGGCAATAAAACGCAACTCTTCATCAGTTTTGTTGCGTGGATGCTCTTTTAAACCGTAAGGTAAACAGTGGGAATAACACACTGGTTTCGTTGATGCTAAAATAACTTCTTCTGATGTTTGTGGACCAACATGAGACAAATCACACATAATGCCAACACGATTCATTTCGGCAACGATTTCACGACCAAAGCCCGACAATCCACCATCACGTTCATAGCAGCCAGTACCTACTAGGTTTTGCGTGTTGTAGGCCATTTGCACAATGCCAACACCGAGTTTTTTGAATATTTCGACATAACCAATTTGGTCTTCAAAGGCATTGGCATTTTGAAAGCCTAAAATGATGCCGGTTTTGCCTTGCTGTTTCGCTTTAGCGATGTCGCTAGTAGTATGTACCGGCATGATTAAATCACTGTTATCACGATAAAATTGATTAAATTCGGTGATATTGTCGATGGTATCTTTAAACCCTTCCCACACTGAGACAGTACAGTTAGCGGCGGTTAGGCCACCTTTTGCCATGTCTTCGAATAAATCGCGGTTCCATTTTGCGATGACTAAACCATCGAAAATTGTTGAGCTTTGATGTAACGCTAAAGCTTGATCTGTGTTCATTAAACTGACCTCATCAATGCTGTGAGATCTATATTGATCAATCACAGGCAAATTTAAACTAAAGTCAGTCTAACAAAGGCAAATTGCTTGGTATGGGAGAATGCGACACCTACCATACTAAAAACGGCGTAGATGTCGTTAATTGAATAGCTAATCTGAGCTCGAACTAAATTTAGAATAAGCAGCTATTACCTCAAACTCAGGCAAATTAATACCTATCGGCATAAAGGATGGTTTACACAGTGACGGGAATAACAAGAGTCAGCCTTTAATCATCAGAATTATAAATGCTCTCGGTACAAGATAAGTGTTTTACGCCAGCCAAACTTAACCGCAGGGATCATCAAAGGAGAGCGCGGCTCAAAAACATTACTCGATAGCTCGTCTTTTTCATTATCTTGATAATAGTCAATCACATACTGCTTATCCATGCCGTAGGTTTGATGCATAAAGTCGAGTTCTTCATCTCCTAGGCAAATGCCATAGTAGCGATGAATAGCTTGTGCCAGTTGACCAGATGCCTTAACCATATCTTTTTGCACTTCTTTTGCTACCGACTCGCCCCAGCCAACTTTAGTGGTGGTGCTTAAACCGGGTTCAAAACCACCTAAATCGACAGCATTAGCGGTATAAATAGCTCGCTGCACTTCAGGTAAGCTAATAAAGACACAAGGATCAAGAGCCAAAGCCAGGTCTATTGCCAATTGTTTCGCCGCCCTAACCTGTTGATTACTTACTAACCAATTGCTCTGTTGGGTACGATTTTTTAACCCCTTGAACAGTATGCTGTTACTGCTAAAATGATGAGCGATTTTTTTAACGACCGTAATTTTATCAGCATCGGTTAACTGTATTTGCCGTTCAACAATGTGCAGGCCCCGCTTGCCAGTGACCGATACTTTAGTTTTCGCATTCGCATATTTTCGATTTACTCGCTGCCAACTATTAATATCCTTTAAGAAGTCAGCATGTTCACTCATTACCATGGCACTACTTTGATAGGCTTGCTGATACAATTCTAGTGCCTTAACCAACACGCTATGGTTGAGTTTTAATGTACGCATATCGACTACTTCACGCTTTTCTACACTATCAATATCGGAGCAAATATTTTGACAAAGTCGATCTAGAGTTTCGAGGCAAATTTGCAATAAATCACGACTCGGCAAACGTTCGGCCACGGTTGAATAATCAAGTAAATTACTGTCACTTAAAAAGTTAGCCAAGGCCAATAATTGACTATAACCACGTGCTCTGGCGATGCGGTATTTAGAACGCTCTTTTTCGAGTTTTTCTGTAGCATTGGCTAATTGTGATGAACCAACACAATTAACAACCAGCATTGGAATGCGTCTTCCCGACAAGAGC
The DNA here is from genome assembly GCF_032911225.1 of Thalassotalea fonticola. Taxonomy (NCBI): domain Bacteria; kingdom Pseudomonadati; phylum Pseudomonadota; class Gammaproteobacteria; order Alteromonadales; family Colwelliaceae; genus Thalassotalea; species Thalassotalea fonticola. The sequence goes on along the minus strand of NZ_CP136600.1, from coordinate 4,576,223 downwards.
TCAAAAGCCAAGGTTAAGACTTCTTCAACATCACTTAAGCCCATGATGTCTTCGTTATCTTCTTCAATCGCCGAAAATATGCGCTCAATGAAAAATGGCTCTCGTTCAACACCGCTACGCAAAGTATTTTTTTTCCCTTGCAAGCGTTGTTCTAGCAATCGAGCCAAGCGCGGACGATCAGGCTCTAATGTCGCCAATGCGTCCGATATTTCATCAGCAAGTTCTTGGTTGATATCGTGAATACGACTATACATACCCGAGCGCCAATATATTTCAATATCGGCAACGGCGCGAGCGATCACCGGTGAGTCGATAATGCTATTTACTGCCAGAGACAGCCATTGCGGACCAAGATCAGATTTTTGCAGCAAAATTCGCGCCGATTCATAACGCCGAGATTCGGGCTCCATTCGGCTTAGGGTGAGATCTCTGACAGAGAAAATGAAATCAGGCAAGGTACCAATAACCAGTAACAACTGTTCTTTAGCATCTAGCAGCACTTGCCCTTTTGTCGCCTTATAGATGAACTTGACTAAAACGGCAATCAAGCCCATTAAAACGGTATAACCGATAAAAAAAATCAGATTTTCATTCGGTAGCCAAGTACCAAACCCCAAGTAATACCCACCTTGAGCCGCCAAAAACGTCACCGGTCCCGCGGTCCAGCCGACCTCAGCTAAACTCCATAATGAAGATTTACCCACACCAGATTGCGCCATACGATCGATACGGCGTTGACCACTCTGCTGAATTTGCAGATGGTCTTTTGCAGAGTTTTCAGAATTTAAAAAAGATAATAATTTCATATAGCCAAGTATACAAATAAGCAGTTAAACAGATACCGTTTCACTTCAATTATAAACGGTATCCTGTAAAGCCTTACTTGGCAACTAATGATGATTAATCGTAACCGAGCCTAAACTAGATTCATTACTTGCAGCCGATTGCATGTTTGCTGATATGACGTTGCGCTCATCGCGAGGCGGGATGTTAAATGAATTACGATAGCACTTACTAAAATGCGGTGTTGATACAAAGCCACAGGCGATGGCTATTTCAATAATAGACATACTGGTTTGCTTTAACAGCTGACGAGCCCTAGTTAAGCGTAACTGTAAATAATAACGATGCGGTGAGCAGTCGAGATACTTTTGAAACAGTCGCTCTAACTGTCGACGCGATAAATCAACGTAATTAGCTAATTCATCGAGACATAATACTTCTTCAATGTTTGCTTCCATTAACCCCACTACATCTTGCAGTTTTGATTGGGTGGCACCAACAATATGTTGTAATGGTATACGCTGCTGGTCATTTTCATCACGTATATTTTCATGGGTAAACATGTCTGAAATAGCCGTTGTTAACTCCTTACCATATTCTTTAGCAATCACGTGCAGCATCATGTCCATCGGCGCAGTGCCACCTGAGCAGGTTATGCGATCGCGATCATAGGTAAACAGTTGATTGGAACTTTTCAAAAATGGGAACTCTTCCTGCCAACTTGCTAATAACTCCCAATGAATGGTGCATTGATAACCATCTAACAAACCGGCTTTAGCTAACAAATAACTGCCTGTACAAATACCACCTAAAACAATATTGCAGCGTGATAAATGGGTCAGCCAGCTGAGGGTTTTTCGAGTAATAGTACTTTTAATATCAACACCACCACAAACCAGTACAGTGTCGAAATCAACATGATTATTGATGCAGGAATCAATTTCAATTTTTAGACCGTCGCTGGCAGTAACTGAACGACCATCTTCACTTAGAATGGTCCACCGATAAAGAGTTTGGCCGGACAATTGATTGGCCATTCGCATTGGTTCGATTGCTGATGACAGAGCCAGCATGGTAAAGTTAGGTTGTAATAAAAAACCGACGTGAGAACATTTTACCGGTGGTTTACTGCTATTCGATTTTGCTAATGGCATGTACTTGTTCCTCTTGTTCGTTGCTGTTCAGGTTAAAACCAGTGTCTCGATTTTTCCTAATAACTTTATTTTTTTTATTTTTCTAATCCAACAGACAACACTGCAATATCGCCAAAGGTTGATCTGGATCAAAAAACCAGGAATTATTCAAGAATTAAAATTGATCCAGATCAATAAACGATCAAAATCAAAAAGCCGTATAACAATAGATTTACAGTACATTAAAACCATTCAAATTACGACACACTTCATACCTAAAAGCGACATTTGTTAACAATTATTTAACTTTTTGTTAAAAAACCATTTAAATTTTCCGATATGCCGCAATGGACAAATGTCTTAATTAGCTATGAAGATGTCTTAATCTGCTATATCGATGATGAGCAGTTATTTGATAATGCCTAAAAGTGACAATGCCCAGAGGAATATTATGGCTGCCACCAACGAGCAAGGCCTGCTGCAGATCGCCAGTATTATCGAGCAACACCAAACATTGCCCGGCGCGATGCTACCTATATTACATGCCATTCAGGATAACTTATCTTTTATTCCGTCCAATGCCCTCCCTTTAATCGCCAAGGCATTAAATGTGTCTCGCGCCGAAGTTCATGGCGTGATTAGCTTTTACCATCATTTTCGCAGCGAAAAACCTGGTACTCATGTTATCGAAGTCTGTCGAGGAGAGTCATGCCAAGCCATGGGGTCAAGAGTGCTAGAGGAAAATATCAAACAGAGGCTGGCCATCGATTACCACCAAACCAGCAAAGATAGCCAATATACCTTAGAGCCGGTTTATTGCTTGGGTAATTGTGCATGTTCACCGGCTATTCGTATTGGTGATGATATCCATGGCGAATTAGACCAACAAAAATTTGAGCAAATTCTCGAGTCGTTAAATACTTATTCGTTGGAGTTAAAATGAATCTCTCACCTTCAACTGAAAACTCAATGGCATTAATGTCACGAAAAATTTTCGTCTCTTTAGATACTACCGCCCGTTCGAAAGGTAGCGACAAAGTGGCAACGCAGGCTGAAAATATACTTAACTCACAGCCAGACCTAGAAGCAAAATTAGTAAGGAATGGGTCGCGAGGCATGTTTTGGTTAGAGCCTTTATTAGAAGTTAATACTCCTAAGGGTCGTGTCGCATATGGGCCGGTAAAACCAGAAGATGTAAGCGAGATCATTAATCAGCAATGTTTTAATGATATTGTTGAGCATCCACTATGTCTTGGTTTTACTGAAGAGTTGCCTTGGTTTAAATCTCAACAACGCTTAACATTTGCCCGAGTAGGCATTATCGACCCTATCGATGTAGATGATTACATTAATCATGGCGGATTTGTCGGGTTAACCAGTGCCTTAAAGAAAACTGCACAACAGATAGTTGATGAAGTAAAAGAGTCTGGTCTTAGAGGTCGTGGCGGCGCAGCATTTCCTACAGGTATAAAATGGCAAACCGTATTAGATGAGCCAGAGCAGCAAAAATATATCGTCTGTAACGCCGATGAAGGTGATTCAGGCACGTTTGCCGATCGTATGTTAATGGAAGGCGACCCCTTAGTGCTGATTGAAGGCATGATTATCGCTGGCCTTAGCGTAGGGGCAAATCAAGGCTATATCTATTTACGTAGTGAATATCCGCAAGCCCAGCGCATTTTAAATCTGGCGATTGAAAACGCGCAAGCGAAGGGTTATCTGGGTGAGAATATTTGTGGCAGTAAGCACAGCTTTCATTTAGAAGTACGCTTGGGCGCTGGCGCTTATATTTGCGGTGAAGAAACCTCATTGCTGGAAAGCCTGGAAGGCAAGCGTGGTTTAGTTCGCGCCAAACCACCATTGCCAGCTATTGAAGGCTTATTTGGTCAGCCAACCGTAGTGAATAATGTTATATCACTTGCTTCAGTACCTTATATTTTAAGCCATGGCGGCGCCAGTTATCGTGATTTTGGTATGGGCCGATCGCGTGGCACCTTGCCCATTCAATTAGCGGGTAACATTGCCCAAGGCGGTCTGGTTGAATTGGCATTTGGTATATCTCTCAATGAATTACTGCAGCAATATGGCAAGGGCTGTAAAAGCAAGCGCCCCATGCGTAGTGTACAAGTAGGTGGACCGTTAGGTGCTTACTTGCCAGAAGAACAATGGCATACGGCGCTCGATTATGAAGAATTTGCCAGCATTGGTGCGGTATTGGGCCACGGCGGCATTGTCGTATTTGACGATACCGTAGATATGGCCGCTCAGGCGCGTTTTGCCATGGAGTTTTGTGAAGTAGAATCTTGTGGTAAATGCACCCCATGTCGTATTGGCTCGGTACGTGGTGTTGAGGTAATAGATAAAATCATCAAAAATGATAATAACGAACAGATCAGACAGGACAACGTAAACTTATTACACGATTTATGCGACACCATGGAATACGGTTCTTTATGTGCTATGGGAGGCATGACTCCATTCCCGGTGCGCAGTGCACTTAAATATTTCCCCGATGACTTTTTGCCGCAACCGTCAACCGAAAAGGCTCAATAAAATGATAAATTATTTCGATCCCAAAAAAGAGCCAGCTGCCGTTCTACCAACCGACCTTAGTAAAGATTTAGGCACACCTTTGTCTAAATCTAGCGTACAGGTTAGCGTACAAATTGATGGTGTAAATATTGTCGTGCCTGAAGGAACGTCGGTATTACGAGCCGCCGCTATTGCTGATATAAATATTCCTAAGCTGTGTGCCAGTGATAACTTAGAAGCCTTTGGTTCATGTCGCTTGTGTGCGGTAGAGATTGAGGGGATGCGTGGCATGCCGGCTTCTTGTACAACGCCAGTAAAAGATGGTATGAAGGTTCAAACGCAAAATACAAAAATAGCCAAATTGCGTCGCGATGTTATGGAGCTTTACATTTCAGATCATCCGTTAGATTGCCTTACCTGTCCAGCAAATGGCGATTGTGAATTACAAGATATGGCGGGTGCCGTCGGTTTACGTGAAGTACGCTATGGTTTTGAAGGCAAGAATCATCTTGATGGCGCAACTGATTCATCGAACCCCTATTTTAGCTTTGACGATTCTAAATGCATTGCCTGCTCTCGCTGTGTTAGAGCTTGTGAAGAAGTGCAAGGCACTTTTGCCTTGACGGTTGAAGGTAGAGGGTTTGATTCGCGTATAAGTACCGGTCAAGACCAGAACTTTATCGAATCTGACTGTGTGTCGTGCGGCGCCTGTGTTCAAGCCTGCCCAACTGCGACATTAACCGAAAAGTCAGTGATCGATAATGGTCAGCCAGATCACAGCATTATTACCACCTGTGCCTATTGTGGTGTTGGCTGCTCGTTCCGCGCAGACATGCAAGGCGATAAGGTGTTGAGAATGGTACCAGATAAAAATGGCCAAGCAAACCAGGGGCACTCCTGTGTTAAAGGCCGATTTGCTTTTGGTTACGCCACCCATCAGGACAGGATCACCAGCCCGATGATCCGCGATAATATCGAACAAGACTGGCGTGAAGTTAGTTGGGAAGAGGCATTAGCGTTTGCCGCTAAGCGCTTAACCGATATTCAAAAAGAACATGGTCGCAACAGCATCGGCGCTATAACATCGTCTCGCTGTACCAACGAAGAAACCTATTTGGTGCAAAAACTGGTACGTGCAGTTTTTCAAAATAATAATGTCGATACCTGCGCCCGAGTTTGTCATTCGCCAACCGGTTATGGTTTAAAAGCCACCTTAAACGAATCCGCGGGTACCCAAACCTTTGAATCAGTGATGGCAACGGATGTAGTGCTCATCATTGGCGCCAACCCAACCGACGCGCACCCGGTATTTGGTTCATTACTTAAACGCCGTTTACGCCAAGGTGCTAAGTTAATTGTTGCCGACCCGCGCAGCATAGACCTTATTGACAGCCCGCATACCAAAGCGCAACATCACCTTAAACTGCGCCCTGGTACCAACGTGGCATTGATCAATGCTCTGGCCCATGTCATTGTTGACGAAGGTCTGGAAGATACTGAGTTCATAAACCATCGTTGTGATGATGCAAGTTTTCAGCAATGGTTTGAGCATATTCAAGACCAACGCCATTCACCAGAAAACACCATGGCAATCACCGGAGTCGACGCGAGTGAATTACGCGCTGCTGCCAGACTATACGCCAGCGCTAAAAACGGTGCCATTTATTACGGTTTAGGTGTCACCGAACACTCGCAAGGCAGCTCATCAGTAATGGCAATTGCTAATTTGGCAATGGTTACCGGCAATATTGGTCGAGAAGGTGTTGGCGTGAATCCGCTGCGTGGCCAAAATAATGTGCAGGGCTCTTGTGATATGGGCTCTTTTCCACACGAGCTGCCAGGGTATCGTCATGTTGGCGATGAAAACACACGCAACTTATTTGAACAAGAATGGCAAGTATCATTAGATAGTGAGCCTGGTTTGCGCATTCCAAATATGTTCGAAGCGGCAATACATGGCGATTTTAAAGGCTTGTATTGTCAAGGTGAAGATATCGCCCAATCGGATCCAAACACTCAGCATGTACAAAAAGCATTAAGCTCGATGCAGTGTATTATTGTGCAAGATATATTTCTTAATGAAACCGCAAAATACGCTCACATATTTTTACCAGGCTCGTCATTTATGGAAAAAAATGGCACATTTACCAATGCCGAACGACGTATTTCCAGAGTGCGTAAACTTATGCCGGCCCTGGCAGGGAAGGAAGATTGGCAAGTCACTATCGAACTTGCCAAAGTACTCGGCTATAACATGAATTATCAGCACCCGAGTGAAATAATGGATGAAATAGCGCGTTTAACGCCAACGTTTAACGGTGTTAGTTACCAAAAATTAGATCAGCTTGGCTCTCTTCAATGGCCGTGCAATGAAGAGGCGCCACTGGGTACGCCAATCATGCACACTGAGAGTTTTGTTGGCGAAAAAGGCAAGTTTGCTATTACTGAATATGTGCCAACACAGGAAAAGGCGAATAAACGTTTTCCATTGTTATTAACCACAGGGCGAATTTTAAGCCAATATAATGTTGGCGCGCAAACAAGGCGTACCGACAACCAAATTTGGCACGATCAAGACGTATTGGAAATCCACCCTAATGACGCTGAAGACAGAGGTATCAATAACGGTGATTGGATAGGTATTGCCAGTCGTGCAGGCACCACGGCATTACTCGCGCACATTAGTGAACGCGTGCAGCCTGGGGTTGTTTATACCACCTTCCATCACCCATTGAGCGGCGCTAATGTGGTTACCACTGAAAATTCTGACTGGGCAACTAATTGCCCTGAATATAAAGTAACAGCAGTGCAAGCGACTAAGGTAGATGAACCGTCGCAGTGGCAAGCGGACTACGAGCAGTTCAGTCAGCGCCAGGAACAATACTTAAAAAATAAAAACGGGAGGCAAGTTGCTGAAACATAACATTATGGCAGCAGACACTGCCGTCAATATGCCGACAGCGCAGCAACAGCAAGTGCTGCGTTGTTCGAATAATTCTCTAACCACCGTGATGGATGACATCGCTGAAGAAACTGCCGTTGCTTTGATATATAACGGTATTTCTCATGTGGTGATGATGAGCACACCAAGTGATTTGTACGACTTGGCAATAGGCTTTAGTTTAAGCGAAAAAATTGTCAATGACGTTGGTGAGATACTGGACATTAGTGTTACAGAACAAGAGCTAGGAGTTGAATTAAATATCACTGTAACCAGCAGAGCGGTATGGCGTTTAAAGCAACAGCGGCGCAACATGACTGGTCGCACAGGTTGTGGTTTGTGCGGTGCAGAATCTTTACAGCAAGCGATGAAAAATCAACGAATCAATGGACAGAGAAGTAAGCAACCACCCCGAGAATTAAGCGAGTTCACCAACTTGGCGATACAAAAAGCGGTGACTCGCTTACAAGCGCATCAACCACTCCAACAACTCACCGGTGCCATTCATGGTGCTGCTTGGTGTGATGAAAACGGTAACATAAAACTTATTCGCGAAGATATTGGTCGCCACAACGCATTAGACAAACTCATTGGTGCAATCAGTGCGTCAAACATTGTCATCAACCACAGCAGTTTTTTGTTGATATCCAGCCGTGCCAGCTATGAAATGGTCAGTAAAGCACAAGCTGCAGGTATCACTATGCTGATTGCTGTTTCGGCCCCGACGGCGTTTGCGATAAACATAGCAAAAAACACTAACATGACGTTAGTGGGGTTTGCTCGTAATGGCCGTCATACAATTTACAGTTAATCAATTACCAATAACAAAGAAACAAGAGAGCAGGATATGTCAGATGATCGTTTAAAATATGTGGTAGATATGGCCAATCAAATTGCGCTTAATTTATTACATGGTAAAGAGCAACAGCAATGCGTGATTGAGATCAGTCATCACATAAATCGTTTTTGGGCGCCAAGCATGCGCGCACAGCTTGCAGAAGCAGCAAACCATGATAACTATCAACTTGATGATATGGTTATTTTAGCGTTGAGAGAAATCAAAAACGATTAATTACACTATTTGATTGGCGATAAAAATCGCCTTTTTATATTAATCGCAAGTATCGATTTGCTGATATTAACCGATAAAACCATCCAATCACGACACCCTTTTATCCAATCCCTACACGTTGCAAATATTAGATAGCGCGCGGCTTTAAGCGCTGCTATGTTGTCAAAAAAATAACAACACAAACCATACTAAACCCAATAATTTATTAGTCAAAAAATTGGCGGAATTGGTATTAAGAGCAAACTCAGCGAGATTAATTCAAATGGCACACAGTATTTTCGATTTATTTAAAATTGGCGTTGGCCCGTCTAGCTCCCATACCGTCGGACCTATGGTCGCGGGTAATCGTTTTGTTGCAACATTAAAACAACAAGACCAGTTAAAGCACACTACAAGAGTTCGTATTGATTTATATGGTTCTTTGGCGTTAACCGGCCGAGGACACGCTACCGATACAGCTTGTATCTTAGGCTTAATGGCAGAAACACCAAACGAGGTCGATCCTGACAACATCCAGCCTTATATCGAAAAAGTAAAAGACAACAACAAGCTTATTCTGGCAGGTGAGCGGAGCATCGATTTTAACATGAGTGATGACTTATGCTTTAACTTTACCAAGTTCTTAGATCAACATGCCAATGGCATGCAAATTTGTGCCTATGATGAACACAAAAACACTCTGCTTAGTCGTCGTTATTTTTCTGTCGGTGGCGGTTTTGTTGTCGATGAATCTGAGCTTGTTCAACAGGAAAATGAACAAGTTTGTCTGCCTTACTCTTATGATTCTGCTCGAGAATTACTCGCTATTTGTCAACAAGAAAACAAGTCAATCGCTGAAATAATGTTAACCAACGAAAAAAAATTGGGCGATGCAGACATCAATAACAGGATATTACATATATGGCGGGTCATGGATAGCTGTATCAAACGCGGCATAAATACACCAGGGACATTACCTGGCAGTTTAAAATTAAAACGCCGTGCTCATCAAATGCACCAAAAGTTAACCGACAAAAATAACACTGACAATATTGACTCTCTAGATTGGTTAAACTTATTTGCTATGGCCACCAACGAAGAGAATGCGGCTGGCGGACGCGTGGTTACTGCACCAACCAATGGTGCTGCGGGGGTCATTCCTGCCGTTCTTGCCTGGTACTTAAAGTTTCACAGTAAAGATGATGACAAAGCAATTATCGAGTTTTTGGCTACCGCAGCCGCCATTGGTCTGTTATATCATCGCAATGCCTCTATTTCTGCCGCTGAAGTGGGTTGCCAAGGTGAAATTGGCGTCGCGTGTTCAATGGCTGCAGCGGGCTTGGCTGCCGTAATGGGGGGTACGCCCCTGCAAGTAGAAAATGCTGCTGAAATTGGCATGGAACATAACCTGGGTTTAACCTGTGATCCTATCGATGGTTTGGTACAGGTACCGTGCATAGAGCGCAACACTATGGGTGCAGTAAAAGCTATTAATGCAAGTAAACTGGCACTGCAAGATGATGGTACCCATCACGTACACCTAGATGATGTTATCGCCACCATGCACCAAACCGGTTTAGATATGATGAGTAAATATAAGGAAACTTCATTAGGTGGTTTGGCCATTAATGTGGTGGCCTGTTAATTTATACCAAGTCAGATAATTTGGCTCTATTAGCGCTAATTGTTTAAAGATTACATTTGAATAAAAATCATATTACATTTTAAGTTTTTGACAAGAAAAATGGGACTACCTTTCTTAAATTCCATTGAAAGGCATCCGTCCCTTCAGCGCCATTGTCAGTTACAGCATAGATCGTTAAAAAGTACCGTCATATAATAGAAGAAGCCCCTAAGTAATTTCTTACTTAAGGGCTAAGCTAGAGTGAGATCCCGTGCAAAACATCACGGGTAGACTGAGTACTATAAGTAGATTTAGTGTGTCGTGATATTACTTCCGCGGATCGCTCATTATAGCCGCCCACTTTTAAATAAGTTTCGTCAAACTACCATTTGCTGCAAAAGGTACAATAGCACTCATAATGCTATTTTTATGTGACACCTATTCAGCTGCATAGACTTGTACCAATGAAATTGAACAACTACAATTTAAGTTATAGTATCTTGTCATCAAAAGACAGGTACAACTCTGAGGATATAATTGCTTAAGAGGTTAAAAAATGATTGAACTTAAGATACGAGCTGTCGGCAAGGGCTTGGGAGTAGAACTACCACAAGAAGTGCTCAACCAGTTACAGACCAATAAAGGAGAAAACATCTTTCTAGAAAATATGTTTGACGGAAGCTATAGGCTGGTAAAACATGACGAAGAATTCGTACAACAAATGACACTGGTCGACGGCCAAATGCACGAGGAAGATGCCTAAAATTTGGAGATAACAGTTACGAATGCAGCTGTGTTGTAATTACAGAAAATATTTAGCACTATTTGTTACTTTTAAAGTAGTTTTATCTAACTTAATTAATGAAATATTCAACTTATCCTGTTCGCTCACGGGCCGCTGAGGGCGAACAACTACCGTTCAATCGTTGACCGATATAAATGTCTAAATTCACAATACTTATACTATACTTAGCTATTGTGATGTGAACTATCACTTTTTAATAAATTGATGATACTTTGAGCAGAGGTAATCTACAGTAATTGTCACCAATACTTTACTGGAGATAATACATTTAGAGCTTAAGTTCTCATTAAGATAAAAGGTAATTTTCAATGACAAAAAAACTTACTCGACGAACTCTATTGGCTGGAGGGGCTTCTCTCTTAGGCTCGGCATTAATAGCTGCTAATGTTAGAGCAGGAGTTTCTCCTACTAAGGAAGAAACTCGTGATACTTCAATAAAAACGCGTACAGCTTCATGTAATTGTGGGCAGTTAACTGTAACGCATGTTGGTCCTGACCCTGAACGTGTTTCCTTATGTCATTGCTACTTATGTCAAAAACAATCAGGTAGTGCTTTTAGCGTGCAAGCGAGATTTCCCCGTGAAGAGTTAACAATTCAAGGTAAATCTTCTACATGGAAGTTTCCTGGAGATAAGCCAGTTCCATATCGAACTTGTGCCGATCAGGGCGCTACATACTATTTCTGCCCAGAATGCGCATCGACAGTTTACTACACGGCAGATACAGATAATTCTCGTATTGGAATCAAAATCGGCACTTTCGCAGATCAGAGCTTTCCACCACCAAAGATTACAGGTTTTGAAGAGTATCACCATCCTTGGGTCATGAATATTAAAGCTCTTGGCATGAAGGTTCTTGCCTGATTTAGTAGATCTTAATATAAAGTAAGCTCTAAGTGACTCATGATATGAGTCACTTTGTAGTGACTTTAAGAAATACGATCCGAAAATTGCATTTTCTGCTTGTATTAATTGACAAAACCTTTATATGACGGTGTATTTTTTCTATTTCAGTTAATCGCACTTAAGAGACGGATAAGAAACAATGGACATGCTATCAAAGCAGTTTGCATCACTTCATCCTTGAAGTGAAAAAAGCCAGAGCATGTTACTGCTCTGGCTTTTCAATCATTAAACAACCAATCTGAAATCGTAGTTAGGTACTACTTAGTTTAGATTGGCGATGTACCAAAGGGACCACCCCCTCCTGCTTCAGCGACCTTATCAAACCCCACATCATAATTATCATCACAAATGAGAATGGTAGTGCTGCGGTAATTGAGGCTGTTTGCAGAGCCTTTAACCCGCCAACCATTAATAATATGGCAGCAACAGCACCTTCACCCAAGCCCCAGAATACTCGATGACTGGTTGGTGGGTGTGAATCACCCATTGATAAAATCGTAGTGACTACTAAGGTGCCAGAATCTGATGAGGTAATGAAATATGTGGCAATCAACAGAGTTGCCAGGAATGCCGCGATAGTACCGATAAAGCCAGCATCAAGCTTGTCTAACGTCACATACAAGGCTTGGGTTACATCAGCCTTAACTGCGTCAACAATGCCCGCTTGTCCAACAGCCGCAACCACCTCACCCGCTTCATTGGTAATTTGATGGAACAACTCTAGATAAATAGCAGTGCTACCGAACAAAGTTAACCAAACAAAACCTAGCATGGTTGGTACCAGCAATACGCCAACAATAAACTCACGAATAGTGCGACCTTTAGAAATACGCGCAATAAACATACCTACAAATGGTGCCCAGGCCATCCACCAGCCCCAATAAAATGCGGTCCACCAAGATTGCCACTGACTGTTGTCGTTCGCATCAGTCCATGTACTTAGAGATAATACATTCCCTAAATAATCGCCGGTATTTTGCAGTAAGCTGCCAAGTAAATAACGAGTAGGACCAAAACAAAGTAAAAACACTAAAATACCAATCGTTAGCCACATATTTACTTCCGATAAAATTTTCACACCTTTACCAACACCTGATACTACAGAGATTGTTGCTACAGCGGAAATAACGGCAATAAGCATAATTTGATTACCAAGAGACACGTCCATACCAAACATGGTATTAAGGCCGGTGTTCATTTGAGTAACCCCTAAACCTAACGACGTTGCTACACCAAATACGGTACCAAATACAGCAAGCACATCAACCGCATGACCAACAGGTCCATACATTTTATCGCCAATTAACGGGTAAAGTGCAGAGCGGATGGTCAAAGGTAGCTTCTTTCGATAAGAAAAATAAGATAACGACAAACCAACAATTACATAAATTGCCCATGGGTGAAGTCCCCAATGGAAAAAGGTCAGACGCATAGCAACTTGTGCCGCTTCCGCGGTTAATCCCTCAGTGATAAACGGATTACTTTGAAAGTGGTAAATAGGTTCGGCAATAGACCAAAACACTAAACCTATCCCCATTCCGGCACTAAACAGCATTGCAAACCAGGAAAAGTTACTATATTCAGGTGTTGAGTCATCATCACCTAAACGTAAGTTACCGTAGCGACTAAATGCCAGCCAGATACAGAAAAATAAGAATATTGCGACAATGCCAATGTAATACCATTTAAGATAAGCCAAGATCCAACCTGATATCGCATTAAATACCGTTGCCGATTGTTCGGTAAAAAATACACCGGCCAAAACAAACAGCATGATAATTGCCATCGATACAAGTGTTGAAACTGGATTCATGCCTTTTAACAGACCATGATTCGCCACCATGATAAACCACCTTTTTTTAGTTGTTATAAGTAAAAGTAAAGATGTCTATAAACTGTTAGTTAGGCTACCAGTTTATAACCATCTGGATGAAGGGTGTTCACTCACATTTATTATTAAAAGTTAATGACTCAATTATAGTTTGAGTCACACTTAAAATACACATATGTAGCCAACTTAATGGCTGAAAACACCAACTGATTCCATTAAGTCAGAGTTGATTTAGATCAAACTATCTAAATGCGACACCCAGATGACATGTACCGACTTATAGAAAGTTTAAAATGATTTAACATAAGTAAGAGTTCTGTAAGGAGGTTAAAACATTCCTCCCTGAAGAAAAAAAATCCAGTGATTATATCACTGGATTTTAGGGCGAACTGTGATTTACCCCATAACAAAGTTAAAAAAGTATAACCATATTTTTAATCAAAAGGCGTTTATTAACGCCTTTATCAGACTAACCATTTAAGATGAAGAGTTGATGTTTTTTTGCATAGTATCGCTAAACCAATCGATGAAATTAACCACACCGAACTCATAAGTGGTTGAGTAAGGTCCTGGCTGATAAGCCTTAGAATTAATCCCTTTTTGGTTGTTTTCAGCTAACGTTCGATCTTGTTCATTGGTTGCGTCCCAAACTCGGCGTAGGTGTTCTACGTCATAATCAACACCTTCCACTGCGTCTTTATGAACTAACCACTTAGTGGTTACTTGTGTTTTTTGCGGTCCTAGCGGCAGTACCTGAAAAGCAATTAAATGATCTGCCATCGCGTGATTCCACGAATTTGGTAGATGTAAAATTCGCATTGAGCCCAGATCTGGGTTTTTAATACGGCCCATTAATTTTTTACAACCCGCTTTACCATCAATCGTCATCGACACGGTTCCTTCGAGTAACGGCATTCGAACTATACGGTTACGTAAGCCATGACCATGAGAAACATGCTTATAAGGAATGCCTTCTTCTTCCCACATTGCTTGTTTGGCCGCTACTTGTGCTTTAAATTCATCACTTGCGCGTGGATCTTCGGTGTCGTCCCACTCTAGTAAAGTATTCAATAATTCTGGGTGGTTACCGTTACAATGGTAACATTCACGGTTATTCTCAATCACTAACTTCCAGTTAGCATCTTCAATTAAGGTACTTTCGACGGCGACCTTACAATTATCTAAATCATAAGGTTCCAGGTAATGAGTTAAATCGTCAAAGAAGCCATCAATATTAGTTGGGTTATCACTTAGCGAAACAAAAATATAACCACCAGCAACGCGACAATTAACTTTATGCAGACCATAATCATTCTTATCGAAATCATCGCCCATTTCTGTACCGGCAAAGAGTAAATCGCCATCTAATTCGTAAGTCCATTGATGATAAGGACATACTAACTTAGGTACTTTCCCTTGTTTAACTAAGCAAATTTTAGAGCCGCGGTGGCGACAGGTATTATGAAAAGCGCGCACTTCACCATTTTGATCTCTTATCACGGTGATCGGATTATCACCAATATCTAAAGTAATAAAATTGCCATTGTCCGGGATTTCCCCAGTAATGCCGACAAACAACCATTCCTTGTAAAAAATTTGTTCCATTTCTACCTGAAAAACATCTGCATCGGTATAAAACTGCTGTGGTAAAGAAAAAGTTATTGGATGCCTTTCTAATGTATCAGCAACGGCCTTTGCCGACTGACTTTCTGAAGTAACCAGTAAATTTTGTTGTTCATGTGAACATGTCATGAATAATTCCTTAATGCTTAATAATCGACAACACTTGATGTCGATGTTTATTTAGATAATGAACAACTTAAACCAACGAGATGTTCGCATTCTTTCTTGGTTAAGATATTGAGTCCCACCGCGTCAATCGATTTATCTAAAAACGACTTAAAAACTTATTAATACCGACCAAAAATAGTAATTCCTAAAGAAATTGATCTAGATCAACATTTACATCAGCAGGATGAAGACTTGATATGGCAAAAACGACTATATCAATGTCGTTTTTAGTTAAGCGGCAAATAAGCACTCAAAGCTATTGTATGACCATAAATATAATATTCAGGCCTTTTATTATGACAAATACCTTTCAGCAAGCCGTTAACACTCAAGCATGGACAAATGGTCGTCACGACGTCGTATGCGTCAAAGTGATTGACGAAACCATTGATGTACGCACTTATTGTTTTGCCAGTACTAAGCCAGTGATGCATTTTTTCAAACCAGGCCAATTCGTAACCCTAGAATTAGAGATCGATGACGTTCAGGTATTACGTAGTTACACTATTTCGTCATCGCCTTCGGTTCCTTACAGTTTTTCAATCACAGTAAAGCGTGCACCAGGAGGGCAAGTTTCAAATTGGCTGCACGACAACCTTCAACAAGGTGATCAAATTGCAGTACATGGCCCTGTAGGTATCTTCAACTGTATTGATATCAGTGCAGAAAAAGTTTTATTACTCTCTGGAGGAGTTGGTATTACACCGGTGATGTCAATGGCTCGTTGGTGGTTTGATACCAATGGTGAAGTCGATATGATCTTTGCCCACAGTGCCCGCACTCCTAGCGACATCATTTATCGTCGCGAACTTGAGTACATGGATTCCAGAATAACTAACTTCAATCTCAATTTAATTTGTGAGAAATATGACATTGGCGAAAGCTGGAGCGGTTTTACCGGTTTCTTCGATGAGCATAAGCTACGAATAATCGCACCAGACTTCATGGACCGCACAGTATATTGTTGTGGGCCAACGCCTTATATGACGGCAGTTAAAAAAATGCTCGAACGTCTCGGGTTTGACATGGCGAACTACCATGAAGAAAGTTTTGGTGCGCCACCAGAAGAAGCAAAACTTGACGCCGAACAGCAAGCCGAAAATGCCGCAGGAGTATCAATTGATGATAATGACCTACTCGAAGTTGAATTTAGCAAGACCGGTAAAATAGTCAAAATCAAATCAGGTGACACGGTTCATTCGGCCGCCTCAAAAGTTGGCCTGCACATCCCTAAAGCCTGCGGTATGGGCATATGTGGCACCTGTAAAGTTAAAAAAACTCAAGGTGAAGTAGTAATGTCACATAACGGTGGCATCACAGATGAAGATGTTGCTGATGGTTACATTTTAAGCTGTTGTAGTGTACCTCAGGGCGACGTTTCGGTTGAATATTAACTTTGCCAAAACGGCATAAAACTTGATAACCGATACACATATCAAACAATTAGAGATGCGATTTATAGTTCAATTACGACGTTAATTTTTATGTCGTAAATAGATGTAACCAAGACGTTAGCGGAATGGTTACCCCCTATATTGCAAGCTAGTATCGAATCTAACCTCAATAAATAAACTACGGCGTGTTTTGACGCAAAGGAAGTGAAATGTTTTATAAAAATGATCAAATAGCAGGCTTCGACGACAACATTTGGCAAGCAATTCAGCAAGAAGACAAGCGTCAACAAGATCACGTTGAGTTGATAGCATCAGAAAACTATACCAGTGTTAGGGTTATGGAAGCTCAAGGCACTCAACTTACCAACAAATACGCTGAAGGTTATCCAGCCAAACGTTACTACGGCGGTTGTGAACACGTAGATGTTATTGAGCAACTGGCCATTGATCGTGCCAAAGAGTTATTCGGCGCCGACTATGCCAATGTGCAACCGCACTCTGGTTCACAAGCCAATGCTGCGGTATTTATGGCGCTATTAAAACCAGGTGAAACTGTACTTGGTATGAGTTTAGCTCATGGCGGTCATTTAACCCATGGTTCGAAAGTAAGTTTCTCCGGTAAAATATATAACTCAGTGCAGTACGGTTTAAATGAAGCAACCGGTGAAATTGACTACGAGGAAGTAGAACGCCTTGCCAAAGAACATCAACCGAAAATGATCATTGCTGGTTTCTCTGCATATTCACGTGTTGTTGACTGGCAACGTTTTCGTGACATTGCTGACAGCATTGGCGCTTGGTTTTTTGTCGATATGGCGCACGTAGCCGGTTTAGTCGCAGCAGGCCTATACCCTAACCCAGTGCCTATTGCGGATGTAGTTACCACCACAACCCACAAAACATTGCGTGGCCCACGTGGTGGACTAATTTTGGCGAAACAAAATGATGAACTTGCCAAAAAATTAAACTCAGCGGTATTTCCTGCCGGCCAGGGTGGACCATTAATGCACGTTATCGCCGCGAAAGCAATTTCGTTTAAAGAAGCATTATCTGGTGGTTATGTAGAGTATCAGCAACAAGTCATCGACAATGCTCGTGAGATGGCAAAAGTATTCCAGCAACGTGGTTATAACGTTGTCTCTGGTGGTACTGATAATCATTTGTTTTTACTTGATTTAATCGATAAAGGCATTACAGGTAAAGACGCCGATGCCGCCCTAGGCCGTGCCAATATCACAGTTAATAAAAACTCAGTGCCGAACGATCCACAATCACCGTTTGTTACTAGTGGCCTACGCATTGGCACACCAGCAATCACCAGTCGTGGCTTTGGTATTAATGAGTCGGCTGAACTAACAGGTTGGATTTGTGATGTGTTAGACGACATTGACAATGAACAAACGATTACGGATGTACGTAATAAAGTGTTGGACTTATGTGACCAAAACCCTGTGTATCGTTAATTGATACACCGGTGACCTAAGTAATTTAGGTCACCTTGTTCGTCCAATAATGCAATTTAGAAAAGGGTAAGACCATGCAACAATATTCAGGATTTGGCTTGTTAAAACACTCGTTAAGCTACCACGAGAACTGGCAACGGGTTTGGAGTAATCCTACTCCCAAAAAACATTATGACGTAGTGATCATCGGTGGTGGTGGACATGGTCTGGCGACAGCCTATTACTTAGCCAAAGAACATGGTATCACTAACATTGCTGTGATTGAAAAAGGCTACCTTGGTGGTGGTAATACCGCCCGTAATACCACCATAGTACGTTCTAACTATTTATGGGACGAAGCGTCGCACTTATATGAACACTCATTAAAACTATGGGAAGGTCTGGCCCAAGAGCTGAACTACAACCTGATGTTTAGTCAACGTGGTGTATTGAACCTTGGCCATACGCTGCAAGACATGCGCGACATCGAACGTCGCGTTAATGCCAACCGTCTGAACGGCATTGATGGTGAAGTTCTTACCACCGCACAAGTACAAGAAATGGTGCCTATTTTAGATTGTTCTAAAGGCGCACGTTACCCGGTAATGGGGGCTTCATGGCAAGCTCGTGCAGGTACTGCGCGCCACGATGCCGTCGCTTGGGGTTTTGCCCGTGCGGCAGATGCATTAGGCGTTGATTTATTGCAACAAACTGAAGTAACCGGTATTCGTCGTAAAGATGGAGCAGTAGAAGGTGTTGAAACCAATCGTGGTTTTATCTCAGCTAGCAAGGTCGCTTGTGTGGCCGCGGGTAACTCAAGTGTGATCGCCAAAATGGTTGGTATGGAATTACCGCTTGAATCACATCCTCTGCAAGCGATGGTGTCAGAGCCACTAAAACCAATTTTGGATACCGTCGTGATGTCAAATCATGTACATGGGTATGTGAGTCAATCAGATAAAGGTGATTTGGTCATTGGTGCGGGTATCGATGGCTATACAGGATATGGTCAACGTGGTTCATTCAATGTCGTTGAGCATACCATTGCTGCAATTATCGAAATGTTCCCAATTTTTAGTCGTGTACGACTCAATCGCGCATGGGGCGGTATTGTTGATACCTGCCCTGACGCTTGTCCGATTATTTCTAAAACACATATTAAGGGCCTCTACTTTAACTGTGGTTGGGGTACCGGTGGTTTCAAAGCTACGCCTGGTGCAGGTCATGTGTTTGCCCATACTATTGCCCACGATGAGCCACATCCGTTAGCAAAACCATTTAGCATCGACCGCTTTACTTCTGGCGAACTAATTGACGAACACGGTGCGGCCGGCGTTGCCCACTAAGAGGAATTATTTATGTTACTTATCCACTGTCCTTATTGTGAAGAGATGCGCGAAGAAGAAGAGTTTAGTCCGGCAGGACAAGCACATATCGAGCGTCCACTAAACCCAGAAGAATTGTCCGATGAACAATGGGCACGATACTTATTTTTCCGTAAAAACCCACGCGGTTTGCACCACGAAATGTGGCTGCACGCTGCTGGTTGTCGAAAATATTTTAACATGACCAGAAATACCGTGACTTATCAGATCATGGAAACATACAAAATGGGTCTAAAACCCAGTGTCACCGCTAGTGAAGAGGGCCAATCATGAGCCAAGTTAATCGAATCGCTGCAAGCAGCAAGCGCATTAATCGCAACCGCACGTTAACCTTTACCTTCAACGGCAAAGAGTTTCAAGGTTTTGAAGGTGATACCGTGGCGTCAGCTTTGCTGGCCAATGGTGTTGATGTAGTTGGCCGTAGTTTTAAATACTCACGGCCGCGCGGTATTATTACCAGTGACTCACAAGAGCCAAATGCAATTTTTCAAATTGGTTCAACGCAAGCCACTACTATTCCGAACCCACGTGCTACGCAAACCGATCTTTATCAAGGGCTGGCGGCAAGTTCTACCAACGGCTGGCCGAATGTTGACTTTGATTTAATGTCAACGGTGGGCAAGCTAGGTGGGTCAATGATGCCACCAGGTTTTTATTACAAAACCTTTATGTTTCCTCAGTCATTATGGATGTCTTATGAACATTTGATCCGCAAAGGCGCAGGCTTAGGTGCTAGCCCGCAACAAAACGATCCAGACAGCTATGACAAAATGCACCATCACTGTGATGTGATGATTGTTGGTGGCGGCCCTGCGGGGTTAGCGGCAGCACTGTCTGCTGCACAAACTGGCGCACGGGTGATCATTAGTGACGAGCAAAACGAATTTGGCGGCAGTTTATTATGCTCTAAACAGCAAATAGATGGTGAGCTACCAAGCCAATGGGTTGAAAAAACTGTCGCTCAACTTGCTGCCATGGACAACGTTTTATTATTACCACGCAGTACGGTTTTTGGTTATTACGATCACAACCTAGTGGGTATTAACGAGCGCCGCACCGATCATTTAGGTGAAAATCAGCTACAAAGCACGCGTCAACGAGTACACAAAGTCAGAGCAAAACAAGTGATTTTAGCCACTGGTGCTCATGAACGTCCTTTGGTCTATGGTAACAATGACGTACCAGGTTGTATGTTAGCGAATGCGGTTTCTACCTATATTAATCGCTATGATGTTGTGCCTGGCAAAGAATTGGTGTTAATGACCACCAATGACAATGCGTACAAAACGGCGATCGACTGGCATCAGGCAGGACGCAAGGTTGTCACCATTGTTGACACCCGCGAATCGTCAAATGGTGAATTGGTTAAAAAAGCCCAAAAATTAGGCATAAACGTCATCTTTGGTCACGCGGTTATCGAAGTAAGCGGTAGCAAACGCGTTAAAGGTGTTGATATTGCACCAATCAATGCTGTGAATCATAGTGTTACCGGCACCGCAAAACATATTGCTTGTGACACTGTCGCCAGCTCTGGCGGTTGGAGCCCGGTTATCCATCTATCATCACATACTGGCTCTCGTCCGGTATGGAATGAAGACATCGCAGGTTTTGTACCGGGTGAAACTGTACAACAGCAACATATTTGCGGTGGGCTTGAAGGCGTTTACGCCTTATCGAAAGTGATCAGTGATGGCTTTACTACTGGCGCGGTAGCTGCTCAAGCGGCAGGCAAAGGTGAAGGCAGTTTCAGCGGCACATTACCGCAAACCAGCGATCCAAAAGAAGATGCATCAATGGCATTATTCCACGTGCCGCACAGTAAAAAAACCAGCCGAGCGCCAAAGCAATTTGTCGACTATCAAAATGATGTGACCGCGGCTGGCATCGAGCTGGCAAACCGTGAAGGTTTTGAGTCTATCGAGCATGTAAAGCGCTATACCGCGTTAGGTTTTGGTACCGATCAAGGCAAGCTGGGCAATATTAACGGCATGGCCATCACGGCCAAATCGTTAGGAAAAACAATTCCTGAAACCGGCACAACCATCTTCCGTCCAATGTACACGCCAACAACGTTTGGTGCCTTAGCCGGCGCCGATGTTAAGCACTTGTTTGATCCTGCGCGTTTTAGTGCAATGCACAAATGGCACCTTGACAATGGCGCCGAGTTTGAAGATGTTGGCCAGTGGAAACGTCCTTGGTATTTCCCACAACCTGGGGAAACCATGCAAGAATCCCTTGAACGTGAGTGTTTAGCTACGCGTAATAGCGTCGGTATTCTAGATGCCTCCACCTTAGGTAAAATTGATATTCAAGGTAAAGACGCGCGAGAATTTTTAAACCGTGTTTATACCAACCCATGGAGTAAGTTAGGCGTTGGAAAATGTCGATATGGAGTAATGTGTAAAGAAGACGGTATGGTCTTTGATGATGGGGTTACAGTCTGTCTTGATGAAAATCGTTTTATCATGACCACAACCACAGGCGGCGCCGCAGGTGTGTTGCAATGGTTAGAGTTGTGGCATCAAACTGAATGGCCTGAGCTTGAGGTTTATTTCTCAACGGTGACTGATCATTGGTCAACAATGACAATATCAGGTCCTAATGCACGTAAAGTGCTCGAAAAAATCTGTGACATTGATGTAAGCAACGACAGTTTCAAGTATATGGACTGGCGCGCGGCTGAGGTTGCTGGCGTTAAGGCGCGAATTTTCCGCATCTCTTTTACCGGCGAGTTGTCTTTTGAAATTAACGTACAAGCCAACTACGGTATGCATACCTGGAAAGCGGTGATGGCTGCGGGAGAAGAATTTAATATTACTCCTTATGGCACCGAAACTATGCACATTTTACGTGCAGAGAAAGGTTTCATCATTGTTGGACAAGACACCGATGGCTCGGTTACACCACAAGATTTAGACATGGACTGGGTAGTCGGCAAGAAGAAAGAATTTAGCTTTATCGGCAAACGTTCTTGGACCCGCTATGACAACAAACGTGATGATCGCAAACAAATGGTTGGTTTAAAACCAAAAGATCCAAACTTTGTCTTGCCAGAAGGCGCGCAAATTGTGTTTGAGAAAAACCAAAGTATTCCAATGAAAATGGTCGGTCATGTAACCTCAAGCTATTACAGTGCTTGCATGGGCTACTCTTTTGCTTTAGCCGTAGTTAAAGGTGGTATTGACCGCAAGGGACAGAGTGTATTTTTGCCATTAAGTGATGGCACTACTGTTGAAGCTGAAATTTGCAGCCCAGTATTTTATGATCCAAAGGGAGACCGTCAAAATGTCTAATTCAGTACATGTAGAATCGCCGTTGCACCATGCCCAACTTGACCAGCTAATTGGCCAATCAAATTCAGGTGGTATTGTCTTACATGAGGCGGCATTTTTAGGTCACCTTAACTTACGTGGCAATGCTCAAGATGTCGAGTTTTTGGCCGGCGTGCAAGAAGCCTTAGGAGTAGCGCTGCCAGTTACTCCTTGTAGCAGTGCTAAGAGCGACCTCGCCCAGATAATGTGGTTAGCGCCTGATGAGTGGCTGATTGTTGTTGCTTCAGGCAGCGAATATGATGTCGAGCAAAAACTCCGCTCATATCTCAAAGGTCACTTTGCGGTCAGTGATATTAGTGGCGCGCAAACCATTCTTGAATTGAGCGGCAGCAATGTTGTTGAACTAATGAAGAAATCGACTGGTTATGATCTACATTTGGATAGTTTTCCTGTTGGCAAAGTCATAGGTACCACCTTCGCCAAGGCTGGCGCACATATTTTGCGAGTCAGTGAAAACAAATTTCAATTAGTTGTACGCCGCAGTTTTTCTGACTATATTTGGTTATGGATCCAACAAGGCAGCCAAGAATACGGCCTGACTATTGTTTAAATAACCCTAACCTCCCCTTAAGCTAACTGTTTTAACGGTTTAAGGGGAGAGATAACGACAATAATAAAGCCGCTCAAGTTTGCATTAATCAAACCAAGCGGTTTTTTAAATTAAAATAGAGGATCAAAATGTCCGATATCAAACCAGT
Source organism: Thalassotalea fonticola (assembly GCF_032911225.1). Classification (NCBI taxonomy): domain Bacteria; kingdom Pseudomonadati; phylum Pseudomonadota; class Gammaproteobacteria; order Alteromonadales; family Colwelliaceae; genus Thalassotalea; species Thalassotalea fonticola. The sequence continues at coordinate 4,552,576 of NZ_CP136600.1, read as the reverse complement.
ACCACAAACCCACATTATCACCGCAGACTGCCCTAGCCGACCTGGGACGGTTGACGTGGTGACCCGTTTTTTGTATGAACAGGGGTTTTATATTAATGAGATTCACTCGTTTGATGATACTGCTGAAGATCGTTTTTTCATTCGCATAGAGTTTAGATCCGATACAGAGACAGAATTTAACCGAGAAAATTTTTGCCAAGAGTTCGAACAACGAGCCGGTGAATTTGAGATGCAATGGCAACTGGCATCAAGCTCTTATAAATCAAAAGTGGTGATCATGGTGTCAAAACACGATCATTGTCTGAATGACTTATTATACCGTTATCGAACTGGCGATCTTGATATTGAAATTCCAGCGATCATTTCTAATCACCCTGATTTAAAAGAGCTGGCAAAATGGCATGGCATTCCTTATTACCATTTGCCAATAAGTAAGGAAACCAAACCTGAGCAAGAAGCCAAAGTTTGGCAAATAATTCAAGATTGTGAAGCGGACTTAGTGGTATTAGCTCGTTACATGCAAGTACTCTCTAGTGACATGTGTGAAAAGCTTGCCGGTAAAGCCATTAACATTCATCATTCGTTGTTGCCTGGTTTTAAAGGCGCTAGACCTTATTATCAAGCCTATGATCGTGGCATTAAATTAGTTGGCGCCACGGCGCATTACGTGAGTGATGATCTCGATGAAGGGCCGATCATTAGCCAAGGCGTCGAGACTGTTGATCACTGCTACTACCCTCAGGACTTAGCGGCTAAAGGGCGTGATATCGAATGTTTAACACTATCTCGCGCGGTACGTTGCCATATCGAACATCGAATTTTCATGCATGGTAAAAAAACAGTAGTCTTTTCCAAGTAAGCTAACAAGCACAACCACTTAACGCACTTCTAGCAGCAAAAACCAACGACTAAGTTTAAATTAATATTATTAAAGTTTGTCGTTGGTTACCTTTTTCTAGACATTCTTCAAAAATCAGTTTTTGTCTGTTTCAGACATGCCGATGTCTTTTTCAGATATGCCGATATAAGTAGCAAAACGTTACTCTGACCTATGTGTTTTTTCACCTAAGCCAACAACTATTTAAATAACGATAGGAAGTGGCTTTGATCCTTAATTAATGACCAAAACAAACCATCAAAAAAATATTGTTAGCGTCATTTAACCAACAAGAGAGCTTGATATGTGTTCAAATCATGGAAACCGCGGCGTTGTTTACACAGGCCCGGGAAATGTTGAAATTCAAAATATTGCCTACCCTAAGCTTGCCATTGGCAACCGCAAATGCGAGCACGGGGTTATTTTAAAAGTAGTGACCACAAATATCTGTGGCAGTGACCAACATATGGTACGCGGTCGTACTACTGCCGAACCAGGACTTGTTTTAGGTCATGAAATTACCGGTATGATCATCGAAAAAGGTAGTGACGTTGAATTTTTAGATGTTGGTGACATTGTCTCCGTACCATTTAATATCGCCTGTGGTCGTTGTCGAAACTGTCGTGAAGGAAACACAGGTATTTGTTTAAACGTTAACCCAGGTCGCGCAGGTGCTGCCTTTGGTTACGTTGATATGGGCGGCTGGGTTGGCGGTCAATCTGAATATGTGATGGTGCCATATGCTGACTTTAATCTGTTAAAATTTCCAGATAAAGATCAAGCGTTAGAAAAAATCCGTGATTTAACCATGCTCTCTGATATTTTCCCCACCGGATACCATGGTGCAGTAACGGCTGGTGTTGTTCCTGGTGCTACGGTTTATATTGCCGGTGCAGGTCCAGTTGGTCTTGCGGCTGCTGCATCGTCGCAATTACTTGGCGCGGCTTGTGTCATTGTTGGTGACATGAACCCGGATCGTCTAGCCCAGGCACGTAGCTTTGGTTGCGAAACCATTGATTTACGCCAAGATGCGACCGTACCAGACATGATCGAACAAATACTAGGTGTGCCTGAAGTTGATGCTGCTGTCGATTGTGTTGGCTTTGAAGCTCACAGCCATGGCTGTAGTCATCATAAAGAACAGCCAGCAATTGTACTTAATACTATGATGGAAGTTACTCGTGCAGGCGGTGGTATTGGTATTCCAGGACTTTATGTCACTGGTGATCCTGGTGCCTCTACTGAAGCGGCCAAAACCGGACAACTTAGCATGAATTTTGGTCTTGGTTGGGCCAAATCACATTATTTTGTTACCGGTCAATGCCCGGTGATGAAGTATCATCGCAACCTGATGCAAGCCATTTTGTGGGATAAAGTTCAAATAGCTAAGGCGGTTAACGTGCAAGTAATTTCACTTGATGGCGCACCACAAGGATATGAAGCTTTTGATCATGGCGCGGCGAAGAAGTTTGTAATAGACCCTCACTCAATGGTGTCTTAAGCATTCTTTTATTTAGTAAACGGCGCATTTTTTGCGCCGTTATCTGTAACTTAGAATGCATTACCGCCCCCTATCTCGATGATTACTAATCAGTTTAATAATATATAGGAGAAGATTAATTATGTCTGATCCACTCGAAATTCTCCGTGGAGTTGTGCATCCCTGGTATTGTGACAGCTTTGGGCATATGAATGTCCGCTTTTATAGTCATTTTTTTGATGATGCAGCATTTCATTTATGGCCGCTTTACTGGGGCAGTCACCAAAAAATGCAAAAAGAATTTGGCGTACATACCGTAACCGCTTCAGCAAAACTGCAGTTTCAGCGGGAACTCGTTGCAGGAGATTTGATTGTTGTAGATAGCGTGCTAGCCCGCATTGGTAATAAAAGCTGTACTTTTATCGAGAGAATTTTACATGCGGATACGATGGAAATACATGCAACATATGAAACTGTTGAAGTGTTTTTTGACCCGCTGACACGTCAATCAACAGAAATGCCAGCGCCTATCAGACAGGCGCTTGAACTGCATAACAAAACAACTTAAGACTCACATATTAAAAAGGCTGAAACTTTTGGGTTTCAGCCTTTATATTCAATACTTTTATAATTAATTAGTGGTTTTCACTAACCATATTAACGGTGTATTTGGGTATTTCGACGACTAAATCTTCGTCAGTGATGATGGCTTGGCAACCTAAACGTGATTCAGGCTCTAAACCCCAAGCTTTATCAAGCATATCGTCTTCGAGCTCATCACTTTCATCTAGTGAATCAAAACCTTCACGAATGATCATATGACAAGTGGTACAAGCACATACTTTTTCACAAGCATGTTCAACGCCAATGTCATTTTTTAACGCAACATTTAGCACTGTTTCGCCCTTTTCAGCTTCAACTACTAAACCTTCTGGGCATAATTCTTCGTTAGGAAGAAAGATAATTTGTGGCATGATTAAACCTCGTCTACCGAATGACCTGCTAAAGCGGTGCGGATGGAAGAATCCATACGACGCTCAGCAAAAGTCGCTGTAACTTTATCAACCGCCGCTATCGCAACTTCTATTGCCGCAATATTTGACGTTTGACTAATTGTAAGTAAATTAGAAAGTGCGGAATTTATTTCCGCAAGCTCTTGCTCTGTAAGTAATCGTTGGCCATCTTCACCGATGGCGGCAGTAACGCTTTCAAAAACACGAGCCGCTTCTACTTGCTGCTCTTTAAGCATACGCGCATCCATATCTTCTTTAGCGTTACTCATTGAATCTTTTAACATGGTAATTATGTCATTTTCATCAAGCCCAAATGATGGTTTAACTTCGATAGAAGACTCTACGCCAGTAGATTTTTCCATGGCGCTAACACTTAATAATCCATCGGCATCAACTTTAAATGTTACGCGGATATGCGCAGCACCTGCGGTCATTGCCGGAATGCCCCTTAATTCAAACCTAGCTAGTGAACGACAGTCTTCAACCAATTCACGTTCGCCTTGCAATACATGTATTGCCATCGCTGTTTGACCATCTTTAAAGGTGGTAAATTCTTGTGCCTTGGCAACAGGAATTGTAGTGTTACGTGAAATAACCTTTTCAACCAAGCCGCCCATGGTTTCCAAACCTAGCGATAATGGAATAACGTCAAGCAATAAAATGTCACTGTCAGGTTTATTACCGGCTAACACATCCGCTTGAATAGCGGCGCCAATAGCGACTACTTTATCAGGATCAATTGAGGTTAATGGCGGACGATTGAAGTAATTACCAACTTCAGTTCTAACTAATGGCACTCGAGTAGAACCACCAACCATAATCACTTCATTTACATCACTAATACTAACATCGGCATCTTTTAAAGAACGACGACAAGCGCGTAATGTTTTTGTAACTAAAGGTTTAATTAATTGGTTAAATGTTTCGCGGGTTAGCTGACAAGTAAAATCAGCGCCTGATTCTAACGCTAAATCTATGCTAACTTGTTCTTTATCAGTAAGTTGTTCTTTGGCAGTACAGGCTTGTTGAAGTACTTGGCGTTCCATTGAACTGGATAAAGGACGCTGTAAGTTCGCTTGCTCAAGAATGTGTTCAACTAAGATTAAGTCAAAGTCATCACCACCTAAGGCTGAATCACCACCGGTAGCTAATACTTCAAAGACACCTTTTGCTAAGCGCAATACAGAGATATCAAAAGTACCACCACCTAAATCGAAAACAGCAATAACACCTTCCTGGCCACTATCTAAACCATAAGCTACAGCTGCTGCGGTTGGCTCATTTAATAAACGTAATACATTAACGCCGGCAATGGTCGCCGCATCTTTGGTACTTTGACGTTGAGCATCGTCAAAATATGCAGGAACGGTAATAACAACGCCTTCTAATTCGCCACCTAAAGAGTGCTTAGCTCGTTCTACCAGATTTGCTAAAATTTCAGCCGATACTTGTACCGGGTTCATAGGTCCACTGCGAGTATTTAACGATGGATGTGAATCTTCTCCACAAAACTGATAAGGCAGCGCCGGATATTTAGCATTGATATCAGCGAGTGAGCGGCCCATTAAACGTTTAACTGAAACAACTGTATTTTCAGGGTCGCTTATAGAATGTGCTTTAGCTGCATTACCAACTAAAACCGCGTCACTTTGATAACTAACAATTGAAGGTAAAATATCATTACCTTCTGAATCTGCTAACGTTTCTGCTAAACCACTTTTCACGCTCGCCACTAATGAATTGGTAGTACCTAAATCGATACCTGCCGCTAATCTGTGTTGATGTGGAACAGTACTTTGTCCGGGTTCAGCAATTTGTAATAAAGCCATGTTTTTTATATCTTTTGTGATTAATTTTTTAACTTAGTCAAATAAATCGTCTTCAATACGATCTAATTCAATTTGTAGTTTTTGATAGAATTTTAATTTGCGTATCAATTCGCTCGCCTTTACGTTTTCAGCTTGGCTAGTTACTGCCAACAAGCTTTCAACTTGCTGCCATAAATACTGAGCCTGTACGTCTAATGTTTCTTGTGCTGAAAAAATAGCGGCATCAACATCACCTGCATGAGCGATATCACCAAGCATTTCTCGCAGTTCCATTTGTTCCATTAAAAAGCTTACATCACCAAAGGATTCTTGCTCTAAAGGAAGTTCTGTACCGCGTAATTTTAACAGATATTCACCACGCAATATTGGCTGTTTCAACGTTTGAAATGCGTCATTTATCTCAGCAGATTTTTGCACAGCTAATAATTGCTCTTGCGATGAAGAATGAGCAAAACGGTCTGGGTGGACCGTTTTTTGTAATGCTTGATAGGTTGCAGACAGCTCGGTTAAATCTAGATTAAATTTAGCCTCTAAGCCAAATAATTGATAGTAGTTCAAGGTGTTGTCCGCTAGTTTGATAAGTTATACGTTAAAGCTTTCGCCACAACCACATTCGCCTTTGGCGTTTGGATTGGTAAATTTGAAGCCTTCGTTCAAACCTTCTTTAACAAAGTCTAGTTGTGTACCGTCAATATGCACTAAGCTTTTGCCGTCGACAATAATATTGACATCGTCAAAATTAAATACTTCATCATCAACATTTAGCTCGTCAACAAATTCCAATACATAGGCTAAACCTGAACACCCCGTTGTTTTAACACCCAGGCGTAAGCCTAGACCTTTACCACGGTTTTGTAAAAATGATCTAACCCGCTCAGTCGCCGCTGGCGTCATTGAAATTGCCATATTTTTTGCCTAGCCTTGCTTTGTTTTGTAATCTTCGATTGCTGCTTTAATAGCATCTTCAGCTAAAATAGAACAATGAATTTTCACTGGAGGTAATGCTAACTCTTCTGCAATAGCAGTGTTTTTAATTTCGGCCGCTTCATCAATAGACTTGCCTTTAACCCACTCGGTAACTAATGAACTAGACGCAATGGCAGAGCCACAACCATAAGTTTTAAACTTAGCGTCTTCAATGATACCTTGCTCATCAATTTTTAATTGCAGTTTCATTACATCACCACACGCTGGCGCGCCAACCATACCGGTTGCTATTTTAGGATCATTTTTATCAAATGAACCTACGTTACGTGGATTTTCATAATGATCGATTACTTTTTCGCTATAAGCCATAATTTGCCCCTAAATTCTGTAATTGCACTAGTCGCCTTATGCGCCTAGTGTCCTGCCCACTCTACTGTGTCTAAATCGATACCGTCTTGGAACATTTCCCAAAGCGGTGACATCTCACGTAAGTGGTTAATTGATTTTTGAATAAGATCAATCGCGTAATCAACTTCTTCAATGGTAGTAAAACGACCAAAGCTGAACCGAATTGAACTGTGTGCCATTTCATCATTTAAACCTAATGCGCGTAATACATATGAAGGTTCTAAGCTAGCTGATGTACAAGCTGAGCCAGATGAAACTGCTAAATCTTTTAATGCCATAATTAATGATTCGCCTTCAACAAAGTTGAAGCTGATGTTTAAGTTACCTTGGTAACGTTTATCAGAGTCGCCATTAATGAATACTTGTTCCATGTCTTTAACGCCTTCCCATAAACGGTTGCGCATTGCAGTAACATGAGCTAGATCTTGTGCCATTTCTTCTTTTGCAATTCGACAAGCCTCACCAAAGCCAACAATTTGATGTGTCGCAAGTGTACCACTGCGCATACCACGCTCATGACCGCCACCGTGCATTTGAGCTTCTAAGCGAATACGAGGCTTACGACGAACATATAAGGCACCAATACCTTTAGGGCCATACATTTTATGAGCAGAAATAGACAATAAATCTACTTTAGTTTGCTGCATATCTACTGGTATTTTGCCAACCGATTGTGCGGCATCTACATGGAAAATAATTTTACGAGAACGACATAGTTCACCAATTTCATTGATATCTTGAATTACACCAATTTCATTGTTTACGTGCATGATACTTACTAATACAGTATCTTCACGCATTGCCGCTGCTAATTTATTAAGATCAATTAAGCCATTAACTTCCGGATCTAAATACGTCACTTCATAGCCTTGACGTTCTAATTCACGGCAAGTATCTAGTACCGCTTTATGTTCTGTTTTACTGGTTATTATGTGCTTACCGCGTTTGTTATAAAAATGCGCAGCACCTTTAATAGCAAGGTTGTCTGATTCAGTAGCACCTGATGTAAATACAATTTCACGAGGGTCGGCATTAATTAAATCGGCAATTTGGTTACGAGCAATATCTACTGCTTCTTCAGCTTGCCAGCCGAATTTATGTGAACGTGACGCCGGATTGCCAAAAAAGCCGTCGGTGGTCATGTATTGCATCATCTTTTCTGCAACACGCTTATCAGCTGGTGTTGTGGCAGAATAGTCAAGATAAATAGGTAACTTCATGAATTTTCTCTCTCAATAAACGGTGGTTTAATTACCACTCGCTAATAATATTTCGTGTTGATATCAAAGTGCCTACAGGCTTGTCGCTGCTGTTTGCTGCATATACTGCATCTTGACGCTCTGACACTCGTTGTACATCACCTTGGTGAACAAGTTCACTCAAGGTAATGTTACTTAAAAAATCTGCTATTCGATCACTTAAATCGTTCCATAAATCATGGGTTAAACATTTTTGACCAGCTTGACAATCACCTCGGCCACCACATTTCGTTGCATCAACGCTCTCATCAACAGCATTAATAACATCGCTAACAGCGATTTGAGCTGAACAGCGACCTAATCGGTAGCCTCCGCCAGGACCACGCACGCTGCTTACCAAACCATGTTTACGTAAACGGGAAAATAATTGCTCTAAATATGATAATGAAATGCCTTGTCGCTCAGATATGTCAGCCAAAGGCACTGGGCCAGATTCAGCGTGAATCGCTACATCAAGCATTGCCGTTACTGCATAACGTCCTTTGGAAGTTAATTTCATTATTTCACCTTTAATTTATATACCAAATTGTACGTTTTAGTACTTATAATTGTCTGTATTTGGTAACTATACCGAGTTGACTCATTGGCATTACAAGCGCATTTTACTTAACCTTGTAAAATAGTCAACTATATATCCGACTATTTTACTCAGGTATTATACAAACGGCAAGGTTAAATTGTAGGATCGAAGGATTCTTTTTCAGATTTACGACGTTTCGCTGCGGCTTTTTCATCTTCAACAAACTCACTAACGTGCAATGGTGGTAACTCTTCTTCACAAACTTTACCACCAACTTCGTTAACGGCTTTTGTCACTTCTTGCAATTTTGAGTCCATTAGCTGTACATGATCCAGAACTCGACCAATTGCTTTAGCGACAGGATCAGGATTGTCACTTGCAACAGCATAAGCGTCAAAACCATATTTACTAGCCAGTTTACTGCGCTCACTGGCACTTGGATCTTTTGAGTTACTAACGATGCGACCAGGAATACCGATAACTGTTGCCCCTTCAGGCACATCTTTGACTACTACCGCATTAGATCCTATACGTGCATTTGCACCAACATTCAATGGTCCTAAGACTTTAGCACCGGCGCCAATAACTACATTATTTTCTAAGGTAGGGTGACGTTTACCTGCACTCCAGCTGGTACCACCTAAAGTTACACCATGATAAACGGTACAATCATTACCTATTTCGGCGGTTTCACCAATGACAATTCCCATACCATGATCGATAAAAAACCGTCGACCAATAGTCGCACCGGGATGAATTTCGACACCAGTTAACCAGCGAAATAATGTAGAAACAGTTCGAGCCAACCACTTAAATTTTCGTTGCCATAGCCAATTTGAGATACAGTGTCCCCAGATAGCATGAAGTCCTGGGTAGTTGGTTAATACTTCAAATGTGGTTCTCGCCGCAGGATCGCGGTCAAACACACTTTTAATATCTTCTCGAATTCGGCTGAACATGTAAATCCTATTAATAGTTTGGTTTATCGAAAACTTAATTAACGATATCCATCATTAACTAATCTTTATTTTTCACTGATTTATCAATCGAGGCCAATATGCCTCGAAGCATTTTTAATTCTTTACCATCTGGGCGAGCACGGTTAAATAAACGGCGTACCTTGGTCATAATTATGCCCGGATGCTTAGGTTGAATGAAACCGGTTTTTTGCAGGGCACTTTCAAAATGATCATAAAATCGCTCTGTTTCTTCAACCAGTTGATATTTACTCTCACCTTCTTGTAATTCAGAATCACTAGAATCTGACTCAACTTCTTGTTTGTCAAACTGTGCTTGTTCTGCTTCTAAGAAGTTCATTCTAATTTCATAGCTTAGCGTTTGCACTGCCATTGCCAAGTTTAACGAGCTGTATTCCGGGTTGGCAGGAATAGCGACATGATAATGGCATAACTGTAATTCATCATTGGTTAAACCACTACTTTCACGACCAAAGACTAACGCTACAGGATATTCTTTCCCCTCTTGTGACATTTGTTTACCACAACCTCTAGGATCTAGCATTGGCCATGGCAACGTACGAGAGCGAGCGCTGGTACCAACAACAAGACCACAATCTTCAATGGCTTCTTTCATTGTTGCAACGACTTTAGCATTGGCAAGTACGTCGGTAGCACCTGCTGCTAATGCTTGTGCTTGACCATTTGGCATTTCTTTTGGATCAACCAAAACCAAATTTTTAAGGCCCATGGTTTTCATGGCTCTAGCCGCCGAGCCCATATTGCGGCAATCAGAAGTATTTACTAAAACAATACGTACATTATCTAACATGTGTTTATTTCTTCGGTGATAATTTTCCGCGATTTTAACACATGTACACTGATTATGTAGCCTAAAATAACATGAATTGATTACAATAAAGATCAATTTATCAGATAAGCTTAGTTCATTTATTTATTAGAAATATATTTTCTGTATATTGAGTTAATCGCCTGTAACCTCTTTTTTATATAGGGTTTAACTGACAAACATTTATTTTTGAACTATAAATAATCCTTACAAATACAATTTCAGCCAAGGTTCGCTTTTGTTATCAGCTTTTGATATACTGCGCGCCGTTTTGTTGTGCCTGTCGGGTGCAACGGTTTAAATTGTTCTTTTAAAAATTAGGGTAGTCAATTATGCATCCGATGCTTAATATCGCGATACGCGCTGCGCGTGCCGCCGGTTCTGTTGTTGCTAGAGCTTTCGAAAATACTGATAAAGTAGAAGTAGAAGCGAAAGGTAAATTTGATTTTGTTACAAATATTGATCTGGAAGCTGAACAAATTATTATTGATACGTTACGTAAATCGTATCCTGAACATTCTATCGTTGGTGAAGAATGTGGTGTTTTAGCGGGTAAAGATTCTGACTACCAATGGATCATCGATCCTATCGATGGTACTACTAATTTTGTCAAAGGCATTCCTCATTTTTCCGTTTCAATTGCCCTTAAAGTTAAAGGTAAATTAGACCAAGCTGTAATATACGATCCAATTCGTGGCGAATTGTTTACTGCCAGCCGTGGTAAAGGAGCTCAATTAAACAGCTCACGCGTTCGTATTAAAGCTCATAAAGAACTAGCAGGTACCATTTTAGCTACGGCCCTTCCTTACAAGCAAAAAGCAAGCAGTGATGCTTACTTTGCTATGTACCAAGCATTATTCAGCAAAGCCGCTGATATTCGTAGTGCGGGCTGTCCATCATTAGATTTAGCCTATATAGCGGCTGGTCGTATGGATGGCTTATTTGAACTAGGCTTAAAACCTTGGAATACTTCAGCGGGTGAATTACTAGTTATTGAAGCTGGTGGTTTAGTTACCGATTTTGTTGGTGGCCACAATCATTCGAAAAATGGCAATATAGTTGCGGGTAGCCCACGTTTGTTAAAAGAAATTTTAACGGATGTACGTCCACACTTAACGCCGGCAATGAAGCTTTAGTTTCTAAGCAATTAAAAGAATTTAATTAAAAAGCTAAACTCCCTTTGAGTTTAGCTTTTTTATTTATAATTGATTAAAATTAGCTGTTTTTGCCTTGGCGCCAAATACTCAACCTTCCCTTGACTGAATAATGCATTCTCTTCAAGCATGATCATCACATCTTTTTGCCACTCTTCACTGTATACAGTCGCATTTAATTCAATTGCATAAGCAGTATTATCGTGCAGTACCCTATCTCCTTCACCTGCAACACCGTGCTGAGAGTCCCACTTCCCAATTGTAGTACCCGCACCATGGCCATGATAGCCAAGTGGATGACTGTAAATCATAGGTTTAATGCCACTCAGTAATGCCTGCTCTCGACTTTTTGATAAGATTTCGTTACCACTAATGCCTATTTTAAATTGACTGGTAAGAATATCTTGCAATTGATTTCCTACCTTTAGTGAGTTAATTAAAAATTTTGGGGCTTGTTTCTCTTCTTGCTTTAACACGTAGGCATGCTGTTGAATATCAGTGTTTAAGCGTAAGTAACTAATACCAAAGTCAACGTGCAGTAAATCGCCAGGTAAAATGATCTCCTCAGGGTCTTCACTTACGGCCATTTTTTTATATTTACGCTGTAACCGAATACTTGGCTGAAACCAGGTTTGTAAACCCAGTTCGTTCACTTTATCTCGAAACCACCACACTAGGTCACCGATCTTTGTTTTTCTAGGGCGTATTACTACATTTGAAAAACCTTGTTTAATAATCGCTTTTGTTAACGCCACCATGTGCTTTTGCAGTTCAACTTCTTCTTTTATTCGTGTTTCTAGCCAGCTCACTGCCAACTCTTCTGCCGATACAACTCTTTCTCGGTACTGATTGGGTAAGTAAGAAAATAAAAGCTCTTTATCGGTGGCCACTAGCCCGTCAGCAATTTCATAATTGTCAGATTGATTTAATGCTATACGATTGGGATTTCGTGCTTTAATTAATTCAATTAAAGCGCGCATTTGATCGGGTTGATATTCTTTATCCCAAGCTTTCGTGAAAACCTTACCCACATCATAACGTGACATGGCTTCGGCTTTAACAGTGTTATCTTCAAGTAGACTAAATACTAAAATAGTTCTACGCCTTGCTGCCAACCAAGTCGCAGGTAGAAAAGTTTTCAAAACTGGATCTTCATTATTTTCTCTGGAGATCAAAATCCACATATCTACATTTGCTTGTTTCATCAACTTTGGCATAAGCAGATCTACTCGCTTAGATAAAATGCGATCTATTACATTAGCGCGTTCTTGCATGGATAGAATATTAAACTCTGTCTGTAAATTTTGCTCTGCATAGGCCCAAGAAAAGCTTGCTAAGCTAAGGGCTAGCAAGAGATAAAGTTTTTTATAGATATCAATTTTTGACATTAAATTGTTCTTTTTAAGTTGAGTATTAATTAGAGTGGGTGTTTTTTGTCTTTTTAGCAAGTTGATAATTTTAACCTTAGGTATTGAATTATAGGTAATAAACCAATCCAACAAGCACTATTAATAACATTTAAATCTAAATAAGTTTATTTTGATACTTTATTGTTATTAGAAAACCTTTAATATTTACTATGTGCTAACTGAATGGCTAAGGCTAACATGAATATTTTTAACAAGATCACAAACAAATCTCAATTTAATGCTGGTGAGGTTGCCCTTATAGGAGCGGGTCCCGGTGATGCTGAGTTACTGACATTAAAAGCATTACGCTTTTTACAAAATGCTGATGTTGTTATTTATGATCGTTTGGTAAGTAATGAAATTTTAATGTTAACTCCCCAAAGTTGTCGCAGAATATATGTTGGCAAAGCCATTCATAAACATTGTGTCACCCAAGATAAAATTAATGACACGATTGTTGAATGGGCAAATAAGGGTAAAAAAGTTGTCCGTTTGAAAGGTGGAGACAGCTTCATTTTTGGTCGAGGTTCAGAAGAAGTAAATTACCTGCTAGAGCATGGTATTGCTAGTCATGTGATCCCTGGAATTACATCGGCATCAGGCGCCACAACATATGCAGGGATCCCATTAACACATCGTGATGTTGCTCATAGTTGCAGCTTTATAACGGGTCATTTTAGTCATGATGGCGAATTATCTTTACCTTGGAAAAATTACGCAGATAAAACTCAAACACTGGTGTTCTACATGGGTGTAAAAAGCGTTGAGACAATCTCAGAGCAGCTAATTGCTCATGGCCGAGATGCGAAAACGCCTGTTGCAATTATTCGTAAAGGTACACAAAACGATCAACAAGTCTGGCGTACTACGTTAAGTGACTTACCTAGTATAGTTGCCAATAACGAGATTAAACCGCCGAGCTTATTAGTTATAGGCGATGTGGTTAATGCAGTAAACCAGCAAGCTTTAGCAGATGTTAACGAAGCACAACAACCGGCATTCTTTGCTCCTACAGATATTGTTCAATCACTGCCAGAGCTAGCTACTAAGGCACTTCCAAAGTTGGGCTAGAACATTAGGTTGACGCTCTAGTTAGTATCAACTTTTTTTTATTTGCTTTAAAAATTCTCAATCGGATCCCGAGTTAAGTTCGAGACGACGTTAGTACGTCGGTTATGGCCACTTAAACGGGGTCACACCATTTGGTTCGTTTCTCGTTTCTCGTAAATCTTAAACATAAATCCTCCCTTTCCACTATCTCTGGTTTGAGAGGATAAGCACATCCATATGCAACAGAATTAACGCCATCCATGGCAATTCTAAGTTAATTAATCCCTGAATTAAAAAAACCAGCCGTAGCTGGTTTCTTAAATAATACTTTAATCAAATTTACATTCTAAGTTCATCTTGATCAGCACCTTCTTTTTCAATTACTTCCGGAATTAAGTCTTCTTTAGAAATACCTAATGCCAATGCAACTGTAGAAGCCACGTATATAGATGAGTATGTACCAACAACAATACCAAACAACAATGCTGTCGCAAAACCATGAATTAACGCCCCACCTTTAAAGAATAAGGCAAGTAATACTAAGAACGTTGTCAGTGAAGTGATCATCGTACGGCTTAACGTTTGTGTTAAAGATATATTGATGATTTCTTCAGGGGTACCTTTACGCACTTTTCTGAAGTTTTCACGAATACGGTCAGAAACAACAATAGTATCGTTAAGTGAATAACCTATTACCGCTAGTATTGCTGCTAATACAGTTAAATCAAACTCTAAACCTAAAACTGAGAATAAGCCTAAGGTTAAAATAACATCATGAGCAAGTGCCGTTACCGAGCCTAATGCGAAACGCCATTCGAAACGAAATGCTACATACACTAAAATACAAATAAGTGCTGTTAGCATTGCAAGTCCGCCTTGCTCAGTTAGCTCATCACCAACGTTTGCACCAACAAACTCAATACGACGCATTTCGATATTTTGCCCCGTCCCTTGCTCCAGTATTCCTAAAATTTGATTACCAAGCATTTCGGCTTTTACATTGTCACGTTGACCTAAACGAATAAGTACATCATTTGAACTACCAAACAATTGCACAACGGCATCTTCAAAGCCGCCAGCTTCAAGTACTGTACGTACTTTACTCAAATCAGCCGGTTGTTCAAAACCAACTTCAAGTAATGTACCACCAGTAAAATCAAGACCAAAATTTAATTTATTGGTAGCCAATGACGTTAGAGAAGCTACAACTAAAATGATACTAAAAATAGATGCTAGCTTTCGATACGACATGAAAGCCAGGGTTTCTTTAATTTTTAAAATTTGCATTATATCGTCCTGACCTAAATAGGAAGCTTATCAATTTTCTTGCCACCCCAAAGTGCATTAACGACAGCACGGGTACCAATAATTGAGGTAAACATTGAAGTAATAATACCGATTGATAGCGTTACCGCGAAGCCTTTAATAGGGCCGGTACCAACAGCAAATAATATAAGTGCAGCGATCAAAGTTGTAATATTGGCATCAATAATGGTTGAAAACGCTGAGTCATAACCATGATGAATTGATTGTTGTACTGTTTTACCTTCACGTAGTTCTTCACGAATACGCTCAAATATAAGTACGTTCGCATCAACAGCCATACCAACAGTAAGAACAATACCAGCCATACCTGGAAGCGTTAATGTAGCACCTGGAATTAGAGACATAATACCAATAATAAGTACTAAGTTAGCGGCTAATGCAAGGTTAGCGACAATACCAAACTTACGATAATAAACCATCATAAATAATAGCACTAAAGCGAACCCCCACAGGATTGCTTGCATACCTAATTCGACGTTTTCAGCACCCAGTGATGGGCCTACAGTACGCTCTTCAACGATTGCGATAGGAGCAATTAATGCACCGGCGCGAAGTAGTAATGCTAAGTTCTGAGATTCTGCCGGAGATTCTTGGCCGGTAATAACAAACTTACTGCCCAAACGAGCTTGGATAGTAGCAACACTGATCACTTCTTGTACTTGCGTGAACTTCAAGCTGCCATCAGGGTTTTTCTCACCGGTTGCTTTACTTTCGATGAATACAGTAGCCATTGGCTTACCAATATTATCTTTAGTTGCATTAGAGAAAATGCTTCCGCCTTTACTATCAAGATCGATACTCACCTGCGGACGGCTGGTTTGTTGATCACGAGAAGGTGCAGCGCCAATGATGTGTTCACCACGAAGCATAATACGTTTTTTCAGCAATTGTGGACGGCCGTCTTGATCATTTACTAAGAATGAACCTGGCGGTACGCGACCATTAACTGCGTCACGAAGATCATGCTCTTGATCAACCATATGAAATTGTAAAGTAGCGGTCGCACCTAAAATTTCTTTCGCGCGGGCAGTATCTTGTACACCAGGAAGTTCAACAACAATGTGCTTAGCGCCCTGACGCTGTACTAGAGGCTCTGCAACACCTAATTCATTAACACGGTTACGGATAATGGTAATGTTTTGTTGTAATGCGTATTCGCGAGTTTCTTTTAGTTTGGCATCTGTCATGGTGATTTTTAAAGATAACTTATCTTCATTATCAACAAACAAGTAATCACCATAAGTACGTTTTAAAACATCTTCTGCATTCTCTAAATCATCAAGCTTACGAAAGATAACTTCTACACCGTTGCCTGATTCTTTAACACTACGATAACGAATTTTTTCATTACGCAGGCTAGTACGAAAATCACCAATCATATTCTCTTGTGCACGGCCCATCGCAGTTTTCATGTCAACTTCCATAAGGAAGTGAACACCACCACTTAAATCTAAGCCTAGCTTCATTGGTACACCACCTAAACTGGCAAGCCATTCTGGTGTTGCTGGAGTCAAGTTCAGTGCAACTGAATATGTATCACCTAAACTGGCTGATAACGATTCATTAGCAGTTTGCTGAGTTTTATAATCAGAAAATCGCACCAATACTTGGCCATTAGTAAGCGCTACACTTTGATAAGTGATATTTGCCTGTGCCAATGTATCTTTTACCGCATCTAACGTTGAAAGATCAGCCTGTACTCCTCTCGTTCCCGAAATTTGTACAGCAGGATCTTCACCATAATAGTTAGGTAAAGCATATAAAGCACCAATAGCGACGATAAACACCACCATCAATGTTTTCCATAATGGATATTTGTTTAACACAACAAGTCCTTATAGAGACTTCATAGTCCCTTTTGGTAAAACAGCAGTGATTGCGCCTTTTTGTACTGTTAGTTCAGTACCTTCAGCAACACTAACAATGATGAAATCTTTTTCAGCAGATACTTTGGTAACTTTACCTACGATACCGCCTTGAGTTAAAACTTCATCACCTTTTGAAATCGCTTCCATTAGGCTTTTGTGCTCTTTAACACGTTTAGCTTGTGGGCGATAAATCATAAAATAAAATACCACACCAAACACACCCAACATGATCAACATCTCAAAACCGCCACCTTGTTGTGGGGCATCTGCTGCGTATGCTTTGCTAATTAAAAAGTCCATAAAATCCTCTTACTACTAAATTAAAGTTTAAAAATTTGAAAAATCACAAAAATATTTGTTTTTATTCTTCTGTTGTTTGTGTTGCATTTAACGGTGGAACTTCTAAACCACGAATGGCATAAAATTCTTCCACGAATTCATCTAATTTACCTTGCTCTATCGCATCACGCAAACCTTGCATTACTCTTTGATAAAAGTGCAGGTTATGCAAAGTATTTAATTGCGAGCCTAAAATCTCATTACATTTATCTAAGTGGTGTAAATAAGCACGCGAATAATTTTTACATGTAGAACAATCACATTGCGGATCTAATGGCCCAGTATCCGTTTTATGACGTGCATTACGAATTTTTACCACACCATCAGTTACAAATAAATGTCCATTTCTGGCATTACGAGTTGGCATTACACAATCAAACATATCAATACCGCGTCGCACACCTTCAACTAAGTCTTCAGGCTTGCCAACTCCCATTAGATATCGGGGCTTATTTTCAGGGATCAAGTCTGGTGTGTGATCTAAAATTTTAATCATCTCTTCTTTTGGTTCACCAACCGATAAACCACCAATAGCATACCCATCGAAATCGATGTCTAACAGCCCAGCTGCCGAGACTTCACGAAGATCTTCAAACATACCACCTTGCACAATACCAAATAAAGCTGATGGGTTATCTCCATGCTCAGCTTTTGAGCGTTTGGCCCAACGCAAAGATAACTCCATCGATGTTTTAGCTTCATCATGAGTTGCAGGGTATGGCGTACATTCATCGAATATCATCACAATATCTGAGCCTAAACTCCGTTGCACTTGCATCGAACGTTCAGGTGTAAGCATAATTTTTTCACCATTGACCGGAGAGCGAAACTCTACTCCCTTTTCGGTGATTTTACGCATTTTTCCAAGGCTGAATACCTGAAAACCACCTGAGTCGGTAAGAATTGGTTTGTGCCAATTCATAAAATCATGCAAATCACCGTGCTTTTCGATAATTTCAGTACCAGGGCGCAACATTAAATGAAAGGTATTGCCTAAGATGATGTGAGCACCAGTTGCTTCAACTTCATCCATTTTCATACCTTTAACCGTGCCATAGGTACCAACCGGCATAAATGCTGGCGTTTCGACAACCCCACGATCAAAAGTGATGCGACCACGACGGGCTTTACCGTCTTTATTTATTAATTCGTATTTCATGTTATTTTCCTTACCATGTAGCGAAACAGGCCACAGGTGTAGTTGAGGTTACGGCATCAATAATAAGAATTGTCTTATTATTGATATTTTGCTTATTGTTTAGTTAAAAACATCGCATCGCCGTAACTGAAGAATCGATATTTTTCAATAATTGCTACTTTATATGCATTCATCATATGCTCATAGCCAGAAAAAGAACTCACTAGCATTAACAACGTTGATTCTGACAAATGGAAATTAGTAATTAAGGCATCAATCAGTTGAAATTCATAGCCTGGGGTAATAAAGATATCTGTATCACCATAAAATTCGCCAAGTGGCTTGCCGTTTTTAAGAGCATATTGGGCGGCGCTTTCTAGAGAGCGAACAGAGGTTGTTCCAACAGCAACAACCCTCTTTCCTGCAGCCTTGGTTGCCTGCACTTGTTTCATTACGTCACTGCTAACTTCAACATATTCAGAGTGCATGACATGATCGGCAATTTTATCAACTTTTACGGGCTGAAAAGTACCAGCGCCAACATGTAAAGTAACAAAGGCCAGGTTCACCCCTTTGGCTTTAATATTCTCAAGTAATTCATGTTCAAAATGCAATCCAGCAGTAGGTGCAGCTACTGCACCTGGCTTTTCATTATATACTGTTTGATAACGTTCACGGTCTGAATTTTCATCAGGACGGTCTATATAAGGAGGTAATGGCATATGACCAATATCTTCCAACACTTCTAATACCGTTTGTTCACCATGAAACTCTAACTCGAACAAGGCTTCATGGCGAGCAACCATGGTGGCATTCACTTTACCTTCAAGCAATACTTCATTACCGACTTTAAGCGATTTGCTTGCTTTTACATGCGCTAAAACACGGTGTTGATCTAATACTCTCTCGACCAGCACTTCAATTTTGCCACCAGTAGATTTAACGCCATAGACGCGAGCAGGAATAACCCTGGTGTTGTTGAAAACCAACAAATCACCCGGCTCTAACTTATCAATAATTTGATTAAATTTGTGGTGCTCTATATTGCCAGTACGGCCGTCAACCGACATTAATCGGCTGGCTGAACGTTCAGCTTGAGGATAACGAGCAATGAGCTCGTCTGGTAATTCAAAGGAAAAGTCAGAAACTTTCATATTCAGCACTAGTTAGATAAAAATAAAACGCGTAATTTTAGTGCTGAGGCTCATTAATAGCAAGAAAAATGTGTAACACTTGCTTATTACATTGGCTTTTCATGAAAATTGAATGTCAGTAAATAAGTCTTTAACTAATTATTTACATTATGCTCAGCAGGTTCGCATTCTGTTTCGCTTGAATCCATGGTTTGACCAAAGAAACTACCGGGCTCGGCATGAGTTTGAATATAGTTAATATCGACTTGTACTTTATTATTGCTTGGCTGCTTTTTAAAACCAGTGATGGTTGAAATGAATTTAAAAAAATTCATACTTAAACTCCTTTTAAGTAATTAGACAATTTTTATTATTAAGCATTTATAGTAGTTTGTAAAAAAGCTATTTTCAAATTTTTATTAACATATTTTTTACAACTTTAATGGGGAGTTTAATATCTCTTCACTTCTGTTTAAAAAGCCCTTTATTTTAGACCTGTTCAACTTCTTCATTCAAAGCTGGTGAATAATTAATCGGTTGACCGCTTTTATTAAACTTTCTCTTTACAGCGTTTAAACGATACGTATAATGCAAAGCCATTGCAGGGGTGTAGTTCCAATGGCAGAACGTCGGATTCCAAATCCGAATGTTGGGAGTTCGAATCTCTCCACCCCTGCCACTTCTTTTATTTATTTTTCTGCAAATTAAATTTCGATTCAAATAGCTTTTTCTTTCTAATTAAAAGATCTAATGGATATCCCCCTAAAAGCAGAATAGTCACTCACTTTTGACTATATCAAAATGGCATCAACAGAAATAGAAAAAATACACCGTCATTCCCGAAGAGCTAATGCGACATCGGGGACCTCATAAAGCGTGCTGTGGATATTAAAAAGTGAACCATGAACAACAAAGCGCAATAAATTCAATTACTACAATAAAAAAGCACTTGATTAAGTAAATAATCAAGTGCTTAAAATCACATACAAATTAGGTAAAAACTTCCTGATACTGTTGATTTAATTTATCTATAATACAATTTACAATGAATGAATAAACACAGTTGCAATTGCCACTGGACAAACAAACTTGCAATACCAAGGCCAAATCTTCCAGAATAGAGTATGTTCAACTTGCTCATTACCTTGTTTTATTTCTTCGAGTATTTCTGTTCTATGCCAAATCCAACCGACAAAAACACAACATAGCATAGCAATAATTGGCTGACCGTATTCCGTTGCCAACATAGCAACAAAATCAAGCATGAAATCTAAATTAAAAATAATAATCGCACTAATACAGAATATTATAACGCTGATTAAAGGCGTTGCTTTTTCACGTTGTATATTGTGGCGTTCAACCGCATATGAAACAGGCCCTTCTAGCATCGAAATTGACGAAGTAAGTGCTGCAACACTCATTAATACAAAGAATGCAAAAGCCACAAATAAGCCCATAAACCCCATATCATTAAATAATGCTGGTAAAACAGTAAAGACCATACTTGGCCCAGCGATAAGGGAGCCATCAGCTGCAAATATAGCAACGCCTTGATGCTGTGCTACGTACATAGCAGGAATAATTAACAAGCCAGCGAGGAATGCAATTGACACATCAATTAAGGTAACTTGCGCGCCTAAAGTAATTAAGTTTTCTTTTTTAGATATGTAAGAGCCATAAATCACCATTACACTGGTGCCTAAAGAAAGAGAGAAGAACGCTTGGCCAAGTGCACTGACTAAAAGATCAGGATGAAAAACACGCTCTAAATCTGGATTTAAGTAGGCTTGCAAACCTTCTGAGGCGCCATCTAAAGTCATGACATATACGATGAGAATAATTAATAAACCTATTAACAATGGCATTAATCTTTTTGACCATTTTTCGATACCGTCTTCTACGCCTTTACGGATAATAAATACCGTTAAAAACATAAATAGCGTCGTAAATAATAGGTTGCGCACATTGCTTTGAGTAATAAGCCAATCTGCCGTTTGCTGTAAGGAAAACATCCGAGCTATTGGTTCAACTGCGTATGACATCATCCATCCGGCAATAATGCCATAAAAGCTTAATATTAAAGCTGCACAGATAATCCCACCAAAGCCGACAACAAAGGCAAACTTTTTTTGCCATGCTTTTCTAGACATTTTTTGTAATGAAGTTACCGCATTCGCTTGACCATAACGGCCAATTAATAGCTCAGCCATAAATGCAGGATAAGCCAAGCTGAAAGCTAGAATGAGATACACTAAAACAAAAGCTGCACCACCATTACTCGCTGTTTGTGTAGGAAATCCCCAAATATTGCCCAAACCAACGGCAGAACCCGCCGCTGCTAAAATAAACCCTAAACGTGAGCTAAACCCACCACGTGCTGCTGCCATATTAATTCTTATATTTTTTCTATTGATATGTGATAGATAACAATAATGAAAGTTATCTGCATAAGCAATGAATTGTGGAGGGGATTGATAATTTCAATTATTGAACTTGTAATTATATCGTTACCAATAACAAAACATTGCTGTTGAGTTTTACTGTTAGAGCGTTAATCTTTGAAATTATTAAACTGAAATGATTGTTCTAACTCTGCTTCTCGAACGAGTTTCATTACAGCTTGAAGTTCATCGCGTTTTTTACCGGTAACTCTAATTTTTTCGCCTTGAATAGACGCTTGAACTTTCAATTTACTGTCTTTAATAAGCTTAACAACTTTTTTAGCAACCGCTTGTTCAACACCAACTTTAAATGACACTTTTTGCGAGTATGTTTTACCTGAGTGAACGAAGTCACCAATAGTCATCGCTTTGGAGTCAATTTGACGTTTTGCTAATTGTGCACGTAACATATCAAGCATTTGTTTAACTTGAAAATCACCTTCGGCTTTAACCGTCACATCAGGGTTTTTATATTCAAATGATGCTTCTACACCGCGAAAATCGAAACGAGTTCCGAGCTCGCGATTGGCATTTTCAGTAGCGTTACGAATTTCTTCTAAATCAACTTCAGACACAATATCTAATGAAGGCATAATTAAATCTCTTTAAAATAATTTTTATTAATTAGTTAGCTATAGATTAACAAAGCTCTCTTTTAAGGGCTAGGGTGAATGTGTAAATTAAATAACAATATTTTAGTTTTTTTAATTAAGCTGGCAAGCATGTTAACATGGATAAAATTTATAAAAATATGCCGTCGTGAATACATCAAATTTTCGTATATACCTCTTCATCGTAATAACCTTTAGCTTATTAGCACTTAACTATACTTTTATTACTAAACTTCTTTATCAATACCATTTACTTGATAAATCGGGACATTTCTTCGGCTTTTTATTACTGACCTGGTTAGTAAATAGATTAATAAAAATTGATTTAACCCCGACTATACTCACTTTATGCGTTTATGCAGCCCTGACTGAGCTTGGGCAATCATATTTAGAATTTAGAAGTGGCCAATTTACTGACTTCATCGCCGATGTATTAGGCTGTCTCTGTTACGTATTAATTGTTATGGCCAACAAAAACAAAGTGAAAAAGGAACAAGCTTGAAAATTTTAATCGTTGGTCGAGGAGCAATGGGGTTATTGTTTTCTCATTATCTTATCGATCATGATATTAGTGTAAAGGCACGTGCGACTTCATTTACGGATATATTTTCTTTCACTAACATTTATGGCTTATCATCACAGCACCATTTTAATCCGGCCAGCAATAAAGAGATAGCGAATGCCGATTGCATTATTTGCTGCGTTAAATCCTATGATGTTAGTACGGTAATTGCTGAGATAGCCCCTTATATTAAGAGCCACTGTGCAATAGTTCTAACTAATAATGGCATGGGTATAATTGAGCAACTTCAAAAAACATTTAGCCGTAGTAATCCCATTTATGCCTTATTAACGACAATGGCGGCGAAGCGGCTTTCTCCTAGTCATATTATTCACACTGGGATAGGTAAAAATCAAATGGGTTTAGTTAGTGGCAAGGCTAATGGGCAACATGAACGAGAGCTTATAAACATTCTAACAAATTCAGTACCTTGCTTTACATATACTGAACAGATTGTAAGTCTTCAATGGCAAAAGCTAGCAATTAACTGTGCGATTAATGCATTAACTGCCATTAATAATGTGGATAACGGAGAATTAAAAGGACTCTATTATAGAAATATAATAGCAGATGCTATCAAAGAGTTAATTGTTGTGGCCAAACAGGAAGGGATGCTTCTTAACTTCGATAATTTAATTAGTACCATTGTGGATGTCATCGACAAAACAGCAAACAATAGCTCATCAATGCGCGTAGATGTATTAAAGCAGCAAGAGACAGAAATTGATTTTATTAATGGTTTTATTTATCGGTTAGGGCAAAAACATAACATTGCTACCCCAACCAACACCAAGCTCTACAAGCAAGTAAAAAGCATAAGCAATTAAATTTAACTAATGCCGATTAACTACCAATCACTTCTTTGAGCATTGGTACTAGTTTTCTCTGCAATTGTTCCAGCTCATTTTTTTCATAAGGCTTTAAAGGCAGTTGTCCCCAAATAGGTTTAGGCCAACTAGGATCATTTTTAAAGCGAACAATGTGATGAATATGTAATTGCGGCGTCATATTCCCCAACGCTGCAACGTTCATTTTGTCACCATTAAAGCACTGCATTAAAATTTCAGATACGGCACTTGATTCATTAAGAAACTGAAGTTGGTCCTGCCACTCTAGTTGATAAATATCTTTAACATCACTACGACGTGGAACCATAATAAACCAAGGGTAATTACTATCGTTGCAAAGCAGTAATGTACACAATGGTAAATTAGCTATTTCAATGCCATCTCGTTGTAAATCGCTATGTAGTACAAATTCATTACTCATTTTATTTTCCTATACTGTTTCGGTTATTTACCGCTCTTTTTCTTTTTTGGTTTATTTTTTCGGCCTCGGCCTCGAGCCTCTTTTTTAGCCTCTCGGTCAGCTACTTTTTTAGCTTGTAACTCAGCAAAATAAACGTTTTCTTTTTCTATCATTGAAGGGGTTTCAAACGTTATATTGCCCAAGGTTTTATCACGAATTTCATTCACTAATATTTCAGAAGCTTTATGAAAGTCAACATGCCCACCACTTCTTACCGCGCCACGCTTGCGACCAAGCTCTTCCAAAAACTCGACTTCATGTTCAGGCAATTCACTTATTTTATAACGTTCTTTTAGCAGTTCAGGGTAAGATTGCAATAAATATTCAGCGGCAAAACAGGCTATTTCTTCATGGTCAAAGGCCGTATCTTTAATACCACCAGAGACGGCAAGACGATAGCCGCTATTCTCATTATCAATTTTAGGCCACAACATGCCTGGTGTGTCATATAAATACACGCCCTCTTCTAAACGAATACGTTGTTGAGCTTTAGTCACTGCCGGCTCGTTACCAACTTTAGCTTTTGTTTTACCAACCAGAGTGTTAATTAATGTGGATTTACCTACATTAGGGATCCCCATGATCATTGCGTTAATTTGCTTTCCGTCTTCATTTTTATGCGGAGCAAGTTTACGGATTAATGCGGCAATATTTTTAGCGCCACTTGGCTCTTCCGTTGTTAATGCAATGGCTTTGACATTATGCTGCGAATGAAAATAATCTATCCATACTTTAGTTAACTCAGCGTCGGCCAAGTCACTTTTATTGAGGATCTTAATAAGCGGCTTATCACCCCGAATATCAGTGATCATTGGGTTTTCACTGCTAAATGGCAGTCGTGCATCGCAAACTTCAATAACTACATCAATTTGGTTAATAATTTCTTTGATTTCTTTTTGGGCTTTATGCATATGCCCTGGGAACCAGTTTATTGCCATTCGGTAAAATTACTTAGGTATTTGAAAGATACTAATATTTTAGCAAGGAAACGTAAAAGAAACGAGGGGGAAGGAATAGAAACTAGAACCTACGACCGCCTGGCCTTTGTATTAGCGCCAGGTACTTATATTTTTATATTTCAGAAAACAAAAAACCGATCACAAGATCGGTTTATTGTAAATGTGGCGGACGCGGCAGGAGTCGAACCTGCGACCGTCTGGCCTTTGTATTAGCGCTAGGTACTTATATTTTTATATTTCAAAAAACAAAAAACCGATCACAGGATCGGTTTATTGTAAATGTGGCGGACGCGGCAGGAGTCGAGCCTGCGACCGCCTGGCCTTTGTATTAGCGCTAGGTACTTATATTTTTATATTTCAAAAAACAAAAAACCGATCACAGGATCGGTTTATTGTAAATGTGGCGGACGCGGCAGGAGTCGAACCTGCGACCGCCTGGCCTTTGTATTGGCGCTAGGTACTTATATTTTTATATTTCAAAAAACAATAAACCGATCACAGGATCGGTTTATTGTAAATGTGGCGGACGCGGCAGGAGTCGAACCTGCGACCGCCTGGCCTTTGTATTAGCGCTAGGTACTTATATTTTTATATTTCAAAAAACAAAAAACCGATCACAGGATCGGTTTATTGTAAATGTGGCGGACGCGGCAGGAGTCGAACCTGCGACCGCTTGGCCTTTGTATTAGCGCTAGGTACTTATATTTTTATATTTCAAAAAACAAAAAACCGATCATAGGATCGGTTTATTGTAAATGTGGCGGACGCGGCAGGAGTCGAACCTGCGACCGCCTGGCCTTTGTATTAGCGCTAGGTACTTATATTTTTATATTTCAAAAAACAAAAAACCGATCACAGGATCGGTTTATTGTAAATGTGGCGGACGCGGCAGGAGTCGAACCTGCGACCGCCTGGCCTTTGTATTAGCGCCAGGTACTTA
This sequence comes from Thalassotalea fonticola, assembly GCF_032911225.1. Taxonomy (NCBI): domain Bacteria; kingdom Pseudomonadati; phylum Pseudomonadota; class Gammaproteobacteria; order Alteromonadales; family Colwelliaceae; genus Thalassotalea; species Thalassotalea fonticola. Next base: position 4,526,219 of record NZ_CP136600.1, on the reverse strand, counting down.
TATTTTTATATTTCAAAAAACAAAAAACCGATCACAGGATCGGTTTATTGTAAATGTGGCGGACGCGGCAGGAGTCGAACCTGCGACCGCCTGGTTCGTAGCCAGGTACTCTATCCAGCTGAGCTACGCGTCCGCGGTCGTTATAATTAAAGTGATAACCTCACTCCTCAATGTTTAGCCACTTTGAGGAAGTGTTACTAAAAGCCAAAATACAATGACCTCAATAAAAGCAAAGGCCCTAATTTATCTTCCGATAAAATAGGGCCTTCTAATGTGGCGGACGCGGCAGGAGTCGAACCTGCGACCGCCTGGTTCGTAGCCAGGTACTCTATCCAGCTGAGCTACGCGTCCGCGGTCGTTATAATTAAAGTGATAACCTCACCCCTCAATGTTTAGCCACTTTGAGGAAGTGTTTACTTACGCTGAGCGGCTAATGCCAAATCAGGATCGTATATTTTAAGTGCTACCCGCACTGTTGTTACCTCGAACAACACGACTCAGTTATTTATTCACTTTGAGAAAGTGACCACTTCTTTGAAAGAAGTGGCGGACGCGGCAGGAGTCGAACCTGCGACCGCCTGGTTCGTAGCCAGGTACTCTATCCAGCTGAGCTACGCGTCCGCAATCGAGAAATTAAAATATTAAAAACTCTTTTTCTTGCCCATTCAGCAATCTTTCGAAGAAGAATGGCGGTGAGGGAGGGATTCGAACCCTCGATAGGGTTTAACGCCTATACTCCCTTAGCAGGGGAGCGCCTTCAGCCTCTCGGCCACCTCACCAATGGCGTGCATATTAATGGATTCGAAAAATAAGTCAACGGATTTTTTTGTCTTTTTTTCTGTTTGTTGATATTTCAAACAAGATGTTTAAATATCAGACCATTTATATACAGAGTTAACGCTGAAGTTAACATCAAACTAACTTAACCCATTAAATAAATACCAAAGGTTTTAGCAAATATTAATGAATCAATTTTGACAATTAAATAACGCTAATTACTCGTTACCCACATTATCAGGATTATCCTTTTCCGCTTGTATGCGCATGTAAATTTCTTCACGATGAACAGACACTTCTTTTGGTGCATTAACACCTATGCGGACCTGGTTCCCTTTTACCCCTAAAACAGTGACTGTAACATCGTCACCGACCATTAGAGTTTCACCAACCCTTCTTGTTAATATTAGCATCCATATGCTCCCTTTTATTAGAAATCACTCTTATGTTAGCAAACCTAGGCTCAATAAATAAACAAAATAACTAGATTTTTTCCTTAACATATAAGAATTTAGCAAAGTTTTCGGAAAAAGAGACTAATTTGTTACATTTAGTTGAAACTTTTCGTGTAAAAAACAAACAGCACTTGTTAAATCACTTTCTTTTACTAGTACTGATATTTTGATTTCGGCTGCTGAAACTAAATAAACATCGATTTTATTATCTAATAGGCACTCAAACAGTTCTGCTGCGACTCCGGAGTGTGAGCGCATACCATTACCAATTGCAGATATTTTTACTACTTTATTATTACCACAGAGTTGCTCAATAGAAAAATCAGCGGTTAAAGAATTAGCAATGCGTAGTGTTTGTTGATAATCATTTCGGTGAACAGTAAAACTAAGGTTAATTTTATCATTATCTTTAGCTGTTTGCGTTAGCATATCAACTTCAATATCTACTTTGGCAAGTAATGCAAAGAGTTTATTTCTAAATTTTTCACCACTCTCGACTCCACTAGCACTGATCATTGCCTCATCTTTGTGGCTGGTAATAGCCGACACTGGATGCGTTTTGTCTGCTTGTTGCTCAAAAGTAATACTAGTGCCATCACCTTCGCTAAAGCTTGAAAGCACCCTAAGTGGCATTTTATGATTGCCGGCAAATTCAACTGATCGTGATTGTAATACTTTCGCACCGGAGCTTGCCATCTCCAACATTTCTTCAAAACTCACATAAGGTAATTTTCGAGCATTTTCATCGAGACGGGGGTCCGTAGTATATACACCATCTACATCAGTAAAAATCTGGCACTCCTTCGCTTGCAGCGCTGTTGCAATTGCCACTGCTGATGTATCAGACCCCCCTCTTCCTAATGTAGTAATATTGCCTTCATTGTCATTACCCTGGAAACCTGCAACGATAACAATATGTCCTTGCTGTAACTCTTTCAGCATTCGCTGATTATCAACATTTAAAATGCGCGCTTTATTAAAGCGATTATCAGTTAGCAGCCCAATTTGATGAGCTAATAACGAAACAGCTGAAAAACCGCGTTTAATCAACGCTATAGAGAGCAAAGCAATTGATACTTGCTCACCACTAGCGAGCAGCATATCGAGTTCACGAGGAGAGGGATTTGGATCGAGTTTGTTAGCAAGTTCAGTTAAACGGTTAGTCTCACCTGACATTGCAGACAACACAGCAACAACTTGATGTCCTTGTTGCTTTGTTTTAATGATTTGTTCGGCTACATTTTCAATTCGTTCAAGGGAACCAACAGAGGTCCCCCCAAACTTTTGTACAATAATTGCCATTAACGATTAATCGCCATCATATAATTCAACCCTTATAGCTTATCAGCTAACCAAGCTTCAACACTGGCAAGTGCAGTTGCAATATTCTCAGGTTGAGTGCCACCGGCTTGCGCCATATCTGGACGGCCTCCGCCTTTACCACCAACTTGTTCGGCAACCATTTTCACTAAATCGCCAGCTTTTACTTTGCTAATTAAATCTTTGGTAACCCCGGCAATTAAACTTACTTTGGCGCCATTAGCTAACGCTAACAATACAACGCCGGAGCCTAATTTATTTTTAAGATCGTCAACCATTTCACGTAATGCTTTCGGGTCGCTCCCCTCAACATCGGCAATTAATGCCTTAACGCCATTAATATTAATTGCACTATTGATTAAGTCTGACCCCGCTTGTGAAGCTAACTTTTGCTTTAATTGTGCGATTTCTTTTTCTAATTGTTTAGATTTAGCAATTAACTGCTCAACTTTGCTTACCGTATTAACGGCATCTGATTTAACTAAGTTTGCAATAGTGGTTAGTTTATCAGCTTGCTCGTCAACGTATGTCATTGCAGCAATACCAGTCACTGCTTCAATACGTCTTGTGCCTGCAGCAATACCTGCTTCAGAAGTGATTTTTAATAAACCAATATCGCCGGTACGTTCAACATGCACACCACCACAAAGCTCTGTTGAAAAGCTACCTAAGCTAACAACACGCACTTCATCGTCATACTTTTCACCAAACAGCGCCATTGCGCCTTTTTCTTTAGCTGATTCAATATCCATTAGTGCTGTTTCACGAATGAAATTGGCACGAATATTATCATTTACTAATTGCTCTACCTGACGAAGCTCTACAGCTGTTACGCCTTCGAAATGAGAAAAGTCAAAACGAAGTTTGTCAGGATCACATAATGAGCCTTTTTGGATCACGTGCTCACCTAAAACCTGACGAAGCGCCTCATGTAATAAATGTGTCGCTGAATGGTTTTTGACAATATTACTACGGCGAGCACTGTCTATTGCTGCATTTGCTCTAGCATTTAATTGAATAGCTGACTCGGCCACACCGTGATGAGCAAAAGCATTACCCAATTTAACTGTATCAGTTACTTTGAAAATGCCACTGTCAGTGGTTATAGTGCCGGTATCACCTACTTGACCACCAGATTCAGCATAAAATGGGGAATTGTCTAAAACAATGACGCCTTTATCACCGGCATTTAACGATGAAACACTACCTTCACTGTTAAATAATTCAACTATAGTGGAGCTAAAACTGTGATTATCATAGCCTTCAAAATGTGTGGTTTTGTCTGATTTGATTTGATCATTGTAATCAGTACCAAAATTTGATGCTTTTTGCGCACGTTCACGTTGTGCTTGCATTTCACTATCAAAACCGTCTTGGTCAATGGTTAATTCTTTTTCACGAGCTATATCGGCAGTTAAGTCAGCTGGGAATCCGTAGGTATCGTAGAGCTTAAACACATCCTTGCCAGGAATAACATCCCCAGTTAAATTAGCAATCACATCGCTAAGTAAGTTCATGCCACGGTCTAACGTGCGGCCAAATTGCTCTTCCTCAATGCGTAATGTTTTTTCTATAATCGCTTGTTGCTTGATAAGCTCAGGATATGCTTCTCCCATTTGTTCAGCCAACGCTGAAACCAATTGATGGAAGAAATGGGATTTTGCTTCAAGTTTATGCCCATGACGTACCGCACGGCGAATAATACGACGAAGTACAAAACCACGCCCTACATTTGATGGGTTAACGCCATCGGTGATCATAAAGCTACACGAACGGATGTGATCGGCTATTACTCGTAATGATTTATGTTCTAAATCTTCACAACCAAGTAAGTCAGCCGCAGCTTTAATTAAACCTTGGAATATATCTATTTCATAGTTTGAATGTACGCCTTGCATGATTGCAGCAATACGCTCCAGTCCCATGCCGGTATCAACAGAAGGCTTAGGTAGTGGTTCCATAGTGCCGTCAGCTTGGCGGTTAAACTGCATGAAAACAAGGTTCCAAATCTCGATAAAACGATCACCATCTTCTTCAGGTGAACCCGGAGGACCGCCCCAAATTTCTTCGCCATGATCATAAAATATTTCAGAGCAAGGGCCACATGGTCCAGTATCACCCATTGACCAAAAATTGTCAGACTCAAATTTTTTGTCTGCTGACTTGTCGCCAATACGAATGATACGATCTACCGGAACACCAATCACATTTGCCCAATGGTCAAATGCTTCATTGTCGGTTTCATACACCGTTACTAATAATTTCTCTTTTGGTAAACCTAACACTGAAGTTAAGAATTCCCAACCGAAGTTGATAGCATCTATTTTGAAATAGTCACCAAAGCTAAAGTTACCCAGCATTTCAAAAAATGTATGATGGCGAGCGGTATAACCCACATTTTCTAAATCATTATGTTTACCACCAGCACGTACACAACGCTGTGATGATGTAGCTCTGGTATAACTGCGAGTTTCAGCGCCTAAAAACACATCTTTAAATGGTACCATACCAGCATTGGTAAACAGTAAAGTTGCATCATTGCCTGGTACAAGTGAGCTACTCGCAACTATTTGGTGCTGTTTTTGCGCGAAGAAGTTTAAAAATGCCTGTCTTATTTCGGCACTGGATTTAATCATGGTCGTTATCCAATAAAAAATTTGTATTCATTAATTAGGTAGCTATTTATTAGCTTAAGTTCAATACCGTGTTTATTTGTTCAAAACTGTATCCACGATATTGTAAAAATCTTACTCGTTTGGCTTTATCTTTTTGGTCGATAATTTCAGTGTTATCAAAACGCTTTTGATAAGCAATCTCTGCCTGTAAAAACCAGTCAACGTGCTGGCTAGCATAAACGGCGGCTATAGTATCACTTGTCAGGCCTTTTTGCTTTAATTCTGCGGCGATATAAATCCATCCATAACCTTTGGCAATTCGTAGGCGAAACATACTTTCACCAAAACGTAAATCACTCTGAATATCTTGCTCACTCAAGGCATCTAATACAATTTGTATATCATCGCTATTGAACTCTCTTAGCTTTAACTTTTGCATTAGCTCTTTTTGCGAATGTTCGCGTCTTGCTAATAAAGAATAAGCGGCTTTTTTAACGTCCTTTTTTATCACTAAAGCATTACTTCAACGGGTATAATTGTGCATATTCTACCTGTGTTTGGATAAAAAAAATACTGCTTGAAACAAGAAAAGGGCCTTCTGGCCCTTTTAAATTTTGTTCGCTAAATTAATCTTTAATCAGGATCATAACCCAGGTTTGGTGACAACCAGCGCTCAGCTTCAGTTACACTCATATTTTTACGAGTTGCATAGCTTTCTACTTGCTCTTTATCTATTTTAGCAACAGCAAAATACTTGCTGTCTGGGTGAGCAAAATACCAACCACTAACTGCTGCACCTGGCCACATCGCATAGCTTGTTGTTAACTCCATGCCGATGTTGTTTTCAACATCAAGTAACTGCCATATCGTTGCCTTTTCCGTATGTTCAGGGCATGCTGGATAACCTGGAGCAGGTCTAATACCTTGATAACTTTCACGGATAAGAGCTTCGTTATCTAGATTTTCATCACTGGCATAACCCCAATATTCCTTACGAATTTGTTCATGTAAATATTCTGCTGTTGCTTCAGCAAGCCTATCGGCAACAGCCTTTAATAAAATAGAATTATAAGTATCATGTTTAGAGTCATACTCTTGCACTAACTCATCCGCACCAAAACCTGCAGATACTGCAAATGCACCTACGTAGTCATTAATGCCCGAGTCTTTATCAGCAACGTAATCACTTAAACAACGATTGAACTGCCCTGCTTGCTTCTTCGTTTGCTGGCGCAATCCACAAAGTGTATTTAATATTTCACTGCGTGTGTCATCGGTAAACACTTCAATGTCATCACCAATACTTTGTGCCGGAAATAAGCCAAATACCGCTTTTGCTTTTAAGGTTTGATTGTTAATCACCTCATCAAGCATGGCATTGGCATCAGCAAATAATTTTTTTGCTTCTTCGCCAATAAGTTCATGTTCCAAAATTTTTGGATATTTACCTGATAACTGCCAGGTTAAGAAAAATGGCGTCCAATCGATGTAATTTCGTACCACATTCAAATCTAAGTTATCTAATACTGTTACGCCCAATTGTTTTGGTGTGACCGGTGTGTAGTTGTCAAAACTTAATGGAAAAGCGTTCGCGCGAGAATCTTTTAATGACGATAAATCAGAGCGAGGTCCTTTTTTACTGTAACGTTGGCGAACAGTTTCATATTCTTTTTCTGTACGTTCAACCAATGCATCTTTCAATTCTGGGGTTAATAATGAATTAACCACTGATACTGAGCGAGAGGCATTTGGTACATAAACCACTGGATGCTCATAGTTTTGTTCAATTTTAACTGCAGTGTGCGCTTTCGATGTTGTTGCACCACCAATCAATAAAGGTAAATCAAAATCAAGACGCTGCATTTCTTTGGCCACATGGACCATTTCATCGAGAGAAGGTGTAATTAAGCCTGACAAACCGATAATATCAACATTTTCATCACGGGCTACTTGCAAAATCTTATCACATGAAACCATAACGCCAAGATCGATTACCTCATAGTTATTACATTGCAATACTACACCAACTATATTCTTCCCAATGTCGTGCACATCACCTTTAACCGTGGCTAGTAATACCTTACCGTTGGAGCTTGCTTCTGTTTTTTCAAGTTCAATGAAAGGTTGTAAATGCGCCACAGCTTGCTTCATTACTCGTGCAGATTTTACCACTTGCGGTAAGAACATTTGACCTTCGCCAAATAAGTCACCAACGATATTCATCCCGTCCATTAGCGGCCCTTCGATAACATCGATAGGTCGCGCTGCTGCTAACCTTGCTTCTTCAGTATCTTCAACAATAAATTCATTAATGCCTTTTACTAATGCATGCTCTAATCTTTTGATTACCGGTAGCTCACGCCAACTTAAGTCAGCTCCAGCAGCTTTTTGACCACCTTGGCCACGATACTCTTCAGCAACCTCTAACAGACGTTCTGTCGCATCTTCATCGCTATTTTGAATAACATCCTCAACAGCTTTTAATAAATTTTCAGGAACATCTTGATAAATTGCTAATTGCCCGGCATTAACAATCCCCATATCCATGCCATTTTTAATCGCATGATAAAGGAATACTGCATGGATTGCTTCACGTACCGGGTTATTACCACGAAATGAAAACGACACATTTGATACGCCACCAGAAATCATCGCATGCGGTAGAGTTTCCTTAATAACTTTAGTGGCTTCAATAAAGTCTACGGCATAATTGTTATGTTCATCAATACCAGTTGCTACCGCAAAAATATTTGGATCAAAGATGATATCTTCCGGCGGGAAGCCAACCTCATCAACCAATATACGATAAGCTCGTTGACAAATTTCTACTTTTCTATCTTTGGTATCAGCTTGGCCAACTTCGTCAAAAGCCATGATAATTACTGCGGCGCCATAACGACGAACGAGTTCAGCATGATGCTTAAACGCTTCCTCACCTTCTTTTAAGCTAATAGAGTTAACAATGCCCTTGCCCTGAATACATTTTAAGCCTGCCTCCATGATCTCCCATTTAGAGGAATCAAGCATGATAGGTACTTTCGAGATATCAGGCTCGCCAGCAATTAAGTTTAGAAACTTAACCATTGCCCCATAGGAGTCAAGCATGCCCTCATCCATATTGATATCAATTATTTGCGCCCCATTTTCAACTTGCTGGAGCGCTACGGCGATTGCTTCATCGTATTTTTCTTCGGTTATTAAGCGTTTAAATATGGCTGAACCTGTCACATTGGTACGCTCACCAACGTTAACAAATAAACTGTTTTCATCAAGATTTAGCGCTTCTAACCCTGATAACCGACACGCTATTTTTTTAGCTTCGATTTTACGAGGGTTAATACTTGCAACTGAATCGGCAATACCTTTTATATGTGCAGGTGTGGTACCACAACAACCGCCGACTATATTTAAGAAGCCAGCTTGAGCCCATTCAATAATATGCTCATTCATATCTTCAACAGTAAAGTCATATTCACCAAAGGCATTTGGCAAACCCGCATTTGGGTGGGCTGAAACGGCGAAGTCGGAGATATTGCTTAACTCTTCTACATACTGCCTAAGCTCAACCGGACCAAGCGCACAGTTTAAGCCGAATGAAATAGGGTCAGCATGACGCAATGAGTTATAAAATGCTTCAGTAGTTTGCCCTGATAGGGTTCTACCCGAAGCATCTGTGATTGTGCCAGAGATCATTAGGGGTAAGCGATAGCCTAGATCGGCGAACACTTGTTCCACAGCAAAAACAGCAGCTTTTGCGTTTAACGTATCGAAGATAGTTTCGAGCATTATAATATCTACTCCGCCTTCTATTAAGGCAAGAATAGATTCAATATATGCGTCTTTTAGCTCATCAAAACTTACATTTCGAAATGCCGGATTATTTACATCAGGTGAAATAGAACATGTACGGTTAGTTGGCCCTAACACACCTGCAACAAACCTTGGTTTATCCGGGGTTGTTAAACTTATTTCATCTGCAACTTGGCGAGCAATTTGTGCTGAAACTAAGTTTATCTCACGACTGATATCTTCCATATCGTAATCAGCCATGGCAATGGTAGTAGAGTTAAATGTATTAGTTTCAATAATATCAGCACCCGCTACTAAGTACTGACGGTGGATATCTTTTATAACTTCACTTTGGGTGATTGAAAGTAAATCATTGTTACCTTTCACATCACAATGCCAATCTGCGAACCTGGTACCTCGATAATCTTGCTCTTCAAATTTATGATCTTGGATCATAGTACCCATAGCACCATCAAGTACTAAAATTCGGTCTTGCAGTTGTTGCTCTAATAAAATAGTGGTTGGAGATTTCACCGTAATAGTTCCTGGTTCTGAATTAAATAATTGCTGCTTGTACTAATTTTAACAGAGCTAATTTTCAAGGTTGTAAGGAGTAATTTGATAAACATAATAATTTAGCCAATTGCTAAACAATAAGCAGCCATGGCTACGCCACTTGTTTTTTGGGATGCTATTTACATCATCAAATTTAAAATAATTTTCGGGTATGAAGGTATCAACTCCGACGTTTATATCGCGTTGATATTCATCACTTAAGGTACAAGCATCATATTCAGGATGTCCGGTTACAAAGACATGTTTCTTATCCTTTGTAGCAACCAAGTAAACTCCTGCTTGCTTAGATTCAGCTAAAATATTTAGTTCATCGACGCTTTGATAAATTGTTTTATCAATTTCACCATAGCGTGAATGCGGTACTGAAAATTCTTCTTCATAGCCACGTGTTAATGGTTCCATTGAATCTAATGTTTTATGAAGATACACACCTGAAAGCTTTTTATCCCGTAATTTTCGGTTTAAGCCATAACGGTAGTATAGCGCAGCATGCGCAGCCCAGCATGAATACATCGTTGATGTTACATTTGTTTGTGACCATTCAAACACTTCTACAATTTTGTCCCAGTAAGAAACATCTTCATAATTAAGCTGGCCTAAAGGAGCACCAGTAACAATCAAGCCGTCATAGTGTTTATGCTTAATATCATCGAATAAACAATAAAACTCATCTAAGTGTGCCTTAGGCGTATTTTTAGACTCATTTAAATTTAAACGTACAAATTCAATATTGATTTGCAATGGTGTATTGGAAAGCATGCGTAATATTTGAATTTCTGCTTCAATTTTATTAGGCATTAAATTCAATATTGCTACTTGCATTGGTCGAATATCTTGATTAACAGCCCTATTTTCAGACATGACAAAGATGTTCTCATTTGCGAGTACAGCCAAGGCAGGAAGTTGATCAGGGATTTTAATCGGCATTAATACAGACCTATGAAAGAGTAAAAACTTAATACTACCCAACCATATAGAAATGTCAACATCTAAACGTATAGACGTCTAAATAAACTTATTATTTACCTTTAGACATAAAAAAACCGCTCAGTGAGCGGTTTATTAAATAATAGTGTATTGAATATTATTCTACTTCAGCAACAACTTCTTCATCTTCTGAATCTTTAACAGTAGTGAGTAACAAGCCACGTAACTTAGCTTCTAACTCTTTCGCCATTGCTGTGTTTTCTGCAAGGTACTTAGTTGCATTTGCTTTACCTTGACCAATTCTTTCGCCCATGCAGCTGTACCATGCACCAGCTTTATCAACCATTTTATGCTTAACACCCAAGTCGATAAGCTCACCTAAACTATTGATACCTAAACCGTATAAAATTTGGAATTCAGCTTGTTTAAATGGCGGTGCAATTTTGTTTTTAACCACTTTAACACGGGTTTCGTTACCGGTAATCTCATCACCTTCTTTCACAGCACCAATACGACGGATATCTAGACGAACAGAAGCATAGAACTTCAACGCATTACCACCGGTTGTTGTTTCAGGGTTACCAAACATTACACCAATTTTCATACGAATTTGGTTAATAAAGATAAGCATGGTGTTTGATTGCTTTAGGTTACCAGTCAATTTACGCATTGCTTGTGACAACATGCGAGCTTGCAAGCCCATGTGACTATCACCCATATCACCTTCAATTTCAGCTTTTGGCGTAAGTGCTGCAACCGAATCGACTACGATAACATCTACCGCACCTGAGCGACTTAACATATCAACAATTTCTAATGCTTGTTCACCAGTGTCTGGCTGCGACACTAACAATTCATTAATATCCACACCAAGTTTTTCTGCATAGATTGGATCAAGAGCATGTTCAGCATCAACGAACGCACATACTTTACCATTGCGCTGTGCTTCAGCAATTACTTCTAAAGTAAGTGTCGTTTTACCACTAGATTCTGGACCATAGATTTCAACAACACGACCCATTGGTAAACCGCCAGCACCAAGGGCAACATCTAAAGCAAGCGAGCCGGTAGAAATTGTTTCTACGTTCATGCTTTGGTTATCACCTAGCTTCATGATTGAACCTTTACCGAATTGACGTTCAATTTGACCTAGGGCTGCTGATAATGCCTTTTCTTTATTTGCGTCCATTAAAATCTCCAATATTTTTCTATTTATCCAGTAGTTATGCACTCAGTATACTGTATAATAATACAGTATCAACTACTAAATTTTATTTTTTCTTAAAATCAACAACAAAAACACTTAACAACCTGATAAATAAGAAATTAATAATCTATTTATTTTTAATAAAAAATATAAACACACACAAGCGTGGTTTTATATACAGTAATAAAAATTAAAATTTAGATTTTTTATACAGTAGTTTAGTGATAATTATATTGTTAATTAATGATATCTTGCTTTGCGCTTCGAGTAATAATATTTTACCATCCATATACGCTATGAATCACGGCCTATTTTATCTATTTTCCAATTAATTTGCCGAACTCAAAATAACTTTAATAAATACAAAAGCTAATAAATGACAGACGATCTTTTTGCGCAATCTAATCACACCCCTATGATGCGCCAATATTTAAAAATAAAATCAGAATTCAAACATATTCTAGTGTTTTATCGAATGGGCGACTTTTACGAGTTGTTTTTTGATGATGCTAAAAAAGCCTCTGATCTACTGGACATATCTCTAACTGCCAGAGGAAAAACTGGTGGCAACGCAATACCTATGGCCGGTGTTCCTTATCATGCAGTTGAAAATTATTTAGCTCGACTGGTTCAAATGGGTGAATCCGTAGCCATTTGTGAACAAATTGGCGATCCAGCCACCAGTAAAGGACCGGTTGAACGAAAAGTTGTACGCATTGTTACACCCGGAACCATTTCAGATGAAGCATTATTAGAAGATAAGCAAGACAACTTACTTGTCTCTATTTTTGCTCATAAAGAAAAATTTGGCATTGCTTACCTTGATATGAGCAGCGGTCGCTTCGTCCTTTGCCAGCCAAACAATGAAGAGCAATTACAAGCTGAATTGCAACGCTTAACACCTGCAGAGTTACTATATCCAGAATCATTTGAACATACAGACTTGATTGAGCAAATAAAAGGCAAAAGACGTCGTCCTGACTGGGAGTATGATTTAGATACTGCGATCAAAATCTTAAATAAGCAATTTGGCACAAAAGAGTTGGTTGGCTTTGGCGTTGATGAATATCATTACGGCTTAGCTGCTGCTGGTTGCCTATTGCAATATGTCAAAGATACTCAGCGCAGTGAACTTCCACACATTAGAAGTATAAAAGCAGAAGCCTATGCTCAAGGGGTAATTTTAGATGCTGCCACCCGTAAAAACCTTGAGTTAACGCAAAACCTTTCAGGCGGTAGCGATAATACTTTAGCTTCGGTTCTTGATAAAACTGCATCACCTATGGGGTCTCGGTTATTAAAGCGTTGGCTGCACTTTCCGCTAAGGAACATAGAGGCACTAGAGAATCGTCAAAATGCAATTGCCGCAATTATTAGCGAGGACGTACAAACAGATATTTTCGATACCATTAAAGGTATTGGTGATATTGAACGAATTATCGCTCGAATTGCTCTTAGAAGCGCGCGCCCAAGAGATTTTGCCCGCTTACGTAATGCGTTGGGTTTGTTGCCAGAGCTTAATCAACTTCTGTTATTAAATTCTCAACCTTATATGCAGCAATTGGCAAATGTTAGCCGCCCAATTCCACAGTTACATGAATTGTTAAGTAAAGCCATTATTGAAAACCCACCAGTGTTGATTAGAGATGGTGGCGTATTAGCTCCCGGCTATAATAGCGAGCTAGATGAGCTGAGAAACTTAAGCCAAGGTGCGAGTAACTTCTTAGCAGAATTAGAACAACGTGAACGTGAAAAAACCGGGATCAGCACATTAAAAGTTGGTTATAACCGAGTTCATGGTTTTTATATTGAGATAAGTCGAAGAGAGTCAAATGAAGTACCTGTGGAATATATTCGCAGACAAACTCTTAAAAACAACGAACGATTTATTACCGAAGAGCTAAAATCTCATGAAGAGAAAGTTCTAACAGCACAAAGCCGATACCTTGCCTTAGAAAAACGCTTATACGATGAATTATTTGATCAACTTGCGCCATTTATTGAGCAATTACAATTATGCTCAGAGGCTGTTGCAAGTCTTGATGTATTAAATAACTTTGCCGAGCGTGCGCTTACATTAAATTATAATAAGCCGATGTTAAGTAAAGATCCGGGCATACACATTGATGCTGGTCGCCATCCAGTGGTTGAACAAGTTACTACTGATGCTTTTATCGCTAACCCGGTTGAATTATCACAGCAACGCAAAATGTTAATTATCACCGGGCCTAATATGGGCGGTAAATCTACTTACATGCGACAAACGGCGTTAATTACTCTGTTAGCGCATGTCGGCAGTTACGTGCCTGCCGACAATGCAAAAATAGGTTTAGTAGATAGAATTTTTACCCGAATAGGTGCGTCTGATGACTTAGCCAGTGGCCGCTCAACATTTATGGTAGAAATGACTGAAACAGCGAATATTCTACATAATGCAACAGAACAGTCGTTGGTATTACTTGATGAAATTGGTCGAGGTACCAGCACCTACGATGGTTTATCGTTGGCCTGGGCCTGTGCTGAGTATTTAGCGATAAATAGTAAAGCCTTTACTTTATTTGCCAGTCATTATTTCGAGCTTACTGAATTAGCTGAGCAACTCGATACGCTCGCTAATATTCACCTTGATGCAATGGAACATGATGACACAATTATTTTTATGCATGCTGTGCAAGAAGGGGCTGCCAGCAAAAGCTTCGGTTTGCAGGTAGCACAACTTGCTGGAGTTCCGAAAACGGTAATAAAACGAGCAAAACAGCGTTTACATGAACTTGAAATGCAAGCACCTGCGACAGTTATTACAAATCAACAAGCGGCTGAACTACAACAAGATATGTTTGTCGAAGAGCACCCGATGATTGCACAATTAAGAAACTTGAATATTGATGACATTACGCCGAGACAGGCGATGGATTTGTTATTTGAATTGAAAAACAAAGTGTAGCGCTGTTTTTATTCATCAAAAACAACGAAACCAGCGTAACGCTGGTTTCTTTTTATCCGGTAGTCACTTTATAGGCTAAGCCTGGAACAACGCTTCAATCGATAAATTTTGAGTCGATAAAATATCACGTAAACGTTTTAACGCTTCAACTTGAATTTGTCTTACTCGTTCACGAGTTAAGCCAATTTCATGGCCTACATCTTCAAGCGTAGCAGGTTCATAACCAAGCAAGCCAAAACGTCTTGCCAACACTTCACGTTGTTTTGAATTTAACTCATTTAACCAATGAACAATATTCTGTTTTATGTCGTTGTCTTGTAAATCAGATTCCGGACCTTGGCTTTTTTCATCAGCAATAACATCTAACAAAGCTTTGTCTGATTCGCCGCCAAATGGTGTATCTACAGATGTTATACGCTCGTTCAGTTTAAGCATTTTGCTCACATCGGCAACGGGTACATCTAATTTTTTAGCAATTTCTTCTGCTGTTGGTTCGTGATCTAGTTTTTGGATGAGTTCACGTGCGGCGCGTAAATATACATTAAGTTCTTTAACCACATGGATAGGAAGTCGAATGGTGCGGGTTTGATTCATGATAGCCCGTTCAATTGTTTGACGGATCCACCAAGTTGCATAAGTAGAGAAGCGAAAACCTCGTTCAGGGTCAAATTTTTCTACTGCGCGGATTAAGCCTAGGTTGCCTTCTTCAATTAAATCTAATAAAGGTAAGCCGCGATTATTATATCTTCGTGCAATTTTTACAACAAGTCTCAGGTTGCTTTCTATCATTCGGGCTCGAGATGCTTCGCAACCTTTCAGCGCTTTGCGCGAAAAATATACTTCTTCTTTTGCAGTTAAAAGGGGGGAAGAGCCAATCTCACCTAGATACATTTGTGTTGCATCTAAATTTGATGAGGTTTCTTCTACAGCTATTTTCTGATTTTTTTCACTGTTTGCAGTTACATTCATTGCTACTGCAGGTTCTTTAACTTTTACCATTGATATCTCCCAATACTCACCGGTTTTATAATTACACTGTCACTTTTTACTCGCCTCTATTAGCTAATTAATTATTTTTCGGTAAATACCGTAATGGATTTACCGATTTGCCCCTAAATCGAATCTCAAAGTGCAACATGGTTTTATCTGTACCAGTGTTGCCCATTGTCGCAATTACGCTTCCTGCTTTTATGGTTTGTTGTTCTGTAACCCGTAAAGTATCGTTATGAGCATAGGCACTTAGATAATCATCGTTGTGCTTTATTATTATTAGATTGCCATAACCGCGTAACGCATTTCCTGCATAAACAATAAGTCCATCGGCAGCGGCTTTTATCGGTTTCCCTTTATTGCCGTCAATGTCGATCCCCTTATTGCCCTGCGGGGAATTTGAAAAGTTTGATATTATTCGACCATTTACCGGCCACATCCAACTTTTCACTTTCTGAGTGAGAGATGGCACTTTTACACCAGTGAAATTCCCACCACTAGATTTACCATACTCCTGTGATTTTTGATTTGCAACAACTTTAGGACTAGTTTTTCGCTTAATTTGACTAGTTTTAACATTTGCTTTACTTACCGTTGAGCTCGAACCTGGGGATTTATACACTTTTGTATGAAGTTGCAAAATCTGTCCAGGATAAATTTTATAAGGTGCTGACAAGCGGTTGAGTTCGGCAATAGTTCTGACGTCTTTACCTGAGCGCCAAGCAATAGAATATAATGTCTCACCAGATTTTACTTTATACTGACTACTATTTAAGGTGTTCTTATTAGTTGCTGTGGTTACGGTAGATCCGGAAAGGTTAACAACAGGAGCTGGCCGTGTCCTATCGGCACAACTGAGCAGCATTGTCATGGTTACTGGTACCATGAACAATAAAAATATCCTTTTGCTCTTTAAATTAAAGTATCCCATTGAAAAATAATATTTTTTTAATTAATAATAAAGTATAACGCTATGATAAGAAATACAATAACCCAGCCAATAAGATCGACACTTTCTCTTATCTTAGTTTCCATAGGTTTGCCACCCGCTTTAATTAAGCCTGCAACCAAAAAGAAACGTAAACCTCTTCCCACAGTTGAAGCAATTAAGAACGGAATAAACAACATTTGCAGAAAACCTGCACTTAAAGTAAAAACTTTATATGGAATTGGTGAAAAACCAGCAATAAACACCACCCAGACCCCATACTCTTTAAACCAATCCATAGCATGGTTAAATTTATCCATGTAATTAAAATCAATTAAAATAGGTTGGATAACGGGTTCAAACAGTAGATAACCTAGTAAATACCCCACTACACCACCAATTACCGATGAAACGGTTGTAAGTGTAGCTAATCGCCATGCTCTTTCTGGCTTAGACAGCACCATAGGGGCAAGTAGGACATCAGGAGGGATAGGAAAAAACACAGACTCAGCAAAAGTTAATATCGCTAGCATCATTGGGGCAAATTTATGTTCAGCCCAGCGCATAGTCCAATTATACAACGGTGTAAAAATTTTCATAGTAATGCGCCCGGAACAAGAGGTACAAATTTTACCGCTTCAATTCTTTGCTTAATGAAGTTGTCACCTTGGCGAGTGATCAATTTGAGTACTTGTGCCTGCTCTCCAACCGGAATGATTAACTTACCACCATCAGTTAATTGATTAAGTAACTCCGTTGGTATTTCACGCGCAGCAGCGGTAACAATAATAGCTTTATAAGGGCCTTTACTTGCCCAGCCTTTCCAACCATCACCATGTTTCATCGAGACATTATGCAAATCAATTTTTTGCAAACGACGTTTAGCTTGCCACTGCAACGCTTTAATACGTTCAACCGAATATACTTTATTAAACAACTGCGCCAAAATTGATGTTTGGTAACCAGAGCCGGTACCTATTTCTAGCACATTTTCGTTACCCTCTTGCTCTAAAATAAGCTCTGTCATTTTAGCAACAATATATGGTTGGGAAATAGTTTGCCCTTGACCAATAGGCAGTGCGGTATTGTCGTAAGCCTTATGAGCTAAAATTTCAGGTACGAATATATGCCTTGGGCTATTTGCAATGGCATGAAGTACCGCAGTATTGCGAATACCCGAATTGTAAAGGTGCTGAGCTAGGATTTCTCCGCTTCGTTGAGATTTACCGCTAATTCTTTGTGTCATATTCATAAACTCAATTCACTCATCCAATCTGTCATTTGTTGCATGCTACTGTAAGCGGTCATATCTATCGTTAACGGAGTCACTGAAGCAAACCCATTAGCTATAGCCTGAAAATCAGTGCCTTCACCACAATCTAATTCATTACCTAACGTACCATACCAGTATATATCTCGCTTCCATGGGTCTGACATTTTACGCATGGTTTCCGCTTTATGCCTATTGCCAAGGCGTGTCACCTTAATGCCTTTTAATTGTTCTAAAGGTAAATCAGGCACATTAATATTGATGATTTGATCGCTAGGTAAAGGGTGCTGTTTTAACCGTTGAATAAATTTTGCAGCGACAATTGCTGCAGTTTGGTAATTATTTTGCTCTTTGCCTACTAAAGAAACAGCGACCGCTGGAAGCCCCATATGTCGACCTTCTGTTGCCGCCGCAACTGTACCAGAATAAAGTACGTCATCGCCTAAATTGGCACCATTATTAATACCTGCCACTACCAAGTCGGGTTGACCATCAAAAATTTGACTAATCCCTAAGTGCACAGCATCAGTTGGGGTACCATTTACAGAAACAAAACCATTTGCCAAAGTTTCAGCTCGCAACGGGTTTAATAACGTTAAAGAATTACTTGCACCACTACAATTTCGATCTGGTGCTATTACTAATGTTTGTGCAAATTTTGCTAACTCATCATTAAGAACCTTGATCCCCAGCGCATTTACTCCATCATCATTACTGACTAATATTTTCATTGTTAATTCTTTTTTTAAATTCTTTAATTACTGTTCAAAATGGCTTTGCGAGACATCAGTATATTGCAACAGCTCTCGTAAAATGGTGGTTGCAAAGCAGCCAGCGGGTAAAAAGAATGACAATTTTATGTCATCGTTAATAACCTCCAGCTGACCTGATTCTACAAACAAACTAATACTCCGGCGCTCTTGTTTTAAACCAAACTTTGCTAAGCCTTGACAAAATTCAACATAATTACTAGCTAGCTCTTGCTCGAAGTCTAAGGCTTGATTAGATGTAGCTACCTCTCCTGCCCCCCAGAGTGGCGCAGTAATTGCAATATCTTTCTCAGCCAATCGGGTCATGATCACGTCATCAATTTCATCTTGAGAAAATATAGAGCGCGAGCCGCTAAGCATATAAACATCGCCATTCATTGGGCTGGAGAATTGGTTGTTGTTTATGCGTTCATTAACAAATTGATTAAACAGAAACGAACGCGCCGCCGATAAATAAAAGCCGCGTTTTTTCTTATCTTTTACTTTTTTGCCATTGAACAGTTCACTTGCTGCAGTTAAGTTATTGCCCTGTTGGCCAAAGCGCTGTTCGCCAAAATAATTAGGAACACCAAAAGATAGGATTTTTTGCCATCTTGTTTTAATGTCGTCAATATCATCAACATTTCTAAGCATTAATTCAAAACGGTTGCCAATTAATGCACCGGTTTTTAATTTTTTGTTATGACGCTTATAGGATAAAACTTGCACACCTTCGATATCTAAATCGCTAAGATCGTACTGAGTTTTACCAGGCACATGTACACCAAAATATTGTTCGGTCACGGCATTTCGATCTTTTAACCCAGCGTAAGATACTAATGCGTCTTTTACCTTAAAATACTTCGCTAATTGGCGAGCAACAAATAAGGTATTAGCCCCGGTCTTGCGAATGTGAATAATTAAATGTTCACCTTCACCGCAGGGTTCAAAGGGTAAAATTTCAAACACTTTAAAGTCATCTACACAACTGCGCAATTCACCGTGACTTTTTGGCTTGTCATATAAATATGCCAATTCGGTTATCGAGTTAGTCATGTGATGTTGCCTTTGATCTTACAGGATTCAAGAGTACTACTGAATGAACTGAAATACCTTCTTTACGACCTTCAAAGCCAAGTTTTTCTGTAGTTGTGGCTTTTACATTCACATTGCCAATTTGGGTTTGTAAATCTTCACTAAGGATTTCGCGCATAGTTAACAAATGAGGAGCAATTTTCGGCGCCTGCGCCACAATGGTTATATCCACATTACCAATTTGATAGTTACGCTCAAGCATTAATGAAACAACATGACGCAACAAGATTCGGCTGGAAATATTTTCATAATTGGCGTCAGTATCTGGAAAATGATTACCAATATCTCCTAGTGCTAAGGCACCCAATATGGCATCACACAAGGCATGAATAGCAACATCGCCATCAGAATGAGCAATAAAACCATGTTCAAAATCAATATTAACACCGGCTAATACTATTGGCCCGACACCACCAAATTTATGAACATCAAAACCATGTCCTATACGCATGTTTCTTCCTTTTGCTGGGTTAATATAAACGCAGCTAAATTTAAATCACTTGGACGGGTGATCTTAATATTATCTTCCCGTCCACTAACAATAAAACAATCAACATTGGCAAACTCCATCGCTGATGCTTCATCGGTTATTGCCACACCATGTGCTAATGCTTGCTCCAGGGAAGAAATTAATTGTTCATGTTTAAACATTTGCGGTGTTTGTGCATGCCACAAGTTGTCACGGTTTTCTGTGTTTTCAATTTTTTGATTGTGCTGGCTGCGCTTCATTGTATCTCTAACCGGCGAAGCTAGAATTGCGCCAGTATTTTGTTCAATGCAAAAGTCAATGAGGGCATCTATATCAGTATGAGTTAAACAAGGACGTGCGGCGTCGTGCACCAACACCCAAGTTTGTTCAGATATTGCTTTTAGTCCAGCTAGCACAGAATCACTTCGTTCTTTTCCGCCAATAGTAGTACAGACTTTGGCATTTTTTGATATTTCAAGAGCTGAGAAAATATTATCATGCTCAGCAAGTACAACCATAACTTGGCCAATTCTCGGGTGCGAAAGCAACCGTTCAATGGTGTGCTCAATAATGCATTTATCATTAATTTTCAGGTATTGTTTAGGGATATTTTGACTCATACGTTTACCGATACCTGCGGCGGGTAAAACAACACAAAGGGAGTCTATTTTACTATTCAAGGTTAGTTCTCTGTAGGGATAATGCGGAAAAAAGTTTCGCCATCTTTAATCATGCCCAGTTCATTCCGAGCTCGCTCTTCAACCGCTTGCAAACCATTTTTAAGATCATCAATATCGGCATAAATCAGTTTATTTCGCTGTTTAAGTTTATTGTTAAGATCTACTTGCCGAGCAACGCTCTCTTTTAATTCGAGATAATCAGGCACGCTGTTTTTTCCAAACCAAAGACGGTATTGAAGTAATACTAAAAAAAGTACCAGCATAGCTGTGATTAAACGCATAAACGAGTATATATAAATTTAATAATTATTATTGTACTGATCATTATAAATACTGAGGATCACAAGTCCATTAATATTAACCTAGAACGAGTTTTTAATTAAAAATGGTCGACTTTAAAGATACTGGCAAGCGCAAATTACGCCAGTTT
This sequence comes from Thalassotalea fonticola, assembly GCF_032911225.1. Taxonomy (NCBI): domain Bacteria; kingdom Pseudomonadati; phylum Pseudomonadota; class Gammaproteobacteria; order Alteromonadales; family Colwelliaceae; genus Thalassotalea; species Thalassotalea fonticola. The sequence continues at coordinate 4,504,998 of NZ_CP136600.1, read as the reverse complement.
ATTTGACAAGACAGTAATAACTCTCTTAGTGGTAGGGTGAGCGGCTGAGTACGATTATTGCCCTGCCATTGATGCCCGCTGCACGCTGCAGTAAACACTTTTTTGCTGGGTTTAAGCAAAGTGTAACTTTCGTCTTGATGAGATGGCGTTTTATTTAAATAAAACCAACCACAATAATTTGTTCTAAAACGTTGATTTTCTTCATCTACTCGGTCAATGCAATCAATCATTATACGAGATTTTTCACGATCTTTAATGAGTACAGGCACTACTAAGCCTAAACAAAGTTTATTGCTTTGATACCATTTTTGGATATCAGCGTCAGTTTGCTCTTTTATTGGCAACTGTTTCGATTGTTTCTCTGTCCAACTGGCATTTTGCAAATCAAGCAAAAGTGGGCTTTGCACTGCCAACATAGAGCCTGCAGTGCGTTTCACATAATAATTTAAGCTTTTCAAGCGCGCTTGAATTTGTTCTTTACTGTTTAACTGAGTATTGGCTAACAGATTTATTTCCCGCTCATACAAAGCACTACACAGTTCAGAAAACTGGGTCGAGTGCTCGAGTGCGTTAGATAATAAATCATGCATTTACAAACCTGCTCAAAATAACTTCAAACTTAGATTAAATAATAATAGCTCATCATCGGCTGCTATAAAAGAAAAAGGCTCTTCAATTGAAGAGCCTTTTATAAAATTAACCAGCTAATTTAAGAGCTTATAATAACTATTAGTTTATTGGCCTTTAATTTCGCTACGACCGTTATAAATCGCTTTGTCACCTAAGAATTCTTCAATACGAAGAAGTTGGTTGTACTTAGAAACACGGTCTGAACGACATAATGAACCTGTTTTAATTTGGCCAGCTGCAGTACCAACCGCTAAATCTGCAATAGTAGCATCTTCAGTTTCACCACTACGATGAGAAATAACAGCAGTAAAACCAGCATCTTTAGCCATTTTAATTGCATTTAACGTTTCAGTTAGTGAACCGATTTGGTTAAATTTAATTAAAATTGAGTTAGCAATACCGTTATCGATACCGCGTTTAAGTATTTTAGTATTAGTAACGAACAGATCATCACCAACAATTTGTACTTTGTCACCAATTAGATCTGTTTGATATTTGAAACCATCCCAGTCTGATTCATCCAAACCATCTTCAATTGAAACAATTGGGTATTGCTGGCAAAGTTCAGCTAAGTAGTCTGAAAATTGATTTGAAGTGAATTGCTTGCCTTCACCTTTAAGGTCATAAATACCTTTATCAGCATCATAAAATTCTGAAGCAGCACAATCCATCGCTAAAGTAATGTCTTTATCAAGTTCATAACCGGCTGCAGCAATAGCTTCTTTAATAACGGCTAATGCATCAGCATTTGAGGCCAAATCAGGGGCAAAACCACCTTCATCACCAACAGCGGTATTTAAACCTTTGCTTGATAAAACCTTTTTAAGGGCATGAAATACTTCTGCACCCATGCGTAACGCTTCGCTAAAGTTAGGTGCGCCAACAGGTTGGATCATAAACTCTTGAATATCAACATTATTGTCTGCATGTTCGCCACCGTTAATAATATTCATCATAGGTACTGGCAGACTATATACACCAGGAGTGCCATTTAGATCGGCGATGTGTTCGTAAAGCTCAACACCTTTATCAACAGCTGCAGCTTTAGCAACAGCAAGAGACACGGCAAGAATAGCATTAGCGCCAAATGTTTCTTTATTTTCAGTGCCGTCAAGGTCGATCATTAATTGATCAATTTCGCTTTGTGCTAAAGCGCTCTTGCCAATTAACGCGCCAGCGATTTGGTTATTTACCGCAGCAACGGCTTTTAATACACCTTTACCTAAGTAACGAGCTTTGTCACCATCGCGTAATTCAAGTGCCTCACGAGAACCAGTTGATGCACCAGATGGAGCACAAGCACGGCCAAACGCACCAGATGCTAAACGCACATCAGCTTCAACCGTAGGGTTACCACGAGAGTCCATAACTTCACGCGCGATGATTTTAACTATTTCAGACATATTAACCTCAAAATTTCAATTTTTAACAGATAGTAAATTTATAAATTATGGCTCTATAATAAAGATAAAAAAGATAAAAATCTTTTAAAAATTACATGTTGGAACAATGTTTTTTTTCATCGAATAGATCACTTATTAAGCAATCGAATTACATTCTATGAAATAGAGCCGTAGAAGTAATAAAGCCGCATGTAAAAAACGCGGCTTTATCTATTTAATTATTTTTCTAGTAATTTTTGATGCTCAAATGCTGCAGCAACAAAACTTTCAAATAGCGGATGTCCATCACGAGGGGTTGAATTAAACTCTGGATGGAACTGGCCAGCAACAAACCAAATATGTTCTGGTATCTCAATCATCTCAACCAGCTTTTTGTCTGCTGATAAACCTGAGAACACTAAACCGGCATCAGATAACTCTTTGCGGAAGTTATTGTTTACCTCAAAGCGATGGCGATGGCGTTCAAAAACACTTGTACCGCCATATATATTTGCCGCACGGGTACCCGCTATCAAATGGCATTGTTGTGAGCCTAAGCGCATAGTGCCGCCAAGATCTGAATTGCTATCACGCATTTCAACTTGACCATCTTCATCTAACCATTCTTCAATTAGACCAACAACTGGGTGCGTGGATTCTGCATCAAACTCTGTAGAATGGGCGTCAGTCATGTTAGCTACGTTACGAGCATATTCGATTAGTGCAACCTGCATGCCTAAACAAATACCAAAGTATGGGATGTTGTTCTCACGAGCATATTTAGCCGTTGCTATTTTACCTTCAACGCCACGTTCACCAAAACCACCAGGAACAAGTAATGCATCTACACCTTCAAGCGCTTCCGACCCTTTGGCTTCAACACTTTGTGAATCAATGTATTTAATGTTTACAGTTAACTGATTTTTAAGGCCTGCATGTTTTAGTGCTTCATTAACCGATTTATAGGCATCTGGTAATTCAATGTACTTACCAACCATACCAATAGTTACTTCACCCTTAGGGTTAGCTTCATGGAATAGCACTTGTTCCCATTCGTGTAAATCAGCTTCAGGCGCTTCAATACCAAAACGCTTACAGACAATTTCATCAATACCTTGCGCTTTTAGCATTGCAGGGATCTTGTAGATACTGTTTACGTCACGCATTGACACAACAGCTCTTTCTTCTACATTGGTAAACAAGGCTATTTTTGCACGTTCGTTTGCAGGGATAGGACGTTCACTACGACACACAAGAATGTCAGGGAAAATACCAATAGAACGTAATTCTTTAACCGAGTGTTGGGTTGGTTTAGTTTTTATTTCACCAGAAGCAGCAAGATAAGGTACTAACGTTAAATGCATATACATAGCACGTTCACGGCCTAGCTCAACACCTAATTGACGAATTGCTTCTAAGAATGGTTGTGATTCTATATCACCAACCGTTCCGCCAATCTCAACCAGAGCAACATCGTAGCCTTCAGCACCTTCAATTACCCGACGTTTAATATCATTGGTAATATGCGGGATAACTTGAATTGTTGCACCAAGAAATTCACCTCTGCGTTCACGCGCTAGGATACCTTGATAGATTCTACCGGTAGTAAAGTTATTTTTCTTAGTCATCTTGGTACGAATAAAACGCTCGTAATGGCCAAGATCCAAATCGGTTTCAGCACCGTCTTCAGTAACAAAAACTTCACCATGTTGAATAGGGCTCATGGTACCTGGATCAACGTTAATATACGGATCAAGTTTTAGCATGGTAACTTTTAAGCCACGAGCTTCTAAAATAGCAGCCATTGAAGCAGCAGCAATACCTTTACCAAGGGATGATACAACCCCACCAGTTACAAAAATATATCTTGTTGTCATTTGAAACCCAGAACAATGGAATTAACAGAAAATTGTTTATTTTAAGTAGATTTAACGTATAAATTTACTTTCGCTACAAGTGTAGCAGGACGGGGCGATATTGTAGCAAAAGAGAAGCATTTCAACAATAGAGATTTTATGTCAGTATCTATAATATTTTGCTATACAAGTTATATCAATAATTACTCCGCACAACAGAGGTCAAAATGTGGTTGCAACAGCAAATAAAACTTAACGCTAAAAATCGTGGATTTCATTTAATTGATAATGAAATTTCAGTGCAATTACCGCAAATACAAACCATAGAAATGGGGGTATTGCATCTATTCTTACAACATACCTCAGCGTCACTAACAATAAATGAAAATGCCGATCCGACAGTGCGCGCAGATTTGGAACGACATTTTAATAAATTTGTGCCTGAAAATGCACCCTATTACGAGCATGACTATGAAGGAAGCGATGATATGCCAGCACATATCAAGTCGTCTATTTTAGGTTGTCAATTAACTATTCCTATTACCAATGGCCTACTGGCATTAGGCACATGGCAGGGTATATATTTGAATGAACATCGTGATCACGCTTCCCCGCGCAGAATATTAGCCACCATCAATGGTCAATAAATTTTTATATCCCAGTTGAACTGTCATTTGCTTTGGGAAGGTTATACATCAAATGTTGATGAAACCTAAGCATCACAGTGTCTTTGTTGGGCTTATACCCTAATTCAAAACTTAATTGCTTTAACGCCTCGGTTAAATGGTTTACAAACCGACCATAGCCGCGTTTATTTATATTTATTTCTGATGCGATAAATACTAATTTAATGGTATCAACCAAGTTTTGACTATCCCACTGACTTACAAAAAGGCCACCACTACCAACAGGTTTAAATCCAAGATAAAGCAACTCACCTTTAGGCAACAGATAATCTTCATTGTCTTGTCGAATAATAGGCACTTTACCATTAGCAACTATCGCTAGTTGATTAAGATTGTATTGCTTGGCAATTTTTACAAATAAATCACTTACATATGTGTACAGCGGATTGTAAGGATCTGGCGCACTTTCATCAATATCACAAAACTGCAATAAACTCTTATTTACCGGTAAGCTTGCTATTGCAAACGTCATATTGTGATTAGTTTTAGGTAATATTAATGATTGTTGCTGATACCTTTTAATCAAAGGCCTAAAGCCATGAGTGACGGTTTTCTTATTGCCTTTAACTGACGAAAATACATCGTAGGTCAAATGTTGATGATCGCGTATTTTAAAGGTGCCAATATCGACGCTCATCAATCGGGAAAATGTAGTGATTAATTCACTAACTCGTTGATGAAATTCAGGCGCATTTAAACGAAGCTGCTCTCCAGTTGCTAAAAATAATAACTCTATTTTATCAGCCAACAAATCGGCATTAAAAAATGTTCTTAGCCCAGTATGAACTTCGGGGTTATACATAAACAGGATTTGCTGCTGCGTTTCAATCACTTGCTGTTCTTGCGCATACATCACTCTTACTAATTTATTTTTAGCAATAAAGCTGACATTTTCAAAACCATATTGCTCACATAAATTAAAAAAGCTATGACTCAAGTTTCGATAGAAATCAGAAAAATATACACCATTGTTTGACTTACCAGAGATTAATTCCAGTAAGGCTAAATTAGGTTTAAATTCAACTAATACATATTGATTTTCTCGGGCGTCACTTGGTACATATACTTTATCTGCGGCACTTCGTTTACGAATTAGATTTATTCTGGAATTCACTTTTAACATATTCTACTCCTTAGATTTAGAAGTAGAATAAAGTTAAAAGATGTCAGCGCGGTGACAAAAAGATGACGTTTTTATGACGTTAATTGCCCGCGGATTGAATTATATGGGCTGTCGCAACTAATCTTTATAGCCCCAAGGAGCGCTTGGTGGGGTAATAGGCTTTGTTAGGTCAAAATCAACTCTAAACTCGCGTCCTTCTCTAACCATTCTGTACGTGAAAACTTCAGGGTAGATATACATTTGCCAGGTATTACCATTCGACTGTGGAATACCCAGGCTGACAAACAACTCTTTCGAGTATTGGTCTGCTGGAAATGATTGTACCTGTGCCCAACCTGCGTCCAATGTATGACCACCATACATGGTTGATTCATCGTTTGAACCATCTTTATGGCGATGGTCATGCTTTAACGACATACCGCTGCCAGTTTTAGTGATGATCCAAGTACGTGATGAGTCTTCACCAACATGAAATGGTACTTGTAATTCAGTGTCACTGCATTTTCTTACATGCATCACTAATGCTTTATTGGCAAAACTGTCCGATGATGAATTATCAACGGTAACTTGACCAGCAAATGCTTTGCCACAATGAGCTTTGATATTATTAAAAAATGCATCTTGGCTTTTAATTGAAACCAACGGCGCTTCACTAGCAGTCGATAGATTGGAGTTTATGGTTAAAATTGTAGCGCTTAATAAAGTAAATATTACGGCTTTCATTTTCATACTAATTTCCTAAATGGTTATGTTCTTAGCTTGTAGCCAAAGGTGTTCTAACTGCAATAATGTCGACTGTTTGATATCAAGGTTATTATCAAAATGATATTGCTCGATATAATTAAAACGTTTGGTGAACTTTCGACTTGCTTGACGCAGTAGTTGCTCGGGATCTTGTTTGGCATGTCGAGCTAAGTTAACCACAGCAAATAACAAATCGCCAATCTCTTCGGCGACGAGAGCGTTATTTATATTTTGGGCTAAAAGTTCTTCTTCGACTTCCAATACTTCTTCTTTCACTTTCGCTAGAACATCTTCAATATTGTCCCAGTCAAAGCCAACATGAGAACAGCGCTTTTGAATTTTTGCCGCCTGTGACAAAGCCGGTAATGCTTTAGGTATGTCATCTAAAACTGATGTTTGATTATTTTTTTGCACACGCTCCTTGGCTTTTTCATTCTCCCAGTTAGCTTTTATTTCTTGCTCTGAAAGACCCACTGAATTGGCAAATACATGCGGATGGCGGCGGATGAGCTTTTCACAAATAGCACTTACTATGTCAGAAAAATTAAACTTTTGTTCTTCTTCGCCTAAACGCGCATAAAAAACGACTTGAAAGAGCAAGTCACCCAGTTCTTTTTCAAGCTCATCATAGTCATTACTTTCAATCGCCTCGGCAACCTCAAACGCTTCTTCAAGTGTATAAGGCACAATCGTTTCATAACTTTGCTTAAGATCCCAAGGACAGCCTTTAACTGGATCTCTTAATTGACTCATGATCCAAATTAGCTTTTCAATTGAACCAGGGCTATTTAGCATTGCACTACCTTATTACTCATTATCTATTATTATTTTGTTATTTAGCTGCGAAGTCGTTTTACCGCAACAACATCATCAAGTTGATCAATCTTACTCACAAGCCGATCCAGCAGCTGTGCGCTGGCAACCTCCAATTTAAAATCCATAATATATAAGCGGTGTTTATTATCCATGCGTGATGACATATCCAACACATTTACTTTTTCATTGGCAATAATTGTCGTTACATCACGCAATAACCCTTGTCGATCACCAGCAGTAATTTGAATCGCAACTTTATAGTTATGACCAACTTTATCACCCCATTGCACGTCAACTAACCGCTCAGGGGATTGCTTTAACGAATTTTGCAGTTGCTCACAATCGCCACGATGAATTGATATACCGCGTCCTTGAGTTATAAACCCTTGAATGTTATCCCCCGGCACTGGTTGACAACATTTGGCCATGTGAGTTAGTAAGTTACCAACTCCTGAAACCGTAATGCCATTATTATCAACTTGCTGTTTTTCTGACTGTTGGCGGATCACCATTTTAGGGTCGACTTCAGCCGCAGGCTTTAATTTATCAAGCTGAAACTGCAATTGATGTATTACTTGCAAAATTTTAACTTGGCCGCTACCAATTACCGCATATAAATCATTAAGGTTATGTACATTAAAACGCTTTAAAATTGGGTTAAAATCAACATCGCTAAGTTCATGGCGTTGTAACTCCAACTCTAAAGTTTCTTTCCCTGCCTGAATGTGTTTATCTTTATCTAGGTGCTTAAAAAAAGCTTGCACTTTTGAGCGAGCTCGAGCTGTGTGTATGTAACCTAAACTCGGATTTAACCAATCACGACTAGGGTTTGGTTGTTTGCTGGTTAGTATTTCTAATTGTTCGCCTGTTTTTAATTTATAAGTAAAAGGGACTATTCTTCCGGTGATTTTAGCGCCTATACAACAATGACCAACATTAGAGTGTATGTAATAGGCAAAATCTAACGGTGTAGAGCCATTGGGCATATCAATAACATCACCATTAGGAGTAAATACATAAATTCGATCTTCAAACACTTCATTGCGTAGTTCATCAACCAACTCATCTGAGCCTGACACATCTTCTTGCCATTGCAGTAATTTACGTAACCAGTTTATTTTTTCATCAAAGCTTCCTGCTTTGCCACTAGCATTGCCTTCTTTATAACGCCAATGTGCAGCAACCCCAAGTTCAGCATCATCGTGCATTTGCTGAGTACGAATTTGCACTTCTACTGATTTGCCTTCAGGCCCCAGAACAACGGTATGTATGGATTGATAACCATTAGCTTTTGGCGTAGCAACATAATCATCAAATTCACTCGCCAAATGTTTCCAACTAGTATGTACAACACCTAAGGCGCCGTAACAATCTTGTAATTCATCCACGACAACTCGAATTGCCCTAACATCAAACAACTGGTCAAAATCTAATGATTTTTGCTGCATCTTTTTCCAAATGCTGTAGATATGTTTAGGGCGGCCATAAACAATGCCTTTTATATTTAATTTATCTAGCTGTTGTTGGATGTTGGCAACAAAATCACTCATGTATTGTTCACGAACTAAGCGCTTGTCATCGAGCAGCTTTGCTATTCTTTTATAGGTATTGGGGTGTAAATAGCGAAATGATATATCTTCGAGTTCCCACTTTAACTGCCCTATTCCTAAGCGATTAGCCAAAGGTGCATAAATACTGGCGCTTTCTTTGGCTGCTAATACCCGGCTTTCTTCATCGGCATTTTTAACAAAGCGTAAATTGCATACTCGTTCAGCCAGTTTAATCACTACTGCACGAACATCTTCAACCATTGACAGTAACATTTTACGCAAGTTATCAATTTGACCACTGGCTAAATGAACGCCGCTTGGTTGCTGTAAGCTACGTATTGCATCCATTTGATTTACCCCTTTAACTAAGGTGTAAATTGCTTTGCCATAAGTTTCTTCAACCGTATCTAAATCAATAATGTCTGTCTCGATTAGCGGCACAATCATTGCGGCTGACAATGAATCTTTGTCCATATTCAAACCAGCTAAAATTTCTACCATCTCTAAGGCTTTTTGCTGGCACAATAAATTCTTATTAAAATGAACATGTAACTTTGCCCACAATAGTTCAAGGGCGCTGTATTTTTGTTCATTAAGGTCTAACTCTGCCAACCAAGTATCAAAATTTTCTGCAGATAGCTGATGAGATTTCCGTACTGAAACCATTAATTTTCCTATCGATTTTTTAATAAAATACTAAACTAAAATTGTTACAAACTATCAACGACAAAATAGTGCCATTGTTTCAACATGCCTGGTATGGCTAAACATATCCATTAAACATATTTTTCTAAGGGTGAAGCCATTATCAAGTAATACTTTCGCATCTCTGGCCATTGTGGCAGCGTCACAAGATATATAGAGTACGGTATTTACATTTAGTTCTACTATATTTTTTACTGCATTATATGCACCAGCTCTAGCGGGATCTAATACAATTTTGTTAACCATATTTTCGCTATCTGCCGTTAACCAAGGCCAGTCATTCGTTTCGGCATTTAAGTCTGCTTGGTAAAATTTACAGTTCGTTAACTGGTTAGCCTGAGCATTCATATCTGCTCGTTCAACCATATCTTGCACACCCTCGACGCCAATAACAGAGTTAACTTGCTTGGCAATCGGTAAACTGAAATTCCCCAAACCACAAAATAAATCGAGAATATTATCCTGAGGTTCAAGTGCTAACCATTGAATTGCTTGGTTAACCATTTTGGTATTTAAGTTAATGTTAACCTGCACAAAATCTGTCGGGGAAAACTGTAAATCACACCCATTTACTTTGTAACTTAAATAAGGACTGTTTTGTGTTACAAGATAATGTAAGCCACCATCTTGCTGTAAGGCTATTTGATAAGGTTTATGTTGATTAAATTCAAGCAGTTTTTGCTGATCTTCGGTGCTCAATTTTCTGACTTGCCTAAAAATGACTAGCGGTTCTTCAGCGGCAATAACTTCTATGTGTGAGATAGCTTGTTTACTACTAAAGCTATTTATTAATGTAGAGAAGTCAGAAAATTCATCGGCAAAAACGTCTGGCAATACAGGACAACTTTTTATCGGCGTCAACACATTAGAACTTTTTTGTCGAAAACCAACAATGGCCTGATTTAATTTATTATATTGCACACCAATTCTTGCTTTACGGCGGTAATGCCAAATATCAACATGTAGTGCGGTCTCCCAGGGTAAGTGCTCAATATTAGAGTTACGACGAAATAAATCGCTGATTTTTTGCTGTTTGAAAGTTAATTGCTGCTCGTAGTCTAAATGCTGCAAATCACAACCACCGCATTGATAAAAATGCTTACACACAGGTTTAATTCGAGTACTGGCAGCAACTAATATTTTTTTTGCTTTAGCTCGTAAGTATTTAGACTTTTCTTCAGTGACTTTGACTTCGACTGTTTCACCAGGCAAGGCTAATTCAACAAAGATAGGTTTCTTCCCTTGACGTGCAACTCCATCACCATTCATATCGAGACTTTTAATTTCAACAGTTAATTGCTGATTAATGCTTTTTTTGACAGCTTTGGGTTTATAAAAATTAACCATTTATTATCCAGATACTCTACAAGTTTGATTAAAAAGGTGCCATTATTGGAAACAACCATAAAAAATAATTTTAACACGAATAAGAGCTTAATTATGATCAAAATAACTATCAAGGACTGGGTTATTTTATTTGCTGTTTTACCAACATTAATAATTGGCACAATTTTAGGTGTTTATTTTGCTCAAACTCGTGTTACAGAAGTAGACAATGCCTTAGTTAATAAGGGCAAGCATATTGCAGAAACGTTGTCAGTTAGTGTCGTCAAGAATATAAACGATAGTGAACAATATGGTTTGCAGCAATTGCTCGGCTACGTACAAGGTAGTAACTCCTCCGAAATTCTTAATTTGCTTTTATTTGATCACGCCAATATAAATTTATATAACAATAACGGCTCAAACAATTCAGCAGAATATAAACTCAAAGATGTTTATCAACTGAATGAAGCAATTGTGCAAGAAACGGCTGGCAGCTTCATTTTATACAACCCAGTATTTGTTAAAAATTTTGATGAAGATGAAGAGGATCAAGATGCTGTATATTACGGCTATTTTGTTATAGAGCTAAGCAAAGCAGGGACTTTATTCGACAAACAACTTATCATTTTAATCACTTTATCTACTGTCTTTTTTGGCGTATTTTTATCATCAAATTTTGCTAATCGATTGGTATTAATTATTTCCGGCCCGGTTAAGGAAATGAATGATATTGTGTTGCAAATTCGTCAGGGCGTTTTGGGCGCACGTATAGATGACCCATTTGAAGGTGAACTAGATATTCTGCGAATTGGTATCAATAATATGGCGCAAGCGATTGAAGATTACCAATTAGATTTAGAGTCCAACATCGACCAAGCAACAAGAGATTTACGTGCGGCGTTAGAGCAATTTGAAATTCAAAACGTACAATTAGATCTCGCCAAAAGAAAAGCCCAAGACGCAAACAGAGTGAAGTCTGAATTTTTGGCTAATATGAGTCATGAACTACGTACCCCTCTAAATGGAGTCATAGGTTTTACCAGACAAATATTAAAAACCCAACTAAGTGAAACACAACGCGAGTACCTTGGTACCATAGACAATTCCGCCAATAATTTACTATCTATCATTAACGATATCCTTGATTTTTCCAAGCTAGACTCAGGCAGAATGGTACTTGAGCATATACCTTTTGGTTTTAGAGATACTATAGATGAAGCGGTTATTCTGGTGTCTGCTTCTGCACATAGTAAAAACCTCGAATTATCTCTAGATATAAACCCGCACTTACCAAACTCTTTAATCGGTGATTCTTTAAGGGTGAAACAAGTAATAATTAATTTATTAAGTAATGCGATTAAATTTACTAACCAAGGATTTATCAAGGTAGATGTAGACTATGCCATAGAGGATAATTCAGACGTTATGATCTCTCTAACGGTTACTGATACAGGTATAGGCATAAGCACCAAGCAAGAAGAAACTTTGTTTGAAGCGTTTTCACAAGCAGATAAAAGTATTACGCGCTTATATGGTGGCACGGGGTTAGGCTTAGTTATTGCTAAACGGTTAGCGACTGAAATGGGAGGTAACATTACATTTACCAGTCAACCCCACAAAGGTTCTAGTTTTACCTTTACCTTTAAAACTGAGCTCAATCAATTGCCAGTTGATAATATTGTTGAACCTTTTGAACTTGAACATAAATCAATCTTATATATTGAGAAAAATACCCATAGTAGGAAAGCAACCGAGGCAGTTTTAAGCCATTGGAATATGCAACTCACCTCGGTAGAAGATATTTCACAATTAAACGAATCGCAGCTAAATCAACACTTTGACTACGCGTTAATCGGCCAACAAGTTACCGCTACAAATATCGAAGATATTAAAAAGCTCATTGAGCGATTATCGATAAAAATTGCAAAAGTAATTATCGCCATAAACAGCAACTCTTTAAGCCTTAAAAATACATTTATTAAATCTGGTGCACAATCTTGCATAAATAAACCAATTACTAACAAAAACTTAAAAAATGCAATGTTGGTTAATACGAAGAGAATTGAAAAAACAGCAGATGAAAGCAAGCAAAGCATTAATGAAAAGCTCCCTTTAACCGTACTTGCTGTCGATGACAACCAAGCAAATTTAAAGTTAATTCAAAGCTTACTCACTCAAAAAGTTGCAAACGTTACGTTAGCAAAAGATGGGCGAGAAGCATTCAATTTATGTTGTCAGGACAAATATGATTTAATTTTAATGGATATTCAAATGCCAGTAATGGATGGCATTACGGCAATGAAAAAAATCAAGGAAGACTCACTAAATGCAGACACGTGTATCACAGCTGTAACAGCTCATGCATTGCCAGGTGAAAAAGAGAAATTTATCAGTGAAGGCTTCAATACCTATTTAGCCAAACCGATTGATGAGTCATTGTTAGAAAATATACTTCTTGATCATTCGGGCATTGAAAACCTTAGTCCAATAATAAATGAACAAGTTAACTCGGTCGCAAATAAAAACATTGCACAGCCTAATACTTTTAACGGTATTTATGACTGGAATTTATCATTAACCCGTTCTGCCAATAAGATTGATTTAGCCCTTGAAATGTTCACTATGCTTATTCAGTCATTACCAGAAATGAAAGTTGCCTTACAAAATAATATCCGTCTAGAAGACTTATCTACAACCAGTGCGTTAGTACATAAGCTAAACGGTGCTTGTTGCTACGTTGGGGTTCCTAGGCTGGAAAGAATTGTAAAAAGCTTAGAATCACAAGTAAAACAGCATGTTTCTTTAGAAACGCTTGAGCCAGAATTTTTTGAATTGTTTGATGAAATTGATGCTGTGTTAGAAAACTCTGATGACTACCTAGAGAATATTCAAGCCGTTTATTAGCGGCTGTTGAGTTATTCAGTAACGAGTTACGAATACATTGCATTTCGAATCACGAAGTAACTATCGAAGTGCAATGTATTCGAAGCTCAGCATAATCGAAGCGACAGCGTATTCGAAACTACAGTGGTATCACTGTTGTTGATTTAAATTTTTAGCGGCAATCCATTGTGACATGTATTTGGTACTCGCCATTGAATGGTGTTTTAGCATTGCACCAGTAAAATTTTTCAGACGATGAGCCGCTAAGGTTTGCTCGACATCGATTATTTTATCAATCAATGCTTCACCCAATGACTCGCTATCATAATTTGAGATGAGTAAACTGTGCGCTACATTTTGAGCATTTTGCCAAGCTTCTTCATCCTTATATAATGCAACTGCAGCATTGGCAAAATCATTTATATCATCGTTAATAACACCAGGCCATAATCCTCCTTTATGCATTCCTTCACTACCAACCGATGTGGTAATGCTCGGTGTTTTCATTATCATAGCGTCTAAAAGCTTACCTTTGATGCCAGCACCAAATCGAATCGGGGCTAAACATACACGTGACTGTTCCATAACTGAAAGTGCACTCTCGCACCAGCCTTTGACAATAAATCCAGTTTTAGGATTACTCAGCGCAGTAGCCTTCGGTGGCGGATAAGAGCCATAAATGTGTAATTCAGCTTGCGGTAACTGTTTTCTGATCAACGGCCAAATGGTTTGTAAATAAAGTACTGCGTCCCAATTTGGCGCATGACGAAAATTACCAATGGTCATAAAATTTTTACGTTCAGCGTAGCCTAATGTGTCTTTTGGCAGCTTATTAAGCTCAACCATAAATGGTAAATGGTGTAATAGCTCAGCATCAATATTAAAGGTATTGATTAATAAATCCATTTCAAAACTGGAAATAATTAATGAAATATCACAACGTAAAATTGCCGCTATTTCACGTTTGGCCAATTCACTATATAACAATGAATGGTCTAATTCTTGATTCGCTTTAAGTGCTTGATGACGGGCTTGCCGTAAACATTGTAAGTCTTCGGTATCTAATATTTTCAACGCTGAGGGGCAACTTTGTTCAACCCGCCAACCAAATTGTTCTTCCATCATGAAGCGGTCGAACATCACAATATCGGGTTCGTAGGCACTAATGTAAGTATCAAAAGAGTCGCAGTTTAGGGTTATCGACTGACTAGAAATGTTCTCATTAGCCAAGTCAATCATATGGTCACTTTTTTGTGCCGGGGTAGCAAATTCAACTTGCCAACCTTGCTGTTTATATAAACGCATAATTGACATCATATGAGTGCCAGCAGCAGACGAATTTGGCTCGGGCCAAACATAACCAATCACTAGAATTTTTTTCATTTTGCTAATCTTTTCTCATTAGAAAGTGCATATGAATGAGCTACTTAGATAAAACAACAAACGCTAACGCATATTTTTGTTCATCAGATAAGCTAATATGCCATGAATTGGCGTTAAGGGTTTTAGCAATTTCTAGTGCTCGGCCAGAGATCTCAAGTATTGGCTGACCAGAAGGTAAACTTATAATATCGAAATGTTGAAAAGATATACCATCGGCTATACCTCGTCCTAACGCCTTCGCAGCAGCCTCTTTGCCTGCCCATCGTTTTGCCAGAAATCGCTCAGGTTGTTTTAAAGTAAGGTAATGAGCATGCTCTCTTGGTGTTAGCACTCTTATCGCTAAGCGTGCTCGTGCTTTGTCAGCCATATTTGCAATACGGCTGATTTGTACAATGTCATTACCAATTCCAACTACCGACATGAACTACCTTATGTTAATAACAGATCCTGAATTAGATCCTGAAACAAGTTCAGGACGACACTAGTGTGTCGGTTGATTACAAGGCCTGCTCTTCGTTTCTCGTCTCTCGTCTCTCGTTGCTAGCTTCGAGCGGATTGTCTAGCTTCGACCATTAATCGCTTCATATCACGTACAGCCTTGTCTAAACCGTCAATGGCCGCACGAGCTATAATTGCATGTCCGATATTCAACTCAATAATTTCTTCAATGGCAGCAATAGGTTTTACATTGAAGTAATTCAAACCATGGCCAGCATTGACTTTCAAGCCCAGACTATCCGCATATTTTATTCCGTCAGTTAAACGAAGCAATTCTTTTAATTGTTCATCTTCTGTAGTTGCATCTGCATAATGGCCTGTATGAATTTCAATGAAAGGCGCCCCAGAAGCTTTTGCGGCTTCGATTTGTATCGGGTCGGCATCAATGAATAAACTGACTAAAATACCCGCTTCAGCTAAACGTCCTACAGCGTCAGATATTTTATCCATTTGCCCCGCAACATCTAAGCCACCTTCGGTGGTTAACTCTTCCCGCTTTTCAGGAACCAAGCAACAAAATACCGGTTTTATGCGACAGGCAATATCCAACATTTCATTGGTAACCGCCATTTCTAAATTCATCCGTGATTGAATGGTGTTAGCCATCACTTCAACATCACGATCATTGATATGACGGCGATCTTCGCGTAAATGGATGGTGATACCGTCAGCACCAGCATGTTCGGCAACCGATGCTGCATGCGCAGGATCAGGATACGTTGTGCCACGTGCCTGGCGTAGTGTTGCAATATGGTCAACATTTACACCTAATAAAATATCACTCATAAAAATTCCTTTCTTGGTTATCTAGCTAATTTATTGATAAAAAGTTTTCGGCTATTTAATGGTTTATTCCCTAAATAACTCTTTAATACTTGTCGCATCAAGCGTTTACAGGTTAATAATACGTCGGCTTGCTCTAATTTTCCATCACCGATAGTAATTAAATGCGAGCGCTTATAACTGGGCAAATTACATTGATAATCTGCGCTAACAAACCCCTGCTCCTGAATAAAATAAACGTCTTCACAGAAAGGTTCATTAACATCGAGTGGCTTTGCGGTAAGTTCAGAAAAATCTAAAGACAAACCTAACTCAGCCAATAGACTCATTTCAAAGCGACGTAATAGTGGCTCTAAGTCATTTTGCGCCAATAACTGAGCAAGGCTATTTTGGTAAAGACTAAACAGATTCTCTAATGGAATATTTTCAGGAAGAAGGCGAACCATAAGTTCGTTGAGGTAAAAACCGCTAAATAAATAATTGCCACTCAGTTGCATGCTTTTTTCTGCATGCTCAATTCGAGATAAATTTTTTAAATCATTCTTACCCTTTATCTCTATCTGTAAATTAGCAAAGGGCTGCAATAGCCCTTTTTTATTTGATTTCTTGCCTTTTCCAACATAAACAACAGCACTCACATGACCGTTTTGTTCAGTAAGTAAATTTACTAACATGCTGCTATCACGATATGGCCTTGAATGCAGAAGGTATGCTTGCTGTAAGTTAATGTCCTTGTTGGCTGCCATTTAGTTAACTGCTAGCCAGAATAGTCATCACCATAACCTAAACTACGCAATGCTCGTTCGTCATCTGCCCAGCCTGATTTAACTTTAACCCAGGTCTCTAAAAACACTTGTCGTTCAAATAACGCTTCCATATCTTTACGTGCTTCACGGCCAATAACTTTTAGTTTTTCGCCTTTATTACCTATCACCATGCGCTTTTGTGAATTTCGCTCAACAAGGATCAAGGCATTGATATGTAAAATACCTTTTTGATCCGATTTGAACTGCTCTATTTCAACAGTTGTGGAGTATGGTAATTCATCGCCGGTAAAACGAATAAGTTTTTCACGTACAATTTCTGATGCCATAAAACGCGAAGAGCGATCAGTAATGTGATCTTCAGGAAACCAAAAGTCTCCTCCAGGTAATGAAGATAAACATAGCTCACGAATTTTATCTACCTTGTCACCTTTAACTGCGCTAATAGGTACAATATCTTGAAAGTCATGCATAGCAGCTATTTTTTGTAGGTGCGGTAAAAGCTCTTCTTTGTCTTGCACGTTATCAATTTTGTTGACCGCCAAAATTGTTGGGCGACCAGATTGTTTTATTTTACTTAACACCAAGTCATCATCTTCTGTCCATTTTGTACCTTCAACCAAAAAGATAATGAGCTCAACTTCGGCAATAGAGCTGCTTGCTGCACGATTCATTAAACGGTTAATCGCACGTTTTTCTTCCGTATGAAGCCCTGGAGTATCAACTAAAACAGCTTGACGAGTCCCTTCGGTTAAAATACCTAAAATACGATGACGCGTGGTTTGCGGTTTACGTGAAGTAATACTTATTTTTTGGCCTAACAAGGCATTTAGTAATGTAGATTTTCCAACATTGGGACGGCCTACTAACGCAACCAAGCCGCAATGATTATCACTTTGGCTATCATTTAAAAAATCATCTTTATTTAACATTGAGTAGCTCCAACGCCTGTTGTGCGGCCGCTTGTTCAGCTTTTCTGCGCGACGTACCTTTACTAATAATAGCCTCAGCTACTGTTTCTATCACACAGCTAATGGTAAATTGCTGATTATGTGATTGGCCAGTTGTTGCTATTACTTCATAAAGCGGAAGTGGTAACTTACGCCCTTGCAGGTATTCTTGTAAGCGAGTTTTTGGATCTTTTTGGCTTTGCCCAGGATTTATTTTTTCTAAGCGCTCAGTAAACCAAGTTAATACTAATGCTCTACAGGTTGGTAAGTCTGAATCTAAAAATACTGCCCCAAGAATTGCTTCAATAGCATCTTCTAAAATTGAATCACGGCGAAACCCACCACTTTTCAATTCTCCCGGCCCGAGTATTAAATAATCACCTAAATCAAAGGCTCTGCCAATTTCAGCAAGAGTGACTCCCCTAACCAAAGTGGACCGCATACGAGTAAGTTCACCTTCGCTTGCTGCTGGAAATTTTTCGAATAAAACTCGAGCTATTACATAACCAAGAATAGAGTCACCGAGAAATTCCAAACGTTCGTTATTTTCACCTTTGGCACTACGATGAGTTAATGCTTGAACAAGTAACTGATCATTATTAAATTGATAGCCAAGCCTGCCTTGCAAGCGATTTAAGTGCAATGGTTTAGCCAATTAATTAATTCCACCTATACGTGATAAACGAACGCCTGAAGGAACCCAAGTTGGGATAAAGTCTTCTTGTTTACGTTCAAAGTCAAAACTCATCCAAATTGCGACAGCTTCACCGACAAGGTTTTCTTCAGGAACAAATCCCCAAAAACGGCCATCGGTACTGTTATCACGATTATCACCCATCACTAAATAGCCCCCTTCAGGTACTAACCATTCACCTTTTTTCAGGCCTGGCTGATTGAAATAGCGATGATTTTGCGGATAGGTATTATTGTTCACCAGAATTTCATGAGTTTTGTTTGGCATTGCCGATTCATATCGAGTTAATGGCATGCCCTGTTGTTGATATTCACCGGTTTGTTTAAACGTAGTTAACACTTGTTCCATTTTAGGACATGCAACTGTGGTATCTGTACATTTTTGCTGAATAAAAAGAGATTTATTGCGGTAAATAATTCTATCGCCAGGTAAACCAACAACACGTTTGATGTAATCAATTTCAGGTTGTAGTGGGTATTTAAACACAACTACATCACCACGTTCAGGTGCACCTATATCAATAAATTTATTGCGAGCAACAGGTTCACGCAGACCATAATTAAACTTGTTAACTAAAATAAAATCGCCATCGAGCAACGTTGGCATCATCGAACCTGATGGTATTTGAAATGGTTCGTAAATAAATGAACGTAAAATTAAGACAAAAGCAATAACAGGAAATACTTGTACCGATGTGTCAATCCAAGCATTTGGCGTGGTAATTTTCTCGATAGCAACGTCATCTAGAGGCTGCGCACATTGTTCTTGAGTTGCCAGCAAATTCAACTGTCGTTTAGGCGCATAAATGAATTTATCTAAAAAATACACTACGCCAGTTACAATTGTGATAATGACTAAAAATAATGAAAAATACATCGCCATAATTTATATTTACTTCCCTAGTTTTAAAACAGCTAAAAACGCTTCTTGTGGTACTTCAACATTACCAACTTGTTTCATCCGTTTTTTACCTTCTTTTTGCTTCTGTAATAATTTTTTCTTACGTGAAATATCGCCACCATAACATTTTGCAATTACGTTTTTACGTAACTGCTTAACTGTTGTACGGGCGATCACGTTATTACCGATGGCAGCTTGAATAGCCACATCAAACATTTGACGGTGAATAAGCTCTTTTAATTTTTCAACTAATTGGCGGCCACGTGATACTGAATTGGTACGGTGAGTTATCATTGCTAATGCATCAACTCTGTCGCCATTAATCAGCACATCGCAGCGAACCATATCTGATGCTTCAAAACGGACAAAGCTATAATCAAGTGAGGCATAACCACGACTGGTAGACTTTAATTTATCAAAGAAATCCATTACCACTTCAGCCATAGGTAGTTCGTATTTAACCGCGACTTGCTTACCATGATAGGTTAACGATTTTTGTACGCCACGTTTTTCAATACACAGTGTAATTACATTACCTAAATGCTCTTGTGGCACCAATATATTGGCTTCAACTATTGGCTCTCTAATTTCTTCTATTTCGTTTACCGCTGGCAATTCGCCAGGATTATCAATACTAACAACTTTGCCATTAGTACATAAAACTTCATAGTTAACTGTTGGTGCAGTAGCAATAAGATCAAGATCATATTCACGAGCTAATCGCTCCTGGATAATTTCCATATGCAGCATGCCTAAGAAACCAACACGGAAACCAAAACCTAATGCACCTGAGCTTTCTGGTTCAAAAAATAGTGACGCATCATTTAAGCTTAACTTATTTAACGCATCACGGAAGTTTTCAAAATCATCTGAACTGATTGGGAATATTCCGGCATAAACCTGTGGTTTTACCTTTTCAAATCCAGGTAGTTGTTCGCTAGCAGCATCTTTTGTTAGCGTTAAAGTATCACCAACTGGTGCGCCGTGAATTTCTTTAATGCCAGCAATGATAAAACCAACTTCACCTGTTTTTAAAACGCCAGTATCAGTTTGCTTAGGCGTAAATATACCTACTTTATCGATAATATGACTTTGCCCGGTAGACATAACAGTCATTTTATCGCCTTTTTTAATTTCACCGTGCATCACCCGTACCAGTGACACAACACCTTGGTAATTATCAAACCATGAGTCAATAATTAGCGCTTGTAATTTATCATCTTTATTACCAATTGGTGGTGGTACATTGGCTACAATGCTTTCAAGTACTTCTTCAATACCAATGCCGGTTTTGGCAGAACATTGCACAGCGTCAGTCGCATCAATACCAATAATATCTTCAATTTCTTCGGCTACTCTGTCAGGATCAGCTTGCGGTAAGTCAATTTTATTTAAAATTGGCACAACCTCTAAATCCATTTCGATAGCGGTATAACAATTTGCTAGTGTCTGCGCTTCTACACCTTGGCCAGCATCTACAACAAGCAATGCCCCTTCACAGGCAGCTAAAGAGCGTGATACTTCATAAGAGAAATCTACGTGCCCTGGAGTATCGATAAAGTTTAATTGATATGTTTCACCATCTCTGGCTTTATAATCTAACGTTACGCTTTGTGCTTTAATCGTGATACCACGTTCACGTTCAATATCCATAGAGTCAAGAACTTGAGCTTCCATTTCGCGGGCTTGCAAGCCACCACAATGTTGGATTAAACGGTCCGATAAGGTTGATTTACCATGATCGATGTGGGCAATAATTGAAAAATTTCGAATGTGCTTCATAAAGAGCTTAAATACTGATAATTAAATTTAAATAATAATGCCGTGATTTTAGCTAATTTCCGCGAGTGTCGCTATCTTTAGTTGCCTTTTTAAACATAATTCATCGTTAAAACCGTTAAATAATGTTTCAAACATTTAAATTATTAAACTTTAGACTGGTTTGGAAGTGATAACATCACTGCATTTACGCAGCAATTTAGGTTGTAAGTTAGATTGGACTTGTTGCTTCGCTTGTAAGACTTTAGCGGTTAAGTGCCCTAAGTAACCACCTAAAACAGCAAAAACTAAAGCAAGTAATTCATGCATTTGTTGTTGCTCAACTAAAATAAACTGCCCTATTGCAGCAAACACAATCATCGCGAACAATGGCAACATGTAAACCTGTAGCGCACTACTAATAACACTTTTTTCAGATAAACCAATGACAACTTCGTCGCCTAATTTTAACTGAGCAGTAGTATTTTCAAAGCGAGTAGTCAGTGCTTTATGGGGAATAGCTTTGGCAATTTGGCCACTGCCACAATCATCTTGTTGATTGCAGCTATGGCAGGTAGATTTTATCACGCTTTTAACAATAACTTGGTTGCCTTCTATCGCAACCACAGTGGCAGTTTCTTCGATCATATAAATGCTCAGGTTAATGTTATATCAGTTAAAGCTAATCGATTGAGCAATACTTGCAGCAGTTTTAGCAGGTACTTGCCCCACTACAGTTATTTCATAGCCTTCTCGTAAACTTGATAATAACACAGTTGCACCGGTTTGATTCACGGTAACTTGCCTTGGCGGATCATCGCTGGCAATAACGTATACTGATACATCAACCAGACCATCATTAAACATTAACGACTCTACTTGACCTTCAACCTTTTGTATTAATCGCTTACTGGTTTTTACCAATTCGAACCCGTCTGGTAACCAGTTAACTTGCCAAGGAAGTTTAATATCGCTGGCATTCAACATATGCGGTTCAGGAAGTTTAGCACTAGTAATTTGGGTTAAAATATCATTCGACTGCTTGGTTATCATTAAATGAGTAAATTGAATTTGTTCTAATAACTCACCTTGACGAGAGATCACTGCAGCTTTTAATAACAAGCCGCTTTCAATGTCTAACCAAAGCCAGTAACCAAATCGTTGCTTGTCTTTACTTTCTAACCGCACTAATTGTGCTGGCCTGCCCAAAATTCGGCTTTTACCAACGCCAATAAAATCGTAAGTTAATTGTAATTTTTCGATGTTACCGAATAATGCAGTAGGAATAGGCCCACTAATGCTGTTATTGTTAACTGAGTAAGGTGAATGATCAGATTCAAAATAGCTGACAGTATTATTAATTCTAATCGCTTCTTTACGAGGCCCATTTAATAAGGTTATAAGTTCCAGTTCTTGATTATTTTCAATACCATGTAACCAACGATAAGGCTCGGCTCTATTATTTCTAACAACCACAAAAGACGTATCGAAATTTAACGTCTTCATTGAGTGTGATAATCGTTGTAACCATTGTAAGGCGGTGGGCGCCTTAATCGTTTCTGACGACTCAGAATCTAATTCAGTTTGGGGGGTATTTGTGGCTAAGGCAGGCTCTGCCTCTTGCGATAAAACAGGCGTTGAAATCAACGCCAGCAGAAATAAAGTGCTAAATATTTTCATTAATTCTATTCAGGTTGGGTTTCAACTAATTCTTCAGCGCTTTCTTGTGCAACTTTTGATTGCAATTTAATTTGCATATTATGATCAGCTAGTAAGGCTTGTAAACGTTGATGACGATCGATTGTTGACTGTTTTTGAGTCGGTAAACTTTGGGTTGAATAGTTATAGCTTACCGGATTAGCAACGCCGCCCATAGGCAATGGTTGCCATACTTGCGTAGGAACAACTTGCCCCTCTTCAGCAACGTTAGCTTGTTGTACACCGAGAACCATAAGCCCAGCTGCAGATGCAGCAATAGCAAATTGCCCTACCGGTCTAGATAATTGAATAACTTTGGCTTTTACCCGCTGAGTAATTGTTGGACGTGCAACCGGTGCTAATACGGTGGCCTCTGCAGCTATTGCAACAGCAATATTTTCACTTAACTCGCGGTCGATAAAGTCGCTACTGTCACCACGCATAATATCACCAATTAAATGATATCGGCTCCAAGTGTCACTCAGTTTGTCATCATGCGATACTTCATCTAATAATGTTTGTTCGACATTATCGTTATCAAGTAACGCAGATAGTGATTCAAACTTATTTTCATTCATATATAGTACTCATTGATAGCGCTGTTATACATTAACCTAAACTTACTAAAGATGGGTAACCTACTTTTGTAATAAAGGTTTTATTTTTTTATCTACCGCATCTCGAGCTCGAAATATTCGAGAACGAACGGTACCTACCGGGCAATCCATTACGTTAGCTATTTCTTCATAGCTTAAACCATCCAACTCTCGCAAATTAATTGCTGTGCGCAATTCTTCAGGCAGTTGTTCTATGGTTTTAAAAATTAACTGACGAATTTCATCGGTTAACAATAATTTTTCTGGTGATGCATTTTCTCGTAATGCGTCGCCACTATCATAAAATTCGGCTTCTTCAACATCTATGTCACTTCCTGGCGGCTTTCTCGAACCGGCCATTAAATGGTTTTTTGCTGTATTTACCGCAATTCGGTATAGCCAAGTATAAAATGCACTCTCACCACGAAAGTTTCCTAACGCTCGATACGCTTTAATAAACGCTTCTTGAGTCACATCGGCTACATCCGCCTGGTTTTTTACATAGCGCGATACCAGATTCATTACCTTTTGCTGGTACTTCTTTACTAACAGGTTAAACGCATTTTTGTCGCCATTTTGTACCTGTTGAACCAACATTTGGTCTACATTCTGTTCGCTCATCTGAGCCGTTACTCCTAAAAAACCAAATACTATTTGGTTAAAAACTTATCTCAATGTTTGTTCCAGCTCAGGCAAACACATCAATTAGGACTGAGTGTTTTCGAAAAAGTTCGCATAAAGATGAAAAAAAACTAAAAAAACAGCAAATTTGTTGAATTATTCATCATTAAGCTATTATTTCAGCCTATTTTTGCCAATTCCCTTTAAAGTAAGTTAAAATTCAATCTTTAACAAGACCAACACAAAAAACCAATCTATGAATCAACAACATAACTGTGACGTTCTGATCATTGGCAGTGGTGCTGCCGGTTTAACTTTAGCATTAAAACTTGCTGCCAATGCAGATGTTATTCTGTTAAGTAAAGGCCCTATTAATGAAGGTTCTACCTATTATGCCCAAGGTGGTATCGCCGCAGTATTTGATGAAAATGATTCTATAGATTCACATGTGTCTGATACCTTAATTGCAGGAAACGGCATTTGTGATGAAGATGTAGTGCGTTTTACTGCACAAAGTGCAAAAGAGTCAATGCAATGGTTGATTTCTCAAGGTGTTGATTTTGACCAAGAACAAGATAGCAATGGTGATACTCATTATCACTTAACTCGTGAGGGCGGTCATAGCCATCGCAGAATTCTACATGCTGCCGATGCTACCGGAAAGTCAGTTCAGTTAACCTTAGCTGAAAAAGTAAAACGCCACTCTAGAATAAGAATATTTGAACGATCGAATGCGGTTGATCTGATTAATAATGACGTTAACGGTGAATCAGTGTGTATTGGCGCCTATATATGGAACCGAAACAGTGAAAAAGTGGAATCTATTCACGCCCAAAAAACTATTTTAGCAACCGGTGGTGCCAGTAAAGTTTATCAATATACTTCAAATCCTGACATTGCCAGTGGTGATGGTATCGCTATGGCATGGCGCGCAGGGTGTCGTGTTGCGAATATGGAATTTAATCAATTTCATCCAACTTGTTTATTTCACCCCAAAGCAGGAACATTCTTGATTACCGAAGCATTGCGCGGCGAAGGGGCAATATTGAGACGCCCTGATGGCAGCAGGTTCATGCCTGAGTTTGACGAACGTGCGGAGCTTGCGCCTCGTGATGTGGTTGCCAGAGCAATAGATTTTGAAATGAAACGCCTTGGCGCCGACTGTATGTTTTTAGACATAAGCCATAAAGAGAAAGACTTTATCAAAGACCACTTTCCTACTATTTTTGAAAAAACCAGTAAGCTTGGTTTTGATATGACGCAAGAACCTTTACCAGTAGTACCCGCTGCACACTATACCTGTGGTGGAGTTATGATAAACAAACATGGTCAAACAGATGTTAATAATTTATACGCTATAGGTGAGGTTTCTTATACAGGTTTACATGGCGCGAATAGAATGGCCAGCAATTCATTATTAGAATGTATCGTTTTTGCCCGAGCAGCTGCTAGTCATATTAAAGAGCATCTTGTTAGCAAGCAAAAAATAAAGCGCATACCAGCCTGGGATGAAAGCCGAGTAGCAAATTCTGATGAAGAAGTAGTTATCCAACACAATTGGCATGAACTGCGCCTGTTTATGTGGGACTATGTCGGCATTGTTCGTACTACCAAACGATTAGAAAGAGCACTTTCCAGAGTTAAACTGCTACAGGCTGAAATACAAGAATATTATCGCCATTTTAGAGTAAGTAATAACTTACTTGAATTACGTAATTTGGTACAGGTAGCCGAACTAATGATACTTTGCGCAATGAAACGCAAAGAAAGCCGCGGCTTGCATTACACTCTGGATTATCCTGAACAGCTTGACAATTCAGGCCCTACAATTCTGAAGCCGTCTCTAAAAGCAAATAAACGGCCCCCGTTGTAAATAGTGATTGTTAACAATCGATTTTCTGCCTAACGATTGTACCGCTGTACTATTCGGCACAATCGGCGGTAGTCTTTATTATTTAATTCATCTTTGAATATAAACCTGTATAGCGGTTTACTTGTTTCTTGCGGGGCTAACATTTGGGGCTTTATTTCGGTTAACTTCAATGCACAACCAAAGCTGTATACAAGACTACCTTTTGCTAAACTATAATGTTTGTCTGCTGCTAGGGTTAATAAGCCATTATCACTAATAACAAAGGCATTTATAGCAAAGATGTTTAACGGTAAGTGTCTATATAAAATGAACGCATAAAGCGCAGCCGCCGCCGAGCATAAAAAATTAGTATTATGACTTAGATGTAAACCAAAGTGGCTTAAAATTATAAAGGAAACAATGAATATAAGCCCCGCTAGGTAATACGGGACTTGTTTTATTTTGGCAGAATTTCGTAAGGTAAAATTATACTTTGACTCGGTTGAGTATAATTTGCACCATTGCATTGAGGGCTTCATCCTTGCATTCCTCGTGACCCATAAACCAAGCAAACAACTCAGGATCATCACATTCGAGTAAACGATCAAAGTCTTGTTTTTGTTGTTTAGTCAAATCATCCCATGCTTCTTCAACAAACGGCATAAATAATACATCTAGCTCTAACATGCCACGACGGCACGCCCAACGTAATCTAGGTTTATTTTCGGATAACGACATTTTCAATCCAACATTTAAATAAGGAATTATTTGATGCGCTATTGTAGCTTTTCAAAAACCTGCTGACTAGCCACAAATTATGTTAAATTTGCTGTTATTGCTTGAATTTAAGCACTACAATCCTTATTTATATACTAATTAAACAATAGTAGAACCTTATGAATCTTCAAACTTCTCTTCCAAATATTGAACAACTACCAGAAAGCTTTGCCGTTATTGTTGATAACATCAGTGCCATATCAGTTACGGGTGATGAAGCAGATAAATACTTACAAGGTCAACTGACATGTGATGTAGCGCAATTAGCTAATAATAAGTTACTGGTTGGTGGACATTGTGATGCTAAAGGTAAAATGTTTTCCGCATTTCGATTAATTAATCATGCAGATCGCCGTCTGCTCATTCAAAGCAAAGGTTCATTAGCGAGCTCAATGAAAGAGCTGCAAAAATTTGGTGTCTTTGCCAAAGTAGATATAAGCGAAGCTAATGACTTGAGCTATCTCGCGTTAACGGGCAGCAAAGGTGTGGAATTTATACAAAACAACTTTAACGCCGTACCAGACTCTTTTACACCAGTAATAACTCATAATGAAGTATCTGTTATTTATGTGTGCGGAACCACAAATCGCTACTTGGTAGTTGCGCCAACAGCTAGTATTAACAAACTGGCTGAGTCATTAACAATAGACATTTTTCCAAGTACCTTGTGGACGCTAACAGAGATTCAATCCGGTTTTGTTCATATGAACGAAAGCTCTGTCAGTGAATACGTACCGCAAATGTTAAACCTACAATTTGTTAATGGCATAAGCTTTAGCAAAGGTTGCTACCTTGGCCAAGAAACCGTAGCACGGATGAAGTATTTAGGGCGTAATAAAAAAGCATTATTTATCCTTAAAAGTGAAGGTGAAGCCAAATGGCAAGAAGAAGCAGGGATCAATGACGGCTCAATTTTAGAAAAACAAATGGGTGAAAACTGGCGTAAAGGTGGCGACATTATTAGCCACTATGAGGCCGATGACGGCACTATTTATATTCAAGCTGTACTTGCTAATGATACAGAGCAAGGTGCAAACTTACGCTTAAAACACCACAATGGCATTAAATTTAACTTAATGACATTACCTTATTCAGTACTTGAACAATCTTAGAAATTAATACTTAAACATAGTCAGGAAAATTTATGAAAATAGCGAACAATAAAGTTGTAGTTATGCATTACGCAGTAATGGACAGCGAAGAAACATTAATCGACAGCTCTCACGACTCAAAGCCTCTAGCTTTTATCCAAGGCGCTGGTTTTTTAATTCCTGGTTTAGAAACAGAATTAAACGACAAAGCAGCAGGCGATAAATTTGTTGTTGATGTAGATGCAGAAAATGCATACGGTAAACGCCATGATGAGTACGTTCAAACAGTACCAAAATCATTATTCCAAGGCATCGAAGACTTAGATGTTGGCATGCAGTTACGTGCTCAAACTGATGACGGTGAACAAACCGTTATTGTGATTGGTATGGAAGATGACGAAATCACCGTCGATGGTAATCATCCTCTTGCCGGTATCGATTTAAAATTTGATGTTGAAATATTAGAAGTACGTGACGCAACAGAAGAAGAGATTGCTCATGGCCATGTACACGCTGAAGGCGGCTGTGGTCACGACCACTAATTACTGTTAGCAATTACCTCAATTTAAAGTAAGCCCTAAATATAAAGATTATATTCAGGGCTTTTTAGTATCATTGTGAGACATTCTTAGAATTAAAAAAAAGCGTCGTCATTCCATCATGTTGTTGGATTGAATCTCCTCCAGTTTTGAAGTGCCTAAAATAGGCTGGTTTGTGCCATTAACAGAGATAGAAAAAATACACCGTCATTCCCGCGAAGGCGGGAATCCATGATTTCGGCTGCTTTGTGCCATAAGCAGACTTATAATGGCCGACAGTGGGAGTTCAATATTTAATTATTTTATAATGAACAATTTTGTTCATCATAATAAAACAACAATTGATGAAACTGTTCTTTAATGGCTACTATGTCACTACAAGGAATAGAAGGGTTGTTCTTTATATTTAATTCATTTAATTGAGAATTAAAGCTAACATCAATTGAAACTAGTTGATTGTTTTCTACATTAATAAGCCCTATTTTTTGATTGTTAGTAGTTACTATATTCGTTAGTAGATTATTACTGATGTCAATTCCTTCCAAATTGATATTATATTGTATATCAATCTCAGTTAATTGGTTTTGTGATAAGCTAAGCCCTTGAATATCAACATTTTGACTTAAATCTATGTCACTTAAATTATTATTACTCAATCCCAGTATACTTAATTTTTTATTATTGCTTATATCTATGGTAAAAATATTATTATTATTGAGATGTAAACCGCCTAAATTTTGATTTTCACTTATATCTAATGATTCAATTTTATTATTACTTAGACCAAGATTCCTTAGTTTGTAATTATTACTAGTATCTAATATCGTCAGATTATTATGGTTGATAAAAAACTCTTCTAAACTAGTATTTTGAGTAATATTTATTGTATTCAACTGATTAAACGTTAAATTAAGCCTCCATAAAAGAGGGGAATGTGTTAAGTCTATGTGCTGAATTTTATTGTTTCTTAGATCTAAGGTTTCTAATTTCGAGTTATTGGAAAAAGAAATACTTGTTATGATATTTCCTCCACCTGAAACGCCTCTTAGCAACGTATTATTGTTTAGGTCTAGATTAGCAATTTGATTGTCACTAAAATATAGAGAGGTGAGCTGACTATTATCAGTAAGGTCTAATGTTGAGATTTTGTTATTTGATATATCAAGTATCATCAAGTTCTCTTGCTGACTAAGATCTATAGTTCTTAAGAGGTTATTTGAAAGATCTAAATTTATAATCTGACGATTTTCACTTAGATCTATAGAAGTAAGTCCCGAGTCTTCAATAGCAACAAGTTTGAGGTTGGTTAAATAATGTAACCCTTTAATGCCATCTAAATGATCACATTCAATTTTTTCGATCTCATCAGCATATTCCCAAGGGTCATCATCACTATGCCGAGAATACCCAATGCATCTCTTCAATGACTCATCCATATCTAAATCTGCTATCTTTAAACGTTCCTTAGAAGAGTTACCTCCGCCGCAAGCAGTAATAAAAATAAAGCCAAGTAGTGCAAAAAGCTTTAATGGGGATGTCGTTTGAACTCGAATAGTCATGGGATTGAATATAGTTTAAGTGGTGCTTTAAGTAAAATTAAAGTATCCCCATTAAACGAACTAATTTAGGGCATAAAGCGGCTGTTTTTCGCTCAAACCTGTCGGTGAGCTTTTGATTACATTACATAAATTCACTGAACGGTGCAAATGTACCATGAGTGATAGGTTATTAACGCGTCAATAGCTTGTTAGGCAACCTACATTGCGGTGTAAATTATCCCTTGCATAAGTATTTTGTCATTTGGATTAGCATTTTTAAAAGATATTGGAATCGTAGAGCATGAACCGATAACATCATTTTTAAAACAACCTTCATTTGTTTCTATAACATGAAAATGTAAATGAGGAATTGACTCCATCCCTGTGTCACCGCTATAGCCAATTACATCCCCTTGGTTTATCACTTCTCCTAATTCAACAGTTACACCACTGTTTGTGAGATGAATGTAAAAAGCAAATGTCCCATCTTTGTGAGCTATTGCAATGTAATTGAAATCACTTTCTTTATTATTACTATCAAAAAAGCGATCTTCTATTGCGGCAACTTGACCTGAGCGAGCAGCATGGATAGGAGTACCAACATCCATTACAAAGTCAAAAGCAAATTCACTTTTGTACTCTACAGAGTGCGTATGGAATGTACAATTTCCTTGGCGCAATTCATAACTTTCACCTACACCAAAAGGTAGATTGTATTTTGATTGCTCTGGTTCTACAAATCGTTCTGAGTTTTGTGCTAAACAACTTTTATCAATTTTTGCAGTAGTTGAGTTACATGATATGAGAACAAATAAACTAAGTACGAGTATTAAAAATTTATAATTCATATGCATCCTTGCCATAGTTTTAATAAGTGGAAAAATTCCGTTATTCAACGACTAGTTATCGCTCTTTGTTGCCCTTAGGCTCTACTTAAATTACGTTATTTCCCCTGCCAATACAAACGTATAAAAGAGATGAACCAATTTAACTTGAGTTTAGTTTTCAATCACGACGGAATTGACTATTATGATCAAGGTTTAATATATAAATATAGAAATACAATGTCACTGATACGAAAAGCTCTTTTACCTTTAATCGCTTGCATTGCATTTACTCCATTTTGGACAAACTCTTTTGATAAGGGTGAAATACAAATGAGTAAATCAAGCCAAAAGTTTAATGCACAGTTATACATCGAAGATTCTGGGATACCTTGGGGAATGGCTTGGTTACCAAATGGCGACTTGTTAATTACTATGCGCAGTGGTGAGTTAAAAGTAGTGAAGCAAGGAAAGCTCAAAGCCGATAAAATTTCCGGCTTACCAGATATCGAAGCAGGCGGACAAGGTGGTTTGCTTGATATAGTTTTACACCCTGAATATGTCAATAATGGCTGGATTTATATTTCTTATGCCAAAGCTGACGGTAAAGGAAGTAAGAGCACCGCCATCATGCGCGCTAAATTAAAAGGTATGGCGTTAACAGAGCAAGAAGATATATATATTGCTGACGCTTATAGCGATAAAGGTGTTCACTTTGGCAGTCGGTTAGCATTTGATAACCAAGGCTATTTATATTTCTCAATTGGTGACAGAGGGCAAAGAGATGTTAATCCACAGGATATTAATCGTGATGCAGGTAAAGTATATCGATTGCATGCGGATGGCCGCATTCCTGCTGACAACCCATTCATTAAGAATAGTCTTTCTAAAAAAGCTATTTACTCCTATGGTCACCGAAACCCTCAAGGTATGGCAAAGCATCCCGTCACAGGTGAAATCTGGACTCATGAACACGGACCCCGTGGCGGCGATGAAGTTAATATCATCGGCAAAAGTAAAAATTATGGTTGGCCAGAAATTAGCTACGGTATTAATTACTCAGGTACATCATTCACCGACTTAACCAAAAAGGAAGGCATGGAACAACCGTTGTGGTACTGGGATCCATCAATAGCGCCATCAGGTATGGCGTTTGTTACCAGTGATAAATATCCTCAATGGCAGGGGAATGTACTTATAGGCTCATTGAAGTTTGGTTATGTGGTCATGTTAACTTTGGATGGCAATAACGTTGTCAAAGAAGAGATAGTTAAAGATAAGCTTACTCGTGTTAGGAATATTAAACAGGGTCCAGATGGTTACATTTACGTTGCTGTTGATGGGCAGGGAATTTATAAGTTAGTACCTGAAACGTAATCTCCTTGATAAGGGAAATCTGCCGAATTTTCTAAGTCATATTAGCGGTTTAAATAAGCAGATAGTGAAAGCTAACGCATCATTCTAGTTATTAGGCATAAAAAAACCACCCTGCGGTGGTTTTTTTCAATTTACGGTTATACCTATTTATTCAGCAACAGGACGCATATGTGGGAATAAAATAACGTCTTTAATTGTTGGAGAGTCAGTAAATAACATAACTAAGCGATCAATACCGATACCTTCACCTGCAGTTGGTGGTAAACCATACTCAAGGGCCGTGATGTAGTCTTCATCAAAGTGCATTGCTTCATCATCGCCAGCATCTTTTTCTTCAACTTGCTTTTTAAAGCGAGCGGCTTGATCTTCAGCATCGTTAAGCTCAGAGAAACCATTTGCTAATTCACGGCCGCCAACGAAGAATTCGAAACGGTCTGTGATGAATGAGTTGTCATCATTACGACGAGCAAGTGGTGATACTTCCCAAGGGTACTCTGTAATGAAAGTAGGTTGATCAAGTTTATGCTCAGCAACTTCTTCGAAGATCTCACATAAGTACTTACCAGGGCCCCAAACGTTTTTACCTTCAGGCTCTTTAACGCCTACTTGTTTAGCAATTGCTTTAAGCTCGTCAAAACGACCTTCAGGATCTTTAATTACATCTGCATCTAAGTGAGGACCATGTTTAATGACTGCATCCATCATAGATAAACGCTCAAATGGTTGGCCGAAATCGTAGAACTTCTCTTCAGTCACTTCGCCTTCAGCATTTTTAACTGTATTACGAATAACTGAATTACCCATTACATTTTCTGCCAATGTACGTAACATGTCTTCGGTAAGGTTCATTAAGTCGTTGTAATCAGCGTATGCCTGATAGAATTCGATCATAGTGAATTCTGGGTTATGACGAGTAGACAAACCTTCATTACGGAAGTTACGGTTAATTTCGAATACTTTTTCAAAACCACCAACCACTAAACGCTTAAGATAAAGCTCTGGTGCAATACGCAAGAACATATCAATGTCTAATGCATTGTGGAATGTTTCAAATGGCTTGGCCGTTGCGCCACCAGGGATCACTTGTAGCATTGGCGTTTCAACTTCCATAAAACCACGTTCAGTTAAGAAGTTACGGATACCGCTAACTATTTGTGAACGCACTTGGAAGGTATCACGAGTTTTTTCGTTAATGATCAAATCAACATAACGCTGACGATATTTCATTTCTTGATCTGACAAACCGTGGAATTTTTCTGGTAATGGACGTAATGACTTAGTTAATAGTGAATATTCTTCCATATTCACATACAAATCGCCTTTACCTGATTTATGTAGCACACCTTTAACACCGATAATGTCGCCAATATCTAATAAGCCCCAGCGCGCTTTAATATCTTTTTGTACGGCCTTTTCAGCGTAAGCTTGAATGCGGCCAGACATATCCTGTAACACTAAGAACGGGCCACGCTTAGCCATCACTCGACCAGCTACAGCATAAGTTACTTGTAACTCTTCCAGCTCTTCTTTGGTTTTATCACCATGTTCAGCTTGAATATCGGCAGCGTAATGCTCACGATTAAAATCATTTGGGTGGCCATTAGCTGGGCAGTTTTCACGAATGTTGTCTAATTTACCGCGACGTTCAGCGATTAATTTGTTTTCGTCTTTAGCTTGTTCTGTCATTTTAATTTCTCAGTATTACGTAAATTCTTAATTTGTTCTTACAGGCCAAATTTTAAGCTGGCTTCAATAAATTGATCTAAGCTGCCGTCGAGTACCGATTGCGTATTACGCGACTCAACCCCAGTTCGTAAATCTTTAATGCGGCTATCATCAAGCACGTAGGAACGAATTTGACTGCCCCACCCTATATCTGATTTGCCATCTTCTAAGGTTTGTTTATCAGCGTTTTGTTTTTGTATTTCAAGCTCATACAATTTAGCTTTTAACAGCTTCATTGCCGTAGCTCTGTTTTTATGTTGCGAGCGGTCGGCTTGACAACTCACCACCGCATTAGTAGGAACATGGGTAATACGAATCGCCGAGTCGGTTTTATTAACATGCTGCCCACCGGCGCCAG
Organism: Thalassotalea fonticola; assembly: GCF_032911225.1. Taxonomy (NCBI): domain Bacteria; kingdom Pseudomonadati; phylum Pseudomonadota; class Gammaproteobacteria; order Alteromonadales; family Colwelliaceae; genus Thalassotalea; species Thalassotalea fonticola. Next base: position 4,470,571 of record NZ_CP136600.1, on the reverse strand, counting down.
ATGCTCTAAACGTATCAATACGTAAATCAGCTGGATTGATATCAATTTCAATATCATCGTCTATCTCTGGGTAAACAAAGGCAGAGGCAAATGACGTATGACGCTTACCACTGGAATCAAACGGTGACTTTCGCACTAATCTATGTACACCTGTTTCGGTACGTAACCAACCATAGGCATACTCACCTGAAAACTTAATAGTACAGCCTTTAATACCAGCGACATCACCATCAGTTTCTTCTAACACTTCAACTTTAAAGCCTTTTGCATCACCCCAACGTAAAAACATACGCTGGATCATTTGTGCCCAATCTTGTGCTTCAGTGCCGCCAGAGCCTGATTGAATATCAAGATAACAATTATTTGCGTCTTGCTCACCACTAAACATTCGGCGAAATTCTAACTTCGCTAATTGAGCTTCTAGGCCAATAAGTTCATCGGTTGCTTCATTTAACGTTTCTTCGTCATCTTCTTCAACAGCAAGTTCGATTAATTCGCTAACATCTTCACATCCGCTATCCATATCATCGATAGTTTTTACAATAAGCTCTAATGACGAACGTTCTTTACCCAGCGCTTGTGCGCGCTCAGGTTCGTTCCATACATCAGGTAATTCTAATTCACGATTAACTTCGGTTAAACGTTCAGCTTTTTGGTCATAGTCAAAGGTACCCCCGAAGCACATCAGTGCGTTCGCGAATGTCTTTGATTTGGTTATGTAAAGGATTGACTTCAAACATCAATAAAAACTTAGCTCAAAAACTTAGAAAAATAGTCGCGCATTGTAGCGTAATAACGCCCTACATAAAAGAGCAGAGCGATATCTTTGTGATTTTTCGTAGGGCTGTTTTAAGCAGCTTCAATATGATCCACTAAAAGCTGCACAGTTTGCTTGCCCCTAAACTCATTAATGTCGAGTTTATACGCCAAGTGTACCCACTCACATTGATTATTAGGCCAAAGAGATGTGTCAACATTAAAAGCGATAGCATCAATGGCTAAATCATCAATTTGTACCATGAGTTTCAAGTGCTTCTCACCAACAATTCGCTGTTGAATAATTTTAAAATGGTTATCGAACACAGGCTCAGGAAAGTTTTGCCCCCAAGGTCCAGATTCTCTTAATAAGCTAGCAAACTCTAAATTAAAGGCATCTTTTGCTAATTCGCCATCAGAAAGTACCTTGCCTTGTAGCATTTCTGCGCTTAACCACTTTTGTGCATATTCATTAAGCAGTGTTTGAAACTTGTCAAAATCGGCAAGTTTTATAGAAAGTCCGGCAGCCATTGCATGTCCGCCAAATTTTAATATGATATTCGGATGTTGTGAATCAATATGCTCTAATAAATCGCGAATATGTAACCCCGGAATTGAGCGCGCCGACCCCTTGATTTCAGCAGTGTCGCTATTGTCGTCAGGATTGCTACTTGCAAAAACAACTGTTGGTCGATGGTACTTTTCTTTTAATCGCCCAGCAACAATACCGATAACACCTTGATGCCAATCCTCTTGAAATAACGCCAACGCAGAAGGCAAGTTACTGTCATTAAAATTAAGCTTTTTAAGTACATTTTCAGCCTCAAACTGCATACCCTGCTCAATTTCACGGCGGGTTTTGTTTAAGTCATCCAGATCTTTTGCCATTACTCGGGCTTTATTTAAGTCAGTTTCGAGTAAACATTGAATACCCAGCCCCATATCATCTAGACGACCTGCAGCATTTAACCTTGGACCTAATCCAAAACCAAAATCACTAGCAACCATTTTTTGTTGGTTTTTACCGGCAATTTCAATTAACGCCTGAATACCCGGGCGTGTTGCACCGGCTCTAATGCGCTTTAAACCTTGAGCAACCAAAATTCGGTTGTTCTGATCCAGACTCACCACATCGGCGACGGTTCCTAAAGCAACTAAATCGAGAAGTTGTGCCATATTTGGCTCTGGGATCTGCTTGCTTGCAAACCAGCCATTGCTGCGCATTGTTTGACGAAGTGCAGCCATCAAATAAAACGCGACCCCTACCCCTGCCAAGGCTTTACTCGGAAAAGTACAGCCATGTTGGTTCGGGTTAACAATGGCATCAGCATTAGGTAAGGAACTTCCCGGTAAGTGATGATCGGTAACTATCACCATAGCACCTAACTCTTTTGCTTTGGCAACCCCTGGAATGCAACTTATGCCGTTATCGACGGTAACAATAACGTCAACGCCTTGAGCAACTGCTATTTCACTTATTTCAGGTGTTAATCCATAACCATATTCAAATCTATTCGGCACGATGAAGTCATGATTTGTTGAACCGAGTAAGCTTAGTCCTTGCATCATTAATGCTGTTGATGTTGCGCCATCAGCATCAAAATCACCTACTACAATAATGCGCTTATTTTCTTTAATGGCAGCAAATAATAATTCACAGGCAAGATCTAACCCCATTAATTGTGAAGGCTTATGCATACTTGCTGCGCCTTGATCTAATTCACTTGGCAAAGAAATGCCACGAGATGCATAAATTTGCTTTAATACAGGGTGTAAATGTTCAGGTAATGTTGAAGTGTCGCAGATTGCACGTCGACTGATTTGCTTGTCCATTAAGGTGTTCTATGTAGCAGTGAAGTGGTATTAGAGTATCGTATTTAATCTATTATACCAAACGGATTAATCAAATTATAAAGTCGTAAAAGCAGGTAAGGCGCCAAAGAGGCGCCTTACCATAAAAAACGGATTTGTATTAACCTGATTTTTTCACTGAATAGCTTTGAAATATTTGTTGCATTTGCTCTGGTGTTTTATATCCAGGTAGCATCATGCCATCATCAAGCATAATTGCCGGGGTGCCTGAAACACCGATTTTTTTACCAAAATCGTATTGATCGGCAACAGGTAATGAACAGACCTTTTGTTCTACTTGTGAGCCCCCTTTAGCATTCGTCATCGCTCTTTGTTGATCATCGCTACACCATACACTGCGAATATCAGAGAAAGATTGACTTTGTAGGCCACCACGTGGGTATGCCAAGTAACGAACAGTAATACCTAAGTCGTTATATGATCCCATTTGGTTATGTAATTTACGACAATATCCACAGGTTAAATCGGTAAATACTGTCATTTGATATTTTTCATCTTTCGCCGGAAAAACAATCATTGAACCTTCAAATTTTTCCATGCCTTCGATGCGAACTTTAGCTAAACTTTCTTCGGTTAAACTACTGATGCCATCTGCTGAAATTTCGTAAACTTTACCTTGAATTAAAAATTTACCATCAGCGCTGGTATAAAACATGCCCTGGTTAGTAAAAGCTTCATATAAATTATCCATTTTAGAAGGAGCAATAGACTCAACTTCTAAACCTAACTTGCCTAAACTTGCTTTGATTTTAGCTTCGTTGTTTTCAACAGCTTGACTTGGCAATGTAAGCAACACAAACGATGTCACTACCACTGCAATTAATTTTTTTAACATAACTTCAATTCCTAATATGCTTTCCGTGTTAACTGTATTTATTAGAGTTCTCTTACCATTGTTCAAGAGCGCATAAAAATAAGACCGGATTCAGGCGGGTAAAATTACTGACTTATGCCATCAAATGCAAGATAAACCAAAGTATTTGATAACAGTTTTGCCTATTTACACCTAAATTAACGTGTTATTAACACATTATAGTTCATTAATGCCAACATTTAGCTGTATTTCACTTTAGCTTAAGCTGAATTTTCTGTTAGAATCGCGGGCAAATAAAGTACAGGAAATATCAACATAATGAAAATCGGTTTGTTCTATGGTTCAACTACTTGCTATACCGAAATGGCGGCTGAAAAAATTCAGGCTGCGATGGGTACAGATCTTGTTGAAATATTTAACATTAAAGATGTACCATTATCTGATTGTTTGCAATACGACATTATTATATTTGGAATTTCCACTTGGGATTTTGGTGAATTACAAGAAGATTGGGAATCAAGCTGGGATGATATTACCAGCTTAAATTTACAAGACAAAATTGTTGCTTTGTTTGGTTTAGGTGACCAAGTGGGCTATGGTCAATGGTTTCAGGATGCACTAGGGATGTTGCACGATCAAATCATTCCCCAAGGAGCCAACATAATTGGCTACTGGCCAAATCAAGGTTATGAATTTGAAGAATCAAAGGCACTAACACCAGATAAAGATTTTTTTGTTGGCCTATCGCTTGATGATGAAACGCAATATGATTTATCTGAGCAACGCATCGAGAATTGGTCCGAACAAATACTTGAAGAAATGAGTGAGCTGCTCGCTTAATACTCGCGAAGTTAATATAAAAAACAATATCGCTAAGTGCTCATAAAATATACTATATAATAGAATACGTTTTACATTCGAAACGAATACAACTCTATTAAGACTCTAAGGTAATTATACTCCATGTTTAAACAATTTGATCTTGATGATGAACTTGTTGCCGGTACTGTTAAGGCTGGCTTTAAAAAACCAACATCAATCCAAAATTTAGTATTGCCAGAAGCCATGGCCGGTAAAGATGTTTTAGCATCTGCACCAACTGGTACAGGTAAAACTGCAGCGTTTATTTTGCCTTGTGCTCAGCATTTATTAGATTACCCAAGAACAAAGCCAGGCTTTCCTAGAGTATTAATTCTTGCGCCAACAAGAGAATTAGCCACCCAAATATTTCAGCAGGCTGAATTATTAACGGAATTTACCGACATCAAAATTGGCTTAATTACCGGTGGTGTAAATTATGGTTCTCATAAAGAAATTTTAACGCAAACTACTGACATGTTAATCGCGACACCTGGACGATTAATGGATTACATCGATAACGAACAATTTGATGCCAGAGACATTGAAATATTAGTGTTAGATGAAGCAGATCGTATGTTGGATATGGGTTTTTCTGACAGTATCAATCGTATTGCGGGTGAAGCACGCTGGAGAAAACAAACGTTATTATTGTCTGCAACTTTAGCTGGTGCCGGAATTATTCGTTTTTCGAAAGACTTATTGAACGAGCCTGTATTTGTTGAATCAGATCCTTCTCGTAAAGAAAAAGCCAAAACTCACCAATGGTTGCATTTAGCCGATAGCAAAGAACATAAATTAAAGTTGCTTTGCCATATCCTCAAACAAAAAGATGTTAAACGTGCGGTTGTGTTTGCTAACAAACGCGAAACAGTACAGATGCTTGCCGGGGTTTTACAAAGTGAAGAATTGAGTAACGCATGGCTTGAAGGTGAAATGCCGCAAGACAAGCGTAATAATGCAGTATCTCGTGTAAAAACAGGCAAAGTGAACATCTTAATTGCGACCGATGTTGCAGCTCGTGGCCTAGATATTGATGACATAACTCATGTAATTAACTTTGATATGCCGCGCAAAGCTGACATTTATGTACACCGTATTGGCCGTACAGGGCGAGCAGGTAAAAAAGGAACAGCCATTTCACTAGTTGAAGCACATGATATGCTTTCGGTTGGTAAAATTGAACGCTTTACCGAAGAAATACTGCGTCGCCGTGTTATTGATGAGCTGCGACCTGCTTATAAAGAAGCAAGAATTCCAGTTAAAAAAAATAAGACCAAAAAAGTCGTTAAGAAAAATGCGGGTCTAACCCGTAAAGCAAAAGCCGCTAAAAAGGCTAAGAAAGCGAAAAAGGCGAGAAAAAAATCTGCTAGTTAGTAAGTGATACTCTTATTTCATTAAGGCTTTAATCATCTTATTAAAGCCTTAATTTTTTCAACTCCTCCTCATTAGAAGTTAATTTCATATCAAAAAAAACATATCAAGCTGAAATACTCCTTTCTTTTATTAACAAAATACGTACACTCAAATTTCAGTTCCCAAATTGGAAAACATATGTTCCGTATTTTTTGTTTAAGTATTTTTGTATTCTTATCTTTATCAGCTCAGGCTGACAGTTCAGTAAAGCAACTTTTCAAAAAAGTTAATGACGGTGTGGTTGAATTACACGTAACGTCAATTGCAAATCCAAAACCTGGGCAAGTAAGTTATAAAGAAACATCGAGTAAATCATTAGGCTCCGGCGCAATAATTAGCAAAGAAGGTAATATATTAACCGCAGCTCATGTTGTTGGCAGAGCCACAAACATTGAAGTGATATTTACCGATGGTAGTAAAACTTCAGGCCACGTTCTTTGGGTTGATAACTTAATTGATCTGGCAATGATCCGCGCCAGAAAAATACCTGATAGCATTAAACCTTTAAAACTTGCTGACAACGGTGGTTACACAATTGGCGAACAAGTTATTGCTATTGGTGCACCTTATGGCGTAAGCCATAGTTTATCTGTTGGCTACCTAAGTGGGATTAGAGACAGAGAAACCATTCCAGGTACAAATATTACACCACGTTTATTACAAACTGATGCATCAATTAACCAAGGTAACTCAGGTGGTCCTTTGTTTAACTTAGACGGCGATATTATTGGTATTGTAAGTCATATACTTTCTCAGTCTGGTGGCAGTAATGGTTTAGGCTTTGTTGTTTCAGTTGATACTATTAAAGAAATTATCGCTTCTGAACCTAGTGCATTTGTTGGACTTATTCCACACTTGTTGAATGAAATGCAGTCAAAAGCAATTAATAACCAGTTTGGTTATGGGATGTTGATTCAACATGTTGTTCCAGCAACGTTAGCAGATAAGCTTGGCTTTCAAGGTGGCTACTTAAACGTAATGATAGGCCGTACACCAGTGTTACTTGGTGGTGATATCATATTAGAAGTGGACGGTATCAAACTTAAAAAACTAGAAGATGCGATGAAACTTAGACAACGTTTTTCAAATTATAAAAAAGGGGATAAAGTTAAGTTCGTTTATTTACGTAATGGCGTAAAAGATGAAGTAACCTGGACCGTTGATTAGTCTGATTAAAATAACTATTTAAGATAAGGCTTTAAAATATTTATTAAAGCCTTATCTTTTAACTTCGTAAAAGCTAACCAAATAACTTATCAAGCTTATCCTTTAACTTATCTTTAGCTTTGTTTTCTAACTCTTTTTTCTTTTTCTTGACTACATCCGATTTCAGTAGATTATCCAATGCTTTATCAGTATCGGTCAATAATGCCTCAGCATCAGCAAACTCTGCAGCCTCACTATCACTTATTTTTAACGACTGGGCGACTTTCTGATTTAAGCCTGATTGCAATTGCTTTTGAAAGGTAGAGAGTTTAGCTTTAAGTTGCTCAGCGATAGCCTTGGTAATTATGTTGTCTAAATCAGATTTTATGCGGTAACTAGGCGAGTTTAATTGACCTTCTATATCAATATTCAGCGAAAATTGTTTAACAGTATCAATTGCAGCCAATAATGAACGGCCAACACTTGACGTTGATGCGCCAGTAAATCTAGCCTGATTTACCTCGAATTTATTAATACTATTTAATGAGCTATCAACTAAATTAAATTGCCCAACGCCAGCAAGATTTGCTGATTGCATTGCCAAAGAGAAATTATCTTTATCGCGCAACTTTGCATCATCAATTGGCACTTGAGAGATTTGCCAATCACCTTTACTGGTAATAGCAACATTATCATTAAACACTTGCGTATTTATCAGTGCGTCACCACTTTTTAATAAGTTATTACTACTAACCTTTATGATTGTTGGTTTATTTCTATGCCAATGCTCAGCAGTTAATTCATTAATTTCAAAGTTAAAGCTACCTTGTACCAGCTCTACTTGAAATAATGCTTTTTTAATGAGCCAAGGTGGTAATGGGTTTTCATCGATAAAGTGGATGAAACGCCCATAAGCTAAACTTTTTTCTCTCTCGGCCTGCTCAGCAAGTTTTGCTTCTTTATTGGAATCTAAAAAGGGCTTTATTCGGGCATATAGCTGTTCTGCCGATTCATAGTACTCTCTCGCTTGCTCACCAAATAAAATATGAGCAAAGTCAGCATTATCAACTTTATCTAGCTGATACTTACTTTTTAACTGTTGCCAGTCACTGTCTGGTGCAGCCTTCACATCAGTTAACGCCTTAGCCAATACATTTTTACTTTGTTTCAGTTGCTGCTGCGATTGCTTAACTAATGCTTTATCCTGTTTAAATTGTTTTTTCAGGGCCTCAAAGTCACTTTTAAGCTTATTGAAATCTTCAATCGATTTAACTTTGGTCTTCGACAACTTCTTAACTTGTGATTCGTAAGACTTTAAAACATCTTTAGACGGTAAGTTGTTTACTAGTTGTTTTAGTTTTTTCTTTTCTGTTTTATACGCTTGCTCTAATTGCTTTGACGCTTTAACAGTTAATAAATTACTGTCATTTAAAATATCTTTAACGTCGGGGAACTGCTCCTCAATTGCCGGCATTTGTTTTTCAATTGATTGCCCTGTAGCCTCAACCAGAGAAGTATCGGAATCACGATATATTTCTCCTACCTTTGAACGCTCACTATCAAACGTTAAAGCGGTAATAGACAGTTCTTCAATAAGTATTTTACCAAATAAGTATTGCCAAACATCTACGCCTGCACTGGCAGAGCCAAAAGCAACTATATTGTGGCTTGGCTTTTTATTGTCAGTAGCTTGTAAATCGTTAACGGTCACTAATAGCGGTGAATAATTAATTTCAACATCACCAACATTTACCTCAGCACCTAAATACCAGCCGCCACCTTGTTCCAAACTTAACTTAATAATTGAAGGCGCAAAAATAAATAATAGCGAAAATAAGATCACACAAGTTGCAATAAAACCAAGAATACCTTGCCAACGAAAATACTTTGTCATTACGCCACTCCCGAGTTTGTTAAACTTTGATAAATACGGTAAAAACGAGAGCTTTTTAATGCCTGTACAATTTTAAACTTCTCAATAAAAGCTTTTACATGGTGACGATAACGTTTAATAAGATATTGGCTAATAAAGACCGTAGGGATAAATAAAACTAGCGAAAAAATAAATGATCCTAGCGTCAGGGTATTATGAAAATGAGCGAGCTTAAATATATTGGATTGATAAAAACCCTGCCACAAACTTGCTAATCCAGGATTGGTAAGTACCCCCTCACCCACGCTGGCAAATATTGGTGATAATCCCAACGCCAATAAACTAAAACCCGCAAATGCGACAAAAAACGCACTTAAATTTACTCGTACAATAAAAGCGATAAACAACACCATAAGATTATGCAAGCTGAGTGTTGGGCTTAAGCCGATGATCATCCCCAGGGCAATTGCCAATGCAATTTGCCTTGGTGAGCTTTCAGAATTTAACGCTTTGAATAATTTTGCTAGTAGGGTTAACAATTGAACTCCTTAATTCATCCTTGTTCTTTGTTATACAGCATATATCATACCCGCTGCCATTCAAAGTGCGGGATTTCAGTGGGAGTTAAAAGCAATTTAGGTAAGGCATTAAATTTAGAGAATGGTTGTTCCATTGTTCAATTTAATAACGCGACATAAATTGCTTTTAAACCCATCGAAGAAGCTCAAGAGCTCTGAAACCTGCATATTGAATGGTAACGGGTATAAATTAAAAATTTATCTTTGTCTTTCGTGGTTAACTTTACACCTGCTTACGCGTAAATACAGGTACACTTTCGGTAGATAAAGCTTCGTTATAGCCATAGCCTGCTACATCAAAAGATTTCAGTTGCTCTACATCGGTAATTTGATTTTCAATAATATAACGCGCCATAAATCCACGCGCTTTTTTGGCAAAAAAACTGATCATCTTATATTGACCATTTTTCCAATCTTTAAATGCAGGTGTAATAATTGTGCCGTTAAGATCTTTCTTTTTAACCGACTTAAAATATTCAGTAGAGGCAAGATTAATTAATATCTCATCACCTTGCGCTTTTAATGCTGCATTAATGTTATCAGTTACCACACTCCCCCAAAACTGATACAGATTTGTGCCGCGAGTATTGTCCAACTTAGTACCCATTTCAAGGCGATAAGCTTGCATTAAATCAAGCGGCTTTAACACGCCATATAAACCAGATAAAATTCTGAGGTGCTGTTGAGCAAATTTAAAATCAGCGCCAGTAAATGATTTTGCATCTAAGCCAGTATAAACATCACCATTAAAAGCTAATACTGCGGGTCTTGCATTTTCAGGGGTAAAAGGCATGTGCCATTGGGTAAACCTTGCCACATTCAAACCTGCTAGTTTATCGCTAATTCCCATTAGTGAAGAAAGATCAGCTGGTGTTAAAGTTACACAGCGTTTAATAAGCTCAGCACTATGGTCTAATAATTCAGGTTGACTATACTCGTTGGTAGGAAGTTCAGATTCAAAATCGAGGTTTTTTGCCGGAGACACAACTAATAACATAATAATTCACAAGTTTTATTAAAATAACTGCTAAAACTATATCATGTATAGAACACTTATTTTAACTAACAAAATTAACTTTTTTACCGAGATTATTAAAATATATTCGATTATTTACTCTAAAAAGCAATTTAGCTCTTGCCATATCTGGTAATTTTGTTACAAATAGGCAAGTACAATCGCAATTTACCGCATTATACAACGCAAGCTTTGGCTTTTACTGAAATTTTATTACAACTTATTCTTATTAGGTGGCATTCATGACCTCTCAATTATCTCAGCTTAAAGCGATGACAACAGTAGTTGCCGATACAGGCGACGTTGGCGCAATTGCACAATACCAACCAGAAGACGCAACAACTAACCCTTCTCTTTTGTTAAAAGCAGCAAGCATTGAAAGTTACCAACCATTACTTGCTCAAGCTGTAGAGTGGGCAAAAGCACAATCAAACGATAAACAGCAGCAAGTTATTGATGCTGGCGATAAGTTATCAGTGCTAATAGGTTTAGAAATTTTAAAAGTGATACCAGGACGTATTTCAACCGAAGTAGACTCACGTTTATCTTTTGATGTAGACGCTACCGTAGCAAAAGCAGAGAAGTTAATATCTTTATATAATGATGCTGGCATTGCTACAGATCGAATTTTGATCAAAATGGCGTCAACTTGGGAAGGCATCAAAGCTGCAGAGATATTAGAAAGTAAAGGCATTAATTGCAATTTAACACTGTTATTTAGCTTTTGTCAGGCACAAGCTTGCGCCGAAGCAGGCGTATTTTTAATTTCTCCATTTGTAGGCCGAATTCTTGATTGGTATAAGAAAAGTAGCGGTAAAGATAGCTACCCTGCAGCAGAAGATCCTGGCGTTGTTTCAGTAACAAGCATTTTTAACTATTACAAAAAGTTTGATTATAAAACAATTGTCATGGGCGCAAGTTTTAGAAATAAAGACGAAATATTAGAGCTTGCTGGCTGTGACCGCTTAACTATCAGCCCGCAACTATTAGAAGAGCTAGAGCAAAGCGATGAGGCAGTTAAACAAAAGCTAATTGCAGGCGAGGTTTCAACACAACGTCCACAAAGCTTAAGCGAGCAAATGTTTCGCTGGCAGATGAACCAAGATGCTATGGCTACCGAAAAACTGGCCGAAGGTATCCGCGGGTTTACTGTCGATCAAATTAAACTTGAAGATAAACTCGCCGATTTGTTTTAATTTAATTCGATATCTGTTGTTTTTACCTTCAAAAAACAACACCTGCTCAAAAAGTCGCCAAGTGCGACTTTTTTATTGTTTTTTTGTTACTAAAGTGTTCCATTTTTAAATTTGCTGTGATATTAAGAAGAGGCGTTTTAAAAAATAATAATAAATAAGGAGCTTTAACATGGATCCAATTGATAATTTAATTCAGTTAATTGAAGGTAAATCGAAAGCCAAAACAACAAAAGCAAAATGCAAATGGCGTGAGATTGAGCAACTTAAAGAAAAATTAGAACTAGAAAAACAAATTGAATTTTATGACGGTTCTCTAGAGCACTTACTAGAAGAATATTAATACAAGTAACCTTCGTTAATAAAATTTATTATTCAAAACCCCGTTTACGGGGTTTTTTAATGCCCATAAATGAATGATTATTTTATATAACACCTACAAATTCCAGTGAACACACGTACACAAATAACCATTAAAACATAATTAAAAACAAGAACAAATCATACCAAAAAGTCACAAAACCAAACAACATAACCTTTAAGCCACTGATTTCAAATGGATCATATCAAATAAAGCAATTCGAATGACTAGAGTGAGATTTCAGTGTACACTTGTTTTACATTTTTTGATTGAATTAGTTCTTTTAACTGGTCATACTAGTTCATCAAAATTACACAACTCGATAAAATATAAAGTAAACGCGCAATGGCTACACAAGTAATTAAACAGAAGATTTCCCAAGGATATTCATTCGTTGAGGAATTACTAAACTCTATCACCCATGGCGTAGGAGCGATGTTGAGCGTTGCTGCATTAACGTTAATGATTATTGTGGCTAACGATGCCTTTGAACTTACCAGTGCGATTGTTTATGGCAGCAGTATGATCATCTTGTTTTTAGCTTCGACTCTTTATCATAGTGTTACCAACGCATCAGCTAAAAAGGTTCTTAAGCTTCTCGATCATTGCGCCATTTATTTATTAATTGCCGGCACCTACACTCCTTTTATGTTAATTAGCATCAAAGGTGCTTGGGGTTACTCCATTTTGTCAATCGTGTGGACAATGGCGATTATAGGGATATATTTCAAAATTGTTTATAAACAGCGCTTTCCTAAAGTATCGCTATTTACTTATTTAGCTATGGGGTGGTTAATTGTTATAGCCGCACCTCAAATGATCGCTAATGTCGCAACTGGAGGATTAATTTTGCTAGCCAGTGGCGGCGCAGCTTACAGTTTAGGCGCCATATTTTACGCCTATAAAAAAATCCCTTTCAACCATGCCATTTGGCACGTCTTTGTTTTAGCCGGCAGCATCTGCCACTTTTTAGCGATATACTTGTACGTCATAGAATAACCTTCCCTTTTAAAAATTGATTATTTAGTCGATAAAAAGCAATGAATAAATTAGTCAGCTAAGGTAAAGTGAATAAATTAAACACCTGTTTAAAATTAAGAATAATTTTTATCCGGTGACAACAAACCTTTTTCAGGAATAACTATGCAATATGCCGACATTACCGGCTGGGGGAAATACACCCCGCCGGCCAAACTTAGCAATGATGATTTAGCAACATTTATCGATACCAGTGATGAATGGATTTCATCTCGCACCGGTATAAAAGAGCGCCGTATTTCTCATATTAATACCGCTCACATGGCAGCACTGGCCGGTAAGCAAGCTCTTGCCCGAGCTGGTGTAGATGCCGATGACATTGATTTAATAATTGTCGCCACCTGTACTCCAGATACATTAGTGCCAAATACCGCATCGAAAGTACAAAACTTGTTAGGTACCAACAACAGCGCATGTTTTGATTTAAGCTCAGCCTGTACTGGTTTTTTATATGCACTGCAAAGTGCTACCGCACAAATAAGAGCGGGTATGATTAATAAAGCATTAGTGATTGGCGCCGAGCGCATGAGTTGGTTTATAAATTGGTCACTTCGAGATACTGCAGTACTGTTTGGCGATGGCGCTGGCGCCATGGTCTTGGAAGCAACAGATAAAGAGTGTGGGTTATTACAGGCTAAACTTGGTTGTGACTCAAAATCACGACAAATTTTAAGTATTGATAATTTTGGTACTGACATCGACCGCTATGAAAATTTCCCAAGTGCACTGCAAATCACCTTCTCAGGGCCTGACATTTTCAAACGCGCCGTTCGCGGTATGGGCAAAGCCACTGAAACCGTCATGGAAAAAGCAAATTTAGCCATTGAAGATATTGATTTACTTGTACCCCATCAAGCGAATTTAAGAATAATTGAAACCTTGCAGAGCAAATTAAAATTAAAAGATGAGCAATGTATGGTCAATATTCAAAATTACGGCAATACCTCTGCAGCGACCGTTCCTATTGCATTTTGTGAAGCATTAGAACAAGGAAAAGTAAAACCTGGCGACACTATTATGTCAGCAGCATTTGGGGCTGGCCTTACTTGGGGGGCGGGTTACATAAAATGGGGGAATAATGTCACGCCTAAAAATGACTACATCCAAGAAGAGCAACACGTTGATAAAACAGCAAAAGAGTTATTAGCCGTTGCCATTAAACATTGTACTAATAATTCTTAACCATTTTTTCAGCTTATATAAAGCAAAAACGAGCTTAACAGCTCATTTTTGCTTTATAAAATCAGAGACTCTACCTGCTCGCTGTTATCTTTCACTATCCCAACTAAACAACCTAGCACTCAATAATAAACATACTGCGGTCATAGATAATAGAACCGTAAGTTGATAGCTCACATCTTGTAACGTTGCGCCTTCAGTGATTATACTTCGCGCAGCGCTAACTAAGTGAGTCAAAGGAAATACTTCTGCAATATTCTGCACAAACTGTGGTGCACCTTCCAATGAAAACCATACACCAGAAAGTAACATCATTGGCCATGTTGCCATATTTAATAACCCGCCAACCAGCTCTTCTGATTTACTGCGAGTAGAGATTAATAAGCCAAGACTTATCAGGCTCATAGCTCCTGCGACCGCGATTAGGAATAAATTTAAATAACTACCCAACATAATAAAATCGAAGAAGAAATTGCAGCCTATATAAACAACAGAAACCATAAACAACACAATAAACAAACGAGAAAGCAACTGTGCAGAAATAAACTCCAAGGCCGATAATGGCGTGGCTTTTAAGCGCTTTAATACTGAGTTTTTTCGATACCGAACAATGACATACCCGACACCAAACAAGCAACTAAACATCATATTCATACCAAAAATCCCCGGTAAAACCCAGTCAATATAACGGATAGGTTCGCCGGTAGTTACCATACGTTTTAAGCCACCAGCATCGTGCAAAAATATTTTTTCAACCATATAGCTCTTTGGTGATTGCTCGTTCACCCAATAATGGTTATTGGCTAAGTCAATGATCATATCAATTTCATGTTGCTCTAACTTGATCATTGCTTTTTCAGGCTGTTGGTATTGGACAAAATCAATATATTTGGTTTGCATAAATGGATGGGAATCATTCATATTTTCAATTAGTTGCGTTACAACACCGACTTTGTAAACGGCTCTGCCATCACCAGAAAAGGCAAATGAAAAAATAACCAATAACAAAACCGGGAATAATAAATTCCATGCTAATGATGATTTATCCCGAAAAAACTCTAAATTACGGGCTTTAACCACAGCAGCAAATCGTGAAAATTTAAACATGGGATGTGCCTCCGAGCGAATGACCAGTGAGCTTTAAAAATAGATCATCTAAATTAGCTGATTTAATATGTAAACCGGTTAATGGCACAGCTAGTTCGATCAACTCTTTAACCGTTTTCTCAACGTTAACTGACTTAATTTCAACATAGGTTTCTTCAATATTCCACCGTTGTTTAGTTGCAAGTTCATTACCAACATTTTCAACAGGAAGGTAAATAAAAACCTGTTTAAAATGGCGGGTTAATAACTGTTTAGGAGAGCCTTGTTCGATAATTTTACCATTATCCATTATCACTATATTGTCACAAAGCTGTTCGGCTTCATCCATATAATGGGTAGTTAAAATTACTGTTTTACCTTGTGCTTTAATGTTTTTAATTAACTGCCAAAAGTGTCGACGTGATTGTGGATCTAACCCGGTAGTAGGCTCATCTAAAAAGACAATTTCAGGATCATTTATTAATGCCAAAGCCAGTAGTAAGCGTTGTCTTTGCCCACCTGATAAAAGCCGGTTATCACGATTGACAAACTCGCTTAAATCACACAGCTCGATTAATGTTTCATTGCTTAATGTTTTTTCATAAAACGAGGAAAATAAATTGAGCGTTTCGGTTACAGTCAGGTAATCTTGTAAGGCAGTACTTTGAAATTGAATACCAATCAACTGGCTTACATCAGCATTTGCCTGAGTATTATATTTAACCTCGCCTGAAGTTTTATTAATGATGCCTTCCATTATTTCAATAGTAGTAGTTTTACCTGCACCATTAGGCCCAAGCAGACCAAAACAATGCCCCTTGATAATGTCAAAGCTTACATCATCTACTGCTTTCACATCCTTATAATGTTTAGTTAAATTCTCTACCGTAATTATCTTCATAATAAATGAGCCTTCAATTACTTATTTTAGCGTTAACAATCCAGAGCATAGTTTCTGTAATAACTTTAACAAAGCTTTCTTGCCGGTTAACTTATATTCCACACAAATTTCGCTAATGCTTTGCTGTTGAATTACTTTTCTGATTGCAACATCTAATTCTAACGAGGCAAGCTGAGATACATTATCATTCTGAGAAAGCGTCGTCGTTAAACAACGTTTTATCGCTGGTGCACAACAGGAAAATACTCGGTTACCTTCAGCAAAATCTTTTATCGCTTGTAAATCTTGCGCTAAATGGGAATCTAGATTATCAGCATGTATAAATATTTCAGACATTAATTGTGTATCTAAATATTTATATTCATCGCTAGCAAAATAATTTAAGTCTTGGTAAAACTGATGTTTGAGTTGCTTACTTAATTGCTCGGCCCGACAGTTCAGCGGTTTTAAGACTAATGCTGAATGTTCACCGCTGGCAGCATCTTTGCTAAACCCTATGCGCGCTAAGTGAAATTTACTTTTAAACCAATAAGAGAGTAATTGTTGATTAGCGCCAAAACTTGAACCAATAAAGTCAAAACCCCGTTTTTGACTCTCAAAAACACAATAAGCTAACAATTTTGAGCCCAAACCTTTAGCTTGTAATTCAGGGTGAACCGCAATTCGGATCACGCGCAGAAAACGATAATTAAACGCATCTTCAACCCCGCAGTGCACTAACAATGATTGAGGAATAAAGTGCCCCTTCAGTCGTCTTAACGAGTTCTTCACTTTAATTGCTAAACTGCTGTCAACTTCACCTTCAGCGAGTAATAAAGCTACAGCTAAAATGTGTTCATTTTGCTGCGTTATGATCACGCTCACATTCGGATCATCAAGTAACATTCTTAAATCACTAGGCTTTGTTTGGTAGTGAGCTGTTACCAATAAGGAAAACACCTGATTTAAAAGTTCTTCATCTCTAATTAAATCTATACTGGCGAGTACTTTATATTGAATCGCAGTGCTCTCACAAAACTGAGCTATTGGTAATTCACTATTTAACAATAAACTGGCAAAAGTAAACTGCTCCAAAGGGTCATTGTTTGCCCAGCGAATAGGCTCATGCATGTGATAGTGGTTACCGTTAGGGCGAGCTTTTCTCAGTTGTTTTAAAAATTTACCGCTAAAGCCTCTCCCCGCCCCTTCATAACCATGAATGGTAGAAACAAAAACTTGCCGGTGATAATTGTGCAGCAATGTTGTCAGTAAAGGCAGTGGAACGCCTGCCGCTTCATCTACCAATAGTAAGTGACAACTTGGTTGCTGCTTAATCAACACATCTAGCGGTAAAAATAATAGTTTAGAATTTTGGTAGTTAACCGTTAAGCCAGTTTGTACTGCATCAGGTAAGCTTATTTTCAGCTGCTTAAAAAATATATTAACTGCATCAGGATGCGGTGCGGTAATAATAATATTCTTTTGATCTTGTTTTAGGATTTCACTTGCAGCAATGGCCAATGCGCTTGATTTTCCCCGCCCCCTGTCCGCTGTAATAACCAATGGTCTATCACGATGACCTTTAACGATATTAATAATTTTATCGACCGCAATTTCTTGTTCATTGGTAATACAACCAAAACGGTTTTGCTGCTTTTCAGCAGCAACCACTTTTGTAACTACAGAGTTAAATGTTTGTATTAAAGGAAGTTTTTTATCTGATTGTTGGTAGCGATAAATTTGCTCAAACTTATCACAGAATGTAAGTAACCTCTGACTAAAACGGCTATTTTCTAATTGCGTTTTAGTTAGCAGCAACACACATTGTCCACCCGCAACCAATGTGCCTGACAAAGCCGCAAATGCATCAACATTAAAGGTATTCTCAGCATCGAAAATAACATGTTTTTGTTCAGTACCAAGGTACTGACGATAGGTTTTATTGTTGACATAAATGGTGTCTAAATTTTCATCCAATACAGGGGAAAAAGAAAAATATAATCCTTTAGATAATGACCCTTTAATCATTAAATTTTTCTGCTGTTCAAGCCATTGATAATCACCTGATAAAACAAGCAAACTGCGAGTTTTATTTTCTAATGTTATCTGCTGAATTTGGGTGAATAACTGCTGATATTTAATTTGACTAACCATTTCATATTTATAAATATTTTTATCAGTTTAACAGGTAATAGTAAAAAATTTATATTCATCAAGTGAATTTCTTAACTACAAGCATAAAAACATACTTTTTTAACAAATTTTTTTTTAAAAGTTGACTCAAATCAACACCTTTTTTTGAGCAGCTACTATACTCATTTAAACGTTACAGAAATATTAGAATTAACATGAGTGAAATAGCAAGTTCAGAGCAACAAAAAAAAGATGAACGCAATACCTTTTTATTCCTTACAATTTTCCTAGCTCCCATCTTAGCCGTTGCTATTGTTGGTGGTTTGGGATTTGCCATTTGGATCAGTCAATTGATATTGGGCCCTCCAGGAGTTTAAGTAAGTTTTATGACAATTTATGTCGACCAATCACGTCGTAACTTTTTAAGAGGTAAAAAACCAACTATCGCTCCAGCCTTCAGACTGCCTTGGATCACGAGTGAAAGTGCGTTTATAAATGACTGTACAAAGTGTAATGATTGCCTATCAGCTTGCACTGAAAACATTATAGTTAAAGGCAGCGATGGCTATCCGAGAATTGATTTTGAGCAAGGTGAATGTACATTCTGTCAAGATTGCATCACCAGTTGTAGTCAGCCATTTTTTAAAGCAGATAAAACAGGCCAAGCGTGGCCAAGTAAATTTAATATTAAAGACAACTGCTTGGCTAAAAACAATGTGTATTGTCAAAGCTGTAAAGATGTATGTGAAAGCCGGGCAATATCCTTTGCCTATGTTGATAGTGCAATTCCGCAACCACAAATAACTCAAGATTTATGTACAGGTTGTGGTGCATGCATCAAACCTTGTCCAACAAATTCAACTGAATTACTCCTTTTTAAGGAACTTAAATAATGACTGAAACAACTGAATATCATGTAGCAAGCTTTATTGCGCAAGTTGATGTTAGTAAAGAAGATGCAGTAAGAAAAAGCATCGAAGCAACACCTGGCGCAGAAATTCATGCCAGTAACGACACTGGAAAAATAGTATTTACCATAGAAGCAGATAATCAACGAATTATTGGTAACTATGCAGACCAAATCAAAGATCAATCGGGCATTTTTACACTTGCTCCGGTTTACCACCAATATTTAGAAGAATAAGTAGGAATTGCTATGAAACTTAATCGCAGAGAATTTATAAAGGCTAATGCTGTTGCTGTTGCGGCAACCGCAGCAGGTGTAGCAGTACCTGCAACTGCATCAAATTTAATTACCAGTAGCGAAATGACCAAATTAAAATGGGACAAGGCCCCATGTCGTTTTTGTGGTACTGGTTGTAGTGTTAATGTTGCCACTATGGATAACAAAGTTGTTGCTACCCATGGCGATATTAATTCACCGGTAAACAAAGGTCTTAACTGCATTAAAGGCTACTTTTTATCAAAAATAATGTACGGTAAAGACCGTTTAACTAAGCCATTACTTAGAATGAAAGATGGCAAATATGATAAAAACGGTGACTTCACTCCAATCACTTGGGATGCCGCGTTTGACATCATGGCTGAAAAAGCTAAAAAGACCCTGAAAGAAAAAGGCCCGACAGCGGTTGGCATGTTTGGCTCTGGTCAATGGACAGTACAAGAAGGTTACGCTGCAGTTAAACTAATGAAAGCAGGCTTTAGAACCAACAATATTGATCCAAATGCCCGTCACTGTATGGCGTCAGCGGTTGGTGGCTTCATGCGCACCTTTGGTATCGACGAGCCTATGGGTTGTTACGATGATTTTGAAGCGGCCGATGCCTTTGTACTGTGGGGCTCAAACATGGCTGAAATGCATCCGATTTTATGGACTCGCATAACTGATCGTCGTTTAAGTGCACCGCATGTTAAGGTTGCAGTGTTATCAACATTTGAACATCGCAGTTTTGATCTTGCTGATAACGGTATGATCTTCACTCCACAAACTGATTTAGCAATTTTAAACTTTATTGCGAACTACATTATTAAAACAGACCGAGTTAACAAAGATTTTGTTAATAAGCATACCAACTTCCGTTTAGGTAACACTGACATCGGTTACGGTTTACGACCAGAGCATCCGCTTGAGAAGAAAGCAAAGAACAATGGTTCAACAGCTGGTGGTTCTAAACCAATTAACTTTGACGAGTACGCGAAGTTCGTTAGCACTTACACTGCTGAGTATGTATCAGAACTATCTACAGTTCCGGTTGATAAACTAAACGCTTTAGCTGAGCTATATGCTGATCCAAAAACTAAAGTAACGTCACTTTGGACCATGGGCTTTAACCAACACACCCGTGGTGTTTGGGCGAACAATTTGGTTTATAACATTCATTTATTAACCGGTAAAATATCTACTCCAGGTAACAGTCCGTTCTCATTAACAGGGCAACCTTCTGCTTGTGGTACTGCCCGTGAAGTTGGCACATTCTCTCATCGCTTACCTGCAGATATGGTTGTGGCTAACCCTAAACATAGGGCAATCGCTGAGAAGATTTGGAAATTACCTGAAGGTACTATTCCACCAAAACCTGGTTACCATGCAGTTTTACAAACACGTAAGCTTAAAGATGGAGAATTAAATTTCTACTGGGTGCAATGTAATAACAACATGCAAGCCGGTGCGAACATTAACGAGGAAGGTTTACCTGGTTATCGCAACCCGAAAAACTTTATCGTTGTTTCTGACCCATACCCGACAGTGACCGCGCAAGCTGCAGATTTGATTTTACCTACCGCTATGTGGGTAGAAAAAGAAGGTGTTTATGGTAATGCTGAGCGCCGTACTCAATCTTGGTATCAACAAGTTAGCGCACCAGAAGGAGCATTTTCAGATTTATGGCAATTGGTTGAATTTTCAAAACGCTTCCAAATTGAAGATGTGTGGCCTGAAGAGTTATTGGCGAAAATGCCAGAGCATCGTGGTAAATCACTGTTTAGCGTTTTGTATGAAAATGGCAATGTTAATGAATTCCCATTAGCAGAAATTCCAGACGATAGATTAAACCAGGAATCTCGCGATTTTGGATTCTATATTCAAAAAGGTTTATTTGAAGAGTATGCAGAATTTGGTCGTGGCCATGCACATGATTTAGCTCCATATGACCGATATCATAAAGAGCGTGGTTTACGTTGGCCGGTGGTTGATGGTAAAGAAACCAAATGGCGCTTCAAAGAAGGTTCAGATCCATATGTGAAACCGGGCTCAGATTACGACTTTTATGGTAAACCAGACGGTAAAGCAGTTATTTTTGCTTTACCTTACGAACAAGCTGCAGAGTTTCCTGATGCTGAGTACGATCTATGGTTATCAACCGGTCGAGTATTAGAGCACTGGCATTCAGGCTCAATGACACAACGTGTACCTGAGCTTTATAAAGCGATGCCAGATGCCGTTGTTTACATGAACCCAGATGATGCTAAAAAACGCGGATTACGTCGTGGCGATTTAGTTAAACTTATTTCCCGTCGTGGTGAAGTTGAAACCCGAGTAGAAACCAGAGGCAGAAACAAGCCACCAAGAGGCTTAGTATTTATGCCTTGGTTTGATGCAAGCCGCCTTGTAAATAAAGTCACATTAGATGCAACCGACCCGCTTTCAAAAGAAACGGATTTCAAAAAATGTGCCATTAAAATAGTTAAAGCGTAAGGAGAATAACAATGAAAAAATCAATTATGGCCTTATTCTCTGCAAGTGTATTACTTTCTACCATTGCTGCGTTTAGCCACGCAGCGGAAGTAGCAACGCTAAGAGATAACACTAGTATTGAGCAGCAAAAGCAACCTAAAGCTATGCCGAACGTTGCCAATACCGATATTAAACAAAAGCGAAACTACCCTATGCAGCCGCCTCTTATTCCACATAAGGTGCGTAACTATCAAGTAGATTTAAAAGTAAATAAGTGTATGTCTTGTCACTCTCGTAATCGTACTGAGGAATCACAAGCTCCTATGGTGAGTGTGACCCATTACATGGATAGAGATGGCAACTTTTTAGCAGAAGTGTCACCACGCAGATATTTTTGTAGTCAATGTCATGTGCCTCAACTAGATACAGATCCGTTAGTTGAAAACACCTTTGAAGACATGAATACTCTAATGAAAGAAAAAGCACAAAAAGCTAAAGCTGAAAAAGAGTAGATTTGGTTATGAAAAATTTAATAGTTAAAATTTGGACTACACTGCGCAAACCCAGCGTTCATTACAGCTTAGGCTTTTTAGTTATTGGCGGTTTCGTTGCCGGGATCATCTTTTGGGGTGGTTTTAACA
Source organism: Thalassotalea fonticola (assembly GCF_032911225.1). NCBI lineage: Bacteria > Pseudomonadati > Pseudomonadota > Gammaproteobacteria > Alteromonadales > Colwelliaceae > Thalassotalea > Thalassotalea fonticola. The sequence goes on along the minus strand of NZ_CP136600.1, from coordinate 4,448,098 downwards.
CCGCCTTAGAAATAACCAACACCGAAGAGTTTTGTATTTCTTGTCATGAAATGGAAGATAACCCTTATGAAGAGTTAAAAACCACGATTCACTTTTCGAATCGCTCAGGTGTTCGTGCTACATGTCCTGATTGTCATGTACCACATAAATGGACTGATAAAATCGCCCGTAAAATGCAAGCTTCAAAAGAGGTTTGGGGCAAAATATTCGGCACTATTAATACCCGTGAAAAATTTGAAGGTAAGCGCCGTCATTTAGCTGAAAATGAATGGACACGGTTAAAGGCCAATGACTCGCTCGAATGTCGAAACTGTCACAACTTTGACTACATGGACTTTACTGCACAAAGCACTCGGGCTGAAGAACAGCATTCTACCTCGTTAGCTAGTGGTGAAAAAACCTGTATCGATTGTCATAAAGGTATTGCTCATGAGCTGCCGGATATGGAAGGCGTTGAAGGTTGGTAAGCTAGAAACTAGAAACTAGAAACTAGAGCAATTTAAAAGGGTTAACTTTATGAAGTTAGCCCTTTTTTTTACTTCATGGAGAAGGAATGCAAATTGCCACAAGGAGAAGTAGAGAAAGTACACCGTCATCGCTCTTTGCCATCCTTGGCATCACGATATTAGTGCTTCTATGAACACCATCCTCGAGGAGAACAAGCCACATCGGGACCTCATTAAGTGCATTGATAACATAAAAATCTCGACTTCCTGAACTTGTTTCAGGATCTATTGAATGTGCTAAAACACCGTCATTCCCGCGAAGGCGGGAATCCATTATTTCGGCTCCTTTGTGCCAATAGCGGAAATAGGAATACCTAAATACCCCTTCAATATCTGAGGCTACCCTTATCTATGAAATGAACTAAAGTAATACTACTGCCCTTATGAAAATCATAACTTATGAAACATGCACTTTATATACATTTAATATTATTAATAGCCTTAACGCTAATAGCTGGGTGTGCTACTAACGGCAATAAACCAACATTTAAGCGCGGTAAAATAAACAATACTCAATTCACAAATATCATTATTGATTCCGTTAAAGCTGGTAATAAAGTTAGCATTACAAGAGTTGATGGAGAGGTTATAGAGCTTTGGGTTAGAGAAGTAACTTCTGAACATATATCAAACACCAAAGCAATCGATAAAAGCAAAACTCGTAAAGAACTAAAAATCGAAATATCTGATATTGAAAGCATCAAAATAATTAAAGAATCTGCAATGCAATCTGAGGATATCATCTATCACATGGTGTTTAATGCACATACTATTGGTTTCTTATTTCTTTTTCTTGTTTTTGGCTTAGTTTAAAAGGTAAGTAAATCCGATTTTTAATAAAGACTGTTTCGAGCTGTGCGTTCAACGACCGCTGCTCGCTGTGAGTTCAACAGACGCTCAAGTGCCTTAAATATCTAAGGCTTATTTTAGCAATAGTCGAGTATTTGTTTTGCGCTGAACCACATAAATTTAGTAACTTGTATTTTTGAAAAGACTTAGTTAGTAAAAAAGTTGTAAGCACTTGATAATAAAATTAAAAAAAAGAGTGTCGTTGACTTTTATACAGACTGTGTGGAAAGATGTTTCAATTAAATTTTTTAGGTCTTTCTAAACAAACTCGCACGAATTTAAAAAGGATTTATTATGAGAATTTATATCATTACGGTTTTACTTGCTTTATCTCATGTAGCCTTTGCTTCAAGTACGCACATCAATGATGCAATACCATTTATTGAACTGCTCAATAAGCACTACAAACAAACTTCATCAATTAAAGCTTTTTCACTAACACATAGCTACTTAGGCAGGAGTGAACCTTATCAATCATGGGATTTCGAAGCTCCCAGTCGATATAAGGCTTTTAAGGTTACAGATATTGATTTAGAAAAACAGTATTACTATCAAAATGTCGTACACCACTACACAGGTGGCTTGTATTTTGATGAAGTCCATTTTCAAAATGGTGAAGAAAGTGTGCGATATGAACGTAATGGAATTTCTTTAGGTAAAAGAGCCATTGAGCAGAACATGAATAGCTTTACTCGGTTTAAAAATCTGACTTTTATGAATTTGGATTTTTTTGCTGTTAGACCATTGTTACAAGAAACTGATATAAATGGGAAAGTTGACTACCAATTAGACAAAGAGTCGGGAAGAGTCACGTTAACTCATCAATACTCTGATAATAAAGTCATGGAATATGTTTTTAATACAGCTCCATTGCAACTAGAATCAATTAATAATAGAGCTAGAAAGCGAATTTACCTTTATAGCGATTACCAAACAAGTAACGGTTTCCATTTTGCTCACTCATTGATTAAGCACTACAATGGAGATTCTATTCCTAGCTTTATTACTCTAATAGAGAAATTTGATGTTATTGAGCAAATAGAGCCAGAAAAGTTAACTATACCAAATACCTATCAAAAAACACTTCCGAAAAGAAATCTAACACTTGCTTCAACAAAAATATCACAAGACCTTTATTTAGTTACGGATGCGTCAGCAAAAACAAATACTTTGTTCAAAGTTAATGGTGACAACATTATGATTTTTGGAGCACCTTCGAATAGTAATTTATCTAAAGCAACACTCGAAATAATCAATAAAAAGTTTCCAAACAAATCAATACATGGAGTTTTTGTCACTCATCCATATAGTGAGCATATAGCAGGCCTATTACCGTATGTAGAACAAGGCATTAAAATTTATGCTGATATTTATACGATTAAAGCAATAAAAGCATACCCTCGTTTCGCAAAGAAAATTGAAAAATTTACGTTTGAAACAATTAGCCATGAGCAAGCGATTGATGGTGTTCACTTTTACGTTTTAGAAAACTCACGCTCAAAGCGCCAAAGTTTTGCATATTTTAAACAAAGCGGAACAATATATCAGTCAGACTTCTTGGAAGTAGCTCACGATAATACGATTGCAAATATACTTCCAAGTTACAGCAAATTATTCATTGATTTTGTACGAAATAAACAATTAAAAATTAATCGCATTGTTGGTCAGAATAGAAACAATAATATTTCATTAGAAGTGGTGAATAAGTCTTATCGCGCTAACACTATGTAAAATGTGTAGACCATAGGTAATTGATAAATTATGGGCATACTTTACGTGTAGGGTTATGTAAATTAGTAGCGCCCTAAATTCACAAATTTAATAAACGACTGTTTATGACACAAACTGGCCCCATAGAGTTTCAGAAAGTAGTTAATGGGGCGGTAATTTTGATTTTTTTGATTGCTGTTGTTAACACCAACTGGCTTCATTACTCGGCCGTTTTAGGCGCTCTTCTACATTGGCCAATAACACTCGAAAACCAACGTTACCAAACAGTACTTGTCTGCCGTTGTCGATAATATATGAAGGGCTGCCCTTTAGCGCTAAATCTTTGGCTGACTTGTAATCATTCATTAAGGCTGCCATGGCCTGGCCAGTTTCAATTTTCGATTGCACGGCTTCTAAGTCGAGCTTATGTTCTACCACTAAAGCACTTAAAACTTTTAAATTCGATATATCGAGCGTATTAATGTAGAAAGCTTTACGAATGTCTAAAGCAAAATCACTACTGACATTAGCATCAAAAGCCAACTCAACGGCTTTAATATATAAATGTGCATTGGCAGATGTTGTCGGCTGCACATGTTGCCATATATCATCACTGACGATAGCATCATCAAATGGACTAGCAGCATGCTTTACATGTTCAGCAAACCCTTGGTATTTGCCTCGTTTTCCCCACTGATGAGTCATTTTATTTTCAACATCGCCAAAAATGTCCATGTAGTGATAACGAATTTCAATACTGTCACCAAGCTGATTATTTAATTCATCAATGCGCCGTTGTGCTATCCAGGCCCAAATACATAAAATATCAGTATAGTAATCAATTACTAAAGGAGATTTCATTTTCAATGATTCCGTCTATTTAAAGTTTACCGTTTTTGTACTTGGGGTATAGGTTCTTGCTTCTGGCTCAGTCCATTTTCCATGCTTTAGATAAGCCGTTGTCACTTTAATATTACCATCAACTAAAGTGCTGGTAGATTTAACCTTGCTAATACCATCATCAGAGCCACTGACATCTTCATAAGCTATGAAGCTGTTTTCGTTAACAACCTCAATGGTTCCTTTGGTATAAAAATCGGCAGTAGTAAAATAATAAAAAACTAATGAATTAAGCTCTTTATCCCAAAACATCAGCATTTCACCGCCATACATGCCGTCATTAATGGAATGTAATGATCGTATAGCTTTACCGTTCAAAGCCCTTTCCCAAATAGCTACATCCACTACGTGGGGATTGCCATCCATCATTGCAAAAGCTGACTCCCAAGTACCAATAAACTTACTAAACATTCTTAATGGTTCAGCAAAATCTTGCGGCTTGTCACGGGCTACAGCAAAGGTAGGATTTAAAAAAAATAAGCAAACAAGTAATGGGATGAATTTCATGGGATTTCCAAATTTAATTAAGCCAAACAAACGATTAACACTTTAACTAGTATTAATAGTTTGGCTAATAAATGGCAAAGTTGCAAAAAAAGCAATTTATTGAAATGCAAAATCAAATGGTTCAACAAATACAGTATCACCTTGCTCAACATTACCCTGTTCTTCTTCTAACACGATAAAACAGTTGGCTTTACCTAAACTAGATAACACGCCTGAACCTTGGGTTCCAGTTGATGTAACTCGAGCAACACCTTGCTCATCATAAGTAAAAATTGCCCGTTGAAAATCCATTCGGCCTGGTGATTTTTTCAGCCTAGTAGTGGTAATTGCAGCAAATTTTGCCGCCTGTTTAAATGGCATACCTTGCATTTTCTCAATACCCGGAATAGCCAACTTATAAAACGTAACTAAAGCTGAAACAGGGTTACCTGGTAATCCAAAAAATACACTATTAGGGAGCTTACCAAAGGCAAAGGGCTTGCCAGGCTTCATTGCTATTTTCCAAAAGCCGACTTCTCCCAGTTCAGTTAAAATATCTTTAGTGTAATCAGCTTCACCTACTGAAACGCCGCCACTTGATATAACAACATCAGCTTCTTTATCCGCTTTAATAAATGCTTCTCGTATGGCTTGTTTATCATCGCGAATAATACCTAGATCTATTACATTAACATTCAAGCGTTGTAACAGCGCGTTTAACGCATAGCGATTACTTTCAAATATGTCACCATCCCCTAAACATTCTCCTGGGCGGCGAAGTTCATCACCAGTTGATAATAAAGCGACTGTCACTGGTGCATATACTTCAACGTTAGCCACGCCTAAAGAAGCCAATAAACCAATATCAATGGCAGCAAATTTATGCCCTTGCTCAAACACTTGTTGGCCAACACTAATATCTTCACCTTTATTGCGCACATTACTACCGCTTGCTGTTGGTAACGTTGTAAAAGTAAGTTTGCCATCAACAACTTTGGTATTTTCTTGCATTACCACACTGTCGCAACAATCAGGCATTTTCGCGCCGGTCATAATACGAATACATTGCCCTATTTTAGTACTCGCGGTAAAAGGCTCTCCGGCAAAAGAACGGCCAACGATTTCTAATTCAGTATTAGAAATTTCATTAATCGATGCAAAAGAAAATGCATAACCATCCATTGCAGAATTATCATTCGGCGGTACAAAAATAGGAGAGATAATCGTTTTAGCTGACACTCGGTCTAAACAATCTTCAATTGCAATAAGTTGAGTTTTTCTAGGAGCTTGTACGTTATCAAGTAACTGCCCCAAGGCAGTTTCAAAAGGCATTAATCCGGGAGCAGAGCAACAATCAGACATAAAATAGTGAACCATTTAAAGTATTTTCATCAATCCTAATCTATACTCATAAAATTCCAAACATTTTTTCAATAATTGTTTACAAAAAATCACAAACTATGATTTCAATCAATGTTTTGCTTCAATTTTTAGCCGATCATTACCCCATTAAAATTACAATACAACTTTAGTCAATTGACATTAAATCTGGGCATTAACTCTTAGAAGATAAGCCCGTAAGGATAATAAAATGAACAAGCAAACTATGAACAAAAATTTAACTCACACAATCAAGCTTAGCCTTTTATCATTAGCAGTGGCGAGCAGCTTTAATGTATCAGCCAATATTGGTGAAGATGTATCTAAAGCAGTAAAAGATTCAAAAGTTGATGTATCTTTACGTTATCGCGTAGAAACTGTTGATCAAGATGGTGTAAGCGAAGATGCAATGGCATCAACACTTAAAAGTCGTTTAACGGTAACTACAGGAAAAGTTTCTAATTTCAGCGCTAAAGTAGAAGTTGATGATGTAACGGCTATAGGCAATGACAGCTATAACTCAACGGTTAATGGTAAAACAGATTACCCAACGGTTGCTGATCCTGAAGGTAGTGAAGTTAATCAAGCTTATTTGCAATACTCAAATGACATGCTTACAGCAACTGCCGGTCGCCAACGCATTGTACTAGACGATCAACGTTTTGTTGGTGGTGTAGCATGGCGTCAAAATGAACAAACTTACGATGGTTATCGTTTACAGGCTAAACCTATCGATGGCCTTACACTTGACGCCAGTTATGTATATAACGTGAACCGTATTTTTGGTGAAGACAGCGAAAAATCTGACTTACATGGTGATGTAATTTTAGTAAACGCTAAGTATGCATTCAACAAGCAACATGCTTTAACGGTTTTCAACTATAGTCTTGAGTTTGATGGCGCTGCAGCTGGTACTTCTAGCAACACTATAGGGGCTACCTATAATGGTAAATTCGACCTTGGTGGCACAGGCTTAGCTGTTAAAGCAGGTTTTGCTAACCAGGAAGATGCTGGGGATAACCCAACAAGTTTTGAAGCGAGTTATATGGTTTTAGAAGCTATGGCGAAATTCAAAAGCTTTAGTGTTGGTGGTGGTTATGAAGTATTAGGTAGCGATGATGGCAACGTTGCATTTTCTACTCCGCTTGCAACCCTACATAAATTCCAAGGTTTTGCTGATAAGTTCTTAGGCACTCCAGCTGACGGTATTGTTGATACTTATTTAAAAGCGGCAACTAAAGTTGGTCCTGTTGGTTTATCTGCGGCATACCACATTTATGAAGCTGATGAAGGTAACGATGAATACGGCAGCGAAATTAACATTGCTGCAGGGTATAAATTTAACAAGCAAGTATCTGGTTTATTAAAAGCTGCAAGTTACTCTTCTGACGATTATGCAACCGATACGACAAAAGTTTGGTTCATGGTAACGGCTAATTTTTAATAAATACTTACTATAATATAACCATTAAGTTAGTAGATATTTCAAATAGTGGAATTGTTTTTTGGAAAATTTGCTCTAAAAGTGGTATGTTTAGGTTAGTTAATATCAATAAACCTATTGATATTTATCGCCGAGCTCTATGTTCTGCCCATGCAATGCATGAATGAACATTGAGCCGTGGCACAAATACAATTAAGTATTTGCCACCAGGGTTAGCAAGGAAACTTTCTAGCCTCCCGACATTGGAAAGGTGAACATGTTACAAGACAACTTTGGCCGCAGGTTTTATTACCTGAGGCTATCTATTACTGATGTATGCAACTTTCGTTGCAACTATTGCCTACCCGACGGTTATGAATGCGATCACGATCGCGACTTTCTCTCGCTTGCAGAAATCAAACGTCTAGCTGCGGGATTTGCTAGCATGGGTACCGAAAAAATTCGTATAACTGGTGGCGAACCGGCGTTGCGTAAAGACTTACCTGACATTATTCAAGCCTGTAAACAAACTAATGGCATTAAGACTGTTGCTATTACTTCAAACGGTTTTAAATTAGCTGAGCATTTACCTACTTGGGTAGATTCGGGTCTTGATGCGTTAAACGTTAGTATTGATTCGTTCGATCCGCGCCAGTTTCAAGCGATAACGGGCAAAGACAAACTCGATGAAATTCTATCCGGTATTGATAATGGCCTGAGTTCAGGCTTTACCAATATAAAAATTAATACTGTGTTAATGCGCGAATATAATGCTCATGATATCAATAGCTTTTTCAATTATGTAAAAGATAAACCAGTAAGTTTGCGTTTTATTGAATTGATGCAAACCGGCGACAATAAAGATTTTTATCAACAGCAACACGTTAGTGGTCAGCACATAAAAAACCAATTGCTGGCTAACGGCTGGCTGCCAACAATTCGTCATAAAGCGGCAGGCCCTGCAGAAGTTTATGCACACCCTGATTACCAAGGGACTATTGGTTTGATCATGCCTTATGCAAAAGACTTTTGTGATACTTGTAATCGTTTACGTGTAAGTTCATTAGGCAAGTTACACCTATGTTTGTTTGCCGATGAAGGATTATCATTAAAAGAACAATTACAGATAGACGATCCACTTCCGCTACAAAGGCGTATCATGAGTTTGCTTAATGATAAACAAGCTACGCATTTCTTAAATGAAGGCTTTACCGGAGCAACTAAGCATTTATCAATGTTAGGTGGTTAAGATGATCGACTGTTTAGGAATAATACTCGCGGGTGGTCAATCGAGTCGCATGGGTGAGAACAAAGCGTTTTTAACCTTAAAAAATGACACCATGTTGAACCATTGCCAATCACTTTTGCAGCAATGTCACTTAGATAAAATTGAGATCTCAGGCAGCAACAGTGGCGGTATTGCCGACTTAGTTGTTCAGGGAGGTCCATTAGCCGGTATTCATGCGTTAATTAAAAAATACCAGCCTCGCTCTGTTCTTGTTTTACCCATAGATATGCCATTTATTAGTGCCCAGCATTTGCAAGAGTTAAAACTAAAAGGCTCATTGGCTAACAAGGCTTGTCATTATAGTAAATGCTCATTACCTGCCTATATTCCGGTAAACGCTGTTCTCAGCCAGTTTTTAGACGAAGAATTTACCAGCCCTCGCTTTTTAACAACAGGGAAAGGTCCATCGTTTAAGCAGGTATTTAAGTTAGCGAACGCCCTGAGTATTGAACAGAATGATCGACAAGTGCTGGTTAATACCAATACCCCAGATGAATGGCAGCAAGCTAAAAAACGTATTAACGACTCAGTCAATAAAGAAATCATAAATAAAGAATTTAAAAGCAGGATCTAATCATGTCAAAACACGGTGGAGCAACATTTGTTCCGTTAAACATTGCAGTATTAACCGTTTCCGATACTCGCACCGAAGAAAACGATACTTCTGGTCAGGCATTAGCACAGCGTGTAGTTGAAGCCGGACATACGCTAGCAGACAAAGCTATTGTCATTGATGATGTTTACCAACTTCGGGCAATTATGTCTAAGTGGATTGCCGATGACAGCATTCATGCTGTTGTATCTACAGGTGGTACTGGCTTTACTGCAAGAGATAATACCCCAGAAGCTATCATGCCACTGTTTGATAAACAGGTTGAAGGCTTCGGCGAGATATTTCGCAGCGTTTCTTATGACGAAATTGGCACCTCAACAATTCAATCTAGAGCTTTTGCCGGTATGGCCAATAGAACGGTTATCTGCTGCGTACCAGGCTCTACTAATGCTTGTAAAACTGCCTGGGACAAAGTGATCAAAGAACAGTTAGACGCCAGTCATAGACCATGTAATTTTGTGCCACATCTAAACTTGGCAGAAGCTTGTGAAAGCAGAGGCTAATAGATGAGTGATTTAACCCATTTAAATGCCCAAGGTGAAGCCAACATGGTCGATGTTAGTGCCAAGCCGGCATCGGTAAGAGTGGCAACTGCTCAAGGTTTTGTCACCATGAGCGCTAAAACTCTCGAGTTAATCTCTACCGGCAAGCACGCTAAAGGTGATGTATTCGCTGTTGCTCGCATAGCTGGCATACAAGCAGCAAAGAAATGCAGTGACTTAATACCGCTTTGTCACCCGTTAATGCTGTCAAAAGTGCAAGTAGACTTTGAAGTTATAGCTAGCAATAACCAAGTTAAAATCAGCAGCATGTGTAAACTTACTGGTCAAACGGGTGTAGAAATGGAAGCATTAACCGCGGTAAGCGTTGCCGCGTTAACTTTATTTGATATGTGTAAAGCGGTTGATCCATCAATGATTATTTCTGATATAAAAGTATTAGAAAAACAAGGTGGCAAAAGCGGACATTGGACCGCGTAGGATAGAATATATGAATGTTAACATTATCTTTTTTGCAGCAATTAGAGAACAACTCGATTGCGCAGAATTAACGCTGAGCTTAGCAAAAGATCAAAACAGCATTAGTGATATCAAAGCTTTGCTAATTGCCAAAGGAGAACAATGGCAAGCCGTATTTAGTTCATCTACATTGTTATCCGCTTTAAACCAACAAATGGTTAACGATGATGCTTTGCTTAACAACAACGATACGGTGGCATTCTTTCCACCAGTAACGGGTGGTTAATATGGTTATTAACAGCATCAAGGTACAGCAAGAAGACTTTGATTTTGCAGCAGAAGTTGATATCTTAGAAGCTAATAACATTACCGATGGCGCTGTTGTCACTTTTGTCGGTCGAGTTCGCAATCAAAATGATGGTTGCCAAGTAGAGCACTTATTTCTAGAGCACTATCCAGGTATGACTGAACACTGCCTGGAAGATATTTCTAAACAAGCCAGGCAGCGTTGGCAATTGGGTAACATCAGTATAATTCACCGTTATGGGCAATTAGCTTTAGGTGAAAAAATTGTTTTTGTTGGAGTAACCAGTAAACATCGACAAGATGCATTTATGGCTGCCGAATTTATTATGGATTATTTAAAAGTAAGCGCACCGTTTTGGAAAAAAGAGCTGACCGAACAAGGAGAACGTTGGGTAGAAGCAAAAACTAATGATAAAAAAGAGGCTGATAAGTGGTAACAACTCGTGTTCTCCTTTCCTGCTTAATACTGTGTTTTACAACATTTACCACGAATGCTGAAAAACTGAAAATTGCGGTTTCTGCAAACTTTGCCACTCCAGTGGCAGAATTAGTCAAAGAATTTAAAAAAAAACATCCATTTACCGAACAAATTTCTGTTGCTTCAACAGGGGTTTTATACCAACAAATTCGTCATGGCGCACCGTTTGATATCTTTTTAGCGGCCGATCTTCGCCGCCCGCAATTGTTGGAAGAACAAGGCCTTATTCACGAAAAATATCGCAAAACTTATGCCATTGGCCAATTAGCCTTATGGTCGGCAACCAGTGATAAAAACATCAGCCTAGATGATTTAAAAAACTATGATGGCCGAATTGCCGCAGCAGGGCCACACATTGCTCCCTACGGTTTAGCGGCAAAAGAAACATTAATCTCATTGAATTTATGGTCTAAATATCATCAGAAATTAATTGTAGGCAATAACATTAATCAAACCTATCAGCAAATACTTAGCGGTGCGGTAAGCTATGGTTTTATTTCTTACAGTCAATTATTAAACTCTAAAGTTGGCCATGGCGTGCTTATCGACAACTCATTACATCATGAATTAGAGCAACAAATGGTCGTTTTAAAACATGCTGAAAATATTAGTTTAGCGACACAATTTTTCGAGTTTTTATTAACTAACAGCGCGCAAAAAATCATTACCAAAACCGGTTACCTACCAGCAATTACTATCCCTGATCAACAAGAGCCTAAACCACAAGAACCAAAACCAAGTGATGAGCTTAATGATACTGAAATAGCTGTGGTAAGTATTTAGCATGGAAAACGCCAATGAATGGCTAGCTCTTGCTACCACATTAAAACTTGCCGCGCTGACAACCCTTATTCTATTAATTATTGGTACACCGCTAGCTTGGTATTTAAGTAGACTTACCACTCGCTTTAAAGTACTTATTGAAGCAATAGTTGCATTACCATTAGTATTACCGCCGACGGTACTGGGGTTTTACTTATTATTATTATTTTCACCTGCCAATGGTCCAGGTAAATTCATTCAAGACCTTACCGGTACCTCTCTCGCATTTAGTTTTACTGGCATATTAATTGGATCAATTATTTACTCCCTTCCTTTTGTAGTGCAGCCATTACAAAAGGCGTTTGAACAGCTTGGTGATAACTTAAACGAAGCAGGAGCCATGCTCAGCGCGGGTCCTTTTGATCGTTTTTTCAACATTACTCTGCCGATGACCAAGGCAAGTTTTATTACTGCAGCCAGCTTGGGGTTTGCTCATACAGTTGGTGAATTTGGTGTGGTACTAATGATTGGTGGAAATATCCCCGGCGAAACGCGCGTATTGTCTATCGCCCTATTTGATCAAGTTGAAGCGATGAATTACAACACTGCACACTGGTTAGCAGCAAGTCTGCTAATTGGCTCTATAGTAATGCTGGCATTGGTTTATTTGCTTAATTTTAAATCTGAAAAATCGATAAAAGTTAGGAGCATGTAATGAGCATCGCCCTTAACATCCGCTTAGAGTATGATGATTTCAACTTGATCAGCGAAGAGCAAATCCCACTTACCGGAATTACTGGTATTTTAGGTCATTCGGGCTCGGGTAAAACCAGTTTATTAAGAATTATTGCTGGTTTGAATTCCAATGCAACGGGCACTGTAGAGTATGGTGATATCACTCTACAAAACACCAGTAAAAACATATTCATCAAAAGCGAATCTCGTAATATTGGTTTTGTTTTTCAAGATGCGAGATTATTTCCTCATTTAGATGTGTTGGGCAACTTACAGTTTGCTGCAAAACGTTGTCAATCAAGTCGTATATCCATTAATGAAGTGGTCAGCCTAACACAAATTGAACACTTGCAAACACGTCATGTAGGACAACTTTCTGCGGGGCAAAAACAGCGAGTTGCCCTCGCTCGAGCAATTTTAGCAGAGCCAAAATTATTGTTACTCGATGAACCATTAAGCGCGCTAGATAACAAAGCTCGAGGCGAAATGGTGGAGCTGTTACGCAATATTCATCAACGATTAGACTTGCCTATGCTTTATGTCAGTCATTCTGTAGTAGAGATCCAACAGCTAGCTGACAATGTACTGGTAATGGAAAACGGCGTAGTGATACAGCGCGGCCATGTGCATCAAGTAATTAACCAATTACATAACAGCATAACCAATGACTATTCACAGCAAACATCGCTGAGTTTAAAAATAAAACAGCACTTGCCTAACTTTGGTTTAACTCAACTCGACTTCATCGATAATCCACAAAAAAACTCGCGTTTATATAGCAATGTAGTTTCTCATGAAATCAATAGCCATTTACGCTGTTACATTCTCGCAACCGATATAAGTATAACTATACAAAAACCACAAGACACTTCAGTAATAAATAATTTGCAAGGAGTGATCAACAAAGTTCAGCGACTTAGTCGTAATTCGGCACAAATAACGGTTAATGCTTGTGGCCAAGATTTTTTGGTGGCGCTCACTCGTTACTCTGTAGAAAAATTAAAACTTGAAATTGGCCAGGCTGTGTATATACAGTTTAAGGCCAATGCTATTCGTAGCTACTAGGATATTAGCCATGCTAACAGATCAAGAACAACTGAGATATTCACGCCAGCTATTACTGAAAGGCTTCGATGTTGAACAACAACGGGCTTTAAAAAATGCCTGTATTCTAATTGTTGGTGCTGGCGGTTTAGGCAACCCCGCCGCATTATACTTGGCAGGGGCTGGGGTTGGTAAAATAATAATTAGTGATGGTGATAACATTGACGTAACTAATTTACAGCGCCAGATAATTTACCAACAAGACAATGTTGGTCACAATAAAGCAGAAGTAACTTGCGAACATTTAACCGGCCTAAACCAAGAAATTGATATTGAAGCGATTGATGAAATGATTGATGCTGAAAGCCTCGATTATTATTTACCTGAAGTCGATTTAGTATTAGATTGTACTGATAATCTAAGCACTCGTTATTTAATCAATGCAAAATGCATTGAGCATAAAACCCCTTTATTAAGCGCTGCCGCAATTCGTTTTGAAGGCCAATTAATGTTTATCAACCCAAATGATAGTGATTTTTGTTGTTATGAATGCTTTTACCCCAAAACAAAAGGCGAGCCTAGCTTGAATTGCTCTACTGCTGGAGTATTGGGGCCTATTTTAGGTATCATTGGTAGTATGCAAGCGTTGCAAGCGGTTAAGTTTTTGATCGGTAAAAATGTGCCAAGTAATCAAGTGATGTTATTTGATGGCTTAGCTCTGCAATGGCAAGCGTTTAATATTACAAAAAACTCAAGCTGTAGTTGTGAGCATTAATTTCAAATGAATATAAATTGAATAAATATTCACTTAAAACGATAAACGCCCATTATTCTTATAAATAACGGGCGTTTAAGTCTTTGGTATATGTGAATGGATTAATTATTAATTTGTTATTTAAAAAATCCGGTGTTTCTGTCGGTCATTGCCTCTCGCCAACCACCAAGCCATTCTGACTTTGCATCAACATTTTGATATGGACAATTTTCTTTATTTTTACCGCTTAAACCGGCCTGATACCCATTATTATGCGCTCTTCCTAATCGATCGCGTTTTTGTCTTTTCATAGATAGTGACTCCTCTGGATTATTAAAATGGTCAGTGCGATACTGAACCGTGAGGTGGTCGAGAAACTTCATGTCGACATTTAATTTAAGATCAATTTAAGCTTGCTTGCAACTGCTTTTTTGTAATTCAAAAAACGGTTCCTGCCGATAGAACTGAAATAACTAATTATGCAAATAGCGAATTGAACAGGCTTTTTTACTGTACGTTTTTTATACGAACGTTCAATTTAATTAAATTGTAATAAAAACATCATGTTAATTTTTAAAGATAAAACACTGAATTTTTCAAGTATAAATATACAGGTTATTTTTTAATCAAAAAATAGAATTAAAAATATATAAATCAATCGAAAAAAAGATTAGTAAAAAGTAGTTAATATAAAAGCGAGTAAAATTTTTTCAATCTGTTAGTAGCGGCATAAGCATCGACTCTAAACCGTTAAGCTTAACTTCATAGATTAATGCCAATTGCTCTCCCAGTTTTCCCTGTGGAAAACCTTTTGAATGAAACCAAACTAAATAAGGCTCGGGTAATAATAATAGTTTTCTACCAGCATATTTGCCGAAAGGCATAATTTGATTGATAGCAATAAGTAAGGCTTTTTGATCCATAAGATAATTAGGGTCAGATCTACATTAAATTTGTTAGCCACAAATATTAGCTTGATTGGTTGCACAAAGGAACCTAATCTTAAAGTAATTTAGATCTGACCCTAATTATTTATGAATGAGACAAAAAGCTTACAGCAGGCCATTGTTGCTGGTGGTTGTTTTTGGTGTATTGAAGCGCCGATGCAACGATTAAATGGCGTTAAGTCAGCCCTATCAGGATATATGGGCGGTAAAATCAAGGATCCAAGCTACCAACAAATCTGTTCTGGCACTACCGGTCACGCAGAGGTTGTCGTTATTACTTTTGATGAAACCATTATTAGTTACCAGCAAATACTGCAGGTATTTTTTGCCCTGCATGATCCCACCATGCTGAATCAGCAAGGAAATGATCGAGGCACTCAATATCGTTCAGCAATTTTTTATAAAAATGAACAACAGCTAAACACTGCTCAACTAGAAATTAAAAAGTTAAACGAGTCCGGCGAATACGACTCGGCTATAGTAACCACGTTGGAGCCAGAACAAGACTTTTTTATTGCCGATGAAGGCCATCAGAACTTTTACAATAAAAACCCATATCAGCCATATTGCCAAATTATGATCGCCCCTAAACTGGCAAAGCTAGAATACTTATTCAGAGACAAAATGAAATAAAATAAGTGAGTAAGTAATGAGAACTTTATAATAGATACGAATTCAATCACACTTAGTATTTATTTTATTGTCATCGAAAATTTTTCTTTTCCCCCCACAACTGCAACAGAAAATTTATCATATTTGAAGTGATGCTTATCGAACATTGGTTATTTTTATTGGTGCAAATTGATAATACCAAAACCACAACACCAAGGTAACCAGTTGATATATAAAGAATAAAGATATTGGCTTATATTTTGCTTTACAACTTTATGAATAAAAAAATAAAAGGAAAATTAAACTATGTCACCTAAGAAAATCGCTTTTTGTGTATCTATTGCCTTAACAGGAAGTTGTTCACCTCTGGCTTTTGCCGACTCGCTTTATAACAATTCAATAACTCAAGCATTAGTGAATGGCACAACCAATGCCGATTTAAACCTGCGCTTTGAAACAGTAGAACAAGATAATGCACTTAATGATGCTGACGCTCTCACCTTACGTACCCGTGTAACTTATACAACCGGCAGGGTTAACGGTTTCTCTTCTATAGTTGAATTTGAAGACTCTCGTACGGTAGCTGGTGTTGATGATTACAAGAATACTTTAGGTAAAAATCCTGATTATTCAGTGATAGCAGATCCTGAAACAACAGAGCTTGATCAATTTTTGCTGCAATACAAACAAAAATCATTAGCGATTAAAGCTGGCCGACAAGTGATCGCCATGGATAATCATCGATTTGTTGGTCATGTTGGTTGGCGCCAAGACAGGCAAACATTTGATGGTGTAAGTTTCGCCTACCAACCTGTTGATAATTTGACTTTACAGTATAGTTATATTTCGCAACGAAATAGAATTTTTGCTCAAGAGAAAGACATCAAGTCAAAAGACCACCTAGTAAATGCCGCCTATAAAACCTCTATTGGTACAATTACCGCTTACGGATATTTATTGGAAGTCGATAATAACACTGACAATGGTCTTGATACATTAGGGCTTCGTGTTAACGGTGCTGCTAACATTGGTAAACAAAAATTATCTTACACTTTTGAATATGCACAACAAGATGCAGACAGTTCTACAGCCTCTTACTCTGCTGATTATATTTCAACTGAAATAGGCACAGATTTTTCTGGATTTGGCATTAAGTTGGGGTACGAGTTATTAGGCTCTGATGATGGCTTGTATGGCTTTTCAACGCCATTAGCAACACTGCATAAATTTAATGGTTGGTCGGATCAATTCTTAGGTACGCCAGCACAAGGCTTAGAGGATTTATATGCCAGTGTCGGCGGTAAAGTTGCCGGCGGAAAATGGGCGGTTATTTATCACAAATTTGCTGCCGATGAAGCCTCAAATCTTGTTGATGATCTAGGTTCAGAAATAAATGCGGTATATACAAAAAGTTTTACTAAAAATTACTCTGCAGGTATTAAATTGGCATCATATTCTGCCGGTGATGCTACGGCAGGTAAAGTAGACACTGATAAGGTATGGTTATGGTTAAACGCTAAATTTTAATTTGCTAACAATTATAAATAAGCGATAAATAGAATGTTTATCGCTTATCAAACTAAAGCACAGTCGGGTTGCAAATAAATTAAATTAATACATCATTGCAAATAATTTACGACGATATTTGGCAGCTAACTTATCGCCATCGGGTAATGCCGCAAGAATATCAAGCAGTAACTTCTTACTTTCGCTGTCACCAGCATCTTTAAGTAGTAGTTTATAAAGTAAATCAAGCGCTTCATCGACCCGGTTCACTTGGTTATATTGCACCGCTAATTGACGAGTTAAGTCAATATCATCAGGGTTAGCAGCAAATTGCTGTTCTAAGGCTTGTATTTCTGGGGAATTACTCGCTTCTTGAGCCAACTCTAATTTGGCAATTAACGATTGATAGTAAGAATCTTTATCAACCATCATGATACTGGCTAACAATGGCTCAGCTTCAGCAATTTTGCCAAGATGTAAATAAACATCAGCTAACGCTTTTTTGATATCAGCACGTTCACTATCAATAGCATAGGCTTGTTGTAATGGTGCTAATGCCTCATTTACTTTTTGTTGCTGTAATAGGTCTAAGCCTTGCGCTAAAAGAGTATCTTCAGGCTTAGGCAGATATTTTCCTAAAAACTCATCGATTGCCTGATCATTTTGCGGGCCAGAAATGCCATCAATTGGCTGACCATCTTTTACCATAACCGAGGTAGGTAGCGCTTGTACACCAAACTGTTGCGCAATTGCTTGCTGGGCTGCACAATCAACTGTAGCTAAAGTCATAAAGTTATCAGCACCAGCAACTCTTCCTGCAAGTTTATCTCTTAACTCTACGCTTTCAGGTATCTGCTCAGCCCAAAAGTGCACTAAGATAAGTTTAGTTTTTGACTCTTCTAAAATAACTTGCTGAAAATTTTCTGGGCTAATAGCAACGATATTGTCTGACATCGAATGATGATCCTAAATAAAAATATATTCTAATGCTTAAGTTATATGGGTAATAGCTGAAAATTCAAGATCTTTGCCACTAAAATAAATTTTATGAAGCGTTATTATCACTGCCATGATGAACAGCATCTATAACAATTAAAATGCACAGAGCGAGTTCATTTAATTCATCATGCTCAACATTTAGTCCATAGGTGTCACTAAATGAAAACCATTTTTTACTTACTTCTGCGATTAGAGAGCCTACTTGTGTAAATTGATATTCGTGTGATAAAAAATTGCCAGTTGCAGTAATTTCTTCTTGCCCAAACTTGATCACAAAACGACTTGTAAAAAGTGGTAAAAATGTTTTTACTACTTTTGCTTGTTGACCATTAGTAAAATTAATATAAAACGTAGGCCTAAGTGATAATACCTTTTGTTTTATTTTTGCAAGTTCATTACCTAGAGCATCGGTTAAATGAAAGGTTTTACCGATACTAAAGAATTTACCATCAACAAAGTAAACAATTTCATCTTGTTCATTTTTAATTTCAAACTTTTCAGTTAATGATAAAAAGCGCTGCTTTAATTGAAATTTTGCCATTTTCTCCTCTAGCCCTGCCCTGTTGTTTTTATTTTTTCATCAACATAGTTGCACCAATCATCGCTGTTGCGGTTCGGTACCTCATGATTGCCTCTTATATTTAATTTAAACTCTATCACCGATTTCCATTCATCAGAGCCTAAATCTGGTCCATGGCCCTGCCCATCCGAGGATACTAAACGGTCTTCAACAAAAATCATCCAGGCTTTTGAACAAGG
Source organism: Thalassotalea fonticola (assembly GCF_032911225.1). NCBI lineage: Bacteria > Pseudomonadati > Pseudomonadota > Gammaproteobacteria > Alteromonadales > Colwelliaceae > Thalassotalea > Thalassotalea fonticola. The sequence goes on along the minus strand of NZ_CP136600.1, from coordinate 4,429,082 downwards.
TTTTAATGCGTCAGTTGACTTTAATTCAGCCATTTCAATATCGGGATCTGATGAAGATGTATCCATACATCCACTGGCAAATATAACGATAAGGTAGATAGCTACAGTTTTATTCATGTTAAATGCTTCAATAGGATAATCATTATTTAACTTTAGCAATTAATTCAGTTAGCTCAAGTTAGCCAGAATTAAATGGCCATTAATCCTAAGCGATCATTTAAAAACACAAAACTTTACTTTCTGTATTCGTTTTTTAGGTTAAAATAGCTAGAAGATAAAATGTAACTAGGATTTTCAATGAGCAACCATTCACAAAAATTTTCAACATTTGTTGATACCGTAAATGAAGATGAGCAGTTATTTGCTTTACAAAACGAATCTGGTGATTGGGTTGTTTGTGACTCCGCAGAGTTCGAAAATAGCGATGTTATGCCGGTTTGGGCGAACAGCGAAACGGCTCAACAGTTTTGTTGTGATGAATGGCAGGACTATCAAGTCGCCAGTATTCATTTAGAGCAATTTTTAGAAGAATGGGTCAGCGATCTCAACGAAGATGGTGTTTTAGTTGGTGTTGACTGGCAAATGGATGCCGAAGGTGCTGAACTGGATGCAATTGAATTTGCAAAATTACTAGTGAAGGCGTTTTAATTTTCAAAGTTAAAACATGGTCGAGAACTGCTCGACCATTTTATCAATAATAGCTAATTTTTTATTGATGATAGTTAAAGCTTTGCTGAAGTCTAATATCTTCAACAGAAGCACCTAGCATTACCTCAAATTCACCACTTTCAGCAAGCCAGCCATTCGATTTTACATCCCAGAATGACAGGTCACGCTTACTTAATTGCATCTTAACCTGAGTACTTTCACCTGGCTGTAAAAAGACTTTGGCAAAGTTTTTAAGTTCTTTATTTGGCCGACTAACTGTTGATTGTGCATCATGTAAGTAAAGCTGCACCACCTCCGCGCCAGCCACTTTAGACGTATTTTTAACGGTCGCCATCACGGTTAATGTTTGCTCAGCATTAATGTCTTTATGACTAAGTTTAATGTCAGAATATTCAAACTTACTATAAGAAATACCATGCCCAAATGGAAACAATGGCTTTATATTTTGCTGTTCAAACCAGCGATAGCCTATATAAACACCTTCAGAATATAAAGATTCTTTTTCATTATAATCTTGTAAAGCAATAGGGGCAGTATCCTCAAGTTTCATTGGTAACGTGATTGGCATTTTACCACTTGGGTTTACTGCTCCAGTTAATACGTTAGAAAACGCCCTACCTGCCTCCATACCACCGTACCAGCCCCAGACTATTGTATTAGCTTGTTCCTCCCAAGGCATTTCTACAGCTGAGCCAGCAACTAAAAAGACCACAGTGTTTTTATTTACCGCCAATAGTTTAGCAACAACTTCATCCTGACTGCCTGGTAACTTCATAACAGTTCGATCAATAGATTCACGATCGTCGGCATGTGATAAACCGCCAAAATAAATGACTGCATCCGCCGCTTTAGCTGCAGCAATGTAATCATCTTCATCACTAAACAAGTTTCCAGGGGCATCCCAGCCTAAAGTAAAGCTATTATGACCATCATATTTAATTTCAAATTGATATTCTTGCTTAGCCGTAAGATCTATGACTTGTTCACTTACATCATCATTAAAATTGTTTAATCGAATGATTTCTTCACCATCAATGAATAATGAAAATCTTCCTTGTGCTGAAATTTTTAAGTTATGCTTTCCTGATTTCAGCGGCTCGATCTTTGCTTTCATAGTGATGTGTTGCTCTTCATTTCCATCTGTTGAAAATTTCGCATCAACAATCCAAGATTCACTAATAAGCTGTTCACGATTAGAATCTTTATACGATGAAATATTCCATGCAGGTGTTCCTGTCCAGTGTCTACTGGCGACATAGTCACTTGCAATTGGTGATAATTGGCTACTTTTAGCTCGCATCACCTGAATGTTGACATCATCCCCTAGTGCTTCTTGCAAGCCAGCTAAAGGGGTAATTTCATATAAAGATTTTACTTCTGATGAGCCACCGCCTGTACCATGCTTTTTATCTGCATTTGGACCAAGAACTAAAACATTTTTTATTTTGGTTTTATTAAGCGGTAAAACATTTAGCTCATTTTTTAATAGCACCACACCTTCTTCAGCTATCTTACGTGCTGCTAGTTGGTGCTCTTTTGTATTGCGCTGTCCTGACGCTCGATTTTGATCATACATACCTATTGAAAACTGTAACCTTAAGATGCGTCTCACTTTATCATCAAGCACCGACATGGCTACTTTGCCAGACTCAATCATTCGTTCTAAAGGTTTGGCTAAGTAATAGTCATCATAATTATCAACATCAGTCCCCATTTCTAAATCAAGGCCATTTACCGCCGCATCATAAGTATTTATATCAACATTCCAATCAGTCAAAAGAACCCCGTTAAAGCCCCACTCGCCTTTTAAAATATCCATTACTAAATGTTTACTTTGATTAGCATTACTGCCGTAATATTCATTATAAGCTCCCATCACTGAATACACATTTGCTTCTTTAATTGCATATTCAAACGCAGGTAAATAGACTTCTCTCAAAGTTCGCTCATCAGGCTTAGCATTAACCCCGGTTCGATTTAACTCTTGAGTATTTAAAGCGTAATGTTTAATCGTTGCTGCTACGTCATGTTCTTGTATCGCTTTAATTTGCGGAACAACAAGTTTTGCCGCAAGAATAGGATCTTCACCCATATATTCAAAATTACGTCCATATAAAGGTAAGCGAGCAAGGTTTACTCCAGGTCCTAATATCAGATCTTTTTCTCTATGCCTTGCTTCACTGCCTAATACATTGCCATGTAAAGCAGCCATATTTCGATCCCAACTAGCTGCAACTGAAGTAAGGTGCGGGAGATAGGTAGCATGATCATCAGTCCATCCTGCTGACCCCCAGTCATCTCTTTTAATTTGATGTCTTACCCCATGTGGACCATCAGAAAGCCACATTTCCTTAATGCCAACCCGTTCAATAGCATTAATATGAAATTTACCACTGGCATGCACCAAAGATATTTTTTCTTGCAGAGTTAATTTTGCCAATAAGCTATTAACATCTTGCTCAACCGAAGTTAATCTTTTCATTTTGAATTGTGCTGCTTTTTCTAAGCTCATTTGTTCAGGAACTTTCTGTACAGTATTTTTAACCTCAGCTTCACAAGCCAACAGCAGCAAAGCAGTTAACAAAAGTGCAATTGTTTTGAAGTTCATAGCAGCCTCTAAATATATAATAAATGTAAGATGTCGTTTTTTAACTCACGGATTAGACAGGTGTAAACAGACGCTAGCTTTTAATTTAAAAATAATAAATAACCCACACCAATGTAAGCGCTTACATAATAATGTACTATTTTAAATATAATTTCAACATTTTAATAATCTGAAAAATAGTTCAATAACCGTTTGATTTACAATGCTTTATTAATCATCATTTTGCATACAGTTAAATAAATAAAGTAAAAAACATGTTAAAAACAGTTGACGACTATGTAATATTAAATTACGTTATGTAAGCGCTTACAATATTTAGGCCTTTTAAAAAACCTTAAAATGTAAGCGCTTACAAAATTATTACACAGATATTCACTAAAACTAAAATAAAGCACTCTGGGGAGAGTAAAGTGAAAACAAGAACATTTAACAAGACTAAATTAGCAACAAGTTTGTCGTTAATATTGGGTGCATCAGTGGTACATACCGCATATGCTGCTGAAGAAGTAGTAATTGACGAAGCATCAGTAGAGGTTATCGAAGTCACTGGCATGCGTTCGAGTATTAAAGAATCTACTCGATTAAAACGTGATGCTGCAGGTGTTGTTGATGCTATTTCTGCGGAAGATATTGGTAAGTTTCCAGATACTAACTTAGCTGAGTCCTTACAGCGCATCACTGGTGTATCAATTGACCGTGCTAATGGTGAAGGTAGTAAAGTTACCGTTCGTGGTTTTGGTCCTGATTATAACATGGTGACGTTAAACGGCCGTACCATGCCATCTTCGTCGTTGCCTGCCGGCGGTGGTGTAGCCAATTCACGTGCCTATGATTTTTCCAACTTAGCATCAGATGCAGTTAAATCAGTTTCAGTTTACAAAACTGGCCGCGCAAGTATCGCTACAGGTGGTATAGGTGCAACAATCGATATTGTTACAGGTAAGCCGTTAGACGATCCAGGAACTCACGTTAGCGTTGGTGTAAAAGCTTTATCTGACACGACTAATCGTGTTGGAGATGATGTAACTCCAGAGTTTTCAACATTACTATCTTGGACAGATGACAATGAAGTGTTTGGTGCCTCTCTTACGGCCAACATGTCAGAACGTCACAGTTCAGCAACAGGTGCTTTTGTTAATCAATGGCGTACTAACCCTTATGATGGCACTATCCCTCAAGAACAAGATGGTACACCAGCAGTTTTAGTTAATGGTCCGGCAATGGATCAACTTTACTCAATGCCATCTGATTTGCGTTACTCAATTGCAGACAGGGAACGTACACGTACCAACGCGCAATTGACATTGCAATATCGTCCAATGGACAACTTAACAGCTACGCTTGATTATACTTACTCTGAGCAAGAGTTATTTGAAGCCCGTGCTGAACAATCTATTTGGATGGATACTTATAAATCAGCATTAGCTTTTGATGACAATACCGTTAAAACTCCAATTGGCTATCTAGAAGAACGTCGCGATCAAGCACCTAGAGATATTGGTCTAGCGGTTCAAGAATTAAATCAATTAAATGAAAACGACTCAATTGGTTTAAATTTAAGCTATGACGTAAATGATTATTTCAACATCACTTTAGATGCTCATGATTCTAGTGCAAAAAGTTCTCCTGATGCCGGTTACGGTAGTTGGGTAAATGCTGGTTTAGGCGCCAACGTTGTTGCAGCACAAGGTGTTGATTTTAGCAATGACTTGCCGACGATGATGATTGACTTTGATGACTGTAACGCTGACCGTGGTCTAAATTGTAATGGCGTTTTAGATCAAGACGATGTGGGTACATCAATTCTTGACATGAATGTTGCTCAACAAGAAACAGACATCAGCCAGTTCCGCTTAATTGGTACCTATGAATTTGATGAAGGCAGCATTGAGTTTGGTGTTGAAGCCCGTTCAATGGAAAGTCATTCATTACAATCACTTACCCGCCATACCATGGGTAACTGGGGTGTTGAAAATCCAGGTGAATTACCTGAAGGCTTCTTAAAACCAGTTAACTTTACCAGTGAATTTGATGACTACTCAACAAACGGCGCATTTAACCAAGGCTTCACCGGTAGCGCTTCACAAGTTGGTGCTTGGGCCGCAGGTGAATATGGTTTTGATTTTATCGCCGATGGTGCTTACGGTACTAACCGTACTATTGAAGAAGACGTTGCTGCAGCGTATGTACAGTTCAGTGTTGATGGTGAGTTAGGCGGTATGACTTATCAATTAACTGCTGGTGTTCGCTTTGAAAGCACTGATGTTACTTCATCTGCTAATGTAGACATTCCAAGTGCTGTAGCTTGGGAAGGTAACAACGACTTCAACGTACGTTTTGGTGATGCTAAACAAGACTTCTCAGCCGATGCCAGTTACGATCATTTACTACCAAGTTTTGATTTTGGTTTAGACGTGACTGATGAGATAAAAACTCGCATGTCGTACAGTAAAACGATTGCCCGTCCGACTTATGATCAATTAAGTGCTGCAGCTAGTGATGTAAGTGGCCCATCAGGCCCTACTATCATTGGCGGCTCTGAACTTGGTGGCGCATCAAATGGTAACCCTGGTTTAGTACCACTGGAATCAGATAACTTTGATTTATCATTAGAGTGGTACTTCGCTGAAACAAGTTATGCGTCTATTGGTTATTATGAAAAACGCGTCAGCAACTTTGCAGGTCGTCAACCAGTTGAAGAAAATGTTTATGGTTTAACTGATGCTACTGCTGGTCCTCGTGCACAAGCGGCAGAACAAGCACTAATCGACCAAGGTATAGAAGTAACTGATACCAACCTATTCTCTATGGTTGCAGCGATGGAAAATGGTGTTCCGTTTGATTCAATGACAGGGGAAGAGTTTGAAAATGCATACGATGTAATACCAAATGCGGATGATCCTGAAATGATGTTCAATGTTGTTAAATTTGTGAATAACAAAGAAGCAAAAATTGATGGTATTGAGTTTGCGGTACAACACTTCTTTGGTGAAACAGGTTTTGGCGTACAAGCTAACTATACTACCGTTAATGGTGACATTGGTCATGACGTAGATGGTGATCCTACAGTTACTCAATTTGCGCTTGTTGGTTTAAGTGATACTGCCAACTTAGTATTGATGTATGAGAAAGGTGATTTTCAAGCTCGTATCGCTTACAACTGGCGCGACGAGTTCTTAAATACTCCGGCTCAATACCTTAATGAACCGGGCTTTACTGAAGAGTACTCACAAATCGACTTTAATGTTGCTTATCAAGCAACTGAGAAATTATCAGTATTTTTCGAAGGTATTAATATTACTGAAGAAGATACTCGTACTCATGGTCGATACAGCGCACAATTATGGAATCTAGAAGAGCAAGGCGCACGTTATGCCTTAGGTGCACGTTATACGTTCTAAGCTTGCCATAGAAGTAAACTAGAATGTAATTTAAGCCGCTAAGTTATTTATTAATTTATGCGGCTTTTTTCTAACTTAAGTAATAAATTAAAAACATAGAAAATTTTTAAAAGAACCCATATACGTAAAAAATTATTCAATTATCTGAAGGTAATGACTAATACTAGTACGAATAATGAGTTACTCAATGAGTAGATAATTATACAGATTGGTATAATCCTACCCTGAAAATTTACTTCTGGATTATCGAGTATAAATACCGCTATATTAATTTATTAAAATCAATATTTGGGTTCTTTTCAAAATATTTTGACTACACGGATAAAGCAGTATGGATAAGCCGATAAAGAAAATAGTCATTGTAGGTGGCGGCTCAGCGGGTTGGATTAGCGCAGGAGTGCTTGCTGCAGAGCATATGGCAAACTCGCCCAAAGGTATTGAAGTTACCCTAATTGAGTCACCGATGGTTAAGTCAATTGGTGTTGGTGAAGGTACTTGGCCTTCTATGCGAAACACTTTAAATAAAATTGGCATAAGTGAACTGGAATTTATCTCACAATGCGACGCTTCCTTTAAGCAAGGTTCAAAGTTTGTTGGCTGGTGTGATGGTCAGTCAGATGACTTTTATTATCACCCATTTATGACTCCTGAAGGTTATACACAAGTAAATTTGCACGCTGGATGGCAGTCAGTCAATAAAAATACTAACTATGCTGATACGGTAAATATGCAAAGCCATGTTTGCCAAGCGGGTCTGGCACCTAAACAACTTGCTACCCCACAATATGCTGCAGTAACAAACTACGGTTACCATTTAGATGCAGCTAAATTTGCCTCTCTTTTACAAAAGCATTGCACCACAAAACTAAATGTAAATCATATTTTAGACCATGTTGTTGCTATTAATTCGGCTGAAAATGGTGATATCGCCTCGATAAGTACAAAACAATCGGGCGATATAAGTGGTGATTTATTTATTGATTGCACAGGAACATCGTCATTATTACTTGGCAAGCATTACAATATCCCTTTTATCGATTGCAAAGATGTGCTGTTTAATGACTCGGCATTGGCAGTACAAATTCCTTACAGTGATGACAGTGACAGTATTGCTTCAGCAACGATATCAACCGCACAAACTGCGGGCTGGATATGGGACATAGGCTTGCCGACAAGACGCGGAGTTGGCCACACCTATTCAAGCGCCCATATGAACGACGATGAAGCCGAAAGAATATTAAGAGAATATATCGCCACCACAGCCAATACTGATATAAGCCAATCAATTGAACCTCGGAAAATTTCGTTCAGACCAGGTCATTATCAAAAGTTTTGGCATAAAAACTGTGTTGCTATCGGTATGTCTTCGGGCTTTCTTGAGCCACTGGAAGCGTCGGCTCTAGCGCTTATTGAACTTGCCACAACCATGATCAGCGAACAATTACCAACAAATCGTGCTCATATGGAAATAGTCGCCAAACGTTATAATGAAAGATTTGACTACCGATGGCAGCGAGTCATTGAATTCCTTAAACTTCATTATGTGTTAAGTCGACGTAATGATTCTCAGTACTGGCGTGATAATAAGTCAGCCAATACTATTCCAAGTCGTTTACATGAGCTACTGACGTTATGGCAACACCAGCCCCCTAGTCGATATGATTTCGTTCAAAATGAAGAAGTTTTTCCTTCCGCAAGTTATCAATACGTATTATATGGCATGGGATTTAATACCAAGTTACGAGATACTGAAAATCGCTATGCCAATATCGACGTTGCTAAAAAAATATTCAACGACGGTGAATTAAAACTGCATAAATATCTTGCAGGCTTACCCACTAACAGGGATTTAATTAATCATTTATGTCAACAACACGAAACAAATCAAAGATAGAGGGTAATATTTTGAACAGTAATAAAATTCAAAACGTTGTTATTGCCGGAGGTGGCACATCTGGTTGGATGGCAGCGGCGGCATTATCAAAACTGTTAGGAAAAAATTTAAATATTACCCTGGTAGAATCAGATGATATTGGCACGGTTGGCGTCGGAGAAGCAACAATCCCGCCAATAAGAACATTTCATAAATTACTTGGCATAAATGAGCAAGAGTTCATGAAAGCAACTCACGCAACATTCAAGCTAGGTATTGGTTTTGAAAATTGGGGCAAAATAGATGATGACTACGTCCATTCATTTGGTATTACTGGCAAAGAGTGTTGGGCGGGTGAATTTCATCATTTCTGGTTACATGGACTAAATAAAGGTATTCAATCAGATTTTGGTGAATATTGTTTTGAATTACAGGCGGCAAAAGCCGGAAAATTTGCCCTGTCTAAGCAGATGCCAATTAATTATGCCTACCATCTGGATGCAACTATTTATGCTCAGTATTTACGAAAATTTTCACAAAAGAACGGTGTTAATAGGGTTGAAGGTAAAATTACCAAAGTAATTAAAAATAAACAAACAGGTGAAATAGCCTCACTCACATTAGAGTCTGGTGAGATTGTAAATGGCGATTTCTTTATCGATTGTACTGGCTTTAGAGGCTTGCTAATTGAACAAGCTTTGCATACTGGCTATGAAGACTGGTCACATTGGTTGCCTTGTGACAGTGCCGTTGCTGTACAAACCAAAGCTGTTTCTGCCCCTATTCCTTATACTCGTTCAATAGCCCACGATGTGGGTTGGCAATGGCGTATCCCATTACAGCACCGAGTTGGCAATGGTCTAGTTTATTGCAGTCGCTATATGTCTGACAAGTCAGCTACTGAAAAATTACTGGCTAACATTCAAGGTGACACAATTACTGAGCCAAGAGTGATCAAATTTAAAACAGGTCGTCGCCGTAAAGGCTGGAATAAGAACTGCGTTGCATTAGGCTTATCCAGTGGCTTTCTCGAACCTTTAGAGTCGACCAGTATCCACTTGATCATGTCGGGAATAATTCGCTTAATGCGTCTATTCCCATTTGATGGCATACAACAATCGGCCATAGATGAATACAACAGTAAATTAAATTCTGAACTCGAAGCCATTCGCGATTTTATCATTTTGCATTACCATGTGAATCAAAGAGATGACTCTGAATTTTGGCGTTATTGTAAAGACATGGAGATCCCTGCTTCTTTACAACATAAAATTAATTTATTCAAAGAAACTGGTCGGGTATTTTTAGATGACGGTGATATCTTTCGGGTAGATTCCTGGACGCAAGTTATGCTTGGCCAAGGACTGATGCCTAAGCAATATCATAAAATTGCCGATATCATGAATGATGCAGAATTAAACAAGTTTTTAAATGGTATCAAATCATCAATAAGTAATGCCGTACAACAGTTACCTACTCATAGTGAGTTTGTTGAGCGATATTGTAAGTCGACGATGTAATTACTGAATTACCAACAACGATTAGAGTACGTCTAAATCGGAGAATGACTCTCGCAACTTGGGAACTAACCAGTCTTCAAATAGTTTAACTTTATTCCATGAAAACTGTTGCTCTGGTGCTACAAGATAAAGTGAATAAGGACTTTTACTGGAATAATTGAGTAGTTTAACCAATAGACCCGCACGCAAATATTCCATTACTAGGCTACTGTTGACTAACAAGAAACCACGCCCTTGAACGGCACTGTCAATCAAGGGCAGTGCGTCATTGGATTGAAGTACAGGTACTAAGGTTTCATATTTAAGATTTACACTTTTACAGTAGTATTTAAATTTCTCCTGTATATCTGGACTCGTGTCCTCTATCCATGGCAAATTAAATACTTGCTCAGGGTTATCCTTATTAGTGCCAGCTACCAGCTTAGGGCTTGCAACAAAAATAAGATTATCGTCGTAGATTTTCTTCTGTATTACTTCAGAATAACCTCCTAATCCCATACGAATTGCCAAATCAATACTTGATTGCTTAAAATCTATAAGTTCACTGGATGGAGCAAGCTGTACCATTATTTCTGGGTGTAATTTTTGGAACTCCACAAGCCTGGGTATCAACCATAGAGAGCTAAATGAATGTACTGTAGAAATGCGTAATACTTGTGGGTTTGGGTCACCTGTGACGCTTTGTATACCACAGGAGAATTCTTCAAATGCTCTTTGTATAAAAGGTAAAAGTGTTCTGCCTTTTTCGGTAAGCATTGTTTGTTTATTTGAGCGTTCAAACAATTTAGATTGTAAGTTATCTTCTAACAATCGAATTTGTTGGCTGACTGCCGCTTGTGTCACATTAAGTCGTTCGGCTGCCTGTTTAAAGTTTTTAGATTGTCCAGCTGCCAGAAAAAACTGCAGAGATTTCAGTGGTGGCAAATATTTCATACTTAAGATTTTCTTAACTAAACTTAATTTAATATCGTTTGTTTTTTAAGCTTATCATATCTAATCTATTATCTACACCTAAGAGATGAAGCGAGAATATAAGTGACAAACGCAACAATAAATATCTTTAAAAACATTGCATTAATAAGTATTTTTTTATTTTTAAACCTAGCTAATGCTGAACATATTACTGTAGACACAGCAAACAAATACCCCTATAACGATCTAATTAATCGAACTGATGATGTTAAAGTTTTCTACACTAATAACGATGAAAAGTTCAGCTGTAAAGTTGAAATAGTTTTAGACAAGATGAAGTGGGTATCTACGGAAAAGAAAATTAGTAAAGAATTTTTTTATAATGATCCTCTATCTAATTGTCTATCACGAGATAAAGCAAAACAGATACTATTTCAAACGTTTCTTGAGTTTGGGCAAGGTTTGTAATGAGTAGCTTCGATTATGCTTATAGATACATTTTCAACTGTCAGTCATGGCGCAAGATTGGCTTTTACTGTTGGCTTACCATACACAAGGAAATTTAATGAATTTAAATCAAGTTACATTACCCATCAGGTAATAAAATTAAACTGTATTGGGCAGGAGAAAATCGTATTAACCCGCCTTGGCGGGTCAAAATTTGTAACTAACAAGATACCGCAGCGATACTTAACTGCGGTTCATGCGTGCAACGATAAACAAGGCCAAATTACTAACAGCTAATAGAAGCTTGTTCAGCGCTCTTAGGTCTAAGTTTTATATCAGCAAACGATAACGTTATTTCATCATTACTAGATAATACAAAAACCTTATTTATTCTCGCCATATTGGCACCACTTTCAATAAAACAATTCAAATCGACGCTAAGTTCTTGCCATTCATTGACCGGCATATCGGCAATTTTGCGACTAATATCTACCGTGCCTAAACAGTCTTTTTCACAATGCATTTCAAGCATAACCTTGGCTGTAGTTGATTGCTCTTTATCTTTACGCAAAGAAAAAGTAATTGTTGCACTGTTTTCTGCATATGAGCGTAAATCCTCAACAAAGTTACTTTTTAAGCCTACCTCTCCTTTGCCGTTCCCGGTGAATGTAATGGTACGAGCATCTTCTTGTACGCTCTTATCCATGGTTTTAAGTTTTATCGCAGGCATTTCGACAATTGAACTTGTAACCAGTTCTGATTCACCACCTGAAGATATACTCATTTTCCATGGTGTTTTGGCAACTTGCTCAAACAACACTAACTCTCTGCTAATATTATTATCTTTTGCAACAATTTCATTCAAGTCATCTGCTAACACATTTTCATCGCGATACTCTAAACCAAAGCCATAAGGTAGTAATGGGTCATAAGTTGTGTCAAAGCGATTTAGGACTGCTTGAAGAGCTGATTTTGGCCAAGAAAAAGATAACTTCCCTTTAAAATCGTAATTAATCGTACCATCAGCTTTGGTAAATAATACTTCACTTACCCCACTCCCCTCACTGCCGGGCAACCATGCAGCAACAAAAGCATTTGAAGCATTTAATTCAGCATTCACCCACATAGGGCGTCCTGAAATAAATACCGAGATAACAGGAATACCTTGTGCTTTTAACTTCTTCAATAGCGCTAAATCTTTTTTATTGCCACGTTGATAATCTAAATTAGCTATATCGCCTGTGCCTTCAGCGTACGGCTCCTCACCAAATACAACAATAGCAACATCAGGTTTAGTGCTGAATTCACCATCAACTGCTAATTCAATATTACCACCAGCAGCACTTACAACTTGTTCAAAGCCGGCATAAATAGATGTAGCTCCAGGAAAGTCAGAATTTGCATTGCCAGTTCCTTGCCAGGTCACTGACCAACCGCCAGATTGTTTGCCGATATTATCGGCGCCGTCGCCAGCAACTAAAATAGTTGCTTTCGGGTTTAGTGGTAATATGTTGTCTTTGTTTTTAAGTAACACTAAAGATTCACGCACAGCTTGGCGAGCTACTTCTCGATGTGGCGCAGCGCCAATTAATTCAACTTTACCTGATACCGCACGATTAGCAGGACTTGGTTTATCGAATATACCAGCACGAAGTTTTACTCTTAAAATACGGCTTACGGCATCATCAATTCGTGCTTGTGGAATTTCTCCCGATATAACTTGCGCAATGGTGTTTTCGTATAAGGGTTTCCAAGCATCTGTTGGCACCATAAAGATATCTAAACCAGCATTCACTGTTTGGCTACAATTTTCATTAGTACAACCAGGAATTTGTCCATGACCATTCCAATCACCAACAACAAAACCATCAAAGCCCATTTTCTCTTTTAACACTGTGGTTAACAGGTATTTATTACCGTGGTTTTTTTCACCATGCCAACTATTAAACGACGCCATAACTGACTGTGCGCCAGCTGTTAAGCCGCCTACGTAACCTTGGCCATGAATATCAAATAATTCTTGCTCGGTAGCAATATTATTACCTTGGTCATCTCCTTCTTCGGTACCGCCATCGCCTAAGAAGTGCTTAATGGTTGAAATTACACGAGAATCCCCTAAAAAGTCTTTATCAGCGTGACCTTGCAAGCCCTTAACTATAGATGCCGAATACTCACGTACTATTTCAGGATCTTCAGAATAGCCTTCATATGCTCGCCCCCAGCGGTCATCTCTGACAACAGCAACAGTTGGTGCAAACACCCAATCTATCCCCGTAACCATTACTTCTGTAGCGGTTACCGCAGCTATCTTTTCAATAAGCTCAGGATTATTTGCCGCGCCTAAACCAATATTGTGTGGGAATAAAGTAGCACCAATAACATTGTTATGGCCATGCACCGCATCGGTGCCCCATATAGTTGGAATGCTAGAACCATCTATAGAATCATCAACTGATGCTTGATAAAGGTCTTCGGCTAGTTTTATCCAATCGCTTGGTGTTGCGTGCTTATCATTGTTTGGAAATGCCCCACCACCATTTAAATAAGAGCCGAAGCCATATTTACGCATATCTTCGACCGTTATATCGCGAATTTCAGGCTGGATCATCTGCGCCACTTTTTGCTCAAGTGTCATGGTTGATAAGATATCTTTTATTTTTTGCTCTAGCTTGGCATCTTTTTTAACAGGCATATTCAACTTCGGCCAAATATCAATATTTTGAGCAATATTACTGCCATTTATTGATACATCGGCTTCGTTTACTTGCTCGCTTTTAGGTACATCAGAACAGGCTGTAAGAAATGCTGCACTTGCTAGCATCATTACTTTTGCAACCTGGTTTAAATTATTATTTATAATTAGATTATTCATAAGTTTCTGTCTCTTGATATACTTTTTTAAAATTTTGGTTTTGAACCTACCAACCCATAATAAGCAATAAAGCCATAACACAAGATTGGTAAGAAGAAAGAATTTTGCACGCCGATAGAATCAGCTAAAGCGCCCTGAACTAGCGGGATAATTGCGCCACCAACAATTGCCAAGCACAATATGCCAGAGCCTTGCGATGTATGCTTGCCTAAACCAGTTACAGCTAGCGAGAATATTGTTGGGAACATCACTGAGTTAAATAAACCTACTAACAGTATGGACCACATTGCTAGTTGCCCTGACGACAACATAGAAATAAGTACTAACAATACCGCAGTACTGGCATTAAATGCCAATACTTTACCTGCTGGAACTTTTTGCATTACACCAGCTCCAATAAAGCGCCCTACCATAGCCCCGCCCCAATAATAGGCGATGTATTTTGCCGCATTAGATTCTGATAAACCGCCTATATTAGGGTCTGTAAAAAAGTTTACCAAAAAGCTACCAATGGCAACTTCAGCGCCCACATAAACAAAAATTCCAACTGCACCTAATACTAGGTGAGAGTACTGCCATGCACTACCGGTGGTATTAGAAACTTCATCATGCTCTTGTTCATCTTCAATATGCGGTAATTTCAGCAATGCAAAAATAGCCGCCAGCAATAATAATACTGCAGCAAGAAATACGTATGGCATTTGTACCATAGCCGCTTTTTCTTGGGCTGTAGCCATTGCATTAGCGACTTCATCTAAAATTAAATAAGCACCAAAAAAAGGAGCAACGGTAGTTCCTAAAGAGTTAAAGGCTTGTGTCATGGTTAAGCGAGATGATGCCGTTTCCGCCTTTCCTAAACAACTAACATAAGGATTTGCCGATACTTGCAAAATAGTAATACCTGAAGCAAGTATAAATAATGCCATTAAAAATACAGGATAACTATGCATAGATGCGGCAGGATAAAAACCTAAGCAACCAACAGCCGCAACCACCAAGCCGACAACAATACCTTTTTGATAGCCAAGAGTTTTAACCAACTTTCCAGCAGGAATAGAAACTACAAAATAGGCCCCAAAAAAACAAAATTGTACTAACATTGCTTGGGTGAATGTTAAGTCAAAAATGCCTTTTAAGTGTGGAATTAAAATATCATTTAAGCAGGTAATGAACCCCCACATGAAGAATAAAGATGTGAGTGATGTTAAGGCAAAATTATAGTTACCTGTTGTGCTATTTGATACTGCGGCGTTTGTAGTTGGTATATTTACACCAGCCATATGGTTTTCCTCTTTAACTCTGTTTGAGCAATTCGATGGCATTAGAATAATTTTAACCTAATGATCACAAATCGTATTTTATATTGTTGAAGCTTAAAGTTGACCTTTGGTTAATTAAACGTTAACCTAAATCATGTAAGCGCTTTCATTTATACCACAAAATTGCTCAATAGCAATTTTTTTTAACAACTTAATGTAAGCGCTTTCATGTGATAGGTACGTATTTACATAATAAAAATAAATTATTTAGCGATACACGATAGTACATATTTGCATTCGAGCCGGAAGACGCTGATATGCGCAACTCAATTAACCTGATAATTGCTGAGTTTCGCATGACTTAACATAAAATTATAAACTAGGACTAGATGTCTGTTATGAAAATTTCATTACCTCAAAATTCAAAAATGCTGCGCAAAGAATTTCTCTATGGCGTTGCTACTGCTTCTTTTCAGATAGAAGGCGGAATTGACTCTCGTTTGCCATGTATTTGGGATACCTTCTGTGCAAAAGAAGGGACAGTAGCAGATAAAAGCGACGGTAGTGTTGCCTGTGATCATTACAACTTATGGCAACAGGATATTGAGCTAATTGAATCTCTTGGCGTGGATGCATATCGATTATCAATTTCTTGGCCTAGAGTAATGAACCAAGATGGTAGTGCCAATCAAACAGGTTTAGATTTTTACATCAATTTGTTAGATGGCCTTAATGCTAAAGGCATTAAACCTTTTGTCACTTTGTACCATTGGGACTTACCACAACATTTAGAAGATAATGGCGGCTGGCTAAATAGAGAAACCGCCTATAAATTTGCTGAGTATACTGAACTAGTGACAAAAGCATTAGGTAGAAGAGTCCACTCTTATGCCACATTTAATGAACCTTTTTGTAGTGCATATTTAGGTTACGAAGCTGGTATTCATGCGCCAGGTTTAGTTGGTAAAGAATTTGGTCGCAAAGCCGCTCATCATATACTGCTTGCTCATGGTTTGGCCATGGACGTACTGAATAAATATAGTCCAGATAGCATGAATGGTATTGTTTTAAACTTTACCCCTGCCTACCCGGCAACAAACTCAACTGAAGATTTAGCAGCAACTAAATTTGCTGATGATTACAATAATCAATGGTACATAAAACCGCTATTTGATGGCTGCTATCCAGACACTATTAACTTATTAGATGAAGCTCATAAACCGGATATTATTGACGGTGACATGGATATAATTTGCAAAAAAATAGACTTTTTAGGGATCAATTTTTATACCCGAGAAGTGTTTAAAGCCGATGATGTTGAACCGTTTGTAGTAGTTCCACCTGAACATGTGCCACTGACCGATATGGGCTGGGAAATATACCCACAAGCATTTACCGAGTTATTAACAACATTAGACGACTTATACGACTTACCACCGGTATATATCACTGAAAATGGCTGTGCGATGCCAGATACAATAAAAGATGACGTGGTTGATGATCAAAATCGAATTGCATATTACCAGCAGCATTTAAATGCATTAAATGATGCTATCGAGCAAGGCGTAGATGTTAAAGGTTATTTTGCCTGGAGTTTAATGGATAACTTTGAATGGGCACTAGGTTACAGCAAACGATTTGGTATAGTCTATGTAGACTATGAAACTCAACAGCGTACGGTCAAAGCAAGCGGCAAAGCATATAGAGAACTGCTTGCAAAACGGACATAAATTTAAAAATAATAATAACAGAATAGATACGATAAAGGGGCAGTAATGTTATCAGTAAAAGAAAAAGTTGCTTATGGATTAGGTGACACCGCCAGTAATATTATTTGGCAAACGGTAATGATGTTTTTATTGGTTTATTATACCGATGTTGTTGGGCTAGCACCTGCAGCCGTTGGGACTATGTTTTTATTAGTACGCGTTGTTGATGCTGTTACCGACCCATTAATGGGCGCAGTTGCCGATAGAACACGAACTAAATATGGTCAGTTTCGTCCTTATCTCGTTTGGCTAGCACTTCCTTTTGGCTTGATCAGTGTGCTTGCCTTTACCACGCCAGATTTTTCCGACAGTGGTCGCCTAATATATGCCTTCGTCACTTATACATTGTTGATGATGGTATATACAGCTATTAACATCCCCTACTCTGCACTTGGTGGGGTTTTAACCGCAGACCCGAAAGAACGTGTAACAGTACAAACATATCGCTTTATTTTTGCCATGCTAGGCGGTGCTTTCATTGCCGCTTGTACCATGCCGATGGTTGAGTATTTTGGTAATGGTGATAATGCTAAGGGTTACCAGTTAACCATGATCGTTATGAGTATCATGGGTGTTGTTATGTTTTTGCTTTGCTTTGCCGGAACGAAAGAGCGAATTGTAACCCCGATAGCACAGAAATCGAGTTTTAAAGAAGATTTCAAATCACTTTGGCAAAATGATCAATGGCGTATTTTATGCCTAGCTGCAGTATCATTATTAACAGGTCAAATTTTACGATTTTCATTGTCAGTCTATTACGTAAAATATTTTCTCGGACGTGAAGACTTAGTATCGGCTTTCATCACTTTAGGAATGATCGGCAGTATCGCAGGCGTTGCTCTAGCTCAGCCGTTAGCGAAGAAAGTGTGTAAAATTAAAGCCTATATTACCCTGCAAACCATTGCGGCAATTATTTGTGCACTCAGTTACTTTATTGGCAGTGAACAAATTGCTCTGGCTTTTGTCGTGTTCTTCTTATGGCGATTTTTCCTTGAAATGGCAACGCCATTACTTTGGGCAAAAATGGCTGATACTATTGATTACGGGCATTGGAAAACAGGCATTAGAATCACCGGTATCGTCTATTCATCAGTGGTATTTTTTATCAAACTAGGGCTTGCCTTAGGTGGTGCTTTAGCTGGTTGGTCGCTTGCTTATTACGGTTATCAAGCCGATATGGAACAAACAGCAGCAACAAAACAAGGCATTTTGTTATCATTTACCTTATTCCCTGCGATTGGCTCTTTATTGGTTGCTTTCATCATGCGCTGGTATATTTTAGATGATAAAAAAGTTGCAGAAATTCATCAGCAACTTAATCCCGTTACTGGTTAATTTGAATGGAATTATGCTACAGTGTCGCGCATGACAAAGTTATAATTTCTCTATTAATTATTTAGTTTAATAACTCTAAGGATTAGCGTTAAATGGCCACAATTTATGAAGTCTCGGAATTAGCGGGTGTATCACTTGCAACCGTTTCGCGAGTAATGAATAACAATGCAAAAGTAAGTGAAAAAACACGTACTAAAGTATTGGATGCCATGGAAACATTAGGTTATCGCCCTAACGCTATTGCCCAGTCTTTGGCCTCTAATCGCACCAATAGTGTTGGTGTGTTAGTGTCAGAATTACATGGTGGATTTTTTGGCTTCATCATGGACGGCATTGAAAACGAACTACGTTTAGCCAACAAGCATATTATCATTACCACAGGTCATAGTGATGAAGCACAAGAAAAAAGTGCTATTGAATTTTTAATTAGCCGTAAATGTGACGCGCTAATATTACTCACTGACTCTGTTCCTGATGATTACCTTATTAGTATTTCTAAAACAATTCCTACGGTATTAGTTAATCGCAAGGTTGAGCGCATTAGCGAGAACTGCATTAGTTTAAATAATGAACAAGGTGGTTATTTAGCAACAAAAGCGTTAATTGAAAATGGTCATAAGCATATTGCTTACATTGCCGGTCCTGACTGGAAAGTTGATTCACATGATCGCCTTTTAGGTCATCAACGGGCGCTTAAAGAACATGGTATAAGCTATCAACCGGAGCTTTTCTTTCAAGGTGACTTCAATGAAGATACCGGCTTCGATGGTTTTAACGAATTAACCAAAGCTAAGTTAACATTTACCGCTCTAGCTTGCGGTAATGATGAAATGGCTTCAGGTGCTATGAAAGCGGCAAGAAAGCAAGGGTTAGATTTACCCCAAGACTTATCTATTGTCGGTTTCGATAATAATATGTTTGCCAGCTATTTATATCCAGAGCTAACCACAGTTGATAACTCAGCGTATTTGATGGGTAAAATGGCAACCGATATTATTTTGAAAAGTGTTTATAAACAAGATGATATTGCCATTAAAAATGTGTTCGAACCTAAGCTAGTTAAACGAAACTCAATTAAGGTTTTATCATAATTATTTTTCAGTTAATGGTATTTTCCAGCTATTTCCATCTGCGCTCAACTCCCCACCCATTTGCTCGACTACAACGTTATCGATAATATCCAAACCACGCTCTGCCATAAACTCGAGCGTATCTTCACCGGCTTTATCTGGCGTTCGATCAGGAAAATTACGTCTTGTTCTGTGTATCCAATAAGTATCAGATAAACTATATTGCTCGAACGCTTTTTCAACTCCTTGTTTACCAAGCATGAATCCTAATAACCCACCCCATGTTGCTGTTGGGTTATCTGAATCCCAGCCTACTAATGAACCAATTTGAATCGTTCTCTTAATATCACCTTCACCATAAAAAAGGCTTACTAAACTCGCCGCAAAATTAATACCGGCTTCGAATGGATCTTGATAGCTATAGTTATCTAATTTTTCAATTTGATAACGTTGATAAACTTGATCACGGGTTTTTTCCCAATTATTTTTATCCGGATTATTTTCATATGAGACTTTAATAAAGTCATACATTTTTGCCACTGTTGATGACTTGGGCAAATACTGCCTTGCCTGCTCAGCAAGCCATTGGGTTTGTTGCTTCATTGATAAATTATCGTCAACGCTGGACGCTAATGAATGCATTACTACATAAAATTCAGCAGCCCATTCTGCTTCATGTTTGGCTGAGGTTCTTATTGGCAAGTGGGCAATTTTTAATGCTACATCAGCCCTGGCAGGTGCTAACAATCCAAAAACTTCCGTTGTTAATTGCGCATCAATCATCATATATTTGCTATTATTTTCAGGCTCGCTCGTGTCAGGAGGCAGCATCCCCTTTGTCATTAAAATTCTAGCCTGTTGATTTGATTCCCATAAAAAATTTTCAATGACCGGCTGTGAGTCAGTAAACTTTTTAAAGAGCGGGGCTTCAGTTTCAGAATAGATATGAGTTAACCAGCCATCCCGTATCTGCTCAGCGGAGAGCATACTGCTTTGGTGTTTTTCATGTAAATAATAATACATATACTCAATATCTGTATCGTCATCGGCTCCCCAAGGCTGGCCTGTTTGTTCAAAATAAAAATCAATAAGATCTGCATGGGGTACGCCTTCGCCCCACACTGCGGGAAGGTCTCTTGTTCCCCAATCAGCGTCGGTGTAAAATGGCATGGTTTCTGGTGTGCCAACTTTATCCATTTCGGTGATCAAACCGGTCCAATTAGCAATATTTTGTCCAAGCCAAAAGCCATGCAACTTTTCTTTGTAATCGCTTTTCAAAATGACTATTGTGTCACTACTTGCTTTTCCTTCGATATTCTTTCTCGAATCGAAGCAGCCCCAAACCGTGCTAACTAATGTGAAATAAATAATATATTTAAAAATCTTCATACAACACTCTGATACCAATAAACGTTTATTGCAGTTTAATTTTTCCAAATACTCCTGCATCAATATAACCTAAGTTTTTATCACCATCTTTAGGTTTTATATCATGGGAACCAATAAAGTGTTCACGCTCACTACTGCCATCATTATCACAGTAAGCCAGCATAAAACCGATGACTTTGCCTTTAGTTAGCTTAACTGGCATATGTGTACCTTTTAGAGTGAAGCTATCATCATATAATTTAATCGCTAACTCCCATGTTATTGAATATGGCGAATTTGCATCTCGACGCCATTGGCTTTTAACATGGTCGTTTAGCAAAATAAAATTGCTACTACCATCGGCTTTATTTGGGCCTATGTCCGCCGATTGATTGTCTAATGCCACATGATAGGCAAAGGCATTAAAACTAAATCGATGCATGCCACCAGATGCATCTTCATCAATGAAAACCTCTAAGCTGTCGTCATCCCAATATTTTTCTGTAGGGTTGGCATATTGATCGAATAATACATCGTCATTTATTTCTGCCATAAGGTATAAATAATCTTCGTCCCAAAGCAATTTATAGCGCCCTGAAAAATCATCACTACTCGGATATTCACCGACAATGTGTTTATCGATGGGTAACCATTGTGCGTTATTCCAAACTTGTTCAGTAGCTTTTCCATCAATATCGATTGCAACCTCCGCTTTATTCACGGCGATTATATTTTCATCGGCAAGACATAACGTAGAAACTAATAAACAACTCAACAGGATCTTTTGTGTTAACTGTGGTAAATGGCTCATTGACCTTCCTTTTTATGGTGAGCAATAATTTGTTTTAAAACATTAGATTGTGGTTGATTGGCGTCAACTAAATAAACATCAGACTCATCTTCTGGAAGCTGCAAGGCAGAAAATTGGCTTGCTAATAGTTTCGCGTCAAAGAAATGCGATGTTCTTAATGCAAGTCTAGACTCAAGCTCTTTTTGCTCTACTTGCAAGTATACAAAACACAGGTTAAAGCCAAGCTGTCTGAATTTATCTCTATGCTCAGCGCGCAGTCCTGAATAAGCAAGAACACAATCTTGCTGCTCAGCCATAGCTGAGTTTAATTGAGTGCATATAGCTGCGATCCATGGCGCACGCTCTTTATCAGTTAAAGGAATACCTTTAGCCATCATATCGATAGACTCTTTAGAATGAAAATCATCAGCTTCAATGTATTGATAGTTAAATTGCTGGCTAAGTTGTTTTGCGACTGTTGATTTCCCACAGCCACTAACGCCCATGATAATGATCAATTCAGGTAAAGCTGGTAGTAATACTTCTACTTGATAATGTTTGCCAGCAATTATATTAGTAATACGATCAGAGTCTTCCTCATTGCCATCTAGCAGTATTTTTTGTTGAGTAACTTTCTTTGTTTTGCATATTTCAACATTAAAAGTAGCACCATTAAACTCACGAGCAACAGTTAAATTTGACCATTGTTTCGGTAATTGTGGGTTAATAACTAACTCACCTTTATCACCAGTTAACCCAGCGATGCCCTCAATCACACAGCGATAAAACCAAGAAACCGTACCGGTATTAAATAACTGACTGGAACGACCTGCAGTTCTAGGGTGTTGGTAGTAAGCACCTCGATAATAGTTAGGGATAAAATTCGGCAATTGCCCGCGTTTGATAAAATCATCATCGGGCAGCATTTTGCGCATTACCTCGAAGGCTTTTTCACCTTTGCCAATTTTGAATAAGCTAAAGGCGTAGAAAATGGCGGCATGGTTATAGATAGAACCATTTTCTGCGGTACCGGGAAATTTTTGGGTGACTCTGCCAACGTCTTCGCGCATTTTAGTGTAACTTGGCGCTAACATCATAGTGCCGTAGGGTGTTTCAAGCTGTAGTTCTATTTGTGCAAGCAATTTTCTTTGCTGTTCAGGTGAGGCCGCCCCTGAAAGTATTGCCCAACTTTGCGGATTTAAGAATATTCGGCCTTCGTCATCATTGGCAACACCAAAACTGACATTATCATCGGTAATGCCACGACTGTACCATTGCTCATCCCAGCAATGTTTATTCACGGCATGATTTAAATGCTCAGCAAAGCTTCTGTATTTGCTGTTAACGGTGATGTTGTAGCTATCACAAATTTCCAACCAAATATTTATCGCGTATGCACTTGCCAGTGTTAACCAAGTAGACACCCCTTTGCCTTTATAGCCCACCATATTCATTGGATCGCACCAATCCCCCTGAGCAATATAACTGAGCCCTCGTTCATCACGAGCGCCAATTAACCAATCTAAGGCAAGTTCGATATGCTGCTTTACCGTTTGTTTATTTGAGGTATCACTAAAAGCGATTAATTCATCGAGTAAAGCAATGTCATTGGTTTCATTTAAATAGGCTTGCAAACATATAGGCAACCAAACACAGTGGTCAGTATGAGGTACTTGATTAATGTATTTTAACGACGCATCAGGATGAATTAGAATACCATCTGGCATTTCGCCATTACTATCTTGCTGACTTAGCGCTGTAATAAAAGCCTGCCTGGCTTTCTTAGGGGCGATATAACTCATGCCCAAATTATCTTGCAAGTAATTACGAGTTTGCGGATCGGTCGTTAAGCGGTTCACATCACCATGATAAAACACTTGCCTAGGCAGCCAATGATTAACAAATTGATCAAAAACGTCATCGCCTGATTCTATATTTATTGGGCCACTACTTTGCTTTATATAGTGTTGGTAAGAAGATTTTTCTTGCTCAAAGCCTGCTGCATTAGCGAAGTATTTTTGTTTTATCTCAGCGATCTGTTGATTATCTCGCGCGGGACCAAATAAAAAGCGATAACTTTTGCTTTGTTTAGCCTGAAAACACTGTTGATATTGCATCACCGCAGCCGGCACTTCATACAATGAATTGATTTGTTCCAGTGTTGCTTCGTGTATGCCGTCTGGTGATGAAATATCATTGTTACCCTCAAACACTTTTTGGTTACAACACCATGAAGTTGGCACTGTATCAGCTAAAAAGTAAGTTTTATCTTTTAAATTGGCGCGTTCAAAATATTCTTCAACTTTTTGATAAGGGCTTATACAGGTTGCCACGATGGCATTTAACTCAGGGATAAAATCAGCCGACTGGTTCATCCACGACATATAGCCAATAGTAAAGTAAGGATAAATACTGATATTGCGTGGTTTGTTGTCTAAATTAGTGACTTTGAGCTCCCACATTTCAATAGCATCAGAATCGCTGAGGCTTACGGTAATGTTTACGAGAATTTTTAGCGCTTCAATCTGCCAACTAATATTATTTTGACCTGGAGAAAAGCAAAAATAATCCAGTGAGGCTTTTGTTGGCTCATAGGGCGCAGAAAAAACTTTTCCGCTATCCTCATCTTTTACATAAAAAAATCGACCTGGATGATTAGCATAATAGGCATGCTCTGGTTGCATAAAGGTTTTTGCTTCCAGGTTAGGTGCATAAGCGTATTTACTTGGCTCTGGTTGCATAAACTGCCCTACAGCATAACCGCGACAGTTAAACTGCACCATCATGTGTTTATTCCACAAAAAACTGCCCGCCTCCGGCATTTTTGTTGGGCTATACAATTTTAATCTTTGTTCGCTTTGAGCAACATTAACCAGCTCATTTATCAATTTATTCATTACTGGCTAGCTCTTTCTTGTACAAGCTTTTGCATGTTTAGCTTGTCTTGAATAGCAACAACTTTACTATCATTTAACGGATAAAAGCGGATCACAAACACTGAGAGCAATGCAAAAATGGCCGGTAAAAGTGTCATCAGTAATACAATACCGTGTTGTGATTCCATTGACTGGGTTTGATTGGCAACATAACCTAAGCTGGCAAGTAGCCAGCCCATCATAGCGCCAGCTAACGCCCCACCTAACTTTTGCGCAAATGCTGCTGCAGAAAAGATCATGGCTGTCGCCCGTCTACCGGTTTTCCATTCAGAAAAGTCGGCGGTATCGGCATACATTGAAAATACTAATGGCGACTTGGGCCCTAAACAAAAACCAATGGCAATTTGTAGAGCAAATATAAGCCAAAGCTGTTCTTTAGAAACAAAATAAAATAGCGTCGACAATATTGTTACCGCTATCATCAAGATGAAAAGTAATGTTTTTTTATCACAAAGCTTTGTCAGTAATGGTGTACTCGCAGCGCCAACAGCAAGTGATAACATATACGCTAAACTGAAACTGCCAATTAAGTCTTCTCGTTCAACAAAGTACTTAAAATAAAACGTGCCGGAGCTGCCACGTAAAGTGATGGTCATCATAATGATCAACGCTAACGAAAATAAAATTAGCCAAGGTTTATTATCAAATAAATCTTTAATGTCCTGTAGCACCGGAGTGCTCTTTGAGGCTACTGGTTGAATACGCTCAGTGGTTGTTATAAAACTAATAAAAAATAATACTGCAGCAATAATGCCATAAGTAAACATGGTTAATTGCCAGCCTAAGACTTGATCATCACCGCCATAAAAGTTCACCAGTTCAGGGGTTAAATATGCAACTAAGCTGCCCCCGGAAAACGCGCCAATAAAGCGAAAGCTGGTTAACAAAGTTCGCTGCTGGCTATCACCAGTAATCACGCCAAGCAAAGCACCATAGGGTACATTAATAAAAGTGTACGCCAACATCATAAATATATACGTAGCGTAAGCCCAAACCAATTTACCACTGTCATCAAGATCTGGAACAGTAAAGGTTAAAACCCCTGCGGCTACAATTGGGATAATCCCCCAGAGCAAGTACGGTCTGAACTTTCCCCAGCGAGTTTTCGTTCGGTCAGCAACCGCGCCCATTAACGGGTCTGAAAATGCGTCAATTAATCGAGTAACCAGCATCATCGTACCTACTGCACCAGCAGATAGGCCAAATACATCGGTATAGAAAATGAAAAGGAATACGTCAAAGACGCGCCAATAGAAATTGGACGCAACATCGCCGCAGGCATACCCCGCACTTTCTTTTATTGAAAACTTATTATTTTGTTGTTTCATTGTTTGCTGTTTCATTATTGGTTCACTAATGTTTCAAGTTCATTTTCAACATAAAAATGTAAGCGCTTACATATAAGTTAACAATTAATTTACAGCTTGTAAATATTGCCCGTTAAATTAAATAACGGTGTGTTCTGTTTTCTCCTAGAAAACTTAAAGCCCATAAACATGATGGGCCTTAAAATTTTTAAACCTTGCAAAGACAAGCTAAAACGTTAGCGCCATATTCTTGCCATATTTTTTCACAGGTACATGCCCTTGCTTAGCAATTAACGTGGTTGGTTCAGTAATAGCAACGGGGAGTGCTTCAATAACATACCTTAGCGGTGTGTCAGCTACATCACTATCAAAGGGAAAGCAGGTTACCAGTAATAAACGCTCAAAATCTGTTTGAGTGATGTCATCTTTATTGACATTAACAATGCTGATTTTATTTATTTTATATAAATGCCGCTCTCCAGATATGCTTTCAAGCACCACTTCTTCTGTTGGATTTAAGTATTGCAAATGACTAAAGTGAGTATCTCTGTGTCCTGAGATAACTAATGTCCCCTCCTCTCCAGGTTTTACACTTAAGTGGCTTAATCCTGGACCAAATGCCAATGCTTGTCCTGAATCTCCAGCTAAGACAATTTGTTCATTCCCTAAGGTAGGAAAGTGAATTTTTGCCACCGGGTTGCTATCAAACCAAGGCCATGGTTTTTCAAGATTGTCAGCGCTACTTTGCTGCCAAGCTTGGCTTAATAAGTATTGCGCGGTATACGCTTTGATATGAATATAAGATGCACTGCCGATACAAGCTAACGCAATTAATGCGGACATTACTTTCAAAAATTTAATTGCGCTTTTCGGATCTTGCTTTTGTTGCTTATCTATTTTTTTCATTTCAGCCCGAATCGGCTCAGAGGCATTGCAGCTTATTTTCGATAAATCGGTAACAGGAATAAATTTAATATGAGTCATCATTATTCCTTAATTTTTTGTTTGTTATTTTCTAGGGCTAATTGATGGTATTGCCGTTTAGTTCGCGCTGCTAACATACACAGGGCCGTTATTAATATCATTAATAAGCCAACCTTAAATAATGCATTGGCATTGGTTGCAGTTTGCGCTAATGGAATTTTTTGCGTCGAGCCTTTTGGCATGGCATTGGGCACAGGGCGTTTTTTTAAAATATCAGCAAGTTTCCTACTCGGCGTTTTTTCAACGGCAACAAAGCTGGTGTATTTTGACAACAAACGATTTTTAATCGCTATATTGGTAATTTTATTTATGTATTCTTGCTGTTCTACTTTGTCATTGCTGTCGTACAGCTCATAAGTAAGGTGCTTAATTTTTTGCCTTGCCCACCAAGTGGCAATTCCTGATTGTTGCATGGCATTATTTACCGGCATGTCTTGTAGCCAAAGTTGCTGGTTAATTTCACCACTCACGGTCATTTCTGCAGTATTATTTAACAAAGAGCCTGACGGCCAACGGGCGCTTATAATTAATGGCTCTGTGGCGTATAAGTCAGGAATTTTACTCGGTAATAACTCAACCTGTTCACTTGGCCAGCTAATATTGATGTCGGTAAGCATTGGTTGAGCTATGCGATTAAACAGTTCGCTCATTTTTTGCTGTACTTCGCCAACATTACCTATGTAACTAAAAGACCCGCGCCCAAGCTCTGCTGCACGCTCCATAAAGTGGCTATTTGGTGCACTACCAATGCCAACGGTATGTAACCTAGAGTCATATAGGTTGGTTTTAATGATCCGAAATAATTGCGCTTCGTTGCCAACACTGCCGTCGGTAATAAAGACAATTTGCCTAATATAGCCTGACTCTGATTGTTCACCCGTTGCGGCTTTTAATGCCGCTACCATTTCAGTGCCACCGTTTGCTTTTAAGTTGTTTACCCAATGAACCCCGGCATTAACTGCGTCGCTATTAGCTAACTTTGAATGGTTAAACAAGGTAGTAAAAGTTGAATTGAATTCAATAATATTAAATTTATCCATTGGTGAAAGTTGCTTAACGGCAAAATCTAATGCTTGCTTGGCTTGTTCAATTGCAACGCCGCCCATAGAACCCGAAGTATCAATAATGTAAATCATCTCTTTTGCAATAGTTATGCTTGTTTGTGGCGCCGTTGGCGGGGTGATCATAAAGAGACCATAATCATAGCCTTGTTTGCTTTCTTTAAAGTAGGCAGCTTGTGGTCTGGCGCTTTCTTTAATCGTCCAATTTAAAACAAAATCACGATTCATAGTTACACTGGTATTGGTTAGTGAAATTTTGTGAGTTTGGTTGCTTGCTGAGTGATTTATTTGGTGATAATCGCTGTTCACTCCTGCCAATGGTAAACCAATATTTAAATTAACTGTAATAGATGCCTGTTGGCCTAAATGTTCAGGCACTTGAAAAGGCGTAATGCGCGATGCATCAGGTACGGTAAAGGTATTCACTGACCAACCAACACCTTGGTTAATATCTATCGGCTTTGTTTGTTGTTTTAACTGTTTTGCCGTTTGCTCGTGCTCATAATTCAACTTTGCTTCACTGAATTCTTGTGGAATGTACCTTGGAGTTATCGTTAACGGCAGACGTAAGCTAAAAGTATTGGCAAGTAACGGCACTTGCTGTAAATAACTGATTTTAATCTTAATTTCTTCACCAGGCGGTATATTGGCTACCGATGTAGTAAACATATTAGGCCGTTCCTGTTCGACTAAGCTGGCTTTCTTGCCAGCCTTTTTAGCCTTTTCATAGGTTTTTTTCGCTTGTTTGCGCTCCTGTATTTCTGCTTTGATAAAACGCTCACCAATCCACATTTCCATATCATCTACAGCAGCACCTTCGGTTAAAGGAAACACATAAATTCCTTCGACCCAATCGGTCGAGGTATTAATAAAACTTTGAGTGAGAACAACTCTCGCCATCATCGCATTCACATCCACGTTATAGTCACTTTCAGTCACTAACGAATGCGCTATTCCTTGCTCGCTCTTTAGAAATAAACTGCCCGATTCAACAGCGTTATAATCAATCTTTTCTGAATATTGGGTAGAGCTTGGACTCGAATTAGGGGTTGTATTTGCATAAACAATAAAGCTGCTAACGAGCATAAAGCCAACAACAAGATAGGTGAACCAGAGTGCTGAACTCGTTAAGTAAAATTTGAATGAGGGTTTAGGTGTCATAACGTTTCTCCATAGAGTTATATGCCCTATTTAAGCGAAACTTTATGACCTTAGAGATAGTTAAATGTGAAAGTACTATTATGAATACTGATCAATTATGACTAGTGCAATATTTTGACTGAATTGGCGTTAGCTGTTGCTCTCTTGATTGCATTCATCAATTGAAGCCACAACCATGAGCTGAAGTTGAGAAGTTATTTTGAAGCTTATTCTTTTATATAACGGTGTATTTTTAATATATACTGGGGGGCTCTAAATCACTCAAAGCTACCTCCGACAACCTTAATCATTTGTAAACATACGGGACATGATGTTATTGTAAAATCAAAATTTTTTAGTGGCCGCTAACGCTCGCTCAGTGCAAAAATCTGACATCAATAATGTGGCTAAATAATACCGCAACGTCAACCATCACCTTCGCCATTTAAAACAATAAAAAGATAATCTATCGGGATAAAAAATGATTGAGTTCAAAAAGGTTTATTTTAAACACAAAAAGCTAATTCTATTATTACCAGTATTAATAGCCTCTCTACTTTTTGCAGGAATAAAATATTACCAAGCACAGCAAGAATTAGAGCATAATCAAATAAAAAACCCACTGCTCAATGATGTTTATATTATTGATAAAGAGGTGTTAAATAATCAAAATCGCCTACGTGAAAAATATATGATCACTCAAGTAGAATCTGTTGATGAAAAAAATGTTTATTTAAAAGTGAGTAACTATATATATTTTAGAGTAAATGATGCGATTACAGGGATTCGTTCAGATAAACTCCTCATTCACAAATTCTTTTCAAAAGAAATATTAAAAATATCTAAATCGCGACTTGAAACGCTTTGGCTCAATGGCGGAGTTAATGAAGTCGGACGTTCGAATGATGGCATGCATTTATACGGCGGTATAATTATTCCCAAGCCTAAACAGAATCTAATTAAAGAACAAAAAAATCGAATTGGTACTCAAGAGAACCAATTAGCAATTTCTTATTATCAAGGAAATATGGGATACGAAAAAGATTGGAAGGAAGCTTTTCGTTTATTTGAACAAGCAGCTGAAAAAGGCAACCCATATGCACAAATAAGTTTAGCCCAAATGTATCGTGATGGGGAGGCTGTAGATGTGAACTTTAAACGAGCTTTATATTGGTTTAAAATGGCTAAAAAGCAAGGGGTTTCCTCAGCAAAAGATGAGTATGCTCAGCTTTGTCGAAAAATGGCTGAGTGTATAGAGTAAGGCCTATAATGAATTTTAACAAAGCAAATTTTGCCATAAATTTGACCTTAAGCATTTGAAAAGGCTAAGGTCTATGGAGCGATGAACGGTCGTTTATTGCTCGAATAACTTAGTAAGAAAACTCAATAAAAGATCACATTCCTCATATATCTGTTATTAGATAAATAATTAATAAAAAATCAACATACATTAAATAGACTCAAAACTAAAAGTAGTTATTCTACATAGAGCTAGCAACGGTCATTGGTTCTAGTAGTAATTTATTCAACACCTGCATTTTTTACACTTCAAATGCCGATGGCCTTTTAAATAAGTTGTTAGTTTTAATACATCAGCACGAGATGCAATAAATGACATATTACGTTTTAGCATTACAGAACTATGCTAACTTTAAAGGCACAACAAGCAGAAAGGCATTTTGGACTTTTTACTTAACTAACCACTTTATTCTGTTTTTGGTTGGCTTTATTGAAGGGTATACAGGTAAAGCACTTTTTTCTATCTATATCTATGTAGCTTTTATATTAGGAATTACAATTCCAATGTTTAGTATTACAACGAGACGACTTCATGATATAGGGCGTAGTGGCTGGTGGCAGCTTATTGCTCTTATCCCTATTTTGGGTTACTTAATTCTTTGGTTTTTATGTTCTTTAAAGAGTAAGGCTACACCAGAGACGCTCATGATTGATGTAACTGATTGGAAAACTGAATGTCTCCGATGAGCGCAGTGGTAATTTGTTAACCATATTGATACGTCATATAAAAATAAAATTAGTTGCATTAAAGGGATATTATGGGCATAAATTCAATTTTAATCCTGTTACTTATCTCATCCTCTGTATTCTCGGCCAATGCAAGTGAAGATGAAGTGGAAATAAAAAATCACCATGAAGGTAACTGGCCAGTAATGCTTTTTGCTCTTGCCGCCACTAACTGGATGATACATGAGGCGGGAAGAGAGCCAGAAAACGCACGATACTTTTATATGGTTGCAATGCTCAGTTCAATTAACAACATTGAAAAACCTTTCGGTAAATCAATGTTTGCAGCTTCTACGGCGATGACAGTTACGAACCAGTATCATGTCAATATTTCTCCTGCACCATCAATTAATTCAAGGCAAGATAATCTGAAAATGTTTTGGGGGAGTACGATATTAGTTCTAGGGGCGGAACTGGCCTTTAAAGGTAAACCTGATGAACTCAAATTTTCACCAACTACTTCTGAAGGTATTGGTCTTCAGGTTAGTTACGATTTTTAGTTCACTATGCCTTTCCCCCATATAAACCTTTATAGCGGCATTTGCGTAGGTCAGAGAACTAGCGTAAGTTATTGATTAAAAGAATGAAGTGGTGACCGACCGCTGCGAGCGATAAATGGACTGTGGTGGCTTTCGCTCAGATCAATGTTTTAGCCAACTTAAACGCCACTCAAATTTGTTGTATTTCTATGGAGTAATTAACTTGACACTATTTAAACAGCTTAGTGATTTAAACCCCAATAAGTACGTATCTGTTATTTATTTTATATGTTTACTAGGGCTGTTAGGGACTGTATATATTCTTTTATTATCAGGCCTTCCAGAAGGTGTAACAATAATTGAAAATTTTAAAATGAAAGTTAAAGATGGGTATGATGATACTTTTCATCGTTTATTTTTTTTGGTGTTTTTATACATTGTTGCGTTTATAGGATTACTAAAAGTAGAAACAACAAGTAAATATAATGCCATTTTAATTGGGTATTTGTGGCTTATAACACTCCCTTCAATTATAAATTTAAAATTATTTGTGCTCATCCCTCCACTGTATGCTACTTATGTTTATTATCAATCTAGAATGCTAATAAACAAAAAATCTAACAAGTGATTAAGGTGACAATGAATGGCTGAGAATGGTACTCCAAAGTCACTCGCGGCTGACGTAACTAGTTGAAAAGTTTAATGTCTCTGAAGAGCGACAAGCGGAATATATAGAAAGGGATTTCAGTGATACAACTCCTAAATAATAAGTTAATTTTAGCTGATACGATTAACCTTCTAAGTACCCATAGAAATTCATTGTTCAGATGTTTATTAATACCATTAATACTTTTAGCTAGTTTTGAGTTACTTCTTCTTCCTGACCATTTACCAAATGGAAAATCCTTACTTGGATTGTTGTATTTGGCAACCAGCTTTTTCATATTTTTTATCTACGCAAACATAGCTGTTGTTATTCACCAAATTTTGATTCTAGCCATGTCAATTGAGCAGTCTAAGTTCGGCGTTAAACCTAGCGTTAAAGAATGGAAATACATTTGGGCTATAGCTGTTCTATACATATTACCTTTTATTGGAGACTGGGCTTTAAGTGATTGGAAACTCTCATTAACAGGTTATTCTGATGAAGTGCTTAGAGTTATTTTTCTAACCTGTAATTTTGTAATTGAGGTATTTTTTATTGTACTGTTATCATTTGGTGGCCTTGTTCTTCCGCACATAGCAATTAAAAATGAAATTGATTTTACTCATGCTCTTAGATTATCTAAAGGGCATAGAACAAGCTTGTTTTTGACTATGTTTATAATGGCTTTGATTTGGGAAGGATTATATCTTCTCTCTATGAAATTCTTTCATGTTGACTCTATCACATTAATTTTAATTGACTGGATAGTATTCACTTTTATAGGAATATTTAACGTTGCCATCCTTTCACTTGCCTATAAACGTATAACCATAAAAGATTGATAATTAGTGAACGGCAGAAAATGGCACTAAGCCGACCTATTGAAGATCCTGAAACAAGTTCAGGAAGTCGATATTTTTATATTCACAATACGTTTAATGAGGTCCCCGATGTCGCTTGAGCTCCTCGAGGATGACGGTGAACATTTCCTGATTTCGTAAAGGTACCGGTAAATCAAAAAAGCCATTTACCTGTTGATAAATGGCTTTAACTTGGCGGGAGATTTTATCAGTTTTAAAATGTTATATTATAAATTTGCTTGTTTGGCCACCTCCTCACTATCAACTTTTAATTTCATAACTACACGTCGGTCAAAGTAGTTAACTTCTGAGGCGATGGTTTCATCTACCGGGGCCATTTCACCAAACGCATTAGTAAATATTCGTTGCTCATCGATACCTTCATCAAGTAATAATTGTTTAACGCTGGCAATGCGCTGCTCAGCTAATTTCAGGTTTAGCTGTTCATCACCTTGTTTATCGGTGTAGCCAGATAAATCAATATTTAAGTGCTTCGATCGTTGTAATACTTTTGCCAGCGCTTGTACTTGCTGCTCATAATGCGGTTCTATAACACTCGAGCCCGTTCTAAACATCAAGCTAACTAATATATTTTCGACTTGTGCTTTTTCGCTATTTTCATAGCTGTTGGCAATGTTCATTACTTCTTGTTGGTATTGCATCTCAAGGCTTTTAATTTCACTGTTATGCTTATTTTTAGCGTTTCTGGCGCTGAGTTGTTGTTTTTCAACCTGTGACTCTAAAACTCCAATTTCTTCTTCAGCGATTATATGTTTAGCAATAAAATCGCCAGCAATGGCGGTAATAAATGCCCCAGGAGGACCACCAAAAATACCGCCTATAACGGCACCAATACTTACCCCTACTTTTTCTTCAGTTGGGATTTCTTCAATATGTTCAATAATATTTTTTTCCTCCGCATACGCTTGTGATGCGATGAAAGAAGAAGTAAGTATTGCTGAGCTGAGTGCGACTGCTGTCATTGTTTTATTCATAATGTTTACCTTTTTTAGATTGAATTGTTAAGTTGTCTCGAGTTAAGCCGTGGCCTTTCAATGACTTCATTAAACCCAATAAAAATGACAATCTATTTATTCTAAAATGAACTTTTCGCGCGCAATTATGACCAATTATGATGATTAGCCTGTTATCCTTAACTTTATGGTTTTAATTGATATATTAATTTCAAGTATCCCGATAACTAAGAAAAAGAGATGATGAGCAAAAGAATTGCAATTGTTGAAGATGATGAAGCGATCAGAGAAAATTATGCCGATGCCTTGCGTAAACAAGGTTTTGTGGTGCAAACCTATAAAAACAAACAAACCGCTCTCGATGCGTTTGATTTGGCCCTACCGCATTTAGCCATTTTAGATATTGGCCTGGAAGATGAATATGATGGCGGCTTTGATTTGTGTCGTTACCTTCGAGACAAGTCTGACACGCTACCGATTATATTTTTAACCGCACGCGATTCAGATGCAGACTTAATTAGCGGCTTACGTTTAGGTGCAAATGATTACGTCAGTAAAACCATGAGCTTTGCAAATTTAAGTGCCCGCATTCATGCAATTTTAAACTACCTTAAATTTATTGATAAACCTGTCGTCGAAAATAAAGTCGACCGCGGTGAACTCAGTATCAACAAAGACCGATTAAGTATTCACTGGCAAAATAAGTTAATTAACACCACCATCACTGAATTTTGGATGGTGTATTCTTTAGCACTAAATCCTGGTCATGTTAAAAATAAAGAGCAACTAATGACGGACGCCAACATTGTTGTTGATGACAACACAGTTACCGCTCATATCAAACGAATTCGAAAAAAGTTTAGTGCCCAAGATAGCGGCTTTAATTGTATCGATACAGTGTATGGTATGGGATACCGTTGGCATGACGGGCAATAAGGAAATATACGTTTGCGCTTAAACATCACCATAAAATTAATGTTTTTTGCCAGCTTTTTACTGGCTATCCCGATGATAGGTTACAACTATATTTGGGATATGGAAAAGCACTTGCGCAAAGGCCAAGAGCAAACCTTAATGAACAATGCCAAAGCATTGGCAACAGCGTTACACGAGCGCGAAAATTTATTTAACAATCAGGCCAGCTATAAAGATGCCCTGGTGAAAGGCAAAGATTTTTTTCCCAGCCAAATTAATAAAGCAATAAAACTGGACGGCCTTGATAATGATTGGCTAGAACAGGCTAATGCCAAGAGTATCAACCGTTACAATCACCTTAACCAAATTAACTCAACTCTGAGCGAAGCAGAAATTAGTTTAAATTTTAGCTCGCAAATAGGTCGATATAAAGACTATGTATATGCGTTGTTAAACGTCACTGATGATCAGGTTTTATTTCGCCCTAAAAATGCCTTATCGGTTGTAGAAAATGATCATATTGAAATAGCGACACTCGATCAAAACCAAGAATTCTCTCGCTATGTTATCAGTAACCATAGCGCCGGATGGGTAAGCGCATTCAAGATGCCTGCTGCAGATATCGATGCACATCCCCAGAATGAAACGGCAATACAAGGCCAGTGGCAATTAACCGAAGACGGCTATATTGTTGAACTTAGAATTAAAAAAGCATTACTCGGTGAAAAGGTCGGCTTTAGTATTACCGACGTTGACTCTTTCGCAAAACCAATTCAAAAGATCGTAATTGGCACCGCCGATACTCAGAACTCGAATGATTTAGGTACACTTACGGTGCCTTCACCAAAAATTGAGAGCATTATTAAAGCAATGGGCCGCAGCCATTCAAAAATCAGAGTTGTCGATAAACATCAGCAATTATTAACTGAACATGGTGATATTCAAAATGCGGCTGGCGATTGGTCTGATAATAATTTTTATCTTGAAAAAGATACTTGGTTTAGTCAAATAAGAGATTTGATCATAAATCCGTTTTATCAATACTTTTTAACTAAACCGCCAAAAACATTTACTATTGAACAGTTTGAAAATCGTCGCCATAAAAACCGCCATGTTCAGGCGGCAATAAACACCGGAAAATTAACGTCAATGTGGTGGACAACCAATGACAATAAAGCGGTTATATTGTCTGCGGCACATCCTATTTATGTTGATAATCAAGTAAAGGGCGCAGTGATTGTTGAAGAAACCACTCATGGTATTCGCAGCATTCGTAATAAAGCGGTTGAAGGTATATTACTGACCAGTATTTTCATTTATTTATCGGTCGCGGCATTATTTCTCTATACGCTAAGATTGTCATTTCGTATTCGAAAATTGCGCAATCAAACCGAAGCTGTGGTTGATGAGCAAGGTAAAATAAAAGCTAACTTGCCCGGCACCAAAATAAACGATGAAATTGGCGATTTATCGAAGAGTTTTACCAATATAATTAGTCAACTTGGTCAATACAATAACTATCTGCAGCATATGTCGTCCCGCTTATCGCACGAGTTAAAAACGCCAATATCTGTGGTACGTTCGTCGCTTGAAATGATGGAAAATCAGCAGTTACCAGAAGAT
Organism: Thalassotalea fonticola; assembly: GCF_032911225.1. Taxonomy (NCBI): domain Bacteria; kingdom Pseudomonadati; phylum Pseudomonadota; class Gammaproteobacteria; order Alteromonadales; family Colwelliaceae; genus Thalassotalea; species Thalassotalea fonticola. The sequence continues at coordinate 4,392,239 of NZ_CP136600.1, read as the reverse complement.
AACCAGGTTTACATGAAGCGTGCTAAAAATGGCATAAACCGCTTAAACTCAATGTTAATGGCGATGAGTGAAGCGACCCATTTAGAGCAAGCATTGGCAACATCTGAAAGTGATGAATTTGATCTTGCCGCACTGGTTGAAGGCTGTGGTCAAAGCTATCAACAAATTTATCAACAACAAAAGTTCAATTTAAACATTACCAGCAAACCTATTTTTATTAATGGCTGCGATGAGCATATAGCACAGCTGTTTGACAAGTTAATATCAAATGCCGTTGAGTTCAGTAACAATGGCGATGATATTAAGGTAAATTTAGCGCTAGACAATAGCAAAAAACAAGTAATGTTATCGATAGAAAACAAAGGGGCTTTGTTGCCTGAAAAGATGCAGGCCAATATTTTTGATGCCATGGTGTCGGTGCGCAATGAAGAGCAGAAAAAGCAGCCGCATTTAGGTATAGGTCTATACATTTGTAAATTGATCAGTGATCACCACGAAGGCTCTATAATTGCTGAAAATTTAGCGGATAACAGCGGAGTAAGGTTTATACTTACCTTACCTATAGCGAGACTACCTTAGATAACAGTAATTATGTGTGGACGTTTTTCAATAAATAAGCAACAGATAGAAACTTGGGTAACCAGTAATTTACTCAGTCCCTTTGCGTGTGTTGATAATAATGATTTATGCCCTAGCCAAACGGTAAGCACGATTATCAAAACTGCAGATAAATTGGCACAGCAGGATGCTCTGTGGGGCATCAAACCAGCATGGGCAAATAAGTTACTAATAAATGGTCAAGCTGAAAGTATTACTGAAAAACCAACGTTTAAACAAGCTTTTAAAAAACAGCGCTGCCTCATTCCTTTTTCAACTTGGTTTGAATGGAAAACTAATGAGCAAGGAAAGAAACAGAAGTTCCAGTTTGCGAGTAACGAAAATACACCTTTGCTGATGGCAGGAATTTATTATCAAGCTAAAGATGGTGATAAGCCTTTGCTAGTTACTCTGACGACCAAGCCTACCGAGCAGTGCGCCGAGTATCACAACAGAATGCCGCTGTTAATCGCAGATGATGCAATTAATGAATGGTTTAGTGAAGAGATAAACCAAGTTGCGCCATTACTATCTACAATAGAGCAACCATTTCAAATAACCGCATCTTAAATCGGTTTCGCTGATTAGTTTGCTTTTATTTCTTTTGAGTAATTATCTTCATTAATATCAAACTCTTTAGAATGAGTCATATACGGGTGATCTTCTAAAAAAATCTCAATGGCACGTTTGACTTTATTTCCGATAAAATCAATTTTGTCATCAAAGAAATTCTTACGGTGATCTTCAGAATCAAAAATTCCTATCACATCGCCATCAGGGCCAAATATTGGGCAACAAAGCTCTGATTTAACTTTTGCATCACAACGGTAATAAGGACCGACATGAGTATCAACATCGGGAATATAATATTGCTGTTTTTCCATGATCACACGAGTATTAATCGATTTTTCTAAATGTTCTTCTGAGATCTCAAACTCAGCTTTACTCATTTCACCGTTGTAAACGTATTTCACTAATTTATCACCGTGACGCAGGTAAATACCAAACCACAGTACGTCAGATTTAATGTGAATCCAGCGCACCAAACGATTTAAGCGAGCAAGTAAATCTAACAAGTTCGCTTTTTGTTCAGCACTATCAACGTATTGCATTAAGTCGTAGCTATTACCAGCAACCTTATAGATTGGACAAGTGCCATCAGCGTTTAACTCAGGTTCGATATAAGTTAACAAATGATCGTGATTATCAAGGCTGTTAATTGGTTCGTAAAGAACCCCTAAGATGTCGAATAAGCGCATTTGCTTTACCTATAATGTACTGTGTTAATAAATTATCAATTTAGATGTATAGACGTCTAAATAAGAAATTCATTATACAGAAGATTGCGGTGATGCCAACCTATTTTATTATTACCTCTTCATAGAGTAGAGCAGATTATAAATTACAGTGCTTGTGCATAAGCGATAAGAGGCTTGGTTAACAACTCAGGTAATTGATTCAACTCAACCCTATCGAGTAAGTTTTTAACCGCCAGGCCCAACTCAACATCACCTTCAATCAGTAATTTGCGTTTAAAGAACAAAGTGTCGGGATCAATCGTTTGTGATGCCAATAACACGAATGAATTGAAATCACCGCTGATCACCACATCGCTACGTTGTACGTTAATAGTATGATGAACACTTATCTTTTCACCCTCGACAGTAAAAAACCAAGATTTATTAAGGTCGGTTACTTTTATTTCTAAGAATACCCCATCAAGAAAGTCCAACTCACCGTCTTCCAGTTGTTCTTTAAGGACATGATTAATCGCCACAGTAATGACTTTACCTTGAATGGAGTCCGGAACAATATGAGCTGAAATATTAGCTATTTTAGGCAAGATTTGGCAAAGCTTATCAGGTAGATTCATGGCAACTCAAAAATAAAAGATTAGTAATGTTAATAACGCCAAGATAACAAATTATAAATATCGATTGTTTAATCCATATCAAATATAACCCTAACTAAACAGTTAAAATAATCTCGCATAATAATAACTAAGAGTATGAACCAACCATGGAGTTACTTTGCCCTGCCGGTAGTCTGCCTGCAGTAAAAACAGCCTTAGAGCATGGCGCTGATGCAATATTTATCGGCATGAATAATGAAACTAATGCCCGTCATTTTGCCGGCCTTAATTTTAATGATAAACGTATTTTGCAAGCTGCTAATTTAATTAATCAACAGAATAAAGATTTGCACATTGCCATTAATACCTTTGCCAAACCAGGCGAGTTCAAATCGTGGCAATATGCGGTAGACAAAGCCGTAGACATTGGCGCGAAAGCATTAATTATTGCAGACATGGCGGTGCTTGATTACGCCGCAGATAAATACCCTGATGCTGAAATTCATCTTTCAGTGCAGGCTTCAGCTACCAATAAAGCCGCTATCGATTTTTACCGCAATAACTTCAATATTCATCGTGTTGTATTACCAAGAGTTTTGTCACTTCAACAAGTAAAGCAGTTGTCTCGCCAAACGGATATTGAACTTGAAGTGTTTGCCTTTGGCAGCCTGTGCATTATGGCCGAAGGTCGCTGTTACTTATCATCTTATTTAACCGGCGAAAGCCCAAATACGGTAGGCGCTTGCTCACCGGCTAAATATGTAGACTGGCAACAGACCGAAAATGGCTTAGAATCGCGTTTAAATGATGTATTAATTGACCGCTACCAAGACGATGAAAACGCCGGTTACCCTACACTGTGTAAAGGCCGTTTTAAAGTAGATGATAATATTTATCATGCCCTCGAAGAGCCAACAAGTTTAAACACAATCGACTTAATCCCTGAACTTGCTAAAGCAAATATTGCCTCGGTAAAAATTGAAGGTCGTCAACGCAGTCCTGCTTACGTTGCGACTGTAACCAGATTGTGGCGCCAAGCTATAGATTCATACAATAAAGATCCTGAAAACTATCGAGCCGATCCTGCCTGGATGAACGAGCTTGGTAATATTTCAGAAGGCTCACAAACAACGTTAGGTGCTTATCACCGTGACTGGCAATAGGGGAAAAGTAATGAAATATTCATTAGGTGCAAATCAATTCTATTGGCCAAAAGCAAAGGTTGCAGAATTTTACCAACAAGCAGCATATTCAAATGCTGATATTATTTACTTGGGCGAAACTGTTTGCTCAAAACGAAGAGAGCTGCGGCAAAAAGATTGGTTGGAATTAGCAAAAGAGTTGGCTAATTCTAATAAACAGATTGTCTTGTCGACTATGGCATTATTAGAAGCGCCATCAGAAGTAGCAATTCTCAAAAAATATTGTGATAACGGTGAGTTTATTATTGAAGCCAACGATGTTGGCGCCATTGAATTTTGCCGACAAAATAAGGTGGAGTTTGTGTGTGGGCAAGCTATAAATGCCTACAATGGCCCCGCATTAAAGCGTTTAATTAACATGGGAATGAAACGTTGGGTGACGCCTGTAGAACTTGGTAGAGACTGGATAAAACAGACATTGGATGACTTGGCTAACCAAGGACTGCGCGAAAAATTTGAAGTTGAAACTCAATCATATGGGCATTTACCGTTGGCCTATTCAGCCCGCTGCTTTACCGCAAGAAGTGAAAACAAAAGTAAAGATGATTGTCAGCTTTGTTGTATAAATTATCCAAGTGGGCGCATTGCTGACAGCCAGGAAGATAAACAGCTGTTTGTATTAAATGGTATTCAAACCATGTCGGGCGATTGTTATGACCTAAGTAATGACATAACAAGTATGCAAGGCTTGATTGATATCATTCGTATAAGTCCGCAGGCAGAAAACACTTTCACTATACTTGATAATTTTATCGCTAAAGAACAACAACCAACCTTTGAGAAGCTGCCTTGCAACCACTCAAATGGCTACTGGCATCAAATTGCAGGAATGAATAGCGTTTAAACCATCTCACCTTAAAGAAGCAAGAGTAGAACCGGTACTGGTTCTACTCTTGTTTATTTTCACTTTCTAGCGTTTCATTGTTTCTGCATCTTGTTATACTTAAGCAAAAGTATCAGTAGAGATCAGCATGAGTTCGGTACAAAAAATACAAAATAATACCAATACCTTAATTATGGACGATGCAACCATCGATATCATTAATTTACGCTTGCGCACTTATATTGGCTTTAACCCCGAAGAAATAAGCAAACAGCAAGACATTGTCATAAATGCTCAAATACGTTACCCGGCAGGTAACGCCTGTACTACCGATGAAGCAGCACAAGCTTTAAATTATAAAACCATTACTAAAAAAATGATCAGTCATGTTGAAGGTGGCAATTTTAAACTGCTAGAAAAGCTAACTTCAGATTTATTAGAAATTGCCATGACGTCCAAGCTTGTTACCTTTGCAAAAGTTACGGTAGAGAAACCGCATGCGCTGCGATTCGCTGATTCGGTATCACTTACCTTAAGTGCCAAACGCCAGTAACTTATGATAGATAATGCAATAGTTATCACCGGTGGTGGGCAAAGATTAGGCTTGGCATTAGCAAAAGCTTTACACAGTAAACTCACGCCTGTTGTGATTACTTATAGAACAGAACGTGAATCAATTGCAGAATTACAAAAGCTTGGTATTACTTGTATCAAAGCCGACTTTTCCACTGACGCAGGAATTGATGACTTTAACCAGTACATACAAAACCATTATTCTTCATTAAAAGCCGTAATACATAACGCGTCAGATTGGTTAGCTGAAAGCACTACGGTTTCAGCTAGCGTAACCATGCAAACAATGATGCAAGTTCATGTGCAAGCGCCCTATCAGCTTAATTTAGCTTTTCAGCCTTTATTGGAAAACTATTATCAACAAAACTTGAGCACAGCCAGTATAATTCACTTAACCGACTTTGTTGTTGATAAAGGTAGTAAAAAGCATATAGCTTATGCCGCCAGTAAAGCTGCATTAGCCAATTTAACCTTGTCTTTTTCGGCCCTGTTAGCACCAAAGGTAAAAGTTAATTCGATTGCGCCATCGTTGTTAATGTTCAATGAAAGCGACAGCGAGAGTTATAAACAAAAAACCCTGCAGAAATCATTAATGCAAATTGCCCCCGGAGAAATTGAAGGGGTTGAAGCAGTGCAATATCTACTAAACAGTAGGTATATCACTGGCCATACACTACACTTAAACGGTGGCCGACACCTAGTTTAATCCGCTTGATTTAATTCGGTTGAGATTAAGCTAAGTATTGATAACAGAGAAAGAGATTATGAATAGCATGCAAGCAAAAAAACTGGCGAGCATTAGTAGTAACAAAGCAAGCAGTCCTGCGGCTAAAATTGTGCAACATGCATTAATTGCTGCGGGTTTAGAAACGCCTATGCATAGTAATAAAGAGCTTAGTAATGATGAAAAGTATCAAAAGATCAAACAGTCTTTTACCGATATTTGTGACACCTTAGGGTTAGATTTAACCGATGACAGCTTACAGGAAACACCGCATCGCATCGCAAAAATGTATGTGCAAGAAATTTTCTCTGGCCTTGATTATAGTAACTTTCCTAAAATCTCTGTTATTGAAAACAAAATGGCTAATGATGAAATGATCATGGTTAAAGATATAAATTTAACCAGTACTTGTGAACATCATTTTGTCACTATAGATGGCTTAGCGAAAGTTGCTTACATTCCGAAAGAGAAAATTATTGGCTTATCAAAAATCAATCGTCTGGTGCGATTTTTTGCTCAACGCCCACAAGTTCAAGAGCGCTTAACTCAACAAATTTTGATCTCATTAAAAGCCTTACTAGACACAGAACATGTTGCGGTAACAATCAATGCCGTGCATTATTGTGTGAAAGCTCGTGGCGTTATGGACTCAAACTCAAGTACCACTACAACAGCCCTAAGCGGTTGTTTTAAAAGTAACCCGGCGACACGCAGCGAATTTTTACAATAATACCAATTAGATAATCAATTTCCCCTGATATGGAACGCGTATGAAAAAAATAAAAAATGAACAGGCTTTATTAAAAATAGCCCTTAGTGTTGGTGAAAAGTACGCAATTAACCGTGGTTTCAAAAGCTTTGGTGCAACCGATGCAGCGAAACAAAAAGTTGAGGCGCTATATCGTTTATTAGTACAAGATAAACTAGTCCACCCATTACCTGAAGATCAGGAAGACCTGTTAAGCATGAAACATAAGCTTGCACTGTGGATCCAGAAACAACTTCCAGAAGGCCACGAATTACTAAAATAGTTTTACTATTTGCCTACCCTATCATATTCAAAATCCTTGTATTGATTGATTTTTATACTACTCTAAGGTTGATAATTATCAATGCTTGGATGCAATGAGCTTCCTTGATGAAATATTTTGCAACATTTCATTAACATTTCTCATAGAAATAGCACTATTTTCCGCTTAAAATTATTGCCTGGAAAAATGCCCCTTTAACATTTATTAATAATGTTTTTACACTAGTTGGATCAACCATGAAATTTAAGCCTTGGCTCATCACCTTGTTTCTATTAACTATTACCTTATTTAGTTTATATCATTACAAGCAATTACTGATGTCGCCACCAACTGCGGCTGAGCAACAATTTGAACCTTCAGCAACCGTCGATGCGATAAAGGCAGCCTCAATTGAGTTTCAAAAAACAACACAAGTAAGTGGTGAAGTTAAAGCGGTAAAACAACTTGAATTAAAAAATGAATTGGCCGGAAAAATTATTGCTCTTAATTTGGTATCAGGCAGCGTGGTAGAAAAAGGGCAAATACTGGTCGAGCTTCAGCACACTGAAGAAAAAGCTAAATTAATTGCCGCGAATGCTCAACTAACGTTAAGCAAGCATAATCTGACACGTTACACTACATTAAAAGAAAGTAATGAAGTAAGCCAAGAATTAGTCGATCAAGCCCATGCTGACTATGCGTTGGCGCACTCCAATGTAACTTTATTACAAGATAGTATTTCTAAAAAAATTATCAAGGCGCCATTTACCGCCGTTGTTGGTATCAACAATTTGGAAGTTGGACAATACCTGGACAACAATACCTTGATCAATACCTTGGTAGGAGTTGATGACTACCTCTGGATTGATTTTTCTTTGCCGCAAACTTATAACGATTTGCCACTTCACACCACAGTTTTGATCAACAAAGTAGGCTCTCGTACAAATCAGATTAAGGGACAGATCATTGCCATCAATCCCACATTATCGGCCAACTCTCGTCATTTAAAATATCGCGCCAAAATATTGAAAGCTGAATTACCTTTGCGCCCTAATACTCTGGTAAATGTTACGGTTGCCGTAGAAGATAGTAAAAGTCGGATAGCTATTCCTGATTTAGCTCTAACCCATGATCAATTTGGTGATTATGTTTTTGTACTGCAACCTGAAGCAGGTGGTAGTTATCGAGCTGAACGTCAAAAAGTAGTTGTGTTAGAGCGTATAGCAGAGCAAGCAATAATAAGTAGTGGTTTGCTCAAAGATCAGATCATTGCCACCGATGGCGCCTTTAAACTGCAAACGGGCATGAAAGTATTTATCAATAAATTAATTGACGGGTAAAGGTTAGTCTGATGTTCAACACCTTAAAAACTAAAAATAGTGTTATGGATATTTTTGTCCGTCGCCCGGTAATGGCAGTTGTATTATCTATTGTGATCTGTCTTTCTGGACTATGGGCAGTTTTCAATATACCGGTGATCCAATTTCCACAAATGGAAAGCTCGTCACTAGTGATTGACACATACTATACCGGAGCATCGGCAAAGGTCGTAAAAGGCTTCATTAGTGATCCTATAGAACGTGTTGCTTCAACAATACCCGGTGTTGATTATGTTGACTCGGTTACCACTTCAGGAACAAGCAAAGTAACTGCCTGGCTTAAACTTAATGAAGACAGTACAAGAGCGTTAGCAGAGCTAAATACTAAACTAAGCCAAATTCGATTTGAATTACCACAAGGCGCACAAGATCCTGCCGTTTCAGTAGTTAGAACCGATCGAACGTTTGCCGCTTTTTATCTGAATGTAAGCTATGGCGATTTAAATAAGTCTCAGGTATCTGATTATTTAAATCGGCAAGTGAACCCTATTTTAAATAATGTTGAGGGTGTGCAACGAGTACAATTAGAAGGCGGCAGAATACCGGCAATGCGAGTAAACCTCGATACAGCTAAATTAGCTACTTTTAATCTCAGTACGGATGAAGTGTTTAATGCCTTAAGAAATAACAACTCTATTGCAACTATGGGTTACAGCCAAAATTCAAGACAACGCATTGACATAGTAACCAATTCTCAACTTTCAACGGTGCAAGGTTTTGAAAACTTAGTGGTTAAACGCATAGACAACGACGTTATTTATTTAAAAGATATTGCACAAATAACCTTAGGCGCAGAAGAAGCGAATATAAGCGCTAGAATAAACCATAGCGATACAGTTTATATTTCAGTTTGGCCATTACCCGGCGCCAATGAAATCACCATTGGTAATGGCTTGTATAAAGCTGTTGACGAAATTAACTTAACTTTGCCACACGGAATGAAAGTTGAATTTGCCTATGACGGCACTTTATATATGCGTGATGCATTAAAAGAAATTGTAATCACCTTATTAGAAACCATTACCATTGTCGGTTTAGTTGTTCTTTTCTTAATGGGCTCTTTCAGGGCTGCGTTAGTGCCTTTGATTACTATACCTATATCAATTTTAGGTGCCATTGCAGCAATGTCGTTAATGGGGTTTTCATTAAACTTGTTAACCGTATTAGCTATTGTTTTGTGTGTTGGTTTAGTGGTAGATGACGCTATTGTAGTGGTTGAAAATGTGTCACGATTCATGCGCGAAGGGATGAGCAGAAGACAAGCGGCGTTACTTAGTGCAAGACAGTTACTGGTGCCAATTATATCAATGACATTAACCTTGGCAGCCGTATATGCTCCCATCGGCTTCTTATCTGGGTTAACAGGGATGTTATTTAAAGAGTTTGCTTTTACTTTAGCTATAGCCGTTATCATTTCTGGCGTGGTGGCAATCACTTTATCACCAATAATGAGTGCGCATGTATCTGCTAAAGGTGGAGAAGAAGGAAAACTAACCATTAAGGTGAATAATATATTCACTAAATTGCAAAATACTTACGCCAAGCTTTTAAACAAAATATTTGATGTTAAATATCAGGTTTTCTTTATTGCCATAATTATAAGTTTATTGGCAGTGCCGTTTTATTTGTTTTCAGCAAAAGAGTTGGCGCCTATAGAAGATCAAAGCCAAATTATTATCATTGTGCAATCACCACCACAATCATCGTTAGAATATAACGTTGAAAATACCACTAAAATGGTTGACGGCTTGCTGGCAATCCCAAACGCAACAGAAATGTGGCAGGTAATATTTAATAGTGGTGGCTTTGGTGGCTTAGGTTTTGTGAAGCCGAACCAACGTGATGAAAACATTGCTGAACTCGTTCCTCCTGTGTATATGAATTTGGTTCAAAACTCTGGTTTGAATTCACTGCCAATATTACCCCCCTCTTTACCAACCGCAGGACAATTTGATGTTGAAATAGTATTAAAATCATCATCGCCTTATGAAGAAATGAAAGTATATGCCGACCAACTTGTTGGCAGTGCAATGAAAAGTGGTATGTTCTTGTTTGCCGATTCTGATCTAAAAATAGATTTGCCAAAAATAGAATTGAAAATTGATCGAACAAAACTTGCTGATTTTGATTTGGACTTTAATGATGTGAACCAACAATTAAGTGTGTTCTTATCAAGTAATTACGTTAACCGCTTTGATTCAAACGGTAAAGCATATCAAGTTATTCCTATGGTTGAGAGCGAAGTAAGAGGTAAACCAGAAAACATTCTGCACCTAAATATAAAGCTGGCCAATGGCGGGTTCATTCCGGTATCTAGCTTTGCCTCATTAAATTGGGTGACAGGTCCTAGGCAACTTACCACTTTTAGCCAAGTAAATTCAGTGAAAATTTATGGTGGTTTGTTACCAGGATTTAGTAAAGAAGAGGCATTAACTGCCATTGAGCAAGTTGCCCAAGATATTTTACCAAAATCCTATCGACTTGATTATGCTGGGGAGTCACGGCAAATCAGGAAAGAAGGCAATACATTAGTGACAGTATTAATGGTGTCATTAATTATCGTTTTTTTGATTTTGGCGGTGCAGTTTAATAGTTTTAGTGATCCGCTTGTTGTATTACTAGGTTGTGTGCCATTAGCTCTCTCTGGCGCTTTATTAATACCGTTTATAGAATTAACTACAGTAAACATTTACTCACAAATTGGTCTAATTACTCTTGTTGGCCTGATCACCAAAAATGGTATTTTAATTGTTGAATTTGCCAATCATGTTCAAGAGCAAGGCAAGAGTAAATTTGAAGCAGTTATTATTGCAGCAACAACGAGATTACGACCAATTTTGATGACAACTGGTGCTACCGTTTTTGGTCATTTCCCTTTAGTTTTGGTAACCGGAGCGGGGGCCGAAGCTCGTAACAGTATTGGCATTATATTAGTTGCAGGCATGCTTATTGGTACTGTATTTACACTAATCGTATTACCAATATTTTATTTATGGTTTGCTAAAAATCGTGAAAAACTAACTGGTGATGAATTACTTTCCGCACAAACATTTACTTAATTAGTGCTAGAGTATTCATCAATAAGCGCTTCTTAACGAAGCGTTTATTTAAAATAAAACGCTAATACAATTACTTAACAGTACTCGTTTTACCCAATAAATATACCTATGCAGCAATAGATCAAAATCCAGAATCTTTACTATACTTAGGTACCCCTTAGCTTTTGTGCTCTGGTAACTCTCTGCACCTGCTAAGACAGTATGTTGTTCACAATTGGTAAAGGAGGGTATTATGAAGTTTACCAAATTGTCGATTATCGCCCTATTAATAGGGATATCACCTGCAACTTTTGCTAGCCAGTATAAGTTTGTTGCTTCTGATGATCATCCGTTAACTAAAGTTTGTGTGGCAGCTGTTCAAGACAATTTGCTTCGCTATACGAGAACGGTTAAAAATAATGGTTTTACTTATCAGGTAATTGCCAATCATCTTAAGTGTAATGAACAGAACATCGCTGATTTCGCATATTCTTATAATTCACTACGAACGGCAAAATTTATCAATGCTTACAAGAAAAATCCGGTGTCTTTTACTGAAATTGCGCAATACGTGCCTGCAGATAAGGCTCAAGACATCGTGGTTATTAAGGTAAGTTCAAGGTAGACAGCCAAGTTTCAGCCGTTAATAAATTTTAAATTAACGGTTGGAACAATTCGCTTAAACAGCATTTTATTCACGAATAACATTTCGTTTCTGCCTAAAAAAACATACAACTTATAGTCTATACTTAACCCACTTTTATAAAGGAGTTAATTATGTCTAACGAATACCCGTGGGCATTATCCATGCACCAAATTGAAAGTTGTAGCTGCAGTCATGGATGTGGATGCCAATTCGGCGGTTTCCCTAGTAGTGATAATGGCGGTTGTGATGCAATTTTAGGCTGGCAGGTGATAAAAGGCCATTTTAACGATCTAGATTTATCTGGGTTAAAAGCGGTGTTTGTCGCTATGTGGCCAAAAGCTATGCATGATGGCGGTGGCAAAGGCGCACTATTTATTGATAGAGTCGCCACTGAAGAGCAAGTAACGGCTTTAGCAACTATTTTCTCAGGCCAAGCTGGCGGCATGCCGGTTGAAGCCATAGCAACACTATTTTCAGAATTCGATGGTCCAATAATTAGTGATATTGAAATGGATCCCCAAGATCATACGTCAACCGTCTCTATTTCAGGTATTCTAGAAGCGGGTCAAACCCCGCATATAAACCCGGTAACAGGTGAAGAAAATAGAGTTCATATCACCTTTCCTGGTGGCGGTTTTATGTGGAATGATGGCTTTGTTGGCAAAACAACATCGTTAAAGGTAGAGCATGGCAATTTATCGTTTAATTATTCAGACACCTTTGCGGCAAAAGCAACTGTTAACTGGCCTAATGCTTAACGTGTAGAGTTTACGATTGCAAAATATTGTTAATAAATGCTTAGTATTAATGACCATAGGCCTGCTCATTTATTTGAGCTGGTATTACATGCTTTACGGTATGACCATGAATATGGCTCCTGTAGCTACTTGGTCGAATGCTGATATTGCTCTTTTGTTTATGATGTGGGCGATAATGATGGCTGGCATGATGCTGCCGTCTGCTCTGCCCGTTATTTTGCTCATCAATAAAATCAACCAACAACGACAACAAAACGGGGCTAGCTACACCCCTACTATATTCTTTTCTTTGGGTTACCTAATTGCCTGGACAGTTTATAGCTTAGCAATCACCATTGTACAAACCTGGCTACATCACCTAGAGCTTCTTAGCCCAATGATGAATAGTGCTAACCTGAAATTTAGTGCCATTATCTTAATAATTGCCGGTATTTATCAATTCACGCCGTTAAAACAGCAATGTTTAAAACTATGTCGTTCGCCACTTTCTCTACTGACAGGAGACTGGCAAGCGGGTATAAAAAGTGCTATCAGCTTAGGCATTAAACATGGCAGCTATTGTGTGGGTTGTTGTTGGTTTTTAATGGCTATTTTATTTGTTACCGGAGTGATGAACTTACAATGGATTTTAGTACTTACCTTAGTTGTGCTGGTAGAAAAGGCATTTCCAAAAGGTGAAATAATTAGTAAATATTTAGGAGGATTATTAATATTGCTTGGACTTAGTTATTTATTCTAAAAACATTGTCCCGCTCAACCATTATTCTTGATGAATTCAATCGAATGTTGATTAAATTCTTTTGGCTTTTCAACATTACATACATGACCACAATCACTAATTTCGGTGAGTTGACTGCTTTTGTGCCTAGCGACCATTTCTTTCACCGGACGCATAAACATATAATCATTCTTACCCATCAAATATAGCGTCGGTTTGTTGATTTCATTTTCTTTGTAAAACTTCATTAAGGGGTTTACATCGGCAGCTAATTTGAACCAGCGCTTAAACTCTTTTTGACAAAGCTTTCTCGCATCTTTAATAAACATGCTACGTGATTCTACCTGACCTTTTTGCGGCATTAAAATATAGGCAAATAGTCGGTACAGCCACATATAAGGCATTACGTGCTTAAAAAAGTCGCCAAGCTTCACCAGCGTATTCGAGCGAAAATCAAAACGAGTCACCGCTCCACCCAGCACCATTGTTTTAACTCTATTTGGCGCAAGCTCTGCCAGCTTTTGAATTAGTATAGTACCCAGAGAGATCCCGACAAAGTGAGCACCTTTTATTTTTAAATGATCGAGCACTTGCACAATATCAAGGGCAACGTCATTAAAGGTATATCCACTCTTGAGTAACTCTTTAAAAGTAACAGCTGCTGAACGGCCATGACCGCGTAAATCAATAAAGACTAAATTAAAATGCTTTTTGTACTCTTTAATTTGCTTAAACCAAATTGACGAACTGCCGCCAGCACCATGCACAAAAACGACCCATTCTTTACTAGACGGGTGGATAATTGTTTTATGGAATAACATCGAGTTCGATGACAGGGGTGCAATACTACTCATAGACAAGAAGTATACAGGGATTTATTTAGGACAAAAAGGTCGGCTTAATTATTTTTATTAAATTTTTGCTTTTATTTCACAGTTAAAATCTTATACCATGAAGCAATGACAACGATATCATTAATTGTTAGTTTAAAATAATAATTGCAAGAAGGCGAAAAATGCGAACTTTATCAAAACTAGTCGTTTTATGTATCAGCTTTATTTTTTGTGAGGCTGTTGCTATAGAACCCCCTTTGAACGTTTTATTCATTACTGTTGATGATATGAACAATGACTTGGGTCTATATGGGCATCCTCTGGTTAAAAGCCCGAATATCGATGCGCTTGCTAACAATGGAGCTGTTTTTACCAAAGCGTATAGTCAGGCACCACTGTGTACACCAAGTAGAGCAAGCTTTATGACGGGTTTATATCCTGATCAGACAGGTGTTATCGCCCATGGCTCACACACGCAATTAACTTCGCACTTTCGCCCGCATATTCCCAACGTAACAACTATGCCGCAAATGTTTAAGCAACAGGGGTACTTTACCGCAAGAGTTGGTAAGATTTATCATCAAGGGGTCCCAAATCAAATTGGTACTTCTGGCGCAGATGATGAATTATCTTGGCATGAAGCGGTTAACCCAATTGGTGTTGATAAGGCAACATTAGAGCCTAAAGTTAAATCATTTAACCCTGATGCGTTAAAAAATCAATCGTTTGGTGGTGTTTTAAGTTTTCTTGCAACTCAAGAAGGCGATGAACTGCACACCGATGGCATAGTGGCTAATGAAACAATCAAACTATTAAAAGAGCACCACCCTAGCAAAACAGGTAAGCCATTTTTTATTGGCGCTGGTTTTTACCGCCCGCATACACCTTTTGTAGCCCCACAAAAATACTTTGACCTTTATGAGCTAGAAAACATCAAACCATATGTTGCGCCAAAAAACGATCGTTATGACATCCCTGCCATTGCATTAAAAGATAGGCCCCACCAACGTAGTTTAACCATTGAACAACGAAAAAAAATTATTCGAGGTTACTATGCGGCAATTAGTTATGTAGATGCTCAAATAGGTAGGGTTATGGATGTACTTGAAGAGTTAGAACTAGCAGATAACACTATAGTCGTATTTTTGTCAGATCATGGCTATGAACTTGGTCAACACGACTTGTGGCAAAAGGGCAGTTTATTTGAGGGCTCAGCCCGTACACCAATGATAATTAAAGTACCCAAAATCACCAAGGGCCATAATGTTATCAATGCCCCAACCGAACTATTAGACATATACCCTACCCTGGCAGCATTAACCAATTTAACACCGCCAGCATATTTACAAGGTTTTGACTTAACGCCAAGCTTAGAAGACACCACTCAAGTTGTTAGAACATCTGCATACTCAACAATTTTAAATCGTAACCGCGGAGAAAATGGTGAATATGCTTATACAAAAATTAGGGGGCATTCAATACGTACCGACAGGTACCGTTATAGTGAATGGGGTGATGGCATCATGGGTGCTGAATTATACGATCATCACAACGACCCTGAAGAATTAAAAAATCTATCAGACAAAACACAACTAGAAGAAGTTAGAATAAAACTTAAATGGTTACTTGATGATGCTATAAAGAAAGCACAAACACGCATCAGAGAAATTGAATAAATAGACTTTTTAAAACACTAGAAACAAAAAACCTAGCAATAGCTAGGTTTTAAATGGTACCGGAAGCCGGACTTGAACCGGCACGCCCGAAGGCAACGGATTTTGAATCCGTCGTGTCTACCAATTCCACCACTCCGGCAACACATGCTCAACTGTGTAAGTTGATGAGTGGCATTATAGATTACTTGTATTAACTCGCAAGCGTTTTTTTTGAGTTGTGGTTTATCTGCTTATGTTTTGTACAAATCAATGGTTAACATGCATAAAAACAACTTTGCTATTACTTTTACATTTGGATAACAGAGTTAATTTTCAGTTCGTGTATTATTAAACACAGTTAACTTTATATAGTTTTCCTCCCTGAAATGCTATTTTTTATGCCACCTTCTTAGGTGGCATTTTTTTTGCCTGTAAAAAAGCTTGAATGGTTGATTTTAGATTACCGCCTACGCGGAAATGACGTAAATAAGGTATGACTGTATTAGATTTGGATGTTTGCATTCCCTCACCCTTGATGTGAGCCGACTTAATTGCCATCCATGGCAAGTCGGCATTCCATCATCCTTGATGTAAAAAAAGGCGACTTAGATAGTCGCCTTTGATAGTTATAAAAACAGTTACTTTTTATTGGCTTTAGCTTCGTCACTCCAGCCTTGTGTTTCACGCGCTTTTTTCTTACGCTCGGTATAAGTTAGCTTGCGTTTACCAGCAAACGGGTTAGCTGTACCTCTAAACTCTACTTTAATTGGTGTGCCCATAATTTTAAGTGATTTACGGAAATAGTTAATTAAGTAGCGTTTGTACGACAACGGTAAGCTATCTACCAAGTTACCGTGAATAACAATTAATGGCGGGTTATAACCACCAGCATGAGCATACTTAAGCTTAATTCGATTACCACGAACCAACGGCGGTTGATGATCAAACGCCGCCATTTCCAATATTTTCGTCAGCATCGCAGTTGAAGTTCGTTTAGTTGCAGAGTCGAATGCTTCTTCAACCGATTCGAACAAGTTACCAACACCAGTGCCATGCAAGGCTGAAATAAAATGAATACGGGCAAAATCAATAAAGCCCAAACGGCGATCAAGCTCAGATTTAACTCGGTCTTTAATGTCAGTATCTAAACCATCCCACTTATTAATAACAAGTACTAATGAGCGACCAGACTCAAGCACAAAACCTAATAGGCTTAAATCTTGGTCTGTAATACCGTCACGCGCGTCGATAAGTAACATAACTACATTCGAGTCTTGAATGGCTTGTAGGGTTTTAATAACGGAGAACTTCTCTACAGCATCGGTCATATTTTTACGACGGCGCACACCAGCAGTATCAATTAAAGTATATTCGCGATCGCCACGTTCCATTGGAATGTATACGCTATCACGCGTAGTACCTGGCATATCATAAACAACAACCCGTTCTTCACCTAGTATGCGGTTAGTTAGTGTTGACTTACCTACATTTGGCTTACCGATAATGGCCAGTTTGATTTTATCGTCTTGTTGCGTTTCTGCAGAGTCATCATATTCTTCGCCTTCGGCTAAATCGATAATCTCAGTTTCTTCAACCTGTGCAGAAAGTTCTTCAATATGTGGCGCCAAGGCTAAATTAATTAACTGAGTAACACCGCGATTATGGGCAGCGGCAATAGGATGCACTTCACCTAAACCGATGTCGTAAAACTCAGCTACGGCAGAGTCAGCGTCAACGCCATCGATTTTATTGGCAACCAAGAAAACTTTTTTACTTTGCTTGCGTAAATGCTCACTTATCGCAATATCGGCAGAAGTTGAACCTGTCCGGGCGTCTACCATGAACAGTACTGCATCAGCTTCTTCAATTGCTAGAAGAGATTGCTCTGCCATTTTGGCGTCAATGCCTTGCTCATTACCTTCAATACCACCAGTATCAATAACAATGAACGGCAAACCTTCAACGTTCGCTTGGCCGTATTGTCGATCACGGGTTAAACCAGGGTAATCAGCAACTAGTGCATCACGTGTGCGAGTTAAGCGGTTAAATAATGTTGATTTACCAACATTTGGGCGCCCAACCAGGGCTACAACAGGAAGCATGGCTACCTCAAAAAATTAGATATAGAGCTTAAAAACTCAATAAAATGAAACAAATAACGGTCGCACATGAAATGTGCGACCGTTAATAATTTTAGCAAACTGTCAGAAAGACGATAGATTAATTATCGCCTTCTAACTTTACTCGGCACTAGCCTTAATGATTTCTGGTGTTTTAATCACTTCTAAATCACCATCACGGCTTTGTACATATAACAAGCCTTCATGCACAACAGGTGTTACGTAAATACCGCTTGAATCAACGTGATGACGGGCAACAATAGTGCCGTCCTCTTTGCTTATCCAATGTAAATAACCTTCAAAATCACCAACAACCACGTAATCACCAACGCTTGCGGCACCAGTGGTACCACGGTTCGTCAGTGCTAGATTACTCCATAATTCCATACCAGAATTACGATTAATCGCATACAAGTGACCTTGTATGTCTGTAGCAAAAATTTGGTTACCTGAAATTGTTAATTTACGGTAAGACGAGTACTTGCGCTTCCATACTTCTCGACCACTACGAAGATCGATTGCCGCTAAATTACCGTTTGCAGATATCGCGAAAACTTTATCACCAAAAATAACTGGAGTTACATCAACATCGACTATGCGTTGTAATTCAGTAGAGCCACTAGGCTCGCCAATTTCTTTCGTCCAACCTTGTTGGCCATTTTCAATAATGAATACACCAATTTCGCCAGATGCTAAACCAACAAACACACCACCCGAATTAATAGCTACGCCACTAACACCACGTAATGACAACGGAGGTACCGATTGCTCTGCTTTCCATACTTCTTCACCGGTTGTTACATCTAACGCAACTAAGGCGCCAGAGGCGGTATTGATGATTACTAAGTTACTATCAAATTCAGGTTTTGAAATAACTTCACCTGGAACCTTAACTTGCCACTCTAGCTCGCCAGTTTCAGCATTTAAGGCAAACACGTCGCCATTTTCACTACCCCAAACAACTTTGTTGTAGCCTGTAGATGCGCCGCCAGCAATACGAGCTGATACGCGATCATCGAAGAAACTACGTTCATCGTTAACATCACTTAAGTCAATAGACCATAGCTCGTCACCTGTTGCTAAATCAAGCGCATAGGCATCACCTAATCGGTCTGCAGTGAACACTTTGCCATAGGCAATTGTAGGAGATAAGCGTGAGAAATAGTGTTCTACACCATCGCCAATACCTTCATCCCAAATAACTTCAGGTTCAAACTGCTCTTCAATTTCAGTTAATTCGGCAAAGGCCGGTAACTCTTCTTCATCATCATCAGATGAACAAGCAACTAAAGCGCTAGAAAGTAGTAAAGCGGTTAAAATTCGTTTGTTAAAAAATGTCACAAAACTCTCCATTAACCGGCTACGTTAACCGCTAAATCATCCAATTTAATTTGTAATGTTGGGTTAGCTTGTAAACCACCAGCATCGGCTGCGGCTTGATAAGCTGCACGAGCAAGCTCAGTGTTACCTTGTTTAAGGTAAGTGTCGCCTTTGATCTCTTCAATGCTTGCCTTAAATGTTGTAGGCATAGTTTGCGCTAAGGTAGCTAGTGCATTATCAAATGCTTCAAGTTGCACTTGTACACGAGCTAACCGCAAGTAAGCAATAGCTTTAATGTTTTCACTGGCGGCAAGTTCAACAGCTTTGTTTAACTGAGCTTCAGCACCAGTAAAATCTTTATGTTCAACAGCATCCTTGGCTAATGCGAATGCAGCAAATGCTGAATAAGCAGTAGATGAGTTAGCATCAATAAATGCTTGGGTATTTGCTCTGAAATCGGTTTCTTTACTTTCAAAGGCTTCCATAGTCTGTTGAAATTGGTATGAAGCAACTTGCTGTGCTTCAACCACGCTGTCTTGGTAGTAGTTCCAACCAATAAAACCACCTAAACCAATAACTAAACCAGCAATTAATGAATTACCATTTTCTTTCCAATAGCCTTTGATTGCTTCTACTTGTTGCTCTTCAGTTTGATAAGTTTCCACTGTTCTACCCTTAAATTAATTCTTCTAATAGCTGTGCAACATTATTAAATGGCACAGTTTGCTGTTCTTTACTTTCACGCAAATATTTTATCGTAGCTTGCTGTTGTTCTATTTCAGAGTCGCCTAAAATAATTGCAACCTGTGCACCCGATTTATCTGCACGTTTCATTTGTTTATTAAATTTACCGCCACCACAATGACTTTGAATACGGATGCCAGGCACCTCATCACGCCATTGTTCGGCTAATGCTACTCCAGCAAGCTCCGCATTTTCACCAACCATAGCGACATAAACATCTGTGGTTGCGCGGATATTAGCTAGTTTATCTAACTCAGTGAGCATTAACACTAAACGCTCAATACCCATGGCAAACCCCACAGCTGGCGTTGCTTTTCCGCCTAACTGCTCAACTAAGCCATCGTAACGACCACCAGCACAAACAGTACCCTGTGCGCCTAAGCTATCAGTTACCCATTCAAACACAGTGCGATTGTAGTAGTCTAAGCCACGAACCAAGCGCTCATTGATATTGTATTTAATACCAGCAGCGTCTAAACGCTGGCATAAATTGGCAAAATGTTCAGTTGACTCTGTATCTAAATATTCAGATAACTTAGGTGCATCAACTAACAGCGCTTGTACGTCTTTATTTTTACTATCCAACACCCGTAGCGGGTTTGCATGCATACGGCGTTTAGAATCTTCATCTAATTTATCTTCATGTATCGTTAAAAATTTAACTAGTGCATCACGATAATCAGCTCGCGCTTGATTTGATCCTAACGAATTCAACTCTAGTGTGACAAATTCATTGATGCCAAGTTCCCGCCAAAGTCTGGCACTTAACATAATAACTTCTGCATCGATATCAGGCGTTGCAATACCAAAGCTTTCAATACCAAACTGATGGAACTGGCGGTAACGACCTTTTTGCGGACGTTCATGGCGGAACATTGGCCCCATATACCATAATCGCTGTTCTTGGTTGTAAAGCAAACCATGTTGATTACCAGCACGTACACAACTTGCGGTACCTTCTGGACGTAATGTCAGGCTATCGCCATTTCTGTCGTCAAAGGTATACATTTCCTTTTCAACAATATCAGTTACTTCGCCAATACCGCGTTTAAAAAGGTTGGTTGATTCAACAACCGGCATACGAATTTCTGCATAACCATAATTACCGGCAACACGACGCATTGCGTCTTCTACCATTTGCCACTTATTGGTTTCACCGGGCAAACAGTCATTCATACCACGAATTGCTTGAATCGCTTTACTCACTTTTGATGCTCTCATCAGTATTGCCATTAGTATTTACACCATTGGCAATTTATTAAATTAAAGGCGGCATTATAGGGTAAAAGTGCTCATTCTTACAACACATTACGCTATTATTACTCTCAGGTAGTTCGCCTATTTACACTTCTTTAACGTCTATTTTATTATTTGCGTCTAAAAGGCTGGCACGAGCTCGAATTTTTTGCTCAAGCGTATCAACAATATTGTCATTATCAATCCGTTCGCGTTGACGTTCACCGTCTAGATAAAAGCCACTTTTACGAGCACTACCGGTTAAACCAAGATCTGAAACCGTTGCTTCACCTGGGCCATTAACTACACAACCGATAATCGATACATCCATAGGGGTGATTAAATCTTCTAATCGCTCTTCTAGTGCATTAACGGTTGAAATAACATCAAACTCTTGACGAGAACAACTTGGGCAAGCAATAAAGTTGATACCCCGGCTACGCAGTCGTAATGATTTTAGAATATCAAAACCAACTTTGATTTCTTCAACCGGGTCTGCTGCTAAAGAAACACGCAAGGTATCACCTATACCTTCAGCCAATAACATTCCCATACCTACGGACGACTTAACGGCACCAGAGCGAAATCCGCCAGCTTCAGTAATGCCTAAATGTAATGGATTATTTATTTGTTTGGCCAGTAAACGGTAAGCACCAACGGCTAAGAATACATCCGAAGCTTTTACACTCACCTTGAATTGATCAAAGTTAAGTCGGTCAAGAATATCAACATGTCTAAGTGCTGACTCCAGCAACGCTTCAGGGTTAGGCTCTTTGTATTTCTCTTGCAGGTCTTTTTCTAAAGAACCACCATTGACGCCAATTCTAATTGGAATATTTTTATCGCGCGCGGCTTCTACAACTGAGCGAATTCTATTTTCATTACCAATATTACCAGGATTAATACGCAAGCAATCAACGCCATATTCAGCCACTTTTAAAGCGATTCGGTAGTCAAAATGAATATCAGCAACTAGCGGTACTTTCACTTGCTGTTTAATTAATTTAAATGCCTCTGCGGCATCCATAGTTGGCACGCTCACCCGAACGATGTCAGCGCCAACATTCTCTAGGGCACGAATTTGCGCAACGGTTGCGTCAACATCTGTAGTTAAGGTGTTAGTCATCGACTGCACGGTAATTGGCGCATCACCACCTACAGGTACATTGCCGACCATTATCTGGGTAGATTTACGGCGCTTTATTGGGGTTTCACTAAACATAATTACTCAATAATTTAGCCAAGTTTACTTGACATAATTTCATCTATTTATAACAAAGACTGTCAATGTTTTTTGCTATGACTTGGGCCAAGTAAATTTGGCAATTTGACCTTGCTGGAATTGGTTCATATCAATAGCTACTTCATTATAATCTATTGAAACCAATTCTGGTTTTCCTAAGGTAATTGAAAAAGGAGCCTTGCCGTTCAAGGTCATAATGTAATCCGCTTTTTTAATGCCCCATGCTAAACGTTCACCATCAGCATCAAAGATATTTACCCAGCAATCACCTGAAAATTGAAACACTAATTGTTCTAATTGACTGACTTGTTCAGTTACTGGTGCAGTTACTGCCACACTTGGTAGTGTTTCTATTTTACTCACTTCAACCGATTCTGTATCAGAATTTTGAGGTTCAACGTTATTAGCCATATGTTGTTCAAAGGCTTTATCTGCAGGTTCTTCTTCAGTTAATTCACTGGTATTTGTCGCTGCAGCATCAGTGGCTACTTGTGGAACTTCTATCTTAGAGGGAGTGGAGGTTTGTGTTTGCTCAGGAATATTTTCCACAACTTCTTGGGCAGTAACATTAGACTCTTGCCACCACCAAACAATAAATAACGCGACTAAAGCAAAGCCAATAAAATAAATAGTCATCATTAAACGATTATTTTCAGCTTTTTTGCGAGTGCTTTGCGAGAAACTTTTCATCTCGCCGCCCTGCTTTTCGGCTACAGCTAACATTTCATAACTGGCAATAATATCAGCTTGACTAACACCAACAAATCTAGCGTAGTTTTTTAAATACCCACGTAGAAATGTTGACGGGATATTAGCATCAAACTGTTCGTTTTCAATATCGGCAATTAGTGCAAGGCGAAGGTTTAAATGTTCAGCAACTTCTGCTTCAGATAGCCCCAGCGCAGTACGAGCATCACGCAACATCTGGCCTGGCCCTATAACAACAATATCATCGCTGATATCAATAGGTTCTTGGTTGTCACTCATATTCAGTCTAATTATGGTTTCGTTAATCTAAGCACTTGGCCAACTTGAATAGTCTCTTTTTTAAGATCATTCCAGCGACGAATAGTACTAATGGTTATGTTATATTTTACTGATATTTGATATAAATTCTCACCCTTTTGTACCGTATGGACAGGGTTATCTAAATCAGCAATTCTAATACTCTGTTGTGCTACCGGCACAGGTGTTTGAGCTTTGGTTGCACTGTTTAATTTAGGCTTAGCACTTACCACCACAGTTTTAACCGGTGTTGATTTGATCGGTGCTGCGGCTTTAGGCGCATTGGTTACCGATGGAGAAGCGGGCTGTGATTGTCCTGCTTTAGGTGCCATCTGAGCATCAATTTGGCTATTCTTTGCAATACTTTGACCCGTTTGCTGAGCGATAGTTGCATCATCAACTAACTTTTCATTAACTACGGTAATTGTCGGCGCACTTCGTTTAAAACCGTCAGCGTTAAGGTTATTCGGTTTTGCTTTATTGACTACAACGATAGGCTTTTTATTTATCTTAACACCTGAATTTATAAGCTTATATTTTCGGTATTTAAGTGCCAACTCATCCGCTTCTATTTGTACTAATTCATTATCTAAATATTCTTTAGCCTGGCTTGAATCAGGGAACATTTTCAGTAGCATAGTGGCGTAATTGTTAGACACTTCTTCATTACCCAGTTTTTTCTGAACTTTAAATGCCAGGGCAATTGCTTGCGGGGTAAACCGCCTTGTTGCTAATTCGAAGCGGCTCAGGTAATTAGAACTTTTTTCATAACTGCCTTTTGCGTATTGCAGTTGCGCCATTTGCATTAAACTTGATGGGCTATTAGGGCTATGCGCAATACTACGCTTTAACGCGTGTTCAGCTTTACTGTATTGATCAACTTTCAAATGACAAAGAGCAATGTTTTCATAACTTTCTGAAACACGAATATAGGTCGGGACTTCAATGGCTTTTAAAAAGTATTTTTCTGCTTCGTTTACTCGGTTTTGACGACATAAGAACACGCCAAAGTTATTCAGAGTATCAGCATCCTCATCTTCTAATGACAGTGCTTCTAAATATGACTGTTCAGTTTTTTCAAACTCACCGACACTTTCATAATAATGAGCAAAAGCGGTGTAAACATCGACAAGATTTGGTGAGAATTGTTTGGCTTTTTCTAGGTTATACTTGGCTTGTGCGGTATTCCCCATTTTTAAATAGCCTAAAGCTAAAGAAATACGAGTTCGAGCTTTTTGATCGTCATTGAAATCACGCTCGACAACCGGTTTATCTTCAGAAAAGTTTTGAGTAACACAGGCACTAAGCCCAGCAAGGGCTATAAAAATAAATGCTATCTTCCCTGAATTTTGTACTAATTTTCGCATACGGCAACTCACTGGTATATTTGTTATTGTTATAAAGCGGGTGACACTTAACATCAGTGTACCCTGCTATTAAACCTATTACACCATTTTCAAAGAAATTTCGTCAGCTTGCAGTTGTTTTTTAACGCTGCGTTTAGTTCGATCAAATACATCACCGGCCAATTGACCACAAGCGGCGTCAATATCCTCACCACGAGGGCGACGAGTGATAACAGTAAGCCCATAACTTTGTAGCACTTTATCAAACCTGTCGATACGAGAATTGCTCGGTCTTGAGTAAGGTGACCCTGGATATGGGTTAAACGGAATAAGGTTAATCTTACTTGGTGTGCCTTCAAGCACTTTCGCCAACTCATGTGCTTGCTCGGTTGAATCATTAACGTGATCTAACATTACATATTCAACAGTCACTTGTTTATTGGCTTTTGAACCATCAATATAACGTCGGCTCGCTTCTAAAAAGTCTTCTAATGGATATTTTTTATTGATTGGCACTAACACATCACGTAATGCATTATCAGGAGCATGAACAGAAATAGCTAAGGCACAGTCAATTTTTTCTTTAAGCATATCTAATGCAGGAACAACACCCGAAGTGCTTACTGTTACGCGACGCTTCGATAAACCATAACCTAAGTCATTTAAAAACGTATCTAATGACGGGATAAGGTTTTTCATATTAAGCAGAGGTTCACCCATGCCCATCATTACAATGTTGGTGATAGGACGAGTACCGGCGATACGAGTTGCACCAATATCATTAGCTACACGCCAAACTTGGCCGATAATTTCAGAAACATTCAAGTTACGGTTAAAGCCTTGTGTTGCTGTTGCACAAAACGTACATTCCAGCGCACAACCGACTTGTGAAGAAACACATAAAGTAGCGCGCTCCTTTTCCGGGATCCATACCGTTTCAACTTCTTGACCACCTTCAAGTAATAATGCGTACTTTATAGTGCCATCTTCAGAAACTTGCTTTTCTGAAATGGTTGGTGCTTTGATTTCACATATTCGGGCAAGTTTTTGCTTCAATGCTTTGTTCAGGTTAGTCATTTGCTCAAAATCTTCGTAACCAAAATGGTAAATCCACTTCATTACCTGATCGGCACGAAAAGCTTTTTCGCCAATTGATTCGAAAAATTCGCGCATCATCTGATGATCAAAATTTAGTAAGTTAACCTTTTTAACAGCATTGTCGGTCATGTAAATCTCTTCACTTAATATTTCAAGGGTGCAAATTGTACACTTTTCGAGCAAATGAAACAATTTAGCTTTGTTATGATTTTGTTAAGGCTGGTTACAAACAGGCCTTAAAACAACAAAAGGATTTTACCTTAAACAGTAAAATCCTTTTGTGGAACAAGCACAGTTGATAAACCTAGTGCTTTACTCCTAGTTCAGTGCTCGTTTAAATTAACGAGTGCGTGAACAAACTTCTTCATCAGAGAAGAAGTAAGCAATTTCACGTGCAGCAGATTCTAAAGCATCTGAACCGTGACATGCGTTTTCGTCGATTGACTCAGCGAAATCGTGACGTAAAGTACCTGCTAAAGCTTCAGCAGGGTTAGTAGCGCCCATGATTTCACGGTTTTTAAGAACAGCGTTTTCGCCTTCTAAAACTTGAACCATAACAGGACCAGAAGTCATGAAGTCAACTAAAGCACCAAAGAAAGGACGCTCAGAGTGTTCTGCGTAGAAACCTTCAGCTTTTTCACGGCTTAAGTGCATCATTTTAGCTGCAACGATCTTAAGACCAGCTGATTCAAAACGGTTGTAGATAGAACCAATTACGTTTTTAGCAACTGCGTCTGGTTTTACGATAGAAAAAGTACGTTCGATAGCCATGATAAGCCCTCAATTAATATATATGTCAAAAATTGGCGCGATTATAGAGTAAATAGAAACAAATTACATTAATTAATTTGTTGTAAAATTGTTATGCTTAACTGCTCATAAATGAAACAATGCTATTGAAAAGTCAATAAATCAGGTATGCAAACTGAAAGTTTATTTAAACATGGCTAAACTAAAAAACAAAAAAATAAAGATTAAACGTCAAAATATGTATAAAAACAATAAATTATTAAAAACTTCATTTTTATATACCGGTTTAGTATTCATTCTATATGCTTGTGCTCAAGAGCCTGAACAGCCAGAAATTAAAACAGACATTCAAGTATTATTAGCAGATATTGATCCTTCTGACGTGCAACAACAATTGGATAAAATTCAAATAAAAGAGAGCGAATTACCAACAAGCAATAATTTTCCGCCAGTTCCAATTAATAATGATATCGCTTCAAATAATAGTAATACTAATGATCCAGTTAAACTGGAATTCAATATTAACCAGGAAATCTGTCGCGATAGCATGGTCACTTACAAAGTTGCCGATGAATCGGGGTACATAAATTCACATACAGCTAAAGCTCAAGCCCAAGCTGTAATTATTAAGGTTAATAATAAACAAATAAAATTAATGATCAGTGGCTGGTATAGCCGTAATAAAAATTTATTTAATTGGCAGCCTTATTTAAAACAACAACCTGTAATGGGCTTGATGAAATTAGAAAAAGGTAAAGTTTACTGGGATGACAAAGCTAACTGGTACTTATGCAGCTTTGATGCTGGGGAAATGATTTAAGAACAATTTGCATTCCCCCCTCTTTACAAACTTAAGGGCGTTTTCAACATGGAAGCTGTATATGCCATGTTCACAAGGAGCAGTAATGGCCCATGACAGTTTTATCTCATCATCCCTGTAGTAAACAGAATATACACCGTCCTTGGCATTTTTAAGTTAATTCATCCTTGAATTGAAAATTCTATGGGTTTATTAAGCGACTCTGGCTGTCGCCATTTGAGGTTCAACAGATAATTGAATTTCACCCTCTGACTTTGCCACAATAGTGTTAATTGCAGTATCACCAACAACATTAGCCGTTGTACAGAACATGTCACAAATACGGTCAACCGCTGCAACAATGGCTAATGCTTCAACCGGTAAACCGAATGTGTGCAAACAAATACCGATTGAAACGATACCACCACCAGGAACTCCACCGGCACCTATTGAAAGTAATAATACGGTGAATGCCAATGGTAGCATTTGTTCTGGGCTCATTGGCATGCCATAAGCATTGGCCACAAACATTGTTGCAATCGTCGTGTAAATAGCAGCACCAGACATGTTCATGGTAGCGCCAAGTGGCACACCAAAACCAGCAACAGATTTAGACACACCTAACTTTTCAACAACCGTACGTAACGTTACAGGTATTGTGGCGTTTGAAGAAGCACTTGATAATGAAAACATGATTTGCTCACGAGTGTGCTTGATAAACGTTAGTGGTTTAATACCTGTAGACAAATATACAACTGTTGGGTAAACAACCATAAACATAAAGATAAATGATGCTACAACCAGTGCAATATAACCGGCAACTGCGAACATTTTACTTGAATCCAGTGTTGCACCTAATGAAATCATTAGAAAAAACACACCGTATGGCGCAAGTGACATAACTAACGTAATTAGTTTCATCATGACTTCATTAGCCATTTTAAAGGTACGAATCGCTGGACCGCCGCGTTTATCGAGTGCTTGAATAGCAATACCGGTCATGATGGCCATAAAGATGATTTGTAGCATATCGCCTTTCGCAAATGCTTCAAACGGGTTTGATGGGATAATATTAATCACCATTTGCCACATATTAGGCGTTTCTGTAGCGGCAAGTGTTACGGATTCTGCCATTGCGCCTAAGTTAACACCGACACCTGGTTTTAACCAAGTTACAACGGCGATAGTACCGGCAATCGCTAACATGGTATTTATAATATATAAACCAAACGTTTTAGTGCCTAAACGACCAAAACTTGATAAATCTTTTAATTCACAAATTCCACAAGTGATAGAAATGAATACTAATGGCACAACGATCAATTTTATCATTGATACAAACATACCACCTAAGCCGCCAGCAGCTTCTGTTGTAAATGAGACCATTGCCCATGATGGTGGGATAACGTACTGAATCATCGAACCTATGATTAAACCAAATATCAAACCAAGAAAAACCTTAGCTGATAATGAATTTTTAATTGCGTTCATTATTTAACTCTACTTCTATATCAACGATTGTGATGAGCAATCATAATGATTTAGTTCATTATCTCTAGTAATAAAGCCCCTACAAAAACAAATCAAAACATCTTGAATACGCTATTTATACAAAACAAAAACAACAACGAACAAAACCAGAAAGAACAGTTACACCTAGCACTAAAAGCGCTTGAATTTGTAATCTGCAGCTGAGCTTTTTTTAGACATTCGTCTATTTAATAGACAGCACGGTATGACCTAAAAAGTAAAATAAATGATATGTATTGAAAAAAACAGTCAAAAAAAATCTATCACAGAAACTTTGTTCTATAGTTAAAAAGGTCCTTCAAACCAAAACTGAATATATTAAAGGTTAATAATAACTTATGAACAATGTTATTGAAGTCGATGCGATAGAGTCATTAATTATCGCTATATTAGTGCTCTTTATTGGGCGTTTCATCAACTACTCAATTAAACCATTACAGCGATTCAATTTTCCTGAGCCTATATTAGGCGGATTAGTTATAGCGATCATTATCACTATATTGCATGCAAGTGGTACAACAATTACTTTTAATTTACCTTTACAAGATACTTTTATGTTGCTGTTTTTTTCAACGGTAGGTTTGTCGGCAAGCTTTAAACTTCTTGCTCAGGGCGGTGCAAAAGTATTTATATTTTTAGGTGTTGCCTCTTTATATATTATTGTCCAAAACGGAGTCGGAGTAGGTCTTGCGTCATTACTAGGGCTTGAACCATTAATGGGATTAATAGCCGGTTCTATTACTTTATCAGGAGGCCATGGTACAGGCGCGGCCTGGGCTGCAACGTTCCAGGAAATGTACGGAATTCAAACATTAGAATTGGCTATGGCTGCAGCAACCTTTGGCTTAGTTATGGGCGGCATAATCGGTGGCCCAGTAGCACAGCGCATTATCGATAAAAATGGTTTGGAGTCTGAATTTGGCAAAGGTGGCCATCACCATGATACTCATCCAGAACTGGTAACTTACAATCAATTAGAAGAAGACAAAGTTACTGCCAAGAAAGTGTCTGAAACATTGTTTATATTACTAATTTGTGTGGGTGGGGCTAAATACTTTAAAGAATTTATTGACGCATTCGAGATAAAATCTTTAATGATCCCAAATTTTGTTTACGCATTATTTATCGGTGTAATCATCACCAACGTCACTGAATCCACTAAAACTTATAAAATTAATAACGAAACAGTCGATATACTAGGTACGGTTTCTTTAGCACTGTTTTTATCTATGGCACTAATGAGCTTAAAGCTTTGGGAAATTTTTGATTTAGCCATTCCGCTACTTATTATTTTAGTATGCCAAACAATTATGCTGGGGCTATTTGCTTACTTTATTACCTATAAATTTATGGGTAAAAACTATGATGCGGCAGTAATGGCCGGTGGCCATTGTGGGTTTGGCATGGGGGCAACCCCAACTGCGGTGATGAACATGGGTACCTTGGTTTCTCGTAATGGACCGTCGCCACAAGCATTTATGGTGGTACCAATTGTTGGTGCATTCTTTATCGATATCGCCAACTTAATAATTCTACAGGGTTATTTAGCGTTTATTGGTTAATCGCTCAAACAAAAAAGACCAGGAGTTAAAGCATCTGGTCTTTCTTTAAACCAATCTAGTCTCTTGGGTCAGTTTCTTTCACCTCTTCACGATTACTATTATTTTTATAGAATTCTAACAATGTTGGGTAAGCGGCAAAATCAACAAGCGGTCTAAAATGTGCCCAATCGATCAAACAATACAAGCAAATACTCGGATAATGCCATTCGTCGAATTCTCCTGCTAAGCATTGCTTTTCAAGCTGAGCAAAAACCATCTCACTGCGTTGGCGCTGCAAATTAAAAAACATTTTATCCTCGCTAGTGTCAATTTCACTACGACTAAGCAAAAACATCGACACTAGCGAATCACTAATTGAATCTATTAAGGTTAAGGTGTTTTCTTGTTGCCAAGTTATCGCTGTTAATTCGAACTTATCAGTAATGTAGCGATGAATCACTCTTGAATCATAAACATTAACCTCACCATCTACTAAAAACGGCACCTTTAAGGTAGGATTTTTTTCGATAAGGACTTTGCGGTCTTCACCGGCAAAAATATCCATCACCACGAAATCAACGGGAATACTGTGCGTAAATAAGCGAATGCGTCGAACGAAAGGAGAAGTTGTTGAACCGTATAAAATCATGATGAACCTTAAAAACAAATGTAAAGGGCATTACTATAGCTATAGTTAAGTCATTATGGCAACATTGCGCCATTAAAAATTAAGAGTAAGGTACATATCAATGAGTGATCTAAATAAAAAAGACAATGACAACGAATTTGAAAATGCAGAATTAGAACGTCAGGAACAACTAGCGCGTGAACGTGTTGGTGATGATAAAGTGGATCAACGTCTTGAGCAGTTAGCGAACTTAACCATGGATGAAACCATGCAACTTAAAGAAAAGGCTGAAGCGGTTAATGCAGAAATTGCTGAAACACTTACGTTAGCTATTGATTCAACTGAGATGCAAGCTGTTGTCCAGCATTACCTCGCCTATACAACATTTGCCTTATCAACATTGCAAAAAAAATCGGTACTGATCAGCAAAGATAAATTTAATGCCATGGCCAACAGTATTGCCAATGATAATGATCAAAAGGTGGCTTTTGATCAGTTTGGTGAAGGTTTAGCCGAGCATTTCAGTAAAGCAATGCAATACTATGCTGAACAAAATTTGAAATAAAAAACAGGGTCAGAGTCAAGTTAATTAAGCCATACATGATAATCTTAAGTTAATTCAGTCCCCCCCCCTTACTAAAAAAGCCTGCTAATGCAGGCTTTTAAAAACTTGACTCTGACCCTAGTTTACTGGTCCTAGTTTAAATTATTCCCACTCGATAGTGGCTGGTGGCTTACCAGAGATATCGTAAACAACACGCGATATGCCATCAATTTCATTAATAATTCGGTTAGATACTAACCCTAAGAAATCGTATGGTAAATGAGACCAGCGAGCAGTCATAAAGTCGATAGTTTCTACACAACGTAAACTCACCACCCAATCGTATTTACGAGCATCACCCATAACACCTACAGATCGTACCGGTAAAAATACTGTGAATGCCTGGCTTACTTTTTTGTATAAGTCGTGTTTATGTAATTCTTCGATGAAAATGTGATCAGCGCGACGTAGTAAGTCTGCATATTCTTTTTTCACTTCACCTAAAATACGAACACCTAAGCCAGGTCCTGGGAATGGATGACGATATAACATGTCATATGGTAAACCTAGTTCTAAGCCAATCTTACGTACTTCATCTTTAAATAATTCACGTAATGGTTCAACTAAACCAAGTTCCATATCTTCAGGCAAACCGCCAACATTATGGTGTGATTTGATCACATGCGCTTTACCGGTAGCTGATGCTGCAGATTCGATAACATCAGGGTAAATTGTACCTTGCGCTAACCATTTAGCATTACTTAATTTGCCCGCTTCTTCGTCAAAAATTTCTACAAAAACATTACCAATAATTTTACGTTTAGCTTCAGGATCGCTTTCGCCTGCCATGCGATCTAAGAATCGATTTTCAGCATCTACATGAATAATATTAAGACCAAAGTGATCACCAAACATATCCATAACTTGTTGGCCTTCGTTTAAGCGAAGTAAACCATTATCAACAAATACACAGGTAAGCTTGTCACCAATTGCGCGATGTAAAAGCATTGCTACAACTGACGAATCAACACCACCGGATAACCCAAGTACCACTTCATCATCGCCAATTTGAGCTTTCATTTTAGCGATAGCATCTTCGATGATTGTTGCTGAGGTCCAAAGCTTTTCACATTGGCAAATATCAACCACAAAATGCTCAAGTAAACGCATACCTTGCTTAGTATGAGTTACTTCCGGGTGGAATTGCACGCCGTAGAATTGCTTCTCTTCGTTCGCCATAGCTGCATATGCACAGCTTGGTGTTTGCGCAATAGTATTAAAGCCTGCAGGAATTGCAGATACCTTATCACCGTGACTCATCCATACATCTAATAATGCATTACCATTAGAGCCAATTGAATCTTCAATATTTTTAAATAAAGCTGACTCGCCTAATACTTCAACTGATGCGTATCCAAACTCTTTATGCTCAGAGCTTTGTACTGCACCGCCAAGTTGTTCGGCCATAGTTTGCATGCCGTAACAAATACCTAAGATAGGTACGCCAGCGTTAAATACGTATTCAGGTGCACGTGGAGAGTTATGCTCTGTAACAGACTCTGGACCACCAGCCAGGATAATACCTGTCGGGTTGAAGCCTTTAATTTGCTCTTCAGTTACATCCCATGCCCAAAGTTCACAGTAAACACCAATTTCACGTACACGACGTGCAATTAACTGAGTGTATTGTGAACCAAAATCTAAAATTAGAATTCGATGATCATGAATATCTTGACTCATTAGTCTTTTCTCTTTGTTTGATTCAAAAGCTTTCTTTTAGCTCTTAAATATTAAATATAAATTTTCTTAACGTTGTAATAATTTAACTATTGGATTTAATCAAAAACATATTTATCTATTGATTATGCCCGGAGTGAGGAATTTGTTTCTAGTTCGGTTTTTAGTGCACGGAGTTTCTTGCAAATGAGTACACTAAAAATCGAAATTGGGACAAATAACCACTCCTATAGAAAAATTATCCCAATCTATAATTTGGCGCTTCTTTGGTTATGGTAACGTCGTGCACGTGAGACTCACCCATGCCTGCTGCAGTAATTTTCACAAACTGTGGCTTAGTACGCATTTCTTCAATATCAGCAGAACCGGTTAAGCCCATAGCACTGCGAATACCGCCAATTTGTTGGTGAATGATTGCAGCCATAGGACCTTTGTAAGCAACACGGCCTTCAATGCCTTCTGGCACTAATTTGTCTGCTTCGTCCGATTTTTGGAAGTAACGATCAGATGAACCTTCTTTTTGGTTCATTGCACCCAGTGACCCCATGCCGCGGTACGATTTGTAGTATCGACCTTGATAAAGTTCAACTTCACCTGGTGCTTCTTCAGTACCAGCAAGCATTGAACCAACCATTACACAGTGTGCACCGGCAACTAATGCTTTAGCTATATCACCAGAGAAACGAATACCGCCATCGGCGATTACAGGAATATCGGTACCAGCTAAACCTTTAACCGCTTCTGAAATAGCGGTAATTTGTGGCACACCACAACCGGTAACAATACGAGTTGTACAAATTGAACCAGGGCCGATACCAACTTTAACAGCGTTAACACCAGCGTCGGCTAGCGCTTTCGCGCCGTCAGCAGTCGCTACGTTACCCGCAACAATTTGTAAATCGGGGAAAGCTTGACGAGTTTCTTTTACTCTATCTAAAACACCTTGTGAGTGTCCGTGTGACGTATCGATAAGTAAGATATCAACACCAGCTTCAACAAGTGCCGTGATACGTTCATCAGTACCTGCGCCAACGCCAACAGCAGCACCGACACGTAAACGACCAAGTTCGTCTTTACAGGCGTTTGGTTTACTTTCTGCTTTTTGGTAATCTTTTGCGGTGATCATGCCGATAATTACAAAATCATCATTTACCACTAAGATTTTTTCAATACGGTTAGCATGCATTTTGTTAAGAATTTCTTCACGTCCAGCATTAGTTTTAACGGTAATCAACTTATCTTTAGGTGTCATTAAGTCGGACACTTTCTTTTCTAAGTCTGTTTCAAAACGTAAATCACGTGAAGTAATAATACCGACAAGATTATTATCGCCATCGACAACAGGGAAACCTGAGAATTTTAACTCATCGGCAAGGTAAAACACTTCACGAATGCTAATATCTGGACTAACTGTAACAGGATCTGTCACAATGCCACTTTCATACTTTTTAACTTGACGAACATTGGCAGCTTGTTCTGCTACAGTCATGTTTTTATGGATAAAACCTAATCCACCTTCTTGCGCTAAGGCTATAGCTAAACGGGCTTCAGTTACTGTGTCCATAGACGCAGATAAAATAGGCACGTTTAATTCAATCTTACTGGTAAGTTTGGTTTTTAGGCTTGCAGTATGGGGTAAAACCGTTGAGTGGGCAGGTACAAGTAGTACATCATCAAAGGTTAGGGCTTCTTGGGCTATTCTTAGCATTGCAACATTCTCGCTTATGTGGGAGTCGTACTCCAATAGATAGGAGTAATAATTGCGAATGGATTTTAACCACTTTGCCCGCTTAGGTAAACTTAAATTTTGTAAAAAACAGCATTTATTTCAAAAATAATCACAAAAGCAGCTAATGAACCATTTAGAACAGAGCAAACAGCATATATTACAGGTAAGCGAGCTTACCAAAAAAGTACGTTTTATCTTAGAAAGCGAACTAAGAACCCTATGGTTATGTGGTGAAATATCTAATTTCATCGCCGCAGGCTCTGGACATTGGTATTTATCGTTAAAAGACAGTAAAGCACAAGTACGCTGCGCTATGTTTAAAGGCAGTAATCGCTACACTCGAATTAAGCCACAAAACGGCCAACAGGTATTAGTAAAAGCCAAGGTTTCACTTTATGAGCCGCGCGGCGATTTTCAATTAATTATTGAGCAAATGGAAGATGCTGGCGAAGGTTTACTTCGGCAAAAATTTGAATTGTTGAAAAACCAGTTAATGGCTGAAGGCTTGTTCGAGCAACGCTATAAACAGCCTATTCCTGATTTTGTAAAAACCGTTGGTATTATTACCTCAAGCACAGGCGCAGCAGTGAAAGATATTCTCACTGTATTAAAGCGCAGAAATCCAAGTATAGAAGTTGTGATCTACCCTACTCTAGTACAAGGTGATTTAGCCGCAGAGCAAATTAGTGATGCCATATACAATGCTAATGAACGTGATGAATGTAATGTATTAATCGTTGGTAGAGGAGGAGGCTCTCTTGAAGACTTATGGGCCTTTAATGAAGAACCCGTAGTTAGAGCCATTTTTGATTGTGACATTCCGGTTATCAGCGCGGTAGGCCATGAGGTTGATACCAGTTTGTCTGATTATGTTGCTGATATGCGCGCCCCTACCCCTTCGGCAGCGGCGGAATTAGTATCAAATGATAACCAACAATTACTTACCCAGATAAATCATTATCGCCAGCGTTTAACTCATTTAATCAAACAAGCGCTGCAAGATCATAAAGCTAACTTTCAGTACTTCAATCATCAATTAGCTCTGGCAAGCCCAGTTAAACAATTACAAAACCAGCAACAACGAGCTGATGATTTAACTATGCGCTTAAATCAGATTACCGTTACCCAACAAGCCCAGAGAAACAATCAAACGACATTACTGCAACAAAGATTATCGAGTGCTAATCCAAAACAGCAGGTACAGCTAGCTAAGGTAAAGCTCTACGATTTAGCGAGTCGTTTAACAAGAGCGCAATTATTACTTAAAGATAACAAGCAATTGCAACTAGCCAAATTTGCCCATAATTTAAATATTGTAAGCCCACTCGCAACTATTGCCAGAGGCTATTCAATTACCAGAGATGAACAAGGCAAGATTGTTAGAAGCATAAATGATGTTGTTGAAGGTACAGGTATTCGTACGCAGTTGGTTAATGGAACAATTGAAAGTGTGGTGAGTAAACTGAGCAAGACCGAATAAATACAAAGTAAAATTACCGACTATAATTTAGTTACCTGCTTTAAATGGCTGAGAAACATGCATGTTAAAAAGTTAATCTTTTATTACTTTTTCCCAGTATTGTTGTTGATTTCAAGCTGTAATGGTGATGACGATAAATCTGTACAACAGCAAGTTAGTGGAGTTTGCTCTACCAAAGGAAAAGATTTTGATGCGAATATTTTTTTGCAAGCAGGTATTCACCTCTATGTGATTGGCGATACTGGTACCGGCGATTCGAATCAATTAACCAGCGCCAACATTTTAGATATCTACCATCAACAATTCCCCTTAGATGCCATCATTCACACTGGTGATATCTTTTACCCTTCAGGATTAAAGAACAGTGATGATATTGCCGGAATGCAAAAATTTCATGATATATACGGTCCACTCTCATTAAATGAATTACCTTGGTATATTGTCGCGGGTAACCATGACCATGATGGCAGTATTAACGCCTTAATAGATTTTAGCGCACAGCATTCAAATATGTTTTACCCAAGCCCCTATTATGCAGCAACTATTGCTGATACTGATTCAGCATTACAGGTAAACATTATTGC
Source organism: Thalassotalea fonticola (assembly GCF_032911225.1). Taxonomy (NCBI): domain Bacteria; kingdom Pseudomonadati; phylum Pseudomonadota; class Gammaproteobacteria; order Alteromonadales; family Colwelliaceae; genus Thalassotalea; species Thalassotalea fonticola. The sequence goes on along the minus strand of NZ_CP136600.1, from coordinate 4,354,997 downwards.
TACCGACACGACGCCAATGACTTTCGGGGTTGTACAATTAGAACAATTAGCTTGGCTCAGCTCAAAACTAAACCAACAATCAAATGCAATTAACATTGTCTTTGGCCATCATCCTATCTTTTCAAATGGTAGTCATGGCGATACAGACATTTTAAAGGGCAATTTCTTACAACAACTAATACATTACAACGTCCCCTTATACCTGTCAGGCCATGAACACAATTTAGAATACATTGAACAATCACAGCTACCAAACATGGTGATTAGTGGCGCTGGTGGCCGAGAATTAAGAGAAGTATCTTGCGGTAAAAATTCTTTATATGTGGAAAAAAAATTTGGTGGTTTTGCTTTATATATCACGCAACAAAGCATCTGGGTAATTCCAGTAAGTGAGTCAGGGGTTACCGTAATGTTTAGTCTTTAAAGCTGAGAACAACTAAAAGGCATACTTAAGTTGTAATTGATAGCCATTAATATCATGCTCAACCTTGGTGTTATACCCTAACTCCAGATGACTATAAATTTGCCATTTTCGAGTTAATTTAAATTGATAAAATAAGGTTAAATAATATCTTTCAATATTATAAAGCTCATAATGATGCAAGGCACTACCCAATGAATGGATAAAATTAACATCATATATCCCTGTGAGTTTTACCTGTAAAGATGCGTCATCGCTCTTACTATTAAAGTTTTGGCTGGTATGCTCTAATTCCTCTCGAATACCGCCAATGCTCAAACGCATTTCAAACTTGGTTGAAACAGGATACCTATACCCTAAAATAACTTGTTGTTGCGTTAACGTAAATTGACTATCGCCAACTTCTTCTTCTAGGAAAGTGAACTCTCCACCAATAAAAAAAGCATTAAAAAATGACTTCTTACTGGCAAAAACAAGCCCATCTAAATCTACATTTTGATTCAAAGGCGTTTGCCTCTCAAGAGCGATAGCGACATTATCAACGGATGATAAAGGCTGTTCAGCTCTGCATAAGACTGAGATTAATAGTAATAAAATGTAGAACATCACTGTAAAAAATTTAAACAAGCGCTAACCAATACGTTAGTTCAGTTCCTCTAACTATAGTCTAATCGGTGCTTCTCAACTCCAACCGTCACCTGCTATGAAGCTTACCAGGATTCACATGTTCTACCTTAGCATTGGCTTATTTAAAACATTAGGTACCAGCGATAATTAACGCCACAAAATGGCAGGTATTTTTAACTCTAAAAATGAAAGCACAATTCAACACTGGTAAAAACTTATAGTTACTATGTACTCGCGCAGATAGAAATATGGAACCTCTTTGCCTTTTAAATAGCAAATGCTACACTTGCGCCATAATTGATTTAGGCATTTTAAATATTTTATGGAAACATTTCCTCGAGCAGGTTTCAGGCGTCGTTTAGGCTCATACGTTTATGATTTTTTGTTGTCAATCGCCGTTTACATGTTTGCCGGTGCTATTGCATTTGTGGTTTTCGGGCTTTTGTTTGTGCAAGGGGTTATTGATAACCAAGGCTATGAGCATGCGATAGATTTAAAAAACAATTCATTTTTTTATGAGTCAATAATTACTGGCTGGGGTTTGTTTTGGGTTGGTTTTTTCTTTGTGTTTTTTTGGGCTAAGAGTGGTCAAACTATTGGTATGCGAGCCTGGCGTTTGCGTGTGCAAAACCTTGACGGTAGTAAAATTACCAAGAAAACGGGGGTTAAGCGCTTATTTTTCACCCTAATGGGTTTAGGTAATTTAATAGTGATCTTTGATCGTAAAAACAAGTTATCCCTACAAGATAGATTTTCCGACACTGAAGTAGTTGTGCTTAGCTTAGAAGCGAATAAAGCCCGTAGTGGCGAAATAAAGTAGATATTAATATTCAGCTGAATACTTGCTAAACTGAGCGAATTGCAGACCAAACCTCTCCCTAAAAAGAACGCAGTCCCCCTGAGGACGACTGCTGGATACATGAGGTAGTGCAACTCAGGAGCAGTTGCCGAGCAGCCACATCAGGGACCTCCCGACGCGTACAGAGACTCTAAAAAATATTTTTATAAGCACACTATTACTGGTGGGGGTACAGGATGTCGCCAGGGCTCCTCCAGTTTGACGGTGTGATTTTTCTAGCTTTGTTTAGCGGAGATAATTAAGCTTTGCGTCTTAACAAATACACAGCCACCATAACAAATAATAGACTCGGTAATACAGCACCAATAAATGGGGGCAGTTGAAATGTTTGACTAATAGAACCAAACATTCGATTGGCAAAGTCGTAAGTGATGCCTGTCCCGATGCCCATCATAATTCTCGCGCCCATAGATACCGAGCGAAGTGGTCCAAAAATGTAAGAGAGTGCCACTAATAACATGACTGCGACTGTAATGGGTTGCATCAGTTTACGCCAAAAGGCGAGTTCATAACGGCTAGTATCTTGGTTGTTTTCCTCTAAGTAATCTAAATAACTTATCAAGCCTTGAACCGATAAAGCTTCTGGTTTTACGGTCACTACACCTAATTTTTCTGGTGTGAGTGAGGATTGCCATTCCTGCGTATCTGCAATAGAATTATTAATACGCTGCGGGGCAAACTCAGAGATCTCTATATCATGCAATAGCCAATGGTCTTCAACCCAATTGGCATTTTTCGCCGTTAACCATTGTTGCATTTGTAAGTTTTGATCAAATTTATACAGTGATATATTTTTTAAGGTACCAGTATCTGCCACCTCAGTAATGTGCACAATAAGTTCACCGTCTTTCGCCCACACCCCATTTTTAGAAGATATTAAGCTGCCTTCAGATATTGCTTGCGCTCTTAACTCTCTAGCTGTTGCTTCACCTTGCGGCGCTAGCCATTCACCAACGGCCATACTCATTACAATCAAGATTGCTGCAGTTTTCATCACTGATTTAATAATTTGTATTTTTGATAAACCAGCAGCTTGCATGACTACCAATTCACTATTACTTGCCATCATCCCTAAACCAATTAAGCCACCAACAAGCGCGGCCATAGGGAAAAAAATCTCGATATCTCTGGGCATTGCATAAAAAGCAAATAAGGCAGCATCAATTAAATCATAACTACCACGGCCAACCGCTCTCATTTGTTCAACAAATTTAATGATACTACTGACGCTAACTAACACAGCCAGTGTTAAAAACGTTGTCGTTGCGATAATTTTGCCAATATAGATGTCTAAAATACGCATTAGCTTTTACCTCTAGACATTCTGGCTTTTAAGCGTTTACCACTACCGCGACTTTTTATAAGTAGGGACCATCCTAAAAATAAAGCGGTTAAATGGATTGGCCATAAACCCACTTCTGGAGCAATTTTTCCGTCATCCATTGCTGAACGAGCACTGGTTAATAAAATGAAATAGCCTAAAAACATCATAAGCGCAGGGAACATTTTGGCAAATTTACCTTGCCTAGGGTTAACAACACTCAATGGTACGGCGATCAATGTTAAAATAAATACTGACAACGGAAAGGACAAGCGCCATTGCACTTCAGCCGCAGCCTCATGCGAGGGATCTGTTAATAATTCTAGTGTTGGAATTGCGCTTAATTTACGTAAACGTTCTTCTACTTTTTGATCTTTAATTTGCATTTCATAATTAGCAAAAGATAACGTTTGAAATTCTTTACTTATGTTGTTTTTTTGATAACGATTGCCCATATCTAATATTAATCGCTGCGCACCACTTTCATCTTCAATGACCTTACCCTTGGCCGCATAAATTACATTTACCTGATCTTGTTTGCCATCATCACCTTTAGGCAATTGCGCGACAAACACCTTTTCTAGTTCATTGTTATCATTAATTTTTTCGATAAACACTACGGCTTCATCGTTATTGGTTTTTTGAAATCGTCCCGCCGACAATGCTGCAATACCAACATCTTTAGATAGTTGTTCTTTTACTTGATATTCGGTTTCAGCCGCTAATGGTGAAAGGTAAAGTGTGAATGCACCAGTGATAACTGCGGTGATAAACGCAATAACAAGTGTCACTCTGACCACATACCATTCACTAACACCACAAGCATGCAAAACCGTCATTTCGTTTTCAGCATAAATACGGCCATAAGCCAGTAAAATACCAAGAAATAAGCTAAGTGGTAATAGAATGCCCATAAGGTGAGGTATGGTTAGGCCCATAAAGGTTATAACCATTTGCGCAGGGAAATCGCCATCAGACGCATCACCTAGAATACGGACAAACTTTTGGCTGATGAAGATGGTCATTAACACAAAGAAAACACCAAGCTGTGTTCTGCCTACTTCATTTAACAAATATCGAAAAATAATCACTGATTTAATCCAAAAAACTTAGTTTTTTTCTGACAACTGGCCAATTTTTGAGTAAACTTACCGTTTTTATATATAATTAATTTTGGTTTCGTTTAGCAACCAAAATGCAACAGCGCTGAATCTAGCTATAATAATAGCTTATACAGCGAAAATAAAAACGAAAGGCCTTATTTAGTCTATCTGCTAAAGGCAGATTTTAGCAAGTTGAAAGTGACAAAATAAGCCAAAAACAAGCAATTAAACATAAAGTAAGTATTAAATAGGAGTGTTCATGGAGTTCAGTGTAAAAAGTGGCAGCCCAGAAAAACAACGCAGTGCCTGCATCGTAGTTGGTGTGTATGAGCCACGTCGTTTGTCAGCTGTAGCTGAGCAACTTGATGAGATCAGCGGCGGTTATATTTCTAACCTTTTACGTCGTGGCGATTTAGAAGGTAAATCAGGACAGATGTTATTATTACATCAAGTACCGAATATTCTAAGCGAACGCGTTTTATTAGTAGGTTGTGGCAAAGAGCGTGAGCTGGATGAACGCCAGTATCGTCAAATTATAAGTAAGACTATTAGCACTCTTAACGAAACTGGCTCAATGGAAGCCGTATGTTTCTTATCAGAATTGCACGTTAAAGGCCGAGACACTTACTGGAAAGTTCGTCAAGCAGTTGAAGCAACTCAAGATTGTTTATACAGTTTTAATAGCTTAAAAACTCGTAAAGAAGAAGCACGTCGTCCACTTCGTAAAATAGTTTTCAATGTACCCACTCGTCGTGAATTGCCTATGGGTGAGCGAGCAATCAGTCACGGTTTAGGCATTGCTGCCGGTATTACCGTATGTAAAGACGTTGCAAACTTGCCACCAAACATTTGTAACCCTGCTTACCTTGCTAAACAAGCAGAAGAGTTAGCCACCAATAATGATAAAGTCAGCACTCATGTGGTTAATGAAGCTGAAATGGAAAGCCTGGGCATGGGTTCTTACCTTGCCGTAGGTCGTGGTAGTGTTAATGAATCATTAATGAGCGTAATTACCTACAATGGCGCTGGCGATGATTCAAAACCGATTGTACTTGTTGGTAAAGGTTTAACCTTTGACTCAGGTGGTATTTCATTAAAACCAGGAGAAGCTATGGATGAAATGAAATATGATATGGGTGGAGCTGCCGGCGTATTAGGTGCGATGAACTCACTAGTACAACTTGACTTACCAATTAATGTTATTGGCGTATTAGCGGGCTGTGAAAACATGCCGGATGCCAATGCATACCGTCCAGGCGATGTATTAACCACTATGTCAGGACAAACGGTTGAAGTATTAAATACTGATGCTGAAGGTCGATTGGTTCTTTGTGATGCATTAACTTACGTAGAACGTTTTGAGCCAGAACTTGTTGTCGATGTAGCCACTTTAACCGGTGCTTGTGTTATTGCTCTAGGCGCACATGCCACAGGTTTATTAAGCTCTCATAACCCACTTGCTCATGAGCTACTAAACGCTTCAGATCAAAGTGGTGACAGAGCATGGCGTTTGCCCTTATGGGATGATTACGCTGATCAACTCGACAGTCCATTTGCCGACTTTACCAACTTAGGCGGGCGTGCAGCCGGTACAATTACCGCAGCAGTGTTCCTATCTAAGTTTACTAAAAAGTATCATTGGGCTCATTTAGATATTGCCGGTACCGCATGGCGTAGTGGCGCTAACAAAGGCTCAACGGGCCGTCCGGTTAGTATGCTTACCCAATTCTTGTTAAACCGTAGCGGTCAAGAACAAGGCGAATAACATGACAGGTCAGGTTTTCTTTAATTTGCTCGACGCAAACAGCGACACTGAAAGTGAACAAGATCACCTGACTGGTTATTTAAATTTAGCCTGCGTAAAAGCCGCTGACTTTTACCGACAAAACCAACGGGTATTTATCTTTTGTGATGACCAACAAATGGCGCACAAAATTGATGAATTACTCTGGGCATTTGATGCTAACAGTTTTGTTCCACATAATTTACCTGGTGAAGGTTTAAATAGTGGTTCGCCCGTTGAAATAAGTTGGCAAGCACCAACGAACAATAGAAATATATTAATTAACTTGTCTGGCCAAGTACCAAGCTTCGCCAGTCAATTCTCACAAATCATCGACTTTGTACCAACAGACGAAGCGCTAAAAAAATTAGCCCGGTTAAGATATCGCGCATATCAACAGCTTGGTTTTAATGTAAGCACAACGCCTGCCGTACAAGCTGCGTAAAAAATAGAAGACCATGGAAAAAACATTTAACCCTGCTGATATCGAACAAACGCTTTACTCTTCTTGGGAAGAGAAAGGTTATTTTAGTCCTACTACCGAAGGTGATGGCTATTGTATTGCTATTCCACCACCGAATGTAACGGGTAGCCTACACATGGGCCATGCCTTTCAACAAACGATCATGGATACCTTAATTCGCTATCAACGTATGCAAGGTAAATCAACGTTATGGCAAACGGGTACAGACCATGCGGGCATTGCTACGCAAATGGTGGTTGAGCGAAAAATTGGCGCCGAAGAAGATAAAACCCGTCATGACTATGGTCGTGATGCGTTTATCGATAAAATCTGGGAATGGAAAGAAGAGTCTGGCGGCACTATTGGTAAGCAAATGCGCCGTTTGGGTAATTCAATCGATTGGGGCCGAGAGCGTTTTACCATGGATGCTGGCATGAGCAATGCCGTGCAAGAAGTGTTTGTCCGCTTATATGAAGATGACTTAATTTATCGTGGTAAGCGTTTGGTAAACTGGGATCCTAAATTGCACACTGCAATTTCAGATCTTGAAGTTGAAAACAAAGACAAAAAAGGCCACATGTGGCATTTTCGCTACCCATTAGCAGATGGTGTTAAAACAGCTGATGGCAAAAACTATATTGTTGTTGCCACCACACGTCCAGAAACTATGCTTGGTGATACTGGCGTTGCAGTTAACCCTGATGATGAACGTTATAAGGATTTAATTGGTAAAAATATTTTATTACCATTAGTAAACCGTTTAATTCCTATTGTTGGCGATGAGCATGCTGATATTGAAAAAGGCACGGGGTGTGTAAAAATAACTCCTGCCCATGATTTCAATGATAACGAAGTAGGTAAACGCCACTCGTTACCATTAATTAATATTTTTGATAGCAATGCAGCAATACTATCGGCAGCAGAAATTTATGCCAGTAATGGTGAAGTTTCAAACGCATACAGCCCTGCTCTCCCGCAAGAATTTGCTGGCATGGACAGGTTTGTTGCCCGTAAAGCTATCGTGGCAAAATTCGAAGAACTTGGTCTATTAGATGAAGTAAAAGATCACGACTTAACCGTACCATATGGTGACCGTTCAGGTGTTGTTATTGAGCCACTACTTACAGACCAGTGGTACGTTCGTGCAGAAACTTTAGCCAAACCAGCAATTAAAGCTGTTGAAGATGGCGATATTGAGTTCGTGCCTAAGCAATATGAAAACATGTATTTTGCCTGGATGCGCGACATTCAAGATTGGTGTGTATCTCGTCAACTATGGTGGGGGCACAGAATTCCAGCCTGGTATGACAACACTGGTCGTGTTTATGTTGGTCGTAGCGAAGAGGAAGTACGCGCTAATAATAATTTAGATGCTGCTGTTACGTTATCACAAGATAATGATGTGCTAGATACCTGGTTCTCTTCAGCACTTTGGACATTTTCTACCTTAGGCTGGCCAGACAACGAAGAAGCAATGAAGAAGTTCCATTCAACTGATGTGTTGGTTACTGGTTTCGATATTATCTTCTTCTGGGTTGCCCGTATGATCATGATGACCATGCACTTTGTTAAAGATGAAGACGGCACACCACAAGTACCATTTAAAAAGGTTTATGTTACTGGTCTGATTCGCGATGAAAATGGCGATAAGATGAGTAAATCAAAAGGTAACGTGATCGACCCGTTAGATATGATCGATGGCATTGGCTTAGAAGACTTGCTGGAAAAACGTACTGGTAATATGATGCAGCCCAAACTGGCGCAAAAAATTACAAAATTAACCAAAAAAGAATTTCCACAAGGCATAGAAGCTCACGGTACTGATGCCCTACGCTTTACTTTAGCAGCATGTGCATCTACTGGACGTGACATCAGCTGGGATATGAAGCGCCTTGAAGGTTACCGTAACTTTACGAACAAATTATGGAATGCCAGTCGTTATGTATTAATGAATACAGAAGAGCATGATTGTGGCTTGGCTGGTGGTGAGATGGAATTATCTTTGGCTGATCGTTGGATCATTGGTCAATTCCAGCAAACGGTTAAAACAGTTCATGAGGCATTCGATTCTTTTCGTTTCGATTTAGCGTCACAAGCGTTATATGAGTTCACTTGGAATCAATTCTGTGACTGGTACCTTGAGCTAACTAAACCGGTATTGTTTAAAGGTAATGAAGCACAGCAACGCGGTACTCGTCATACATTAGTGACAGTATTAGAAGCATTATTACGCTTAATGCACCCAATAATGCCTTACATCACCGAAACTATTTGGCAACGCGTCGTACCGCTTACCAATGCTAATTTCAGTGAAGATAGCATTATGGTACAAAGCTTCCCACAATTTGATGCTGAGCAATTAGATGAGCAAGCAATTAACGATTTGGAATGGGTAAAAAGTTTCATTATTGCTATTCGTAATATTCGTGGTGAGATGGATATTGCGCCAAGCAAACCATTACCGGTATTCCTTAAAGGAGTGAATACTGAAGATGCGCGTCGTTTAGAAGACAACAAACCATTTTTAAGTGCGTTAGCGAAATTAGACACTATTGAAGTATTAGCTAGCGATGATAATGGCCCAGTTTCAGCAACTGCCGTAATAGGCGATATGAGCGTGCTTATACCAATGGCAGGTTTAATTGATGTTGAAGCTGAACTGGCACGTTTAAGTAAAGCCGTTGAAAAGCTTGAAAAAGACGTGGCCCGTACCCGTGGTAAATTAAGCAACGATAACTTTGTCAGTAAAGCGCCACAAGCGGTTATTGCTAAAGAACAAGAAAAACTGGCCGAAGCTGAGTCTATGCTAGCTAAGTTAGCTGAGCAAAAACAAACAATTTCCAACCTTTAATATACCGGTTGCTTACCAGTGGTTTACCTGTAAATCACTAAATCTAGGTCAGTTTTATACTGACCTTTTTTTTTAGGTGTACTCAAGTTATAGTAGTTTAAAATACTAAACATTAATGTTTAATTCGTAGTTATATGAAATTAAAATTCAAACTTTATCCAGCTATTTTGCTAGTAACTGTTGCTAGCTCGGTTTTGCCTAGTGTAGTTAATGCAGAAGAAGCTTCAGTTGCACCTGAGTGGCCAATTAATGTGCCGGCAATTCCGAAAAAATTTGACTGGATACTACTAAAAAATGGTGAATTAGTTGCCGGTGATATCATCTCCATGTATCAAGATGAAGTGGAGTTTGATAGCGATGAGTTTGGTATTGTTACCATTAAAATGAAAGACATTGCTCAGCTTAGATCGAAAGATGTTATGAGCATACGCCTAGATAATGATGAAATCCATGAAGGTCAATTATTGATAACTGAAGATAAAGTATCATTTATCGACAAACCAGGAGTATCAATACCTAGAAGTACCTTATTAACCGTTGCAGCATCAGAGCATAGTGATGAGAGCCTTTGGGACGGTAATATAAGCTTAGGTATGAATTTTAAGAGTGGTAACTCTGAGCGTTTTGATTACGCCTTACAAGCTAATGCCAGACGTTTAACATCAACATCTCGAACAATGTTAAGTTACACAGGCATCTTTGCTGAAGTTGAAGATCCGGAAACGGGTGAAACAGTAAAAACTGAAGAGAACCATCGTTTTAATACATCATACGATTGGTATTACTCACGTAATTTTTTCTTCCGTTTACCCAGCTTTGAGTATTATACCAACGAGTTTACTAATATCGAACATCAAGTAACTTTAGGTGTTGCCGCAGGTTACATTATTTATGATGAACCTGACTCTAAATGGGATGTGTATGCCGGTCCGAGTGTTCAATATACCACCTTCGATCATGTTGCTGCAGATGAAGAAGAGGATGATACAACACCAGTATTGGTTGTTGGTACTAATTATGAACGTGATATTACCGACGATATTGAATATGTATTTTTGTACAACGCAAAATTTGTTAGTGAAGAGTCTGGCTCAGTAATTCACCATTTAGAGACAGGTATCGATATTGAAGTGGTTAAAGATTTTGATATTGAGCTAAAAGCCATTGTTGATCGAGTCGAAGATCCGATCCCTGATGAGAATGGTGTGCTACCAGAAAGCGACGATGTATTGTTAATTGTCGGTTTAGAATATTCTTTTTAAAATAATTATTACTCAATCTACAAATCTAGTACCGTTTTCAACATAGAAGTTATATATGCCATGATCACTGGATGTTATGGAACGGTCCATGGTGATTTATACAGGGACGTATTATATGCCTTGGATACAGGATGTATGGAAAGGCGTTGCATTGATTATTCCCTGAATCTACAAATCTATTACCATCCATGGTGATTTGCATTGATTATTCCCTGAATCAAAAAAAGCGCTTAAATAGCGCTTTTTATGGATGAGTTTTATTCATTTGCATCAGGGTCGATACCTTTTCGGATCTTTTCCATACGCTCTAAATGTTGATGGTGAGACTTTAAAGCCTTATGGCCAAAAAAGGCGATTATACCAATCACCGGAATTAATAAAGCTAATATCTGTGGCTGAAGAATATTCGTTAACCATTGCATATCAAATCCCCTCTAGTAGCTACTCTTCGAAGTAAGTTCCCCAACCATCGTAATCTACATTACATTTTTTCGCCAGTTCGAACATTGCTTTAGTTTCTACTTTGATATCTTCTTCATCAAGGTATTGCTCTGTAACAATGTCAAAAGCGAAAACTCGAGCGCCATTTTCTAACACTGCTTCTTCTGGTTCTTCAACTTCTAAGCCAAGTTTAAATGCTGCAATCGCTGCAGACTCAAGCACTTCAAAGCTTGAGCTGGCAAAGTGGTGTTCGATGGTATGCATGGCTTCATCGTTCGAACCATCTTCAAGTAATTCATTTACTAGCGCTTCTGTATGAGCATACCATTCTTGTAATTCGTTTAATTCTTCTGCATTTAATCTTGTATCGCTTTGCTCTGTCATCGAGTTATCCTGCTTTTGCTGTTTCAGCATTAATTATTTCATTGCCCGATTCAATACTAAGATCAGTAATTCTAGCGAGCATCAATTCGTGGGTGTTATTGGCAATATGACGAATTGATTCACGAGAATCGTCATCAATATTAATTGGTGCCATAAACTCAATGATCATTTTACCATTATCCCAGCGGTTTAAATCAACCATATCATGGGTATTGCTAACACATACAGGTACTATTGGCACGCCAGCTTGTTTCGCGGTATGAAAAGCGCCGGTTTTAAACGGTAACAGACCACGACCATAACTACGTGTGCCTTCAGGAAACAACCATACTGAAATTTTACGTTCTTTAATTTTATCGGCAGTCGCAGAAATAGTGCCATGGGCTTTAGAGCGATTATTTCTATCCAACAAAATATTACCGGTAAACCAATACATTTGCCCAAAAAATGGGATCAAACGCAGACTTTTCTTACCAACACTTACCGTACGCTTAGGTAAACTCGCACTTACAGTAAAAATATCGTAATTATTTTGATGGTTGGCAACATACACAACGGGGCCTAGCTCTTCGACTTCTTTTGGCATTCTGATCTCTACATCAATGCCAAATAGTTTCGCCAATGCACCAACAAACTGAGCGGTGTAGTGTGCCTTATTACGGTTAGACGGAATTACCATACACATCAAAATTGATACGGTACAAATCACCAAAAGTGCGATGGTTACTAATAAAATACGAACTACTGCTAACAATTTAAGCCCCACAAAAACCTAAAAATAAGAATAAGGGCGCAATTATACACAAAAAATAACCCCAAAACATTGTATTTTGGGGTTATTTGAAGTTGGTACTATTTGTAGTTTAAGCGTCGCTATCGTTGCCTACAGAAATGTTTTCAACGCGTTGCAACCCACGGGGAAGTTTATTACCTCTTCGGCCACGCTCACCTCGATAATGTTCAAGATCGCTCGGTTTAAGGGTTAACTTACGTTTACCTGCAAAGAGTGTTATTGGCTCATCAGTGCCGACAATAGTTAAAATGGTTACGTACTCTTCTCTCGCTTTTGCGCGTGCCGTAGGAATACCAATAATCTTGTTCCCCTTGCCTTTACTCAATTGTGGTAAATCTTTTAACGGGAATAACAGCATTCTGCCTTCTGTGGTAATTGCCAGACATAATTGGTTGTCAATATCATCCACCTCAACAGGCGCTAGCACTTGCGCCCCCTGTGGTAAGCTTAATAACGCTTTACCGTTTTTATTACGCGAGACCATATCGGCAAAGTTACCGATAAAACCATAACCACTGTCTGATGCTAATAAGTATTTCTGTTCATCACTGGCCATTACCACTTGCGTAAAGGTTTCGCCGGCAGCTAAGTTGAAACGACCAGTAAGAGGTTCACCTTGGCTTCGAGCAGATGGTAGAGTATGTGCATCGGTGGCAAATGCTCTACCGCTGGAGTCAATAAATACAGCCGGACTATTACTTCGCCCTTTGGCTGAACATAAATATTCATCGCCAGCTTTATAGCTTAATCCTGATGCGTCAATATCATGACCTTTTGCAGCTCTTGCCCAGCCTTTGTCAGATACTACAACAGTTACAGGCTCTGATGGCATCAAGTCTTTTTCATTCAGTGCTTTCGCCTCACCACGCTCAATCAGTTTTGATCGGCGTTCATCACCATAATCTTTTGCTGCAGCTAAAATTTCTTTTTTCATTAACGTGTTCATTCGCGCTTTAGAGCCTAAGGTTAGCTCGAGTGAATCACGCTCTGCTGCAAGCTCATCTTGCTCGGCACGAATTTTAATTTCTTCAAGTTTCGCTAATTGACGTAATTTTATTTCTAAAATTGCTTCGGCTTGCGTTTTACTTAACGAAAAACGGCTCATTAATTCTGCTTTAGGATCATCATACTCACGGATAATCGCAATAACTTCATCAATGTTTAAATAGGCCACCAATAAGCCATCTAAAATATGCAATCGCGCTAGCACTTTATCTAAGCGGTACTGCAATCGACGTCGAATTGTTTCGCGGCGATATTCAATCCACTCAGCTAAAATTTGTTTTAAATTTTTAACTGCAGGACGGTTATCCAAACCAATCATGTTTAAGTTAACACGATAGTTTTTCTCTAGATCAGTGGTGGCAAATAGATGCTGCATTAGCTGCTCTATATCAACCCGATTTGATCTAGGTATTATGACTAAACGCGTTGGGTTTTCATGATCAGATTCATCACGTAAATCAACTACCATCGGCAGTTTTTTGGCGGTCATTTGTGCCGCGATTTGCTCTAAAATTTTCCCGCCTGATGCTTGATGTGGCAACGCAGTGATAACAACATCACCTTGTTCAACATCATACACAGCTCGCATTTTGATACTACCACGACCGGTTTGATATATTTTTTCAATATCATTTCTTGGGGTAATAATTTCAGCATCAGTTGGATAATCAGGACCTTGAACATGTTCAAGTAAATCGCCTAACTCGGCTTTAGGTTGCTCAATTAAATGCACACATGCATTGGCCATTTCACGGGCGTTATGAGGTGGAATATCGGTCGCCATACCAACAGCGATACCGGTAATACCATTTAACATAATATGCGGTAAACGAGCTGGTAGTGTTTTTGGCTCCTTCATTGTGCCATCAAAGTTTGGAGCCCAATCCACTGTGCCTTGGCCTAACTCAGATAATAATAACTCACTAAATTTAGATAGTTTTGATTCGGTATAACGCATTGCCGCAAATGATTTAGGATCATCTGGTGCCCCCCAGTTACCTTGGCCATCAACTAATGGATAGCGATATGAAAAAGGTTGGGCCATTAAAACCATAGCTTCATAACAAGCAGAGTCGCCATGTGGATGAAATTTACCTAATACATCGCCAACAGTACGCGCAGATTTTTTATATTTAGCGCCGGCATGTAAGCCTAGTTCGCTCATTGCGTAAATAATGCGTCGTTGTACAGGCTTCAAGCCATCACCAATATGCGGCAAAGCACGATCCATGATCACGTACATAGAATAGTTTAGGTAGGCATCTTCAGTAAATCGTCTAAGTGGGAGTTGTTCAATCCCATCTAAACTCAATTCGATTGCATCAGACATAACGAATGGTTTTCCCTATAGTGGCAGTACACTCTGCTAGCTAGCTTATTATTATTTTATTTAACTTGGTATATTACCACTTTATCGCAATTTTGATATTCACAAAATAGAAATTGTGAATAAATTAGGGATTTTTAGCGTATATTTTCTTTGCCAGTTCTACATCCCAAAAACTTGCCTCAATTCTGTGTCCATCAAGGTCTATAACAAAACAACCATAATACGGTTCTCCGTATTCAGATCTCGCTCCAGGTTTACCATTACAAGTGGCACCCAAGTCTAATGCTAACTGATAAAAATTATTTACCTGCTGTTTATTGCTTGCCATAAAACCTATATGTGAGCCATTACCAACAGAAGCTTGTTGTTGGTCATAAGGAATTTGCAGCCAAAATGTTGGATAATTATTCTTTCCATAAGCAACGGCTTGCTCATGCTCAACTACTCGATTGATGCCTAATGTAGGTAACAATGCATCATAAAATTCGCTTGCTTTTGCAAGTTTGTTGGTACCTATGGAGATATGACAAAGAGTTTTGTCAGCTTGTTCAATCATACTAAAACCATTGTTATTTAGGTATTTATTAGTATTGTACACACAATTAAGCCGGAGGCATTTAAAATACTTCCGGCTTTTTTTTATTATTTCAATTTAATTCAAGTATTCACTTTTTGAAAACCGCGTACCTTTTAGCATAGCGTGTAAATTTACACCGGTCTTTGTTGACTGATACAGAGTTATATCACCAATTTTTTCACCGTTTACAACGGAGCCATTACCGGTAGCATCCAGCTCATTATCAAAAACCCAGCCATCTTTAGTAAATTTCTCTAATGACTCAATGGTATTAAATACCAAAACAGTGTTTACATCTTTACCGCCGATCCCTACACCAACACCACTCTCAAACACATCCATGTAAATTCTTTCGCCAGTTTCATTATTATAAACCGCACCATGACCAGTACCCGTTGATACAACCAACAAGTTAACTTCTGCAGTGCTAAATACCGCAAAACCTGGTGCATCATTGATTTCAGTTAGTGCTCCAGGACTAATTTCTTCGATATTACTAATTTGATTCATATGATTATTTGCCATTTCATATCTAGTATCTGCTATAGATGAACAGCCTGACACGGCAATAGCAGCGAATAAAGCCAAAATTAACTTCATAGAAATACCTTACTTTTAAGTTTATTTTTAATAAGGTGATTATAAATTTAAATGAATAATTAAGTGCGATAGATTTGTTAGTGTAATGTTTCTTAAATGTAACCCATTAAGTTATTAATACTTAATTTAGTCGATCACTTTGCCAAAACCGGGCAGTATCAATAAAGATCAATGTTGTTTGCCCATTAACATCAACTTGCGCAATAGTTGAACCTTGTATATTTAATATCCCTGCACGCTGATGCCCTGCTAGTGGAGAAGTGTTTGAACAAGCCAATAAAATTGAAATCAAAGATAAAACAATATGTTTCATCAGTTCTTTCTATCATTAATTTTCAATCCGTTGTTGTAAAGTTTTAGCACAACATATGATATACATCAGGACATGGGGGGTTAATGACAAACAGCATGTAGCCAGCTTCAGAGCAAAAAAATGGCAACCAATTGCTTGGTTGCCATTCTCGTATAATTACGATTAGTGGATTAATTTAATTCATCATTTTTAACATATTTGGTGCCTTTAACCGTTGCTTGCAAAGCTAAGCCGGTTTCAGTGAGCTGATATACTGTGATGTCGCCAATAGTCACGCCGCCGCCAACTTCGCCACCTTTTTCATCTGCTTTTGCTGCAGCATCAGCTTCTGCGCCAAACGCCCAACCTTCTTTGACAAACATATTCATTGACTCGGCCGTATTAAAAACAAATACAGCTCTAAAGTCTTTAGCGCCTAGACCAAAGCCTATGCCACCTTCATACATATCCATATAGGTTTTACTACCAGTTTGATTATTATTTACCACGCCATAACCACCACCGGCAGCTACAAAAATAAGATTTATTTGCGCATTACTGAAGGTCGCATAACCTGGAGCAGATTTGATATGAGCCATAGCACCAGGGCTAGCTTTTTCTACATCAGCAATAACTTGGTTATTCATTGCAGCGATTGCAGACTTTTGTTCCGCCGGAGTATCACCGGTCGCTGAACAAGCAGATAGAACTAGAGCTGTGAGTATTACAAATAATTTTTTCATTAACATTACCTTTTATTATTTTTACAATATACATTCAGTAAATATGTAAAGACTAACTCACTGAAATAACTAAACTTGTTAACAAGTATAGTTGTTAATTAAATGTTGTCTGTATGTAAATGGTATTAATTTGTATTAGAAATGTAATTATGAACTTTTCGAAGGGCTAAAGCCTAGATAACCTGCGGTTATCTAGGCTCATTAAAGTTTACGATAATTTATAGAAATCAATCAAAATCGACTAAATTTCCTTTATCTTGCAACCATTCCTTACGATCGCCAGATCGTTTTTTAGATAACAACATATCCATCAGTTCCATAGTAACATCAAAGTCATCAACGGTAAGTTGCACTAAACGGCGAGTATTTGGATCCATGGTGGTTTCACGAAGTTGCAATGGGTTCATCTCACCTAACCCTTTAAAACGTTGTACATTTACTTTACCGCGTTTTTTCTCGGCCTCAATTCGGTCGAGTACGCCATCTTTCTCTTGTTCATCTAATGCGTAAAACACTTCTTTACCGATATCAATGCGGTATAGCGGTGGCATAGCAACAAATACATGCCCCGCCTGAACAAGCGGTAAAAAATGCTGTGTGAATAATGCACAAAGTAATGTAGCGATATGCAGACCATCGGAATCGGCATCCGCTAAAATACAAATTTTTCCGTATCTTAATGTTGATAAATCTTCCGAATCAGGGTCTATCCCTAAAGCCACCGAAATATCATGAATCTCTTGTGATGCTAAAATTTGACCGGACTCTACCTCCCAAGAATTTAAAATCTTACCGCGCAATGGCATAATCGCTTGAAAATCTCTATCGCGAGCTTGCTTGGCACTACCACCGGCAGAGTCACCCTCCACTAAGAATAATTCTGTACGCTCTGGCTCGCCAGAGCCACAGTCGGTTAATTTACCAGGTAATGCTGGACCTTGAGTAACTTTCTTACGTACAACTTTTTTACTTGCTCGTAATCTTCGTTGAGCATTAGAAATACAAAATTCGGCAAGTGCTTCTGCTATTTCTGTATGTTCATTTAGCCATAAACTAAAAGAGTCTTTTACTACACCTGATACGAAAGCAGCACATTGTCTTGACGATAAACGCTCTTTAGTTTGCCCTGCAAATTGTGGGTCTTGAATTTTAACTGATAAAATATATGAACATTTATCCCAAATATCATCTGGTGTTAATTTAAGGCCACGAGGAATTAAATTTCTAAATTCACAAAACTCGCGCATTGAATCAAGTAAGCCTTGGCGTAAACCATTAACATGGGTACCACCTTGAATGGTTGGAATTAAGTTAACATAACTCTCACCAACACTTTCGCCACCTTCAGGTAACCAACAAACAGCCCAATCTACAGCTTCATGAGTCGAAGTAAAAGCACCGATAAAAGGCTCTTCTGGTAAACTCACATAACCTTTAAGCGCTTCAACTAAATAATCTTTTAAACCATTTTGGTAACACCATTGGTGTTTGGTATTAGACACTTTGTCATTGAACTTTATATTTAAGCCAGGGCAAAGTACCGCTTTCGCTTTTAATATGTGAATGAGTTTTGAAACCGAGAACTTATGTGAGTCAAAATAACTGGCATCGGGCCAAAAGCGTACTCTAGTACCAGTGTTACGTTTGCCAACCTCGCCAACAACCGTTAGGTCTGAAACTTTTTCTCCATGTTCAAAAGCCATTTCAAACACTTGCTGATTGCGTTTTACGGTTACTTCAACACGATTAGATAATGCGTTTACAACAGAAATACCTACACCGTGTAAGCCACCGGAAAATTGATAGTTATCACCTGAAAATTTACCACCAGCATGCAACCGACAAAAGATTAACTCTACACCAGGGACGCCTTCTTCAGGGTGAATATCAGTTGGCATACCTCGACCATCATCAATAACTTCTAATGATTGGTCTTCATGTAAGATAACCTGAATATTTTGGGCATGGCCCGCTAATGCTTCATCGACAGAGTTATCGATTACTTCTTGGCCGAGGTGATTTGGACGAACGGTATCAGTGTACATGCCCGGGCGGCGACGTACTGGGTCTAAACCACTTAATACTTCAATGGATTCGGAGTTATATTGATCAGTCATGAATTCTTCTAGTTATTTTATTATCTATAACAGCGTTTATGTTTTATTTTTACTTCAGTTAAGCATTTGAATCAAGTTAACTATTCGGTTTAGTCATTAATTATTTTATTAAATTAATATTAATCCATAGCCGCTTTATTCAGCTGAAAAAAGTTAACGATATCGGGCAGCATTTCATCGAAATTAATAAAGCTATGATCACCACCTTGTTGTACGCAAAGTTGGCAGTGCTGATATTTATCAACTGCTTGTTGATAATCTAACACTTCATCACCTGTTTGTACCATAACTAAAAAATTTTTTGCGTTTATTTTATCTATTTCAAATGCCTTTAAATGCTGCATATGCTCTAAGGTGACTTGATACACTTCCTTAGTATATGGATTGATTTGCTCTCCTAGAATATCTTCTAGTAATTCATAAGGCCTTATAGCAGGGTTTATCAAAACCGCTTTTAAGTTGTATTTAGCAGCTAAATAGGTTGCAAAAAAACCACCAAGCGATGAGCCGGTTAAGTGCCATTGGCATTGCTTATCGTTATCAATAATATCCATTAACTGCGCAATTGCTGCATTGGGATTTGATAATAACTGAGGGCATACTACGTCCACATGCGAAAGGTGTTGTCGTATATATTGCTTCGTTAGTTGTGCTTTAAAAGATTGTGGTGAACTGTTAAAACCATGAATCACCAGTATTTTTTTCTTCATATCTTATTCTGTTATAGCTTTATTCGCTTAAATGATTGATAGACGTTTCTATGTTGCCATTGGCAAATAATTTCAACATTCGATAACCCGGTCCTATATTTAACGCTGCAACTGTTTCAATTTCTGGGTCAAATTGAATTGAAGTAGCCGGACAGGTATATAGTGGCGGTAAATCTTGATTTTCTGCTGCTATATTTAAGCCCCTATGTATATGGCCACAACAAATCGCTTTTATTGAGCTGTTTTGGCTAATTGCTTGCCAAAACTCAGTTTGATTTTTAAGGCCATGTTTATCAATAAAGTAATCAACATCAATAGCATGATGATGCATCAAGATTAAGGTGTATTCATCTTTACCATTTTGGCGTCGAATTCTATCTAGCTGTTTTTTGTTTACCAAACCAGCAGGCGTTTCACTTTTAGAATCGATTAACAGCAACCGCCAATTACTGATTAGTATGTTTTTGTCTGGTTGAATATTTTTTGCTATTAAGTGCTCATTCAACAACTCAACCTCATCATGATTCCCGGCTAACCAATATATAGGACAATTAAGGTTGCTATCTATAACTGCTTGATTAAATAGTTGATATGATGCAACGCTGTGATCTTGAGTTAAGTCACCGGTGAAAACTGCCGCATCCAGACACTTCATTTCAGCAAGTTCCGCAAGTACTCTGGATAAATTGCTAAATACATTACGGCCGCAATGCATACCATCCTTCGTAGAAAATAAATGACAATCAGAAAATTGGGCTATGGTTAAATGATTCATATGCAATTGTAGCTTTTATGTTTTTAACTATTTGATATTAACTTGTATATTGGCTTTACCTTCAGTTAAACAAAGGTGAAGCCACTCGGTTAAAAAATGCTGAGTTTGTTGTTTTTCATCAGGTAAATGCATTTCCTGATTGGGATAATCATATCGTGGTTTAATTTGCTTTATGTATTGGCTTTCGATCACTTCTGCCAGACGAGCGTCATGATAAATGCGTATTGTCATACTTGGCTTGGGCAAATGTACTTTACTCGCTAAAGACTCGGTTTGACTGACAAGCTGTTTAAATTCAACTAAATGGGTATACTTAGTTTTCTCTAATATAGCTACCTTATATTCAAGTACATCGGTAATAAAAAAATATCGCTCTTCGCAAGGCTCATCCATTCCCCCTAATAACCGGGTTAATAGCATATAGTTTTTCTCAAATGATTGATCAAGTCCTTTCAAACTTGGCCGATATTTAGTCATTTATTTAGAACACCTTTGAGTTTTATTTAGTTGCTAGTAAATGTTGGTGGTTTAACGCCAACCACTGTAAGCCAATAACCGTTGAGGCATTATTAATTTTACCATCATTTAATAAATTAATGGCTTCATCTAAGTCCATTAAATGCGATTTTATATCTTCATTTTCTTCTGCAAGACCAGAGATAGTACCATTAACCACATTAGCAAGATCCATTAAAGCTACATACATGTACAATTTCTCACTTGTACCACCCGGGCTAGATAAATAATTCATTACATGCCGCATTTGGCTTTCATTAACAACTAGGTTAGCTTCTTCCTCGGCTTCCCTTATAACAACATCTATTGGGCTTTCATTATCGCTAAACATGCCAGCAATAAATTCAAAACACCAAGGACATGATTCTGTACGAATTGCACCAGGACGAAATTGTTCTATTAATAACAATTTTTTGTTAACTGGATCGTAGGGGATTAACACAACAGCATCACCACGTTCAAAAATTTCACGTGAAATTAAACTCCCCCACTGTCCATTAAATAACCTATGCTTAATTTGATATTGATCAATACGAAAAAAACCTTGGTACTTAATATCGCGTGCCTTAACGGTGACATCGTTAGAACAATACTGTTTAATTATGTTATTTTTTGGCATAGTTTGTAATTCTTATAAGTAATAACAGTCTGTTACAAATAAATTCTGTTACACTTTATTAAAGTTGAATTGACTTATTATTGTTCAGCATAACATTAAAAACAGTTACACTAACTAGCAAATATATATCAGTTTGTGTAAATAATGGAAAAGAAACTCATGACAAACAGACTTAACTCTTTATTTGTTGGTGTTGTGTTAGCTAGTACTAGTTCAGTGGTAGCCGCGCAAGATTTACAAGAAATATACCAGTTAGCACTACAAAACGATCCAACTTCATTGAAAGCGCAAGCTCAGTATAAAGCTGCGCAAGAAAACATTGAACAAGCACGTTCTATTTTATTGCCAAAATTATCTGCCAATGCATCTTTTACAGATTCTGAAGAAGAAAATGATCTTTTTACCCAAGAAACTGAAAGAACTCGTATGAGTCTTGATCTAAGCATGCAACTTTATCATCACAGCAGCTGGTTAGGCTTGGATACGTCGAAAAAACGTGCGCATCAAAGTGATATAAATTACCAGTTTGTTAAACAACAAATGATCACTCGCGTAACAGGTGCTTACTTTGATGTATTAGCCGCATACGATGGTTTAGAGTTTGCAGTTGCCGAGAAAAAGGCTATTGAACGTCAATTAGAGCAAACTAAACAACGCTTCTCGGTTGGTTTAACCGCGATTACCGATGTTCATGAAGCACAAGCACAATTTGATAACTCAGTAGCAGAAGAAATTCGTGCGCAAAACTCTGTTTATACTACAGAAGAAATTTTACGTGAAATTACCGGTAGCTACCCTCGTGATTTAAACGTATTAAACACTGAGCGTTTCAGTGCGACAATGCCTTCACCAAGTAGTGCTAATGACTGGCAGAAAATGGCCGAAGCGAAAAATCTACAATTAATCTCGCAAAAAATCAGCATGGATATAGCTAAAGAAGCCATTGATATTGAAAGTGCCGATCATCTGCCTACATTGAGTTTAACGGGAAGTTATGGCACGACTGAAACTGATGGAGAATGTGATGTAGCGAATGGCTCCTATGGTGGTTGTAATACATTTAATGGGGTTGAACAAGATGATCAGTCGATCGGTATTCAGTTAAGTGTGCCAATTTATTCTGGTGGTAACACCAGCTCTAAAGTTCGCGCTGCCCAACATAACTATGTTGCCGCGAGCCAAGATATGCAAATTACCTACCGCGGTGTCGTTCGTGAATCGCGCAACTCTTACAATACTATTGTCGCCACTATCTCAGGCGTAAAAGCATTCGAACAGTCGGTAATTTCAGCTGAAAGTGCATTAAAAGCAACTGAAGCGGGTTTTGAGGTTGGTACTCGTACAATTGTTGATGTATTAGAAAGTACTCGTAATTTGTACAATGCTAAACGTAACCTATCGAGTACTCGTTACTCATACATTACTAATATGCTTCGTTTAAAAGAAGCGGCAGGTACTATTTCAGAAGAAGATATTTCGGCAATCAACCAAGGGTTAACTTTAGCAAAGTAACTAAACTTAACTACTAGTATGAAAACTTAAAGGCGACCGATTGGTCGCCTTTATTTTTTGGTTGTTCCGAATTTATCCGAACGTTACGTTAGTAATAAAGCCCCTGAAACAAGTTCATGGTTAACCTCGTAACTCGGCTAGTCCTCTAAACGGATTGTGTTAATTATCTCTGTGGTTGAAATGCCTTCTTCAAAATTAAGCACCTGTACTTCACCGCCTGCTGCAATTACCTCTTTGCCGCCAGCAATATCTTCAACTTTATAATCACCGCCTTTCACTAAGGTATTAGGTAATAAGTTGGCAATTAATCGTTGCGGCGTATCTTCAGAAAAACTTACTACCCAGTCAACTGCACCTAAACCAGCTAAAACAGCCATACGTCTGTCTATAGGATTTACAGGACGACCGGTGCCTTTTAGTCGTTTTACTGAATCATCATCGTTAACAGCAACAATTAAGCGATCGCCTAAATTACCAGCATGACTTAAATAAGATACATGGCCAGCATGTAAAATATCAAAACAGCCATTAGTCATAACCACTTTTTCACCACGTTGTTTTGCTTGCGTGATCATAATTTTTAATTGCTCTTCACTAACCACACCTGAGCCGCTTTCTTGTCCAGATGAAATAGCTTGGGCAATTTCCACTTCACTAACAGTTGATGTACCAATTTTGCCAACAACGACACCAGCTGCAATATTTGCTAATGCACTAGCTTCGCAAAAAGAAGAACCGGCGGCAACAGCCAAGGCTAACGTTGCGATAACAGTATCACCAGCACCAGTAACATCATAAACCTCCTGCGCTTGAGTAGGTAAATGTAATTCTTCTTCATTCGCTCGAATTAGAGTCATACCGTGTTCTGAGCGAGTTACTAACAAAGCTTCCAGGTCGAGTTCAACCAGCAGCTGCTGACCTTTAGAGACTAATTCAGCCTCGTCTTTACAGGGCCCGACAACGCCTTCAAATTCAGATAAATTAGGAGTGATTAATGTTGCTCCTCTATACTTTGAAAAATCAGAGCCTTTAGGATCAACTAGCACCGGAATATTATTTTTCTTTGCTAAAGCAATTATTTCACTTACGTTAGATAACGTACCTTTATCGTAATCTGACAGTAATAAAAGGTGATGTTGCCTAATGTTTTGTTCCACTAAATTATTGAGTTCAGTTTTATCTAATTGATGCAATGATTCTTCGAAATCTAAGCGCAGCAATTGTTGATTACGGCTTAACACTCTTAATTTCGTTATGGTCGGAACATCAATGTTGCGAGAAAACTTACAAATAACATCCATCGCTGATAAGTTAGTGTCTAGGTTTTCGGCTACATCATCGTCACCAGTTAGCCCAGAAAGCGTAACTTGACCACCAAGACTGGCGATGTTTAATGCCACATTCGCTGCGCCGCCTGGTCTATCTTCATGATTACTAATTTTAACCACAGGTACTGGCGCTTCTGGCGAGATCCTTGCTGTAGGTCCAGACCAATAGCGATCTAACATTACATCACCAACGACTAAAACTCGGGCTTGATTAAAATTTGGGATATCTACTTTCATACTGGTTTCCAAAATGGATATAATAGTTGAATACTAAATGCTAGTTCGATACTCAACTTAGACCTAAACAGGTAATTATTTGTGTTATTGAGTATAGTGTAACATAAGCTTTTCAATGAGTTGATTGATCCTTGAGCAAAAATAAAGTTATACAAGAAAAATTTAAACTTAGCTTCCTATTGCCAAAATATTGGCTAACCTGGCTCGGTGTTATCATTTTGTACACTATTTCCTGGTTGCCTTATAAAGTGCAACTTACGATGGGTCGTATGGTTGGCCGCTTAATGATGAAGTTTGGCGGCACACGCTTAAAAGTTGCCAAGAAAAACATTGCTGTTTGTTTTCCACAACTTTCTGAGCAAGAACGCCAGGTAATGCTGAAAAAGAATTTTGAAAACACAGGTATTGGCTTATTTGAAACCGGCATGGGCTGGTGGTGGCCTGATTGGCGGGTAAAGCGGAAAATTACGGTTTCTGGGCTAGAGCATCTAGAACAAGCAAAAGCTGATGGCAGTGGCATTTTATTACTCACCTTGCATTACCTTAGTCTGGAATTTTCAGGTCGCGCAACCGGTCATGTTCATCCAACCGTGGCTTTTTATCGTCCAAATCATAATGAATTAATGGAGTATTTTCAGCATAGCGGTCGCTCTCGTTCAAACAAGTACATGATCGATAAAACCGATGTTAAAGGTATGATAAAAGCACTTAGAGCAAAAGAGACTTGCGTGTATTTACCTGATCAGGATTATGGCCGAAAACGTTCTATTTTTGTTCCTTTTTTTAATGTAGAGCATACTGCATCGACTATCGGCACAATGTTATTTGCTAAAGTCAAAAATGTAAAAACGTTAATGTTGATCCCTAGACGTTTGCCTGATGATAGTGGTTATATTCTAGAATTTTTACCGGCACTTGAAAACTTCCCAAGCGGTGATGATGAACAAGACATTATAAGAATAAATCAACTGGTGGAGCAGGCTATTCTACGCGAGCCTGAGCAATACATGTGGCTGCATCGTAGGTTTAAAACCAGACCAAATAAAACCGATCCTAAATTTTACGATTAAAAAGTAGGGTCAGAGTCAAATTAAATATCAAAAGTTATTTAATTTGACTCTGACCCTACAATTAATGCGTTTATTTTTGGGCGGAAATTAATTCGTATGCCGCTTGAATATCTTGCGCTTTTTGTTTCGCGTCTTCCATCAATTCTGGTGGCAAGCCTTTCGCGACAAGTTTATCCGGGTGATGTTGAGACATTAATTTGCGATAGGCTTTTTTCACGTCTTTATGCTCAGTGTTCGAAGTAACGCCAAGAATCTTATAAGCATTTTCCAATTGGGTTTTCGCTTGTTGAGGCGTTTTTGCGCCGCCTTGATGGAACTGTTCTCCGGCAACAATTCGATCTAACAAAAAGTCTAATTCTCGCGCCGATATGCCTAAACTTCGTGCAATCTTGTGCAGGATTTGGCGCTCTTTAGGGTGCAGTTCACCATCAGCAAAGGCCGCTTGAATTTGAATTTCAATAAACATTTGCAATAAGTCATGTCGACCAAAACAAGAACTCTTTAATTGTCTTAGTTGTTTATCTAAGTCAAAAAACTCCTGTTTGCCTTGATTAAATGCTTGTTGGGCAATTGTCGTGGTATTTTGATTTAATCCCCAACGCTTCATAGCACCACGAGCAAAGGCAATTTCATCTTCGGTAACACGACCACTCGCTTTGGTTATATGGCCCATCACCGAAAACGTCGCTTTAAAAAAGGCATTTTGACGTTCATTATCGTTTTGTTTATTGAACGCGTTGAAGTCTATGCCCATACCTTGATCAAACTTATGACCTAACCATAAACCAATAATTGCGCCAATTATTCGACCCGCCATAAACCCTAGCGCAAAACCGAATACTTTTCCCCAAATTCGCATATTACTTTTCCATTATTTGTTTATTAATTTGTGCTAGTCGCTCAGGTGTTCCAATATCGCTCCATAAGCCGGGATATAAACTACCTGTTATACCATCCTTTTTCATAGCTTCAATTAAGATGGGTGCTAATGGTGCTTTTTCAATCTTCATATTGGCAAATAATTTAGGCTGATATAGCCCTATACCAGAATAAGTATATTTATTAGTAAGTTCTTTACCCCACTTTAATTTGTCATTACTCTTGCCATTACTAAAGGCAAAATCCCCTTGTCGGTTATGTTCAGGGTTTTTGACCAAAATCAAGTGAGCTAACTCCCCCTCTTTTAATACTGGTAGTTGTTTAAATGGGTACTGACAATAAATGTCACCATTAACAATTAAAAAAGGCTTATTTCCCAATAAAGGCAATGCTTTAACAATCCCGCCGGCAGTTTCTAATGCACCATCAAGCTCCGCACTATATTTAATTGAGACGCCAAACTTCTTACCATCGTCAAAATACTCTTCTATCTGCTTACCTAGCCAAGCATGATTAATAATAATGTCAGTAATGCCTGCCGCCTTAAGATTATTCAAATGATGTTCTATCAAAGATATTCCTGCTACCTTCAATAAAGGTTTAGGGCAATTGTCGGTTAGAGGTTTCATTCTTTCGCCGCGTCCTGCCGCTAAAATCATTGCCTTCATACTTCAACCTTGTTCACAGTTTCAAGTGCTTTAATGTTCGGGATTACTTTATTTTTAACTACATGACTTAACCAACTTAACTCTGGATACTTTCCGGCAATATCGACTATATAAGACAATGTTAAGGGAATGTCTTTTAAATACCCCTGTTTACCATCTCGATGATATAAACGGGCAAAAATTCCGCTCGCTTTAATATGACGTTGTAAACCCATGAAATCAAACCAACGCTTAAATTGCTGATAACTAACATCGACATTACTATTTAAATAATAATGGTTAATATGTGGTTCGATCAATTCGTCATCCCAACGTACATAGCAATCTCTAAGTAATGAAACCAAATCATAGGTAAATGGCCCAGTAACAGCATCCTGAAAATCGATTACAGCGATATCACCACTTTCAATTAACATTAAGTTACGACTGTGAAAGTCGCGATGTACGGTTACTTGTGGTTGCTCTAGTGCACTTGTTATCAACAAATCGAAACATTGTTGCAATTGCTTTATTTCATCATTCGTTAAACAAATATTTAGATGCTTTTGCAATAACCACTCGCTGAAAATATCCATTTCTAGCTGTAAAAACGCTGCATCATAAATTGGCAGTGGCCACTGTTCTTGCGCTTTTACATTTTGAATTTTTGGTAACAATTTTATCGCTTTTTCATAGAGCTCAGCTATCGTGGTTTTATTAAGTTGATCACTCAATAGAGTATCGCCAAAATCCGATATACAAATAAAGCCATTTGTTTCATCGTAGTAAATGATTTCAGGCACAATTAATCCGGCTGAACGAAAACAATGGGCTAAACTTACAAACGCCAAATTGTTCAATTGTTCAGGTGGTGCATCGACGATGATATAGCTGTTTTCTTCCATAATTAAACGGTAATAAATTCTGAAACCGGCATCACCAGTTAGAGGGTTAATACTGAATAAATCATCTGGAAATAGATGAGCCAACCAAGCTTCAAGCTTTTGCTTACGAGTTAGAGCAGACAAAGAAAGTACCCAAAATTTGATGTGAATAAACTAGAATTAACTACAATATACCTTAATGAAAAATACTAAAATATAATTTGTTGAATTATTAGTAAAATTATTGCCTAAAGCTATGTTAAACTTATTGTATTGTAATAATAATTAAAAAGTCTGTAAAAACTCAATTATCTTTGAGGTTAATAATTTTGCAGATCAAAGCAGCATTTATTTACCGGACTATGCATGTCACACACCCGTAGTTTACTTTTGGTCATTTTATTAGCTGCTAATAGCGTTGCTATCGCTGCTGAAAATGACATTCAACCATTAATAGTCAAGTGCCCTATTCCTGTTCCTGCCCCTATTACTCTAGAAAACCCAACACTGCTCGACCAACAATCTATTTTAATAGAGTCAAAAAAATCATACGTTGAAAAAAATCAGACAACCCGTTTTTCTGGAGGGGTTAAACTAGCTTCTGCTGATAAAAAAATAGCAGCTGACGAAATACTGGTCGACAGAGTAAATGGTAAAATATCAGCTACTGGTAATACCCGTTTTCAAGATAGCTCTATGACCATAAATTCTGATGGTTTAATAGCAAGCTCCATTGATAAAAAAATGGTCTTATCAAACTCTCAATATCAATTACATTCATCATCAGCGAGAGGTGCGGCTGGTGAAATAAAAATAAGTGAACAAGGCGCAACACTAACAGATTCAAGCTTTACTACTTGTGTTGAAACAGTACCTGACTGGCAACTATCAGCAAGTGAAATTAATTTATCGACTGAAGATAATGAAGGAGAGGCTTGGAACACAGTATTTAGAGTAAAAGACGTCCCTGTTTTTTATCTTCCTTACTTTAACTTCCCACTTACAGATGAGCGTAAAACAGGTTTATTATACCCTGTTATATCTTCATCTAATAATAAGGGAGCTCAGTTCGGCGTACCTTTTTATTGGAATATTGCTGATAATATGGACGCCACCATCACCCCGTATTATATGTCAAAGCGTGGCACTCAATTAAACACAGAATTTAGATATTTGACTGATCAGCAATTTGGGCAAATAGATTTAGAATATTTAGATAAAGACGAAGAATTAATAAATAACGATGATGCCCGTTATTTAGCAAGGTTTCAGCATGCAGGTACATTTGCCAATGATTATCGAGTGTATGTAGATTACAGTGATATCAGTGATGATAATTACTTAGTCGATATAGGCAGTAAACAATTTAGCAAATCGGAAGCATATTTATGGCGCATAGGTGAACTATCATATTTTGCTAATAACTGGCATTCAACGTTTAAGGTACAAGACTTTAAAGTACTCGGCGAAAATAACCCTAGTTACCGAACGTTGCCACAATTGGAATTCGACCTTTATCAACCATTAGGCTTTCTCAATAGCACCCTGAATATTTATAGTGAATACTCGCACTTTGATATATCTGATGAGGATTTACCAACGGCTGATAGGTTACACATAGAAGCAGGACTTTCCATTCCATATTCAAAACCTGGTTGGTTTATTAATTCTGACTTTAGAGTGATGCATACCGCTTACCAACAAGATAATATTGATACCGTTAATATATCTACGGGACTTAATATTACTGAAGATGCAGATAGAACCTTACCAAAAGTTAGAATACATACTGGCCTGAACTTTGACAGAGATACCTCTTTTTTTGTTGAAGATATGACCCACACATTTGAGCCACAGATTCAATATTTATATATTCCAGAAAAAGATCAAAGCGATATATTTATTTATGATACCTCTCCCCTACAGGACGATTTTGATGGTTTATTTAGAGACCGAAGATTTAGTGGCTTAGATAGAATCGCAGAAGCTGATCAAGTATCTATTGGTGCGACAACTCGACTTTTAGATAAAACTAATACGGAACTATTTCACCTTAGCGTAGGTCGTATATTTTACTTAGATGATAGTAACATTAGTTTCGATGAGGAAGGTAAACGAGAAGATTCTTCGGCTCTTGCAGCTGATATGTTTATTCAGCTAGCTCGGCGATGGCAATTTCAATCTGATATTCAGTACGATACAGAGAATAAACGCACCGACAAAAGCCATGTAAGCATAGATTACCGTAAAGATAAT
Source organism: Thalassotalea fonticola (assembly GCF_032911225.1). Classification (NCBI taxonomy): domain Bacteria; kingdom Pseudomonadati; phylum Pseudomonadota; class Gammaproteobacteria; order Alteromonadales; family Colwelliaceae; genus Thalassotalea; species Thalassotalea fonticola. The sequence continues at coordinate 4,324,592 of NZ_CP136600.1, read as the reverse complement.
AGTAATATTTTTCAGTTGAGTCATCGCTATATTGAAAATGTTTCGGGTGTGCCAATTGAGCAAGCATCAGCGTTATCAAGTTTTCCAATCAATGAAGATTGGCAATTTGTTGGCCGGGTAACTCATGATTTAATCAGAAAACGGTCACTTGAAGCCTATGGTGGGGTGCAATATGAAAGTTGCTGTTGGGCTGTACGATTTGCCGTTTATCGCAATATAAATACTAATTTAGATGAGCAAGATTTTAGTAATGAAAATCGCGATGAATTTGATAATGGTTTTATGCTACAGTTTATTCTTAAAGGATTAGGTGGAAATCAAAAACCACTTCCTATAGATGATATGTTAGAATCAGGCATATTTGGCTACAAACGCCCGTATTTTCTAAGTAACTAAGTCATATTTGGGCCAACATTAAAAGTAAAATAGATTTTAATAAGTTGAACTTTCAAATAAATTTAACAAATTCGAAATAAATAACCGTAGATTTTATTCCATGAAAACAATAATCAAAATTGCCTTTATCATTTCAGGCATAGTAAGCAGCGCTATAACAACAACTGTTGTCAATGCAAAAGAATTAGAATTAGATAAAGTAGTCGCAGTTGTAAATTCCGGTGTAGTGCTTGAATCAGAAATCGACGAGCTGGTAAATAATGTTAAGAAGCAGGCTTTAGCTGAAAAGCAAAGTTTACCATCTGACGCAGCGCTACGTACCCAAGCAATGGAAAAATTAATAAACGATAGTTTATTAATCCAAATGGGTGAGCGCATGGGGGTGCAAATTGGTGATGCACAATTAGACGCAGCAATTGCTTCTGTAGCCAAAGATAATGGCGGTATGACAACTGAACAATTTAGGCAAAAATTAGTGGCTGATGGCGTTAATTATGAGAGTTATCGTGAAGGTATTCGTACTGAAATGATCACTAATGAAGTTAGAAAAGCCAACGTACGTCGCCGTGTTGCCATTAGCCCACAAGAAATTTCTAATCTTGTTGAATTAATGAAACAACAAAAAAATGCTGATGTTGAATATAATATTGGTCATATTTTAATTAGCTTTCCTGATGAACCAACTCAAGATGACTTAGTTGATGCAAAAAGCCGAGCAGATAAAGTTATTGATTTATTAAATAACGGCTCTGATTTTAAGAAAATCGCTATTGCCTCTTCCGGCGCACCAAGTGCATTAGAAGGTGGTGATATTGGTTGGCGCGGTATTAATGAAATGCCGACCTTATTTGCTGAATTAGTTGATGGTAAGAAACAAGGTGAAGTGTTTGGACCCATTCGCACCGGTCTAGGTTTTAACATTATTAAAATTTTAGACATCCGCGGTAAAGAAACGGTAGAAATAAGTGAAGTTAAATCGCGCCATATTTTAATTGAACCTTCAATTATATTATCTGAAGAGAAAGCAGAAAAAATATTACTGGATTTCTTAGCACAAATAAATGCAGGTGAGGCTGATTTTGACACTTTAGCTCGTGAGCATTCTGAAGGGCCAACAGCAACTAGAGGTGGTGATTTAGGCTGGGCAGATCCAAGCAGTTACGACCCGGTATTTGCAAATGCCTTGTCTACGCTAGAAGTTGATGAATTTCATCCACCATTTCGTTCATCTTTTGGATGGCATTTAGTGCAACTAACCGGTAAAAGAAATTTAGATGCAACCGATCAAATTAATGAAAACCGTGCCTATAGTTTGTTATTCAATAGAAAATTTGGCGTTGAAGCCATTCGATGGATGAAAGAAACACGAGACGAAGCATACATTGAAATTTTTGATGATGAAGGTGAATAGTAATGGTTAATAAAGTAGCCATTACTCCAGGAGAGCCTGCGGGCGTAGGCCCTGATATATTAATACAGCTGGCTCAAGAAAACTGGCCAGTTCAACTTGTTGCTATTGCAGATCCTGAGTTGTTAAAGCAGCGGGCGAAACAATTAGATTTGCCTTTGAATATTAATATTTATGACAGTTCGGCAACAGCAAAAGAACATCAAGCAGGTAGCTTGGACGTATTACCGGTAAAATTAGCCGACTCGTGTCAACCTGGCGTTTTAAACGCTAATAACGGTGCCTATGTTGTTGAAACATTAAGGCTTGCTTGTGAAGGGAACATGTCAAGTGAGTTTAAAGCGATCGTCACAGGTCCTGTTCATAAGGGCTTGATTAACCAAGCTGGCATCCCTTTTAGCGGTCATACTGAATATTTTGCTCAACAAGCAAACTGTATTGATGTGGTGATGATGCTTGCAACTGAAGGTCTACGAGTTTCATTGATGACAACTCATATCCCTTTAGCTTATGTGTCAAAAGCGATAACCTTTGAACGAATTCAAAAGATTACACGTATACTACATAAAGATCTAAAAGAAAAATTTGGTATCAAAGAGCCAAAAATTTATGTTTGCGGCTTAAACCCTCATGCTGGTGAAGATGGCCATTTAGGTAAAGAAGAAATTGAAGTCATTAGTCCGGCTCTAGAGTCACTACGGGCAGAAGGTATGCACTTGGTTGGTCCTTTACCCGCAGATACTATTTTTCAACCAAAATACCTAGACGATGCAGATGCTGTTTTAGCTATGTATCATGATCAAGGCTTACCCGTTCTTAAATATAAAGGCTTTGGCGCGTCGGTAAATATAACTCTAGGACTGCCGTTTATTAGAACATCGGTAGATCACGGTACTGCAATTGACCTTGCCGGCTCATTAAATGCCGATACAGGAAGTTTCAGAGCAGCAATGAATAATGCAATTAACCTGGTGCAAAATCAGCAATGAGTAATAAAAGCCATTTAGGTCATCAAGCCAAAAAACGTTTTGGCCAAAACTTTTTACATGACGATGCTGTAATTAGCCGTATAGTAGATGCAATAAACCCGTGCTCAGGAGAAAACCTAGTTGAAATAGGTCCTGGCTTAGGTGCTTTAACTGAACCGGTGATTGAAAGAGCTGGCGATATATCAGTGGTAGAGCTTGACCGGGATCTTGCCCATAGATTGCGCCACCACCCGTTTATTGCAAAGCATTTAACCATTCATGAAACCGATGCCTTAAAATTTGATTTTTCTACGCTTGCTGCTGAACAACCATTAAGAATATTTGGTAATTTGCCTTATAATATTTCTACCCCTCTAATCTTTCATCTTCTTACTTTTAAAGATAAAGTAAAGGATATGCACTTTATGCTGCAAAAAGAAGTTGTGAATAGAATGGCTGCAGAGCCTAACTCAAAAACTTATGGTCGCTTATCAATAATGTGCCAATACTATTGTCAGGTAATACCGGTGATGGAAATTGGCCCAGAAGCATTTCAGCCGCCACCTAAAGTTGACAGTGCAATTGTGCGTTTAATACCGCATGATGAAATTAAATATCCGGCAAAAGATGTAAAGTGGTTAGAACGAGTGACCAGAGAAGCATTTAGCATGCGTCGTAAAACAATTCGTAATAGTTTTAAAAGGCTTATTAGCGCTGAACAGTTAGAAGAACTAGGTATAAAAGCCAGCTTGAGACCTGAAAATTTAAGTATGCACGACTATATCACTGTAGCAAATTACTTAACGGACAATCCGCCAGAGCTTTAAATGGAGATTTGCATTGGAAACAGAAAACTCATCACCAGCTCAATTAGTTAAAATTTCGACACAAGTCGACTTTATAGAAGAGCAGTCTGATCATTATCAAGACAGATTTGTTTTTAGCTATACCATTACTATTGAAAATAATAGTAATAAAACTTTGCAGTTACTATCACGTTGCTGGTTAATAACTGATGCAGATGGTAATAAAGTATCTGTTGAAGGAGATGGTGTTGTTGGCCAACAGCCAATTTTACAAAGCGGTCAACGCTATCGTTACTCAAGCGGTTCAATAATAAAAACTCCATTTGGCACCATGGAAGGATTTTATACGATGAAAGATTTACAAGGCAACAAGCATAAAATTGCCATTCCTGTTTTTGGTCTTTCTATCCCTAATATAGTTAACTAACCTTGAATATTTACTTAATTGGCGATATTCAAGGCTGTCATAGTGAATTATGTCAATTAATGAAGCTGGTTAACTTTGATGTTAATAACGATCAAATTTGGTTTACCGGCGACTTAGTCGCACGCGGCCCTGACTCTTTAGCAACATTAAGGTTGGTAAAATCGTTAGGTAATAGTGCTAAAGTTGTTTTAGGTAATCACGATTTACATTTACTTGCTGTTCATGCTGGTATTAAAAAAGTCAAAAAAAATGATCTTCTAGACGACTTGCTTAATGCACCTGATCTAGATGAATTAATGAGTTGGCTTGCACAATTTCCCCTAGTAGAGCAACTTCCCAATGAAAACGCCTATATGAGTCACGCAGGTTTATCACCGCAATGGCAACCTAGGGATGCTTTAACACAATCAAATTTTGTGCAGCAGCGTATTTCAGGTACACAACGTGTTCATTGGCTAAACGTAATGTATGGCAATTTTCCAAATAGCTGGATAGACGCTAAAACTGAGGAAGAGCAGTTTAGGTATAGTGTTAATGCTTTAACTCGTATGCGTTTTTGCTTTAATGATGGTTCCTTAGAGTTTGCCAGTAAAGATTCCCCAAAATATAACTCAGCTCCCAACCTTGCGCCTTGGTTTGATTTATCTAGGTCACTAGATACAACAAAGTGGGTATTTGGCCATTGGGCTAGCTTAAATGGCAAAGTAGCAAATCCTAATGTTTTCGCACTTGATACAGGTTGCGTTTGGGGTGGAAGGCTAACCATGCTGCGTTGGCATGACAAACAACTATTTTCAGTTCCTGCCCAACCTTAAATGAGTGCCCACTGAAACGGCGGCACTGCAAAGCTTATCGTTTTTCGTTTCTCATCCATTAATATTTTTCTTTGTTAAACACAAATAAACTCATATACTTAAATAAAATTAACCATTTGAGAATCTTCATGGCTAGAGAGCAATTTGGCATTTGTGCCGAGCCAAATTTACACAGTTATTATTTAATGTTTAATGTTTTAGATAATAAAAACAAATTTATACGTAAAGCACTCGCTGCCCTACCCGAGTTATTTGACGATTACGCTGATCAATTCTCAGAGTCTAATTTAAATGCAGTAATTGCCATCGGTGCCAGTTATTGGGATGAATATTACCCACACGCTAAGCCGAGAGGGTTAAAACCCTTTGCTCATATGCAAGTTGAAGACCGGTTTGCTCCGGCGACTAATTATGATTTATTTATAGAAATTCGCAGTGATCGAGCTGATGTAAATCACGTGGTAAGCACCAAAGTCTGTGACTTATTAAATGATGGAGTTGAACTTGTTGAGCAAGTAAAAGGTTTTCGCTATTTAGATGGTAGAGATTTAACCGGTTTTGTTGATGGTAGTGAAAACCCCAAAGGCATGCATAAGCGTGAAGTTGCCTTAGTAAAAGAACAAGACCAAAGTGAATTTACTAAAGGCAGTTATCTGCACATTCAACGTTATCGCCACAATTTGAACTTATGGCAAACCCTTGAAGAAAAGCAGCAGGAAGATATTATCGGTAGGACCAAGCGTGATGATATCGAATATGCCTCTGCAGACAAGCCTCATTCCGCTCACATAAAGCGAACTAATTTAAAAGATAAGAACGGTAACTCGCTCGAAATAGTCAGGCAAAGTATGCCGTACGGCCACATGAAGATTCAGGGCTTATTTTTTGTTGCGTACTGTAATACCCCAGACAATTTTGAACTACAACTAAAAAGCATGATTGAAGGTGATGGTCATGGTAATTTTGATCATTTGCTTAAATATACTCAAGCTGAAACGGGAGCTGCATTTTTCGCCCCATCGTTAGATCTAATTGCGAACGTTGCTAAAGAAGAATAAGAGTTCAATACCTTGGCATAGCCATAAAAAAGGGCACATGATGTGCCCTTTTTCATAAATTATTTTTGAAAGCTTAATGCTCGTTTCTCGTTTCTCGTTTCTCGTTTCTCGTTTCTAAATATTAATACATTTTCTGAAACAATAAATTTAACTTTTCTTTTGTTACTTCAATATCACCAACAGCTGTTGGTGCAATAAAGATAGTATCATCACCTGCTATGGTACCTAACACTCCGTCAGCTTTGCTTAATGAATCAAGTAAACGAGCAATTAACTGGGCAGCGCCAGGGCTTGTGCGCACGATGATCATTACATCATTACTTTCAATATCTAGTACAAGTTGTTTAAGTGGGCTTTTCGCTGTAGGAACACCTAATTCAGCAGGTAAACAATAAACCATTTCTTGTCTGGCATTGCGTGTTCTAACTGCACCAAATTTGCTTAACATACGTGACACTTTTGATTGACTAATATTATCAAAGCCTTCACTTTTTAGTGCGTCAACTATGTCACCTTGGGAGCCAAATTGTTCTTGTTTCAACAGGTCTTTAAATGCATTTACTAATGCTTCTTGTTTTTGTTGTGAGCTCATAAAGTCGTCTTTTATTGTTAATATCTGGTTAACGGTAAGATTTATGTACAAATCATGGAAATCTAAACTAAAGTATCATATCAGCCTTTGCCCTGTCATGACAAAATAGTTTGTAATTTACCGCGCAATTCGGTATCTTTTGTCCGTTTTTAGAAAATAAAGTAATTACTCCAAATAATCTGAGGTAATTGCTCACCACAAATATCTTAGGAGTGTTTCAATGAAAGTTGCTGTTTTAGGTGCTGCCGGTGGTATCGGCCAAGCTTTATCATTATTATTAAAAACTCAATTACCTGCGGGTTCTGAGTTATCTTTATACGACGTTGCGCCAGTAGTACCAGGTGTTGCAGTAGATCTTTCTCACATCCCTACCGATGTAACCGTTAAAGGTTACGGTGCTGACGCTTTAGGTGACGCACTAACAGGTTGTGACATTGTGATCATTCCTGCTGGGATGCCACGTAAGCCTGGTATGGACCGCGCTGATTTATTCGCAGTTAACGCTGGGATCATTAAAACTTTAGCAGAAGGCATTGTTGCCAATTGTCCTAAAGCATTAGTTGGCGTTATTACTAATCCAGTAAATGGCACTGTGCCGATTGTTGCTGAAGTATTCAAAAAAGCGGGTACTTATGAAGCTAACCGTGTTTTCGGTGTAACAACTCTTGATGTTATCCGCTCTGAAACTTTCATTGCTGAATTAAAAGGCTTATCAACTTCTGATGTTAAAGTTCCGGTAATTGGTGGCCATTCTGGTACTACTATCTTACCTCTTCTTTCTCAAGTTGAAGGCGTTGAGTTTACTCAAGAAGAAATAGACTCATTAACTCCTCGTATCCAGAATGCTGGTACTGAAGTTGTGAATGCTAAAGCTGGTGGCGGTTCTGCTACGTTATCAATGGGCGCAGCTGCTGCTCGTTTTTGTATGTCTCTTGTTAAAGGCTTACAAGGTGAAGACGTTATCGATTACGCATACGTTGAGGGTAACACTGGTGATGCAACTTACTTTGCTCAGCCGGTACGCCTTGGCAAAAATGGTGTTGAAGAATACCTACCTTACGGCGCGTTAAGTGCTTATGAAGAAAATGCTAAAAACGAAATGTTAGCAACTTTAAATGCTGATATTAAAGAAGGTGTTGATTTTATCGCTTAATTATAAGTCGATTAAACATCCACTAAAAACCGGTCCATGACCGGTTTTTTTTACTAAATTTTTTCTACCGATAATTATAGTTAATTGTTGTTCTATCACTAATCTCCCCTGTCTTGCTAATTGACAATATCAATAATATCAGCTGGGTAAACTTATTTCATCGGGTAATGAACTTGCGGTTTGAGCGAATTGCAGCCGCACATAATTAGTAAAAGAGCGCCGTCATCCCACCATGTTTTTGGCTGGATTCTCCTGAAGCAAACTGTGACTAAAACTGAATTAAAGTAGTTCCTGAGACAAGTCCTGCCATTCAGAATTTGTCCTTTTAATCGGTCTTTCTGTCCAGGTGGCTAGGAACACTAACATAAATAACAGTATTTGAATCGTTGGAAGGAATATATATGGTTGGTTGTTTCATGATCGAAGTCCTTTTCAATACTTGAAACTAAAGTGTAGATGAAAAATGTAGCTATTGGTTTAATGTATTTACAAAGTCACTTTAAAAATAGTGGGAGGACGGTGTACTTATTCGATAATTTTATAAAGACACTCCCCTTTATATGACGGAGTATTTTTTCAAATGTAGTATAGCGGCTGATGGCGCGGCAGAGACATCCAATGTGCAAAATTTCCAGATTGCTTAATCGATATAAACTGATCGAATTCGACCATTTTAAAATATAAGCTTAGTGTTTTACTTGTTTTTCTCAGGCTTAAAATTGAACATTTGTTTGGTTTAATACGTAAAACCTGTTAACTTTGAATGAGGGAAATAGCCAATTCACAACGGATTTAGGTATTAATAAAACAACAAAACTTATATTAGTTATTTCAATCATTGCGCTTTCAGGTTGTTCAATGACAGTCGACAAACATCGCTTAAGTCAGGCGAAAACAACCGCTATCGTAGGCTTTTCTGTGTTTAATGAGCAAGAACAGGTGTTTTTGTCTGATAGAGAAACTAACGATGAGAAAAAGTTAAGAGCTGTTATTACTGATGATTTATATAAATCATTTATTAGCTCTTACGCTAAAAAATTAAACGTTAAAGTTTTAAAGCCTACAGAATTAATAACAAACCCATATTATCTGCAAATGATCAAAAGATATGGGACGTTTGATAACCAATATCGTGCTCATTCAGTTAATTATCGAAACAACAAAATGTTAACTGCAGCCGCTTTTTTTAAAATGACGCCACAAGAAAAATTAGAGCTTGCTAAAGCGTTACGTGTTGATAGCATTTTAGGCGTTGAGTCTATGATCTACGAAACGCGAAGCCACAATTCAACCTTCACAATATTTAATATCGAAAAGAACAGTAAGCGTTATTCTTATAATTACAGAGCGACCTTAACAGAGCTTGAGTTATACGACCAACTATCAGCAAAGCCAATTGTTGTTGTGAAAAATTTGATTTCCTCGTCAACTGAGCAATACGATAAACAGCATTATGACAATCGAATAGAAAGCAAAAAAGAAGATGGTCAAGCGATGATATTGGCTATGGATCTTATGGTCGATAAATTGACTGATGAAATGCTTAATGGCTCCAGTAAATAAACGTAAAATAATAATAAAAATTTTAAGGGAAGAAAATGTTTAAAAATACCATAAAAACCGTTTTGGCAACTTATCTAGTTTTCTTTATGAACAGCAATGCAATTGCCGAAACTGATATTGAACTTAGCGTTGTATGTGATGATTGGGATAAAAATGCTGCGATTTATATTAATGGTGAGTTTACCGCCATTTGTTCAGCAAAGTTGCTTGTTGAGCAAGGTGATGTCAACTTGATAGTGGTTAAACCTGTTGATGAAACACATGAGCAAGTATTTGTTAAAAATATTGTTCTTTTCGAGCAACAATCGAAGCAAATCGATGTGGTATTTCCTGATCCTCAATTGACCGCACATGCATATTATCAACAACAAGGAGAACAACTTGATAACAGCAGTAGCGATAAAGAAATAGCACAAACGCAAAGTAATGAACGAGCAGATGCGGTCGATGATGACCGTTTTTATAATCCTAACTCAGACGATAGTATTGAAATAGGTAGTGATACTACTAAAGTTGCTTATTGGTTGCAGCATGCAAAGCAAAGCCAGCACGAAAAGTTAGCATTAGAAGAAGAAAAACGTCAATATGCAAACACTTTGATTGCTCAAGCTCGCGCTGGTTATATTAAACCGATGAGAACGTTAGTGAATTTATATAGCACAGGTGAAGGGGTAGAAAAAAATTCAGAATTAGCCAATTACTGGCAACAAAAATTTGATACTGAAGTTGCAAAAATCGCACTTGTAAAAGCCAATAATGGTGATATAGCGGCAATGGAAGAAATGGCTGACTATTATGCAAAAGGCCAAGGCGTTGAACAAAATACTAGTGAGGCCGAGCGTTGGTCAGGAAAAGCTTCGTCAGCAAAACAGGCAATTGCAGTGCAAAAGAAAATTGATGAAATTGAGTTCTTTCAAATGACCAAGGGGTCAGTTGATGTAGCTGGAGATAGTGCAAGTGATATGGTAAGTTCCGGAGAAGGTGGGGTGTTGATGTCCTCAATTCCTGTGCCGATAACAACTTCTGCCGGCATTATGATGGATGTCACTAGCGCACCAACGAAAGCGACAGAGCTGAACAGATTGCAAGATGAAATTTCAACACGGCCATCAACTCATGCCAAGCCCGACGCGATGATTTCAAAGGCGGTTAATAATAAAGTTAACTCTGAGAAATAATCCTGACAAAAAAGGCTTTTAAGCTCATTGTTATGCATTTGAAATCTAGCTTTGCATTATTATTCACAGTTTTGTTTGTTTGTGCATGTACAAGCCAAAGACTGACACCACCAGAAAATTTATCTAGTGTGGAACACCTGGCTAATCAAAATCAGCTTGAACATATACTTGCTGATGAAGTAGTCAAATTTTCAAAGGTAAAAGCGCTCAAATCTAAATCGTTATTTGGCTCTAATGATTTATCTAAGATTGACTCTATAGCTGCGGTTTTATTAGCTACTGAGAATGTTTCATTGCTTCCTGATGAAGAGTTCTATCGGGTCTTCAATATTGTTGGCAATCATCAAAGTGATGTTTTAAACAGCTTCGCATTGGCGCTATCCTCATTTATTACTCGACATGACTACCACTGTGTAAGGCCTGTTTATGCTCAGTACTTCATCACGCGATATGGGCTTAAAGCATCAGCAACCGAATGTAAAAATAACTTACCAATTCATTTAACATCAACACTCACTACCCAGAATAAATTGAATATCGATGCTGACAGAGTTAGTGCGATTCACATTTTATTTGCCGGCAGTGGTGAAGGCATTGTTTCGACGTTTGGCCATATATCATTACGGCTAATCGTTTGTCCTGAAAACGACTATAGTGAGCAAGCATGCAACAGTAATTTATTTGAACATATCGTACTGGGATTTAGAGCTCATGTGGATGAATTTAACCTTGATCCTTTTCAGGGGCTATTCGGCGGCTATAACTCTTATTTATTTGCTCATGATTTTATCGATACCTACCAAGAGTACGCAATAGGTGAGTTTCGCGAGATCTATTCATTGCCGTTAAAAATGACGAAAGCCCAACGAAAATTACTGTTGCGCAATTTAATCGATATTCATTGGAGTTTTTCCGGAAATTATAAATTTTTGACGAATAATTGTAGTATTTTGATGCAAACGGCGTTACTAAATTCGTGGCCTGAACTTTCTAATGACCCCGAACTTACCGAGTTATATTGGCGTCCCGATAACTTTTTTAAAGCATTAACTTCGAGTAAATTAACCAAGTCTTCTAAGCTGAGTGATTTAGAAGTTGCAGAGCAGCAAGGTTTTTATTTTTCCAGTACATTGCCAATTTACCAGCAAGCAATGGAGTCCATTAACTCATATTTAAAAGAGAGTAATTATGACGATATTGAAAGTTACTTAAATTCTGAGCCTATTATTCGTTTTGAAAACGCCAATAAGGATTCGCTATACCAGGCAACACTTAAGAAAAATAAAAAGTTGTTAAGCGCACAAATATTATTAGAAGAACTTTCTGTGGTTCGTACTCAGCGTTGGCTGTCGGTCGAACTAGCTGCTTATTTTGCGAAAAATGATATCAAATCCATCAACAAACATATGCAAAATATTCTCAACGAGCAAGAGATTGTCACCTATCAGCAATGCTTGTTATTACCTGTGTTAGCAAGTATTAAAGCAATTAAACTAAAAGATGGTATTCCTGAAAATGTAATAAAAGATGACGATTATAACTTTTGTCATTCTGCACAAGAAAAATTAAATTTGAAACAAGTCAGATTGCAATTGAAGAATTTTGATCCAAAACAGTGGCGACTTGTAGAGCGTGCTTATAGATATTGGAGAGACAGTGTGAAAAATGTCGATACATATATACGAATGGAATCAATGTAGTGTTTGCAGTTTATGCTTTTAATCTAAATTTTAAACGGCCTAAACTTGTAAGGAGAGTTGATTAACCAGCTAATTTTTCATTAAAAAATGGGGAGTAATTTGCCAAACCGATTTCCTAGCGCGGAGCTAAATAGAACCATCAGATTTCTTTAATCTGGTGGTTTTCTATTATTTTGGGTTTACATTGCCCCAACAATCATTAGAGTATTCGATGGTGAGCTAAGGAGTACGTGCAACATCGAAAGCAAAGCGGCAAACAAACGAGTTGTTTTGAGCGAATTGCAGCCCCACAAAATTAATAAAAGAGCGCCGCCACCCTACCGTGCTTTTGGGTGGGTTCTCCTGACGTAAACTGTGACTAAAACAGAATTAAAGTAGCTCCTAATACAAGTCCTTCCATTCAGGATTTGTCTTTTTAATAGCCTCTTCTTCTCACTCTAGCTTACTCCTTAAGTAACAACATTACTTAAGGACTTCTTCTTTTATATGACGATGTACTTTTTCTACTTCTGTAGGTGGCACTGCCAGACCAATTGAAGATTTTAAGCGTTACGTTTTACGGCCAAATGGGCAAGTGCGATTAATGCCTGTTTATGGTCTGACTCGGCCAAACAATCTAAAGCAGCTATTGCTTTTTCAGATTCTTCTTCGGCCATTTGTTGGGTTAATTCTAATGCACCTGTTTCACGCATAGCGGTTAAGATTTCATCAAGGTGATCCATTCCGTTACCATGCTCAATCGCATCACGAATCAACACTCGCTGAATTTCAGTACCATTATGCATCGCATGTAATAGTGGTAATGTCGGCTTGCCTTCAGATAAGTCGTCACCAACATTTTTACCCATTTCTTGTGCATCTGCAGTGTAATCAAGTAAATCATCGATTAACTGGAACGCTGTACCTAGGTGCATACCATAAGCTGTCATAGCTTTTATCATATCTTCAGATTGTTCGGTAACAACTGCTGCAAGACGTGTAGCGGCTTCAAATAATTTAGCTGTTTTACAATAAATCACTTGTTTATAGCTTTCTACCGTTGTGTCAGGATCATTGCAGTTCATCAATTGCAATACTTCACCTTCAGCAATAACATTAGTTGCATTGGAAAGTACTTTCATAATACTCATATCGTCAAGAGTGACCATCATTTGAAATGAGCGGGTATAAAGAAAATCACCAACGAGTACACTGGCACTATTGCCAAAAAGCTCATTAGCTGTTTCTTTACCACGGCGCATTGATGACTCATCAACCACATCATCATGTAACAAGGTGGCAGTATGAATAAATTCAATAATAGCCGCCAAGCAAATATGCTTATCACCTTGATACCCCATGGCACGAGCAGCCAATACCGTCAATAGTGGACGAATACGTTTACCACCAGAATTAACTATATACATGCCAAGTTGATTAATAAGCACAACCTCAGATTCTAATTGCGAATAAATAAGTGCATTCACCGCACTCATATCAGAGCTGGCAAGTTCTTGGATTTGATTTATGTTCATAGTTTATTTGGCTGTTATTATTGCTGGATACAATGCAAAGATTGTTTACTTTTATATGGCTGATGATTTTACACTATTTTAGCAAATAGCATAGTTATCTAAGTAAAATAAGCTTAAAATAGCTACAATTAAAATCCATATTGGGCCTGCCTTAACTAATGAAAAAGCAAAGGTTACTTTTTGTAAATATTTTTTCATAAAAAATTACAGTAATTTTGTTAAATAGGCTTGCTAAGCCCTAAATCTTCGCGTAGAATCCGCGACCTATTATTTTAATTTGTGCGTCACTATTAATGGGCGCAGTACGGAGTAGCAAATGTACGCTGTATTCCAAAGCGGTGGTAAACAACACCGTGTAAGCGAAGGTCAAACTGTTCGCTTAGAGAAACTTGAACTAGAAATCGGTTCAACAGTAGAATTCGAAAATGTTTTAATGGTTGCTAATGGCGACGACATCAACATCGGAGCACCTTATGTTGCCGGTGGTAAAGTTACAGCTGAAGTTGTTTCTCAAGGTCGTGGCGATAAAGTTAAAATCGTTAAATTTAAACGTCGTAAGCATTCACGTAAGCAGCAAGGCCACCGTCAGTGGTATACTGAAGTGAAAATTACTGGCATCAACGGTTAATAGGAGTAGTTAACGATGGCACATAAGAAGGCAGCAGGTAGTACTCGTAACGGTCGTGATTCAGAAGCGAAACGCTTAGGTGTTAAACGCTTTGGTGGCGAGTCAGTTTTAGCGGGTAACATTATCGTTCGTCAACGTGGTACTAGATTCCACGCTGGTACTAACATGGGTATTGGTAAAGACCACACATTATTTGCTTTAACAGATGGTAAAGTACAATTCGATGTTAAAGGTCCTCAAAACCGCAAGTTTGTATCTATTATTGCTGAATAATAGCAATAAGCGAAACAGATATAAAAAACTCGCTAACTAGCGGGTTTTTTTTTGTTTAAATAATCAAGTTTTACTTTAGATATCCAAAGTCAGCTTGGTTACGAAGGCAACCTTTTCTAATTAGTGGTTTTTTGAATCACTGGTTATAATAAATACATACATTTATGTTTGGAGCTTAATTAAAGCTAATGAAATTTGTAGATGAAGTTGAAATTCGCGTAGAAGCCGGTGACGGTGGTAGCGGGTGTGTAAGTTTCCGTCGTGAAAAATACATTGAGTACGGTGGTCCAGATGGTGGTGACGGTGGCGACGGTGGCGAAGTATATTTAGTTGCTGATGAAAACCTGAATACTCTTATCGATTACCGATTTGAACGCTTCCATAACGCCCAGCGTGGCGAAAATGGTAAGGGTCGTAACTGTACCGGTAAAGGTGGTGTAGATTGCATACTTAAAGTTCCAGTAGGAACTCGAGTTACCGACCAAGATACGGGCGAACAAATTGGCGACTTAACCAAGCATAAACAAAAACTAATGGTTGCCAAAGGCGGCTGGCATGGTTTGGGTAATACTCGTTTTAAAAGTAGTACGAACCGTGCACCACGACAAAAGAGTTTAGGTACAGCCGGTGAAGTACGTAACTTAAAACTTGAGTTATTACTGCTAGCTGATGTTGGTTTATTAGGTTTACCAAACGCCGGTAAGTCTACGCTTATTCGTAGTGTTTCGGCAGCAAAACCAAAAGTGGCCGATTATCCATTTACAACACTGGTGCCAAACTTAGGTGTAGTGCGTTTAAATTCACAACGCAGTTTTGTTATTGCTGATATTCCAGGTCTTATTTCTGGCGCCGCTGACGGTGCTGGTTTAGGCATCCAATTCCTTAAACACTTAGAGCGTTGTCGTATTCTTTTGCACTTGGTAGACCTATTACCTAGTGATCAATCTGATCCTGCAGAAAATGCATTAACGATTATTCGTGAACTTGACCAGTACTCTGAAAAATTAGCCGGCAAACCTCGTTGGCTAGTGTTCAATAAACTTGATTTATTGCTGGAAGACGAAGCTGAAGAAGTAATGCAGCGCGTTATTGATGCATTAGATTGGCAAGGTGAAGTACACAGCATCTCGGCATTTAATCGTGAAGGTACTAATGAGTTAACTCAAAAAGTAATGACCTTTATTGAAGAGCTGCCAGAAGAAACCTTCGAAGAAGAAGTTCCAACCGAAGATGTAGAATTCAAGTGGGATACTTACCACGAGGAAACTATTGCCGGAGGTGGTGATTTATCCGATGATCTTGATGATGAAGATTGGGATGAAGACGATTACGACGTAGAAGTAGAATATCGTAAGTAATACCAATCTGCATAAGTATATAGTCAACTCAGTGTTTATGCACCATGGTATATTTGCATGATTCATAGATAAAAATAACAGGCCAGATTTTTAATCTGGCCTTTTTGTTTCTAATAGCAATAGCTAGGTTAGTTTACCTTTCATAAATGAATTTTGAATAAGTAAAGTTACAGAGCCAGCAATCAACCCCCAAAGCACTGAACTAAATCCCCACAATGCTATATTTGAAGCAGTTACCAAAAAGGTAATTATAGCGGCTTCTGACACTTTTTTATCAGACAAACTTTGTTCAATGCTGTGGGTAATTGTGGTGAATAAAGCGATACCGGCCAATGAATAAATTAGTGCTGACGGTAACGCTGAGAACACTCCCATTAAATACCCCGCAGATAATGCCATTAAAATATAAAATCCACCGGCAAATACAGCGGATAAATAACGCTTACAGGGATCTTTATCTACCTCTGTTGTCATGCACATTGCAGCCGTTATTGCCGCTAAATTTATCGCATAACCACCAAAAGGTGCTGTTAGTATGTTAACTAGCCCGGTTACGCTTAGAATAGAAGATACAGGTGTTTTATAGTGGTGTGCTTTTAGCACGGCAATGCCTGGCAAGTTTTGCGCTGCCATGGTGACAATAAACAATGGTATGCCAATACCAAACAAGGCTTCTACGCTAAATTCAGGTGAGATGTATTTAAACTCACTCACCTGCCAAACAAATCCACTCAATGAGACTAATTCAAGTTGCCATGCCAAGCCAATACTGCTCAATAATACCAACAACATGGTAAATTTGGGCATGACTTGCTTGGCAATCAAAAAAATGACAAACATAGTCACAACAAGTAGCGGTTCTGCGTTCATTTGGTTAAAGACATCAATGCCAAAGTTAACTAAAATTCCGGCAAGCATAGCTGACGCCAACTGCAATGGAATTTTATTTACCAATTTTTCAAACCAGCCAGTGACACCACATAAAAAAATCAGCAATGCCGAAAAAATGAAACCTGCTATAGCTTCATTGATTGTAACTCCTTGGGCAATGGTAATGAGTAATGCTGCACCAGGGGTTGACCAAGCAATTAATATTGGTACTCGATAATAAAGTGATAAGCCTATGGAAGTAACTCCCATAGATAATCCTAAAGTTAAAATCCAGCTTGCTGCTAGACTAACATCCCCCCCTAAGGTAATAACTGTTTGATAAATTAACGCTGCAGAACTTGCAAAGCCAATAATCACAACCACCAAGCCCGTGGCCGTCGCGCTTAAAATTCGATTGACTAACATAGCAAGTACTCCCATAATAATATTTCATCGTGCGCTTTAACGCACAAAGTTATCACCGTATGCTATAACGCACAAGGGAATAATGACTAAAGATATTAATAATACTGTCGGCACCCAACTAAAAATAGCGAGAAACGAGAAAGGTTGGAGTCTTGATACCACCAGTGTACATACAGGGGTTTCAAAAGCTATGTTAGGACAAATTGAACGTGGTGAGTCAAGCCCCACCATCACTCGTCTATGGAAGATTGCCAGTGGTTTTCATTTACCAATCACTTACTTTCTCAGCACTCCCCATGAAAATAATGAGACCGCAAAAGTGCTAAATACAGAAAAAGGGATTTCCATTACCACGTTATTTCCTTTTGATAAAACAACAAAAAGTGAAGTTCTGTCGTTAATATTGACACCATCGCATGAGCAGATGTCACAACCTCATAATATTGGCGTAATTGAACATATTTTAGTTATTGAAGGTGAAATAGAATATTTTTTAGATCAGCAGTGGCATCCTTTAAGAGCGGGAGAAGTGGTAAAATTTGATGCGAATCAAAATCACGGCTACCGTAATACCTCCACACAGCCAGCGAAGTTTCATAATATCATTTGTTATACCGATAAAGGAAAGTTTTAACTTAGGTTAATCACATTGCACACTCTTTATGTTAAGTAGAACTGTTGCTCAAGCTTGAACTTATTTGCTATTCTATGGGCAAATTTTTATGCTAAATTCAAACCAGATTTAAGGTCCTTAATGACTATATTATCTATGATTGTTGCCCACGCCAATGGCCGGGTAATTGGTAAAGACAATCAAATGCCTTGGCACATGCCTGCCGATTTAAAGTACTTCAAGCAAACAACATTAAAAAAGCCGGTAATTATGGGCCGAAAAACGTTCGAATCTATCGGTTTTCCACTGCCTGGTCGACGTAACATTGTGATAAGCCGTGATGAAAATTATCAAGCACAAGGCATTGAAACAGTAACCTCTGTAGATGCTGCATTAGCGCTTGTAACTGATGTGGAAGAAATAATGGTTATAGGTGGAGGTAGTATATACGAACACTGTTTAAAAGCAGCACAACGCCTTTACATTACTGAAATAGACTTAAGCGTTGATGGTGATACCCTCTTCCCTGATTATAATGCAGATAACGATTGGCATTGTGTTAAAGAAGATCCGCATAGCTTAGATGAAAAAAATCCGCATAACTACAATTTCAAAGTGTACGAGCGCAAATAATAACAAACAACATAAATAACAAAAGGGTCCAATAATATTATTTTTGGACCCTTTTGTTATTGCCTGAAAAAATGATGGCGCATTAGACTTTAATAAATATTTTGTTTCTATACATCCAGGCTAGCAACAACCATTGCAGCAACAATAAAAACACAATCGCCAACAATGCCTGCCAACCATCACTTAGGGAAGTTAAAATCCCACCAAACAAGCTATCAACGATGTACTTCCAATTTACCAGAGCCGTACCTAAATAAATAATAATAGAGTTCATCCCGATGATGGCAAAAGGCTTTGCCCATGCTTGCCAGTTAAGCATGTCAATTAACCAATAAAACAGCGCTAAAAATAATACGCTCCAACCACAAGTTACCAATACAAATGTTGGTGTCCACAATGTTTTATTTACTGGTAAAACTGGATCCAATAACCATCCAAGACTCAAAGTAAAAAAACCTATTATCAATAAATTTCGCAATAAAACTGTCGATATATCTTTTTGACTTTTCATTAGGCGGCCAATAAACACACCAATTAAACAGTTTATAATGGAGCCTAAATTTGACAATAATCCTTCCGGATCAACTGCTGAATCCTGATAACGAATACCCGGCAGCATTGTTTGATCAACCCATGCATTTATTGAGAAATTAGCCCCTAAATTACCACCACCAAAATCACCAACGCTGGCAAATGCCAATATAAACCAATAAGCGAAAAATATGCCGGCTGTGATGTAAAGTTGAGTTTTAGTTTTAAAGTGCCAAACCAACATGGCGGCAACAAACCAGGCTAAACCGATACGGCCAAGTACACTAACGTACCTTATTTCGCCAAAATCTGCTGGAATACCAGTGCCCCAGCCATGGTTATAAACAATACCTAGTAACACTAATAAACATAGTCGTTTATACGCATGTCTATATTTAGCTTTTCGTTCAACTGCCGAATATAATGATATGGGCTTAGCTGCAAGCCCTAAACTAACACCGGAAAGTAAAATAAATAAAGGAAAAATTAAATCGTACATGGTGAAGCCGTGCCATGTGGTATGCAACATCTGCTCTGCAGCAACATTAAAAACAGATAACCCGGTAATTAAAAATAATGCAGCAAACACCCCCTCAGCCCCTAAAATCCAAAACATATCGAAGCCACGCAACGCATCAATAGATAATAAACGCTTACTTTTATTGGTTTTATCTACGACCGCTTGTACATTTTCCGTCATTTTTATTGTGCCTGTATATAAAAGTTCTATTTGTACACTATACTGTGTAAGTAATAATTAACTAACTGTAAATATTTGAATATTTTAACATTTATTGTAGATTAATTGATCGTATTGGAATAACTCATAACAGAATGAAAAAACAACTCTCATTAAGTTCGCTTTCAATTGTGATACTCGTAGTCTTATCCATTTGTTTATTAACAATCTCGTTAGGATATCGTTTTTTTGTTGAGATCCCTAATGAAAAATTGGCAGTACTTAAGCTACAAAACCGAGATTTGGATAGAATTATATCGACCACAGTTCATATGGGCGATGCACTCGCTCAAATGAATTATGGTTATGCAATTTTGGAAGATACTTATAATTATATAACCCAACCAAATGATGACTATATTGATACCAATTTTTCGACCAACGTATTTCAAAACTTAGAGATCGATGGCGCCTTTATTTTAGACACTTCCGGAAAAACAATTTTTCAAAAAGGCTTAGACCATATGACATTAAAGCCGTTGGATTTTAAACAACTATTAATTGAACAAAAACTTATCCATGCGGGGTTACTGAAACAAGCTAGCACTACAGATAAAGCATTAGTTGGTACTATAAACACTAATGTAGGCTTAATGGTGTATGCATTAACTGCTATATATGACAGTGATATAACAGAACAAACAAATGGATTTTTATTATTTCTGCAACGTTTTGACAAAAACTTTGTTTCAGAGCTAGAAGAACAAGTAAAAATTAAATTAACTATTTTGCCTTATTCGGACGACTTTCAGGATTACCCAATTCTGTCAGACGAAATTTCAAATGTTACTACAATCGAACAAATAAAATATCGTGTTTTACAAGATGAAATGGGTATTCCTAGTTTAGTGTTAAGAATTACTCATCTGAATGTTTATAAAGAAACGTTATTAACTAAAGAATTGCTAATCACTTTATTAATCCAATTGATTATTATGTTGCTTATTTTCTGGCTAATAAGAATCAAGGTAGTAAAACCATTGCTGCAGGTAAATACCGCGATTACTAACATGAATGACAAACAGAATTTGATCAAACTGCATCATAGAAGCAGAATAGGAGAGTTTCATTTACTTGTTAAACATTTCAACCATATGGTTGAAATAGTGAACTCCCAACAACAGCAACTGTCAGAGTTATCATTAACTGATGCTTTAACTCAAATTCCAAACAGACTGGCTTTTGAGAAAAAATTCACCCAAGAATGGGCCCATTTACAGCGTAATCAAACGCCATTTGCCATCGTAATGTGTGATATTGATTACTTTAAAAAATATAATGATTCTTTAGGTCACCTAGCGGGAGATGATGCATTAGTGAAAGTAGCACAAGCGTTAACATTATCTTCAAGAAGAATTAACGACATGGTTGCTCGCTATGGCGGCGAAGAATTTATTATTCTATTTAGCGGTATAGAGTTAGCGGGCTTGAAAATGAAATTAACAGAAATGATTGAAAGTATCGAAATGCTCGAAATTTTACATCCGGACTCTTCGGTATCAAAATCAATAACAATAAGTATCGGCGCTACATTAATGACGCCGCCGCGAAAAAGTACAGAAAAAATGAACCTGGTTCGCGCTATTGGTATAGCAGATAATGCGTTGTACCAGGCCAAAAATAATGGTCGCAATCAAGCTAAAATAGTCTTCGATAAATAATCTTTAACTCAACATTAAGAACGGTAAATCATGCTCACTAAAATTCGAATTTTTATAAAAAACCTGCAACAAGATAATGTTGTAAATAACACTTTATCATTAGAAATTGCTACGGCGGTATTACTGTTTGAAGTAATGCGGGCCGATCACAAATTTGAAGATAATGAAAAGCACAAGGTTATTGAATTACTGCAATCTCAATTTCAACTTGATAAACATGAAGTGCAGGATGTATTAGCCGTCGCAGAAGATGAGTCGCATCATGCCAATGACTTTTTTCGGTACACCACATTAATTAATGAACATTACGAACTAAGTGACCGTATAAAGATAGTTGAGTTATTATGGCAAGTCGCATACGCCGATGGTCATTTAGATATAATAGAAGAACATATCATCAGGCGAATTGCTGATTTATTGCATTTACGTCATGGAGAATTCATTCAGTGTAAATTAAAAGTCCAAAATCAGCAGGCTGAACTGTAAAAAGATCCCGCGGAAATTAAAGCATCATGCTACAATTGCGCGAATTTACCCAATACTAGGAACCCCAATGGCAGATATAGGCAAAATCAATACGCTAAAGGTCGTAAAACTTACTGAGTTTGGCGCTTATTTAGATGGCGCTGATTTAGGTGAAATACTATTACCTACGCGTTACATGCCAGAAGGATGTATGGAAGGAAATAACGTTGAAGTATTCATCTACTTTGACTCTAATGACCGTCTTATCGCTACAACTGAAACACCAAAAGGCCAAGTTGACGATTTTGTTAGCTTAAAAGTTCTGCAAGTAAATAATACCGGTGCCTTTTTAGATTGGGGCTTACCAAAAGACTTATTGGTTCCTTATAATCAGCAGCATCACAAAATGGTGGTAGGTAAATACTACTTGGTGAAAATTTATCGCGATATACAAACTGATCGTATTGCTGCATCGAGCAAATTAGATAAATATTTAGATATATGGCCAGCAAATTATGAAATTGGCGAACGTGTTAATTTAATTATTGGTGACAAAACTGACCTTGGTTTTAAAGCGATTATTAATGATAGGAACTGGGGCTTGTTGTACGACAACGAGATTTTTCAGCCGTTAAGAGTTGGCAAAAACATCTTAGGTTATATTAAAACCATGCGCCCTGATGGCCGAGTCGATTTAACCCTAACACGACCAGGTATAGGTAAAGTGAATGACTTTGCACCAACATTTATTGCTTATTTACAAGATAATGATGGCTTTAGTGCAATCAACGATAAAAGCTCACCTGAGCTTATTCAACAAACGTTTGGCGTAAGCAAAAAAACTTTTAAAAGCACCATTGGTAATTTATTCAAACATGGGCGAGTAAGCATTGAAGCTGACGGCATTCGCTTTGTTAAAAACCCACAGCCGAAAAAGCCAGTTACTGAGTCGAAACCAAATAAAGGTAAACACAACCAAGGTAAAAGCGCTAGCGGAACATCAAGCAAGCCTTATGCTAAAAAGCCTGATTCCAAAAGGGGTAATGCAGCTAAGCCGAAAACGCATAAAAAAACCGTTGCCGGTAAATCATCTCCATATAAAAATAACTCTAAGTAGAGTACGAATATAAACTTGAAAAAATAAACCGTCATCCCACCGTGCTTTTGGGTGGGATCTCCTGATGCAAACTGTGGTTTAAAAAAATACACTTCCAAAGCACGATACTCGGCTGGAGATCCCTCATCTCGCTACGCTCGTGGGGGATGACGGAGTATTTTTTCTGATGTCGTATAACCGTTAATTAATTACTTAACCAATTTGGTTTTATTCATCAGCAAAGTGATAATGATCGCAACCATCGCTAAAGACCATACAATTGCAGCACCACTTGGTAAATCCCATGTAGCTGAAGCGACTAAACCAATCAGGTATGCCAGCACACCAATTAGGTAAGCAAAACGAGTATTAAACCTTGCTAACCTAACAGTTGCTAAAGCGGGAATAATTAGCGTACTAAAGACCAGAAATACACCAACCATTTGCACAGAGCTAGTAATAGCAATAGCGAAAACAAAGTAAAACCACCTGCCCGATAATAGCGCTGATTTAAACGTCATAAGTGCAATAATGGCTGCGTATAGCACCATATGAAGATATAGATCTGAAAACGTAACCCAGAGAATTTGACCTGATAGCACTTGCTTTAATAAATCACCGCCATGTGGATCGTTAGCAAGTAATAAAAAGGCGCCAGTTGCTGACAATACATACAAACAGCCAATCAGGGCTTCTAACTGCTGCTTAGCAAAGCGTTCAAATAAAGCAATAACGCCAGCACCACTTAAGGCAAACAGCGCAGCAACGATATAACTGGCACCAGGGAGATGGTGACCAATATCGGTTGTTTGCACGACTACAGCGCCAAGCCCTGCAATTTGAGCAATAGCCAAATCAATAAATATAATACCGCGCTTTAATACCTGATAGCCTAAAGGGACATGTGTGCTAAGCACTAACAGGCCAGCCACAAATGCCGGCAATAAAATATCAATTAATTCAACCATTAGCACTTAGCCTTTTTATTTTTGTTGTGATGCCAGTAACAACATAGAGATATGTTGGTCCATCAAAGTAAATAGGTCGCGAGACTGATCATTGCCACCTACCGTATAAGGCAGCTGCAAACTGACGATGTCAGTTTTATCTTGTAACCAGTTTGCTGCTTTTTCATCTTGATAGGTAGTATAAACCACTAGCTTTATCTGTTGCTGCTTCGCAATATCTAGCACACTGAGTAAATGTGAACTTGTTGGTGGTAAACCCGGTTTAGGCTCTAGATCACCAACTTGTTGCATACCTAAAAACTCAAATAAGTACTTGAAAGAGGAATGGTAAGCAATCACTTTCACTCCTTGCAACGGCTTTGCTTGTTGCTGCCATTTAGACGTCGCAACTTGCCAACGCTCGCTAAAACTTACTAAATTTTGTTGGTAAAGTGCAGCATTTTTAGCATCTAATTGTACAAGTTTAGTCGTAAAAGACTCTGCCAAACTAGAAATTCTAAATGGATCTAAATGTACATGCGGGTTACCTAATTCATGTACATCACCCATTGAGCGGTCAACGTTAACCAAAACATCGAGATTTTCAACATGATCAGAGGCTAAAAATAGACCTTTGTCAGTAGATTGTACGTCGCGATTATTTGATTTCATTTGTAGCATGGGCAACCAACCAATTTCTAAATCGGCGCCAGCACAAATAACCACATCAGCACGGCGCATTTTAGATATTAGACTTGGTCTGGCCTGTACAAAGTGAGGATCCTGTTTAGCTGTAGTTGCACTGAAGATATTTGCTTCTTCACCTGCTATTTCTTTGGCAAGGGCAGCATATTCAGGTTCACAAGCAAATATGTTTAATTGCGCCTGTGCAGGTAACGTAGTTATCAGCAACACTGCGCAAGCTAGAGCAATTTTTTGTTTAAAATTGATGTGCACCATGAGCTCCTAATGCCATGTTAAATTGTAACGTTATTTGATCATCCGTGAAGTCTTCAACAGATTTTTCTTGGCTGTATTGTAGTCTGACAGTTGAAAAATGAGAGTGACGGTATTCCAACATTGCTGTTGAAACTGCAGGCTTAAAACCGTCAGAATAAGGTTCTTCAAAGTCAATTTCAGAGTAACGTAACCCTGCAGCCCAATTAGGGGTAAACTGGTAAACACCGCTCACATAATAGCCGCTATGCTCGGCGTCAAGTTCATCGTGGTGGTGCTCATCTTCAAATACATTAACGTGTTCTTCATGATCATCTTCATGATGCAATTCACCTTTTTCTTCAACAAAAAAGTATTCGGCTGACAAGGTAAAATTCTGATATTTATAGTTACCATTAGGTGCCCATTTCCATGTAGCGTCGACAATATAGTAGTCTTTGTCGCCACTAAAATCACAAGCGCCAAATACTTCACCATGCTCGTCTTCTAATGCATGCGGTTCATGTTCATCTTCACTATGGTCATGACTACTGCAAAATTCTTCATCGTTTTTAAAGCCAATATAAGATGCACCTAATTGCCAACTGTGTGATTCATCAAAGTCACCACCGGTTTTTACAAATAATGAATGCGATCCAATACCATCGCCATCAGAATAAGCAGGCATTGTTGCGCCTTTAAAAACCTCTGTACCTAACTCAATATACGCGTCAGTTGGGGCTAACCAAGATAAACGTGCACCGTCATCATAATAATGGCCATTCATAAAAGCCCGGTAAACTAATGGCCTGTCTGCAAAGCTATCGGTATGAGCATGCTTACCATTTAAATATCCAACATTTGACAAAAATCGACCAGCGCGAAAAGACAGGTCATAAGGCATAGCGGTGGTTTGAATAAATGCTTCTTCAAGTTCAACTTCAGTCTCGCCCTCATGTTCATCTAACACCATAGTTAGTTTACCGAAAAACATATCATCAATAGGAGCACTAATGGCTATTTCAGTATGATCGGTCCAAAAACCGTTTTTTAATCCTGCAGCATGGTCATCTACACCATAACCAGCTATGCCTTGAAAGTCTTCACGCTCGGTATAACCCACATTAATAATAGCACTTACATTGATATCATCAGTTGCAGCATGCACTTGAACAACAGCTAAACCTAAAACTACCGCAGTAGTTATTTTACTTAATTTCATTAAATTTATTCCAAAAAATATTGTTTAAATCACTCATACCATAATGAGTAATGGCCAATTATTTAAAGAAACTTAGGAGGTGCACGTGGCGAGTAAAGTCTTGATTTAACTTTTAATAACAGTGAATAGCTTTGAAAATAAACTTGAGAAAAATAGTGATTCTCAATGCGTATACCATCGCTGTTGATATAGTCATCGTCATCCATAACCTTTGCTAAACATATGTGACAGTGAACATCATCAATAGAAAAGTCATGCTCGGCTAAATGAGTACTTTTGGCTAATGGCGCAAACAACAAAATAGCCACAATAACAATTGCAGATAGCATTTTATTAGTTTGCTGTAAGCGTTTAAAAATCATATTAGCCAGATTTATTACCGAACAGAGGTTCGGATTTGAATTAAAAACATCATTTATTTTGTGATATTATCACACTTAAAAAATTTACTAAACAAAATATGCTATGTATCAACAACAAAAATAGTTTAGGCTATATTCATGTTAACAAAGAGTTAAATTCGAATGACAGCATCTCCCCTTATTCTGCCAATGCTAACCCTTATGATACTTACCGCTATCGTTTGGATAAACATGTATATTTTGCGCTTACGTTATGTAATCAAGCATAAAATTAATGCGCAAAAGTTAAGCTCACCGGAAAAGATACCTGAGCTTTTACCTGAAGAAGTAAATAGACCGGCGAATAATTTAAAAAATTTATTTGAACTACCGGTAATTTTTTATGGGCTTATTATTTTAGCGTTAATCACTGAACTAGATTCAGCAAGTTTAACGTTTTTAGCCTGGGGATTTGTAGCCTTTAGAATAATACATAGCTTTATTCAATGTACTAATAATAGAGTGATGCAAAGATTTAAAGTCTATATGTTGAGCTCTATGTGCTTATGGGCTTTATTAGTAAATATTTTCATTAGTCTAATTTAACGGAATAAACAGATGAGCCAACAGCGAATTACTTTAGAAATCGAAAACAATATCGCAATAGTGCGTTTAAACAGAGCAGATAAACATAACGCCATAGATATGGCGATGTTTCAGGCATTAGATAAAGTTAGTAAAAAATTATGTCAGAACAAAGCAATAAGAGCAGTGTTTTTATGTGGAAATGGCGAAGATTTTTGCAGCGGGTTAGATGTTAAATCAGTACTAAATGAAAAATCTAATATATTAAAGTTGCTGTTTAAATTTATCCCTGGAAGTTCGAACTTAGCGCAACGGGTAAGTACCAATTGGCGTAAAATTCCAGTACCGGTAATTGCTATAATCCAAGGCAGGTGTTGGGGCGGCGGTTTACAAATTGCCCTTGGCGCTGACTTTAGAATAACCACTCCTGATGCCACTTTGTCTATCATGGAAGCTAAATGGGGGCTTATTCCCGATATGGGCGCTAACTTGGCATTAAGGGAACTAGTAAACATTGATGTAGCCAAACAACTTGCCATGACTGGGAAAATAATTCCTGCTGAACAAGCTCTTGGTTATGGACTGATCAGCCAAATTGCAGACGATCCTTATCAAGCAGCACAGCAGTTTATTAAACCTTTTGCAGAGCGCTCACCGGACTCTGTTGCCGCAGTTAAAAAGCTTTACAACAATACCTGGAACAAAAAATCTTGGCATATACTTGCCAAAGAAAGCTGGTATCAAATTAAGGTAATATTAGGAAAAAACCAGCGCCGTGCTGTAAATAAACAACTTAAACCAGAACAGGCTACAAACTTTGAAAACAGGCAAAATTGGTAGTTTTGTCTGTAATTGATTTGATATTTAAGTTTACTTAGTGAGGTTAGGCTTTTATTTTAGTTTTCTTTTTAAGGTGTAATAGATGAACACCACCAAACACTAAAATTTGTAAGTAATGTTTCATATTATCACCTTCGGCTTCTTCTACCCTTTTCTTGAAAATAATACATTCAAGTAAATGAGCAATAGGTAACACTATCAGTACCCAATGAAAAACTTGCTCTAGCCCTTGCTCAAATGGTGCAACCAAATTGTAAAAACAGGCTAACCACAACGCCACAACCATTAATTTCATATAGACTCCTAATACATTTCGAATAATGCGAATAGACTGATTTTATGTCAAAAAGGCAATTACTAGCAACCACACCAATTAAACAAAAAGGATGTAGGCAGCAAAGCACAGCCAAGAAATTCCTAACAACAGCCAAGGTAACGTTGCAGGCTTAACGTCTTCAACTGCGGCTTCAATAGATGCACTTTTGAGCAACTTCGCTTTGTGTTGCTTTTTTTTCGCTTTATCAGCATCTCTAGCTTTCGCTTTTTGCTGTTTTTTATATTGCTCAATACCCTTTTGAATACCTTGCGCAATTAGCTTCGTTTGCTCTTTAGTTTGCCCTGGCTTTTGGGTGCTTTTAGCAATTGCAGCTGCAGAGTTTACTGTTTCAGGTGATACGTCTTTACTATTTCGATTCAAATTTATTACTCTTTTAACAAATTAAGATATTTTAATAATTAATAATAAACTTTAAACTAAGAGCAAGTATACAAATATGTAGATCGAATTAGGCTAAGCCATGAATAAATTTTTCAAAGAACATTTAACTGTCGCCTCGAACGCATCGGGGCGCAAAATGAATGTGCCCATTTATCGTTTTAAAGGACAAGAGCCTGGCCCTAAAGTGTATATTCAAAGCTCTATTCATGGGGCAGAGGTACAAGGTAACGTGGTTATATATCACCTTATTGAATATCTAAAAAGTACCCCTATTCGCGGAGAAGTGGTTTTAGTACCAAACTGTAACCCCGTAGGCACAAATATCAAATCAGGTGAATATACCTTAGGACGCTTTGATCCCATCAATGGTCAAAATTGGAATCGCGGATATTACTTTAAAGAAGAATTAGTCAATGACTTTATTGATACTGTGACTGAAGATGTATCATTTGATGATATAAAACGCGATTTTCGTCTATGGGTAAAACAAGCCATAGAAGCTGAGCTCAATAAAGAATGGGGTATTGGTTTAGCACCGCGCTTAAATCTTCAGCTGCAAGCGCAAGCATTTGATGCCGATATAGTCATCGATTTACATAATGGTCCTGTAGCAACCAGGCATATTTATGTGCCGGAATATGCCAAAGACTCGGCGAAATATTTTAATATCCCCCATGTTATATTCATACCAAATCAATTTAACGGCGCTCTGGACGAAGCCATGTTTTGTCATTGGTGGACACTAGCGGACAAGCTTTCTGAAAAATTCCCACAACACCAATGGCCTATTCCGGTTGAAGCATTTACCCTGGAAATGGGCAGCCAAGAAGTCATTAATTTTGACTCGGGCCAGTATGATGCAAAAGGTATTTTGGCCTATCTTAATTACAAGAACTGCCTAATTGACACTGACATACAGCCAGAAAATATAGATCGGTACGCAGTAATGCTCAAAGACTATAAAATTTTGTACACCCAAGAAGGTGGCATTGTTGAATATAATGTAAAACCTGGACAGCATGTAAAAAAAGGTGATGTACTCGCAAAAATGCTAAACGTAGATGATTTAGATAATGACAATGCAGTGAGTTATATTTACGCGCCTGAAGATTTAATCACCATACTACACTTCCCTTCTGCGTCAGTATTATGCGGTACGCAATTATATAAATGTTTTATTAATTATTTTCCATTGCCCTAAATTTTATAATGGAATGGATGTATTTTGTCAGCTGATGCGACAAAGCAGTTGTTAATACTTACCAATAATTTGACTGCCAATGTGAAAAATAAACAGCATCTGATTTTTTCTATTTTATAAATGGCTTTCGTATTGAAGAAACGAATCGGCATTTAATAAGTCGTTTAAAAAATCAACAGACTTACCCCCTAAACCTTTAGCAAGCAGCAAAAGGTGCAAATTTTTGAAAAATAATTGAAAAATACGTTCGAATAGGCCCATTTAAACGACAACACGGCTAAATTGAGGCACTTTTCATATCAAAACCTATTACTTAAAAAGAGGAATGATATGAAAATTTTTGAATGGGATGGCAATCGTAAAAACCTATTACCTTATCTTTGGATTTTCCTAACGGTGAATTATATCTTTTGCGATGTGATGACTTTACATCTTGCAAGTTATTTAGAGGCTTTTTTATCTGGTGATGTAGGTGGTATGAAGATCACTGAAGAATTTTTATTAGTCTTTGCCGTGATAATGCAGGTCCCTATGATCATGATTGTTTTATCTAAGTTCTTAACTTTCACGCTAAACAAATATTTTAATATTGTTGCGGGCATCATCACCACTTCAGTCCAAGCTTTTACAGTAGCTATGGGGGGCGCGACACTTCACTATATGCTCTTTAGTTTTTTTGAGATTTGTACCGGCTTATTCATTATTTATTTAGCTGTAACTTGGAAACAAGAAACTGCGTCGTAGTTTGAAATCATAACGAGAAGTACCAAATCGTTTACTGCATAAGCGACAGTGTTGAACTTCAATTCTTACCTAGCCCTAGGTGCTAAATATGAATGACAACCAGCAGAAGGTGAAGATAAATAGAAAATTTAACTTTAACACTTAATTTAAAAACTAATAGAGATGTAAAATGAGTACAGAATCTGAACGAAACATTCAAAATTTATACGCCAGAATAGCAGGTTTTTCTTATATTGCTTTTACTGTCGCAGGCTTGGTTAATAACTTTTTATTGAATACTAAGTTGTCTGATATAGGCGCTATGCAAGCAAACAGCTTATTTGAAAACGAAATGCATTTTCGACTAGGAATCGCGGCAGAAATAATAATGTTTCTTGGTGTTATTATGGCTTCAGTGTCATTTTATGTTGTTCTAAAATCAGTAAATAAGCAACTAGCACAAACAGCCTTATGCCTTAGATTAGTCGAGATAATTATTGGCGGAATTGCTGTTGTTATCAGTATGGCAATACTGGCATTATCGAGTAAAGCATACCTCTTAGAAATGTTTGATTTGGAGCAATTACACACAATAGTTGTTGTAGCTTCAAGCTTTAGAGTGCCTGCGTATGAATATAGCTGGATTTCTATGGGAGTTGCGGGTGTAATTACATTTTATTTGTTTTTTAAAACTCGTTATATACCAAAAGCTTGGTCAGTATGGGGAATTATTACTTACTCGAGCTTGATTCTGTACCCTCTAGCTAAACTGCTTATACCTGACTTACCTCGCGAGGCAATGTTCGTGCTTTTTCCTGGTGCTCTTTTTGAACTGGGAGTGGGTATTTGGCTGTTAACTATGGGCATAAACTTTCCAAATGACAGTGACAATACGCCTAATAAATAAATCAACGACAACTAATAAAGCTAAATTTTGCTTACTGCGCTCACAAGCGTAGCTAAGCATTACTAGCCATTTACTGACCTTTACTGAGTGGTAAATGGGGGTGAACTTTTCTGTTGCGTATAAATCGGTTTATTTTACGATATATGGATTCAGGTGAATTTTAGTTTTATAATCCAAGGAGTCTTAAAAATCTTTATCTTTGGTAGTTTAATGGTCAACCTTTTTCCCACGGTTATATATTCCTGCATGATGGGAATGACAATATTTGCTTTAATAGAGGTGTTCAATAGGCCGAACGAACGACAAAACGTTTTCCTTAAAGGGCTGTTGTTGTTGTTGCTGATACATTTGGCGGGTGAGCTGTTTATATATTCAGGTGCATATGTTTATGCGCCAGCCTTAGCGGGCGCACAATTTCCGTTTAGAGTTTTGCTTGGTCCAGCCCTCTACTTTTATGCTCATGCAACTATGTCACCAGACAAAGCAATTGATAAACGGTTATGGGCATTAGCGTTTTCTGGGCCTATTCTTGTTTTACTGGCAATGCTTCCTTTTATATTTATGATCAGTCCCGCAGAAAAGCTGGCTTTAGCAGATCCTTCGACTAGAGATCCAGAACTTTGGCAAATAGCAGTGTTTACTTGTTTTTTCGCAACTTGTGTCTTTATTTCATTCACCGTTTTATTCTTAATAATGGCCTTAAAACTCCATATCTCCCACCGTCAACAACTCATGGAGCGCTTTTCTGAAATAGAGCAACGTTCATTAGGCTGGTTTAGAACTGTACTGGTAATCTGGGGAGCTGTTTGGTTGATGTATGCCGTCGAGTTCTTTTTAGGTGCACTGGGTTGGTTTTGGTTTGGTTCAGGGAAATTACTTCCAGTTTTAGAGGTTTTTGCACTGGCTATTTTTATACAGAAGGCATTAAGCCAAAAAGTGCTTAAGGAATCTGATAAAGGCTTGCCTCGTACTAATCAGACTAGAGCAGTTTTACTTAGCGATGAAAAAATGCAATTAATTGCATCAAAGCTAGAGCATGCAATGAAAGAAGATAAGTTGTTCTTGCAAGATAACTTATCGCTAAACAAGCTATCTGAGTCCATATCTGAAACTGAAAACCACATTTCAGAAACACTCTCTCAATTTTTACAAACCAAATTTTTCCAATTTGTGAATGGCTTTCGAGTCGAAGAAGCGAAGCAGGCTTTACAAGATAGAGACAAATTAATCACAAGTATTGCCTATGACGTTGGTTTCAATTCTAAATCAACATTCAATACAGCGTTTAAAAAAGTAGTTGGTTATAGTCCATCAGCATACAGAAATTTACTACTTGAAAATAAACAAAAAATACTTTGAAGAAGTAGGCCTGAATAGGATAAGACGACATTTGATTGATTCTAAAACAAGTTCCGGAAGTCGAGATTTTTATATTCACAATGCGCTTAATGAGGTCCCTCATCTCGCTCCACTAGTGGGAGATGAAGGGGTATTTTTTCTAAAATCGTATAGCTGCAACTAGCAATAAGCCACAGTTAGATTTAGTAAAGAGTTTTGATTGTTTTTGTATCGGTATTATTTTTTAAATTTGCAGTGAAGTAATTGTTTGAATCAATTATTCATTCCACAACCTTGTTAGCTGTCTCAAAGTTCATTGAACTCTTCCAACCATTTGGTGAAAGTATTGGATACCTTTTTAACAGTGCGAGCATCATGGTCATAAAACCATACGGGTATATCTGCTTGTTTAACTGCACAATCGGCAAGTTTAAAACAAAACATATTTCCCTTACAGTCAGATGCAAACAAAACATGCCCTTTTGGCATGCCACTCATTTCATATAACTTTGATAATGAAAACACATCATCAAGGCTTAAAAAGTCTTGGACTTCAGATATATCGACACCTAAATCACAGATTTTAGTTAACACATTTGGCGTGTGGACTAAGCCGTATTTAGAAATTAAATATTTATATGAGTCTGGTAAGAATGCATTAAATTTTGACTCAAGCTCGGCAATATCATGGTTATCTATTGGGAGCATCGAATGTTTGCTACCCCAGTTTTTTACAAACAGATCAATGCTATTCATTGAGAGATACTCCAATACAACTTATGTTCATTTAAATGATAGGTGTCTGAAAATATTTTAGCACTTTTTGACTATGAAATTAGGCTGATGGCTGTTTTCTAATTTGATTTGCACATTCAGCTAATACAATAGCGCCAGCGGTTGACACATTTAGTGAGTTACCCATACCAAACATAGGAATGTGTATTTGCTGATGACTTAATTGCAATACTGCTTCACTTACGCCTTTTCGTTCATTGCCTAATACTAATGCGCAGCGCGATGGGTAAGTTACATCACTATAATCAACAGACTGATGGCATAGTTCAACACTATAAACTGCATACCCCTTCTCCACTAATGTTTGTACACTTGCAGTGGTGCTATCACTATATTCAATACAAACCCACTTAGCTTCATTTCTGGAGGCTTTTTTAAACTTCTTATCTGAGATAGTTAGCTCGCCACAAATAATAATTTTTTCGATAGCAAAAGCATCAGCCAAGCGTATCAAAGAGCCAACATTGTAGCTGTTAGTTACATTATCTAATACCAGTATCAACGGTGTTTTTGGCTTATTTAAGTATTCATTTCGTGCTGGTTTGGTTTTTCTAATGTCTTCTTTGCTAAGCTGTATTTTTGAATGCATGCTTTCTACTCTTGTTACGCA
The DNA here is from genome assembly GCF_032911225.1 of Thalassotalea fonticola. Classification (NCBI taxonomy): domain Bacteria; kingdom Pseudomonadati; phylum Pseudomonadota; class Gammaproteobacteria; order Alteromonadales; family Colwelliaceae; genus Thalassotalea; species Thalassotalea fonticola. Next base: position 4,290,558 of record NZ_CP136600.1, on the reverse strand, counting down.
CTAATACCAATCGGATTAAATATTGCCGCTTGCGGTCTAATACCAAACGGATTAGTCTCTTGATTTTTTACCCTGCTTTATACTGCGTTTATGGCAAGTTGCAGATCAGCCGAGGATTGTGCGGTTTTATTTTGCCAAGATCAAATAAAATTAAAGGAGTTAACAGAAATAGTGTGTGAAGCACCGCTGGCTATCCGCCAACGGTCACACTTAATGCAGTTAGAATTTAATTACTTAACGATACGTAAATGAGTACGGCTTTGACATAACCATTCTGTAATAGCAGAATCAGCTGCTAGTATTGCTTTATCTGATTCGAGTTCAAGATGAGTTAAAGGTGCACGTAAAACAGGGGTGTTTAACACCGCTTGTTTATGCATTAACACTTTTACAGGAATAGGGTTAGCTACATCAAACAATGATGAGATAGCGCTATTCCAAACAGGAACCAGATCAGTACCTTCGCCGGCTAAAGATTTTTGTACATACAAATTAGTGGCTTCTGGCCATGCATTGGCACATACCGATACTAAGCCAACAGCACCAACAGCGGCTAAATAAGGGATAAGTGTATCTTCGCCAGAAAACATTTTCATGTTTGGCGCAGCGCCCGCAAAAGCAAGAAATTCGTTTATATCACCGCTGGCTTCTTTCATCGCCCATAAATTTTCATGTTCTGATAAATTTTTAACGGTTTGAGCTGGAATACTAATACCTGCACGAGAAGGCACGTTGTATAACATACAAGGCTGTTTTGCCGCATCAAGCAACGCTGAAAACCATTGAGTTTGACCAATAACACCTGGTTTGGCATAAATTGGTGCGGTTAATAAATAGCTGTGCACCGGCAATTCATTACACGCTTCAATCCAAGCTATTTGAGCAGGAAGATCAAAAGCGCCAACTGCGACCATTAAAGGCACCGTTGGTTTTAAATCACAAATGAATTTTACAATATTTAATTGCTCTTCTTGCTTAAGAGCTAAACCTTCGCCGGTACTGCCGCAAATTAAAATACCATTACCAGCTTGTTGCTGATCGTCCACAATTTTTGCCAAGCAGTTATAATCGACGCTACCGTTTTGGTCAAAGGGGGTAACAAGTGCAGTCCAAAGAGCAAAATCATTAAGTTGAAAAGTTGTCATGTTAAATCTCATTACTTCTTAATAATATGGAAATACCTATTATTAATTTAATCGTTAAGCGTTTTAGAGAAAGGAAGAGAGGAATTTACACAAGTAATGTGCAAATACCAGAAGCTCTCCACTTAAACCAAAATTATCTACTGTTGTAGTAAACATTTATGTGCCGTTAAGTGACAGCCGAAGGGATTCAACCCATTCGTCCGACATAAGTGTTACCTTTTTCACTTATGCCTCGGCGTTAATCCCCCTCATTATCTATTTTCGGGGTAAAGGCCCCTAAAGATAACTACCTGGTTAACGCTCCTCTTCTGATGTAACCCTATTTCTAGGGACATTCAATGCTGGCTATTTAATCATCTAGTTAAATTTATTTCAATGTTTTAACATCAAAAAGTGAATCATTTTAAGCATAAGGTATATTACTTACCGCTTTTATGAATATTTTCTTTACTATTCTCTGCTTAATTAAGAAAATAGCGCTTAAATATTTAATTGAGTTTACTTAATGTCATTATCAAACCCATCACAACTATTACTTAGAAACGAAGATTTACTGGAAAGTACAAATCCACTGGTTGTTGGCTGTCCTGATAATGAATTTTTTACCCACTTGCAAACAACCGTCCCGCAAGCAACGATTAGTAGCTACAACGTAAATTACGCAGAATACCAAAGCATCAGCTCAAAATATTCAAGCCAAATAAATAGTCAGTGTAGTGAACAGTACATAACAGAACAATTGCACGACTTGGTTATTATCTATTTTCCAAAATCAAAAAAAGAATATCAATTCTTATTGGCTATGCTGGCACCAACACTGGCTGAAAACGCTGTGATTTTAGTGGTCGGTGAAAATAAAGGTGGCGTTAAATCAGCTATAAAATTAAGTAGCGACTATTCTCTCAACGCTAATAAAATAGACTCTGCCAGACATTGCATTATATTTGAGATCATATTTAATAATCATGCTCCGGAGTTTAATTTAGAGGCTTGGTACGACAAATTCAGTTTAACTATTGATAATACTGAAATTCAGGTGGCATCGTTACCGGGAGTATTCAGTAGCGGCGAAGTTGATAATGGAACTCGTTTACTGTTGGAGAATTTGCCCAGTAACATTTCAGGAAAGGTTTTAGATTTTGGTTGTGGCGCCGGTATCATTGGCGGCTTTGTGAAAAAAACATTTCCAAATACTGAAGTAGAAATGCTTGATGTAAATGCCCTAGCTATTGCCAGCACCAATAAAACTCTGCAACTGAATAAATTATCTGCAAAGGTTTATCCATCAAACGGTTTATCTAACGTTAGTGGTAAATACAATGCGGTATTATCAAACCCACCATTCCATCAGGGTATTAAAACCAATTACCAGGCAACAGAGCAATTTTTAAAGAATATAAAAATGCACTTGTTAAAAAATGCCACTCTAACCATCGTTGCTAATAATTTTCTAAAATATGCACCAATTATTAAAGCTGAAATTAACCAGCCTGAAATATTAGCTAATAAAAAAGGCTTTGCCATTCATCATTGTAAAAATAGCCATTAACGTAAGAACTATTGATGAGAAGTTATAATTAACTCAAAACAAAGTTAATTAAAGGTTGATGGCAACAAGCCATTAACCAAAATTCAATCATATATTTGCGAAATTCATCTCTAACTAACCTAAAAAAACCTTCCTGTTTACAATTTGTTGCAAATCAAGTTTTACATCACACAATTTAAGTACATTTATTTATTATTAATTTTCAACAACTTAACTCAGTATTGCTGATTCTCATTTACATATTTTAACTTACATTTTTACAACAATTTCACCATTGTATCCTTGGCTACTTGCTCTATCATATGCAACATATATTTTTGAACAGAAAATTGATTGTCTAAAATAACATCACTTTCTGAACAACAAGTAGGCACTACTTACTTGTTAAAGTTTATTAAACAGAGGTAGATATGATCAACCAAGCTCAAGCTAAAATTTTAATTGTTGAAGATGAAGAAGTAACACGTTTAAACCTACAGAACTTATTTGATGCTGAAGGTTACACTACTTTAATTGCAGCCAATGGCGAAAGCATGTCACAGCAATTACAAGATAACGACATTGATCTAGTATTAATGGACATTAATCTACCGGGTAAAAACGGTTTATTACTAGCTCGTGAATTGGTTGAGAAAAATGATACTGGTTTAATCTTTATCACTGGTCGTGATAGCGATGTAGATAAAGTATTGGGGCTAGAAATTGGTGCCGATGACTATATCACGAAACCATTTAATCCACGTGAGTTAACCATTCGCGTACGTAACTTATTAAAGCGTATGTCACAACCTGAAAAGTCAACGCCAGTAGCCGATACAGCGATGATTCAATTTAATGAATGGCAATTAGATCCTAACTCTCGTCAAATGACTTCACCACAAGGTAATACTTTCCCAATTCCTCGTGGTGAGTACCGTGCATTACGTTTATTGATGGCTAATCGTGGTAAAATAGTAACTCGTCAAGATTTGATCCAAGAGATGACAGGCCGAGATTTACGTGAAAATGACCGTACTGTAGATGTAACAATACGTCGTTTACGTAAGCATTTTGAAACAGATGCAACAAGCCCTGAATTTATCAATACAATTCATGGTGAAGGTTACCGTTTTGTTGGTAATTTAAACGCTTAATTGTAGTTATTAATTAATAACTACAAATCGATGAAGTAAAATGGCTAGCCTGATCAGGCTAGCCATTTTTGTATGTGTTCAATACTAATTTTATTAAGTTGGTGTAATTCATCTAAATCTTTGGCTAATTGCGAAAAGTCGCGCTTAGAATATTCAATATTGCCAGCTTTAATAAAAACTTGCTTTAAACCGGTATTACCCGATGCTGATTTCAAAATATGACAACTTTCCTGCCATAAAGTATAGTTTTGGTCACTGATTGCATTATTTAATTGCTTTAAATATATTTCTGATTGTTCAATATATAAATCAATTGTTTGATTAAACACTTCATTTCCCAACGCATCCATGTATTGTTTAATTAACTCTTTATCAAGAAATTCCATTATTTCTTCTCCGGAAAATATTTAAGTGAAACTTTTTACGTTTATAATTTTGAAAAACATAGCATGAAAGATTTCGCTTTGCTGCAATAAAATACAATTAACACCTGCAGTTACCAACAAAGTACATTTTTGCAACCTAAAACTCACAAACACTTAAGGGATTTAACCTTTTAGTATAGTTAAATCCCTTCGATACCTGTAGATCCTCAATAATCAGGTCTAAAATTTAACTTCACTTTGAATGGCAACAGGTATAAACATTGCTTTTAGCGCATAATTCATTCAAAATAGCCGACCTTTTTACTAGGTCTTTAAAAAAGTATATAAGTTTTTCTTTTAAACTCTAAAAAAAGATAAAATAATTAGCCAAGTTCAGCTAAAATATGCGCCTTTAAATTAAGCAATTTGCACATTAACGAATACTTATAGGAATCACGAACAATATGCCTACATCAATGCCAGATATAGCCAACCAAACCGCGGCACAAACCGAAGGTACTCTAGATAGAGTAGGTATGGGTAATATTGAAATGCCAGTAATGGTTGCAGCTAAAGATGAAGCTGAGCGTGTTGTTTCTGCTCACATAGATGCTTTTGTTAATTTAAACGATCCAAAAGCGAAAGGCATTCACATGTCGCGCTTATATTTATTACTTGACGATTTAGCCAGCAACAACACTCTGACTTACCAAGCATTAACAGGCTTACTTAATGAGTTTATTAGTTCACATGAAGACTTAAGTGATACTGCATTTGTTAAATTTAGCTTTGACTATCCGATGCGCAGAGAAGCGTTAATTAGTGGTAAAAAAGGCTGGCGTGTATACCCGGTGACCATTATTGGTAAAATTGAACAAGGCAAACTAGACATTGAACTATGCATAGATATTGCCTATTCATCTACATGTCCATGTTCAGCTGCCCTTGCCCGCCAATTAATTCAACAAGCATTTGCAAGTAAGTTTGAACAGCAAGACAGTATTGCAAAAGAAGACATCCAGCAATGGTTAGGCACCACTGAAGGTATTGTAGCAACTCCGCATAGCCAACGTTCTATTGCTGAAATAAAAGTGAAACTTAATTCAATGGTAAGTTCCTTCCCTATTACCGATATAGTTGACACGGTAGAAGCGTCATTACAAACACCTGTACAAGCTGCAGTTAAGCGCGAAGACGAACAAGAATTTGCTCGCTTGAATGGTCAAAACTTAATGTTCTGTGAAGATGCTGCTCGTCGTGTTCAACATGCAATGAACTTAATTGAAGGTTATGATGACTTCTGGGTTAAAATTAACCACCTTGAATCTTTACATGCCCATGATGCTATTGCTATCACCACCAAAGGCATTGAAGACGGTTATAAAGCTTAATAGTTTAGCTAACCTTATATCTGACGGTTTTAACAGCCAGTAGTTTTTAACTACTGGCTTTTTTATGCCGTTCATTAGGAAATAACCTCAGGATAAATATTTCTGATGATAATCTCAAATCAGAGCAATCAACTTTTCTAATCATCGTTCTATGAGTTTTTCAATCTAGTGGGCTCTGCATGAATTTATTCACTCGTTATAGCGCAGTTAACTGCTTCGAAAATATATCGATATTAAAATGCAAACCACCTTACCTGAACACTAATTAACCAGAACAAACATTGCTTTATATAATCGAATTATATTTTTTATTTATTTTTTTGACACAAATGGAATAACAGTCAAAAGTTTCCAAGGTAAACTACAAATCTTTCATCCCCTTATTTTTACTGGTTTTTGTAAAAACATACCGAGCTCCATACTTTGAAAATGGCCCCATACGACCTATAAAACATAAAGAGTAATAACTCTAATTTATATTGACCTTTGCCTCACATCCTTATATCTTAGAAAGTTCCCCCGTTGGGATTTGTGATAATTATTCATTTTTTAGATATTAATATTCTCTTTATTGCATAAAAATATCGCCAACGAGAAAGTATTCAGGAGAACAATGCATGCAACTTTATGATCCCAATTTTCAAAAAGATAATTGTGGTTTTGGTTTAATCGCCCATCAAGAGGGTGAAACAAGTCATAAGCTTATTAAAACTGCAATTTCTGCGTTAGATCGTATGCAGCATCGCGGCGGTATCGCTGCAGATGGTAAAACCGGCGACGGTTGTGGTTTGTTAATGCAAAAACCAGACAGCTTTTTTAGAGCAATTGCTGATGAAAACGATTGGAGCTTAAGTGCAAAGTACGCTGTTGGTACCATTTTCTTAAACCCTGATCCTGTACAAGCTGAGCTTTCAAAACAAATTCTAACCGAAGAACTTGAGCAAGAAACACTTAGTATAGTTGGCTGGCGCGTTGTTCCTACAGATTTAAATATACTGGGCCCAATCGCGAAAGGTAATTTACCAGGCATCGAACAAGTATTTGTTAATGGCCCGTCTGGGTGGCAAAATCAAGATTTTGAACGCCGCTTATATATGGCAAGACGCCGTGCAGAAAAACGCATCGAAGACAGTCGATTTTACGTTGCCAGTTTATCTTGCTTAGTCACGATTTATAAAGGCTTGGTAATGCCGAAAGATTTGCCAAACTTCTATTTAGATCTGGCAGATATTCGTATGCAGTCGGCTATATGTGTATTCCACCAACGATTCTCAACCAATACGTCGCCACAATGGCATCTTGCCCAGCCATTCAGATACTTAGCACATAACGGTGAAATAAATACCATTAGTGGTAATCGCCAATGGAGCCGAGCACGTACTTACAAGTTTAAAACGCCGCTCATTCCTGATTTACAAGATGCTGCACCATTTGTAAACGAAAGTGGCTCAGACTCATCATCACTTGATAACATGCTTGAGCTATTTATGTCTGGCGGTATGGATTTATACCGTGGTATGCGTTTATTAATGCCACCGGCATGGCAAAATAATCCAGCAATGGATGATGACATTAAAGCATTCTACGAATTTAACTCTATGCATATGGAGCCATGGGATGGTCCAGCAGGCATTGTAATGACTAATGGTCGTCACGTAGCCTGTAACCTAGACCGAAATGGTCTGCGCCCTGCTCGTTACGTCAGAACTAGAAATGGCTTTATTACCCTTGCCTCTGAAGTTGGTATTTGGGATTACGGTGAAGATGAAGTTATAGAAAAAGGTCGTGTTGGCCCTGGTGAAATGCTTTCAGTCGATACCTACACAGGTAAGCTATTGAAATCTAGCGATATTGATAATGACTTAAAAGATCGTCACCCTTACCGTGATTGGCTAAATAATAACATTCGCCACTTAGTGCCGTTTGAAAAATTAGAAGCGGAACGAATCGGTAAAAGAGTATTTACTGACCAGCAAATGAATGAATTTCATAAGCTGTTTAATTACTCATACGAAGAAATTCAGCAAGTCATCAAAACCATGGCTGAAAATGGCCAGGAAGCAACAGGCTCTATGGGTGATGATACACCTATGGCAGTGTTATCGAGTAAGTCTCGTACTTTATACGATTATTTCCGCCAACAGTTTGCGCAAGTAACTAATCCGCCAATCGATCCATTACGTGAGCGTTTTGTAATGTCTCTAGGCACTTGTATTGGCCGTGAGCACAATGTATTCAACGAAACTACCGGCCATGCTGATAGGGTGTTGTTTGAAACACCAGTGTTAATGTATACCGGTATTAAACAGCTGCGTGAATTTGATCCTAAACATTATCACTCTGAAACAATTAACCTAAACTACCCAGCTAGCGAAGGTTTACAACAAGCGATTGAACGAATTTGTAATGAAGCTGAAAATTTAGTTCGTGAAAAAGACACTGTCATATTAATTTTATCCGATCGTGAAATTTCTAAACAGACATTACCAATTCCTGCAGCTATGGCTGTGGGTGCAGTGCAAAAACGTTTAGTTGATCAAAATCTACGCTGTGATTCAAATATAGTTGTTGAAACTGCGTCGGCTCGTGACCCACATCATTTTGCCGTATTATTTGGCTTAGGCGCTACCGCCGTTTACCCATTTATGGCTTACGAAACGATTGAAACAATGGTAGAGCAAGGCCAAATTGATATACCAGCAAGACAAGCGGTCGAAAATTATCGCAATGCCATCAATAAAGGTTTGTTAAAAATTCTATCTAAAATGGGGATTTCAACAATTTCCAGTTACCGCTGTGCGGGCTTGTTTGAAGCAATTGGTTTATCAGACGAGATCATGGATTTATGTTTCCCTGGCATTCAAAGTCGTATTCAAGGCAGTAAATTTAAAGATATCGAACAAGACAATATAAACTTATCTCGCCGAGCTTGGCTACCACATCAAAAAATCACCCATGGTGGTTTATTAAAATACGTTCACGGTGAAGAATATCACTGTTTTAACCCTGACGTAGTGTCTAGCTTGCAACGTTCGGTGCAAACTGGCAATTACGCAGATTACAAAGTGTATGCTGATGCGGTTAATTCAAGACCACCGGCAACATTAAGAGATTTAATCAGCTTTAAAGAAGATACTGACTCAATCAATATTGACGAGGTAGAAGCCGATACTGAAATGTTCAAACGCTTTGATAGTGCCGCGATGAGTATTGGTGCCTTAAGTCCGGAAGCTCATGAAGCTTTAGCCATTGCGATGAACCGTTTAGGCGGTTATTCAAACTCAGGTGAAGGTGGTGAAGACGCCAGTCGTTTTGGTACGGTACGTAACTCTCGTATTAAGCAAATTGCCTCTGGTCGTTTTGGCGTAACGCCACATTACTTAGTTAATGCCGATGTATTACAAATAAAAGTAGCGCAAGGTGCAAAACCAGGTGAAGGTGGTCAGCTTCCTGGCGATAAAGTAACACCACTAATTGCGAAACTACGTTTCTCGGTACCAGGTGTAACGCTTATTTCACCGCCACCACATCATGATATTTATTCGATTGAAGATTTAGCACAATTAATTTTCGACTTAAAACAAGTAAATCCTAAGTGTATCGTTTCAGTGAAATTAGTATCAGGCCCTGGCGTTGGTACTATTGCATCTGGCGTTGCCAAAGCTTATGCCGATTTCATTACAATCTCTGGCTATGACGGTGGTACAGGTGCAAGCCCACTTACCTCTGTTAAATATGCGGGTTGTCCTTGGGAGTTAGGTTTAGCTGAAGCACATCAATCTTTGGTTGCTAATGGCTTACGTCACAAAGTACGTTTACAAGTTGATGGCGGTTTAAAAACCGGTGTTGATATTGTTAAAGCCGCTATTTTAGGTGCTGAAAGCTTCGGTTTCGGTACTGCTCCTATGGTGGCTTTAGGTTGTAAATTCTTACGAATTTGTCACTTAAATAACTGTGCAACCGGTATTGCAACGCAAGACCAATTGTTGCGTGATGAATACTTCAAAGGGTTACCTGACCAGGTAATGAACTACTTCCGCTTCATTGCGCAAGAAGTTCGCGAAATATTAGCAAAACTTGGCGTTGTATCATTAACTGAATTAATTGGTCGTACCGATTTACTAGAATTACTTGAAGGCTTAACAGCTAAACAGCAAAATCTAGATTTGTCTGGCATAGTGGCTCCTGTTGTGGCGCCTGAGCATACAGCTCTTTATCAAACTGAAGCTAACCCTGCATTTGATAAAGCAGAATTAAACAATAGTATTCTGGCGCAAGTACAAGAAGCGATTTTAGACAAATCAGGTGGTGATTATTACTTTAGCAGTCAAAACACTGACCGTTCAGTTGGCGCATTAATTTCTGGTGAAATTGCTCGTCATCACGGTAATCAAGGCATGAGTTCTAATCCTATTCATCTGCATCTGACAGGTACCGTAGGACAATCATTTGCTTGTTGGAATGCTGGTGGTCTTAATATTACATTAACCGGTGATGCTAACGATTACGTTGGTAAAGGCATGGCTGGCGGTATCGTTACTATCATGCCGCCAAAAGGTGTTACTTATCAAACTCACCTAACACCAATTATGGGTAATACCTGTTTATATGGTGCTACTGGTGGTCACTTGTATGCTGCAGGTACTGCTGGCGAGCGATTCGCGGTACGTAACTCTGGCTGTAATGCTGTAGTTGAAGGTGCTGGTGATCATGCTTGTGAATATATGACAGGCGGCATCGTAACAATTATAGGTCAAGTTGGCCTTAACTTCGGTGCCGGCATGACCGGTGGTTTTGCTTACGTACTTGATGAAGCAGATGACTTAGATTCACGTTTAAATGGAGAATCTATTGAAATTTTAGAGCTTAATGAATTAGCTATTCATCAAGAGCATCTTCGTGGTCTTATTAACCATCATTTTGAAGAAACCGGTAGCCTTAGAGCAGAATTTATTCTCGAAAATTTCAGTGAATTTGCACCGAAATTCAAACTAATAAAGCCGAAAGCCACTGATGTGAAAACATTATTAGGTCATCGCAGCCGTTCATCAGCTGAATTAAGAGTTCAGGCGCAGTAGGAAAGTTTATGAGTAAAAATGTTTATCAATTTATTGATGTAAAAAGAATTGATCCACCAAAGAAAGCTATCGATTTACGTAAAGCTAATTTCGTGGAAATTTACCAACCTTTAAGCAATGATCAAAGTGCTGGTCAAGCTGATCGTTGTTTAGACTGTGGTAACCCTTATTGTGAATGGAAATGTCCGGTACATAATTATATTCCACAATGGTTAGAGTTAGTTACTGAAGGTAAAATTTTAGAAGCGGCTGAGCTTTGTCATGAAACTAATTCATTACCTGAAATGTGTGGACGTGTATGTCCGCAAGACAGATTATGTGAATCGGCATGTACACTAAACGACGAGTTTGGCGCCGTAACTATCGGTAATATTGAAAAGTATATTACTGATTCCGCTTTCGCCCAAGGCTGGACTCCTGATCTAAGCCACGTAATATCTACCGGCAAAACGGTAGCGATTATAGGTGCAGGTCCAGCAGGTTTAGCATGTGCTGATGTACTAACACGTAATGGCGTTAAAGCTGTTGTTTTTGACAAACAAGCAGAAATTGGCGGTCTACTAACCTTTGGTATTCCATCGTTTAAGCTTGAGAAAGATGTGGTTGTTCGTCGCCGTAAAATATTTGAAGGCATGGGTATTGAGTTTAAACTTAATACTAATGTTGGTACTGACATAAGCTTTAACGAAATTAGCGAGCAATATGACGCAGTATTTTTAGGTTTAGGTACTTACACTGATATGACGGGTGGTTTTGACAATGAAACGGCTCCAGGTGTTTATAGCGCACTGGATTACTTAATCGCCAATACTCAAAAAACCATGGGCATTACCGAGAACGTAAAACCTTACACTAGCTTTGCCGATAAAAAAGTTATTGTATTGGGCGGTGGTGACACAGCAATGGATTGTGTTCGAACAGCGGTTCGTCAAGGTGCTACAGATGTAACATGTGCTTATCGTCGTGATGAAGCAAACATGCCCGGATCACCACGTGAAGTTCAAAATGCTAAAGAAGAAAGTGTAAATTTCGAATTTAACATTCAACCTTTAGATGTAGCCGTTGATGAAAGTGGCAAGGCTTGTGGCGTAAAATTTGTTAAAACACAACTTGGCCAACCAGATGCAAATGGCCGTCGCAGTCCGGAGCCAATCGAAGGCAGTGAGTTCATTATGGAAGCAGATGCCGTAGTAATTGCTTTTGGTTTCCTACCGAGTCCACCACAATGGATGAAAGATGCCGGTGTTGAGGTTGATTCTCGCGGCCGAGTATTAGCAACGGAACAATCTAGCTTTGCCATGCAAACCAGTAAGCAAAATATCTTTGCCGGTGGTGACATGGTGCGCGGCTCGGATTTAGTGGTTACCGCTATTGATGAAGGCCGAAAAGCAGCAATGGGCATACTAGATTTTGTCTTAGCAGAAGAGTTAATTCAAATTCAGCAAGCTTAGATTAAATCATTATAATGATCACGAAGGCGGGCTTATACCCGCCTTTTTTATGTCTAGATTTTCTCTTGAAAATTAATCTTTAACTAAGTAATCTAGATTTTTTAGTTAATGAATAATATTAATGCAGCACAATAAACCGCTTCAATTTGACGTATTCGGCAAAAAAATGTCTGTTCATAGAAGGAATAACGAGTGGCTATTGTTTATCGAATCTGATGTTGGTATACGCTCTAGGGTTTATGATGTAATAATCCCTGCTGAAATGGAAGTGACGAACTTAGCTACTTATTTAGATGATATTTACCACGAATATTCTAGCGACAAACACCCAAAGGTTATTGCGTTAAATTAATACCAATTGCAACACACAAATAAGGATTACTTTGTCTACAATTGAATTTTCAAAAGCACAAAAAGATGGTTTAGTAATAAAGCTACAACGTTACTTCGAAACCGAGCTAGATCAGGATTTAGGCCAGTTTGATGCTGATTTTTTATTGGATTTCTTTGCCAAAGAAATGGGCGCAGTATTTTATAATCAAGGCTTGTATGACGCTCAAGCTATTTTAAATGATAAAGTAGCTGATATTTCAGACGCAATTTATGAAATTGAAAAACCGATTGATATCTAATACCTATTTGAGATGTATAAATTATGAAAATTTGGGTTGATGCCGACGCCTGCCCGGTTGCTATTAAAGAAATATTATTTAAAGCAGCGGACCGAACACAAACACAAACGACCCTTTTTGCCAATCACGCTATGCGAATTGTGCCGTCAAAGTTTATCTCTTTTGTAAGGGTTTCTGCTGGCTTTGATGTCGCCGATGATGAAATAGTTAAACGAGTTGAACAAGGCGATTTAGTGGTAACCCAAGATATCCCTCTTGCGGCCGAAGTTATCGATAAAGGCGCTATCGCATTAAATCCACGTGGTGAGTTATACACTACCAGTAATATTCGCGCTCGATTAAATATGCGCGATTTTATGGATACCATGCGTGCCAGCGGTGTGCAAAGTGGCGGTCCACCGCCGCTGAATCAAGCCGACAAACAAGCTTTTGCTAATAACCTTGATCGGCTTCTGACAGCAGCCAAGAAATAAAACCTGATAGCGTTCAATTTCAATAGCAATATTAGTCAATTTACGGCAAAATATCAGCCTTAAAACTATTATAAATTATCCAACTTTAGGGCCTATGATGTCTGATTTATCTACTTCTATTAAGCAAATTAAACAAATGCTAATCATGCAAGATGCTATGAATACTCGAGTGAGTGATTCTTGGCGCGCAGACAATTATGAATGGTATCGCGCCATTTGGGTTGAATGTGCCGAAATGCTTGATCATCACGGTTGGAAATGGTGGAAACATCAAGAGTGTGATGTACCGCAAGTGCAATTAGAATTGGTTGATATTTTTCATTTTGGCTTATCATTGCGTTTAATGAAAGAAAGTAACGTTGACATAATCGCTGAGCAATTGGCTGCAGAATTACAACAATCTGTTGAACATACTGACTTTAAACTGGCGTTAGAAGATTTAGCTGCCGCGGCCGTATCAAATAAAGATTTTGATGGTAAAAGTTTTACCGCCTGTATGGCTCTGATGGATATGGATTTAAATGAGTTATTCCGTCAGTACGTTGGTAAAAATACTCTTAACTTTTTCCGCCAAGACTACGGGTACAAAACAGGTACTTACATTAAAATCTGGAATGGCAAAGAAGACAATGAAGTATTAGCCGACTTAGTAACCTCATTAGATACCACTGCTGAAGACTTTCAAAGCAATGTTTATAAAGGCTTAAAAGCAGCTTATCCCAAGTAATATCGGTGAGTATTCAATCTTGCACTTTGAATACTCACGAGTATAATGCCGCCATAAAATATAGTTATAAAGAGTATCATTATGAAATCAGGCATTATTGGCGCTATGGAGCCAGAAGTAGCAATTTTAAAAGCTAAACTAGAGAATTTTGCCGAGCACCAGCATGCCGGCTATAATTTTTTTACCGGTCAAATTGATGGCACTGAAGTAGTACTTGTGCAATCTGGGATTGGTAAAGTTGCCTCAGCGTTAGCCACAGTATTAATGATTGAGAAGTTCTCTCCTGATTACATTGTAAATACTGGCTCCGCCGGTGGCTTTGAACAATCATTAAAAGTTGGCGACATAGTGATCAGTTCAGAAGTAAGGCATCATGATGCTGACGTAACCGCATTTGGTTATGAAATTGGTCAACTACCAGGTATGCCCGCCGCTTTTGTACCTCATCCTACCCTAGTCACAGCAGCACAAGCAGGAATTGATAAGCTAGTAGGCATTAAAACGCTGACCGGCCTTATTACCACAGGTGATACATTCATGACCAAAGATGATGATATTGCTAAAGCCCGTGCTAATTTTCCTACTATGGCAGCAGTTGAAATGGAAGGTGCCGCAATCGCCCAAACCTGTCATCAATTTAATGTGCCATTTGTTGTTATTCGCTCAATGAGCGATATTGCCGGTAAAGAGTCTCCTACTTCGTTTGAAGAATATCTAGAAACTGCATCAGTAAACTCTTCTGAATTAGTGCTGAATATGCTCAATGAATTAACGGGTAAAACTCTTTAAATTGACCAGCCTTTAAAACTACAGAAGTATCAGTTGCCCTGATATTTCTGCTAGTATTTGAAATATACCAAGCTGCATAAGGATTGAGCCACTCAGCATTAGGTAAAAGAATTTTAGGCAAGGCTTTCTTTTTGTACTGTGGTTATTCCACTGAAAAAATGTTTAACGCAGCATAAAATTATTTTAGTATCGGCCTTTGGGTGCTTATGCAGATTGGTATTTTAAACAAACTAGAGTATTCCATGCATAAATTAATTGTAATTATCTTCATCACTTTACTTACAGCTTGTTCTTCAGTTGCTGAAAATGAGCAGCAAATAAAGCTCAGCGGTGATATAGCTCAGCAGCAATTGTTAAAAATGCAAACCGCAAATGAAGACTTTTTACTTCTAGATGTACGTAGTACGGAAGAATATAATGAAGGCCACATACCTGGTGCAATAAATATCTCCCATCAAAAATTAGCAAACAGGTTAGCTGAAATAGGCCAGTTTAAAGACAAAAATATTGTTGTATATTGTCGCTCTGGTCGCCGCGCAGGCATAGCAATAGACATTCTAAGAGACAATAAATTTAAGCACCTGAGTCACTTAAGTGGTGATATGCAAGGTTGGCAAACGGCAGATTTAGACGTAGTAAAAAACTAGGAAAGCAATTTATGGTTAATGGCGATAACCCTATCAGTACCTTTATATATTTTGCCGATATATTCGGAGTCATTGTTTTTGCTTTATCGGGTGCTCTTATGGCGGGTAGATATCGCCTTGACCCGTTTGGTGTCATGGTTTTAGCTGCTGTAACTGCTGTTGGTGGAGGCACAATTCGTGACATAATCTTAGGCGCGCCAATATTTTGGACAGTACAAAATGAATATGTTGGCGTCATTTTTTTTACTGCATTAGTTACTATTTTACTGATCAGACAACCCAGGCTTGTACCAAAACGATTTATGCATGTGGCCGATGCCTTCGGCTTAGCTTTATTTGCGGTGCTAGGAACACAAAAAGCGTTGAGCTATGATCAAACTATTCTTACCTCGGTTATTATGGGTACTATTACCGGCGTAGCTGGAGGAATGATCCGCGACATCATTTGTAATAAGATCCCACTTATTTTACGTAAAGAGATATATGCTTTAGCCGCCATGTTAGGCAGTTTCTTATTCGTTGGCTTAACTTATTTGGGGTTGTCAGAACCTATAGCGGGCTCATTAGCAATGGCAGGTGCATTAATATTACGCTTAGCTGGTATTTATTGGAAAGTGTCTTTACCTGCTTTTCATTTTGATGATGAATTGAAGGATTAATTCACGGCAAACAGAGGTGACGATTAAACCCAGCGGATTAATCGTCTTGTTGTACGCCCCAGCCATCATTAAAGCCATTAAATTTTTGCGCTAGCTGTTCAAACTTTTCTTCCATGGCAACTATATTTTCATAGCTTGGGATCATTTCAACTTTGCAATCCACATCCCACACATTAGGTGTTTGATCCGGGTGAACATTGACAGTAGCATTCATATCACTGTTACTGATAAATTTTGCCATGTCTTTAGCATCTTTTTCGTGTTCAAATAACTGAAAAAATTCAACGGTAAGCAATTTACTTAAATCTATACCTGCATCTTGCATTTCAGCAAGAACTATACCGTTTTCATCGTTTGGAAATGTCATTGAGTTGCTCTTTAAGCTAAATATATTGCGCGCATTATAGCGTCCAATAAGAAATTATAAAATTTAAAAGTTTATTATTGATGGTCTAATTAATTTTTAGATTTCGGTGGAAATTTCGACAAGATCATTTGCACCGCTTCGATTGTTTCTTGCTGGTTCTCTTCGCTGGTATCTTCCACGTCTAAATCAAGCTTAGTAAAACCTCTAAATACCGAACGTTTTTTTTCACTATCGAGTATATCTAAAACCAACATAGAAGTTTTTATCTCTTTGTTCAATGCAGCTTGTTCTTTATCACTACACCCCAAACAAGCCTTCACGCCTTTATTATACTTTTGTAACTCACGTAGACTTTTGCCCACTAAAAAGTAACTAATGATCACATCAGCTTGTTCAAACTGGCTATAGCTAAAATCTTGTTTTTCCATTTGTTTTTCAACAGCAAGTTCAATTCGATTTCGATGAAAGTCGCTCATATCCTGTAATTCAGTAAACTTAGATTCACGCGGAAACAAGCTATAGGTTTTCACACTTGAGAAGTCAAACTCTTCATTAAAGCTGGTTTCAGGGCTAGACGAGCAACCATTAAGAAAAGTTGCAGAGCAAAATATAACGCTTAGCAAGGTCAATTTTTTTATTATGAGCATTAAATTAGCCATTAAGTATAGATAGTTAGTTTACTTTACGTGAAAAGTAGATAAAAACAAGCCAGTGCTAATTGAACTAACACTGGCTAGGTTTTGCAAAGAAATTTAATTTATATAATGGTTAGCTAAGCGTTACTTTAGCAAATTTACGTTTACCAATTTGATAAATTGCAGTCGTGCCAGCTTGGCATTGCAATTTATTGTCGCTAACCTTTTCACCGTCAATTTTCACTGCGCCTTGTTTGATCATTCGCATTGCTTCCGACGTACTTGCTGCTAAGCCAACATCTTTAAGCAGATTGGCAATACCAATATTGCCTTCAACTGTTGTTAAAGCTTTTTCATCGATCTCATCTGGCATCGCACCTTTTTGAAAACGATTAATAAACTCTTGATGGGCAGCTTGTGCTGCATCTTCATCATGGAAGCGTGCAATTAGTTCTTTTGCTAGTTCAATTTTCACATCGCGAGGATTAGAGCCCTGAGCGATGCTTTCTTTATAACCTTCAATCTCGCTGATTGGTTTAAAGCTTAGTAAATCGTAATATCGCCACATCAATACATCAGAGATAGACATGATTTTACCAAACATTTCTGTTGGCGAATCAGTAATTCCGATGTAATTGCCCAATGATTTTGACATTTTCTGCACGCCATCTAGGCCTTCAAGTAATGGCATCATTAATACGGTTTGTGGACGTTGTCCTTCACCTTTTTGTAATTCACGGCCCATTAGTAAGTTAAACTTTTGATCGGTGCCGCCAAGCTCAACATCAGACTCTAATGCAACTGAGTCCCAACCTTGGACTAGTGGATACATGAACTCATGAATAGCAATTGACTGACCTTCTTTAAAGCGCTTTTTAAAATCATCACGTTCCATCATACGAGCAACGGTTTGACGCGATGCAAGTTTTAACATGCCGGCAGCGCCTAATTTTTCCATCCAAGTTGAGTTAAACTCTACCCGGGTTTTAGCAGGATCTAAAATTTTGAATACTTGCTCTTTGTAAGTTTCTGCATTGGCTAACACATCAGCTTCAGTCAACGGCTTACGGGTAACATTTTTACCGGTAGGATCGCCAATCATGCCAGTAAAGTCACCAATTAGGAAAATCACTTCATGACCTAACTGCTGAAACTGGCGCATTTTATTGATCAACACTGTATGACCTAAGTGTAGATCTGGGGCTGTAGGGTCAAAACCAGCTTTAATTTTTAATGGTTTGCCAGTTTTTAATTTTGCCAGTAATTCATCTTCAAGCAATATTTCTTCTGCACCACGTTTTATTTCGGCAAACGCTTGCTGAATATCGGTCATTTATTTCGCCTTTTAGTAATTCATTCACCCATCGTTTAGTTCAAAACGCGGTGTTATTTTAATCTTAATGTTCGGATTCTACTGCAAATATACAGCTTGTGGGAACCCTAGGGTTGTGAGTTTTTTAATTTTTTTGGTATAGTAAATTAAGCAAAGTTAGTACTAATCACCTTATAAAGCAGTAAAGCATTGATTAAATTAAAAAATATATTCTTAGAGCTTCCCAAAAAACATCAACTGATGATCAGTTGTTGCAGCTTATTTTTGTTGATTTTATTAGTTTTTCCTTCCGAAAAAGCTTCGGCGAGTAGAAATAGTGAAAATCCGGCAATTAAAGTGGGAAAAACTTATTCATTAGAAATCCCTGAAGAAACTCAAGTTGCACTTAAAAAAGCGGAACAAAATAAACCGGATCCAATTTCGTGGCAAACTGCTACGGTTAAAAGTGGCGACTCTTTAGGAAAAATATTCAAACGCTTCGGTTTTAGCGCTGCAACTACCTATGCAGTTGATAAAACTGCAGGTGGTAAATCATTACGTAAGTTGAAAGTAGGCGACGAAATTCAAATTGCCAGCAACGATAATGGTGAGCTGTTAAAGGTTAAATATAAAAAGTCGATCACTGAGACGTTATTGGTATCTCGCACCGACAACGGCTTTGAAAGTACCGTCGATGAAAAACAAATTGAAACTCGTATTGGCTATGCGCAAGCAAACATTACCAGTAACTTTTGGAATTCAGCGCTAAACGCAGGAATGAGCAACAACCAAATAATGAATTTGGCTAATATATTCGGTTGGGATGTCGATTTTGCTTTAGATATTCGCGAAGGCGACAGTTTCAGCGTAATGTATGAAGACCAATATATTGATGGTGATTTTGTTGGCCATGGCAATATCTTAGCCGCTGAGTTTATTAACCAGGGAGAATCGTTTCAAGCGGTTCGTTTTAAAGATGGTGAATATTACGCTGCGAATGGCGACAGCATGCGCAAATCATTCTTACGCGCTCCTGTTAGTTTCCAATATATCAGTTCAAGCTTTAAACCTAAACGTTACCACCCTATTCTTAAACGTGTAAAAGCACATAATGGTGTAGATTATCGCGCGCCAACAGGCACACCGGTAAAAGCAGCAGGTAATGGCCGTGTAATCGCCGCAACCTACAATAAATACAATGGTAACTATGTATTTATTCAACATGCCAATAGCATAGTCACTAAGTATCTACATTTTTCCAAACGTGCTGTTAAAAAAGGTCAACGTGTTAAGCAAGGCCAAGTAATTGGTTATGTTGGCTCAACCGGTTTGTCACAAGCACCACATTTACATTATGAATTTTTGCTAAACGGCGTACATCGCAATCCGCGCACGGTAAAATTACCGGATGCGGAGCCGATCAATAAAAAATACAAAACTGAATTTGCAGCTGTAGCGAAACAAGCACTAATAGAGTTAGAAAACTCTAAACAAACATTAATTGCAGCCACAGATGATGCGCCCCAAGGTGTTAGTGAGTAGCGTCGATAATGACCAATATTATATTGGTATAATGTCAGGAACCAGTGCCGATGGAATCGATTTGGCACTGGTACAGTTTAAAGCAGATAGCCATCACTTAGTCGCTTCATATTTTCAAGCTTACAACAAAACCACACAAAACCTGATCACCTCCTTGTATACGCCTGGTAACAACGAAATTGATCGCATGGGTGAATTGGATAAGCTTTTAGCAGAAGAGTTTTCCTCGGCAATCAGTGCCCTGTTAATTCAACAAAACTTATCCAGTGACAACATTAAAGCAATTGGCAATCATGGCCAAACGATTAGGCACCGACCCACATCCAACTCTCCATTTACCCTGCAAGTAGGCTGTAATCAAACGTTAGCTTGTTTAACCGGTATTAGAGTCATTGGTAAGTTTAGAGATAAAGACATTGCGCTTGGGGGCCAAGGAGCTCCCTTAGTACCTGCTTTTCATAAGGCGCTGTTTTCCACATCTAAAAATAATGTGTGTGCAGTAAATATTGGCGGCATCAGTAACATTACATTTCTACCAAAAGATAAACGCCAAAAAATTTGTGGTTTCGATACAGGCCCTGGCAATGCCCTACTTGATGATTGGTATCGGAAGCATCATGAAAAATGCCCGCATGGTATCGATTTAGACGGGAAATGGGGACGAACCGGCAAGGTGAACACGCAGTTATTAACCAATATGCTTGATGACCCATACTTTGCTCTGCCCACACCTAAAAGCACTGGCAGAGAATATTTTCATTTAGATTGGCTAAAAACGATAAACCTCATCGAAGATGTGTCGCCACAAGACATTCAAGCAACGTTGCTGGCGTTAACGTGTAAAACCATTGCCAATGATTTAGACAAATTATGTTTTAACTCAGAAGTTATTCTCTGCGGTGGCGGCGCCAATAATCCAGAGTTAGTGAAACAATTAAAAGTATTACTCCCTGAGCACTGCATTACCACTGCCGAAAATAAGGGCGTTGAAAACGACAGTTTAGAGGCAGTGGTATTTGCTTGGCTAGCTTTCGCGTTTGACCATAATCTTAAAGGTAACTTACCCGAAGTAACTGGCGCATCACATGCAACAACTTTAGGTTGTGAATATCAGCCTTAACAAAAATCACTTTTTCTCTCCACCTCAGACAGAATGAAATTGTACATTTTTTGAACTAATCAAGCATTAATTCGTCTAAACTTTGTTCAACAGCTAAAAGGGGAAAGCTATGGATTTAAATAAAGTGCGCATAGGTATGATCTGCGGCACGCATAAGGGCAGCGGCACAGTAACTTGGGTTGATGGCGCGACGCAAACCGTTTATATAACTGATTTAATCGATAACCACAAAATCGAAGTTGGCATTGAAGAAATAATCGAAGATCCACAAATTCATAACCATGATGATTTTTATTACTAAACCTTTCAACAAAATTTCAGCCATCTATAGCAATTATCAATTAATTCTTCTATAAATTAAAACAACAAACCTGCGATTAAATGCGGGTTTGTATTTCTCAATCACCATCGATTAGTTATGATAATAATACAGTAACTTATTAGTAATCATATCTATGCGCCATGGACATCATGCAACAACTGAAGCAGATAACTTCAATTGGAAAATAATCAAACACGTTATTCCCTATTTATTTGAATATAAACGGCGCATTTTTAATGCATTAATTTTTATGGTTTTAGCCAAGCTTGCTAGTGTTGGTCTGCCCTTTATTTTGAAATATATTGTTGATGATTTAGATAGCTCAACAGGTGATGCCAGCGCTTTAGTTATCGCCCCAATCGCATTAGTAGTTGCCTATGGTGTAGTGCGCTTTTCAAATGTCTTGTTTGGTGAAATTCGCGATACTCTGTTTGGCCGAGTCACCGAACGAGCTATTCGCCGCATCGGTTTAAACGTTTTTCAGCACCTGCACAGTTTAGATTTAGAATTTCATTTAAATCGACGTACCGGTGGTTTGTCTCGTGACATTGAACGAGGCACCACCGGTATCAATTTTTTAATGCGCTTTATGGTGTTCAATATCATCCCCACTTTGTTAGAAATAGGCTTAGTGGTTTTCATTCTGTTTTTTAATTACGGTATCAGTTTTGCTGCTATTACCTTAACGTCAATACTTGTTTATGTTGGCTATTCGATAAAGACTACAGAGTGGCGCACAGGTTATGTAAGGCAAGCGAATAAAGCAGATTCATCAAGTAACTCACAAGCCATAGACAGTTTGATAAACTTTGAGACCACCAAGTATTTTACCAGCGAAGACTATGAAGCAAAACGTTATGACAACGAATTGGCTGACTGGGAAATTGCCAAGCGTAAAAACCGCTTATCACTGTTTGTATTAAATGGCGGGCAAGCATTAGTCATTGCAGCATCTATGACCGCAATGATGGCGCTGGCAGCAACACAAGTGGCAAATGGTGAAATGACCTTAGGCGATTTTGTCTTAATAAACGCGTTTATGATGCAAATATTTTTACCACTGAATTTCTTAGGGTTTGTCTATCGCGAAATGAAAGGCTCGTTAGCCAATATTGAGTTGATGTTTAACCTGCTTGCCATTAAACCCAACGTTGTTGAAAAAGAAAACGCCATTGATTTAAAAATTATCGATGGTCGTGTTGATTTTAATGATGTCTCATTTAAATACCATAGTGACCGCCCTATCCTAAAAAATGTCAATTTCAGTATTAATCCAGGCGAGAAAGTAGCTATCGTTGGCGCCAGCGGCGGCGGCAAATCTACCTTAGTTAAACTGTTATTTCGTTTTTATGATCTTAGTAGTGGTTCAATAGAAATTGACGGCCAAGATATCAGTGCACTTACCTTTAAATCACTGCGTAGCGCTATTGGTATAGTTCCGCAAGATACGGTGTTATTTAACGACAACATTTTCGAAAATGTTCGTTATGGCCGACAAGGGGCAAGTGATGAAGAAGTATTAAATGCGATTAAACTGGCACATTTAGATGATTTCATTCTATCACTACCAGATGGCGTCAATACCATGGTTGGCGAACGCGGGTTGAAGTTATCCGGAGGTGAAAAACAGCGCGTAGCAATAGCACGAACCATTCTTAAAAAGCCACCTATTTTAGTTTTTGATGAAGCAACATCATCACTGGACAGTAAGTCAGAGCAAGCCATTATGGCGGCACTAAAAGATTTATCACAAGGCGTTACTAGCATGGTTATTGCCCACCGCTTATCAACCATTAGTGATGCAGATAGGATCATAGTAATCGATAAAGGCCAGGTGATTGAGCATGGTAAACATAGCCAATTGCTTGCACAAAATGGTGCTTACGCTAAGCTTTGGACAATCCAACAACATGAAGATGAATAACAATTATGAAATTTAAAGTAAAAGTCATCACCACCTGCGCAGCTTTATTATTAATGGCCTGTAATGAAGGAGTTGAGAATAATTCTAATGATGTTCCGATCGTGGCTCCAATCGATAATCGAGTGGTTTATGTAGGGGAAAATAATGAACCGGTAACCCTGCGTGAAGATGGCCGAGGGGACAGAGTCGTCAGTGCGCCATGGGCAACTCGTTCGGCAGTGCTTGCAACTAACGGCATGGCAGCAACATCTCATCCTCTAGCGAGTCAAATCGCCATTGATATTCTAAAAAAAGGTGGCTCTGCTGTAGATGCTGCAATAGCAGCTAATGCTGCGATTGGTTTAATGGAGCCTACAGGTAACGGTATTGGCGGCGATCTATTTGCCATCGTTTGGGATCCAAAAACGGAAAAATTGTATGGTTTAAATGGCTCGGGTCGCAGTGCTAAGGGCCAAACCCTGGCAGATTTAAAAGCAAAAATTGGTGATGTCAGTGAAATACCAAATTGGGGTACTGCGCCAGTTACTGTACCAGGAACGGTTGACGCCTGGTATGAGCTGCACGACAAGTTTGGCACAATTTCAATGACCGATAACCTAGCGCCAGCAATAAAATACGCTAGGAATGGCTTCCCGGTAACGGAAGTCGTTTCTTACTATATGGGCATTTACCAAGCCCGCTATGAAAAGTTATTTGCCGCGGGTGAAATAGAAGAAATTGCCAATTATCAAAGCACTTATTTAATTGATGGCGAGTACATCAAAGAAGGGCAAATATTTAAAAATCCTGATTTAGCCAGCACTTTGTCATTGATCGCCAAAGGCGGTCGTGATGCTTTTTATAAAGGCAACATTGCCGACACCATCGAGGCCTATTTTAAACGCATCGATGGGCCACTACGTAAAGAAGACTTTGCCTCACACACCAGTACTTGGATAGACCCAGTATCGGTAAATTATCGTGGTGTTGATGTCTGGGAGCTACCACCGAACGGCCAAGGCATAGCCGCTCTACAAATGCTCAATATCCTTGAGGGCTATGATTTAAAAGCAATGGGTCATAATAGCGCCGATTACTTGCATGTAATGACAGAAGCAAAAAAACTCGCCTTTGAGGACAGGGCTCGTTTTTATGCCGATCCCGATTATTACGATATTCCATTAGAAGGATTACTCTCTAAAGAATACGCAGCTCAACGTCGTAGTCTAATCAGTATGGATAAAGCATCGTTAGCAGTTGACCATGGCGATCCTAAATTACTTAAAGGTGACACTATCTACCTTACGGTAGCGGATAAAGACGGCATGATGGTGTCGCTAATACAAAGTAACTATCGCGGTATGGGCACTGGCCTTGTGGCTGATGGCCTTGGTTTTATTTTTCAAAACCGTGGTGCGCAGTATTCTTTAAATGAAGATCACCCCAACGTATACGCTCCAGATAAGCGCCCTTTCCACACTATCATCCCGGCATTTATCACCAAAGATGGCAAACCATTAATGAGCTTTGGTTTAATGGGCGGTGCAATGCAGCCCCAAGGACACGTGCAAATGGTCGCCAATATCATCGACTTTGGCATGGGGGTGCAACAAGCTGGTGATGCTGCCAGATATCATCACAATGGCTCTACCGAGCCAACTTGGCAGGCACGAATGAAAGACGGCGGCGTACTTGAACTAGAAAGTGGCGTTAAAGCAGATGTGGTAAGAGAGCTACAAAAGCGCGGCCATAAAATAAACATCACCAGTGGCCCATTTGGTGGCTACCAAGCTATTTGGCTCGATCCAAAAACAAGTGTTTATCATGGCGCCAGTGAAATGCGTAAAGACGGTATGGCCATAGGTTATTAATATAATTAACGTCTGCTTTATAATTATAATGATATAAGGGATGGCAATTTTTATACTTGCTTAAATATTATTTTGTGAGTTAGAATCTCCGGCAGTTGCTAACGACAAGTTAGCAACTACATAACTTGTCGGAGTGCCAAAGAGCTGAGATCGCAATAGCGAGATCCGTAGAACCTGAATCAGATTAGTATCTGCGAAGGGAACAAGTAGGAAAAGTCCCGTTGATGCAGAACAAGTGTTTTGGGTCTTTTTTTCCTCCTGGTTTATATCTAAAGGCTCCGCCTGGTTTTTAATTCATTATTAATTACAGGTGAGAGAACATGAGTTCAAACAATCGTCGTCAACGTCGCGAACAAGCCGAGGCGTTTATCAACAATGTGACTGGTCAGTCATATCCCAATTCTCAAAAAATTTACGTGCAAGGTACCTTGCATGATATTCAAGTGGGCATGCGTGAGGTTACACAAAGCGACAGCTTAGTTGGCGGCGGCAAAGATAACCCGGTATTTGAGCCGAACGAGCCTATTTGTGTATACGATACCTCAGGCCCGTACTCTGATGACACTATCAATATTAATGTCCATCAAGGGTTGCCGCAACTGCGTAAAGCCTGGCTTGACCAGCGCGATGACAGCGAATTTATCGGCAGCGTTTCTTCAAACTTTAGCCAACAACGCTTAGCCGATGAAGGCCTGGATCACATTCGCTTTGAGCATTTACCGAAAATTCGTCAGGCCCAAAGCGGCCAAAATGTCAGCCAAATGCACTACGCCCGCCAAGGCATTATCACTCCAGAAATGGAATACGTGGCAATTCGTGAAAATATGAAATTGGCAGACGTTAAAGATGAATTATTGAAGCATCAACACCCGGGCAACTCATTTGGCGCCAGCATTCCCAAAGAAATTACTGCAGAATTTGTTCGTCAGGAAATTGCTTGTGGTCGTGCGGTTTTACCTGCCAACATTAACCACCCGGAAGTTGAGCCAATGATCATTGGCCGTAACTTTTTAATTAAAGTGAATGCCAATATTGGTAACTCGGCGGTCAGTTCATCGATTGAAGAAGAAGTAGAAAAGCTGCTGTGGTCAACCAAATGGGGGGCAGATACTGTGATGGATTTATCTACAGGTCGTTATATTCATGAAACTCGTGAGTGGATCATCCGTAACTCACCCGTACCAATTGGTACCGTGCCGATTTATCAAGCGTTAGAAAAAGTGAACGGCATTGCTGAAGACCTTACTTGGGAAATTTTCCGTGACACGCTAATTGAACAAGCGGAGCAAGGCGTCGACTACTTCACCATACATGCAGGTGTATTATTGCGATATGTACCAATGACAGCGAAACGCTTAACCGGTATAGTCTCGCGCGGCGGCGCCATTATGGCGAAATGGTGTTTGGCCCATCATCAGGAAAACTTCCTGTACACGCACTTTGAAGAAATCTGTCAGATCATGAAAACCTATGATGTATCGTTTTCATTAGGCGATGGTTTGCGCCCAGGTTCAATAGCGGACGCCAATGATGAAGCACAGTTCTCAGAATTGCGCACCTTAGGCGAACTAACCCAAATTGCCTGGCAACACGACGTGCAAGTAATGGTAGAAGGCCCTGGTCATGTACCATTACACATGGTGAAAGAAAACATGGAAGAGCAACTTGAACATTGCCATGAAGCTCCATTTTACACACTCGGACCATTAACAACCGATATTGCTCCTGGTTACGACCATATAACTTCAGGCATTGGTGCCGCTAACATTGGTTGGTACGGTTGTGCCATGCTGTGTTACGTAACGCCAAAAGAACATCTTGGCTTACCGAATAAAGACGATGTAAAAGAAGGTTTGATGACCTATAAAATTGCCGCTCATGCCGGTGATTTAGCGAAAGGTCATCCTGGTGCACAAGTGCGTGATAATGCCTTATCAAAAGCACGCTTTGAATTTCGTTGGCATGATCAATTTAATCTAGGCTTAGATCCAGAACGCGCCTTGCAGTACCACGATGAAACGCTACCACAAGAATCTGGCAAAGTAGCGCATTTTTGTTCGATGTGTGGTCCTAAATTTTGTTCGATGAAAATCACTCAGGAAGTACGCGATTATGCGGCGAATCTGGAAAGCGATGCAATTGAAATAAAAGTGCTAGATAGTCTTGATAAAATAATTCAATCTGGAGAAAGCGCCCATTCAGAGCCTGCATATAGCGCTGAACAAGGCATGCAGGCCAAATCAGCTGAGTTTAAAGAGCTTGGCAGCGAGCTGTATCACTCGGCCACACAGCAACCAGAAACCGACAAAGTAGATTAACAATGGCAAACATTGCTATTGTTGGCGCCGGCTTAATGGGTCGGTTGGCAGCGCTGTTTTTGCATCGACAAGGTGAGCAAGTCACCTTGTTCGATAAAGATCAGAAAAAGGGCGAGCTAAGCGCTGCCCGAGCTGCTGCCGGTTTGTTAACGCCGCTGGGTGAATCTTTGCATTGTGAAGAAAATATTGTTGCCATGGGGTTTAAGTCTTTGACGTTGTGGCCAGAAATACTCGCTAGCCTAAACGGCTACAATTTCTTTCAGCAGCAAGGTTCATTGCTAGTGAGTCATGCCCAAGACAATGGTGATTTTCAACGTTTTAGCAAACATCTTCAACGTAATTATGCTCAACATCCTTGTCACTTGCTCAATAGAGAGCAAATAAACGAACTTGAGCCAGAGCTTGGACGCAGTTTTAATCGCGCTTTGTATTTGCCCGAAGAGGGGCAAATAGGAAATCGAAAACTTCTATTAGCCTTGCAACAACAACTCGAAGATGAACAGGTAAACTGGCTGACTAATCACTACGTAAAGCAAATTAATGGCGATACTTTACAAGTGAATGGTGAGTCACAACAATTTGATTTGATCATCGATTGTCGTGGTACAGGGGCAATTCAAGCAGCATGCAACACTATTGGTGCACTTAGCGATTTACGCGCGGTACGCGGTGAATTATTTCAATTATATGCCCCTGATATACGCTTACAGCGGCCAATTCGGTTAATGCACCCTAGATATCAACTGTATATCGCCCCCAAAGGCAAAGGACACTTTGTTGTTGGTGCGACTGAAATAGAAAGTGACGATATGGGGCCAATGACTGTACGTTCTTCATTAGAATTATTGTCAGCGGCTTATAGTATTCACCCTAGCTTTGCTGAAGCACAAATACGCCAGCATGTGGTCGGAACTCGTCCTGCCTTTAGTGATAATCAGCCACAAATCAAAGTAAGCAATCAACTTATTCAGGTAAATGGTTTATTTCGCCATGGTTTTTTAATTGCGCCAGTTTTACTAAAACAACTACTGAAAATTGTTGCTCATATCAAGCAGACAAAACCACTGGCAGAGTTATACAATTTAGTTGAACACCCTGAGTTAATACAGCTTAAAGATTAAAGTAAAGAACAGTAACCTTATGAATATTTATATAAATGGTGAAAGCATCACCTTAGATAATAGCAACACCTTAACATCAGCTTTAGCTGTTTATCAGCAACAAGACAATGCCTTAAACAATTTTGCTTTGGCACTAAATGGCGATTTTATCAGTAAAGCTGATTACCCTATAACAGCGGTAAAGCAAGGCGACAGTATTGATATTTTTGCGCCTATTCAGGGCGGTTAATAAATATGAAAGTATTGATAATTTTGCCTAGTTTCAGGGCGGTTAATAAATATGAAAGTATTGATAATTTTGCCTAGTTTCAGGGCGGTTAAAAAGAGCAGACAATTATGACTATTAATATTTATGGTACAGAGCTAGAAAGCCGTTTACTTATAGGCTCAGCGTTATATCCCTCACCTGAGGTGATGAAAAACGCCATTATCGCCAGTGGCGCACAAGTGGTGACACTATCATTAAAAAGACAAAATCCAAGCGATAATGGCGGCGCTAAAATTTGGCAATACATTCAACAACTAAGCACAGAAAAGCAGATACATTTACTGCCAAACACTGCTGGTTGCAAATCAGCAAAAGAAGCGGTTACGTTAGCCAAAATGAGCCGAGAATTGTTTGCTACCGACTGGATCAAATTAGAGGTAATTGGAGACGATTATAACTTGCAGCCTGATCCGATAGAACTATTAACGGCGACCAAAGAATTACTCGCTGCAGGTTTTAAAGTATTACCGTATTGCACCGATGACTTGGTGCTTTGCCAGCGCCTGTACGATTTGGGTTGCCAGGTGATCATGCCTTGGGCTTCCCCTATCGGTACTGGCAAAGGCTTACTGACGCCATACAATCTGGAAACTATTCGCGCCCGCTTGCCTGATGCGACCTTAATAGTCGATGCCGGTATTGGCCGACCTTCTGATGCCTGCCAAGCGATGGAAATGGGGTATGACGGAGTGTTACTAAACAGTGCTGTGGCATTAGCAGATAATCCGGTTTTAATGGCAAAAGCATTTAGTGCTGCCATAACGGCCGGAGAGCAAGGTTACCTTGCCGGCATTATGGATAAACGCCAAACCGCACAGCCAAGTACGCCTACATTAGATACACCGTTTTGGCACCAGCCTGGAGTTAATTGATGACGATAAAGCCTGTGTCTTTAAAACCAATAGTATGGACTATTTCTGGTGCCGACTGTTCTGGCGGTGCCGGTATTTCCGCAGACATAAAAACCTTGCACTCGTTAGGCTGTGAAGTCTGCCACTTTATTACCGCAAATACCGTGCAAAACTCCAATCAGCTTATCGCGGTTAATGCCACTGAGTGCCAAGTTTTACAGCAACAAGTTGACGCCCTAAAAACAGACAAGCCCCCTGCCGTGATTAAAGTAGGCTTGATAGTAACGTTGCAACAAGTACATTGGTTAGTGGCAGTACTCACTCAGTTAAAAGCCGCTAACGAAAAGTTAGTAGTGGTGTTTGATCCTGTTGGCAGTGCCAGTGTTGGCGGTAAGTTTCATGATTTAACGGCTGACTCCCTAACCGTATTATTACCACTAATCGATGTTGTCACCCCCAATATGCTTGAAGCGCAAGTGCTGGCAAATGACAACACTGACAAAGTTGATTTACTGGCCAAGGGCATTTTAAAGCTTGGCGCTACGGCCGTAGTAATTAAAGGCGGTCATAGCAATCAACAAGTCATGGAAGATTATTGTTTGGCGAATATTGATGATGAACAACATGTCTTTCAACTTGCCAGTGAAAAAGTTAACAGCGATTTCAGCCATGGCGGTGGCTGCTCTTTTGCCTCGGCGCTAGCTGCATATTTAGCAAATAATCATTTACTACGCGACGCACTAACCTTAACCAAAGCATTCATAAATCAAGGATTGAAGCATCATCAAGGAATAAAAGGTTATTATGGTGCATTTGAACAACTAGGTAAGGCAAATAATGCCAATGATTACCCACAAATTTGCGGACAACTGGCAGAGCATTATAAAGCGTTACCTGCGTTTAAATCACTTGGCATTGAACGTGACGGCAGCCAAGGCTTAGGCCTATATCCTGTTGTTGACTCATTAGAGTGGCTTACTCACTTATTACCACTTGGCCTCGAAATAATTCAATTAAGGCTTAAAAATTTAGAACAAGATCAACTTGAGCAGCAAATCAAACAAGCGGTTGCACTGTGCCAAGCTACTAACACACGCTTATTTATTAATGACTATTGGCAGCTAGCGATTAAATATCAAGCCTATGGTGTGCACTTAGGCCAAGAAGACTTACAAACTGCAGACTTGCATGCAATAGAGCAGGCTGGAATTCGGCTTGGGATTAGCACTCACGGTTGCTATGAGTTTTTACTGGCTCAACAATTACAGCCATCATATTTAGCTATAGGAGCAATTTTCCCAACCGTGACCAAAAACATGACCGGGCAAATCCAAGGAGTTGATACTCTAAGCCACACATTAAAACTAGCCAGACATATTCCCGTAGTTGCCATTGGCGGAATAAGCCTAACGCGCAGCGAAGACGTGTGGGCAACCGGTGTTGATAGTTTGGCAGTTGTTACCGCAATAACACAAGCTGAAAAACCAGAACAAGCAGTAAAAGATTTTCAGCAACTGATGTCGATACCAGCAGGAAATTAGTCATGAATTTATCTGATCAAGAGTATATTCGTTATTCTCGGCAAGTAATGCTTGAGCAAGTTGGCGAGCAAGGGCAAATCACCTTAAAAAACAGTCATATTATTGTCGTCGGCCTAGGCGGTCTTGGCTGCCCTGCCCTGCAATATTTAGCAGCTGCCGGCATAGGTGAGTTAACGTTAATCGATGACGATGTAGTGGATTTATCGAATTTACAACGGCAAGTTCTCTATCGCAGTAATCATATAGGCAAAGCAAAAGTGGAGGCGGCAGAGCAGCAACTTTACGGCTTAAACTCCCAAGTAAAGATAAACGCTATTAATAAGAAAGTTGAGCAAGTCAATCTAGTTAAATTATTAGAAAAAGCAGGTTTACTGCTCGACTGTACCGATAATGCCAACTCACGTTATTTCATTAACCAAGCCTGTCAACAAGCAGGCGTTACGTTAGTAAGTGCCGCCGCCATTGGTGGTAACGGTCAATTAGCAGTGTTTAATTTTAACCAGCATAAATCGCCTTGCTATCGCTGCCTATATCCCGATTTGGAGCAGCAGGACACAGCCTTAAATTGTCAAAACACTGGAGTATTCGGACCGGTACTTGGCGTGATGGGAAGTTTGCAAGCCATAGAAGCGATTAAACTGTTGGTTCAACCAGGGCAGGTGACGGCCAATAAATTGATGTTGTTTGATGCCTGGCAACTTAAATTCAATGCAATTAAGCTTAGTCACAACTCATTGTGTCCGAGCTGTGCCACATTAACAGGATAAGATTTATGAAAGTGTTAATTCCATTTGTAGATCATCCATGACATAACCTGAACCTATGTCAGCACACACTTCCCCTGTTTTTATAAAACCAAACTTATAATAAGCAGCAATGGTATTACTGTTATTTTTATTCACTGTTAAGGTGATTTTAGCCAGTTTATTCTGCTCTGCTATCCTTTTTATAAACGCCATAGATAACTTGCCAAGACCTAAGCCTCGCTGAGTCGAAAGGACATATATTTTACTGAGAAACAACTCTTTTTCTTTTAGTTGTAAGCCAATATAACCGACAGTGCTACAGTCATTTTTAAGAAGATAATATTGGTAACCTTCGTTGGCTATTTGCTCGGCAATAACTTGCTTTGAATGAAAATTATCAAGCATGTACTCAACTTGTTCAGCGCCGATTATTGGCTTGTAGTGTTCAGTCCAAATGATTCGTGCAACGGTAACAACTTCATCAATGTCTTCGCTGGTTGCAACTAACTGGAACATATTTTCTACCTTCATAAAATGTTAACGCCTAAAATCAAATAGATATATTAAGATAATGTATAAATACGATGGCGATGGCAGTTGGACAAATAAATTTTACGTACCAAGGCCAAATTTTCCAGAAAAAACTATTTTCGACATCAGCATTACCTTGCTGCAATTCTTTTAATATTTCATTTCTCTGCCAAATCCAACCTACAAAAATACAAGCAAGCATGGCAACAATTGGCTGTCCATATTCAGTAGCCGTGGCAATAACTAATCCAAGTAGTACTTCTATATTACTGATAATAGCAAGGCTGATAATAAAAATGACTCCGCCAATAATCGTACTTGCCTTTTTACGTTCCATATTATGGCGCTCAACCACATAAGAGACCGGAGTTTCAAGCATCGATATTGAAGATGTTAGTGCCGCTACGGTCATTAGTACAAAAAATATAAACGCAACAACAGAGCCAACAGTTTCCATGGTATTAAACAAACTTGGTAAAACAACAAAGACCACATTGGCTCCTGAAATAAGACTGCCATCTTCAGCAAAAATAGCGACTCCCTGCGCTTGTGCCACGTACATTGCGGGAATAATTAAAAGGCCTGCAATAAAAGCGATAGAAACATCAATCAAAGTGACTTGCGCGCCTAAGCTGATCAAATTTTCTTTTTTTGAAATGTAGGAGCCATAAATTACCATTGTACTGGTACCAATAGATAAAGAGAAAAACGCCTGACCTAACGCGCTAATTAATAAATTAGGTTCTAAAATACGACTAAAATCCGGATTTAAATAAGCATTCAGACCTAAGCTTGCACCTTTTAATGTAAGCACATAAATGATCAAACAAATGAGTAGCATAATTAACAATGGCATTAATCGTTTTGACCATTTCTCTATACCTTCTTGTACACCCTTTCTGATGATATAAAGTGTTAAACACATAAAGGATGCTGTAAAGAGTAAATTTCGAGATAATGATCCGGCAACTACCCAATCAGCAATACCTTCGAAGCCAACCGTTCTGATCACAGGTTCAACGGCATAAGACATCATTTGACCAGCAAGAATGCCGTAAAAACTTAAAATTAAAGAGGCAAATATAATACCGCTAAAGCCAACAATAAAAGCAAAGCGTTTTTGAAATGTTGTTTTCGACATTTTTTGTAAAGAAGTAACGGCATTGGCTTGACCATAGCGGCCAATTAATAATTCAGCCATAAATGCTGGGTAAGCTAAGGTAAACGCTAGAATCAAATAAACAAACACAAACGCTGCGCCACCATTACTCGCTGTTTGCGTGGGAAATCCCCAAATATTTCCAAGCCCAACTGCTGAACCAGCTGCCGCTAGTACGAAACCAATACGAGAGCTGAATTCACCTCTTGAACTTGCCATAGATACCATATTTACAATTATTATCTAACTTTAGTGTAGACAGAATAGTGAATATAAACAGTTTCATAGATATGATTGGCGAATAATTTATTGAATTCGAATGGTATTTGGACAAATGACAAACATCCTTGTATTGTCATTTTCGCCATTTTTTCAGTTGATCACATTAATAATGCGTTGGTGGTACTAAAACCTCTTCCATCAGAACTTTTTCATTACCCTCATATGTTTTTGTAATCGCTTTGCCATCCCTTCTCAAGCCAGTAAAAGCACCTTGATCTACTAGCTCCCATAGGGCAAATTTAGCATTGCCTTGCAAGTTTATTAAACCGAAATGGTTTTCAGATCCGGTTGCATTGTTCTGGTCTTTCCAACATTCATCAAACGCTTCAAAATAAAAACAGGAAATATTATTTTCATTTGTCCATTCACGCATGTGTTGGTAATAAAGTCCGCTTTTTAACTCATCTGCTGCTCTTGAGCCATGCGCACCGTAGTCGTCACTCGAAACCGTGGCCCACCCCGTTTCACCAATGTGCAGGGGTTTGTCGACCCCCAGACTGTGCATATAATTCAACACACCATAATATTGCTCAATAACGAACGCTTTTGCACGGAGCATCGCCGCTTGTATTTTCTGTTGTTCAGATAATCCTTCTTCTTCAGGAGGCACAATCCAAAATTGCGGGTTGTAATGCGAGTTGTGCATGGGATAGGTGTGCATAGATACATAGTCCACGGCCCTGATCAGGTTTTCCAGGTCGTAACAGTGGTAACTTGGATCGCCGCCACCCCAAGACGAAAAGTCATCAGAACTGGTGATCCATAAATCTGCAGCAAGGTCGCCGGATCTTTTTAAATCCTGCAAATGATTTACCCATTTAAGGATAACATCAGGCCGCACAAAATAGCTTGTTGCCCACCTGACCATTGCTTCATTGCCAACGGCGATTACTTTCACAATATCCGGATAGGCATTTGCCAGGTCAACAGCCCTTTGAATTTCTGCTGCATTAGCTTGCGCGCTTTCAACCTCATGATTCGGCTCCCTACCAGTCCAGGCATGTTGGCAGTCGATCCATGCGCCCAACATCACATACATTTCAAAGTTCAGGTCTTCATCTTTCAGCTGCTTAATGGCTTTTAACAGATTTGGGGCATGTTGAAGTTGCACATTGTAGTCGCGCAGGATTTTTATGCCCATTGCCGCGAGGATCTTCATATCCTCTTTAATCTGTTCTACAGTTGGTTGGACGTCGCGTGTTTGTTCACGATAGCCACCATAGGAAATTGCCAAACAATCTGGGTTTCCTAAAATTTCTGCTGCTGTTTTCATCATTTGGTTATCCTGTTAGTCATTCTACATTCACTAGGTGTACTTGAGGATGCCTTCTTTATCCCAAAGCCCCCAGTAGGCGCCAACGTCACCTTCTGATGCAACTTTCCAGTCTTCGTCAAATGAAGAGAAGTAGAAAATATCGATGCCTTCCTCTTCAGCCCACTTATAGGCATTGATGAAGTATTTTACTGCGTTTTCATATCCCGGCTGCGAACCTTCGAACGGGCTACCACGATCGGGCCAGCCTGTTTCGCTGATCACTACTCGCTTACCATTTGCAGCGCACTTCGCCTGCTTATACATTTCCTTCATATATGGCAGCGCATACTCTGCAGGGCAGCCTTCCCAGAATGGATAGCAGTTGGCAAGAATAACGTCACAGGCTTCTGTCACACGCGGGTAATTAACGAACTTGTAATAGGCATCTACATATCCTACTTCAACATTCGGGCAAGCAACTTTGGCGCGATTGAGGTAGTCAACTAGTTGATCTTCAGTCAGGTCTTCACGTAGCAATACTTCATTACCTATAGCAAGGATATCCGCGTGGCCCGCATTGGCGACAGCTATACCATTGGCCAGTTCTTCTTCGTTTTTATCCAGATCATCGCTCAGCCAAACACCAACCATGGTATCCAGACCATTTTTCTTGGCAATCGCAGGGATCAGCTCATTGCCATCTGTACAGGAAAAAGAGCGTACCGAGTTAACGTAAGGCTGGATAATGCTCAAGCGCTCGCGGATTTGCGCTTCACTAATGATCGTACCAGGCCCCTGACCTGCAATATACGGACTGAAAGAAATACCGTGTATCTTGTCTGCAAGTATTTTGCGAACAACCGTGTTCAGTTCGACCTCACCAAGGCCCGACAGGTCGAGACCTGACAGCACCATTCTGTGGCTGTAATTACTCCCCTTACCTTGACTTTGTAATCTGTGATGATATTGCCTAGACATTTCAATTCTCCTAACTTGTAATTATTTTAAAAGGTTGCACAGCCGTAACTGTGTTCCTGGATTCAATCCAGGACGAGGAATGCCATCTACATTTGGACGTCACATTTCCCCAGAAATTTAATGCTCTTTTATCACGACTACTTTGCCCTGCCAGTCTCTGGCAACGTCGCACTGTAAAGTACGCCATGGAAGTGTCACTGTAAAAACACAGCTGCCCTGTTCGGTATTTAACTCCGTACAAGTGCAAGTATTATTATTAAGCTCGGGAGTAAAACCACTACCCGAACGATGGTAGAAAAATATATCTGATAGGTGGGGGAGTCAATACCGGTTCATCTCATTATGGCCAGCTCGTCGCATTTCCTGCCCATACACTTATATGTCCCTCCCATTCACCTAAGGTTACAATCAACGAGTGGCACAATACCTCTACCAGAACAATCAACTTAAAAGTTACGTTATAAACTTTATTTCAGCCATAAAAAAACCCAGTAAAAATACTGGGTTCTTAGAAATTTTTAGTGTTTTATTTACACTTTTAAAATATATGTGTGCTAAAACGGAATGTCGTCATCAAAATCCATTACCGGCTCTTGTGGATTCACTTTAGGAGCTTGTTGTTGGTTTTGTTTTTGGAAACCACCTTGTTGTTGCCCTTGCTGCTGATAACCACCTTGTTGGCCTTGCTGCTGATAACCGCCCTGCTGTGCAGCGGGTTGTTGAGGCGCTTGCTGTTGGTAACCGCCTTGTTGCATACCTGAATTTTGTTGTGCTGCAGGTTTGCTATAAGTATTTTGCTGTGCTGCTGGCTTGTTAAAACCGCCTTGTGGGGCTTGTTGTTGGAAACCACCTGCTTGAGCACCTTGGCCTGCGCCACGTGAGTCTAACATTTGCATTTCGTTAGCACGGATTTCAGTAGTGTATTGGTCAACACCTTGCGCATTTTGCCATTTACGAGTTTGTAAACGGCCTTCAACATAAACTTTAGAACCTTTTTTCAGGTACTCGCCAGCAATTTCAGCTAAACGGTTGTTAAATACAACACGGTGCCATTCAGTGATCTCTTTTGGTTCACCTGTTTGCTTGTCTTTCCAGCTTTCAGATGTTGCAACAGTGATGTTACAAATTGAACCACCGCTAGGGAAAAATTTAACTTCAGGATCTTGCCCTAAGTTACCTACAATTATTACTTTATTTACACCACGACTGGCCATGAAAAATCCTGTTTTTACTTTTTAATTATATGATAATAACTCGCCGATAAGGAGTGTGAACGAGCTACGCAGTTTTGTTTTTTTTCATCCAAAATATTTATTAAATATATTCAGATTTAGTCGATCAGTGTACCACTGAAATTTAATTTTCAAAAGCGATAAAGCATACTTAATTCGCATTTATAAAAAGGTTCACCGGCACCATAAAAAAAGCCTTAATATAATCAAGTATTAAGGCTTATTCGAATAAAATAATTGTCCGTAAAAATTAAAAACTCAATTGCCAGCCTAATGTTGCTTGCCAGTCAGTTTTTAGTTGTGTTCCGTCAAAGTCTTGCTCTATTGGTTGAGAATATTCAAATGAAACCTGCTGATTTTTAAGCAAACCATCGGTAAAACCATAAGTTGCACCAATTGCCCAATCAACTTGGCTTACACCACGTTGTTTTGGATCTGCTGTTGGCATCATCATTGCGTTTAATCGTTCATCGTGGCCTGAATAATTGTCTTTATCTAAATAACTTAAACGCATAGATAAACTTAACGACTCACTCACCCCATAACTTACCCAATTATGCCATTGTAATTTATCGCCTGGCTTATAGTCAGCATCGTTTTCTTCAATAGCCGTTTCATAATTTATTTGTGTGCCTAATTGCCAGTTACCTTCGTCATAAACATAGGTATAGCCAGCAAGAATATTCATGGTGTCAGTACCTAGCTGCATTGGGTAACCCATTAGAACTTCTTCGCCCATCATGTTGATACGAGTTTGATCAATATCGCCTGTTGGCAAACGTACACCTAAAGTAAAGTGGCTGCGGTAATTGTCACCATTAAAACCATTGATTAATGCACTAATCGATATGTCGGCTAAGCCGTCACTTTCCATTTCCATTGAATGCGTCATCATCGGCATTTCTGTCATATTCATACCGCTGTCCATGCCAGTATCCATATTGTTTTCCATAGGCATTGACTGCATCAATGAAGTCATCTCTTGGTCAATAAAGTTTGCCATAAGCATTAGGGTTATATTATCAGTAGGAGCGTACATTAAGCCAAGCATGTGCATATTCATCGTCATTTCATCAGGAACCATAGAATAGTCTTGCAAAGCATCAGTTGTACTGGTGTCGTGCGTGCCTGTTTGTAGGCCCTTCATTTCCATGGTCATGTAACGATAAGATGCCATCCAGCCACCTTTATGATGTAGGTGATCGCCCATAATTGAAATTGGGGTTTTAGAAGCCGGTATGGTCATATCGCCATTTTCATCTGGCATATGATGATGCTGATGTGGGTTGGCCAAACTCGAAAAGCTAGCAGAAGTAAGTAAAGGTAATAAAATTAAAGCGGTTTTGGAAAGATTAAATATGTTCATAACGAGACTTCTTATTGTATACAAGTTAACAGAAATATTTTGTAAAAAAGAAGTTATCAGGATTTATTTCATTTAAACAGCGAAAATAAAAATGCCGCGACATTAATTGCCACGGCATTGATACATGTCAAACGAATATGCTGTTATTGAAAGTAGAACGGCTCACGCTTGTTATCGTAATTACCAATTTCATTCATACTATCTGCATCATAAATACGGCCATTAATCATTACATGGCTTACTTTGTCACTAACACGAATGTCTTTTGTCACGTCACCATCAACGACAATAATATCGGCAAGTTTACCCGCTTTTAATGAACCTATGTTTGCATCTAAACCTAAATGTTTAGCAGGGTCGATAGTTGCTGTGCGTAATGCTTGTAAAGGCGTCATCCCGCCTTGTGCCATCATCCACATTTCCCAATGAGCCGCTAAACCTTCGCGTTGACCATGCGCACCAATACCGACTAATACGCCCATATCTTGCATTTCTTTAGCAACATTGGCCACACTAAAGTGGTTATAATGATGATGCGGCGCCGTTGTTCTACGCATTGCCCGTGGTGCTAAAACATCAGCCGGTACATACTTACTTAAACGAGGGTGTTTCCAAACTTCAGTTTTATCGTACCAGTAATGCTCACCAGAAATACCACCGTAAGACACAACCAAAGTCGGTACATACGCAGTTTCAGATTGTTGCCAGAACTGACGAATATCATCATAAATTTTAGCGGTTGAGATTGAGTGCTCTAGAGACGTATGACCATCAGCAACCATAGAAAGGTTGTGCTGCAATAATGAGCCACCTTCAGGCACAACCATCATGCCCATTTCACGGCCAGCCTGAATAATTTGCTGACGTTGATTACGACGCGGTTGATTGTATGATTTAACTGAAAACGCCCCCACTTTTTGTAAGCGCTCTAGTTGGAACTTTGCATCATCTAAACTATCCACATGCGAGGTATAACCTGCGGCAGATGCACCATATAAGATACTACCGGTAGAAAAGATACGCGGACCAACAATATCACCAGCTTTTTGCAGCTCACTTGCTGAAAAAATTTCAGTAGTATCGTTAGATGGATCATGAATAGTAGTTACACCTAAAGAAAGTGTTGCGTAGTTTTTCCAGTTTTGCTGCGGAATGATCTCATTTGACCCTTGTGGGCCATGGGCATGAGCATCGACTAAACCAGGCATTACTGATTTACCAGTAACATCAATAATTTCAGCGTCAGATGGAATGTTTACTTCACCTTTTTTTCCTACCGCTTTAATGTGCTTGCCTTCGATTAATACCACACCGTCGGTAATAACGTCTTCACCTTCCATAGTAATAACTTGGCCACCAACTAAAGCGACTAAACCTTTTGGCGCATCGGCTGCTTTACTAAAGCCCAGAGAAGTAATAGTTGGCTCTAACTCTTCATCAACTTTATAACCAATATCGAACATACCGTTTAAGCTAGCTTGATATAAATCAGGGCCTAAGCTCCAATAAATTTCATCACTTTTTGCATTAAAACTAATGCTCTCACCAGCACGAACTGATAGCTTACGTACCGGGATGTTTTTTGCACTTGGCCCAATGTTAATAACATCACCACGTTCAACCAGAGGTGTTACAAAAACTTTAAAACGCTCAGCAAATGCAAGGTATTTACCATTTGGCGCAACTTTAAATTCGGTAGCGTATTTTCCGGTGTATAGCGTCTTGTCATTTTGACCATCTAAATCTACACGGGCCAGTTCTGGGGTTTTACCATAACGTTGTATGTATATACGATCGTTTCTATCGGCAAATTGCGGGGCACTACCATTATCAGTAATTAGTTTAGCTTTACCGCCTTTTGCAGGCACTTGGTAAATACCTGGATTTACCCCCCATTTCGGGTTAGTAATAAAACCGCCTTCAACCTTTGAGTAAACTACTGTTTTACCATCGGGTGAAAACGTCGCTTCGACATATTTGCCCGGCTCAGATAATAAGTTTTTGCCTTTACCAGATTTCGCCGATACTACACGAATATTACCTTGTTTATCATCATCCCAGGTTGAGAAAACGATTTGTTTACCATCTCGTGAGAAACTTGGGTTAAGCTCAAAATGGTCGGTTTGCTTAGTTAAACGCTTTGGTTTGCCATCAGGTAAAGAACGTGTATAAACATGACCTAATGCTTCAAATAATACTTTTTTACCGTTAGGAGATATTTCAACATCGCGAAGCATTTTTACATCAAAATTTTCAACATCAATATTTTGGCTAAAACGTAACGCTTTTTGCATTTGCTTTTCAGCCGTAACATTAAACTCAATAACTTCCGATTGTTTATCTTCTAGGTTTAGCTTGTTAATTTTACCGCCAGCCCAAAAGATAATGTCTTCATTGTCAGGAGTCCAGGCCATAGTTGGGTAAACGCCATGAATAGCCCAAGTTTCCTGCATATCACGATCAAGTTTATTGTAAACAGGTGTTTGCTCGCCAGTTTTTAGATCATAAATGAATAAGGTACTTTGAAAATCGACACGGGATATATATGCGATTTTTGTCCCATCTGGTGATGGCGTAGGACGAATAGCACCACCGCGACCAGATAATATAACTTCAATTTCACCAGTTTCACGATCAAGTCGTTTGATTTTATAAATACCCTTTTCACTATCCTTTGAATAATGAAAGGTTTTGCCCGGTGTGGCATCTTGAGAAAAATAAACATATTTGCCATCAGGTGAAAATGCAGGTTCGCCTAAATCTTTTTGCTCATTAGGACGTTTGGTCAACATCATGCCATCGCCACCAGTTTTGTGGTACATCCACACTTCACCAGCACCTAATGAACGGCTACCGGTAAAATGCTTACGAGCAACAATGTAGTCGCCATCGGGGCTCCATGCAGGAGAGTTAATTAAACGAAATGTCTCATTAGTAACAGCAGTTTGATTTGAGCCATCAACTTCCATTACCCAAATGTTGTCGCCACCACCTTGATCTGAGGTAAATGCAATATGCTTACCATCAGGAGAAAAGGTTGGTTGCATTTGCCAAGCAATATCGGAAGTTAGCACTTTAGCTTCACCACCACTTACTGGCATGATGTAGATATCACCTAATAAATCAAAGACAATATTTTTGCCATCGGGGCTAATATCAACGTTCATCCAAGTACCTTGGTTAACGTTTACTTTTGCGGTAATAAATTCACCTTGCGGTTCATCCACGATCCATTCGGCTTTCTTTTCTTCTTTGCCGGCAACTTCATTTGTTTCTTCCGCAGCAAAAGATGCTGTAGATGCCAACAACACACTAAGCGTAGCGGCTATAATTGACGGTTTTGTTTTCATTTTAAAAAGTGACATGTATCTGCCCTATCTCGTTCTTATTTAACTCGCTAACGTAGCCAGCTTTTTTAGTTGCACAAAATAGAACACATTGACGACAAAGTGTAAAGAAAGGTTACAAAATGATGATCATTTTTAAGGCGAGTGACAGGGTTTTAGCGGTGAGTTACAGGGTGCAATAAAGCAATAGTATGTTGCTGTTAACTCGAATATCCCCAGCGTGGCATAATGGTTTGTTCGATGCCGATATGGTCAAGCATGCGCCCCACCATAAAATCGATTAAATCATTGATGGATTCAGGATTATGATAAAAACCAGGTGCGGCAGGCATAATGGTTACGCCCATTTGCGACAGGCTATGCATGTTGGCTAAATGTATGGTTGAGAATGGTGTTTCTCTTGGTACCATAATCAACTGACCACGCTCTTTAATTACTACATCAGCGGCTCGTTCAATTAAATTATCGCTCATACCCTGGCTGATTGCGGCAAGCGTTCCTGTTGAACATGGGCAAACAACCATCTGTTTAGGCGCGGCAGATCCTGAAGCTACCGGTGAGAACCATTGTTCTTTGCCAAACACGGTAATTTGCTCAGCTTTTGCTTGGTATTTATCCGTTAAAAACTTTGTAGCCGCATCCGGGTTAGCAGGTAGTTTAACGTTCACTTCGGTATCAAGAACAACGCGAGCAGCACTAGAGACAAGAACATACACTTGATAATTTGCTGCAACTAAGCATTCTAATAACCGTAGGGCATACAAAGAGCCTGACGCGCCTGTGATTGCTAATGTAATTTTTCCGTTAAAGTCTGCCAAGTGTATTCTCTTTTAGTTTTTGTATGGATCCCGTAACAAGTACGGGATGATAGAAATTTGTACCTGCGCTATGGCTTCTTAAGTGTTTCTATCAGTCTAGTATGAAAACTGCCGAAGCCACCATTGCTCATTACTACAATATGATCGCCTGCTTTAGCTTCATTAGCAACTAACTCGATTAAATCATTTATGTTATCTTTACATTGCGCAGGAGCTTTACAATCATTAATGAGATCACTGACCGACCATTTAACATTTTCATCCTGGTATAGGTAAACCATATCGGCATCATCTAATGAAGCAGCGAGGGTATCTTTATGAACGCCAGATTTCATTGTATTTGATCTTGGTTCTAGCACAGCTAGTATGCGCTCACTACCTACCTTGGCTCTAAAGCCGGCAAGATTCTTACTAATTGCGGTTGGGTGGTGGGCAAAATCATCATAAACTTTTATCGCATTTACTTCGCCAATTAACTCCTGCCGGCGCTTAGTGTTAACAAACTCAGCCAGAGCATCTATTGCCACGTGACTAGGTACACCAGCATGTCTTGCTGCAGCAATGGCCATTAGCGCATTATCAATATTGAAGTCGCCAATTAAATTCCACTGCACAGTGCCTTGTAGTTGCTGATTAAAATAAACATGAAATTTACTACCATCAGTATTAATTTTTTCTGCAAGCCAACCGGACTCATCACCCGAATACTCAACTGGAGTCCAACTGCCCATAGCTAATGTTTCAGTTAATGCTTGCTCGTTTATCGGAGCAAGCAGCAAACCATTACCCGGTACCATTCTCACCACATGATGAAACTGGCGCTGAATATCAGCTAAGCTATCAAAAATATCGGCATGATCAAATTCAAGGTTATTCATTACTAATGTTCGCGGGCGATAATGAACAAACTTAGAACGTTTATCAAAAAATGCAGTGTCGTATTCGTCGGCTTCAATAACAAAAAACGGCGAATTACCAAGCCGCGCCGAGGTATCAAAGTTTTGTGGAACGCCGCCTATCAGGTATCCCGGAGTTAAATGTGCATATTCTAAGATCCAGGCCAGCATAGAGCTTGTAGTCGTTTTGCCATGTGTGCCCGCAACTGCCAATACCCACCTGTCTTTTAATACGTTTTCCAATAACCATTGTGGCCCAGAAGTGTAGGGAATATTACGTGCCATTACGTACTCAACCATTGGGTTACCACGCGACATGGCATTGCCCACAATAACAATGTCGGGTTCATCAGTTAAATGCTCGGTTTTATAGCCTTGCATTAGCTCAATACCCAACTCTTCGAGTTGGGTGCTCATTGGTGGATACACATTGGCATCACAACCTGACACTCGAAAGCCAAGCTGTTTAGCGATGGCGGCAATACCGCCCATAAATGTGCCGCAAATTCCTAAAATATGTACGTGTTTGCTCATTAAACTTTACTTAATCCGTTG
Source organism: Thalassotalea fonticola (assembly GCF_032911225.1). Taxonomy (NCBI): domain Bacteria; kingdom Pseudomonadati; phylum Pseudomonadota; class Gammaproteobacteria; order Alteromonadales; family Colwelliaceae; genus Thalassotalea; species Thalassotalea fonticola. Next base: position 4,246,183 of record NZ_CP136600.1, on the reverse strand, counting down.
CTTAATACCTTGTTACCCGCCGATTGGTGAACCAGGAGGCATGTTTACTGGTACTTCTTTGATAATAGTTTTACCTTGTTGCAGACTAAAAGCAATCTGTTGTTGTAATAAATGATATTGAGCATACAAAGCATTGCTCTTGAAGTGGTATGAAGTTTTGCCTTTCAACCACATTTGTAAATCAAGCAAGCTCGCATAAACTTGGCTACGAACTTCAGCAACTAATTTATCGTTATGAAACAGCGCCAAGACACTATCGAGTACTTGTTGGTTAATCCGTTGCTGTACAGCGATTTCTAAACCTGTTTTGCTATCTTGTTTAATTGTTGCCGTAATAATTTCAGACATTAAATTGTGCACCGATGGAATACGATTATCTAACATATGCTGCTGGTTTAAACGAGCAAGTCTTGGTGGTGCAAGCATTAATGACAAGGTATGTTTGGCACTTGCTTGTGCTGCGGTTACCGGATCAAACGATAACGAAGTGTTTGAACTAAAGCTTTCACGAGAGCGATTATAGCCATATGCTTTGGGCGGTATCAGGCTAATTAGGTCATTTGATAACGTTAAGAACTCTGGCGCAATTGTCGTTAATAAGGCATTTATTGCCGCCTGCTGTTTTTCGGCTGAAACTACTGATTGTGCGGCATTATCTTCGCCTTTAACCGCATAGGAGTAATTAACCCCGGCAATTACTTTAGCTGCAGCTTCGACTTGATAACGATGAAAGTTATACACTGGCACTAAAGTATCTTCAAGTTCAGAAAAAGGCGTACCTTGTTCGATACTGTTAATGCCAAAGTTGCCCAATGCTTTCGCTCTAACAGCCATAACTCTAGTTAACTCAGTAACAGGATCGTCACCATTATCCCATAAGTGCCCTGCCGCTTCAGCACCCGACTTTGGACGAGCATCAGGATCAGACATGTATTGCAATCCTTGTGCTTTGGCTGCTTTTATTACCTGAGCTAAACCTTGCTGTTCATTATCAAAATCAGCGTAAGCATAATTAATGACGTGTTTGTCCCACACGCCTATATCGGTTGCATACGCATTAGATAAATCAATATCGCCTTGTGCATCTAAAGTAATTAGTGGATGAGGATAATCCATAACCGAGGCGCGGTTATTCACACTCGCCGAGAAGTTATGGGCAATACCCAGCGTATGACCGACTTCATGAGCTGATAATTGACGAATACGAGCCAACGCCATTTCTTTTTGATCGTTGGTATTTACATCGCTGCTTTTAAACGGTGATGTTAGCCCTAAAGCGATTAAGTAATCTTGGCGCACGCGTAATGAGCCCAAAGTAACATGACCTTTCAATATTTCACCAGTGCGTGGGTCAACAACTGACGCACCATATGACCAACCACGAGTAGCTCTGTGCACCCACTGAATAACGTTATAGCGTACATCCATTGGGTCGGCATCTGCAGGTAGCATTTTTACTTGGAACGCATCTTTATAACCTATGGCTGAAAATGCTTGATCCCACCATAATGCTCCTTCAAGTAATGCCGAGCGCACAGGCTCAGGTACACCGGGGTCAAGATAATAAATTATTGGCTCAATAGCTTCACTTATTGCTGAATTGGGATCTTTTTTATTTAAACGATGTCTTGGAATAACTCGTTGTAATAATGGCTCGTCGATGTTGCTCGCGTAATCAGCATATTCCACTGACCACATACCCGAGTAGGTATGAAACTTTCTTGCTTGGTATTGATCATCTGGCAAGCGTATTAATGAATGATGAAAATTAACTGTAAGCGCATTAGAATCAGGTGTTACTGAACGTAAGTGTTTACCAGCATCTTTACCTTTAAAGGTAACAATCGCTTCGAATTCAGTATTATCAATGAACGCTTTTGTGCGCTTTTCATATAAACCGCTGCGGCTAGCATCAATTGAATAATTGCCTTGCTTACTAGATTTTAATGAAGCAGCCAGATCATGAATATCTGACAACAGGAACGGGGTGTAGTCGATGATAACTTTATCATTCACCACTTTTTCTACTTTAAAGCCCCAAAGAATAGATGATGCAAAAGCCTCATCAATAGCTTGACGCTCTAAGGTATTATCACTATCTGCACGATAATACGTATTAAGTTGGCGTAAAAACACTTTATTGCCAACGTGTTCAAATTGCACCAAACGAGTTTGACCTAATTGACCACGATCTAAACCGATATCATTAGAGCCAACTCCATGTGGCATACTACTTTGAAATAAAAACTGTTGTTCAAACTTACTGATTTCAACAAATACTTTTCCACTTTCTTTATCAAGATAAAACGGCACAAACCCCTGCTGATAATCTTTACCTTTGCTAAATTTCTCAGCTGAAAATGCCAAACTATTGCAACTCAATAGCGTAATAATAAATAAAAATGTAACAGTTACATTTTTCATAATAATCCTATAAATATGATAACTTTATTTTTAAGCAATATACCTTATAGCAGATGATTTGAATACTTCGCTAACTTCAATTTTTTACCCAAATTGATTAAGTTTTAATAAAATAATTCATTTCATGTTAATTAATAGACTTTTATTTAGAGATTTAGTGGATTGTTTAGTACAATAAGTGCAGTTAAAAGTTTTGTTAACTTCCATTAAATTATTACATAAGCCTAGGTATACCATGCAACGAATTGCTCCCGCGTTACGTCAAGATAATGTTCCTTTAGATTTGATTTCTTTAATAAAAACCGTCCTTGCCGCCTGTAAAGAAATATCTTTTCGCGTAGGCCAAGGACACTTAAGTGGTGTTATGGGCTCTACTTTGGATGAAAATATTCAAGGTGAAGTGCAAAAAGAATTAGATGTTGTTTCTAACCAACTACTAAAAGATATTCTACTCGAATCTGGTTTTGTTAAGGCCATTTCTTCAGAAGAAGAAGATACCTCTGTTGCTGGCAATGAAAATGGCAAGTACATCGTTTCTTTTGATCCGTTAGATGGCAGTTCAAATATTGAAATTAATTCATTAATTGGTACTATTTTTTCAATTATGGAAGCACCAGAAGGGATGTCGGCAGATAACCCTGACATGTTCAAACAACCTGGTGTTAACCAAGTTTGTGCCGGTTACGTACTATACGGTCCAGCAACAATTTTAGCTTTGACCACAGGTAAAGGTACACATTTTTATACCTTAGATAAAACTCATGGTAGTTTTATGTTAACTGAACGCAATGTAATGGTTAGTGAAGAAACATCTGAATTTGCGGCAAATATGTCTAATCAACGTTTTTGGCATAAACCAATGCAAAACTATATCAATGACCTGGTAGCTGGTACCGATGGAGCACGTGAACGTAATTTTAATATGCGTTGGATTGCGGCTATGGTGGGCGATGTTCATCGTGTTTTAGTTCGAGGTGGTTTGTTTACTTACCCTGCAGATACTAAAGATCCTAAGAAACCTTACAAATTACGTTTAATGTATGAAGCAAATCCAATGAGCTTCTTAATAGAACAAGCCGGTGGCTTAAGTGTTACTAGCGAAGGTAGAATTATGGAGATGCAACCTACCGATATTCATCAACGAGTTGAAGTGATTTTAGGCTCTAAAAACGAAGTTGAAAAATGTTTGAGTTACTACAAATAACAAATTAATTAAAAGTAAATTAATTCAATCATCAGGGAATCCAGCCAAGTGCTGGATTTTTTGTATTTAAAATATAAAAAAATAACCTTTTATTACAGCTATTTACTAGCAAAAATAACAATCTAATACATACTAATAGCAAGTATATTTTTATAATAATAAATATTGGTTGAGATTGTTTATGAGTTTGCCCCCTAAATACAGCTTATCGCCCATTACATTATGTGCGAACTTCCCTGCTTTATTTATCACGTTTTTATTTATTTTTTGCTGCCAGACATTAGCTTTCGCTGCAGAATCAAAATCAGATAAAAACATTGAAAAGGTTGAAAGCGAAAATTCAAAACAAGAAATTACTCAGGCTCAGTCGATAAAGGAAAATAAAGAACAAGTAGTAGAGAAAGAATTACCAAACACAGCTGAAGATGATGTGGGGTCGAGGATTGATGAAACAGGTGAAGGTGATGTTGAAGCACAAAATGCGGCAGAACAAAATGAAGAAGAAAATCAATATAAACCTGAACCAATAAACTCAGATTACCTTACCGACAATAGTTTAGAAAAATTTGAGCAAGAATTTTATCTATTGCAAGATAAGGTTGCCAGTTTAAGCCGAAGTGCTGATGACTACGAAGAGCTATATGGCCGAATCCGACCTGTTATGGCTGAAAAAACAGCACAACTGTATGAAAAAATAAAACATAAAGGTGTTGATTTAAAATTACTTACTCAAGTTAGAAATGATGAAGAATTTATCGAACTATTTAGCCGAGCAAGTGAAATAAAAAACTTTTACTTACTTCGTCATAATATTTTCAAAGAAGCTACGGATGAATTTAGAGAACTGCTCACCAGTACAAAACTAAATGGTATTAATGAAGCAAAACTTGAATTTGATTATGTTCGCTTGCAAATACTGATCATCTTTAAAGCGACCTTCCAACGCGTTATTGAAATCCCAGAAAGATTCACTTTAGCTCCGGTAGATATATTCATCAACCTAGTGATGATTTTTATCGCTATTGTTGTACTCAAAAAGTGGCGAAGCTGGGCAAAATTGGGATTACCACAGTGGCGACAAAAAATTCTTGCTGTTCGTCCAAGAACATCCGGCAGAATGAAAGCAGCGAGAGCTATTTGGTACTTTGAGAATACTCGTACGCCAATAGAGTGGTTACTGTTTGTAAATTTTATTTTAAGCAGTATTGATATAGTTCAAATACAGATCCTTATTGACGTAATTAGTACCCTAACATTTTGGTTATGTTTAACTTATTTTGTCTTTAGTTTCCTCAGTAAAATGATTGAGCGCGGTAAGCAAAATGTTTTAAAAAACATCACTAAAAATCAGTCTTCTTCACTAAAAGTAGTTGTTTGGTGGGCGGGTTGGTATAAGCTTTCATTTGAATTAACTGGAATTTTTATTGCCAACGGTACCATTTTCGCGTGGCTAGAAACTCTATTCAGATTGTTGCTACTGCCTGTTTATATCTTCTTTATTTTGCAATGGCGCAAAGATTGCTTCAACTACATCGACGAGGAGCGAGACGCCCCTGAATTAATCAAAAAAATGATCACAGAGCGAAAAGGAATTAAAGGATTTATTTTTGCTAATGTTGCTTTAGTGTTTGTTATTTACTTTGTCGCCACAAAAGTTTTTCTAAGCCTAATATCAAAAGTTGAGTCTGGCCGCAGAATTACCGCTGAAATATACCGCAAGAAGCTATTAAATGATAATACCGAACTTTTAGAAAAAACAAAATCTGCAGCCAACTTGTATCCTGATATCTACCAAATACTTATCGATAGTGATAACTCAAATGTAGCATCAGTATTTGAAGGTCCCGTTAGTAAAGTAATGACGATGCTAGAAAATAAAGAACGCAGTCATATCGCAATCACCGGTGAACGAGGCATTGGTAAAACACATTTTTTACAGGATTTAGCTAAACAACATGGCAAGGCTATCACTTTAAACTGTACAGAGGATTTCAGTGATATTTTACAATCCGTCAAAGATCAGCTCGGTTTGGAAGGCGAAAACATTAAGACTTCTGAAATAGTAAAAGCGCTTAAAGAGCAAGAGATTGATTTAGTTTTACTCGATAACTGTCATAGATTATTAACTGCAGAGGCTAGTGGACAGCGTGAAATTCGCCGTTTATACGGTTGGATAAATGAACTTAAAGGTTTAGCTCTTTGGGTACTCACCTTTGATAGTAGCTCGTGGAGCCTTTTAAACGCTCTTGGCATAGCAACCGGTTTCTTTTCAACCAATATTCAATTAAAAAGCTGGACTGAAGATCAAATTAGCGATTTATTTGAGCTGCGCTGTAAAGAAGCGGAAATAGACATCGATTTTGCTCAACTCGTTATTCCAAGGCAGCTTGCCGATATAGAAGATGACTCAATTGAAAGCAGAAACAAGTCAGGTATTTACCGAATTATTTGGGGATATGCCGATGGTAATCCCGCAGTTGCTTGTCGGGCTTTTGCTAATTCTATTATTTATAGTGAAGGTAAGCTTGTCGCTAAATTACCTATATCACCAAATGGGAAAATAATTGAACACTTCGATATTAATTCACTACTAGTGTTGCGAGTGCTGTGTCAGTTTGGTCGCTGTAGTGTAAATGATATTGTTAAAAACCTGCGTCTGCATGGTTTAGTTGTTAATAGCGCGCTTGCTGCATGTGTTGCACAAGGTATCGTTGAACAAGTAAATGGCCGTTTCCAAATTACCTGGTTTTGGTTCCGAACGGCATCTAAATACTTAGCCCGTCAAAATTTATTAACACGCTAGAGGACAAAACATGATTGTTAAAATAGTACAGCTTTTAAAGACTAGCGGGTTACTTATTTTCACTTTGCTCATAGCATTACCTGCTAATGCGCAAATGGCTATTCCTGACTCAAAAGAGCTACAAGTGATAACCACACTAGCTGAAGTAGTTAAACCCGGCGGTTTATTTATGTCAGTCATTTTATTTATTGTTGTTTGGGCAATACTAAAGGTAGTAAAAACCGTGGTAAACGACTTAAGTGAAGTATTTGCAGAGCGACGTTTGTTGCTGCAAAAAGCATTAGTATTTTTCCAGTTTCTAATTTATTTCTTTGCGATATCAACAGCCGTACTAATGAGCTTTGAATTTAGCAAAGAGCTGCTAGCAATTCTTGGTGGTACTTTAGCAGTTGCAGTTGGTTTTGCAATGAAAGATTTAGCGGCGTCTGTAGTTGCCGGCATTATCATAATGTTCGATAGACCATTTCAAGTAGGCGACAGGGTACTATTCGGCGGTGAGTATGGGGATATTGTGGCTATTGGCTTGCGGTCTGTAAAAATGAATACCCTCGATGATAATGTAGTAACGATTCCTAACAATACGTTTTTAAATCAACTTACCTCATGTGGCAACTACGGCGAGTTAGATATGCAAGTTGCCATTATCTTCCATATAGGAATAGATGAAGATTTATCACAAGCACAGGGGATTATTCGGGAATGTGCCGCATTAAGTAAATTCGCTTACCTAAACAAACCTATCAACGTATTAATTTGCCAAGTATTAACTAATAATTTCATTGCCTATAAACTCACTTTAAAAGTGTATGTGCTCGATACCAAGTATGAAAAAGCGCTCGAAACCGACATTACTCTACGAGTTAATGAGGAGTTTAGAAAAGCCAATATCCTAGCACCATCAATGCAAGTTATGAATACCGTTCAGCGCGCTGTAAATTAGTTAAACATTATATAGATAAACTAGCAGGCTTAAAGCGCTATTATTTAAATGCACACTATATCCTGAAGGAGGTCCCAAATCTCGTTACTCGGCAATTGCTCCTGCATTGCTCTACCTCCTGCATCCTTGCAGTCGTCGTCTAGAATGACGTACAGTAAGTGCTAATGTCGACAGGTTCAGGGATGAACGCATTATGTCGGTGACGGCATATTTATTCTAAATGTATTTGAAGCATACACGCTGCAAGTTAACTTAAACCATGTCATCCCGGAAGAGCTTAAGCGATATCCGGGACCTCCTCCAGTATGTTGTGGTTTTAAAAGCATATACATTCAAAGCACAATACGCGGCAGTAGGTTCCGCACAAGAGCATTGCGGAATGATGTACAGGAAGTGCTAATGCCGACAGATTCAGGCATGAACGCATTATGTCGGTGACGGAGTATTCTTTTGAAAATATTTGAGTATACGCGATGGTTGTTAACTTACACCACGTCATCCTCGAAGAGCTTTAGCGATATCGGGGACCTCATAAGGCAGAAGCGTGCTTAGGTTGGATACGCAATGCTATGACTGCAAAGAAGTAGGTCGAGCTAGGTTTCCAAATGCAAAAAGGCCCGCACATTGTGCGGGCCTTTTCTGAATTGGAAGCCTAGCGATGACCTACTCTCACATGGGAACTCCCACACTACCATCGGCGCAACTGCGTTTCACTTCTGAGTTCGGCATGGGTTCAGGTGGTTCCACAGTGCTATTGTCGCTAGACAAAAACTGTTACGTTAGTAACACCCTGAATTCATTTCAGGGTCTCCTGACAGATGCTGAGCATGTATCAGAATTTCTAAACGTTAAGATAAATTAGCTTTGTTAAAATAACTTATCTTAAAACTTAGAGTAAAAAGCCCGTTCATTGAACGGGCTTTTTGAATTAGGAGCCTGGCGATGACCTACTCTCACATGGGAACTCCCACACTACCATCGGCGCAACTGCGTTTCACTTCTGAGTTCGGCATGGGATCAGGTGGTTCCACAGTGCTATTGTCGCCAGACAAAAAACGTTTCGCAAAAGAAGCTCTTTTGCTTGCTAGAAGTTTTTTGTCCTGAATTCATTTCAGGCCCTACTGACACTTACCGAGCATCAGTCTTCTAACTAATTTGGAAAAAACAATATTAAACCGTACTTACTCTATTCTTTAATGCGTGATGTGTTTCCACATTTCTTTGTCAGACCATACAGCCTCAAACAAAACTGCTTGGGTGTTGTATGGTTAAGCCTCACGGGCAATTAGTATCAGTTAGCTCAATGCCTCACAGCACTTACACACCTGACCTATCAACGTTGTAGTCTCCAACGACCCTTTAGGGGACTTAAAGTCCCAGTGAGAACTCATCTCAAAGCCTGCTTCCCGCTTAGATGCTTTCAGCGGTTATCAGTTCCGAACATAGCTACCGGGCAATGCCACTGGCGTGACAACCCGAACACCAGAGGTTCGTCCACTCCGGTCCTCTCGTACTAGGAGCAGCCCTCTTCAATTCTCAAACGCCCACGGCAGATAGGGACCGAACTGTCTCACGACGTTCTAAACCCAGCTCGCGTACCACTTTAAATGGCGAACAGCCATACCCTTGGGACCGACTTCAGCCCCAGGATGTGATGAGCCGACATCGAGGTGCCAAACACCGCCGTCGATATGAACTCTTGGGCGGTATCAGCCTGTTATCCCCGGAGTACCTTTTATCCGTTGAGCGATGGCCCTTCCATACAGAACCACCGGATCACTATGACCTACTTTCGTACCTGCTCGACGTGTCTGTCTCGCAGTTAAGCTAGCTTATGCCATTGCACTAACCGTACGATGTCCGACCGTACTTAGCTAACCTTCGTGCTCCTCCGTTACTCTTTGGGAGGAGACCGCCCCAGTCAAACTACCCACCAGACAGTGTCCCCAAGCCCGATAAGGGCCCTAGGTTAGAACATCACGCATACAAGGGTGGTATTTCAAGATTGGCTCCACCACATCTAGCGACGCGGTTTCAATGCCTCCCACCTATCCTACACATGTAGGAGCAATGTTCACTGTCAAGCTATAGTAAAGGTTCACGGGGTCTTTCCGTCTAGCCGCGGGTATACGGCATCTTAACCGCAAATTCAATTTCACTGAGTCTCGGGTGGAGACAGTGTGGCCATGATTACGCCATTCGTGCAGGTCGGAACTTACCCGACAAGGAATTTCGCTACCTTAGGACCGTTATAGTTACGGCCGCCGTTTACCGGGGCTTCGATCATGAGCTTCGCAGAGCTAACCCAATCAATTAACCTTCCGGCACCGGGCAGGCGTCACACCGTATACGTCATCTTTCGATTTTGCACAGTGCTGTGTTTTTAATAAACAGTTCCAGCCACCTGGTTACTTCGACTCTCCTGTGCTTACTCCGCAAGGGATTCACACTAGAGAGCGTACCTTCTCCCGAAGTTACGGTACTATTTTGCCTAGTTCCTTCACCCGAGTTCTCTCAAGCGCCTTAGTATTCTCTACCTAACCACCTGTGTCGGTTTGGGGTACGGTTCCTATATATCTGAAGCTTAGAAGCTTTTCCTGGAAGTATGGCATCAACAACTTCAACTCCGTAGAGTCTCGTCTCGTATCTCAGTCTCAGTGAATCCGGATTTACCTAAACTCACAACCTACATACTTTCACATGGACAACCAGCGCCATGCTTGCTTAGCCTTCTCCGTCCCTCCTTCGCAATATATAGAAGTACAGAAATATTAATCTGTTTCCCATCGACTACGCGTTTCCGCCTCGCCTTAGGGGCCGACTTACCCTGCCCTGATTAACATGGGACAGGAAACCTTGGTCTTTCGGCGGGGGAGTTTTTCACTCCCCTTATCGTTACTCATGTCAGCATTCGCACTTCTGATACCTCCAGCAAACCTTACGATTCACCTTCAACGGCTTACAGAACGCTCCCCTACCACTTAATCCTAAGATTAAATCCGCAGCTTCGGTGCATAGTTTAGCCCCGTTACATCTTCCGCGCAGACCGACTCGACTAGTGAGCTATTACGCTTTCTTTAAAGGATGGCTGCTTCTAAGCCAACCTCCTAGCTGTCTATGCCTTTCCACATCGTTTCCCACTTAACTATGACTTTGGGACCTTAGCTGGCGGTCTGGGTTGTTTCCCTTTCCACAACGGACGTTAGCACCCGTAGTGTGTCTCCCGCATATCACTCATTGGTATTCGGAGTTTGCAAAGGGTTGGTAAGTCGGGATGACCCCCTAGCCTTAACAGTGCTCTACCCCCAATGGTGTTCGTGCGAGGCTCTACCTAAATAGATTTCGGGGAGAACCAGCTATCTCCCGGCTTGATTAGCCTTTCACTCCGACCCACAAGTCATCACCGCATTTTTCAACATACGTGTGTTCGGTCCTCCAGTTGATGTTACTCAACCTTCAACCTGCCCATGGGTAGATCGCCGGGTTTCGGGTCTATGCCCTGCAACTAAACGCGCAGTTAACACTCGCTTTCGCTACGGCTCCCCTATTCGGTTAACCTTGCTACAGAACATAAGTCGCTGACCCATTATACAAAAGGTACGCAGGCACCGGACTAAATCCGGCTTCCACTGCTTGTACGTATGCGGTTTCAGGTTCTATTTCACTCCCCTCACAGGGGTTCTTTTCGCCTTTCCCTCACGGTACTGGTTCACTATCGGTCAGTTAGGAGTATTTAGCCTTGGAGGATGGTCCCCCCATATTCAGTCAAGATTTCTCGTGTCCCGACCTACTCGATTTCACTATTAGGTTGTTTTTGTGTACGGGGCTATCACCCTGTATCGCTGTCCTTTCCAGAACATTCCACTAACGCCCAAATAGCTTAAGGGCTGATTCGCGTTCGCTCGCCGCTACTAACGAAATCTCGGTTGATTTCTTTTCCTCGGGGTACTTAGATGTTTCAGTTCTCCCGGTTCGCCTCATAACGCTATGAATTCACGTTACGATACCCGCCTGATGACGGGTGGGTTTCCCCATTCGGACATCTGTGCCTATAACGCCTTTTATCGGCTTAACACAGCTTTTCGCAGATTAACACGTCCTTCATCGCCTCTAACTGCCAAGGCATCCACCACATACGCTTAGTCACTTAACCATACAACCCCAAAAAGTTTCCTTTAAGACTGTTCGGTGACTAAACCGAACTAAGTTGCAAGTCTGACATTTTCACGCATTCATAAGAATGTTGACATCCCAATTTAACTTAGGTGTCAAACTCACAAACAACTGTGAGCCTTGAGTAAGAACAACTAACAACACGATAAGAGTTGCTAGTTATAATGTTGAGTTGTTGTATAAAACAACTCAGTGATAAACAATAAATTGTTTATCGTGGTGATTTGCTGACGTTTATGATTGGAGGTCATAAACACAAATCACCGGGTTTAATATCAGCTTTCCAAATTGTTAAAGAAATAATCAATGCACGCACTCGGCATTAATTTGAGTTAAAAACTCAAAACTAAATATCTACTTCCTGAACTTGTTTCAGGTTCTATTTAGTTTTGAATTCTCAGTGGGCTAATGGAGATCCTGAAATAAATTCAGGAGACATTCTGCCTCACTCATTCTTCAATCGTTATCATGCAATTTGTGTGAACACTCGCAGAGCTTGCGCTCTCATTAAGTTGTCTACTTAAGGTAAGGAGGTGATCCAACCCCAGGTTCCCCTAGGGTTACCTTGTTACGACTTCACCCCAGTCATAAATCACAAAGTGGTAACCGTTCTCCCGAAGGTTAAACTAGCTACTTCTTTTGCAACCTACTCCCATGGTGTGACGGGCGGTGTGTACAAGGCCCGGGAACGTATTCACCGTGGCATTCTGATCCACGATTACTAGCGATTCCGACTTCACGGAGTCGAGTTGCAGACTCCGATCCGGACTACGACAGACTTTCTGGGATTCGCTCCACCTCGCGGTCTCGCTGCCCTCTGTATCTGCCATTGTAGCACGTGTGTAGCCCATCCCGTAAGGGCCATGATGACTTGACGTCGTCCCCACCTTCCTCCGGTTTATCACCGGCAGTCTCCTTAGAGTTCCCGACACTACTCGCTGGCAAATAAGGATAGGGGTTGCGCTCGTTGCGGGACTTAACCCAACATTTCACAACACGAGCTGACGACAGCCATGCAGCACCTGTCTCAGAGTTCCCGAAGGCACTAATCTATCTCTAGAAAATTCTCTGGATGTCAAGGGATGGTAAGGTTCTTCGCGTTGCATCGAATTAAACCACATGCTCCACCGCTTGTGCGGGCCCCCGTCAATTCATTTGAGTTTTAACCTTGCGGCCGTACTCCCCAGGCGGTCAACTTATCGCGTTAGCTGCGCTACCCACAGATCAAGTCTACAGACAGCTAGTTGACATCGTTTACGGCGTGGACTACCAGGGTATCTAATCCTGTTTGCTCCCCACGCTTTCGTGCCTCAGCGTCAGTATTTGTCCAGGTGGCCGCCTTCGCCACTGATGTTCCTTCCAATCTCTACGCATTTCACCGCTACACTGGAAATTCCACCACCCTCTACAATACTCTAGCTTGCCAGTTCAAAATGCAGTTCCAAGGTTGAGCCCTGGGCTTTCACATCTTGCTTAACAAACCGCCTACGCACGCTTTACGCCCAGTAATTCCGATTAACGCTCGCACCCTCCGTATTACCGCGGCTGCTGGCACGGAGTTAGCCGGTGCTTCTTCTGTTGCTAACGTCACAGCTAGCAGTTATTAACTACTAACCTTTCCTCACAACTGAAAGTGCTTTACAACCCGAAGGCCTTCTTCACACACGCGGCATGGCTGCATCAGGGTTTCCCCCATTGTGCAATATTCCCCACTGCTGCCTCCCGTAGGAGTCTGGGCCGTGTCTCAGTCCCAGTGTGGCTGATCATCCTCTCAAACCAGCTAGAGATCGTCGCCTTGGTAAGCCTTTACCTTACCAACTAGCTAATCTCACTTGGGCTAATCTATGAGCGAGAGGTCCGAAGATCCCCCCCTTTGGTCCGTAGACATTATGCGGTATTAGCAGTCGTTTCCAACTGTTGTCCCCCACTCAAAGGCATATTCCCAAGCATTACTCACCCGTCCGCCGCTCGACGCCGAAGTAGCAAGCTACTTCTCGTTTCCGCTCGACTTGCATGTGTTAAGCCTGCCGCCAGCGTTCAATCTGAGCCATGATCAAACTCTTCAATTAAAAAGTTGTTACATATGCATCGACAAGCGATGCTACTCAATGAATTCTGAATGTTTCGTATCAATCGAAGCGAATGATACTAAACGTACTAATTAATCCTCATCGCTAAATAAAGAAAAATTAATTTGTTTGTGTGTTCATCATCATTAAGTGATTTCGATACCGAGGTATCTATGTTGTAAATCAATCTTAATGTGAGTGCCCACACAAATTGCATGATAACTAATTGTTAAAGAACCGTTCTATTCGAACGAAGAGCTAATCGCATTCGTTAGTCTCTTTTGCTTCAAACCGGCTAGTAGCCTTGCCTGAAGTGGATGCGCATTGTACGTCATCCAGTGTTGATGTCAACAGTTAATTTCAATAATTTCGAATTTAATTGTTGTCGTTTGCAACTCAGTAAAACTTACCTTCATCATTACAAACTATCTACACAACTTACCGTTGGTTGCTCTGCAGTAACGTTACCGTAACTTGGTGAGATTCCCTGTGGAAGTGGATGCGCATTTTAGGGATTTTTGCGCCGCCGTCAATACCTTTTTGCAAATAAATTAAAATAAATGTTTTTTCGCTTGATATTTATACTAGAAACAACTTTTACCAACAAAATACTTACACTCACCACCAATATTTAACACATTTTTTACCCAAATGGACTATTGCTTAAATATTGAACTTATAGTTAGATATATGTACTAAAAACTATAAGGCTTTAAAAGCCGTTGATTTACTAAAATAAGTGAACAAGAAATGAAAGCGCTATTAATTACCATTAGTCTCATGTTAACCAGCACAATCGCGTTAGCTGGAGATGTACAATCTAAAGAAAAGTTCCTTGGTAGGTTACTTGAAAAACATGTTGATAAAAACATATCAGTTGAGCGCAGTGTTAGCAGCTTATTGAAAAGCTATCCTGACGGCGATGATATTATATTGGAAACAGCATTTACTAAATACCCGAGCCAGTATAAACAAATCATTAGAGGAGCATTGCACGCAAACCCAAATCACAGCGAAGACGTTATTAAGTTAGCGTTAGAACATGATGTTGCTTCTTGTGCGCAAGTGATCAAAACTGCTATTAATGCAGAGCCTGCTTATGCCGATGATATTGTCTTGGTAGCAAGTAAACTTCATCCCGAAGATAAGCACGCAATTTTTAGAATGGCATTAAATACAAAACCGGTAATGGCATCTAGTATCGTTAATGCCTCTGCTAAAAGTTATCCTGAAGATTTTATTAGCTATATAGGTATGGCATTTGAAGAGTTGCCTGATATGTTCATTGCATTACTGAATAATGCTTTTAATAATTTTCCTGAGCAAAGTAATGAGGTAGTAGAGATTGCAGTTAAGTCTCTAGACAAAGAACATGTAAGAGCAATTATTGATAATGCTATTCAATCAGGATTAAGTGAAAAAGAAGCCACAGATGCCGCGATTAAAGGTGGTGCCGATATACTTGCCTTAAATATGTAACTTATTTCAGGACGGGATAATCCCTAAATTGAACAGAATTTAAACCATCCATGGTAATTCTAAGTTGATTCATCCCTGAATTAACAGAATTTAAACCATCCATGGTAATTCTAAGTTGATTCATCCCTGAATCAAAAAAGGGAAGCTTATTGCTTCCCTTTTTACATTTAACTGGTTAACAAATAGTACTAGCTATTAAACCCGTTCAAAGACTGTTGCAATTCCTTGCCCCAAACCTATACACATGGTTGCTAAGCCTATATTGGCATCATTTGCCTCCATAAGGTTTATTAACGTACCCGAAATACGTGTTCCAGAGCAACCTAGTGGGTGACCTAGAGCAATGGCGCCACCGTTAAGATTAATTTTATCGTCAATTACATCCATCATGTCTAATGATTTAATGCATGATAACGCTTGTGCAGCAAAAGCTTCGTTGAACTCGGCTAGGTCAATGTCGGCAGTTGTTAAACCCGCACGCTTTAATGCTTTTTTCGTTGCAGGTACTGGACCAAAACCCATAGTTGCTGGATCGCAACCTGATACACCCATACCACGAACTTTCACTCTCGGTGTTAAACCAAGTTCTTTCGCTTTACTTGCTGACATTATCAACATTGCACTGGCACCATCCGAAATAGCAGACGAAGATGCTGCTGTAACGGTACCGTTTACCGGATCAAATACCGGGCGTAACGTTGATAAACTTTCAGGTGTACATTCTGGACGAATAACTTCATCTTGAGTAAATACTTTTAAGGTTCCATTAGCATCATGCCCCTGCATACCGACAATTTCATTATCCCAGCGGCCTTCAACTTGAGCTGCATGTGCACGTTGATGAGAACGTGCAGCAAAAGCATCTTGCATTTCACGACTGATACCATGTTGACGGCCTAGTAATTCAGCGGTTAACCCCATATTACCGGAAGCTTTAGCCATATACTTAGCCATTGCTGGAGCAAAGTCGATATCGTACATCATAGGAACATGCCCCATGTGTTCAACACCACCAATTAAAAATACATCTCCTTGGCCTGCCATAATACTCGTACTTGCATTATGTAAAGCTTCCATTGATGAACCACATAACCGGTTTACCGTTACGCCACCAATATGTTTTGGCATATCAGCCAGTAATGCTGCGTTTCGAGCAATATTAAAACCTTGTTCTTTAGTTTGCTTTACACAACCCCAAATAACATCTTCAATGTCGTTAGGATCCAGTTTAGGGTTACGCTGTAAAATTTTCTTCATTAAGCTAGCCGATAACTCTTCAGCACGAACATTACGGTACATACCGCCTTTTGAACGTCCCATTGGAGTGCGGATACAATCGATAATAACTACTTCATTCATAATAACTCTCCGCTCTATTTAGCTGTTTTAACATCAGTGTTGAAATAAGATTGACCAGATTTAGCCATTTCTCGTAAGCCATCGGTTACTTGATAAATTTCACCTAAATGAGTCAATTTATCTGCAGTATCAATAAATGATTGCAAGCCAACAGTTTCTAGGTAACGAATTGGACCACCTCTAAATGGTGGGAAGCCTAAACCGTAAATTAACCCCATATCTGCTTCGGCAGCGGTATCAACAACACCTTCTTCTAAACAACGAATAGTTTCATTAACCATTGGCGTCATTAAGCGGGCAATAATCTCTTCTTTGTCAAAAGCTATTGTGTCAGCACACATAGCAGACATAAGCTCAATACTTGTAGCACTTGCTATTTTTTGAGGTCGGCCACGTTTATCTTTTGAGTACTCATAAAAACCAACGCCATTTTTCTGACCAAAGCGATTATCATTATAAAGAGCCTTAACAGGATCATTCTCTTGTTTAGGCATACGTGTAGGAAAACCATTGGCCATTACATCGGTACAATGATCGGCGGTATCTAAACCTACAACATCTAATAAATATGCAGGACCCATAGGCCAGCCAAATTGTTTTTCCATGATTTTATCAACAGCGGTAAAATCAGCACCTTCTAGTAATAGTTGACTAAAGCCAGCAAAGTACGGAAACAAAACACGATTGATATAAAAACCAGGGCAATCATTAACAACAATTGCTGATTTGCCCATTTTAGCGGCATAGGCAACAACCGCAGCAACAGTATCATCAGACGTATCTTTACCACGGATAACTTCAACCAATGGCATCTTATTTACCGGGTTGAAGAAGTGCATTCCACAAAAGCGTTCAGGTTTAGCAATACTTTCGGCAAGTAAATCGATAGAGATAGTTGATGTATTTGACGTAATAATCGCATCATCACTGACATTAGCTTCAACTTCTTTTAAAACTGCAGCTTTTACTTTAGGATTTTCAACAACTGCTTCAACGATAATATCTACATCTTTTACGCTGTCGTAGCTAAGTGTTGGTGTAATATTGTTTAATGTATGCGCCATTTTCTTAGCATTTAACCGACCTTTATCAACAAGCTTTGTTAAGATACCTGCTGCAGTAGTTAAGCCTAAATCAAGAGCTGCATTGTTAATATCTTTCATAACAATAGGCGTACCTTTATAAGCAGACTGATATGCAATACCACCGCCCATAATACCAGCACCTAATACTGCCGCACGTTCAACTTTTTTAGTTGCCATTTTACCGGCTTTTTTGGCTTTGCCCTTAACAACTTGGTCAGCAAGGAACAAACCAACTTGGGCCGCACATGCATCAGTTTTAGCAACTTGACCAAATGCAGCATTTTCTAGCAGCATTGCACCTTGTCGTTCTAACTTAACGGACTCTTCAAGTAAGTTAGCTAAAATCATCGGAGCAGGATAATGTTTGCCTGCTTTCGCAAAAATCATACCTTTAGCAGTATTAAAACTCATCGCATGTTCTATTGGTGTTAATAAAACCGGAACTAGCTTCTCTTTGCGCTTGGCTTGCCAGTCAAACTGTCCAGAGATTGCATCTTTTAACATCTCAATTGCTGCAGATTTCAAGTTTTCAGGTGCTACAACAGCATCAACAGCTCCAAACTCTAATGCTTTCGCTGCTTTATATGGCTTACCAGTAGTCATCCATTCAAGTGCATTATCGATGCCAATCACCCGTGGCAATCGAACCGTACCGCCAAAGCCTGGAATAAGACCCAATTTAACTTCAGGTAAACCTATGCTAGCAGTAGTATCTGCAACTCGATAATCACAGACTAGAGTAACTTCACAACCACCACCTAATGCAAAACCATTTATTGCGGCAATAGTAGGTATATTGAGATCTTCAAACATATCAAAAATATCACTACTGCTTTTGAACACTCCTGCGATCTCATCATCAGGAGTTTTAAACAATTCGGTAAATTCAGTGATATCTGCGCCAACAATAAAGGTGGACTTGGCCGATGTCACGACAACACCTTTTGCTTGGGCACATTCGCCAATAGCAATGATTGCGCTTTTATATTCTTGTAGTGTTGCGATATTTAATGCGTTTACTGATCCTTTCGCGTCGAAACATAACTCAACGATTCCATCGTCAAGTAATTGGGCAGAAAGGCCGTTGCCTTGATAAATCATCCCTAAACTCCTTAGCTCTCATGAGGTTTGAAAAGTATTTTATATTCATAAGTATAATAAAAATGACGAGTAAATTATCTTTATGGCTATATTTATAGATGCTTGAGTTTGCCTTGTCTAATTAAGCAAAGCAACCATTTTTTCAAACGATCGTTTAAATTAATTGTTTTATTTGAATGAATTTTAGATAACGAGGTATTTTTTTGGGGTTTCAAAATCAAAAAAAACCGCCGAAGCGGTTTTTTTTAACAGAACATATACACGCAATTAGAATGCTGGTTTATCTTCTGTTTCTTCATAACGGGCAACACTTGATGTGATTTCATCTTTTGCAGCTTGAGCACCTGCCCAACCTTCAATTTTAACCCATTTGTTTGGCTCAAGATCTTTGTAATGTTCAAAGAAGTGAGAAATCTGGTTTAACAGAAGCTCTGGCATTTGTGTAGCTTCATCAATACCACGGTAAATAGTTGATAATTTATCAACAGGAACCGCTAAAATTTTGGCATCTTCACCAGACTCATCTGTCATGTTCAATACACCAATTGGACGACAACGAATAACAGAACCCGCTAATAATGGGAAAGGAGTAGGTACTAAAACATCTACCGGGTCACCATCTAGTGATAAAGTGTGTGGTACATAACCGTAGTTAGTTGGGTAGTGCATACAAGTTGACATGAAACGGTCTACGAAAATAGCACCTGATTCTTTATCTACTTCGTATTTTACCGGATCAGCATGTGCTGGAATTTCAATGATAACGTTTATTTCTTCTGGTAAGTTCTTACCAGCTGGTACACTATTAAGGCTCATGGCTCTTCCCACTTAAGTACAATATTTAAAGGGCGTTATTATAACGACTTTTATTTAAAATTCGACTTATTCTCAGCAAATAATTGAAAACTTTAGTCTAATACCGGTGTTTTTTCCTGATCTGCACCCGAAAATTAACTTTATTTTAACATTTTTAACTACACTTTTATTAATGGTAGGAGTAATGTAAATATTGCTTCTATATAAAAAGTGTTCTTGTTGTACTCCACCGCATTGTTTTGATGTCTATACGGTAGTGTTTTTAACACATTAATCGAATATAAAAAAAACAAAGCCATGAATATGATTTTGTGGCCAATAACAATAATAAACGGGGATTTTATGGATAACATGTTTTACTTGCCGCCGGCCCTTGGCGTTGCAGGCCTTATTTTTGCATTCATTCTTTATAATATAATTAAATCATATGATGCAGGAGGCGAGGCATTAAAGAAAATTGCTGATCAAATACATCTCGGTGCGATGGTATTTATGCATCGTGAATATAAGATGCTATTTATTTTTGCCGGTATTTTATTAGTATTACTTTACCTGTTTGTTGATCCAAATACTGCTCTAGCATTTTTTGTTGGTGCTGTATCTTCTGCACTTGCCGGTTATATAGGTATGTTCACTGCAACAAAAGCGAATGTAAGAACAACTAATGCTGCTCATGAAAAAGGTGCTGCGCCAGCATTGACCGTAGCGTTTTTCGGCGGTTCAGTAATGGGGCTATGCGTTGCATCTTTAGGCCTTATCGGCTTAGGTACGCTGTATTGGTATTTTGGTGGAGATCCAACCACAACGCATTATATTCATGGTTTTGGTATGGGTGCATCTTCCGTTGCGCTGTTTTCTCGTGTTGGCGGTGGCATTTTTACTAAAAGCGCCGATGTTGGTGCCGATTTAGTCGGTAAAATAGAGGCTGGTATTCCAGAAGATGACCCGAGAAACCCAGGAGTTATTGCTGATAATGTTGGTGATAATGTCGGTGACGTAGCTGGTATGGGCTCTGATATATTTGAATCTTATTGTGGCTCCATGATTGCTTCAATAGCAATTGCCTCAACAATGGCAGTTGAAGCTTTAGGCGATCGTTCGGCTCTTATGGCTTTGCCATTAATGCTAGCATCTGTCGGTTTGATATGTTCAATATTGGGCATTTTATTAGTTAAATCTATGTCCGCCAGTAAAGCTGAGCTTGCGCTGCGTACCGGAACAATTGTTGCTGCAGTATTATTTATCGTAGCTTCTTACTTCACAATAGAGTTTTTAGGTATTAGTAGTAAAGTTTGGGGTGCAGTTTTAGCCGGTGCTATTGGCGGTATCATTATCGGTTTGGTAACCGAATATTATACTTCTAGCTCACCAGTTAAGAAGATAGCCCAAGCCGGTGAAACAGGACCTGCAACGGTAATGATAACCGGCCTTTCTGTTGGTATGGAATCTGTTGTCGTACCAATTTTAACTATATGTGCCATTATTTTTGCTTCAACACAAATGGCTGGCTTATATGGTGTAGGTATTGCCGCGGTAGGTATGTTGGCAACTGTCGGTATTACCATGGCAATTGATGCTTATGGACCTGTTGCTGATAATGCCGGTGGCATTGCTGAAATGGCAGGCCTCGGTGAAGAAACGCGTAATATTACTGATTCATTAGATGAACTTGGCAATACCACCGCCGCCATAGGTAAAGGTTTTGCTATCGGCGCAGCTGCGCTAGCAGCATTAGCTATTATTGCCGCTTACGTTGAAACTATGACTCTAAAAGTTCCTGATTTCAGCTTACATTTAGGCGATCCTCAGGTGCTAATTGGCTTATTTATTGGTGGTATGGTGCCATTTCTAATTGCTTCATTAACGATGACGGCTGTTGGTGATGCTGCATTTGAAATGATCCATGAAATTCGTCGCCAGTTTAGAGAGATAGATGGCTTACTTGAAGGTAAAGCTGATCCTGATACGGCTCGTTGTGTTGATATAGCCACAACTGCAGCACTGAAAAAGATGATTTTACCCGGCGTAATAGCAGTAAGTGTACCGGTAATTGTTGGTTTTGGTATTAGCCCGCAAGCACTGGGTGGCATGCTAGGTGGTGCATTGTTAGGTTGTGTATTAATGGCACTAATGATGGCAAATGCTGGTGGGGCTTGGGATAACGCCAAAAAGTACGTTGAAAAAGGTAACCTTGGCGGTAAAGGTAGCGATACTCACTCGGCAACCGTAGTAGGTGATACCGTTGGTGACCCGTTCAAAGATACCTCAGGACCTTCAATGAATATCTTAATTAACGTAATGGCAATTGTGTCTCTGGTAATTGCGCCGGTCCTTTAAAAAATGAGGGTCAGAGTCAGGTTTATTATCAATAAACCTGACTCTGACCCTAGTTATTTATATCCCATCACCATCAGTGTGTAACCCACACTCACGTTGCATACCATTAAAACGAGTATCTTGCTCATCCATTTGCGCTGACAATGGCAATGATGAATGTTCGTCACCTACTGATACATAACCTTCATCCCATAAAGGGTGGTACGGTAAATTATGCTTGGTTAGATATTCGTGAACGTCTTTATTACTCCAGTCAATTATTGGATGTAATTTAAAGCGACCGCGAATAACTTGCAATACAGGTAATGATTTACGATGATCTGTTTGACTGCGTCTTACACCAGAAAACCAAGTGTTAACACCTATCTCATCCAAGCCTTTTTCTAACGGCGTTACTTTATTGGTTAAATTATATTGTTTTAACTCTGCTTCACCCTGCTGCCATTGTTCACCATGCCTAGCACGTTGCCAAGCTGGAGAAATATCAGCACGAAATACCTTTAAATTTAAATTTAAACGTTCGGTTAGCTCATCAATAAAGCGATAAGTTTCTGCAAACAAATAGCCTGTATCGGTTAACAGCACCGGTATATCAGGTTTTATCTGCGTCATCATATGTAACATTACCGCAGATTGAATACCAAAACTTGAAGTTAAGGCAAAATTGTTTGGTAAATGTTCAAATGCCCATGCAACACGTTCACTGGCACTCATTTTCTCAAGTTGTTCATTCCAACTTTCTAATAATGAGTCGGGCAATGATGCCGGAAATCTGTTGTTAACTGCTATGTTAGCCATGAAAATCCCGTTTACTAACTATCACTTCTTTGACAATGCCTTCACGTATTACAAAATCGCCGAAACATTCCTGCTCATTGCGTTTTTCTACCCATAAGCCAATTAGTTCATCTAAATGAACCAACACTTGCGCTGAACTGATATTATCCTGGTAAAGTTTTGGCACACGGGTACCGGCAACATTACCACCTAAATACATATTATATTTGTCTGGTCCACGACCAACTAAACCAACTTCGGCAAGCATTGCACGGCCACAACCATTAGGACAACCCGTTACTCTGAAAATAATATGCTCATCTGCAATATTATGTTTGGCTAATAATCCCTCAATATCTGTTACATAACTTGGTAAAAAGCGCTCTGCTTCTGCCATCGCTAACGGACAAGTTGGAAATGCAACACAGGCCATCGAATTTTGACGCTGATTCGATTGCTTGCTATCAATTAAGCCATGTTCAATAGCAATGTTTTCAATAACAGCTTTCTGCTCTTGAGACACACCAGCAACAATCAAGTTTTGATTCGCCGTCATACGGAAATCGCCTTGATGAATTTCAGCAATAGCTTTTACACCACTTTTAAGCTTGTCATCTTGCGTGTCTTTTAAACGACCATTTTCAATAAATAGGGTTAAATGATGCTTATTATCGATACCTTCAACCCAGCCAACTTTATCGCCGCGGTTGGTAAACTCATAAGGTTTTGAATCTTCGAACTTAACGCCAGTACGCGCTTCAACTTCAGCTTTAAAAGTATCGATACCTACTCTGTCTAAAGTGTATTTAGTTTTCGCATTTTTACGGTTAACACGGTTACCCCAATCGCGTTGCGTAGTAACAACAGCTTCGGCAAATGCTAAGGTATCTTTAAGTTCGATAAAGCCAAAATCATCAGCCTTTCTTGGGTAAGTAGAGTCATCACCAAAGGTCATGGCTAAACCGCCACCGACAAGTACGTTGAAACCAATTAATTTTTTACCGTCGCTAATCGCCACAAAGTTTAAATCGTTAGCGTGCACGTCAATATCATTATCTGGTGGGATAACGACGGTAGTTTTAAATTTACGCGGTAAATAAGTACTACCTAGAATAGGCTCAACTTCTTGGCCAGGTGTTTCTTCAATTTTTTCACCATCAAGCCAAATCTCAGCATACGCACGAGTTTTAGGGAGTAAATGCTCACTAATTTTGATAGCCCATTGATAGGCTTCTTGATGTAAAACCGACTCAACCGGGTTAGAAGTACATAATACGTTACGGTTAACATCACCAGCAGTTGCAATAGCATCAATACCTATTTTATTAAGCGTTTGATGCATCAATTTAATATTCGGTTTCAACACACCATGAAACTGAAACGTTTGGCGAGTTGTCAAACGAATACTGCCATAAGAAGTGTGCTCATCGGCAAACTTATCAATAGCTAACCACTGGCTAGGAGTAATAATGCCACCAGGCATCCTAGCTCTAAGCATAACATTATGCAGAGGTTCTAATTTTTGCTTAGCACGCTCAGCACGAATATCACGATCATCTTGCTGATACATACCATGAGTACGGATTAACTGAAAGTTATCAGCGGTGAAGCCACCGGTAATTTCATCTTTTAAATCTTCAACTATCGTGCCACGTAAATGTTTGCTTTCAGCTTTTAGACGTTCATTGTCGGCATGCTTTCCTTGTACAACATTAGGGTTTAGTTCAATTTTATCGGCTAAATTAGACATTAATATACATCCTTCTGGTAACGCTTATTAATGCGTAATTGCTTTAAATAATCTTCGGCTTGGGCAGCGGTTTTATTACCGTGCTCACTAACAATCTCAACTAAAGTCTGATGAACATCTTTAGCCATGCGGGACATATCACCACAGATATAAAAATGTGCGCCATTTTCTAACCAGGCAAATACTTCTTTGCCATTCGCTTTTAACTTGTGTTGTACATACACTTTTTCAGCTTGGTCTCGTGAAAAGGCCACATCTAAACGAGATAACACACCTGATTTTAGGTAACTTTGCCACTCAACTTGATATAAAAAGTCTTGAGTAAACGTTTGGTCGCCAAACACTAACCAGTTACCACCATTTGCATCTTGTGCTTCACGTTGCTGTAGAAAAGCTCTAAATGGTGCAACACCAGTTCCAGGACCAACCATAATGATTGATGTCTCGGTATCTTCTGGTAAACGGAAGTTATTATTATGCTCAATAAATACTTTTACTTGGTCGTCTTCTTGCAAACGTTCAATTAAAAATCCTGAAGCACTACCTAAGCGACGTACATCGCCTTCGCTTGTTTGTTCAACATAGTCAACCAAACCAACAGTTAAGTGCACTTCTTCTTCCACTTCTTCCTGGCTTGATGCTATTGAGTACAAACGAGGCGTTAACGCAGCTAGACTATCAACCAATGTCTGCGCAGATAAAGTCGCAGGATAAGTAGTAATTAAATCGATAAGCTGTTTGTTATTGATGAAATCGCGTAAGTTATCAGCATCAGTCAATAAATCCGTAAGAGTTTGGTTATTAGCAAGTTCTGCCCATTTAGTAATGACTACTTTACTTAAACCGGTTACTTCAAGCTTTTCTTGTAAAGCCAGCTGCAAGCTTACTTCTTCACCATTTGCTGTGACTAATTCAGTTAAATCTAGGTTTAGCGCATTAGTAATTGCTGCAACCAAAGCTTGATCATTAACAGGCCAGATACCTAAAGCATCGCCTGGTTGATAGCTTATCTCTGAACCTTCCAAATCAATTTCAATGTGCTGTACAACTTTATTCGAATCTCGTCCGGTAATTTTCTGGTTAGCAACAATAGTAGCTAAAAATGGATTTTCTTTGTTATATGCGCTTACGTTTTCAGCTATAGCTGCATTTCCTACCGGTAATTGCACTACCTCAGCAGTATTAGCCACTAAAGTTTCGGCAACGAGTTTTAAATTTTCTTCTTGCCAAGCTTTTGCTTGAGCAACGTAATCAACGTCACAATCAATACGGTCACTTATGCGTTTAGCGCCAAGCTTAGCTAATCTTTCATCAAAATCTTTACCTGTTTGACAAAAATATTCATAGCTTGAATCACCCAAAGCTAATACTGAATATTGTAATGAATCTAATTTAGGCGCTCTTTTTGAATCTAAAAATTCATGCAACGCCATAGCATCATCTGGTGCTTCACCTTCACCATTAGTGCTAGTAACAATTAATATGTGTGTTTCCGATTTTAACGACTTTGGCTTGTAATCGGCCATGTTTACTAAGCTGGCATTAATGCCTTGGCTTTCGGCCTCTGCATGAACCTGCTGTGCAACAGCTTTAGCATTACCGGTTTGCGAACCAAAAAGAATAGTCAATTTACCCGCAGGGCTGGCACTAGTTTGCGGCATAACTTGGTTTGCCGGATTTTCGCTTTTAGCAGCCAAATAACCACTTGCCCAAGCAAGTTGTAATGGTGAATATTGATGAATGACTTGTTGCAGCTGTAGCAGTTGATCACTACCTAAGCTGGCTTGAATATCATTATTGGCTTTTACCAACATGGCGTTTATCCCAAATTACATTAATTTTACAATGCATAAAGGATATACAGGCTTAAGGAAAACATAAAAGAATAGATAAAGCTTTTTTATTCCAAAATAGAATATGAATTATTTATCTATTTTGGAATAACTTAGAGCAATAATGGTTAATTCAATCTGCAAACAATAATTTACATTTCAACAGGAGGGAATATCAGAGTTAAGCAGAGAAGTTATTACCGAAGATGTGAATTAACGATCCATGGTAATTCTAAGTTAATTCATCCTTGAATTGAATCAATTTCAAGCCATGATTTACACGATGTAATGAATGCCGTGTTCACAGGGATGTGATTGAGCGGTCCATGGCAAATTGATATTCCTTCTTCCATGAAGTAAAAAATCCTGACAGCAGAGCTGTACAGGATTTTATTATATAAAGGTGTGTAGCAGGTTTATTAGAAGTGAACTTCAACACCAGCAAATGCACCATCAAATTCTAGATCGGCATAAACACCATCTAAGTCATCTAATTCAAGATCTACTACGCGGTAACCTGCTGAAAGGTTAACGTCGATAACAATGTTATCAATTAATGCGTAAGCGATACCTGCTTGGTAATCAGCAAGAGTGTGATCATCAATGCTTAAAAAATTGCCTTCAGCAAATACACTTAAGCCAGTACCAGGTAAAGACACTTGCGCTGACGCATAAAGCATAGGAATAATTTCATCTACTGAGTCTTCATCAAGTCCCATAGTATCGCTCGTAAGTAATTCACCTTCAAAATCTTTAGCCGTTAAACCAAAATCAAAAGAGAATAAACCATTATCAAACAGTTCGTAATAAAGGGTGTAATCAGTATAAGTAAAATCAACTTCAGAACCCTCAACTACTAGGTTGGCAAATTCATTGTTTGTATCAACTTCTAACCCTTTAGTCATTAACTCTGAATGAGCAATTTTAATATTCGGAATAAACGGTACCGGATGTTCAAAAGCAAGATAAAACCTAGCTTGTGATTCATCTTTAAAGTTATATTCTACTAACTCGTTATTTTCACCATGGCTACCTTCTGCAGCCATATCCCACCCTTGAGCACCAACATAAACACCGATAGCATCGGCCGCAGCTGTAGTACTGGTTAACAACATTAGCGAGCTAATTAACGCAGCTGTTTTATTCATTTTATTTTTACCCTGTTATTTTTATTTATATTTGTATTTCTATTAACCCTGACTTAATAATTCCCTCAAATCAATTAATGCTGCATTAGCTCTGGAAATATAATTTGCCATTACTAATGAATGATTAGCACCTATGCCGAAACCACTACCATTTAAAATCATAGGACTCCAAACAGCAGCTTGAGTAGCTTCTAATTCTCTAATTATTTGGCTCACACTTACGGTGGCATTTTTATTTTCCAATACATCGGCAAAATCAACTTCGATGGCTTGTAGCATATGCAACAATGCCCAACAAGCGCCACGTGATTCGTAAAACACATCGTCAATTTTCCACCAACTGGTTTTTACTATAACAGCCGATGCTGAAAATGTAGATTGCACCGCATCTTTATCACCGGCCAAATCTGTATTCAATTGGTTACGACCAACACTGGCGCTTAAGCGTTGCGAATAACTACCTAATCGTTTTTCTATTTCTCGTAAATAATCACGAAGATTATCGGCACGAGCATAAAACTGCGCATCTTGTACTAAAGGGTCAGCTAAATCTTGACGATAAGCATATAAATCTTCAACTGCAGAGCTGTATTCACCTTCTGCACTTGGGATGGCCCATGTATAAGCGTCTATATTAAATTTTGGCTGTGCATTTTTTAAATGTTTATTTTCAAGAGATTGTGATTGTGATCGGCTAAATGATTGACGCATTACTAGAGATAAGTCACGAACCATTTCTAGTACGCCAAACTCCCATGCAGGAATATTATCCAGAAACAATGAAGGGGGTATTTTATCATTTGATAAATAACCGCCTGGCTTATCTTGCAACTTTTCAGCGACTCGAATTAAAGTGGTGGTGGTGGTATAACCTACAACGGGTTTTACATTTGCGACTTTAGCATCATTTACTGCCTGCTCCCGCACATCGAATGTACCAGGTTCAAAACTCCAAAACACACCTAATATATAAAAAAGAAAAACCACAACTATTGACGTTATGGTGATAGATTTAAACGAGAAATTAACAGTCATAATTTATCCTTTAGTGATGATGCCGTTATTTGTTTAATTACTTAAGTCCCTGCACGGGCACTTTAATAGTAACATTTTCTTTATTATCAAAGTGTAACGTCATAGTAATTTCAGTATCAGCTTGTAATGGTTGTTGCAAATTAAACACCATTAAGTGATATCCATGTGGTTGCAGTACTACTTGGTCATTTGCATTAATAACTATAGAATCGACTTGCTGCATTTTCATCATTTCTTCTGTCATTATATGCTCATGCATTTCAATTCTTTTGCTAATAGTTGAGCTAACAGAGGTAAGAGTAACAGGCTTATTCGATTGGTTTGACAAACTCATGTAGGCAGAGCTGATAGTAGTACCAGGTATAGTTTCTCTAACATATTGCTCGCTAACACTAATATCTGCTGCCAGTACACTTGAAGAAATAAAGAAAGAAATAAGTGTTGTTAAGAAATAGTTAAGCTTCATGGTAAATGACCAATGTGGTGTAATTAGCTGAATAATCGCCTATTTCAACAGATTCGACAATAAAATTTATTGAAAAACATAAAATAAATGCAAATCAACATTCACATTACCGAAATAGACCACTTAATTAGTGACTGTTTTTTGACGTGTACATGCCCAAATAAGCACGGCAATTAAAATAATCGGCCAAAATACACCTACCCCAACCATTAATACACCACCACAGACTAATAAAATGCTAAAAATAATGGTGCCGAATACACTTAACACTATTGCCAATGCAGCAAAGACAAGCAGAATTGCAACGATTGCAGACAAACTAATAACCTTTAATGGTTCAACTTCTTGATGCCCCATATAAAAGCTGACATTAAACAGTTCAATTAAACTTATTCCAAATGCATAAGTAAGCATTAATGTTGCAATTATAGCTAATAATAAAGATTTAAAAAATGTCATGCCTACTCCTTAACTTGTAATATTTTATAATGCTAAACGAATTAATAATGACGGTTTGACATTAATAATGCTGCGACAAAGTAAGCAACAATTGTTGCTAATGGCATCATAAACCCAATCACAACAACTGCAGCTCTTACACCCAATCTTGGTAATTCAAAATGACGTGCAAGACCAGCACAAACACCACTAATTTTTTTATTGACTAAGTCTTTACTAAATGGACGCTCTACACGGTATTTATTGGTATTCATAGCTTACTCCTTACAAATAAACTTTTTTAATTTTAATCTCAATTTATGCTTGCATGTATCTTGCAATACTAAATACGCCAGCACCGATAAAAAATGTTGCTACTGGCACAAGCCATAATGTAAAAATGATTGAAAATGGAAACATAATTTATTCCAACTTTACCTTTCCGATTAATGGTTTAGTTAAAGTTAACGGTTTATACTAAATGGGTATTATCCGTTAACTACTTTTTTCTTCATTTGTTGCAGTTGTTCATCAATTAAATCTTGATTCTCAAGCTCTGCAAACTGGCTTTCCAAACTTTGGTTTTTACCAAGGTCATAAGCCTCTACTTGTGCTTCAACTTCATCGACTTTTTGTTGGTAGCGTTCAAACTTCGCAATGGCATTATCAATATTGCCAGTATCAATTGTTTGACGCGCTTTTAACCTTACCTCTGCTGACTTTTGACGCAGGGTAAAAGACTCTTGACGACGTTTGGCTTCAGCTAACTTTTCTTGTAAACGGCTACAATCGTCTTGTACACCATTGAGCATTTCATCAATGCTGATCATTTCTTGCTGTAAAGAATCAAACTCTTGCTCAGACTTTTGTTTTTCAATTAGCGCACTACGCGCTAAATCTTCACGGCCTTTTGCTAATGCAAGTTCAGCTTTATTCTGCCAGTCAGTAACTTTAGTTTCTAAGCTGCGTAATTTACGAGTTAGAGTTTTCTTTTCAGCAATGCTTTTTGCTGCTTGCGAGCGAACTTCAACTAACGTTTCTTCCATCTCCTGAATAATTAAGCGAATTAATTTTTCCGGATTTTCAGCTTTTTCTAATAAGCTATTAATATTGGCGTTGATGATATCGGTTAATCTTGAAAACATACCCATAATGTTACTCCTTATTATTCTGGTGAATCTTCTTCATCGTTAAGTTTTGTTGTTTCAGATATGCTTACTGTTGGTAAACCATTTTCTGAAGCAAATAGTGAATCTAATTTAAAGTTGCCAACCTCTTGTTCAATGCTATTGGCTACTTGTTGAGTTATTTGATAAAACACAGCTTTAGATTGTTGAGATACCATCATTTCAATGGCGCTCTCAAGTGACACAAGTTCTTCAGCTTTAGCAGATGTTGCTGCCATTGCACTTGCTGCCATTAATGCTGCGAATACTGATGCTTTAGTAGTTAACGTGTTCATGTTTCAATCCTTATTTATTTAACTAACAACTAGGTAGTAGTTAGTATTAATTGTAAATTTTGCTAATAATAATTTATACAATACAAGTGCTGTGCCAACTTTTAATTATTTTTTAAGTGGTTGTTTTTGCTAGGCTTTATTTTTACTCTTTATTTTTTAATGAAGTTAACATTTATTTAACATGCTGTTGATTGGTTTTTTTAACCACATGGTTAGCGGATTTAACCAATCAGTTAAAACTAAATTAAATAACGGAGAAAAAGTATTAATAAGATGGTATGAAACAATCACTTCAAATGGCTGCAGATAAAAGACTTTAGGTTATTTTAATAATAAAAAGAAAGAGTTAGTAAAAGAAGGTAGCCCCGAACAGGCTATTTAAATACGTTGCAAAGCGTCATTATCGTTAGTTTGCGGGGGTTGTTCAATCATACTCACAACTATTGAACAGCCTATTAAACAAAGTACTGGTAGTAAAAGCATTAAAAACATTTCGACTAAACTGAACATTTTATTTCCCCGTTTTTCAATGTCACATAGGTATGGTGTTAATAGTTAGTCGTAATAAGTAAGGAAAAGGTTTAGTTTTTTAACATTTATTTTACATAGCAAAATAATCAAAAAAAATCCCCACTTGCAGCCATACTTGGGCAAATGAGGATTTTTGCTGTTCGAATATTAAAGTGGTTTAAGAATGTTTTCCCGTTAATGCGAACGCTTCACGCAATACATTTGAATCAGAGCCTTCTCGTCCGGCATTTTCACTTAAATAGCGACGATAGCGCCTTGCACCGGGTAAGCCGTTACATAAACCAAGCATATGCCTTACCACATGCCATACCCGGCCACCATTTGCTACGTTGCGATCAATATAATCACACATCGCATCAATAACTTCTTCACGAGTAATAATCGGCTTTTCATCAGCAAAAATGATTTGATCTGCTTGGCTTAACATATATGGGTTTTGATAGATTTCACGGCCTATCATTACCCCATCAATATGAGTTAAGTGCTCAACACTCTCTTGTAAAGTTTTAATACCGCCATTAATTGAAATATCAAGATGGTTAAAATCTTGTTTGATTTGATAAACTCGAGAGTAATCTAATGGCGGTACTTCACGGTTTTGTTTAGGGCTTAAACCGCTTAACCAGGCCTTACGGGCATGAACAATAAAATGCTCACAGCCGGCTTTGCCAACAACATCGACAAAATTATGTAAAAACTCATAACTGTCCAAATCGTCAATACCAATTCGCGATTTAACCGTTATCGGTACGTTAACGGCATTTTGCATAGTTTGTACGCATTGGGCAACAAGCTCAGGCTCGGCCATTAAGCAAGCACCAAAGCGACCATTTTGCACTCTGTCTGAAGGGCAACCAACATTTATATTAATCGCATCATAGCCATGCTGTTCGGCCATTTTAGCACATTCAGTCATAGCTTTAGGGTCACTACCGCCAAGTTGCAACACTAATGGATGCTCTTCTTGGTTGTAAGTTAAGTAATCACCTTTACCAAATAAAATAGCCCCGGTGGTTACCATTTCGGTATACATCACAGTATGGCTGGATAACTGACGTAAAAAATAACGACAGTGTTTGTCGGTCCAATCGAGCATAGGCGCGACAGAGAGTGCTTCAGAAAATGTTTTGGTATTCAATGTTTTTGATGTTCCTGTTTAAAGTATGAATTCGCTAAAAAGTAAACCTAGCTTAATTTTTTATTTTACTTTTTTGCTTCATCATCTCTCTAATTTTGGCGATGCCATTTTTACCCATCGTTTGAATTTGTTCAGGTGTGTATTGCGTTAACGCTCTGCTCGGATCAAACCATTTATGCTCAGGGTGGGAAATCATATCAGCATGATTACCTAATACTGCCTGAATAAATTCAGGAACACTTGGAGGAAATTTACCACCGTTAACTGCAAAAAAATCGATGGCATTTTCGATATCTTGTTCGTTAAATTGATCGCGAACTTTAAATAGTGCTTTGGTTAATTCTTGTTTATGTACAGCTAACTTATCTGGGTTTTTATTACCGGTAAATTGGTAAATTCCATCAAAGCGGCCTACGATAACATTTACTAGGTTTACCACAGCTTCAGGCGGAGTAATGCCTTCTTCTTTATTTACAATTTTTGATGAACCTTGGTTAATTACAACCGCTATATCTTTTATATCTTTCATGCTCCCCCCTTTACTTTAAAATTAAATTATCTGCCCAACTTGTGTCTTCATAATCCTGCTTAGTAACACCTTGGGTATAACCTTTTTTATTTTCATTTTTGATCCAAGCAGCAACATAAAGTTTAAAGCCAGCCTCTAGCTGGCCGATATTTTTTAATGGCACTTCTTTTTCAAAGTTCTTATTAATAAAAGAGTCCCAAACTTGGCCAATTGGTGTTTTTAGTTGTCTAAGGTCTAATTGCTCAATAATTTTCTGATTAGGTTTACCAATATGATTCTGCCATTTATTCACTAAATTTTGTCGTGTTGTAGCATTTCTATCGGTTGTTGTATTATAACGGTGCGTGCCCTGCTTGAATTTCAACATAACAGCTTGAGCGTATGCCATAAATCTTTTTCGGGTAAAATCCATGGTCGTTATGGGCTCATCATCAGCGTCCATTTTGGCAGCAAATGTATTCCAAATATCTAAATAGAAATTATCGTCGTAGCCATGCTGCATTTTCAACTTAGTAACTTGCTCTTTTACCGCAACGGGCATGATTTCAGACCAAGTCATACTATTTGTTGAATTGGTATCGCTATAACCTCGTTGCTCTGAAAAGCTTTCTTGGTTAAATTGAGCTTTCGGAGCAGGAGCATTGCTTTTAAAACTGCTCACTTTGATATTATTTTTAGCGATGTAAGTTTCCATTGAATGGTCATTGCAAAACTCTTGTAATGAATACCACTTGCTATGACTATGCGACGTCGAAATAAAATCACCTGTCACGACAATTTTTTCACTTTCCATCTTATATAAAATACGCTTTATTTTATCCAGCTTAAAATAAGGAAATAACTGAGTAAGTGCTTCGAAAGAAAACTGTACCCACACATATCTATCGTAAATATGCTTATTATTTACCTTATTCTCTCGCAAATTGGTACGAAAATATTGTAGTAATATAGCTACTTCAACGCCATATTTAACGGCATCTTCAACATCAAAGTGCTGAATGTGGGACATGTGCAAAACCTTCTTGAGTTACTGAACTATTTATTAATAATCTACCTATAAATATAACTCATTCTATCACGGTTTTTATAATTTTTGATCAATCATTATATCGACATTTATTAATCAATAATTAATGCTGTTCTGGTATTCATTTCGATACTAGCGCAACATATTTACTGTGTTACACTAGCGTTTAAGTATAGATACAACACGTTAATTAAAGATGGATGCAAAGCAATTACTTGAACAAGCTCGAATAACCTGTCAACAATCGGGCGCAAGGTTAACATCTGCTCGCGAGCAAGTATTTTTATTATTAGCTGAAAATGATGGTGCTATTGGTGCTTATGATTTATTAGAGAAACTAAAAATCGTTGACCCTGGCGCAAAACCAGCAACGGTTTATCGCGCTTTAGATTTTTTAGCCGCGCAAGGCTTTGTTCACAAAATTGAATCTATTAACTCATTTTTATTGTGTGATCATTTTAGTGAGTGTAACCACCCGGTACAATTATTGATTTGTGATAACTGTGGCAATGTGGAGGAGATTCAATCTAATAATCTTGATTTGGCATTAAGAGCAATGGCAGATGCCAGTGGTTTTAGCATTAACAAACAGGTTGTTGAGGCGCACGGAAAGTGTAAAACCTGTAACAGAGCAATCTAGATAATATTAGCTTGTGTCATCAATGTATTAAGACGATATTTCTTTAGTTATAACTAAGAAAATATCGGCCTGTCGCCAAGCGAATTACGAACTTGGCATACACCATCTAACACTGCAATAATAATTTTATCATCTCGATATGAGCTTGGAAAAATTACTCGATTATCAGTTTTTACTGTAAGATCATTTAGTACGTCTGAACAAATAGACGTCATATCACTTTGGTCATAATACAACACTGTTACCGTACTTGTATTGCTTACCATCACATTATCCCTTTGATTTTTAATGACTTAAAAACTTTAATGCGGATGCTGCCTGTTTACCGAAATTTAAAGCCTATATACTAATATAGCTTGGTAATTAAATAACGTCTATGTTGATCGTAAAGTAAATAGAATTTAAGCCGCCCTTGGAAGTTCTCAGCTAATCTTCATCCATAATGCCACCAGGACCGGCAAAATTATCAAAGCGAGAATATAGCCCCTGAAACGTTAATCGCACCCGGCCAATAGGGCCATTACGTTGTTTCCCCAAAATAATTTCTGCCGTACCTTTGTCGGCAGAATCTTCGTTATACACTTCGTCACGATAAATAAACATAATCAAGTCGGCATCTTGCTCAATTGAACCCGACTCACGTAAATCTGAGTTAATCGGTCTTTTGTCGGCACGCTGCTCTAGACTACGGTTTAACTGTGACAGTGCTACCACTGGTACTTGTAATTCTTTGGCTAAAGATTTTAATGAACGAGAGATTTCGGCTATTTCTAAGGTACGGTTATCACTAAATTGTGGAACACGCATAAGTTGCAAATAATCAATCATGATCATAGATAGACCACCATTATCACGAGCAACCCGTCTAGCACGAGAACGAACTTCTGTTGGTGTAAGGCCTGCTGCATCATCGACAAACATTTTACCTTTATCAACAATCAGCGACATGGTATTTGATAGTTTAGCCCAATCCTCATCGCCTAACTGACCGGTACGAATTTTGGTTTGGTCAATGCGGCCAAGTGATGCCAACATACGCATCATAATTTGATCTGAAGGCATCTCTAGTGAAAATATTAGTGCCGGTTTATCTTGCATCATTGCCGCATTTTCAGCCAAGTTCATCGCGAACGTGGTTTTACCCATCGACGGTCTTGCCGCTATAATGATCAGATCAGAAGGCTGTAAACCTGCTGTCATTTTATCTAAGTCGGTAAAACCAGTAGAAACACCTGTTACACCGCCATGTGGTTGACCATAAAGTTTTTCTATCTTATCAACCGTTTTTTCCATTACTGAATGAATGTTTTCAGGGCCCTCTGACTTACTCGCCCGTTGCTCGGCAATTTGAAAAACCTCAGATTCAGCAAAATCAAGTAATTCACTACTTGGCCGACCTTGCGTATCGTAACCTGCATCTGCAATATTGTTAGCAACTTTTATTAATTCACGAGTAACAGCACGCTCACGTACAATATCTGCATAGGCACTAATATTGGCCGCACTTGGGGTATTCTTCATCATTTCAGCGAGATAAACGAAACCGCCAACATCATCGATTAGTTGCTGATTTTCTAATTCTTCTGATAAGGTAATTAGATCAACCGGATTGCCTTTTTCAAGTAACTCGCCAATGCTCTCAAAAATAGTACGATGAGCACGAGAATAGAAATCATCACTTACAACTCGTTCGGCAACATTATCCCAAGAGCTATTATCAAGTAATAAACCACCAAGTACTGATTGCTCGGCTTCTAATGAGTGAGGAGCAATTTTAAGCTGTTCAACTTGATTATCATTTGCTTTCTTAAAGTCTTTCTTGAAGTCTTTTTTGAATTCTTGCTTTTGCGCCATTATTACTTGAGTTCCATATCGAAAATATACTTGGTTTCACATACAAAAAATGCAGGTTTTATATGATTGGCTATTATCGCTAATTTAACTGTTTAAGATAAGCTATTAATGAAAATAATTGAAGAGAATCTTGATTAGTTATGAAAATTAACCTAATTAATATTAAAACAGGTTACGGCTCAACATCTTCAGGACAATGACTCAATACCTTAGTGTGCATTTCTTTATCTTGCATCACTAAGTTAACATCAAACTGCCACAAATAATGTAAATGTTTTATTACCTCGTCTTTAGTATCAGCCAAGCTGACATCATTATGCGGTATATACTCCAAAGTTAATGAACGATCGCCTTCAATGTCAGCGTTAATGATTTGAATATTAGCTTCAATATGGCTCAAATCATATTGCTTGGCTAATGCGGTGCGAATTTTTTGGTAGCCTTTTTCATTGTGTATGGCGGCCACTTCAAAGTGACTTTTACTGGCATCATCGGTGAGCTCAAAAAACTTAAATTTTCGGATAAGGTGTGGCGATAAATATTGACTAATAAAACTCTCATCTTTGTAATTATGCATCGCTGATTTAACTGCATCTAGCCAGTTACTGCCGGCAAGCTGTGGAAACCATTGTTTATCTTCATCACTAGGATGTTCACAAATACGGCGAATATCGATAAACATGTTAAACCCTAACGCGTAGGGATTAATTCCTGAATATTGGGGAGAGTTATATGCTGGCTGATTAATAACACTTGAATGGTGATGTAAAAATTCCAACATAAATTTATCGGTTAATAAGCCTTCATCAAAAAGGTGATTAATAATGGTGTAATGCCAAAAACAAGCCCACCCCTCATTCATCACTTGTGTTTGTTTTTGTGGATAAAAATATTGAGCGGTTTTACGTACTATACGCACAATTTCTCTTTGCCACGGCGCAAGTAAAGGCGCATTTTTTTCAATGAAATATAATATATTTTCTTGTGGTGATTCAGGAAAGATGAGGGGGTTATTTTTCTGTTTACTGCGCTCAGTGTTGCTACTATCTAACTTTTGCCACAATTGGTCTACTTGCGATTGCAAATACATTTCTCGCTCTTTTTGTTGCTCCAATTCTTCTGCTAAAGAGATTTTTTGCGGTCTTTTGTATCGATCGACACCATGATTCATTAACGCATGGCAAGCATCAAGCGTGGCTTCTACTTCACTTATGCCATGCGTTTGCTCACATTGATGAATATAATTCTTAGCAAACAATAAATAATCAATAATAGAGTCGGCCTCAGTCCAAGTTTTAAATAAATAATTCCCCTTAAAAAAAGAGTTATGGCCGTAACTTGCATGGCTCATAACCAATGCTTGCATAGTTAAGGTATTTTCTTCCATCAAATAGGTTATACAAGGATTTGAATTAATTACTATTTCATAGGCTAATCCCATATGACCACGCATATAGTTTTGTTGTGTTTGCAGGAACCGCTTGCCAAAGCTCCAGTGGTTATATCCTATTGGCATACCCACACTGGCGTAAGCATCCATCATTTGCTCGGAAGTGATCATTTCAATTTGATTTGGATATGTGTCTAGTCCATAAAATTTCGCTACACGATCGATTTGTTGTTTATACTTTTCCAGGTAGTCAAATGTCCACTCGGCACAATCGGGTAATTTATCAAAGCTAAAATCAACCGCCATATTGCCCCCAAGCAGCGTTAATACTTTCTGTCTTTTTAAAAAGCTCTCTGAACACCGGGTAAATGTCGGTCACCTCGGTAATTTGTTTCATCGCAAAGTTTGGGTACTTATCAGCTAGTCTTTGATACTCCAACCATAATGACTTTGGATCACTATTGTTTATCTCGATGTAACTATAAAATCGGACTATCGGCAGGATCTTGTTTGCCAATAACTGATAACATTTGGGCGTATCATCTTGCCAATTATCTCCGTCTGAAGCTTGCGCAGCGTAAATATTCCAGTCTTTTGAGTTATAACGTTTTTTGATAATTTGATAGAGTAATGTGAGTGCACTGGAGATAATGGTACCGCCTGTTTCTTTCGAATAGAAAAAGTCCTGCTCGTCTACTTCTTTTGCCTGAGTGTGATGAATGATATACACCACATCAATAGTTTCATAATTTCGGGTTAAAAATAAATACAACAAAATATAAAAGCGTTTCGCCATATCTTTAGTCGCTTGCACCATAGAGCCAGATACATCCATTAAACAAAACATAACTGCTTTTGAGGATGGAATTGCCTGCTTGTCGTAGTTTCTAAAACGTAAATCAAAGGTATCAATAAACGGCACTTTCGCTATTTTGTCTTGCAAAGAAGCAATCGTTTTCATTAATCTGGCTTTCTCTGTACTAGGCTCTTTGTTTTCCTGCTCTAGTAATTCAAGTTGTTGCAGACAATCATTAAGTTGTTTACGTTTTTCACTAGTCATTGCCATACGTCTTGCTATAGAGCCTTGCAATGATTTTACAATATCAACATTTGCTATAGCGCCTTCATTGCTATAGCCAGAGCGTACTGTTTTATAATCGATGAGTTTATCAACTTGATTGAATTGCAAATTAGGAAGTGCTAAATCGTCAAACAATAAATTTAGATACTCATCTGCCGAGATAGAAAAAATAAAATCATCTTCACCTACACCACTATCACTTGCCCCACTTTCACCTGGTCCTTTGCCTTTAGGGTCGTTAGGCCTTGGTATTTTATCTCCTTCACTGAATTGGTCATTACCCGAATATATACGCTGCTTAATACCACCATCACCTTGCTTAAATGTAGGTTCAGATAAGTCTTTTTTAGAGATAGTGACATCTTCATCAGATTGATGATCGGTGATTTTACGGCGATTAATCGATTCAGCTAAAGAGTGTTTAATTTGACTTTTATAACGACGTACAAATCTTTGGCGATTGACCATTGATTTGTTCTTTGCATTCAAACGTTTGTCGATAAAAACAGCCATAAACATTCTCCCTGTGCATTAAGATGATTTCCTAACTCGTAAATACCATTCAGACAATAACCGAACTTGCTTAGCGGTGTAGCCTTTGTTGATCATCCTCTGCACAAATTCATCATGTTTTTGCTGGTCTTGCGAAGAAGATTTAGTGTTAAATGAAATCACCGGTAACAAGTCCTCGGTATTGGAGAACATTTTTTTCTCTATCACTGTGCGAAGTTTTTCATAACTGGTCCAAAGCGGGTTTTTACCATTATTATTGGCTTTCGCTCTTAAGACAAAATTGACAATTTCATTACGAAAATCTTTCGGATTAGATATACCGGCAGGCTTTTCAATTTTCTCCAATTCACTGTTCAAGGTTGAACGATTAAGTATTTGGCCAGTATCAGCATCGCGATATTCTTGATCCTGGATCCAAAAGTCTGCATACACCACATATCTGTCGAATATGTTTTGTCCGTACTCTGAATAAGATTCAAGATAAGCGGTTTGAATTTCTTTACCAATAAACTCAATATATTCAGGGATCAAATAATCTTTGATAAACTCTAAATAGCTATCAGCCGTTTCTTTAGCTAATTGTTCTCGCTCAATTTGCTGTTCAAGCACATAAAACAAATGCACTGGGTTTGCAGCGATTTCAAGATGGTCAAAATTAAACACCCGAGAAAGAATTTTAAAGGCAAATCGAGTTGAAACCCCCGACATACCTTCATCAACACCGGCATAATCTCGATATTCTTGATAAGATTTTGCTTTCGGATCGGTATCCTTTAATGACTCACCGTTATACACCTTCATTTTCGAATAAATGCTTGAGTTCTCCGGCGTTACCAGACGAGATAAGATAGAGAATTGCGCTAATATACTTAACGTAGATGGTGCACATTGGGCATCGCTTAACTCACTGTTGTCGAGCAATTTTTGATAAATTTTTACTTCTTCTGACAACCTTAAGCAGTATGGAACTTTAACGATATAAACCCTATCGAGAAACGCTTCATTGTTTTTGTTATTTTTAAACGTTACCCATTCCGACTCATTAGAATGAGCTAAGATAATACCTGAAAACGGCAAAGCAGAAAGTCCTTCCGTTGAATTGTAATTACCTTCTTGAGTAGCCGTTAATAGCGGGTGTAACACCTTAATCGGCGCTTTAAACATTTCAACAAATTCCATCAGCCCCTGATTTGCTCGGCACAGAGCACCTGAGTAGCTGTAAGCATCAGCATCATTTTGAGCAAAGTGCTCTAGCTGTCGAATATCTACCTTACCAACAAGTGATGATATATCTTGGTTGTTATCATCACCGGGCTCAGTTTTAGCTATGGCAACTTGATTAATAATCGAAGGGTGTAATTTCACCACCTTAAACTTTGAGATATCACCATTAAACTCATGTAAGCGTTTAACCATCCAAGGAGACATAATTGTATTTAAATATCTCGAAGGGATGTTGTAATCTTCGGTGAGAATTTTGCCATCAGCTTCAGGGTCAAATAAACAGAAAGGATGATCATTTACTGGGCTTCGTTCGCCATTGGCACTCAGTACATAGATTGGTATTTGCTGCATTAACTCTTTAAGTTTTTCAGCTAATGAAGATTTACCACCACCAACGGGCCCTAATAAATACAATACTTGTTTCTTTTCTTCCAAACCTTGCGATGCGTGAGTGAGATAAGACACAATTTGTTCTATGGCTTCTTCCATGCCAAAAAACTCAGCGAAAGCAGGATAACGAGTGATCACTCGATTAGAAAAGAGTCTACTTAATACCAGATCTTGCGAAGTGTCAATTAACTCAGGTTCACCTATGGCAGCCAATAATCGCTCTGCTGCATTAGCATAGGTTAGTTTGTCATTACGACACAGCTGAAGAAATTCTGTTAACGTTAGCTCCTCTTCTTTAGCTAAGTCGTAGCGGCTCTGATAATGCTTAAAAATACTCATAATCACCCCTACAGATTTCATTGCGGTTATTCAATTAGACCGTTAAAACAGGGTTTTGATAGCAAAAAAAATTATTTTATTTTGTAAAAAATTGAATAACCTTTCATTTAAGAATACTTCAAGATAAGGATTAGTCTAGTTAAAACAAATAATTATTATGGTTATGAAAGTGTAAAAGAGCGGGTAATTCAGTGATAAAAAAGCCAGTCTAAATAACAAAAGATTGGCTTAACTAGTTTGAAATCATTGAAATAAAAATCTTTAATAATGCAATTTAACGTTACCCGATACTGTCGACATTTTAATTGAAGCGCTGCCAGAGCCAGCTTGAGTTGATAATTTCGAGTGTGGCCCGTATTTGTCTTTTTCCACTTTATCATCGGTTAGTTGATTAGTTATTTTGCCACCGGCATTTGAATTAACTTTGATATAGGCATTAACTTCCTTTTGCAAAGCAAGATTCAGATTACCACTTACTGACGACATTTTTAACAGGCCGTCATCACTAAGATCAAGCTTAGCATCAACGTTTCCGCTGACACTTGATAGCTCAGCATCAATCACATTATTTAAGGTAACTTCTAAATCACCTGAAATTACATTAGCAACAACTTCTTCGGCCGAGCCATTTACTTCTATATCGCCACTTACGGCATAATATTCAATACGACCGGTAGAATTATTATCTTTAATATCGCCACTAACGGTAGATAAGCTTATACGGCCTGTTAAGGTTTTAGCATCTATATCGCCACTTACCGTTTCAACATCGACTCGATTTCCGCTAAGTTGCTTAACAATTACATCACCACTTACGGTTTTCGCTCTTACATCATTACTCATATTACTCACAGAAATATCACTTGATACCCCCTGGAATCTAAGTTTTGCACTTTGTGGTACTTCAATAACGATGTCAGTTTCCTGACCGTCATGTTCCCAAAAGCTATTATTCATCTGGGCAGGCATTTTAACTTGCACGAAAACATTATCGCCATCGGCTTTTAGAATAAAATCAGTCGCTTTTTCATCCAATTTTCCCGACACCCATACTTGGTTAGTATCGGTTCCTGTTATTACAACTTTGCCACGTAAATTATCAACACTAATGTTGGCACTACTACTAACTGATATTTTTTGATCTACGTCTTTTGCAAATACAGGAAGCACGAATGTGAGTGCTAAAATTGCTAACGGTAATTTATAAAACTTCATACATTTCTCGATATCATTACTGACTTTAATTATCTTCTAAATAGTTTTTAGCACTATTTTTTGCCGTTATATGGTTTGCCATTGGGGACTATACAAGTGCTCAATCAAGTTCAGCTCTTGCTGTTGTGTCCACTTTAATAGGTTTAGCAAGTCAGCGTTATCGGGGTCATCTGCCAAAGCTTTAATTAATGACTTTCTGGCTGAATCCAGCTCATTAAACTGCTCCTGAATCTCAGTTGGTAGTGCTTTAATATCTGGTTCACCAAAACTAACTAACATGCTGTTTTTTTCTTGACCATATTGCTGCACAATAATATCTAGCGCACTCACTTGGGCTACTTGAACAGGCTGTTCAGTATTTAAGTTCCAAGTCAGAACTACAGCTAAGGCAACAGATGCAGCCCATGCGTAAGGTGTAAACGGAGTTTTTTTAGGTGTACTGTCATGCTGGGCGTTATGTTCAATAGCATGTTCAATACCTGCCCATAAATCACGTTCAGGCTTTATCTCTTT
The DNA here is from genome assembly GCF_032911225.1 of Thalassotalea fonticola. Classification (NCBI taxonomy): domain Bacteria; kingdom Pseudomonadati; phylum Pseudomonadota; class Gammaproteobacteria; order Alteromonadales; family Colwelliaceae; genus Thalassotalea; species Thalassotalea fonticola. The sequence continues at coordinate 4,203,101 of NZ_CP136600.1, read as the reverse complement.
GGCAAGATTGTCTATTTGTGTTTGTAATTGTTGATCTGTTATTGACTTGTTCATAGTTACAACCACTCTTTTAATAATGTTCTGGCACGATGATAATGAGATTTACTCGAACCCACCGCCATATTTAGCATTGTTGCTATTTCTTCATGTCTGTAGCCTTCTACGGCAAATAAAACAAACACAATTCTAGCTCTTTCAGGTAAACGCAAAATCACTTTGTCCAAGTCTGATAAATCTTCAATTTCATTACCTGCTTGCTCCGCTTGCGGGTTATCTTCAATACTAAAAACTTTTTGTACCCAGCTTTTTTGTTTGCGCATATGGGTTAATACCGTATTGGTAGCTACTGAATGCAACCAGGTAGAAAACTTAGCATCGCCACGAAAATTCTCCATTTTTAACCACACTTGCACGAATACTTCTTGCGCCACGTCATCGGCTTGGTCACGGTTAGACAACATACGTAAACACAATGCATACACTCGGCCAATATGTAACTTATACAAATGGTTAAATGCGTGTCGATCGCCGGCCTTGGCGTTTGTGACCCATTCTTGCTCTTGTTTTTGGGCAAAAACATCTTCGGCATTTATCACTGTGTTCGGAGCAGACAAATTATTTAAATCCTAAAAAGCTATTTTGTTTTAATGTTTTGTTATTAAGTAAGATGCAGTAAAGATTAAAAAGGTTTAGAGCAATAAAAATTAATTTATTTTTCACAACTAACATTAATAATAGCGAGTTATCAAGAACTTAAAAAGTATAAAAATAGAGGGGAATTACTATTTGCAATCTGGGCAGGTTTTAATATTAAGAACAACCGATAATCCAATTGCCAATAATGTCAGTGTTGCTAGCTTTCCATAGATATTTGGCACTGCGATAAGTACAGAAAAACCACCAAAGATAAGAATTGAAAATACCGCTACAGATTTAGCTCTTTTAGGAATACAACGATTTTTTTGCCAGTTATGAATTATTGGACCAAATAGTTTATTGTTTATCAGCCATTTATGGCAACGCTTAGATGATTTAGCAAAACATGCAGCGGCCACCAATAAAAATGGTGTGGTAGGTAGTACGGGTAAGGCGATGCCAATAATAGCTAAGACAACAAAGCCAAATCCAACTGCTAGATAGAGAAACCGCTTCATTATCGTTGTCCTAAACCAGTAATTACCTAACACCATTCAAGATGCGGGATTGCAGGGAGAAATAAAGTAGGGTCAGAGTCAAGTATTGTTGTTAAAACTTGACTCTGACCCTACTTTATAGCCGTTCTATCTAAGCGTAAGGGTTACTTTCGCGGTACTTAATTTGCATACCTTGTAAAAAGTTACGCATCACTTGGTCTTTACATTCACGGTAATGCTTATGTCCTACCTTTCTGAAAAAAGCACTAAGCTCAGACTTACCAATGCGTAAATCAGCTGAAGCTAAAATAGCCAGCATGTCTTCATCATTAAGATTTAAGGCAATTTTAAGCTTACGTAAAATAATATTATTGTTTAACCTGGACTCCGGTTTAGGCTGTGGGCCTTCACGTTTACCGCGGTTTTTATTGATTAAACCATTTAAAAACGTCGCTAATTGAGTGTCGGTTAAATTTACATACTTGCCATCGTCTTCTTTACGTAACCAATGATGGTACTTTTCAATATCAACTTTCAGTTCAGCTTGAGCGAAAATAGATAACATGGTGCTATCGTCGTAATTAAATACAAAACGAATGCGGCGTAAAATATCGTTGTTAGTCATGATCTCTCACTGTTTACTGGATTTGGGTAATGTCTATCATTGCTTCTCGGCTATGGCCGGTAAGCGCTAAGGCATCAATATATTCTTGCCACAGTCGAGCTTTATTATGAGCGTACTCTTGCAGCAATTGGGCGCTGTAAATTGCGCTGTGTTGATCATCAAAGACTAAACGAAAGCCATGTTTAGCCAAAGGTTCTATAGCCAATAGTTTAACCATTTTCTTATGACTTACCGGTGCTTTCGCTTGGCCTTTTTTCGAAGTTTTTTCGTTAGGAGAGTAAACACGCATAAATTCAAAACTTAAACTTTGGCTAAAATTATCAGCAAAATTTAACGTTAGTTCATCTGTCTGTTCATTTAAGACAAGTTGCGTAATTTTCATCTACTCTCCAAGTTATTATTTATAAAGCAATTATAGAATAAAGCGACTTAAATCTTCATCTTTAACCAGAATATCAAGTTTACCTTCAACATAGCTTTTATCAATAACAATTGTTTCACCTGATTTAGCATCAGCCTGAAACGATAACTCTTCAATTAAACGCTCCATCACAGTATGTAGACGGCGAGCACCAATATTTTCAGTAGTTTCATTTACCTGCCAGGCAGCTTTGGCTATTGATTGAATACCATCTTCAGTAAACTCAACCTTCACTCCTTCAGTCGCCAATAACGCAATATACTGCTCGGTTAATGACGCATTAGGCTCAGTTAAAATTCGAACGAAGTCTTCAACGGTTAGTGCACGAAGTTCAACACGAATAGGTAAACGACCTTGTAACTCAGGGATCAAGTCACTCGGTTTCGCCATTTGGAACGCACCTGAGGCAATAAATAAGATATGATCCGTTTTTACCATGCCGTGTTTCGTACTTACTGTTGAACCTTCAACTAATGGCAATAAATCACGCTGTACACCTTCACGAGAAACGTCAGGACCAGAGGTGTCACCACGCTTACAAATTTTATCGATTTCATCAATAAATACGATACCGTTTTGCTCTACTGCATGAATGGCTTTTTCTTTAAGCTCATCAGGGTTAACCATTTTACTGGCTTCCTCTTCTTGCAAAGCTTTAAACGCATCTTTAATTTTCAATTTGCGTTTTTTGGTTTTATCTTGAGACATGTTTTGAAACATGCTTTGCAATTGGTTCGTCATGTCTTCCATACCTGGAGGCGCCATGATTTCCATGCCAATTTGTTGCTGAGCAACATCAATCTCAATTTCTTTATCGTCTAACTTGCCTTCACGTAATTTCTTACGGAATACTTGGCGAGTAGATGAATTGTCAGTTGATTCATCTTCACCGAACGAATTTTTTGGGTTCGGAATAAGTACATCTAAAATACGCTCTTCCGCTGCTTCTTCGGCTAAATGCTTAACCCGAGTCATTTCCAACTCTTTCGTTAATTTCACCGACATATCGGCAAGATCACGAATGATCGTCTCAACTTCTTTACCAACATAGCCCACTTCAGTAAATTTTGTTGCTTCTACTTTTATAAATGGCGCATTGGCAAGTTTCGCTAAACGACGTGCAATTTCTGTTTTACCCACACCTGTTGGGCCAATCATTAAAATATTCTTTGGGGTAACTTCAGTGCGCAACTCTTCATTAAGTTGCATCCGGCGCCAGCGATTACGAAGGGCAATAGCTACCGCTTTTTTAGCGTCATTTTGGCCAATGATATGGCAATCTAATTCGTGAACAATTTCACGTGGAGTCATATTAGACATGGAAAATTCCTCTTTGATACTGGCCATTACAGCGAGCAAAAACCACTATCATGGTAATAAATTTAAATTTCGTCGATGGTTTGATTCTGGTTGGTAAATACACAAATATCACCGGCAATTGTTAAAGATTTTTCAACAATGTCACGAGCAGATAATTCAGTATTTTCCAATAAAGCAAGTGCTGCCGCCTGTGCATAGTTGCCGCCTGAGCCAATAGCAATTAAGTCATTCTCCGGCTGTACAACATCGCCATTACCTGTAATGATTAACGACGCAGTTTCATCGGCAACTACAAGCATAGCTTCCAGTTTTCTTAGGGCGCGATCACTACGCCAGTCTTTAGCCAGTTCCACAGCTGATTTAGTAAGATGGCCTTGATGCATTTCAAGTTTACTTTCAAACCGCTCAAATAAGGTGAACGCATCGGCAGTACCGCCAGCAAAACCAGCTAATACTTTTTCATTATATAAACGGCGTACTTTTTTAGCGTTGCCTTTCATTACGGTGTTGCCCAACGACACTTGACCATCGCCGCCAATACATACTTTACCGTTGCGTCTTACAGATACGATAGTAGTCACATTAAACCTCTATAAATAAAATCGGAGCGCGGTCTGCTATTTTGGCAGACAAGACGCTCCGAAAAACATACTTATAGGATATGTGGGAATGAATGCTTAGCTTTTCAAGTCCAAAGCCAGATTTGGCAATAATTGATCTTATTACGCTTTAATTTATGTTTAGCGCTTTCCGCCATGCGTTTACGTTCAAATGGACCGAGTACTACTTTATACCAAACACCATTTTTGCCAGTGGTTTTACGTATATTCGATCCTAAACCAGCAAAAGCAATATTTGCCTTCAATTCTTCTGCTTGTTGTTGCTTTCTAAATGAGCCACATTGCATCTGATAAGGGCCTTTCTCTTTGACTTCATAATCACCTACCGCAACTTCTTTATTAGGCAAGTTATCCATATAAGTCCATTTTTCAGTGGGTATTTCAGGCAAGATATCTTCTACGACTGCAGGTTTTGGCTCTGACAATTTAATTTCAGCCACTTCAACATCTGGCGCATTGTCGCTCATGAAGTTTAAGCTAAAAACAAAACCAGAGACTAACACCACAATAACGGCGAGTATTATCAAAGGTTTCATTGATGGTTTCTGCGCCTGTTTGTTAGCCTTAGGTTTGTAAGGATTTTTTTTCTTTTTGGTTGCGCGGGGGCGAGCAACATAATCTTGATGAGCCATAGCACTCTACAATTGTTATTTTTGAACCTGAATACAGGTTACTTAGGAAAATATGCTTAATTACTATTTTTAACGAACCAGACAGCAATGTACAGCGATAGTTGTATCTAATTGTCTACTTAATATTAACGAATAGATCACCAACTCAATTCTTGTGGATCGATATCTATGCTCCAACGCACTTTGGTGTTTAATGCATGGTTAGCAATATTTGCGAGTATTTGCTGCACCGCTCTGTGTAAATCTTTACGATCTTTTGCTTGTAACAGTAAATGAAAACGATATTTTCCGGCTTTCTTTTCTTGCGCAGCAGCTATTGGTCCACTAACCATACACCCGACAAAATCTTGTTGGCTTACTTCCCTCAATAACGTTTGTGGTGTACTTGGGTAATTTGCTTCCGCTCTAAATAATGCCTGAAAAGCAAAAGGCGGGATCATCGCCTGCTCACGTTCAATTAATGCATACTTGGCAAAGTGCTCATAACCATTTTGCACTAAATCTTGTAGCAATGGGTGCTCAGGATATTGAGTTTGTACCATTACTCTGCCGGGTTTGCTTTCTCTGCCTGCACGACCTGCAACTTGTACTAATAATTGCGCCATATGCTCTGGTGCTCTAAAGTCATAACTAAACAACGCACCATCAACATCCAGCACGGCCACGAGAGTAACATCAGGAAAGTGATGACCTTTGGCTAGCATTTGTGTGCCCACTAATATCTGGTGTTCTTTATCACTCACTTGTTGTAACAACTTAGCCAGCTCACCTTTACGGCGCGTACTGTCTCGATCAATTCTTACCGAGGAGTAATCTGGAAACAGTTCAACTAAACGCTGTTCTAACTGTTCTGTGCCCTGCCCTAATGGCTTAATACGCACACTACCACAATTATCACATTGCCTGATTATGCGCTTTTGACTACCACAGTGATGACAAACAAGTAAATTCTGACCTTGGTGCAGCGTATAAGATTTATTACAACGTTGGCACTCACAAATCCAATTACATTCCTGGCAAGAAATTGCCGGTGCAAAGCCGCGGCGATTTAAAAATATTAATACTTGCTCACCTCGTTTTAGCGTATCTTCAATAGCTTTTTTAAGAGTACCCGACAAGCCAAATTCAACTTGTTCTTTGGCCATATCAATCAGAGTAAGACTTGCTTTGTTACTTTTACCTGCACGTTTGGTTAACTGGTGATATTGATACTTACCCGTAAGTGCGTTTTGTAATGATTCTAACGAAGGGGTTGCAGTGCCAAGCACAATAGGGATATCAAGCTGTCTTGCTCGCAGTATGGCTACATCTCTTGCATGATAACGAAAGCCTTCTTGCTGCTTTAATGAACCATCATGCTCTTCATCTATGATAATAATTCCTGGCTTTACCAACGGCGTAAACACACCTGAGCGCGTAGCTATAATAATTGCCGATCTACCTTGCTTAGTTTGGTGCCATGTTTGTAAACGCTCGTTATCGTTTAAACCAGAATGATGTAATACAACGGGTACACGAAAACGCTTTTCAAATCGGGATAATGTTTGCGGCGTTAAACCAATCTCTGGCACAAGTACGAGTACTTGTTTATTTTGCTGTAATACTTGCTCAATAATTTGTAGATACACTTCGGTTTTACCACTTCCGGTAATACCATCAATTAAATGACAAGAAAAACTATTAAGCTGTTGGCTTATGCTACTAACAATAAGTGACTGTTCAACCGACAGTTGCGGCTTATCGTCATGGTTTATCGAGTTTTCTTTACAAACAAAAGGCTCTTGCTTAACACTTTGTTCAACAATAAGCTCTTTGCCCAGCAGAGCATTTAATTGCGCTTTGCTATAGCCGGCCATTCTAATTTCCGGCCAGGTGAGCTCATCATGTTCACAAATAAACTCAAGTAATGCTTTTTGTTTTGCCGCAACCTTTTTAAAGCCATTAACTGCGAGAGTAAATTCTTCATCCGTTAGCTTTGAATTTTTTAACCAACAAGCAGGAGGGCTTAAATCTATCGGTTTAATTTGCCTTAACAAAACCGGCAATGCTTGCGTGACGACATCGCCAATAGGATGGTGATAATAGCGAGCACATAAACTTAAAAAATCAACTTGCTGTGCAGATAATCGTGACTCATCACTTAAACGTTCAATAATGGCTTTAAGCTTAGTACTATCCACATCACATTCATGACTTACCGCAAGTACCACACCAATTAAATTACGATGGCCAAAAGGTACTAAAACCCGATCGCCTTTTATAAAGTTTACCTTGATTAATGCCTCTGGCACTGCATAAGTAAAACTTTGGCGCATGGGTACTGGTATGGCTATTTGTAAGTAAGTTAGCTGATTATCCAAGATGCTGGTCTAGTTATATTATTTTAATTTATTCTGACGAGTTAAGAGCAATTTGCCAAGCTAATTCCTACCTTATCAATTAATTAATTTAGACTGATATTTATTGGTAAATTCGAATATAATAACCAAAGCTAATAAATTGTCTATTTTTTAACTATTTTAGTTGAACATAGGCTTGCGATCCCGTATGATCCGCCAACTTAAATTGTAACTCGTATGGTACTTGGCATTTGATCAAGCGGCGATACGGCCTTAAAAAATAGAGGTTTTCCATGAAAGAAAATATCCACCCAAATTACACAAGCATGAAAGCAACTTGTTCATGTGGTAACGTTATTGAAACACAATCTACACGCGGCAAAGACATCTACTTAGATGTATGTTCTGCATGTCACCCGTTCTACACAGGTAAGCAAAAAGCTGCTGAGACTGGTGGTCGTGTTGATAAATTCAACAAACGTTTCGGTGCTCTTAAGTCTAAATAATCGACTTATTTACCGAACAAGAAAGCACCTTAGGGTGCTTTTTTATTGTCTAAAATTTACCTTCAAATTTAATAAGTTAAATTTTATCTCTTGTTCCTTCACCATCAATGGTTATACTAGAATTAATTCAATAAGTTAACCGAATGGCTCACGTGGAGTAAATCATGGAATATAACACCTCAGAACTTTGTAATCTTTATGCCGATTCAATTGACGTGCTAGAGCCAATGTTAAGTAACTATGGCGGGCGCAGTTCATTTGGTGGCACAGTAGTTACAATTAAATGTTTTGAATCTAACGGAATTATTAATGAAGTTGTAGAGCAAGATGGTACGGGAAAAGTGTTAGTTATTGATGGTGGAGGATCTACCAGACGTGCTTTAGTTGATTCTTATACTGCAGAAACAGCAGCTAAAAATGGCTGGGAAGGCATTATATGTTATGGCAGTGTGCGCGAAGTTGATTTACTTGAAGAGATAGAACTTGGTATTCAGGCAATGGTATCAATTCCTGTCGGCGCTGAAGATACAGATGTTGGCGAAACAGATCTAGCGGTAAATTTTGCTGGCGTGACAATTCTTCCTGACGATCACATCTATGCAGATAATACCGGTATTATCTTATCGCAAGATGCACTCGACATTGATTAACAGCGATTAAAAGGTACAAATCTATTGCCATGATTTACAGGATGTAATGAATGCCGTGAACGCATGGATGCGTAGGAAAGGTCCATGGCGATTTGCATTCCATCATCCCTGAAGTAAAAGCCATTGCATTGTTTTGCAATGGCTTTAAAGCTATTTGTGAGTTCGATATTCAGGGTCCAGCCAGCAACGAGGTAATTCTTCACCTGAAAGAAAAACTAAGTCTGCTTTATTAAACTCTTCTGGATCTTGTAACTCTTCGCCAGCCTGATATCTTCCTGAAACGCGTTGATGAAATAAATTGGTTAAGTCACTAATATCGCTAACATCAACCATATCACCATTGTTTCTGTTTTTTAAAAACATAAGTCACCTCGGTAAAAAAAGCTAACCGTTAATTATAATAAGTATAGTCATTCATCATAACAATTGCGCTCTTTTGGGATATCACTAAAATATTCAACAAATTCGACTTCATAACCGCTAGGGTCAATAAAATATATATTGTTACGATGAGTTGAAATAGCGCCACCTTTAGCTTTTTCAAAACCAGCCTTCGCCAATCTTTCAATCAAAGCGTAAAGGTTTGTGGTTACAAAGGCAAAGTGAGCTAACCCGATTTGATGGCTACTAAGGTTTCGGTTTTCACCAACTCCCGCATCATTAAATGTTAAATATTGATTATCATCACCAAAATGTAACCAATTTCTCGGTTTGCCATACCATAACGCCTCACCGCCACCACGTACTTGCCAATGTGGAAATGCCGCTTGATAAAATTTTAACGCCTTTGGAATGTCTTGTACGACTAAATTTAAATGCTCTAAATACACTGTAGGATGTCCTTGTTCTGTTTTTGTTGTTAAATATTGGTTTTATTTATTGTGCATTGTTTGGATAAACAACTGACAAAACGCGCTGATATACGGGTGTTTAATATCTTTATGGTCTAATGTAAGGTTTCTCGCTTGTTTGTGATTAGTAGTCATATTTTTTGCTCCTGTTTATTAACTAGGTACAGTTTAAAACCTCAACCAAACTTGAGGTAAAGTGTTTTTTTCATTATTATGAAAAAAACTTTCAAGAGTTATATAAATTTATGATGTTAGAAGAAGCAAATCTTGCTGTTGGTAGTGTAGCGAAGCGATGCGGAGTGAAAGTATCAACCCTGCATTTTTATGAAGAAAAGGGCTTGATCAGAAGTTGGCGCAATAACGGTAATCAGAGACGCTATAAACGAGATGTTTTAAGGCGGATATCAGTGATTAAAGCCGCGCAAAAAATGGGGGTTAGCCTAGATGAAATAAAAACCGTATTTGCCAACTTACCTGATAAACGTACTCCGAATAAGGATGACTGGGAAAAACTATCAAAAAATTGGCAGCAGCAGCTTAATCAACGTATTGCTTATATGGAAAAATTAAGAGATTCATTAACCGGTTGCATCGGTTGTGGTTGTTTGTCGATGACAAAATGTCCAATTTATAATCCTGAGGATATACTCGGTGAAAACGGAATTGGGCCGTTAATTCTCGATAAAAAATAAATAAGGCCAGAAGTAAACACTCCTAGCCTCATTAGAAACGATAAAAATTTATCTATGCTTCATTAGGCATGATTTTAACTTCAACACGACGGTTTAAAGCTCGATTTGCAGCTGTATCATTACTCACAATAGAACGAGACTCACCAAAGCCTTTGGTACGTAAACGGCTCGCTAAAATATCTTGATGCATCAAGTATACTTTCACACTCTCGGCGCGTTGCTCTGATAGTTTTTGGTTATAGCTTTCACTGCCGCTACTATCGGTATGGCCCTCAATTTTTAATAACGTTTTGTCATATTTGCCTAGTACTTTAGCAATATCATTTAAGGTAGTATGAAAACTGGCGGTAATATTAGATTGGCTCGAAGCAAAAGTAATATTGGCAGGCATTATTAAGCGCAAGTTATCACCTTCGCGCACAACTTCAATCCCTGAACCCGCAAGTTCTTGACGAAATTCTTCTTCTTGCTTATCCATATAATCACCAATAGCAGCGCCTGCAAGTGCGCCAATGGCTGCGCCCCATACAGCACGTTTGTTTTTGTGATTACTCGTTGATTTACCTATAACAGCACCAGTAATGGCACCTATAGCAGCTCCCTTTCCAGCATTTGAAGAAGTAGATGCACAACCAGAAAAGATTAATGAAAGCGCCAGCACCGGAACGATGTATTTTTTAGTCGACATATGAAAGTCCAAAGTAATTATTATGAATAATGTTTATGATGAGTGATGATAACAAACAAAACTGAACATGAGATGAACGTTGTAATAAAAAATTGTAAAAAACCATGAATTCATCAATATTTACGCCATTGAATATAAATCTGGGTGTTTTTTAAACAATAAATCGTGTAACTGTTTTCAACAGCGACACGTTTTTGAACATTAATAAATTTACAATAGACTACAGCCTAAATTAAATAACCTGCTTGCCTTGTTTATATAAAGCGGCTAATGGGTTTACTCCAAATTGGTAGCAAAGTTCAGCGGGTTGCTCGATATCCCACATGGCGATATCAGCATCCATGCCCACAACTAACTCACCAACTTTGTCATCAATACCTAAAGCCCTTGCAGCATTACACGTAACACCGGCTAATGCCTCTGTTGGCGTTAATCTAAATAACGTACAGGCCATATTAAGCATTAATTGCAACGAGTTGATTGGCGACGATCCCGGGTTGGCATCACTAGCAATGGCAATTCTTACATTGTTTTCTCGCAGCATTTCTATTGGTGGTAGCTTTGTTTCACGTAAAAAGTAAAACGCGCCTGGTAGTAACACTGCTACCATGCCGCTGGTTTGCATGGCTTTAACGCCAGCGTCTGATAAAAACTCTAAATGATCGCTTGATAAGGCATTATATTTTGCCGCAAGCTCGGTACCGCCCAAGTCAGATAGCTGTTCAGCATGAACTTTGACCGGAATGTTATGCGCTTTCGCTGCGTTGAATACCGCTTCAGTTTGCGCAAGTGAAAAGCCGATCCCTTCGCAAAATACATCTACGGCATCGGCTAAGTTTTGCTTGGCCACTGCTGGGATCATTTGCTCACAAACCAGTTTTATATAAGCATCGGCATCGTCTTTATATTCAACCGGCAGCGCATGCGCTCCTAAAAATGTTTTTTGCACAGTTACTGGTAAATTTTCACTTAAACGATTCGCGACTTTCAACATTTTAACTTCGCTGTCTAAATCTAAGCCGTAGCCAGATTTTATCTCTAAACTTGTTACACCCTCATTATGTAAAGCATTAAGGCGTTTGTAAGCACTCGCATACAATTCATCTTCAGTTGCAGCGCGAGTAGCTTTTACTGTTGATACAATACCACCGCCACTTTGGGCAATCTCTTCATAACTCGCACCTTGCAGGCGCAGTTCAAATTCATTGGCGCGATGACCGCCATAAACAATATGGGTGTGACAATCGATAAGCCCTGGAGTTATCCATTTGCCCATACCATCAACCACAGTTACCTGCTCAGTATCATAATCAGGAAGTTGCGCTTTATTGCCTAACCAAACGATTTTGCCGTCGTTAATTGCTAAAGCACCATCTTCAATAGCAGCATAAGATGTTCCGCCCTGACTCATAGTGGCAATATTTACATTGATAAACAGCAGTTGCCAGTTGGCACTTGGTAAGGTCATTTAGATTTCCAATTACAGTAATAATAAAGCGAAATGTAGCGTAAATTGTTGGTTCACGCAAGGCTTGTATATACAAGCCAAATATTATTAATTGTCGATTGGTTGCTAAGAGTTTACATGTCGGTTAAAAAGCTTTTAATAACATCACGATAATTACGACTTACTTTTACTTGATCATATTCACCAAGTTTAAGGAAGAATTCTCCTTTAGTATGGGGAATAACTTTTTGAATAAAGTTAAGGTTAACTATGGTAGAGCGATGAACACGTTTGAAAATTGTCGGATCTAGTTCTTCCAGTAAACTCTTTAAAGTACTGCGCTTAATATGAGTAACACCTTCGGAATGTAAGCAAACATAATCACCTGCTGCATCAACCCATTCGATTTCAGACTGCTTTAACAAGGTAATATCATCTCGGTCTTTAATCACAACTTTTCGCTCTACATTGCTACCAGAAGAGCCGGCTTGGTCGTCACTATGATCGCTACTTAATGGAAATCTTAAAGACGCATTTTCCCTTTCATTAATGCTATCAATAGCACCAATTATGTTAGTTTTATTATCGTTGTTTTCGCCTCGAGCAAAACGATTTAACGCTCGATTAACCGCTCTTTGAATATGTTCTTCATCTATCGGCTTTAGAATATAATCAACCGCATGCACGTCAAATGCATCTAACGCATATTGTTCAAATGCAGTGGTAAATACCACCATAGGCACAACATCGGTTTGTAATTTTTTAATTACGCCAAAACCATCAATGCCTGGCATTTGAATATCTAAAAACAGAATGTCTGGAGCTAAATCCATGGTGGCTTGAATTGCTTCGCGGCCATTCTTACATTCAGCGATGATGTCCAGCTCGGCAAACTTATTAAGTTTAGAACGTAAGAGCTTAAGAGCTAGTGGTTCATCATCGACTATTATCGCTTTTAATTTGGTCATAAAATTAGCTCAGTGTTACTTGGTTCAAATGGTTCAAGGATGAATCTGTTTGTGGTTCATAAGGAATTTTAATAATAGTTTTTAAACCACCAGCAGCTGAAATATTTAATTCGAAAGAATAGTTGTTTTGATAAAGCACTTTTAAACGTTCATCAATGTTTCGTAATCCGACTCCTCGACCTTGAGATATTTGTAACTTACTTGTCCCCATTTTCACCCCAGAGCCAGTGTCTGACATTTCAAGAATTAACTGCTGTTCAACGACCTTAGCTTTTAAACTTATCGTTCCGCCGTCTTCATTTTGAGCGATAACATGTTTCATTGAATTTTCAATAACTGGCTGTAATAACAAACTTGGTATTTTCGCCGCTTGTGCCTGTTTATCAATTTGAAAATCGAGTTTTAATCGTTCGCCAAATCGAGTTTTTTCAATGTCTAAATATAAGTTTAGCGCATTAATTTCATTCTTTAAGGCTATTTTATTATCGGGATTATGATCTAAAGAGTAACGTAAGAATTTGCTTAATTTTACTGTCATGCTTTGCGCGATGGTTGACTCTTCTGTTTCTATTAACGAGTTAATCGCATTTAGAGTATTACATAAAAAATGCGGATTTAATTGATAACGCAACATCTTTATTTGCGCATCTCGGGCAATCGTTTGTGCACTTATCCGCTTTAATAGCTCTTCTTTAACTTCGGCTTCCGCTTGCAGCATATGCTGATGTTCTAATTGCAATAACTGATAATACTTAGCACCATGGACTAATCCAGCCCAACTCAAAAAAACTAAGATACTACCAAAATACCAACCACCAAAATCGACCCAAATATCGTATTCAGGCGTCATCATGATAAAAGCTTGCATCCTAGCAATGGTCCAGGCAAATGATGTTACTAGTACACCTAAAATGAGTACACTCAATCTTCGCCTTACTGAATGTTCCCAATATTTCATAAACATAAAATACAAAGGTAAAGACAGCAATAACCCTAGTAACGATTGCACAAATGTATGGGCTACATTTGCCCAATTAAATTGTGCATACCAAATTGTTAATGTAGATAGGCTAAGTAAAGCAATAAAGAACCAATAAGATAACTGTAGTACCCAATATTGATAATTTGAATTATTAGCGATTTGGTTCTGCATTAATTATATTACTCTGCCTAGTTTTATTTTTAATCAGTTATAGCAATTAAAATTAATTAGTTGCTATTATTTTCTGGTAATAATTTATCGTACTTAAGTTCACTGGCTAATGCCAGTAAATAGTAATCCTATACTTTACCTGCTAAGAAACACTAAAGCAGTTAACAACTAACCGCTAATTCTTCACTAGCGATAACTAGAGGATCTTCTGTATTGTAAAGGCTTTCCATGACTAATTTAGGCTTACGATCAACAGTAAACAACCCCCAATGTTTTTCTGGCTCTTGTGGGTGCGGCGATCCTTTCCATGGCTCATCAAATGCCTCGAACACAAAAGTGAGAATTTTTTCATCATTAGTCCAGGCAAGCAATTGCTCATAATAGCTCGCTTGCAACTCTTGCGACGCATTCCAAGTTTCAATGCCGCGACCATTTGATTGTGTTGTCCAACCGGCTTCAGTAATAACAACAGGTTTACCAGGGTAATGCAGGGCAACCGAATGATAATTTTGTTTGGTATATTCCAGGGCATCATCTAAAGTGCGATATTCCCAGGCAGGGTATGTATGAATTGAAATGAAGTCCAACACCGCAACTAATGGCTCTAACTTGTAGGTCCAAGGCACATAATTTTCACAAAAGGTGACTGGCTGCTTAATGCTGTCTTTAATTTTAAGAACGTAACTCACCAAGCTATCAACTGAAACCATATGATCTGTCCACTCAACACTGGCTTCATTACCCACGGATACCGAAAACACAATATCAGTATAACGACTAGACAATTCGATTAATTTATCAACTTGAGCGCAATTAGCTTGTCTATTATCACTTAACGTTTGCTCACTAAAGTCGGCTCCCCATGGGCAATGAGGATTGCTCATTTCAGCAGCCATATCGACACCAAGCATTACCTTAAAATCAAAGCATTCCGACTCAATTACGTCCAGTACAATTTCGGCATGAGGTCCACAGTCGTAAAGTCGAAGAAATTTCCAGTTCTGCGATAAAATGAGTAAATCTTGCTTTATTTCTGCATAAGTCGGGTAAACCCCTTCGCGTGGGCTTTGCCCTTCTCGATAGCCTGAATAGCAAATTGCGTTACCATGTACTATGTTCATTTCTCTATCACCTTCATTATTATTATCAGCATTAAACATATTTCAGCTGTTCATCTGTACCCTACAAGGCCCAATATGCAAGGCCACGCAGCTAATCACTTCTTAAATTTTTAAAATTAAAACCTGCCAAAGACATTTAGTTATAAGGTGTCTCGACAGGTTTATCTTCCGTTCAATATGTAATTAACGAGTTTTTATTGTTTACAACAAACAGATACCTGTAACTATTCTGCAAACAATTGCTTGCTACCTAGTACTAGAGTAAGTTGTTGTATACAGCCATTTTTAGCAAACAACTCAGAACTCAAATTTTCCGGCAGTGCCAATTGCGGAATTACTTGCTCGGTACCATCGTTAAAGCTAACGATTATTGATGGCTGGCAATTGTCATCAAGGCGATAAACGATTGGAACCTGGCACCAGGTAAACGCTAAACTTTGCGCGGCTATTGGCAGTTCTTGCCAGTTATTGCTCACATCTAAATAACGGAATATGTCCGGCTTGCTTAAAAACTCACATTTGCGCAGCAAGTAAGGCATAAATTGCACACAACCGTTATCAACTCGAATACCAAACTCACCGTAACGAGCAAGTATTTCTTCTTTAACCTGGCCGGTCATTCCTGGTTGCTGGGCACCTGCGTGTTTTGGCGTATGCGAATAAGGGTCAGTTGGAAATGCACCATACTCAGCTGGCGTTTTATTAAAGCCAATGCCTTCGCGCACGGCATAATAAAGCTGAGCTAATTTATGACATACAGCTTCTGGTTCACCTTGTGCAATGGCATTAAAGACGTTTTCTTCAACGGCTAGTAACAGCTTGGCAACCATATGCCAGTAGATACAACCTAAACCTTCAAAACCAAACATACCGCCTGAGCGGCCGGTAAATTCCTGATGATTAAATACTGACTCATAAAGATCGAGTATTTCGGTTTTACAGCTAACAAGTTGCTCGCCATAATCAACCGCCAACAAATCTATTTGTACTGCTAAGTCGCTGGCATTACCAAATTCTGCGTTAAACCGTAATGTGCCATCAACATCTTGTTCGACGATACGTTTATCGTTTAATGCTAGCATTTCTGGTAAAACTGGTAACTGGTAAAACTGCTCTTCGGCAATGGTATTTTTTTCTAAAAAGCTCGGCAGTTGACGATCGGGGTACAACATAAAGGTCTGTTGATCAGCCCGATAAACATCACTTGCAAATAAAGACTCGACAACAGATATCACTTCCTTCGGTGAAAGAGTACCAGCACTTAGAGCGGCAACCTGGCCCTCAAGCATTGGGTACAAACTGTCAATATTCATTGATTCGGTCTGTATGTCTAACAAGTTATAAGCGTTGTATAAGCCATCATCACGCTGGTTTACCAACACGGTATGATCTATTGCCGCTAAAGCATCTGCAAGCATAGACTTGATGGCGTTGATAGGCTCAGAAACTTGCCCAGAAAACGTCTCTTGTTGATAAACCGTTTGACGATATCTGCTGGCGGCGTTACCAAGTTCAGCAATGCTCAAATAACGCTGCTCGGCACCAATCGCAGTAGAGCCAAGTAAAGGACGTAATTTAGCCAAAGCTTCAGCAGTTTCAGCAAACCACTGGCTCACTTCTGTTGAAATGGCGATTGAATCAGATTCGTTACTGATAAGTTCTTGTAAGAAACAAATATAACGACGTAAATAAGACAAGGTCACCATAGATAAACCCTGACCAACTAAAGCGTTATTGGCATCATTCCACTCTGGGCGTTGGGTGTTTAACCAAATACCACCATCAACAACAAAATTCCCTAATTTAGAAAGTAACGTTACCAGTAATTTTTCAAATAAATTTACCAGATAAACATTATCATTTTGATCTTGGATTAATTTGCCATCAGCGCCAACCTTTTCAACCAGTTGTTCTATCCGCATTGCTAGATCATCGTCATAAGTAACGGTGTCTTTTGCATTTTCAAGCAAGTCTGCAAACGGCTTGATTCTATAAGGCACATTGGCATAACTGAATATTGGGTTTCTCAGTAACTCGGTCAAACGCGATGGATGAAATTGCTGAGAAAGCTCGAGCATTTTCTGCAAATAGATGATCTGATGATCACCCCAATAGCCGATATAACTCCATGGATCACTCTCATCTTCCACTTCCCAGTCAATACCTTCTTTGGTAATTCGATATGGGTTATAACCGTCGATAGTTGATGCATTCACAAATTTGCTGATCACATTCTCAATAAACTCAGGATAGCTAAACGTTAGCGCTTCCCAATTTTGAAAAATGTCGCGCCAATTACCTTGATAAGTAAGTAGTTTATTGTTGTGCTCATCAACCAGCTTTATCGCAAATTGATTCCACGGACGACTTGGATCACCATGGCGACGACCGAATGAAATTGGTAAATATTCATAACAAAGACGCTCTAATTGCGCATCATTTTGCTCTTTGATGGTAGCTAATAGTTCAGCAAAGCCTATTTTTTCTGGCAGTGCCAAAAGCATAGCTTGATGACGTAGGTATACATCACTGTTAAATAAACTAATGGTTTGAGAAAAATCTTTCGAAGAAACCGTATACTGATCATCAAACGCACCGCCACGTAGCAAATTAAATTGCACGTTAGCATAATGATGTACTGCCACATGTTCTTCGCCGGTAAGTTGAAAGGCATCACCTGATGCCATAATACGCGCCAAATCATCACTGCCTTGACTGATTGTATTTTCGATATCGTTGGCGAATTCACCAGAGTTCGAACGGCTCTCTTTTAATTTTTGTCTAATCGCAACCGCTTGCCCTTGGCTTAACTCTACATTGGCGACCAACTGCCAGCTTTGCGTTGCCCCAGCAGCAAGTGTTATCTCAGTATTAACTAGATATGCACCTCTAATACCGCGTTTATGATCTTCAGAGCTTATTACTTCACCGGCACGAAAATCCTCAAGTTGTTCATTAGAAAGCAGCACTTTGGCATTATCTAATCCTAAACAAAACACAGTATTCGCTTTTAAT
The DNA here is from genome assembly GCF_032911225.1 of Thalassotalea fonticola. NCBI lineage: Bacteria > Pseudomonadati > Pseudomonadota > Gammaproteobacteria > Alteromonadales > Colwelliaceae > Thalassotalea > Thalassotalea fonticola. Next base: position 4,184,920 of record NZ_CP136600.1, on the reverse strand, counting down.
GACTCACAAGGCTCTGCTCTGTCGGTGATACCTGAAAACAATGTAAAAAAGGCTAAACCAGTTTGTGCATCAACTTCACTCCACTTATAGGCATCGACTAAATTACTTGAATTGGTTTGGGTAAAACGCGGTGTACCAGCAGGTAAAATATTTTGCAGTCCATCAATTAATTCAAGCGAAACATCGTCGCTGGCGCTGTTAACTAACTCACATTTACGCACAAAGCCGTATTGATCGCTCGTTAGCCAGGTATAACGAAACGTTAAGTTTAAATCGTGATTTATTTCTTCAAAGCAAAGTTTGTTACCTAAAACATTTTTATAAATATTACGAGTTAAATTAAAGCTTTTGTCGTGCTCGCGATTGAACGGTTCCCAATAAATTGTTTGACCTTGCTTTTCTACTTTGAACAGAGTTTTGCTACCGGTATGAAGATTACTTTCGTGTATTTTGTCAACGGTCACATAAGGAAATAACGCAGTTTCTGGAGATACTCGGCCAGCTGTCAAGCCGCCAGTTGAAGAGACAAATAACCAATGGTCGCTATTTGAGATCACGCTGATAAAAAATGGGTCCATTTTATCCATATTGCGAATAGCATAGTATCGTTCACCCGCTAATGTGACGAACTCACCCGCTACTTCAAATTCTTTTTTGTTACTAATATTCATGTTCTTTCCCGCCTAAGTTTCAGGCATGTTTATATTGATAAATGCAAATTTAAAACAGTTCAGCAGCATTGGCTGATACTTGTTCTATATTTTCTCAATGTTATTTTTATTTTGTTTTTCATAGACTCGAACGTAGTCAACTTCCATTCTTACCGGAAATATACTAATGTCGATTGGACCACTGGCCCTCCCCCACATACCTTCAACGGCTAGATTCAAAATCGCTGAGTAAGACAGTACTTGTATAAGCTGACAATAAGCTAAGAGAAATGAAACTCAATCAAAACAAGTTAAAGCGGACTTGGCTTGCGATAAGAAGTACTACGGGTTATATAAATCACTGTTTTAGCTGCTTGCAACCGAGATTTTTTAACTAGAAAAACGCTAATAAAAACAGAAAACTTTGCCATTTTGTCCATTTCAGCTTTGCACTAATCCACCTGACCGCATTTCAATGCTAATCATTAAATTCTTGTGCTAACACTATACTCAGGCATTTACATTTTGTTTACGATCGTATTTATATTTACATGGTTGGTTTAAAGTAAAACCAAGGAACATTCAGCATAAGAATGGTTATAAATACTGAATTAGGATATCTCTAGGGGAGAGAACATGACTACAATAGGTAGCGCTAAACGCAAGTCCCGCGCAATTGCAAGTTTAATTGGTATATCAGTAGCCTTAGGCCTTTCAGGCTGTGAGGAAACCAATACCGATACTGATTTTGAATCAATAGATACCACGGTACCAGTAAATGACTGGCAAATGGTATGGAATGATGAATTTGACGGTGACAAGATTGACTCAAGCAAATGGTTCCATGAAATTAATTGTAATGGTGGCGGTAACGAAGAGCAGCAATGTTACACCGACAGTGCTGAAAACTCATTTGTAGCTGACGGCATTTTAAATATTGTTGCATTGCCAGCTGAAGACACCACTGAAAAAGCTTATACATCAGCTCGCTTAAATACTCAAAACTTAGGTGATTGGAAGTACGGACGTTTTGAAATGCGCGCCAAATTACCATTTGGTCAAGGCTCTCACCCGGCATTTTGGATGTTACCAACCGATAACGTTTATGGCGGTTGGCCAGATTCTGGTGAAATCGATATTCTAGAAGCGGTTAACCTTAAAACTATTGATGATGAAGGCGTTACCGAATCAAAAGTAGTAGGTACGTTACACTATGGTGAACATGACATTTGGTCTGGCAAAGAGTATTCACTCCCAGAGGGCGTTAACCCAGCCGATGATTTCCACACCTATGCGATAGAATGGCAAGAAGGTGAAATGCGCTGGTATGTTGACGGTTATTTGTACCAAACACAAATGGCGTCAGAGGTAAGATACAACTCAAAAGAACAGGCTGTAGGCTTGGCTCACCGAGGTTGGTACAGTGAATACCATGACATTATTAGCGGTGAGTTGGAAACTCATTGGGATAACTCCCCTTTCGACCAAGACTTTCATCTGCTGCTTAATTTAGCCGTTGGTGGTGATTGGGCTGAAAACGTAAATGATGGTGGTGTAGACGCTGCTGCATTTGCCAACGGTCAAACCTTTGCAATTGATTATGTGCGTGTTTATGAATGTGTTATTGACCCTGATACCGGTAAAGGTTGTGAAACCATTCGCGCCGGTTATAAAGATGAAGATACATTAGTACCAGGTTTAGCACCAATTCCTTCTCCTCCATCTACTGGTATTCCGGTTAACCTTACCATTTTTGAAGATGCTGAAAACCCATTGTGGCAAATGTGGGATTGTTGTGGCGGTTCAGAGCCAGTGGTTGTAACAGATGATGATCCTGCTCATGGCGCGGTATCAGAATTTATTATTGGTGCAGAGCCTACAGTAATGGGTTATACCACACGTGAAGGTCATGGCGTAGAAGGCAGTGGGCCTTTTGATGCATCACCTATGATTGATACAGGCAGCGTTAAATTTGATATTAAAGTAGTAACAGCACCTGCAGATGCATCATCTACCTGGATGTTCAAAATTGAAAGTGGTGATGGTACCACGGCTGCTGAATTGCCATTTACCGACAGTAATGAAGGCGTAGCACCTACCGTTGGAGAATGGCAGAGTTATACCTTTGATTTATCGGTTCTTGCCAATGAAGGCTTAGACCTGTCTGCGATTGACGTATTAATGATATTCCCTGCTTGGGGTACCGGTGAAGGTGCAGTTTACCTTGTTGATAACGTAGAAATTTCGCAAGAAGGCGCGGGCAGTTTACCAGAGTTAGTATTGTTTGAAGATGAAGCCAATGCTGATTGGGCCCCATGGGATTGTTGTGGCGGTTCTACTCCAACCGAAGAGTTTGATGATGATGCGCATGGTTTAACAGTTGAATTTTCTATCGGCGCGACCGCTACGGTAATGGGTTTCAAACCAGAAGATGGTTCTGAAATTTCATTTGATGCATCAGCATTATTAACCGATGGTGTTGTGCAATTTGATATGAACGTGGTAACTGCACCGAATGATGCAAGCTCTACCTGGATGTTTAAAATTGAGAGTAATGGCACAACAGAAGCTGTCGAAATTCCAATTACCGATAGTGATGAAGGCGTAGCACCTGCTACCGGTGTATGGCAAACCTATACATTCAAATTATCTGATTTACAAACTGCGGGGCTAGATATTAGTGCCATTGACGTCATCATGATATTTCCAGCTTGGGACACAGGTGACGGTGCAGTTTATCGTGTTGATAATGCCAAAATTTACTCACCAAGTGCTGCGAATACCCCAAATACACCAACAGCTTCTGGCATAACCTTATTTGAAGAAGCTGCTACAACTGGCTGGGTAATTTGGGATTGTTGTGCGGGTTCAACACCAACAGTTGAAACTGATGACGCAGAACACGGCAATACCGCTGAATTTGTTATTGGCGAGACCGCAACGGTAATGGGTATAACATCTCGCGAAGGTCATAATGCAGGCGGGGTTCCATATGACGCATCGGCATTATTAAGCACAGGCGTAGTGCAGTTTGAAATGAAAGTGGTTACTGCTCCTAATGATGCAAGTGCAGAGTGGATTTTCAAAATTGAAAGTGGTGATGCGACTACCGAGGTTGAATTGCCAGTAACCGACAGCCTTGAAGGCGCAGCACCTATTGCAGGCGTTTGGCAAACCTATACTTTTTCTCTACAAAGTTTATACGATGCAGGGCTAGATGTAAGCGAAATCGATGTGCTTATGATTTTCCCTGCATGGGGCTCTGGTGAAGGCGCAGTTTATCGAGTTGACAATGTGAAGATCGCAACACCTTAGAGCTAATCAGTAAGAAATTTAGAGAATATTAATGTGCAACGTATGGCTGAAAAACTAAAACACAAAACAGTTCATACGTTAGCAACACATTGAAAATAAATACTTAAAAAATAAGTAGGAAAATTATGAAACAAGTTAACTTTAGTAAAAAACGACTTGCAGTCGCAATATCTATGTTACTAGGTACAGGTGTAGTAACACCAAGTTATGCTGCAGAAGAAGAAACAACTGCTGCAATTGTTGAAGATGTGCAAGAAGATGAAATAGAAGTCATTGAAGTATCAGGTATTCGTGGCGGTTTAATTCGATCAATGGATTTAAAGCGTGACAGTTCTGGTGTTATGGATATTATCTCATCGGAAGATATGGGTAAATTCCCAGATACTAACTTAGCGGAATCATTACAACGTATTACCGGTGTAACTGTGAGTCGCTCAAATGGTGAAGGTAGCCAAATAACCGTACGTGGTTTTGGTCCCGACTTTAACCTAGTTACTCTTAATGGCCGTACAATGCCAGGTACAGGTAACAGCCGCTCTTATAATTTTGAAAACCTTTCTTCTGATGGTATTAGTGCACTAGAAGTTCATAAAACTGCAAGAGCGAAAAACCCAAGTGGTGGTTTAGGTGCAACGGTTAATATTGTAACAATGAAACCGCTTAATAGCCCTGGTGAAAAATACTCTATTTCCGCTAAAGCTATGCATGACACATCTGTTGAAGAAGGTGATGACGTTACACCTGAGCTGAGTGCTGTTTATAGCAACACCTTTGCTGATGAAACGTTTGGTTTTGCATTTTCTATCAATCATCATCGCCGTGACTTCCAACAACAATCGGCAAATATTCAAGGTTGGCAAGCAAACGTTGCTTTACCAGATTTAGATCCTGAAAATGTAGTAGATGCCAGACCTGTCGATTTAGAAGGTAACCATACAGGCGATTACTTTTTCCCAAGGGATATGAACTACGGTATTAATAATGTTGAACGCGAAAGAACCAACGGTAATGTGACGTTTCAATATGCGCCTATAGATGACTTAATTGTAACCCTAGATTACACCGCCACAAATGCGATCACCGCCAGCAACTCAATTGGTTGGGGTATGTGGAATGATTATGGCGGCAACATTAATGCTTATGAATTAGATGAAAATGGTACCGCTATTTTTGCTGACATTAGCGGCAATGATGGCTCTTATTCGGCTTCACGTGGTACCACGGAAGTAGATGAGGAATCATTTGGCTTTAATGTAGCATGGCAAGCCACGGATTCATTTCACTTTGAACTCGATTATCACGACTCAACCAATGAAATTGATAATGGCGCCGATGATGGCATGAATGCTTATGGCACATTAGTTTTAGGGTCAAATAAATTAACAACAAAAACGTATGATTATCGCAATGGCGAAGTACCTCACGCCCAAATTTACTGGAATAATGGTACAACGACATTAGCACCTAGTGAGATAGATTCTCATTTTAGTCAGTTTGTACATAGCCCTGGCGAATCAAACGTTGAACAAATTCAGCTGCATGGTACTTGGGACAATAATGATTTTGACATTCCTCTGGTGAATATCAAATTTGGTGTTGCTCATACTGAGCAAGAAATGGGTGGCTCTAATGCCTGGAGTGGTCTGATTGGTGGCTTCTTATTTAACCCTGATTATACTGCAATGTTACCAGACGGTATGTTTAACTATCATACCACTAGTGGCTTTTTAGATGAGTTCAGCGGTGGCGGTAGCAGCTTAGCGCCAAGTTATTACTACACCTTTGACTTTGATGAAGTAGCGGCACGCTCTGCTGCATTCTTAACTAATGAGGAGCTAGGTGGTGATGATTATTTTGAAGCCACGGCTTATCATGACATGGGGACATACGGAGAAGGCGCTGTAAAAGAAGAAACAGATAGCGTTTACGTACAATCATTATGGGACTTTGAAATAGCTGAAATTCCAGTGCAAGTTAACATCGGATTGCGTTATGAAGAAACAGAAGTAACCAGTAACGTATTGCAAGATGTACCAACTGCTGTTTGGTGGAAAGGCGGCAGTGAGTGGCATACTCAATATCTTGATGGCAATAGCAATTTTTATCAAGATACCGGTAAACATGATGTGTTTTTACCTATGCTGGATATTAAAGTTGATATTACTGATGAGTTAGTTGGTAGGGCTTCTTGGGGTAAAAGCATTGCTAGAGCACCATTAGGTAGCCTGGCTGGTGGTTTATCGTTATCAGGTAGTCCGAAAATTGGTTCTCGCAATGGTGGTTCGGGTAATACTAACTTACAACCCTATGAAGCGACTAATCTAGATTTGGCACTTGAATATTACTACGCAGAAGGCAGTTATGCCGCAATTGGTTACTTTAAAAAAGAAGTTGAAAACTTTATTGGTAACGAAATTGTGCCACAACAATATGAAGAGTTTCTTGACATATACCAAGGTCCTCGCTGGCAACAAGCTGAAGCAGATCTTGTCGCTAATGGTATACAACCAACAAATGACGCTATTTTTCAGCAAATTCAAGACAACGGCTCTGCGCTAAATGAGCAAGGGTACTTAGTACCAAACGCTGATGATCCAGTAATGAATTGGGATATCTCACGTCCATTTAATAGCTCGGAAGAAAAAGAAGTTGATGGTTTTGAGCTGGCAATTCAACACTTGTTTGGTGAAACAGGCTTTGGTGTTGGTGCAAATGCCACCTTCGTTGATGGTGACGTTGAATTTGATGTAAAAAGTTTAGAGCAGCAAACGCCGTTAACAGGCTTAAGCGACTCGGCAAACTTCCAAGTATTTTATGAAAAACATGACTTGTCGGTAAAAGTGACTTACGCATGGCGTGATGAGTACTTAGTTGGTGTTGGCCAATCTCAGGGTTCTTCAGATGCGCCACCGCAATTTGCTAAAGAGTTCGGTCAAATTGATATGAGCGTTAATTATAACTTAACTAAAAACCTAACGGTGTTCTTTGAAGGATTAAATATAAATAACGAAACCGAGCAACTGTTTGGTCGTTACGAGGAGCAATTCTTAAGTGCTCGTCAATATGGTCCAAGGTATACAATTGGTGCCCGTTATAGCTTTAAATAGCTAGTTATGTAGTTTGGCGTTCAGATCACAATGAACGCCATTCTACTAACAATATTTTGTAATGATCTCAACTTACCTTGTCTTAAATAGATTAGTAAGTACAAGTTAATAGGTCCAATTGTTCCTAGAAAAACAAAGACCTATGATGCATATAAGGTTTATCTCCCAACAGCCTTATATGCATCACCCTTTCCATTTAGTTTTAGTACGTATAGTCAACGATAATAAACAACTACCTAGTTGACCTAACAAGTTGAAAATTATAAAGTAAAACACATAAAAAATAATAAACAAGGATGGTTTTATGCTTAACTTAATTTTACTCATCGTGCTTTCGATGCAACCTTTTTTCCTCTTTGCTCAACAGTTGCAAGTACCTGTTGAAGCTTATGGAAAATTACCGAGTAAAAGTATGGTGGTTATATCGCCAAATGCTGAGCGAATGGCTTACCGAGACACTTCAAATAATAACGACGCCATGGTAGTCATAGATTTAAAAAGTGGCTCTCTTCTGGCTGCTGTTGATGTGTCATCGGTGAAACCGGATAATGTCTATTTTATTGATGATGACAGGCTGATTTTTGTAGCTTCAAAAAATAAGCATATCTGGGGTTATAGAGGACGACATGATATAAGTGCTGCATTTGTTTATAACTTAACAACGGAAAAAATACATCAACTCTTGATCCAAGGCTATGGCATTTATGACGGTCAATCGCAATTAGGGAGTATTATTGGAATTTCCCCGGATAAGAAGTACGCCTATATGCCCGCTTATAAAAATCTTGGTGCATATAACTTGTATAAAGTTAATTTAGAAAAAAAAAGAAAACCTAGCATTTATCGCAAAGGCACCTCTGATACCATCGACTTCTTTTTAGATAAAAATGGTGAAATTCTTGCTCGTGAACGATATAACAATAAAACCAATTTACACCGTATTGAAGCGCTAATAGATGATGACTGGCAAGAAATATTTCGTCAAGAAACGCCTTATCGTACCAAAGGGTTTAATGGCGTAACACCTGATCGAAAAAGCTTAGTTATGATCAGCCAAGACGATGAGCATGGTCGTTGGGCTTATTATACTATGACGCTAGCTGATGGGACTATTTCGGGTCCTATATTTAGTCACAAAGATAAAGACGTTGAACATGTATTAACCGACATACAACGAGTAATACATGGTGTGCAATATTCTGGTTTTACGCCAACCTATGAATTTTTTGATGAAAAACTAAATGCTCGCATGCGTGGTATTAATAAGGCCATGCCAAACAATACCTTTGTGATTAAAGACAACACACCTGATTGGAATTCTATGGTGTTTTATATGGATGGCGAATTAAGCTCTGGCGATTACGTACTCTATGAAAAAGGCGCACTTGATTTATTATCACCTGCTCGACCAGATATTCCGCCACAAGCTGTTCACCCGGTAAAAGAGTATAGCTTTAAAGCACGAGACGGTTTAACCATTCCTTCGCTTATTACCACACCAATTGGTCAAACAGTTAAAAATCTTCCAGCCATAATGCTTCCTCACGGAGGACCAGAATCTTACGATAAACTTGGCTTTGACTGGATGACTCAGTATTTTGCTGGCCAAGGATATTTAGTAATTCAGCCGCAATTTAGAGGTTCTAAAGGGTTTGGAACTGAGCACCTATTTAAAGGAAGAGGTGAATGGGGCCGTAAAATGCAAGATGATTTGACCGATGCAGTGCACGACTTATCGAAAAAAGGCCTGATTGATAAAGCTCGTGTGTGCATTGTAGGTGCCAGTTATGGTGGTTATGCAGCGCTAGCCGGAGCTACGTTTACTCCCGATTTATATAAGTGTGTGGTTTCTATTAACGGTGTTTCTGATGTAGAACAGATGTTAGACACAGAACAACGTGATTACGGTAGTGACCATTGGGTAGTGTCTTATTGGCAAGATGTAATTTCAAAAGGAGATGTTGACGAAGATCATTTAGAACAAATATCGCCAATCAATTATGTAAAGAACGTAATCGCACCAGTACTATTGATTCATGGAGAACTCGATCAAACAGTACCAGTAGAGCAGTCAGAAGATATGTTTGATGAACTGGAAGATGCTGACAAGAATGTCACCTTCATCGAGTTAGAAGAAGGCGACCATAATCTTAGTAACGCTAAAAATCGAATGAGAGCACTTAAGGCCATTGATAAATTTATTAACCAACATATCTAACTGATTGGTTATATTTAAACCAGAAGAGAGTGAGTCATGCTAGTAAAAAGAATGTCTGTTTTCTTAATTATTGCGCTTTCATGCACATTATTTTCTTGTGGCGGAGGAGGTAATTCTTCCACATCCGAAGAATTACTTGAAATTGTAGAACCAGAGCCTGAACCAGAGCCTGAACCAGAGCCTGAACCAGAGCCTGAACCAGAGCCTGAACCAGAACCTGAGCCTGAACCAGAACCTGAGCCTGAAATCAATAACTTCACGGTTAATGAACACTACATCCTAAAAGATGGTTTGCCGTTTAACGTTAAAGGTGTTGTTTATGTACCAGGTTATCCTGGCCATTTGCCCTGGGAGTTAGAAACATCAAAGCAACTTTCTGCTGAGTTGCAATATAGCATCATACAAGATATCACCGATATTAAAGCGATGGGCGCCAATACTGTTCGGTTTTGGGGCACACCAGCATACAGCTACCATGCGCTTAAGAATATTGGCGGATTAAACTTCATTCAAACCATTTGGCTAGACGGAAGTGTTGCTGATTTTCAAAATAGTCACTTTAAGCAACAAAGTAAAACATATATTAAAGCGGTTATTGATCGAATTTACAGCGTTTATACTGATAATAATCCCCCACTGGTAGCTTACCTTATTGGTAATGAGTTAAGTGAACAAAGCATTAAAAGTACAAATGCAGCTCACCCAGAAATAAATCAATACCAAGGGAAATATATTGCCACTGGCGCAGGTATAAATGCCACCGAGGCGTTTATCGCCGAAATGGCTGATTATGCACTAAGTTACGAATTTGAACAGTATGGCAAACATTCACTGGTCTCTTATGCCAATGATATACGTACTGCTTATCATGTTGAAACTCCCTTTCTTGATTTTCGCAGTCATAATGCTTATTCATATGCTGTGCCTTATTATCGACCTTCAACATTACCCGGTAGCGCAACGGGTACTTACTTTCAAGGTTGGCTTGAAGAATTAAAATCACGTCACCCAGACATGCCTTTGTTAATTACTGAAACCGGCTTAAGTGTCTCGCCAAATGCTTACCGAGTAGGCCCACCCAATTATGGCTATGGTGGCAATACCGTTGAAGATCAAACAAACGGCTTGTTGCAAAACTTAACTGATATTCAAAGCACGGCCTTGCCAGTGGCGGGTGTTGTTATTCATGAATATTTAGATGCATGGTGGAAATTTAGTTTAGAAGATTCATATACACAAGACCCCAATGATATCGAAGAGTGGTTTGGAATAGCAAAACTTAAAGATTCTGGTTATTGGTACAGCACTGAATTTAGAGATGTTTATTTTGAAATTAAACAACGTTGGCTTGATTAAAAGTTAGAGTCCCGTTTGAAATGGTTATTGGTAATTAATATTTTAACAAACAAAAATAGTATTGCTAAACACAGTAAGTATATGCCGTAAATACCACTTCCAGATGATTTTTTTTCGGCCATAGAGGGATCATAATCGTTGTCTATTATCTCAACTCTAGTCATATCAGTATTGTTTTTACTGACTAATTCAATGTTAAAACTTTCAATACTTTCGGCTTCCTCATCATCAATAATTGTTAATAGTAGAAATTGGCTACTTTCTCCGTGCTCAAAAGAGATACTTTGTTGGCTGATGATATAATCGACATCTCGGTTGGTACTTTGATCTTCTATCTCTATCGATGCAGTTAATGTATTTAAGTTGCCTTGTACTCGTTCAATTCTTATTTGTATACTGCCCGTTTGTTCATCAAAGCGGTAAACGTTTTGGCTAAACTGTAATTTGCCGCCACCATTGCTGTTTAGAGTAGGGTCTTCATTGTTATTAAGTTCGTCCAGGTTATTTACACCATCATAGTCATAGTCATTTAAATCATCACTATCATCGCATTGCGTTGGAGGACTCCAATCATACACAGTTTCAAACTGGTCAAAATAACGCAATTGCCAGCAATAAATTGGGTTACCCAACAGGTTCAGATAATCCCAATAATTTAAGTGAAAAAGTGCAGAAATATCATGTATTTCATTTGCCTGAATATTTAACCATTTTAGCTTTGTTAAATTTGCTAATGGTGATAAATCAGTCAAAAAATTATTATACAAATTTATCGTGTGTAAATTATCAAATGCTGAAAGTCCAGCAAGTGAATCTATTTTTTTGACCCTGCAATCAATATCATTAATCATTCCTGTATATAGATAAATATCATTCGAATGAAGCTTATTAATGCAAGTTTGTAAAGCTTGATCATGTAAAGCAGGTACGGTGTTTTGTGTTAACGTTAAACTCGGGCTATCTTGATATAAATCTTCGGCTTGAAAACGAACTAAATTAAGTGCGTAACTGGCATCAGCACTTGCAGAAGTGTTGTCAGTTGATATGCCACAAGGTAAAAATTCACACTCTTTATCGGGGTTAGAAAATTGATATATTTTATTAGATGTTGAAAATACACTTTGGTATGCCATCACCGTAGCAAATTGATGTTCAACCCCATAACCTAAGGCAAAATCAAAGCTGACACCTTTATACGGGTCTTGTTTACGGGAGTGATGTAATCCCAAATTATGGCCCAATTCATGGGCAGCAATATAATCAGACCTATTCAAATAAATCGCGCTATACATTTTATCTGAAAACCTTGAAATACTGCCATTTTTACCGTTAGCCCATGCATAACCGGTAGTTGACGAATTAGCTGAAATAAGTAAAAACATCACCATATCGGCACCAGCTTCATAGCGTAGTTTTCTAACTGGCAAAAATATAGGTGATTTTGCTTTTGTTAAATCATCAAGTGCGGTAAATAAATTTGTTTCATTTGGGTAATCAACCTCTAAGGTTGCCGCTAATTGTAAATTTATATATACCCCACTGTTGAAAAATATCTGGTTGGTAACCTCAATAATATGATGAACCCTGGTTAATGGAGAACCACCATATCTATCTCTAACATATTGATTATAAATAATAAGTAATTTTATATTGGCAATATTTGCGATAACCTCTGCTTTTTTTGCTACTAAAGCTTTATTGCTAGTCGTTTTTGATTTCACCAAAGGATCAACGGATGAAGCGGCGGAGCTTGAGATTGGAACAATAAAATCTTCATCAATTGCGATGGTATCACGGCGCTCTTCAGTAAGTGTTCCGGTGTCTTTACTTCCTTCTATTAAATAGGTTTTATCATCAGCAGCTATGAAGCCATAAAATGAGGCCTCTCCTATCGTTAATATCACCGGATATGACTTATTACTCACAGCAATTTCACCTATATAGGTATTACTACCATTGGCATTTTGTTTAATGCGTTTGATTGTCGCTAAATAGCTAAGTGAGCTATGAATAGGAAGGTTGATAGTGGTAGCTGGAGATAACTTTGATAACTGATCTCGATTAAGCGTTATTCTATGCGAAAGGGAAATACCATCTTCATTTTTTGGATAATATTCTATCCCTTCTTCATCATGGTCAATTATCCACCATAAATTTTCAGCATAGCAAGGCATCGATACTAATATTAAAATTAATAATAAGTGAACTTTCAACAGGTTAGTCCTTTAGTTGTTATCACTAATTATTTTTATTTTAATGTGGTTAAATCAAATTCGTTTCTGCCCTTGGTAAGGTCACTAAATTATAGTACAACAATCGCACTTTTAAACTTATTTCGATTACACCGATTATAGGAATACGCACATCTAATTGCTGTTGGCCAATCACAGAGCTCCTTATATATCCCCGCACAATTTACGCTTGAATAAAAAATTGCGATTGGTTGTAATATTTGTATGACTATCACCTCCAACCAAGTGGCTAAATTCAATTAGCCACTCTAGGTAGTTACTCAAAACCTAATGACCAACATAAACTAAAATAATTTCTTCCGCTGAATTATCCTCCGTGACACGAGTCACAATATCCTTAATCGTTATGTCAGATGCTTTATCTAGGTTTTTTCTATAGGTATGCCTTTTTAAGTAATTGAAAGTCATACTGGCATTATACTTCTGGGCAAAATTTGCAATATACATATCATTGCAAAAGGTGCTATTTGTAATACTCTTTTCGCTATCTCTATGGCGCCTCAAGATTCTTTTTAGTGCCTTTTGCTCATTATTTCCAGCAAGCACACACATTTTGGTGTAGATAGAATCATCCTTGGCAATAAATTTATATTGAGCGGCGTAGGCACTATTCACCATGAAAATAGTCACGATAATTAGTAGTAATGTCATTGGTTTCATAACTTCGTACTCCTATCATTACTCATGACAGCATGTAGATTGCCATCATTGAGCTTAGTTAATTAAAACAATTTATTAGTTCGCAACAAAAATGCCTTATGAACATTGTTACAAAAGCTAGACTACACTTTCACTATAGTAAGAGTGAATTTGCTTAACCTATTCGTTATCTATTAATAGCTATGGAATAGTTATGGATTACCTATTGATTTAATATCTCATTGTTATCGTTAGTAAAAATAAATAGGTTGAGCAACGTTAAAATGCCAACTAGGATGACACAAACCAAATGATATTCAGGTTCGATAGCTGTGAGCTAAATACTGAAAACTTCACTTTGCAGATAAATGGCGTGCCGCAGTTGGTAGAACCCCATGTATTTGATTTAATTTTATACTTGATTGAACATCGGAATAGATTGGTATCGCGAGATGAATTATTCAAAAATCTTTGGGCTGGTCGTGAAGTCGGTGATGCCACTTTAAGCAATAATATAAAATGTGCACGTGCTGCGTTAGGGGATGACGGTGAACGGCAAATCATTATAAAAACAACTCGAGGGCGAGGTTATCAATTTATTGCCGACGTAGTAATACCTAATAAAATTGATCACTCAAGTACGTCTATAGCCAATGTTAAAGCTACTAGCCCGGGAACTTTACCATTCAACCCTAAACGTTATTTAGGGCCATTATTTGCGGTAACCTTGCTGCTAATCTTTATTATCAGTTATAAAATCTGGCCTCCTGTTAGCGAAGTTGCTGTAAGTAATGCTGCTAACGATCACATCGCTAAAGCCATTGCTGTTTTGCCGTTTAAAAATCATAGCGATTTAGAAAAGGATGTATTCTTTACCAGGGGCGTGCACGATGATTTACTGGTGCACATTTCAAAAATTAGTGCCGTCAAATCAATATCGCGTTCTTCGGTTATGACCTACCTTAACAGTAGTAAGGATGTACAAACTATCGGCAGAGAACTGGGAGTGACGACAATATTGCAAGGTAGTGTGCAACGGGCAACGGACCAAATCCGTATCAATGTTCATTTAATCAATGCCTTATCCGATGAAAATATTTGGGCTGAGAGCTATACCAGAAAACTCACCGCTAAAAATGTTTTTGATATTCAAGAAGAAATAGCGAAAACCATCGCAGCGGCACTTGAAACTGTACTCTTGCCACGAGAAATAGCTTACATTGAAAAGCTACCAACCCAAAACTTGTCAGCTTTAGAAGAATACTTTCGGGCTAAAGAAAGCAGTAGAAAAAACACTCATGAAGGTCATCAGCAGGCCATAGTGCATTTAGAGCATGCAGTAAATCTAGACCCTAATTTTTCCACTGCTTATGCACTGTTAGCTAATTTGCAGGTAGGACAAATTTTCTGGACTGGCCTACCGGCCAATGAACAGATTGCGAAAGCTAAATCTTTAATCGCAATCGCGATGAAACTTGATAGCAACATTAGTGAACTGTATCGAGCTATTGGCAGACTTAAGATCTATGAACAAGACTTTAAAGCTGCTGATTCAGCTTTTAAAAGAGCAATTAGGCTAAACCCCAATAACGCCGAAGCTTATGCGTCATATGCAGAATTATATTTGAGATCTTTAGACAATATTCCTCGAGCAATTATCTTGTTATCAAAGGCTTACACTCTAAATCCAAAAGATGATAACTTGGCCGCCGCTCTAGCCCAGGCACTTATCGTGGCGGGTCGTTTCGATGAAGCAAGAAAAATAGTAGTGGATATTATTGTTCGAAAACCAACTTATGCCACCGCCCATAGATTATTAACTTTTATTGAATTCTACGGTGATCATAAAATTGCAGAAGCTCTGCGCTCACTTTCTAGGACCATTCAACTAGATCCTGATGTGCCTTTTAATTCAATGTTAATGGGCTTGACCTATATTCACTTAGGCGATAATGAGCAAGCAATAGCATGGCTTAACCATGCATTAGAGCTTGCACCGGAGTTTAGTGGGGCAAATTATTGTCAAGCACTAATCTATGAACTTCGCGGCGACCATAATGCAGCAATCGATTCGTACTTTAAGGTATCAAAAGACTTCGCGCTGGCTAACCTGTCAATGTACAACCTAATGAAAGCCAGTTTACAAACACAGCGCTCAGCAGAAGTGATAGAGTATTATCAAAAGATTTACCCGGAACTTTTTCAGGCCGATGTGAATGTAGATACCACCAATTTTGTCGTTGCATTAGCTCTTGGCAGATTGCTTAAGCAACAAGGAAAAATAGTGCAGTCGACTAGGCTATTAGAAGGCAGCCTTATAGCTGCTCAGGCCGAAATACATTGGGGTTGGGCGGATAATCATAACAACTGGCAGGCTAAAATTTACTTGGCAATGGGAAATAAAGAGGCCGCATTGGCCGCTTTTTCTGAAGTTGTTGAAGAAGGCTGGCATTCAGAGAAACTTATTAATGATCCTGATCATCACGTATTTTATGATGAGCCAATATATCAACAGCTAGTGCAGACAATGCAATTTCATCTTAAGGCAGAGCGAGAAAAGATCAGGAAGATGGAATCTAAAGGAGAGCTACCTCCTATCCCGGCAACACCCTAGTGAACATCAGACTAGTATTGCGTTGTAAATTCGAGTTCCCGATTTTCATCGGGAAAATGGTGATTTATTTTGGTTTTTTGATGATTTCAAATTGACAATAATCAAAATCTTAGAAAGATCCTAATCAATTTACGAGTGACCAGTTTTGTTATTTCTCGTTGGCTTCTTATCATCTAAGTTCTACAGGAAACAGTATAAATACTCGGTTCTAATTTATAGGTCTTCAGATGTTAATTGATATAAACGCCTACATTTATATCAACTATTATCTAATAATCTTATAGCGAGTTTAAGAAACTCAACAAATCATTTTTATCACTAGTGCTAAGCTGTTGGTACTTCACTTTTGATGCTTGTGATTCGCCGCCATGCCAAAGGATTGCTTCTTCAATAGTGCGGGCGCGGCCATCATGCAAGTAGCTGTGTACTGGCGTGCATACTTCATTACCTTGACCGCCAACAGGGTTAATTACGCCACCGGTAACACAGGCAGATAAACCTATGCCCCACAATGGAGTGGTGCGCCACTCAGCACCTGTAGCAAGGCCTTCTCCTAAGTTATCGGCCAAACCCTCGCCCATGTCGTGTAATAGCAAATCTGTGTATGGGTGAATCGTTTGACCGACTAATTCCGTTAGTGGATGGTGTTCAGTGGTAGTCAGAGTTTCAACATGGCAATCATTACAACCAATGTTTGAAAATAATGCTTGTCCGTTTTGCACCTGCGTGTCATCCAGATCACGTTGCGCCCTTACGCCTAATAGAGCAATATACTTAACCAGGTTATCTAAGTGTTGATCAGCTAATTCAACAGTGTTTACGCCACATTCGCCCCTCGCTTGCTGGTTGGCTCCACAGTCTGGGTTGGATAGAACACTGGTCATCACCCCCATATCGGTATTTAATGCTCCGGCGATTTGATGCTTCACGCTACTCGCGCCCGCTTTCCAACCAAACCGACCTAAACGAGTTTGTCCGGTTACTGGGTCTGTCGATTTTTGCGCTTTACCTGAAATACCAAATGGGGCAACTTCATCATTTACATCTTCGAGTGCCAAAATGCTTTGCTCTGGTATTGCTTCTAATAATCCCATACCCACTAACTGCGGCGCAATCCGTGCAGAAAACTTAGCCGGCGTACCGGTAGAAAATTGATAGTTTGGCGAACGCAAACCATTAGACTCTGTCCAAGCCGCTAAAGATACAGTTCCTTCTCCTTGAACATTACCTACATTGCTCGGCTGTAATACTCTTCCTCTTTCAGCATCTGGTTCACCATTGCTATCGGCAATTTTAAATACCCATTTATCCAGATTTACACCAACTTCTGCCGGTGCAGCTCGGCCATTTCGTTCATGACAACTCGAACAACTATCGTTAACAAAATGCGTACCGGCTTTACCGCTCAATTCAGCAAAGCTACCGTTAGCCGGGTCTTCATCATGCTGACCATTAACAAATGAGGTATGCAAAATACGGCGACCGAGCACAAATGGCTGACCGTTAACGCTAGATAAATTGGTGGCCATTTGCATGAAATGATCATTTGGCTCATTGGTATATTGATAAGGTAAAGTAGTATTGCCACCCAACCAACCGCTTTTGGCAATCGGGTGTGAATTTTCACGCTCTGAAGATTTATCATCAAAATCGCCAAGGGTTTTCCAAGGTACCATGCCGCCTTTACCTACTTGATAAAGATAAGTCGTACCATAATAATTGCTTCTGCCTTCAGGCACGCCATCAAGAAATTGGCTCACTTCAATTTCCATATGCTGACCTATAGCTAATGGCGATACACTGCCATTTAATGCTCTGTAATCATTGATGGTTAGTGAGTATTTATATTGCTCGCCTGTCGTGCTGGTTTGTACTAAATCATTATCATAAGTGCCATGCCCTTCAACAACCACTTCGGGTTCATAATTACCATGATATTGTGCAACGGTGTTCATGCCTGAATACCAGGCCCTAAATTCTAATGCTTGTAACTTCCATTCTGAAACCCATTCAACCTTAATGCTTGAGCCACCTTTGGCAACGTGATCAGTAAATTTAAAACGCGCCGTACGGTGGGTCCAATAATGCGATAGGTAGTGATCATACTGCTGAAATTGATCTTCCTTGGCGTGTCGGTCTCGTCCTCTATCGGCAAACTTCGTAATTACCGCGTCATTAGTTTCATAAATAATTGCCGGCTCTTGAACTGTAGTGTCATTATATAAAGGCACGATATCACCAAGAGATACATCGACGCTATATGGTTGTACATCCCAACCATCTATCTGGCTACCATTGGTATCACCAACGGCAACATCATTAATAAAGTAATATAATGGTCTACCTTTGTATGCCGCCTGTAAAGTGCCATCATCACGTACCACTGTGGTTAAATTTATTACTCCATTAGCCACTTCATCGGTAACCAATAATGGTGGCCAATTAACCGCGCAGCCACCGTTACAGGTACTGCCGGTTTGCTGCAAATCATTATCAAATACATAGAGTGTAAACCCTTGGTTTGGTGCATCTTTACCTGCGATTAAGATTCCATTAGCAACATCAACTTCTATTAACGGACTAGGCACTTCCACCACAATGGCACAACCAGTTGCATCAACCTCAACAGCCGGCTCTGTATCAGGGCAAACATCGATAGCATCTATTACACCATCATTATCAGTGTCTACTGAATCACTATTAACGGGCTGTACATCCCAGCCATTAACCCGACTACCTTTTGTATCACCGATAGCCGCATCATTAATAAAATAATATAGTGGCCTACCGTTATAAGCTGCCTGCAAAGCACCGTCATCACGTATAACTGTGGTTAAATTCTCAATGCCAGTAGCCACTTGATCGGTAACCAGCAATGGCGGCCAATTTACCGCACAACCATCAATACAGTTACTGCCTGATTTGTTTAAATCGTTATCAAACACATATAAAGTAAAACCTGGATTGCCTGCATCTTTACCGGCGATTAAGATACCAGCATCGACTGCAACTTCCACGAACTCATCGACAACTTCTTCTGTGTTGATGCAACCAGTTTCATCGACTAGGTCATTTGGTTTTGAATCAAGACAACTATCAACAGAGTCTAAAACGCCATCATTATCAACATCTAGTATTTCTGTTTCAGTATTATCTTGTTCTTCTGCAGAGTTATCTTGCTCATCTGCAGGTGTGGTATTTTCGACTGGTGGAGTATTCTCGATTTCAGTTTTATCACTGCCCCCGCCTCCACATGCCGTTAATAGGGAAAATAAAAAGATGGCAAGGCAATGTTTGAAATTCAAACTTATGCTTTTAGGTAATTTGTAAATTGGCTGTAAGTTCAAAGCCGTTCTCCGAGCTTAAATTATTGTAATTTTGTACTAACTCACAATATTCCGGCCTATTATTTAAGCAAGCTAAATAAGACCAAACGGATTACCGTTAAGGTAAAGCGGATATTTGGCGGAGTTCACCATACGCAGCCTAAGTAAACTGCGCTGTACTTTTGCGATTAAAATATTGATATATCCCCTTAAAAAGACATGATTTTCCAATTCATCGCAGCTGAAATACCCCTTCATCGTTTTATCATTGCCTCTTAAAAATGTTTGTTCCATGGTCAACGTGGATATTTTTTATTCATATGAATGAAAAATAAAAATGAGTAACCAAAGTTAATGATCAATATTTACAACGAGGTTCAGTGGGGAAATAATGAAACAAAGAAATAAAAGAAACCACTTTAAACAGACCATGTTAGTGGCTAGCTTATCGCTAGCAATGACAGCCTGTGGTGGCAGTGATTCATCGGATGATACTGATGTATTAGACGAACCAATGACAATTACAGAGAATACCGCGCCAGAAATTAATAGTACGGCTGCACTTACTATTGCAGCCGGTACTGAATACTCTTACGCCTTTGTTGTAAGTGATGCCGATACCGATGCCACTTTAAGAGCAAGTGCAGGTGATCTGCCAGACTGGCTAACTTTTGACAGTGCAACCAACATATTATCAGGAACACCTGCTACAACAGATGCAGGAACCTACGATATAACCCTTTCAGTTAGTGATGGTATGGATGTGGTAAGACAGACATTTACCATTACGGTAAACGCAGGAAACCAAGCCGCAGCGTTTACTAGTACAGCCATTGAAAATGTTTCAGTGGGCGGATCATATAGCTACACAGTGGCAGCGAGTGACAATGAAGGTGACGAATTAACCATAAGTGCCACAACATTACCTGTGTGGTTAAACTTTGATAACGTAACAGGCGTGCTTTCTGGTACTCCTACTAATGACGACTTAGGTGAGCATAGTGTTGTGCTTACGGTGAGTGATGGTGAGTTTGAAACTAACCAAACATTTACCATTACTGTAGTTGATGGTGTGGTTAAAAACCCGGTAAGTTATGTCGTTTTTTCTGATACGCCATTACCTGGCTGGCCAGCATGGGATTGCTGTGGCGGCTCTACACCAACGGTAGTTGATGCCGGCGGTGACTACGGCAATGCCGTAGAATTTAGTATTGGTGCACAACCAACTGTTATGGGCTTTATTGCTCGTGCAGGTGATGGTGCCGTGAACCCTGTACCCTATGATGCAACTGCATTAGTTGGCAATGGTACATTTTCTTTTGATTTAAAATTAACAGCTTCCCCAGGTGATACTGATTGGATGCTGAAACTTGAAAGTGATAACGCTGCAACGGCCGTTGAAATCAATTTATCTACGAGTATCGAAGCACATGCTGCACCGGTATTAGATACATGGCAGACTTATACATTTAACCTAACGGATTTAGTTGCCGCGGGTTTAGATGCCTCTATAATTGATGTCATTATGGTTTTTCCAGCCTGGAGCACAGGTGAAGGAGCAACATACTTAGTTGATAATGTAAGCTTTGAATCCGATGATATTACTCCAACAGTTCCTCCAATAGATCCTCCAGTAGAGCCACCTGTTGAACCGCCAGTTGATCCACAAATAGATTACCCATTAGACTTTGAAGCTCTGGATGTTGATTACACTCTAACCGACTTTGGTGGCAATACTTCAACATTAGTTGCCGATCCGGCAGGTGCTCATGGCACTGTTGCTATGTCAGTTAAATCTGATTCTGCAGAAGCATGGGCGGGTACTACTATGGGAACAGATTCTGGATTTGCAACAGCAATTCCAATCAACCCGTCAAACACCTCGAATACTATGAAAGTATGGGTTTATTCTCCTGATGCCGGTATACCGGTTCGTTTGAAAATTGAAGATAGTAACGATGGTACTCACACTGTTGAAACAGAAGCGTTAACCACAGTAGTAAATACTTGGGAAGAATTAACCTTTGATTTCAACAATGAAGCGCCAGGAACAGAGCCATTAATTCATGCCGACTGGGTATTTGATAAAGCCTCGATATTCTTCAATTTTGGCACCGACGGTGCAACCGCTGGAGAGAAAACTTATTACTGGGATGAAGTTAGCGTAGTAACGAGTGGAGAGCCACCTGTTGAACCACCGGTTGAACCGCCAGTAGAGCCACCTGTTGAACCAGGAGTTGAATTAGTGGTGAATGCTGGTTTCGATGATGCCGCAAGTTGGGTTATGCCGGGTTCAGGTGCTATTATCGCCGAAGGTGACAATAACGTTTTCCAAGCTACGGTTGACACAGCCGGTAATGTTTGGGACGTTAACTTAAGCCAAGTGATGACACTTGAAGCAGGTCAAGCTTATACGTTAACGTTTAAAGCAAAAGCAGAGGTCCCTCGTACGATTGTTGCAGGTCTTGGTTTTAACCATGATCCGTGGACAGCGACTACCGAAGTAGTAACGTTAACAACAGATTGGGTTACTTACACTTATACCATCACGCCTGAAGCTGGTGATGATAATAGCCGAGTACTATTTGATATGGGTGGCGAAGTTGGAGCCGTCTACCTAGACGATATCAGTGTAGTAGCAGTTGGCGAAGAACCGCCTGTTGAGCCTCCTGTTGAACCACCTGTTGAGCCGCCAGTAACTGATCTAGTGATCTTTGCCGACAATATTCTTGAAAGCTGGCCTGCATGGGATTGTTGTGGAGGCTCTACGCCAACGCTAGTTGATGCCGGCGGTAGTAATGGCAATGCTGTAGAGTTCAGTATTGGCGCATCACCTACGGTAATGGGCTTTATTTCTCGTGCTAGTGATGGTGCAATTAACCCTATGCCATATGATGCAACCGCAATTGCAGCAACAGGTACAGTGTCGTTTGACTTAAAACTAACTGCATCACCAGGTGATACAGCTTGGAAATTCAAAATTGAAAGTAATAGTGGCGCTACTGCAGTAGAAGTAGATTTATCAAGCAGCAACGAAGCTCATCCAACACCAGTTTTGGATACTTGGCAAACTTATACGTTTAACATTGCTGATCTTGCAACAGCAGGCTTAGACATCACAAACGTTGATGTACTAATGGTATTCCCTGCTTGGGGTACTGGTGAAGGTGCCGTGTATTTAATCGATAACCTACGCTTTTCAGATGGTGAAAACCCGCCTGTAGAACCACCGGTAGAGCCACCAGTAGAAGGCTTGATGATTTTCGACGAAACCGCTCGTACTGACTGGTTAGCATGGGATTGTTGTGCAGCTTCTACACCAGTTTTAGTTGTAGACGATGTTGATCATACTAATGCAATGGAATTTAGCATTAATGGTGATACGGTAATGGGCTTTAGTAGTCGTGACGGTCATGGCGCAGTTGATGGCGAACCATTTAATGCTACTGCAATTGCTGTTGATGGCACCTTTAGCTTTGATTTGAAAATGACTGCTTCACCTGGTGATACTAGTTGGAAATTTAAAATTGAAAGTACCGAGGGTGCAACTGCGGTAGAAGTTGATTTATCTTCTAGCATCGAGGCTCATGCGGCACCAGTGTTAGATACATGGCAAACTTACACATTTAACATTGCCGATTTAGTAACGGCAGGTTTAGATGCAAGTTCTATTGATGTAGTAATGATGTTCCCTGCATGGGGTACAGGTACTGGCGCGGTTTACCGTGTAGATAATGTGCAATTCTTGCCAACAGGTGTAACACCGCCTGTAGAACCACCTGTTGAACCTCCGGTTGAGCCACCAGTTGAGCCACAACCTGATGAAATTATTATCTTCGATGAAACCAATCGTGCTGACTGGTTAGCATGGGATTGTTGTGCAGGCTCTGTTCCAGCAATCGCTGTAGATGATGTTGATCATACTAATACTATTGAATTTAGTATTGGCGGCGACACGGTAATGGGCTTTAGTACTCGAGTAGCTCATGGTGCAGTAGGCGGCTTACCATTTAATGCCAGTCCAATTGCTGACACAGGAACCGTAACGTTTGATTTGAAAATGATCGCATCACCTGGTGATACGGCGTGGAAATTTAAAATCGAAAGTAACGAAGGAGCCACTGCAGTAGAACTTGATTTATCAGCCAGCAAAGAAGGTCATGTCGCTCCGGTATTAGATACATGGCAAACTTATACTTACAACATTGCAGACTTAGCGACTGCCGGCTTAGATGTAAGTGCCATTGATGTTGTAATGATGTTCCCAGCTTGGGGTACGGGTACAGGCGCTGTATATCGCGTTGATAACGTAGCCATTTTAAATGATGGTAACTCAACGCCACCACCACCAGCACCATCGGGCGATCAAATTGACCTACCGTTAGATTTTGAAGCGCTAGATGTTGATTATACGGTGACGGACTTTGGCGGTAATACCACAACATTAGTAGCCGATCCTGCTGGTGTTCATGGCACTGTTGCTATGTCAGTTAAATCTGATAGCGCAGCATTATGGGCCGGTACTACGATGGGTACAGATTCTGGATTTGCAACGCTAATTCCAATCAATCCGTCTAACACGACTAATACCATGAAAGTTTGGGTTTACTCTCCAGATGCTGGTATAGCAGTTCGATTGAAAATTGAAGATAGTAACGATGTTACTCATACCGTTGAAACAGAAACGGTAACCACAGTTGCAAATACTTGGGAAGAATTAACGTTTAACTTCAACAATGAAGCAACAGGTACAGAGCCTTTAATTCATGCCGATTGGGTATTTAATAAAGCTTCTATATTCTTTAACTTCGGCACTGATGGTGCTACCGCTGGTGAGAAAACTTACTACTGGGATGAAGTCAGCGTAGTAGTAAACTAGCCCTCATACTTTAAAAGCTGAGGAGAAATAAAAAGGCTTACAATGCATGTTGTAAGCCTTTTTAAATCCACTTCAATAGAACATTTTCCCGCACAAATCCAAGCAGATAACGGTAAAGTCCGGTTTAACTCACCCTAACAACCGCCTCAACGCATTTCTATTGATTAACTTAACAATCAAGTTAAGTTGGTATCAGCCCGTTATTTAGCGATTTTTTATATACCGATAACCAATTTAACAAAAAGATGGCATTTACTTATGATAAATATTAATTTTAAATTATCACTTCTTTTAGCCAGTTTAACCCTAGCGGGTTGTGGTGCTGATACCAAATATGGAGATGGAGTATCCGCTCCAGTTGATAATCCAGCAAGTGATACTACGCCGGTTGATACTCCACCGATTGATAATTCACCAAGTGATAATACGCCGACCAATAATGCGCCGGTAATTACCAGTACGGCGATTTTAACAGCATCATTAGACACAACTTATAACTATACGCTTTCAGCCAGTGATGCTGATGCTGATGAACTTAGTTTTTCGTCAGTAAACGCATTACCTACATGGTTAACATTTAATGAGACAACAGGGTTACTAACAGGCGAACCTTCAGCCAGTGATATTGGTAGCCATGCCATTTCATTAATGGCAAGTGATGGTAGCGATGATGCCACTCAAACCTTTACTATCACCGTTAGTGTTGCTAGAACCGGCGGCGAATGGGTTATGGTGTGGAATGATGAATTTTCAGCTGATGAAATTGACGATGCCAAATGGAGCCACGAAGTAAATTGTAACGGTGGCGGCAATAACGAAAAACAATGTTATACCAGTAACGCAGAAAACTCTTACATTGAAGACGGTATTTTAAAAATAGCTGCGCTGTCTGAAAATGGTCAAACGTTACCGTATAGCTCGGCACGCTTAAATACTAAAGACAAAGGCGACTGGAAATATGGTCGCTTTGAAGTACGAGCAAAATCAGTTACCGGGCAAGGCTCATGGCCAGCAATTTGGATGCTGCCAACCGATCAAGCTTACGGTGGTTGGCCACATTCTGGGGAAATCGATATTTTTGAATCGGTTAACCTGGGAGTACCGTTAAATGATGATAGCGGTGCCGTACAAACTGATGTTTATGGCACATTGCATTATGGCAAGAGCTGGCCAAATAACGATCATTCAGGCTTAAATTACACTTTACCTGACGGGGTCAACCCGGCAGACGATTTCCATACTTATGCGATTGAATGGGAAGAAGGTGAAATACGTTGGTATGTTGATGATGTGTTATATGAAACGCAATTAAAAACAGAAGTAAGATTAAACGCCGATGGTTACGCCGATGGCCTGTTACATAAAGGCTGGTATACAGTAATTGACGGTGAACTTGTTTGGAACAATGCACCATTTGATCAGCGTTTTCACCTACTAATTAACTTTGCCGTAGGTGGTAGCTGGCCAGAAAACACCAACCAAGGTGGTGTTGATGCATCGGCATTTAATACCAACAATAATTTTGAAATTGATTATGTCAGGGTTTATGAATGTTCAGTAGATTCAACTACAGGTAAAGGTTGTGCAACGATTTTTCCTGGCTATGATGAATTCACTTCACGTGGAGGAACGTTAGTTAAAGGTGAAGCACCAAGACCTATTCCATCTACAACCGATCCAACTGATCCAACTGATCCTACCGACCCAACTGATCCAGTTGAACCAACAGGTGATTCGTTTTACATTATCTCTGCGACAGAAACTAGCGACGTTAATTTTGAAGAAACATTAGTCAATGAATGGAGTACCGGCTCTCAAATAGCTGGAGATTTTGTTTATAATGGCAGCACAAGCTGGGAAATAACCTCAGGGAGCAATTCACCTGAAGCGGGAAATTGGGGCACTGTGCTGGCGTTTACCGGCGGCATTAATGGCGATCTAAGTCTATTCACCACGTTGCAGCTTAAACTTGCCACAACCGGCGGTTATTCAAGTTATGAAATTGCCATAGGCGCCAATGGTGTCGTTTCAAAAGTTACCATACCGGTAGATGACAGTAGTTCTGATTGGCAAAATGTTAGCGTTGATTTGTTTAATTTTGCTTTAAACTTGTCGTCAATTGAGCAAATTGCAGTATACGGTATTGGTGGTACCCCTGCTGTATCTAAAATCTATATTGCCGACCTTGCCATTTATGCCGATAAAGGTATTGCTGTAGACAGCGAGCTTGAAAACGATTTTGTCTTTATCTCTTCTAATGAAAGTGTCGCTAGTGACTTGATTGTTGATGATGACAACAACAGCGCCGCAGGTAACGTAATTTTTGGCGAGTGGAGCACAGGTACGCAAATTGGTAGTACTACTTATAACGGCTTAAGTGCAATAGAGCTTACCGCTGGTGGTAGCTGGGGCGCAGTACTGGCATTACAAGGTGACATTTCAGACGGCACAAACATCGATAATTATGATGTTGATTTAGCAAAATATACCAATATTAAATTCAAAGTTGCTTCCTCGGGTGCTTTTGACCGCTATGCGATATCTATTGTATCGACCATTGGTGATTCTAGCCCAGCACAAGAAGTTGGTTTTGGATTAGCTGAACAAGCACAATGGAATGAGATTGATATTAACCTAGAGCAATATGGCGTTGATTTATCCAATGTCAGTCAAATTGCAGTGTTTGGTGTTTACGCAGATGGTGTGTCGTCAAATCAAAAATTATACCTGACTGATATGATCATGTATGACAATGGCACGCAGCCGCCAGCAAAACCAAGTACAGATGATAAATTTGTGATATTTACTTCTACTAATGAAGAAGTAGACTTACGAGTTGATGATAATAACTTAGTTAACGAAGGTAATATCACCTTTAGCGAATGGTCAACAGGCTCAATGCTTGCCGGCGACGTTACATATAGTGGACTAAATGCTTTTGAAGTAACAAAAGGCAATGGCTGGGGCGCCGTATTAGCCATCATGGGCGATATTTATGGCGGCGTGCAAACTTATGAAATTGACGTGGCTGAATATAACACCATTAATTTCAAAGTTGCTGCCATCGGTGCTATGGGCGAATACACAGTTGATTTCCTTGTTGATGGCGCCGAGCATAAAGTGCCGCTAACGGTTACAAGTGCCTGGTCTGATGTAAGTATAAACACGGCTGATATCCCTCTAAACCTTAGCAAACTTACGCAAATAGCGATATTTGCTGTGGGTGGAAATGCCGGTGATAAATTATATGTTACCGATTTAAACATATCAAAATAGCAGGTGTAACATCACTATTGCTATTTAAACTTAGCACTACAAAAAAATGCTAAAGGTCCAGCAATTGCTGAACCTTTTTTTGAATTATATTCGCCTTGCCGCTGCAATAATCCACTTTAGCGTAATACCACTGTATTGATTTCCTGATCACTAGGTGATGATCATTCAATAATAATTTCGAAATAGAACTGTTCTGTATTTTTAACGAGAGAGTAGTAAGTGAATACACACCCATTTCAAACATTAACTTTAGGTAATGACTCTAAGCTAATATTTACCCCCTGCCCTGGCACCAAATCGATGAGCCTTGAAGACTCAATAACGCAGTTAAAGCAAAACCAAACTTCGATGTTAATCACCTTAATGACTGATGCAGAGATGATGGCAAACGATGTGCTTGCACTGCCTGGCATTTGCCATCAACAGCAAATCACTTGGCTGCAACTGCCAATTGTTGACGATGAAGCACCTAAACTCCCATTCGAGCGACAATGGAGTAAACATAAACAGGCGATTTTGGATGAAATAAATAACCAAGGGGTGGTGGCGATTCATTGTAAGGGCGGCACCGGCAGAACAGGAACCGTTATTGCGCTGTTACTGTTGCACCTGGGCTGTTCGGTAACCAAAATCGTTGCCGAAATACAGGCGATTAAACCTAAGGCATTAAAAATTCAGGCTCAGTTAGATTATTTAAATGCGAAGTTAATCACTGCAGAAGACAGATTCTAAATACCAATGCGCATCAACAACGGCTGATATTTCCAGTGCCTAACCTAAGTTCCTATTATCATTCGAGAGTATTTGCCAAGCAGTCTTTTTATCATCATGCTGATCAGCATGGAAATACCGACACAATAAAGCAAAATCAGCATTCCCAGCACAATGACGAAAAATGGCTCATTAGACAAATAACCTTGAGATTTTAGCAACTCCACCAGGGTAATGGCCAATACCGGGTGAATAAAGTAAATAGAAAAAGAGTAATCTCCAATCCTATCAATCCATTTCGGAACATGTTCTTCAACACGATACACAATACTTAATAACAGCCCAGCCATTGCTAATTTTTGCAAATAAAATACCGATTCGAGTATTGAAACGAAACCAATTTTGTCAAAATCAATTTGATAAAAAAATACTAAAAAGAGACTAGTGACAATAAAAATAATAACTAAGGTTATCGTACGTTGCCGGATAAATTGCAGCGACTTTTCATAGTTAGCACCAATAAAGACCCCTAGGGTGTAAGCTCCGCCAAAGTATATCACCGATAACCAACTAAACTCAGGCCAAACACGGGATGCCACAAATGGAGCGAACACAATAAGATAGAGTAGCAACCAGGACTTTTTGTTTATTATAACGCTGACAACTGGCGTAACTATAAATAATATCAATAAGACCGGGATATACCATAAATGAAAACCAGCTAAACCTGATGGGATATTGGCTAAACCAGCGGTTAAATACCCCATAATAGTATCGGGCTTAATTTCGTAGAAACCGATAAAGGTTACTTTCCAATGTATAAAGGTATAGATAAATGTCATTATCACATAAGGGAATAACACATTTTTAATTTTACTTGCATAAAACCTGTGCCAGCCTTTGCCTCTTAACACTAATGAAAACAACAAACCCGAGATAAGGGCGAATATAATAGTGCCATCATGAAACAAGGTTTCTGTGACACTGGATAATAATTTTAGCTTTGGCTCAATACTAAAATCAGGGGTGTAATAAAATATCGGCGTAGACCAACTATGTGCAGCAACAATAAGAATAATGGTTAGCGCACGAAATATGTGTAGATGTCGGTGAAACGTTTTAGTGGTAGCCAATTTCGTGGTTCGACTATGATCCATATCCGGTGCTTTCACCGTAATTCCTTATTTACATTTAAATAAAAAACAGAAATGGTAAATGAGCTAACTTAAACGCTCAGCAACTTTTCTGCCATTTGATACAAACAGTTCACTTGATTAATACTGAATAAGATCACAGTTTAGATGTAAACTAGCTATGCTGCAAAAAGCTACCCTATTAACTTTGTTTGATAGGTGAAGCGATCTTAGACGCGCCCACCACAAGCTAAATTTATATTGATATAACCCCAAAACAGATAAAAATGATTTTTACGTTCTAGATCAAAGCGCTATGTTACGCCTTGCTCAACGTAAAGCAATATTAGCTTACCCAACCCGTCTCCTTGACAGTCCATCTCGCCGTAAACCGTATTGACCGGGTGATTATTTTTCGTTCTATTAAATATTGCTGTTCAGAATTTAGTCACTCATTGATTTTATAAAACGAATCTTAGAATTCATTGTGGCAAAAACGAGCACAAATAAAAGACATTGCATAATAACTAAAAAAAATGGATGAAAAGATGAAAAACACTATGATTGCACCAATGGGGGTAAAACGTTTATTGTTGGCTTCCACACTCTCTATTATCTCCACCACGGCCGTTGCGCAACAGTGCCAAATTCCGATATGGAGTGATGAATTTAATGGTTCTGCTCTTGACCAGCTCAACTGGGAAGCCCAGTTAGGTGATGGCTGTGATCAGGGGGCGGGGATGTGCGGCTGGGGCAACAGTGAGCTTCAGTACTACAAGGCCGAGAATGCTGTCGTTGCGAACGGACAATTAACAATCACCGCCAAAAAACAGCGGGTCAAAGCAACCCAATATACATCAGGCCGCATACGTACAGCGAATATGCCAGGCAGTGGTGAATGGGCATTTGGTCGTGTTGAGGCAAGAATGAAGGTTCCCGGCGGACAAGGAATGTGGCCAGCATTTTGGATGCTGCCAACGGATCCTACCGAGGTATGGCCAGTAAGCGGAGAAATAGACATTTTCGAATCAACAGGACAGTCGTCTATGTTTGCCTACGGCACGCTTCATTACGGGCAACCCTATCCGAATAACCAACATACCGGAGGAGGTATGTTGAAGCAACCAGACCGATGGTCTGATGATTTTCATACCTACGCCATTGAATGGCAAGCAGATGAGATCCGCTGGTACGTTGACAACATGCTTTACTCGGTAAAAACGGCAACAGATCTTATCCCTGAAGATTGGCCATTTGATGGCAGGAATAATTTTCATATTTTGTTGAATCTGGCTGTCGGTGGCACTTGGGGAGGAACAGTTGATAATGGCGCACTGCCACAAACGCTGCAAGTAGATTATGTACGGGTTTACGGTGATAGCCAGCCTACTCTGTTAGGTGATCATTTGGTTAATCCTGGCGCTACAGAGACTTACACTCTAGCCAATGGTGTTGCCTCTAACTGGACGGTTACTGGCGGTTCCATAGTAGCTTCCAGCGCAACCTCTGCTGATGTTCAGTGGCATCAAAGTAGTGCCAGCAGTAATCATACATTGACAGCGGTAACCAGCACCTGCTCGGTGCCAACATCTGTTTTTGTGGGACCAAACTTGTCTACTGAAACAGTGCTTGAAAATTATGACGGCACGGCCAATATGACCATTACCTCGAGTACTGGCATTTACAATATAAATGCTGGCGAATTGACTTATACCCGCGATGCGGCCAGCCAATGGGATGTAATAGCCGCAAGTACCAGTGCAATTGCAGATGCCAGCGGTTTTGTTATCGGTTCAAAAGCCATTAGTATGGATTTCAACAACACAAATCCTGCACTGGTTGGTAAACAAGTGCTGATCCAGTTGGAAAACAGCAGTGTAGCAACACCAAATAACTACCCTGGTGGTCGTCACAGTAAATTTGAAGCCTTCATCGAACATGCCAATGGCTGGCAGACTCTTCGTTTTCAAATGTTGGATCGTCTCGATGCCGCTACTGCAGACACCGCAGTTGACTCAATCATCTTCCTGATTGACCCGGATGCATTTACCAACGATACCTATATTATTGATAACATCGAGATCTTGGGCGCAGACGGGACTTCTGGCAACAGTTCACCGACAGCATCTTTTACCAACAATTGTACCGATCTTGCCTGCAGTTTTGATGGCTCAGCCAGTTCAGACAGCGATGGCTCTATCGTCAGCTACGACTGGGATTATGGTGATGGCAACATTGACTCAGGTGCAACGGCCAACCACAGCTTTATCGCCGCCGGAGACTATACGGTGACTCTCACGGTAACGGATAACGAAGGTGCAACCGATGCTAGCTCAACCTTGGTTTCTGTAACTTCGGGAAGCGGCGGTGAAGCCACCAGCACTGTAGTGAGCTCTGTGGTAACGGGAACTCAGAGTGCAGGTAAAGGTAAGAAATA
Source organism: Thalassotalea fonticola (assembly GCF_032911225.1). Lineage (NCBI taxonomy): Bacteria > Pseudomonadati > Pseudomonadota > Gammaproteobacteria > Alteromonadales > Colwelliaceae > Thalassotalea > Thalassotalea fonticola. The sequence goes on along the minus strand of NZ_CP136600.1, from coordinate 4,153,007 downwards.
CGGTAAGGCAACGGTAACCGTTTTGGATGATCTTGGCGTACCAGTGGCAGGAGCAACGGTGACCGGTAACTTCAGTGGTACCTGGGAAGAATCAGCCTCAGCATTAACAAATGCCAGTGGTGTGGTCGATATCCTTACCAGCACATCAGTATCAGGCGGTGTTAGCGTTAATTTCTGTGTAAGCAGTGTTTCTGCAGCACTACCACTGGATAGCGCTGCTAGCTCAGATATTTGTCCGTAATATTGCTAAGCAATAAAGTAAAAAACCGGCTTCGGCCGGTTTTTTATCATCAACAGGGGCTATTTTCTCGGCTAGTTAATTTTAATCGGCTCAAAACTACCATTTTACAACCGACCCTTTGGTCGGTTACAATAAAATAGTTAACCTAAGGTAGTAGTCTATGAGAGATGCAGAGCAAACTCGTCAAACAATATTAGAAATTAGTGCTGATGAAATCCATAAACATGGTTTCACTGCAACCAGTTTGTCCTCAATTCTCAAACGTTGCAAAGTTTCCAAAGGCGCTTTGTATCACTATTTCCCCAATAAAATGGAGTTGGGGTACGCGGTATTTGAAGAAATTTATACGCCAATGTTTTTAGAAACTTGGAAACCTGCCGTAGAGGTTGATGACCCGATTGCAGGATTATGTCAGTTTTTTACTTTGATGAGCACAGACTCTAGCTGTGATGATATTGTTTGCGGTTGCCCGCTGAACAACCTTTGCCAAGAAATGTCTGGCATTGATGAGGGTTTCAGATTGAGAATTCTCAATATGCAGCAACAACTCAATCAACTCATCGCGATAAATTTACAACGAATTTCCGCGCAATTACGCCCCGACCTTGATTTCAGCCAAGTGGCTTATTTCATCACTGCCAGTTTTCATGGTGCATCGAGTTTGAGCAAGAGTTCACAAAACAAAGAACTGTTTAGCAAAGTGATCAACGAGCTCTGCCTATATATTACTAATTTGCGCCACAATCAGCTTTCTTAAATAAAAATAACTGCTCATAGCACTTAATTGCATAAGTAATATTAATTAACCATTTACAGACCGCCCGGTCGGTATGTATACTGAGCACCATATTAAGCCAAGTCCTTTAATTTATTAATTATTGACTCACATAAAATAAGGAACGACCATGAAGCGTTTTTTTGCAATCATCCTATTTATCATGTTCAGCTTTAACAGTACCGCTGTTGAGCAGGAAATATCTCCTTATAAGGTAATAGCCAATACGGGTGAGCAATTATTTACTCGCATAGCAGATGACCAACAACTGTTGAAAACATCGCCACAACTAATGCGTGATATTGTTGAACAAGAATTAATGCCGGCAATCGACTATAAATATGCCGCATTCAAAATTTTAGGCAAACATTTGAAAACAATGAATAGAACTCAAAAACAAAATTTTATTGTTTCTATGCGTAGTTATTTGGTTAAAACCTACGCCACGGCGCTTAAACAATATAAAAATCAACAAGTTACTTTTGAGCCAGAGCGGCCAATTAATGGTGCCAGAATTGTTTCGGTAGATGCGATTATTTCAGCTGCCAATGCGCCAAATATCACGATTACTTTTCAAATGCGCCAAAACAGAAAATCTAAGCAGTGGAAAGCTTATGACATGATAGTAGAAGGTATTTCTTTGTTAACCAGCAAACGAGCGGAAATTGATAGTCGCATAGCCAAAAATGGTATCGAACAAGTTACTCTTGAATTAGCCGCAGTTGGCGACTAGCCGTACTTTATAGCAATTAATAAATAACTTATAAAAAAGGGATCTAGCTAGCTAGATCCCTTTTTATCTGCTCAACCAACAGGTCGATTTCACATTCATCTATTTCTGTAAATGTTAACTTGTCACCAAACTTGCGTCACGTTCAGAATAATCATCATCTATTGGCACAGACTTGCCCCGCTTAAGTTCAAGTTTTTCGCGCACATCGTGTGCCAAGCTTTCCGTTATTGGATATTTTGTGATCATCCAGATAGCAATAGCAGAGGTGATCATAGGAATAACAACGTCAAATATACGCATTAAGAATATGGTATCGGTTGATTGTTGACCACCTAAATCAACATCAAAGCCAGTGGCATTCAATAAGAAACCGCCAGCTGCTAACGCAAGTGCCATACCCAATTTAACCACCCACCAATAAATAGAGCCAAACATGCCTTCACGGCGCTGACTTGTTTCCAGTTCATCCATATCACAAACATCGGCAACCATAGACGGCATTATAGTAAACAAGCCACCTAAGCCAAACGCGATTAATACGGGCGGTATTAATAACAGCAATGGTTGCTCAGGCGTGTAACAAAACCATTTTAAGCCGAAACCAATAATTGAAATACCAGTACCAATAAAAAATGCCCTACGTTTGCCCACAATAGTCGAAACTTTCGAAATTAAAAATATCACACAAAACGTCGCAATTGCCGAAACTGTTCCTGACCACCCGGCGTATTCTGCCCCCAGTGATTGATCACCGCCGAAAACATAGTAAATAATGACATAGGTTTGAAATGACGCTACCAACATAAAGCCATTAAACACCAAAAAGGTTGCTACACATAAATACAAGAATGGTTTGAACTTGATAGTGGTGATAAAACCTTTGACAAAATTACCTATACTTGCCGGAAACTCCTCTGCATCATCTTTTTTGTTCGACTTAATCTCGGCTTTGGCTTCAGCTTCTTTGCCGAAACGTTCTCTTAAAAAGATTGCCGGTAAAATTCCCACCGTAATGGTAAACAAACCGATAAGCAAAGCTAGCCAGCTAGCTCCTTCAATCATGTCCTCAAAAAACATATCCGATTGCATAAACCATAAGAACCAAGGCGCAATTAACCAGGCAAATTGGCCCATGAAATTTTGCACCGCCATTACTCGCGTTCGTTCATGATAATCCGGGGTCAACTCATAGCCTAAGGCAACCCATGGTGTGGCGTACATAGTATAAGCCAGATAAAAAATAATAGAGCCAAGCAGAAAAAACCAAAATAAAAACGTTTCACTTTGATCGGTTGGCAGTTGCCAAAGTAAGGTAAAAATTATGGCAGATGCAATTGCACCACAAAAAATGTAAGGCCGACGTCTGCCCCACCTTGATTTTGTGTGATCAGATATATAGCCCATTAACGGGTCGGTTATTGCATCAGTTAAACGAGGAAGGGAGGCGAGTAAACCAACCAAAGCAGGGTTCATCCCTAAGCCAAGGTTTAACACAATTAACATGCTGCCAATAGCAGCGCCAAGTAAATTATTGGTTAACGCCCCTAAACCATAAACAAATTTTTGTGCAAGAGAAACTTTATCTGCCGCAGCGGTTTCATAGTGTCCATTTGTACTCATCTAACTGTTCCCTTGCAAATTCTGTTCGAAGATATTTTCACAACTACGTGGTTAATTCATCGCTTGTTATAGAAACTACCAAATAAAAGGTAACCCTGACCTTATATATAAATGCTGGCAAAACAATAGATAAACGATGAGTTGGGGATTAATCAACGGTGAATAGGACAGCAATGGAAAATCAGTCGTGAGAGGCGTCAATAATTTGTTATTTGAGATGAAATATGCTTGAAAAACCAAGTCATCTCAAGCTGAGTCCGCTTTAACGTGTTTGCATTGTTTCTTTCATGAGTCGTTATAGTCTTAGATTCATAAAAATTTTTTATTGAATATAAGACTTAATAATTTATGCGGTACAAATAATGACTTTCCGTTACCGCTAATGATTATTTCACTGTCTTCATTAAGGTACACCCATGTCTGCAAATAGTTGTTTAAAAATTATGACTGAGCTTAATTCCCATTTTGACTTGCCGGTTTCACAGCTGCTCTCGCAAATGAGCATTGAAGAAAAAATTGGTCAAATGAGCCAATTAGCAGGCCATGAAGGTTGGATACCCGAGAATTTATCTGCTGCGCTACGAGCTGGCAAGGTTGGCTCAGTATTAAATGAAGTAGATTTACCCACAGTAAATGAACTACAAAGAATTGCCGTTGAAGAAAGCCGTTTAGGGATACCACTGTTAATTGGCCGAGATGTAATTCATGGCTTTAAAACCATATTTCCAATCCCTTTAGGACAAGCGGCAAGTTGGTCCCCCAAAGTAATAGAGCAAGGCGCCAGAATAAGCGCATTAGAATCTTCTACTTGTGGCGTAAATTGGACTTTTGCGCCAATGATAGATATTAGCCGCGACCCGCGCTGGGGCCGAATTGCTGAAAGTTTAGGTGAAGATCCATATTTATGCTCAGCTCTTGGCGTTGCTATGGTAAATGGCTTTCAGGGCAAAGATTTAAAAGATATTGGCTCTATTGCATCCTGCGCAAAGCACTTTGCCGGCTATGGTGCTAGCGAAAGCGGCAGAGATTATAACACCGCCAATATTCCAGAAAATGAATTAAGAAATGTATATTTGCCACCTTTTAAAGCCGCGGCAGATGCAGGTGTTGCAACATTTATGGCATCGTTTAGCGATCTAAATGGTGTACCAGCGTCAGGCAATGAGTGGCTAATGAAGGAAGTATTACGAGAAGAATGGAATTATCCGGGCTTTGTTGTTAGCGATTGGGATTCTATTCGCCAACTTACCATACATGGCTTTACAGCTAACGATAAAGCAGCGGCTTTTGAAGCAGCGAATGCTGGCATAAATATGGAAATGGTTAGTTCAACTTATCATGACCATCTACAAGCCCTAGTATCGGAAGGAAAAATAGACCTCGAAAAAATTGATCTTATGGTTGGCCGAATTTTAACGTTAAAATATGATCTTGGCTTATTCGATAATCCCTATACCGACCCAGCCTCTTTACCAACCATTCTAAATAAAGAAAATTTGGCCGCGGCTAAACAAGCTGCGGTTAAAAGTTGTGTATTGTTACAAAACTCGAATAGCCTGCTGCCGATTTCTACCAACACCGTTAACTCTTTAGCCGTTATTGGTCCTCTGGCGGACGATGGTTATGAACAACTTGGTACCTGGATATTTGATGGCGAAGCGCAGCACAGTCAAACTTGCTTACAGGCAATAAAAGACTTTGTTGGTGAATCTGTTGAAGTTAACTATGAAAAAGCATTAACAAACTCTCGTAGCCACAACCAAGATGAATTTGAGCGCGCGGTAGCAATCGCCACTTCTGCTGATGTAGCAATGCTATTTTTAGGTGAAGAATCGATATTGTCAGGTGAAGCGCATTGTCGTTCTACTATCGATTTACCCGGTTGTCAGGAACAGTTAATTTCAGCTATTAGCAAGACCGGTACGCCAATTGTGCTAGTTGTTATGGCGGGCAGACCGTTAACGCTAACCAACATCGTTGATAAAGTAGATAGCATTCTTTATGCATGGCACCCTGGCACTATGGGCGGCCCGGCTATTGCTGATTTAATCTTTGGGGTTGAGTCCCCTTCTGGAAAATTACCCGTTACGTTTCCACGTACGGTTGGCCAAATCCCGTTATATTACGCGCAAAAGCATACTGGCAAGCCGGCCACCGAAGCCTCTTTCGTGCATATGAATGATGTGCCCGAAAGAGCAGCACAAACCTCTTTAGGCATGGCGGCCACGCATTTAGATACGCATTTTTCGCCGTTATTTCATTTCGGCTTTGGTTTGTCTTACAGCCAATTTGCATACAGTAACATTACTCTAAGTGATGCTAATATTTCTCTCGGCGAAACATTAACTATTTCAGCGCAGTTAACCAACACCGGTGAATTTGCAGCCGAAGAAATAGCGCAACTCTATATTAGAGACTTGGTCGGTAGCGTTACCCGCCCGATAAAAGAACTAAAGGGCTTTCAACGAGTACACTTAACTGCTGGCGAAACGACAACAATCACCTTTGAATTATCTACCGATGATTTAGCATTCTATGATCGGAAAATGCAATTAAATGCTGAACCAGGGCAATTTCATTTATGGGTAGGTGGCAGCTCAGAGGCGACACTTAGAACTGAATTTTATATTTCGGATGTTCTATAAATGACTCAGATTAAATTCAGCAAAACCATAAAAGAGAAAGTAGAAAAGCTGATTTCAAGCATGAACATTGAGCAAAAAATTGGTCAAATGGTTCAGGTTGAACGTTTAACCTGTTCCCCTGCAGATGTGAAAAAATATCACATAGGCTCTGTATTAAGTGGTGCAGGATCCTTGCCTGAAGATAATTCACCAATTGACTGGTTAAACATGGTTGATGATTATTGGTGTGCATCTATAAGCGCAGATAAAGACCATTTAGCGATCCCAATCATTTATGGTGCAGACGCTATTCATGGCCATAACAATGTAAAAGGGGCAACAATATTTCCCCATAACATCGGCTTAGGCGCAATGAATGATGCCGAACTCATTGAACGAGTCGCGAGCGTAACCGCTAAAGAAGTTCTGGCCAGCGGCATAGATTGGGTTTTTGCACCTAATTTAGCCGTTGCTCAAAATCATCATTGGGGCAGGACTTACGAAAGTTTCGCTGAAACCCCTAAAATTACTACTCAGTATGCTCCGAGAATAATCAAGGGGATGCAAAATAACGTTGCCGAGCATTCTATTATTGCTTGCCTTAAACACTGGGTAGGCGATGGCGGTACAGCTCATGGTGTTGACCAAGGTGATACTGTTGCCAGTTGGAGTGAGTTGGCAAAAACTCATATCCCACCTTTTCAGTCCGCTCTTGATGCTGGCGCACTTACTGTGATGGCCTCGTTCAGCAGTTGGAATGGCGATAAATGCCATGGTCACAAATACTTACTCACCGATGTGTTGAAGAACAAAATGCAATTTTCTGGTTTCGTTCTGTCCGATATGGATGCAATAGATTATTTATCCAGTGATTTTTATCAATCTATCGGTATTAGTGTCAACGCCGGAATTGACATGTTTATGTTGCCACAAAATTGGCGTGAATTTATTGAGCACTTAATTAGCCATATTGAGCTGGGAACTGTAACCATTGAAAGAGTTAATGATGCGGTTCGACGAATTCTTAGTGTAAAAATTCATTGTGGTTTATTTGATATGCCACGACCAAAACACCGAACATGGGCAAACCACGATGATTTTGGCTCCTTAGCTCATCGCGAAGTAGCCAGGGAAGCGGTGAGAAAATCTTTAGTCTTGTTAAAGAATCAGAACGGGATATTACCGTTAGATAAAAAACAGAAAATTTTGGTTACTGGTAAAAACGCCAATAATTTAGGCCATCAATGTGGTGGTTTTACCATCGACTGGCAAGGCGTAACGGGAAATGAATTTATTGAAGGTGGTACCTCTATTTGGCAGGGAGTTGAAAAGGTTGCACCGAATGCCACATTGCTTAGTGACGTCTCTGCCGACACGGTTAATTCAGCTGAGTTTGATGCGGCAATTGTTGTTATTGGTGAATGCTCTTATGCCGAAGGGATGGGCGATATACGAAATGGTAACGATATTATTGTTCAAACCGGTTCGTTGATTAACGGTGAAATAAATATCATTAAACCTTACGGCGATTCTTTAGAGTTGGCAAACTTGCACCCGGAAGACTACCAAACAATCAAAACCCTTAACGCTAAAAACATCCCAATTATTACCGTTTTAATCTCTGGCCGGCCGTTAGTCGTCAATAAGGAACTTGCTGCATCTAATGCATTTGTTTCAGCCTGGCTACCTGGTTCAGAAGGTCAAGGCATCAGTGACGTGCTATTTGGTGATTATAATTTTCAAGGCAAACTGTCATTCAGTTGGCCCAAAAAAGCACATTCTACGAGCAGTATTGGCGATAGTCCCTACTGCCCGCTATTCAGTTACGGCTTTGGCTTAAGCTATTAATTTATGTATCAGGAGTACACATTATCAAAACCTTTTCATTTATGCAGTTAAATACTGCTTCAAAAAAGTTTAAATACATTGCAACTACATTTTCATTTCTTATGTTAACCGCAAGCGCACAGGCTGGCTGGCAAGTAGAGTGGATTGACAAGTTCGATAATGATGGCGTTAACTGGAATAACTGGACTGCGCAAACCAATGCGAATTATAACAACGAAGTACAATGTTATACCGACGATGACAGCACGGCCAATCAAAACTACCAAGTATCTGACGGTACTCTTAAAATCATCGCCAGAAAGCAATCTATAAGTTGTCCAGGCTTAGGTGGGTCACAAAAAAGTTGGACCTCCGGCAGACTGAACAGCAAAGACAAGGCTGAATTCTTATACGGGCGCATTGAAGCTAGAATAAAATTTCACAATTTAGAAGGTGGCACCTGGCCGGCCTTTTGGATGCTGGAAAATCGTATCAACCAACAGCCCATTAAAAATGATGATGATTTTAGCTCCTGGCCACAACCGGGTGCAGGTGAAATAGACGTCTGGGAATGGTTTTCCAATCAGCCAAACACATATATCACCAACTTTTTCAATACCAATGGTTGTGCCAGTGAAGTGAGGTATACCTACCCAAATGGTGGCAACGATGTTTTACAGTGGCATAAATACGCGATGGAATGGGATGCAAACAATATTAGTTTTTATATTGATGACACCCTGGTCACCACGCAAGATGTAAGCACTTGTGCTCAATACAAAGAGCCGATGTTCGTTTTGCTAAATGTCGCCATGGGTGGCAACTTAGGTGGCAGTATTGACTCAAGTCTGAACACAGCAACAATGGAAGTAGATTATGTTGCTCACTGCAGTCCAGATCCATCTAATTCATCTGCTTATTGTGACGAAGCTACGCCAAATAATACTGTGATACTTGATGATGACCAGGATGGTGTAAACAATGATCTCGATTTATGCCCAAACACACCGTTAAACAGTGTTGTAGATAGCGATGGCTGCGTTCTCACAGTACCACCAGTACTGGATAATGATCAAGATGGCGTAAGTAATGATCTAGATTTATGTCCTGATACACCAATAAATAGTATTGTTGATAGCGACGGCTGTATTGTCATTGAAGAGCCGGAGCAACCTGAAGAGCCTGAACAGCCAAATCAAGCTCCCGTGGCCGTAGCATCTGGTCCTACAGATACAATTTATGTTGGTGACTATGTACAGTTATCGGCAGATGGCTCAGCTGATCCTGACAGTGATACTCTGCAATACTCATGGAGTCAAACCGCGGGACCAGAAGTAAACTTGCTAAACATCACCAGTATCTCACCAACTTTTAAAGCACCAGAGGTAACTTCAAAAACGAGCTTTTCTTTTACAGTTGAAGTAACCGATGGCGAGTTAACCAATAGTGCGGTAACTACACTGGATATTTTCCCTGTTGTAGAAGAAACGGCAAATAATATAGAGACTGCTTCTGATGAAAGTGACAGTAGTGGTGGCAGTGGCAGCTTTGGTTATTTAATCTTATTAACCTTGGCATTACCGATGAGGTTTTTTGCTAGCCGCAAAGATAATATAAGCGTTTAAATATAGACAAAAAAACATATCTTTTATTCATAGATTGGACAAACTTGAAATGGCAAATAATAGCCATATTTGTCCAATCTATTCTCATACCTAGTCCTATAATTTTTCCTAAGCAATATTTAAATGGCAGTGACTGCCTGAGTAAACATTTGCTGAATTTGCTCAACAATGACTTTTACTTCACCTTTAACCCAGTCTTTGATTCTCGGCGTATGAATATGACCAACCGGCAATTTTGGATTAAATTGATTGCGAATTAAAATACTACGATACGAAATTTCATTAGAAAGATAGCCACCACCAGAGCCCTGCACTGCTGTTTCGTTAGCTAACTCAGCTAAAGATGTCGCTGAAAATTTGCCTTTTTGTATAGTTTTAATCGCGCCATTATCTATCACTTGGTATTTACCCTTGGCTTTTTGCATTGCCGCAACTGGTAGACTAAATTCAACAAACTCAGGGCCAGTTAATGGTTTACCTAAATAAAAAGGGATTAACGGATTTTTACTAGTAGCGCCGGTATAAACACCTAAATTGCCTGGCGCTACCGAGCTACGGCGAAGGCCAGGGAAACGGTCTAAGTCAAACTCTTTGCGGCCCATACTTATAGTAGTTACCATATCAACCTCACCTGATTTAATGTAAGGCGTCAGCATGGTTTCAATCATGCCTTGATCAAAGTCGCTAAAGCGCACCGGCACAATCAGCGTTTGGATTTCAGCGGTTACGCCATTATGTTCAATAACCACACCATCTAAGTTTATTGCCGCAATACCCGATGGATTACTTTGCGCAATATTTCGATGCAGATAAAACGGGTCAAAGCCGGTAACCAATATTTTTTTATCTGTATTTTTAGTGAATTTCACATCACTTAAACCGCGACTGGCTAATTCAAAATCGCTCATCAACGTTGACTGCTCAGCCAGAGACAGTTGATAAAATGCAGCTGATATTCTTAGCTGTTTCGCCATTTGTAATCGGCCCCAATAAAGCGCTCTGTCATCAAAGGTTTTATTGGTTTGCATATAAGCAGTTGCTTGCTGCCATAAGCTATTGGCAAATTGCGTGGCTACAGTGCTTAGACGGCTCTCTATAGCAGGTTTTTCTAATTCAGCAGTAAATTGGCTAATTAGCAATTCAAACTGACTGGTGATCTTTGGCAGCTCGGTTTTGGCTTTAGTAATTTTAACTTCTTCAACTGTTACGTATGTATTTGTATTTGCCAGCGAATAACCACTAAATATTACGGTGAAGATTAACGCTAGCCCATAGTTAATTTTATGCATAAAGATCCAACATTTACAAAATGGTTTTATTTGTGGCGATATTACACTATACAGCTTGAGAAAGTCTTACGTCGCCACAAATCAATTAATCGGATTTTTTAAAGTTAATAACCTTTTTGGTTAGCAAACTTTACATTATAACCGCTCGGTGCATCTATGTTTTCTTCTAAAATCAGAAACATTGCTTCACTGTTTTCATCAAGGGTCAATTGCGTGCTAACCAGAATAACATCACTACTACCATCTTGTGCTACCGCATAAATGCTGTAAGTATTGTTCACTAACGTAATCGCTGCCGGAGATGAATATGATACGTTTTGGTATAGGCTTGCTGTTTCAATCAATTCATCACTTCTGACGAAATAAAAACCAACGGCATTAAAATCATCATTATCAACGAAATTGATAATTTTAATTTCATGATTATAAATACTCGCACTGGTACTGTTATCTACGACTAATGACTTTACGGTGATCTCAACTTCGTCCACATAACCATCGCCATCTTCATCAACATCGCCGTCACCGTCTAAATCAACATCATCTTCTTCGAGGTAAAAGAATATTGTTTTATCGGTGTTTTCGGCTAAAGTAATTAAATGATTTTGCAAAATGATTTCGCCAGTATCAGGTATGCTCAAATCAGCACTGTAGTCACCCTCAGCGGTACCCACTGAATTACTAAATTCGCCAAACTCAGTAGCTGAAATTTCTATTGAGTCATCAACAGAATTTAACGATAACGCAAATTCGCCTTGATAATTTGGCAGCAAATCGTGATTTACAATCGCATTAAACGTACGAAATTGAGCGCTGTCTCCTTCGTGCTGGTAAAGTTCAACATTTGATGATGAAACCCGGTCAATAACAAAAGGTGAATCGCCAACACCTGGATTTTCTCGAATTACCATAACGTATTGGTTCGTATACTGATAATCGATTTCACTTGACTGATACAATACTTCTTCACTTCCAGCCGAGGTAATGTAAAAGACATATTCATCTATTTCAAGCTTTTGATTGTCGGATAGTTCGGTGTAATTATACTCCCCCAATAACTTGGCTTGGTTAAATGATTCATCCGATTTTGATAGATAAATATCGATACCATCAGACCAAGGGTGCATATTTAATAAACTGAGATTAAACAGTTCATCATCTGCGTCATCATCGTCATCTATTTCAGCAATATCATAAGATAATACCGTAGGTGATTGAATATCTTCAGCGATGACGATGAGATGTATGTTGTCTTTCGTTATTTTATGCTCAGTTTGATAAATAACCTCTAAATCGTCCCGGTAAGAGCTATCATCGTCCTGCCATGCAAGTTCAACGTAGTATTCTTTGGCTTCTAACTCAAAGTTACCGGTAGATTCACCAAGTTCAATGCTTGAAAATGTTTTTTCAAAATCATCTGCTTCGTCATCATCGTATTCATCAATATTTTCATCTACAGTTAAGAATATTTCAGGAGCATTTGCGGAAGCGTTGTATAAACGAACTGAGCCTAAGGTGTCATCACTGTCGTCATCAGATTCACAACCGGTGATGGTGAATAGAAAAATACCTGTACATAGTATTGATTTTACTACTTGGGAAAAGAAATTGTTTTGTTTGTAACTCATTTTGGGCACCATAAAAAATTAAAATGCTGCTATTTGAAAACCTGTCAATTGCTTGAACAGACGTTCAAAGTAGCGTGGAAATTGTTGCAATTTGTAGAGTTGTGTTTTTACATTTTGTTCACAAACAGAGCGGGGATTTACCTTTCTTTACCTTTCCTTACGGTAACTTACACTGGCGATGCAGGGATGTGGAAATCATATAATTTAACAATATGTATGTTATAACCTTGGCATATTGACGAACATACTATATTTAAACAATAACTTGGTAAATGTAGAAATTATTGCGATAATTCAGATTATATTTACTTATCACCTGGATCATTATGAAACTTTTAGTTCGTAACCTTTCACGCTCGACAACAGAACAAGAAATCCGCCAACTATTCACTGCACATGGCTACGTCACAGAATGCACCTTAGTGTTAGACCAAGCTACAGGAAAATCTAAAGGCTTTGCTTTTGTAGAAATGCCTGATGAAAAAGAAGCTGCAGTAGCATTAAAAAGCTTGCATGAAAAACGCATTGCCAAGAATAAAATCCGAGTAAAAGTAGCTCAGTAAGGCTATTTTTATAAAAGTTAATTAATATGACCAATATTTTATCTCTTTCTGCAGCATCGATTAAAAATATACACGTAGTAATTGACATTCAAGACGACTGGTCCAATAATAATCAATTATATAACGTTTTTAATAATACTTGAGATAGAAAATGGTTAAACAAGATACCCGTGAAATGATACTGGCTGCAGGTCATAGTCTCATTATTGAAAAAAGCTATAACGGCTGTGGTCTAAAAGAAATATTAGACAGCGCTGGCGTGCCTAAAGGGTCATTTTATCACTACTTCAAGTCTAAAGAAGACTTTGGCATGGCATTAATCGAAAGAGCTACTGATGAAAACAGTGAGTTCTTTCGAGAGATATTTCGTGACCGAAAATACAGTCCACTAACACGAATAAAAAACTTTTTTGCTCGTATCCAACAGTTTCATGAAGAAGAAGGCATAGACTGTCAATGTTTGATACCCAAGCTCGCACTTGAACAGTCAAAGCTAAGTGAATCGATGCGTGGCGCTTTAAAATGTTCGCAAGACTCTATGAATGCACAACTTGCGCAAGTGATCAACGAAGCTCAAGCAGAGAAAGAACTTGGTGATAATATTGATGCCGCTAAAATGGCCAGTTTTTTATTTAATGCCAGTAATGGCGCGTCAATTCAAATGCAAGTAGAAAATAGTACTCAAGCCTATGATAATTTTGTTGAGATCATCTTTAACTTTCTATTAGTTAAACAATAAACTGTCCAAATTCTGCTATTACTCAGTTTCAAATCCCCAACCGTTTCTCCTTAAAAACATTAAATTTATTACAACCGTTATCTTTATAACGGTTATTTAAATTGTGATTTATTCATAATTAGTAACATTTTAAAATCAGCAAAAAGCACATCATCAAATACAAAGTCGACAACCTTATATAGCCAGGAAAAGCCTTACCCTTCCGTTATTTACAATAATTTAGCACTCTATTAACGAATTCTTTATAACTAAAAAAACATATCCATAGCAAAAAAGCATAGTGAATGACTTGCATCTAAGCTTAAAAAGATCAAAAATGCGCCCACTAGACGACTGGTCTAATATATATAATATTATCAGGGGAATAACTTGCGTCCATATTCATTTTTAAATTTAATTAAAGCATCTGCATTATCTTTTCTTTTTATTAGCACTGTTACTTCGGTGTTTTTCTCTACGGCGGCATCGGCCAATCAAGTGGTGCGCTTTTCTACAGTTACTGAACAAGAACTGCAAGCGCATAAACGTGTAACAGGCACTTTAAAAGCAGTTACCCAAACAAGTGTTGCTTCTGCTGAAGCTGGTATTGTTATTAAGGTATTTGTTAATGAAGGTGACACGATTAAAGCCGGGCAAGCATTGCTACAAATTGATGACCGTAAGATGTTAGCAGAAAAATCTCGATTAACTTCAGAACTGGCTCTAGCAAAAGCGCAGCATACGTTAGCCTTAGCCGAGTTTGACTTAGCCGAAGAAGACTTTGTTGCCTATAAGCAATCGGCAACTAAAAATGCTATTTCAGAGCAGAGATTACGTCAAAGCAAAGCTGCCGCCTTAATCACACAAGCTCAAGTGCTTGCGGCGCATGAAGCAGTTAAAGCTTTGCAGGCGCAATTACGTATTGTTGAAGTGCGTTTAGATGACATGTCTATTAAAGCTCCATTTAATGGCCAAATTACGCAAAGACTGGCAGAGCCAGGGCAATGGTTAGGTGCAGGCGACAGCGCTCTAACATTAACCTCAGAAGGCAAGCTTGAAGCTTGGCTGGACGTGCCAGAGCGTTTTGCTCAGCACCTTAACACGGCGCCAGAGAGTTTGGGCTTGAATGTTGGTGGCAAAATGCTTAGCGGCTATAACAGTAAAGTATTACGTAATGTGGACGCACGAGCTCGTACATTTAAGTTAGTAACTCAAGTTGAGTCTTTTGGTTTAATGCCAGGAATGTCAGTTGCCGGCTGGATACCTGAAGGGATGAAATCTCGCTATTTAACCGTTCCTAAAGACTCTATTGTTCGCCGTGGTAGCAATACGTTAGTTTACAAGGTTCATACCGCAGACGATAAACAAACTGCCGAGCCAGTGCCTGTTTCAGTGCTATTTCATCAAGGTAAAATAGCAGCAGTGATGAGCCCTGTCTTAAAAGCAAATGATAAGGTGATCACCGAAGGCAATGAACGCTTAATGCCAGGACCGGTTGTTGCTGTAGCTGACACAACGAATAATTCAGTAGCGCGCGGGGCTCTATAATGAAAATGGTAGAAACCGCAGTAAATCAACCAATAAGCGTTATTGTCGGCGTTATTTTATCAATACTCGCTGGTATATTGGCCTTTAACCAAGTGCCGGTGCAAATGACACCAACCGTTGACTCTGTTGTTGTTAGTGTACGAACTTTTTGGGAAAACGCCTCACCAGAAGAAATTGAATCGGATGTGGTGGCAGAACAAGAAAAGGTGCTGTCTGATTTAACCGGTTTAATTTCAATGACCAGTATCAGCCAAACATCTGCAGCACAATTACGGTTAGAATTTGCTACAGGCACTGATATTAGTAAAGCCCAAGCTGAAGTCGTGCAAAAACTGAATGAGGTACCGGCTTACCCTAACGGTGTAAGTGAGCCAACCGTTGAAGGTGTTGATCCTATGTCGGTTGACTACATAGCTTGGGTAGGATTAGCAGCAACAGATCCCAATTTTGATAATACAACGCTTTATGATTTTATGGAGCGCCGGTTACGACCACGTTTGGAAAACATTGAAGGGATCTCAAAAGTTGGCATTTTGGGAGCTCGTGAACGGGAGTTACAAATTCGTTTTGACCCTATTCGTCTAGCCAACTATGGCATCAGTTACAGTCAATTAGTGGATGCAATTCAACTTACTAATAGCAACTACTCCGGCGGTAAATTACCTGATGGCAAAAATGATATTCGGGTGCGTGCCATGGGCCGATTTAGCGATGCACAGACCGTAGCGAATACGGTTATTCGTCGTGATGAAAACGGACCAGTTTACCTTAAAGATATAGGGGAAGTTGTTGAAACCTATAAAGAAATGACTGATTGGGTGCGAGCGCGTGGTGTGAAGATGCCCTTTTTCAATTTCCAATTAGCTAATGGCGCTAATTTACTGGAAACAATGGATGAACTGAAGGCTGAATTTAGCAAGCTTAATGCCTCTGGAGGCTTACTTGAACAACATGCCAAAAAACTTGGTCTTGCAGGTACCTTTGAACTGGTGCAGACCTGGGACTCTTCAAATTATGTAGAAAATGCCATTGATTTGGTACAAAGCAATATATTAATTGGTGGCCTTCTTGCAGTATTTACTTTGTTATTATTCTTACGCTCTTTACGCACAATTGGTGTTATTGCCATTGCTATTCCCATTTCTATGGTTGGATCAATTGTTGTTTTGGTGGCATTAGGCCGTTCAATTAATATTGTTTCTTTAGCCGGAATGGCTTTTGCCGTAGGCATGGTGGTTGATAATGCCATTGTGGTAATTGAGAATATATTTCGTCATTTAGAAAAGGGCAAAAGCGCTCTAAAAGCTAGTGTTGAAGGTACACAAGAAGTTGCCGGTGCAGTTTTTGCGTCAACGTTAACAACGCTAGTGGTGTTTATTCCAATATTAACCATTCAAGATAGCGCAGGTCAGTTATTTAGAGATATATCCTTAGCAATTATGGCCGCAGTACTTATCAGTTTTATTGTTTCAGTGTTAGTGATCCCAGTTGCTGGTGCCCATTTATTAAGAGCTAAAACTGACAGTAAGCAGGTAAACATAAATAACCGATTATTAAACCGACTTTCAGCAAAAGCGAGCAAGGTACCTAAACAAATAGCCGGTCTGGTTTATAAAATATCGGGCAGTACAAAACAGCGTGTAATGGTAATTGCCAGCTTTGCCGTATTAACGTTGGTCGGCATTGCACTATTAATCCCACCAATGGACTACTTGCCAAAGGGCAATCGTAATTTCGCTTTTGGTTTTATGGTGCCACCACCTGGTTATAATTTAGATCAAATTTCTGAAATAGGCGATCGCATTGAAGATAAGTTACGACCAGCATGGGAAATTTCAGGCGACCGATTTACTGCAGAAACTAAGTTGCGCAATGGTCCACTTCCGACCGAAGACAATCGCCCAGACGTACGTTTACGCGATGGTTCAGTAATTACTGCGCCAGCAATTGACCATTACTTTTTAGTCGCTATGGGCGGACAAGTGCTGCACGGTTTGATCCCGATGGATGCTGAAAAAACTGTCGACGCAGTCGATTTGCTTAATCAAACATTAATGGGGGTAAATGCCCCAGATGTTATCGGTTTTGCCTTTCAGTTTCCATTATTTAATACTGGCGGTACAACCGGGTCAGCCATTCAAATTGATTTAGTCGGTGATGATTTACCGCAAATTACCCAAGGTGCAATGGCATTATTATTTAAATTGATCGGTAATTACGGCCCTTATGCAACGTTGCCTGAGCCAGCTAACTTTCTATTGCCGACACCAGAATTAGCCATTGCTCCAATAGATGAAAGGCTGGCTGAATTAGACATGACACGTCGTGATTTAGGCTTAGCCGTACAAGCGAATGGCGATGGCATTATTTTAATGAATGGCTTTGAAATTGGTGGCGAACTTAAAGACATTAAAATTGTTAGTAATGCTCAGCAAGGTGACTTCCCTATTGATGAATTATTGCAAACGCCTTTAGCGACGCCACAAGGACAGGTTGTCGATATACAGTCATTAGCATTATTAGAACGTACTCAAAGTGCGGACCAAATCAAGCATGTAGCTCGCCAACGAGCGGTAACTTTGCAGTTTACACCGCCAGCAGGCATGCCTTTAGAACAAGCAATTGTGTCAATCAACAGCATGGTAGATGAATTGCGCAGTGCAGGTGCTATATCACCATTAGTTGAGGTTAACCTTGCAGGCAGTGCGGGCAAACTTAACGATATTAAAACAGCTTTACTTGGTGATGGTTCAATAACTGGCATGTTAGCTTCCAGCTTCTTTTTAGCGATGTTAGTGATCTATTTAGTTATGGTGGTATTATTTCAAAACTGGAAATACCCATTGGTTATTCTAGTGACGGTGCCACTGGCAACTCTAGGCGGTTTTATTGGTCTGGCGGGTGTGCATTGGGCCAGTGTAATGGACCGCTACACACCTATTCAAAATTTAGATGTACTTACTATTTTAGGCTTCGTAATTTTAGCTGGTGTAGTGGTAAACAATGCTATCTTAATTGTGCATCAAACGTTGAACATTTTAAAAGAGAAAGCGATCAGTCCTCGCCAAGCAATTAGAGAGTCGGTTGAAAGCCGTGTTCGCCCTATTATGATGTCTACATTAACTTCAGTCGGTGGCATGTTGCCACTGGTGTTAATGCCAGGCGCGGGAAGTGAACTGTATCGAGGCTTAGGTGCAGTAGTAGTTGGCGGCCTTGTAGTTTCAACTGTGTTCACTCTGATTTTAGTGCCAATCATATTAAGCTTTATGATCACTGAGCCGGAACGAGACACAAGTTCTGAACAACAAAGGTTTCTAGAAGCAGCTTAACTTATTGTTGAACTTCAATTTTCTTTAGATAAAATCCCAGCTTTTGCTGGGATTTTAGGTTTAATTCTTTAAAGATAACCTACAGGTTAAAGCTAACTTTAGTTAAAGTAGTAATAATACCCGCAACGATAACTTTTTAATGTAAAATCTCGTCGATAAAGCCTAATGCTTTCATAAGTCAAAATTCAAACATTTATTAGTTAGATGGAAATTATAAATCATGCGAGTAGCCGTTTCTCAATTTGCCACATCATTAAATACTCAAGAAAACCTAGCAACTTGTATTCGTGTGATAAATGCAGCAGCCGTGTGTAAACCATCATTAATCGTTCTTCCTGAATTTTGTAATACTCAGCCTTGGTACGTCGATCATAATCATGCATGGGAGCAAGCCTTAGCGATTAATGGTACTTTTTTACAGCGTATAGCGCAGCAAGCAAAAAAACATGCCTGCTATATCGTGATCAATGTAACGGTGCAAAGAGGTCTATTGCGAGATCATCAAAACGGCTTAATTAAATCAAATATTAGTGTGACCTCATGCTTATTTTCACCGGCTGGAGAACTTATTCATCAAGTGGATAAACCAACATTGACTGAACATGAAAATGACTTTTTTATTTGCGCGAATAAAGTACAGGAAGTTGTAGCAACGCCATTTGGTGAGCTTGGTTTTTTAATCGATAGCGATGGTGCTTCCTTTGAGATCCCGAACGAATTGGCCATACGTGGTGCAAAATTATTATGTAATTCGATGAATTCATACGCATTAGATCAAAGTGGTTTACATGATCCAGCAAGAGCGCATGAAAATAAGGTATTTTTAGCTACTGCAAATAAAATTGGACCTCTTATGCCACAACAGCAAAGTGACATTTTTTCAGCGCAAAGTTTTATTCCCCCAAAATATCTCGTTGGGGTTGGTCAAAGCCAAATAGTTTCACCTGATGGTAAGGTACTAGCCCAAATAGTGAACAATGAAGAAGGTTTTGTGTTTGCTGACATAGAGATGAAATGTTCAGGCTTAAGTATCAACAATAAATTTCGACCTGATGGTACTGAGTTGAGTAAACAGCTGCGTCCTGAACTTTACCAAGAGCAAATACTCGCCAAGCAAAAACAAACATCTGACCATGATAATAACGCTCCAGAGACCACTAATGTTGCTATCTTTGCAACTTATAAATCTAATGAACAAGCCATTGAAGATGTATGTCATTATATTGAAAATAACCTCAGTGACATAATCCAGTTACCTGAACTATTCTTTGTCGCGGATAAAACAATCACCAATGATCCTGAACAACTTAGCCAAATAGCCTGTTTGAGTAAGCAGCTAATTTCACAAGTCAGCACAGTGCTGAGACCGTTTCAATACGTGTGCACGAGTGTAGTGGTTGAGGGAGTGCACCAGGCGGTTTTGATAAGTGAACATGGTTTATTTGCAACACAGCAACAATTACATTTTTGTCGAAGATATCAATGGGCTGTGCTAGGTAACGATTTAAACATTATTGAGTTGCCCTTAGAGAAAGGAACCATAAACGTCGCTATGCTAACAGCTGATGATGCTAACATACCTGCAATAGTCAAAGTGGCGGCTTTGAATGACATCCACTTGTTACTTGTGCCTTTTGATATTCAAGAGTCGTGCGAGGTTGAATATAGTTTGTTATCTCGCGCAGCTGAAAATAGGATCTGCATTGTTGCCGCAAGTCGTGAGAAAACCTTTATCGATGAGTTGTCTAGCGTTAACGAAAGCGACAATATTTATAGTAAAAACAAACAAAAAGTTCATAAATCTACAGGGTTAATTGCCAATTTAAGCACCGACTTTGCCCTATCATCCCAGTGGAAATCACGAAAATTTAATGGCTACATTAACAAGCCTATTATTACACACCAGCACGGAAAAATTACCAAAGCCGTGATTCACCCTAATGCCGCGTGTAATAAACTTATGGCAAACAAATATATTTAAACAGAACTGTTAGCTGCTATAAATAGAGCCTCGATGAACGACTGGAGATTAGGCTAAAACGTTAAAATTAACATCAACTAAATACAATTGGTTGCAGCCTCCCAATAAAATATTAATCCTTCTCAGCCTTCGCAACCACAGTTATTCTTACAGTCAGCTTCAGGTCCACTTTCTTTGAACTCAAAGTCACAACAAGCTTGAAGCTTATTTCTCAACTGTACCCTGCCTCGTTTTATTCTAGATTTAACCGCCGCCAAGCTTAATTGATGTTTATCGGCTATGTTTTGTTGTTTAACTTGCTGTAATTCACTATCGAATAAAATACTGCTTATGCCGTCTGGTAAATCTGAAATTAACGTTCGTATGCAACGACTCAGTTGTACTTGATCACTTTCATCTTGCTGTTCATCGGCAATTAGCTCTAAATCTTCACTATTTGTATCTAGTTTTTTAACTCGATAAAAATCAATAATTGTATTTCGGCATATTTGGTATAGCCAAGGTTGCAATTTATCTTTTGAAGTTAAATTTTCAATATTTTTATGAACTTTAATGAATACTTCTTGCAGTATATCTTCTGCAGTTGCGGGGTCATTAACTTTGCTATTTATAAAATTGAATAGTTGTTGGTGAAAGGTTTTCCAAATTGTTTCTATCATCTTCTACTGTATTAATAGCCGCTTATTAAAGCGACTATTACCTTATTTTAGATTCAAAAGATCAGTCACAACAACTGTTATGAGATGTACATGTACAGTTATTGCATTCACATATTGACTGATCTGTTTGACTATCACCACTGCAATGACACTGCGTATCATTGCACTTACAGTTACAACAACCACAAGTTATCAGTTTAGTTTGATTTTCATTGTTAGGATAATTCATTTTAGCACCTCTTTATTGCTAGTAAAAAATGTATGTTCAGCTCTAAAGACGGACAACTTATAAAAAGGATGCTGTTTTCTAAATATTTTTGTAGTTTTTTGGGATTGTACCATTTGATATATAGCGATCATTGATAATGGGTTGGCATATTTAGGCGTTAACTACGAGTTTAGAGAGCCGATATCAACATGGCTTGCCGTGAACCTTTAAGCTGAGAAATCAATACAAAGGGATTCTTGTTAAGTGAGGTTAATGAGCTACCCAACAGCACGCGACTTATTTGAGTAACTCACCTAACGATTTTATTTTACACGTCTCGTAACTTAATTCGCTGTTTCTAGCTGATCAGCAGCAACATTCAACGCTGATTTTTTACGAGGAAACAGCTTCTTCAAATCTTCAATTATGGCATACAAACTTGGAATGAAGATTAAGGTCACTATCGTGGCAAACAGTACGCCGAATGATAATGAAACAGCCATTGGGATCACAATTTGAGCTTGGGCACTGGTTTCAAAGAAGATGATCGGTACCAAACCAATAAAGGTCGTTATCGAGGTTAACATAATGGCCCGAAAACGTTTCGTACCCGCATGAGTAACCGCCTCTTTCAAAGGCACACCTGCTTTACGAGAATTGTTGACGTAATCGACCATCACTAGAGAATCATTCACCACCACGCCAGCTGCTGCGAGAATCCCCATCACAGATAGCGCGCTTAAATCCATGCCTAAAATGAAGTGTCCAAATACTGCACCGATGACACCAAAGGGGATCACCACCATAATCATCACGGCTTGTGAGTAAGATTTTAATGGAATAGCTAAAAGTGAGAAGATCACCATTAACGAAATCACAAAGTCACGTAATTGTGAATCGGCACTTTCCATTTCTTCCTGGATACTACCTGACACTTCACTTTGCACTTGCGGATATTGTCTTAACAATTGTGGAATAAAATTATCGCGAATGTCTTTAGCAATTTCAAAAGGTTCTACTTGTTCAGCATCAACACTAGCCCAGACATTGATAGTACGATTACCATTTTCTCGACGAATGCGGGTAACGCCGTCAGTTAACACGATGTCTGCTAATTCTGACAAGGGTAGCTCAGCGCCATTCGGAGCTTGGATCATGACATCATCGACATGGCCAACACTACTGCGTTGCTCAAGTGGATAACGCACCATAACTTTTATTTCTTCACTGTCACGTAAAATTCGCTGTGCTTCTAAACCATAAAAGCTGTAACTCACTTGTGAAGCTATTTCCGCCAGTGTCAAACCTAGACTATTGGCTAGAGGTTTCAATTCAAGCTGTACTTCTTTGGCGCTGGTTTGTCGACTGTCATTGACATCACCAACACCTTTAAGGGTATTCAGTTTCACTTTCAGCTCTTGGGCCGCAGCTAATAATTGTGCGTCATTCAAACTTTCTAGTCGAAAGGCAATGTCACCATCATCGCGGCCACCACCAAAAAAGTTATCACCAATCGTTAACGATTTAACACCTGGATAATCAGGAATGGCGTTACGCCACAAGTCGGCTAATTCAAAGGTGTTCATTACTCTTAGTTTAGGCACAACCAATTTAACCATAACCTGACCACTGGTACGGCTGCGTAGATCGACTTGCATATCAGAAATCATTGAAGTGCCATGCTCGGCTTCAATTTTCTCATCAATTTGATAAATAATACGTTGAATATTTAATAAGGTGTTCAGTGTTGCTTTCTCAGAGGCGTCGACATTCATCTCAACATTAATACGTGGGAAATCATGAGGTATTTTAGGCTGGCCGATAAAGCGAACAAAACCACCAGAAAATAAACCGGCACTAATTAACATCAAACTAATAAAGAACATTAATACCGCATAACGATACTCAATACATATAACCAGCGCTGGGCGATACACATTCTCGATAAAGCTTTTCAACTTCACATCAACCACACGGCGAATTCTATCCAATGGGTTTTTAGGATTAAATTCCTTCACTTTCATTTTCACTAAGTGCGCAGGCAGGATTAATTTAGATTCAATCAAAGAGAAAATTAAACATAAGACAACCACTGCGCCTATGGCTTTGCCAAAGGCTGATGACGGCCCCTCACCAAAAAGAAAGGGCACAAATACCGCGATAGTTGTCAGCACGCCAAAGGTTGCAGGCATAGCAACTCGCTTCACCCCTCTAATCACGTTTTCAGTGGTATGGCCATGCTCCTCTATTTCATCATGGGCACTTTCGCCCATAACAATGGCATCATCGACGACAATACCTAAGACTAAGATAAAGGCGAATAAGCTGATCACGTTAATGGTTACATTGACAAATTCCATCGGCATCACTAAAAGCGTGCCTAAAAAACAGACCGGCAATCCCATCATCACCCAAAAGGCCAAACGAACACGAAGAAATATCGCCAACATTAAAAAAACTAATACCGCGCCACTTTTCATATTGTCTAACATCATGTTTAAGCGGCCTTCAAGGTAATAAGTCATGTCTACCCATGTTTCTAACTGAACGCCTTCAGGTAACTCCTCTTGTTTTTCTTCGACATAGTTTTTCACTGCGCCAGCAACATCAGTAATACTTTGATTGTCTGCGGCACCAATGAAAATGGTCGCAGAATTCTTACCATTAAATTTAGAATACTGTAGGCCTTCTTCGAAGCCATCAATGATAGTAGCCAGATCGCCAAGTAAAATCTTAGTGCCATCTTCTAAGGTAATAACGGGAATTAATTCAAACTCATGACCACGATAAGCTTGGTTTTCAACGCGTAAGTTTATATAGCCATTTTCAGCACGAATTTGCCCTGCTGACATGTTTCTTGAATAATTACGTACTGCTTGCGCAACATCCCTAAAACTTATTCCGTATTCGCGTAGTTTATCTTTACTGACTTCAATTGAAATTTCATAATTTAAGCCACTGAAAAATTCCGACACATTGACTAAGGGGAGTTGCTGTATTTCGGTATGAATTTTACGGCCTAACTCTTTTAATTCTGCATTGGTTAGATCGCCATATAAGCTCATGTACATCACTTCTTGGCGAAATTTTTCTCGTTCAACTTTGATTCTTTCCATACCAGCTGGAAAACTGGAAATTGAATCAATCGCTGATTTAACTTCCTCTAAAACCACTTGTGGATCATAGTCTAGCTCTACCTCGAACCAGCCATTTGAATAATTTCGATTTGAGTAAGTAATCACTCGTTTAAGGCCTTGCACGGTTTCGAGGGCTTCCTCGATCTTAATAGTGATGCCTTCTTCAACTTCTTGCGGGGCAGCACCCGGATAAGGCGCGGCATAAGAAATCCAATTGATTTTTACTTGTGGAAACATCTGTTTGTTAATCGTCTGAATGGTTAAAAAGCCACCCACTAATATAAAGATCATCAACAAATTCGCTGCTACGCTATTGCGGGCAAACCAAGCAATTAAGCCTTTGTTAGTCTCTTCCATTAGTTAACTCCTACACTCGCCACAGTGACAGCTGATGTTTCGACATCTTGCTCAACTTCGTTTTCTTCTGAGGTGCTCGATACAGCTAATTTCATGCCATTAACAGGGTAATCTAAGGCAGAGATAATAAGTTGGTCACCATCAGACAAGCCATTAGAAACAACTACATTACCTCCCTCTTGGCGGGCAATTTCAATATCTACATAATGTAGCTTTGACTCAGCATCTAATACCGCCACACGGCCATTTTCAACCAAATAACGAGGTACCAAACTAGCCTGAGCTATTTTAACGCCGACAATTTCGGCATTAACATAAGAGCCAAAACGTAACGCTGTCTTTTGCGTAGTTTCACCTTCAATCAAGGCGTATGGGTCTTTTACCTCAGCGACTAGATAAGTCATCCGGCTATTGTTATCGACAATGCCTTCACTACGGGCAACGACTGCGCTCCATTGCACATCCACACCAGCAAAAGCACCTAATAAGTTAACAACTGCACCATTACCTTGATTGGTCAAATATTGTAATTGGTTATCTGCAACAGGCAATCGAACTTCTGCTAGAGCTGTACCGAGTAGTTTCCCAATATTTGTACCAACCCCAACAAACGATCCTAAACCTATAGTTCTGCTGTCAATCATCGCATCATACGGCGCGCGTATTTCTGTACGCTCTAAATTACGCTGAGCTCTTAAAATTGAAGCTTGAGCTGATTTAACTCGAGCAATTTCCTGAGCAAGTTGAGGTTTACGTAAGCTTAATTCTGTTGGTGAAGTATTAGTAATGCGTTTCCATTCACTCTCGGCTACCTTGCCTTGCGCACGTTCGGTTTCTAGTGCGGCACGAGCAGATGCCATATTGGCTTGAGCTTCAATAAGGGCTGCTTCATAATCATTGGGGTCGATACGAGCGAGTAATGTCCCTTTGTTAACAAATTTACCACGAACAAAGTCTTCAGACAGCGCAACTATTTGACCACTAACTTGCGCGACTAATGCTGTTTCATATTTAGGCTTCACAATACCGTACGAGCTTACTTGCAGAGTCATTGGTGCAACCGTAACGGCTTCAACTGCGACAATTGGTGTAATATCAACATCAGCCTTTTCTTCCGGTGGCTTTTTCATGCTTGAAAAGCCAACAAACAACAAAATCCCAGTTGCTAAAATGACGATCGGTACAATAATTTGCTTTTTACGTGTCACAGTTTATCCCTTAATCAAATCGATTAGATGTTACATTCGTTGCAATGATGTAAGGATACAGAAATCTTTGTTATCAGCTACTTTAAAAATGTAACTGTCTATTACAAGATTTCGTCGCACGGTAAGTAAAGAAAGATTAACCAATATCACTATACAATTACATTAAAGTCATATACGACTATTGAAACGATGTTCAAAATAAACATTTGCATTTTTATATCAAAATCATCACATAATCCTAAGGCAGGCGCTAAATTAACAACGCCATCGTCTATAATCTATAGGGCGATAAATAAGTATTAAGTTTGGTATTGTTAATGATGATAAAATCATGGGAATTACAATTTTCTAACCTGCCGCTAAAGGTCTATGAAGAAGAGCTTCGCCTGTTGTTACATTTTCAGCGAAGCAGTATAGAACAGATAATAATTGTTCATAGGGCTGAAACAAATAATAGCGAGGCGTGGGTCAGGTTGAACATTAGCAGAGAAGCTGCAGTTGCATTAGCTAACAAATTCGATGGACGGTACTGGCATGGCCAGCGCATTCGCAGTTATGCCGCGTTATTTGGTCACTAATACTAACTAATAATGCTGCAATGCCATTTGATAAGTTTGCTTGTGCTTCAGGCTATTGTTCGTGCAATGAATTCGCCATTAGGTTATTAAACAACCTAACGGGCATTTTTCGAAGCAACAACTTGTGAACTTCTATAATCGTTAAAATACTCAAAGCCATCTGTATTAGAGCTCTCTAGTGAAGTGGGATGAACTTTTGAAACATCTTTAAGTCAGATAAATACATAAACAAGATAAAAAGGACTATACATTAAAGCGGTTAATATCATTTTAATGTATAGCTGACAACCTGAACGTTGCTATAAATAATGTTATGCAAAGTAGGAAGACTAAGTAGTCCAATAATCATCTATATTGAGCGAGCTACATTCACTCACACCTTTTGTATTCATGGATTATACTTATTGGTTATGAACTTGCTGTTTATTTAAGAGCAATGTGTTACAGAGCAATCAATCTATAATTGCTAAAGCCTAGATTATGCTCTCATATAGTAGTACAACAGGAGTGAAATCCATGAGTAAACTGGTATTGGTTATTGCTGATATAGAAGACGACGATATACTATCATTAGAAAAGGCTCGTGATATTACCCTACCTATGCGAGCGACGGTAGAAATAATCAAATTTATTCATCCCAGCAACGACTCAGATATCACCCTCGAACAACATATAGAACAGGCTAAACAGTCACTTAATTCAAATATTAAGAGCATTTTTGATGGGGAATCAAAAATCACTAGCGAAGTGATTATTAGTGATAATATTGCTGACTGGGTGGTTAATCGCTGTGTTCAACAGCCTGTAGATCTAGTGATTAAGGGCGGGCACCGTAGTGAATCGTTGTTTCACACCCCTTCCGACTGGACATTAACACGTCACTTACCCTGTCCAATATTAATCGCCAGCCACGTTAAGTGGAACAGTAAAACCAATATTTTATTAGCTTTAGACTTATCAACTGATGAAAAAACTCATCAACAACTAAACTCTTTAATACTAGGCTGGGGAAAAGCCTTGTCTGGAGTTACCCACAACCAATTACACGCAATGTATAGTATTCCCATTGCCAAACCGCTGCTGGAATTTGACGTGGTGAATAAACATTCAGTCAAACAAAAAAAAGCACCCGCTGCGACTGAAAAAATGCAGCAACTGCTCGCTGACTTTGATATGAGTTATGTGACCAATCATATCACCGCAGGACCACCGGATAGAACCATTCCTCATCAGGCCAACGAATTAAATAGTGATTTGGTAATTATAGGCTGCGTTGGCCGAGAAGGCGTTAGTGGCTTCTTTTTGGGTAATCTTGCCGAAAAGGTGATGCATCATTTACGCACCGATTGTTTGATAATTAAACCAGCACAAAATTAAATAATCTCACAAAATAATTTCAAAAACGTAGTCAAATTGATGTCACTCTAATTTGTATTTATAAGCAAAAAATTCCAGCTGACGACATTATATTTTTCAAATGAGGAACAGATTATTACAGATTACAAAATGGCTCGATGGTGATCAATTCTTAAATGAACCTTGTATCGCTTTCAAAACCAATTCAGATAAAGCTAAAACTCTGTTTTGTTCACAGAGGGAGAGTTAGAGGTGCTCATAGTTAAAGTTGTTAAGTTGAACTCGAGCAAACAGTAAAGGCGTATATTCAGCGAAGATATAGACTTGAATTACTCCCAATAGAATACCTTTTCATCGCATTTAACATATCTGATTTTGCTAGCCACAATGGTAATTATGTAATTTTTTTTAAATAACTAGAGGTTAGGATTCATGAAACGACATACCATCAGTTTGTTTGTGACATTAGCTGCATTTTGGTTACTCAATTCAGGTCACTATAGCGCACTCATTTTGTTGCTTGCGGCTGCTTCTATTATCTTAGTGTTAATTATTTCACATCAAATGGATGTTGTTGATCATGAATCTCAACCGCTATATTTAACGCGTAATATATTTGGTTACTATTTGTGGCTTATCAAAGAGATTATTCAAGCCAATATCAAAGTGGTAAAGCACATTTGGCTTGGTAAGGAAAGCATATCACCGACACTAAAAAAAATTAAAATCAATCAAAAAACTGATATGGGAAAAGTCATTTATGCAAACTCCATTACCTTAACCCCAGGAACGGTAACAATCGATCTGGTAGACGACGAAATTATAGTGCATGCCCTACTCTCTATGGATATTGAATCCTTACAAGCCGGTGAGATGGATCGCCGAGTATGCCTGTTGGAACACTAATGTTAGTTGCTGCCACACTTGCCATTTTTATCGCCATGATTTTAGCAACCATCAGAGGTATGGTCGGGCCAACACTTTATGATCGAATCTTGGCCGTCAATATGTTTGGCACTAAAACGGTACTGCTGATTTCTTTATTAGGCTTTGTCATGGGGCGACCGCAATTCTTGGATATCGCGATTGTCTATGCACTGATCAACTTTATCAGTGTAATTGGTGTATTACGTTATTCAGATTCTAATCAATTCAAGCATACGCCTAGCGCAGAAACATCCAATAATGAATCGACAGAAAAGGAGCGCTAAATGGATGCTTTTTTAGATATCAGTAGTGGCGTGTGTTTATTTATCGGTAGCTTTCTCTGTGTTTCAGGTGGTGTTGGCATTTTACGCTTTCCCGATTTCTATACTCGTATGCATGCAGTTGGCGTCACAGATACCCTTGGTACGGGCATGATTTTGCTCGGTCTGATGATGCACAGTACCGATCTTTTAGTGTTTGCCAAGTTAGTAATGATCTTATTACTGACCTTGTTGATTAGCCCTACCACAAGCCATGTATTAGCTAAAGCAGCTTTGCATAATGGGCTGATGCCAAAACTTAACCATAACGGTGTTGAGCAAAGTTCTCTTGATTTAGAAAGTAAGGAGACTACCTCATCGAAATCGTGATTGATATCGTATTATTAACCTTATTGTCGGCTGTTGCTATTGCCATAATTAGAATGAAAGACCTGTTTGCAGTCGTTATGCTCTCAGGTATTTATGGTTTATTGTCCGCTAGCTTTTTTGTTGCTATGGATGCAGTCGATGTCGCCTTTACTGAAGCCGCAGTGGGAGCGGGTATATCTACCTTGCTAATGTTAGTGGTCATTACGATAACCGGACGCAGTGAGAAGACAACACGACATAACCCTTTTCCGGCACTACTTATTATAATCATAACAGGTGGCTTGTTGATCTATGGCACGTTAGATATGCCATATTTTGGCTCTGCCGATGCACCGATCCACAACCATGTTGCACCTAGGTATATTAACGATTCAATGCAAGAGATTGGTATCGTCAATATCGTAACGTCTATACTGGCAAGCTATAGAGCGTTTGACACTTTCGGTGAACTGGTTGTCATCTTTACTGCTGGTATTGGGGTGTTGGCATTGTTGTCCATCGTTCGCCGTCCAGTTGATGATGACAAAATTGCGTGCATCAATTATTCAATGCATGAGCAGCACCTTGTTGTCCGCATTGTTACTAAAATGTTGATCCCGTTTATTCTGTTGTTTGCCCTTTATGTTCAATTTCATGGCGATTTCGGCCCTGGTGGTGGTTTTCAGGCAGGGGTGATCTTCGCTGCGGCTATTATTCTGTATGCGATGTTATTTGGTTTGAGCAGCGCACGTATTGTCATTAATCAACCTTTTATCCAGTTAATTTCTGCTGCTGGTGTTTTGCTATATAGCTGCGTTGGTCTCGTCTCTTTACTCAACGGAGGGAATTTCTTTGACTATAATTTCTTATCCAATGATCCCATTGCTGGTCAGCATTTGGGCATTCTTTTAATCGAGTGGGCCGTTGGCTGTACTGTAGCTTCAGTCATGATCATTATTTTTTTCAACTTTGCCGACTATAGGGAGATGCTACAGAGTAATAAACACAAATATAATCAGGAGTCATCTTAATGTTAACCGGGCTTTTTAATTATTGGATTGTGGTAATGCTGATGATGAGCGGACTATATGTCGTGATTGCTCATGGCAACTTAATTAAAAAGATCGTTGGGCTGACTATTTTCCAAACCTCTGTATTCATATTTTATATCAGTATGGCAAAAGTTGATGGTGGTACAGCACCTATATTAGCAGACGATATCATGCACTATTCTAACCCTTTACCGCATGCTTTAATTCTTACTGCTATTGTGGTCGGTATTGCCACCGTCGCTTTGGCGCTGTCATTAGTGGTTCGCATAAAAGCAGCTTATGGCAGCATTGAAGAAGACGAAATTCAACAACAAGATAATCAATTCGAGGCAGACAAAAAAGTGAGAAAAGAAGAGTGATAGCACATCTTCCGGTTTTGCAAGTGATTGTCCCGCTCATGGCTGCACCGATTTGCCTGCTATTAAAGCGTGCTCAGCTGGTCTGGCTGTTTTCTCTATTGGTGAGTAGCTTGACATTTTTGATCAGTATTTTGTTATTACAACAAGTAATGACGTCTGGAGTGCTGAGTTACGAATTAGGCGGCTGGCAGCCACCTTGGGGAATTGAATACCGAATTGATAAGCTTAATGCCTTTGTTTTACTGATTGTTTCAGCAATAAGTACCACGGTTTTATTCGCCGCTCAAACTAGCATTGAAAAAGAAATAGATAAAAACAAACACACACTCTTTTATGTTTTATATCTGTTATCACTCACCGGTATGTTGGGTATTGTCGTTACTGGTGATGCATTTAATGTTTTTGTCTTTTTAGAAGTATCTTCACTTTCTACTTATGCTTTAATCGCTATGGGTAAAGACAGACGCGCGCTTTGGGCCTCTTATCAATACCTGGTTATGGGAACTATCGGTGCAACTTTTATCTTAATTGGTGTTGGCTTGATGTATCAAATGACGGGAACACTGAACATGCAGGATCTCTCCCAGCGCCTACCTGAAGTTGCACAAACACGTACCGTATTTACTGCTTTTGCTTTTATTATTGTCGGCGTATGTTTGAAGCTTGCACTGTTCCCCCTTCACCAGTGGTTACCTAATGCATACGCTTACGCGCCTTCAATTGTCACCGCCTTCTTCGCCGCAACAGCAACAAAAGTTGCTATTTATTTACTTGTTCGTTTTACGTTCTCGGTTTTTGGCCTGTCTTTTTCTTTCACCACCATGCCTTTACAAACTTTGTTTATGGCACTTGGCCTAATCGGCATTTTTATTGCCTCAATTTCGGCAATTTATCAAAAAAATATTAAACACCTGTTTGCCTATTCGAGCATAGCTCAAATTGGCTATATGATTGTTGGTTTTAGCATCAGTACAGTAACCGGTTTAACCGCCACTCTATTGCACGTGTTTAATCACGCGTTGATGAAAAGCGCGATTTTTTTAGCCTTAGCTGCTGTGATGTATCGGTTGGGTAATGTTCAGCTCAATAACTTTCACGGTTTAGGCCGCCAGATGCCACTGACTATGGCTGCTATCGTAATTGGTGGCTTAAGTTTAATTGGTATGCCATTAACCGTTGGTTTTGTCAGCAAATGGTATCTGCTAACCGCATTGTTGGCACAGGGGTGGTGGCCAGTTGCTGTGCTTATTCTGTTAGCGGCAATATTAGCTGTTATTTATGTCTGGCGAATCATCGAAGTCGCTTATTTTAAGGAGCCACCCGTTAATAACGCAGCAGTAAAAGAAGCGCCAATGCTGTTTCTAGTCCCCATATGGACACTAACAATCGCCAACTTTTATTTTGGTATTGATACTCGCCTTAGTGTACAGGTGGCGCAGGCGGCGGCTCAGAGTTTGTTTGGAATAACCCCATGAAACTTTCTTTAGAGCTGATGCTACAACTATCTATTATTGTCCCATTGTTGACACCACTCATTATTGTAGCGGCTGGAAATAAACCAAATCTTCGAGAAGCTGTGACCATCACTAGCAGTTTAATATTGGTTTATTTGGTTGTTAATCTATACCAAGGACTCTCTTTAGGAGCAACAATCGGTGTTTTCTGGTGGGAACTTTTACCCGGTTTAACAGTAAGTTTTGATGTTGAGCCACTCGGCATGTTGTTCGCTTTAACGGCTAGCTTCCTCTGGCCAGTCACTGCATGTTACGCCATTGGTTATATGCGCTCTCATCAAGAGCATAATCAAACCCGTTTTTATAGTTGTTTTGCCATTGCCATTGGTGCAGTGATCGGCCTTGCTTTTTCAGCGAATCTGTTTACTTTATTTATTTTTTATGAAGTATTGACCTTATCTACTTATCCTTTAGTTACGCATGCAGGTACCGCTAAAGCCAAAAGAGCTGGTCGAACCTATCTCGGCATTCTACTTAGCACTTCAATCGTGTTTTTTCTGTTAGCTATCGTCAGTACCTGGTTTGTCGCTGGCACATTAGATTTTAAACTTGGCGGTATATTTGATGCAGATGTTGACAAAACCATAGCTGGAACTCTGCTAGTGTTGTTCATTTTTGGTATTGGTAAGGCTGCTATTATGCCTTTTCATCGCTGGTTACCCGCAGCTATGATTGCACCAACTCCAGTGAGTGCCCTTTTACATGCGGTTGCCGTGGTGAAGGCCGGTGTATTTAGCATTGTAAAAATATGCGTGCTTATTTTTGGACTGGATTTACTGTCGGTATTATCAACCACCCAATTTTTACTCTATCTCGTAGCTGCCTCTGTGTTGCTTGCTTCACTTGTTGCGATGAAACAAGATAATTTAAAAGCAAGGTTGGCGTATTCTACCGTCAGTCAATTAGGTTATGTCACTATTGGCGCTTTGTTGGCGACTTCGTCAGGTATTATTGGCAGTTCCATGCATATTGCCATGCATGCGTTTGGCAAAATCACCTTGTTCTTTTGTGCAGGGGCTATTTTAGTCACCCTAAATAAATCAAAAATAAGCGAAATGCGCGGTATAGGCCGACAAATGCCGCTGACAATGGTTGCATTTTTTATTGCCAGTCTCAGTATTATTGGGGTTCCGCCTACAGGGGGAACATGGAGCAAGTGGTTTTTAATGATGGCTACAGTTGAAACCGAGCAATGGCTATTAATGGTGGTGTTAATGCTTAGCTCTTTAGTTAACATTGCTTACTTGTTACCTATCCCCTTTCACGCATTTTTCCCCGTTCTCATCACCAATAGAGAGTCGAATAAATATTCTAAAAAAGCGACATCTTCGAGCAGTATGTTAACAACAATACCAATAAAAGAAGCACCTTTAACATTACTAATTGCCATTGTTATTACCACTCTAGGTTGCTTAACGTTATTTATTTATCCTCAGCCTTTGTTTGAGTTGGCATCAAATGTTTTAAGCAGTAGGGAATAATTAATGGAAGATAAGAAAAAGTACCTATTTGATCATCCTAAAAACATAAAGCGAGCTTTATACTTGCTTTATAGCTGCTGTATTTTATTGTTTATTTTAGATTTTGTTATTCCTCGTGATGTTAGTCATGGCTGGGAAAGTTTATGGGGATTTTACCCCATTTATGGTTTTATTAGTTGCGTTGTTCTCGTACGTGTTGCTACCTGGATGCGAACGTTTCTTAGGCGAGAAGAAGACTATTATGATAATGAAGGTATGGATGATGGCGCAATATCCCATAATGATGATGTAAAAAATAGCAAAGACATAGGGGATCACCATGTGGATGATTGAGATCCCTGCTTTTGTTCCCTTTTTTATCGGTGCATTACTTGTAGCGCTCACTCGCGGCATGTTGCGTGGCGTGATAATGATAGTGATCCCCATAGCCAGTGCAGTACATCTATGGATGATACCAGAAAGTATTCATCTGCAGTTTTCCTTATTTGACTATCATCTTATTCCTTACCGTGTCGATAAGTTAAGTCTAATGTTTGGCTATGTATTTCATCTTGCTGCACTCATGGGCATTATTTACTCGTTACATCTGCGCGATTCCATGCAACAAGTGGCAGCAATGATGTATATTGGCAGCGGTTT
This sequence comes from Thalassotalea fonticola, assembly GCF_032911225.1. Taxonomy (NCBI): domain Bacteria; kingdom Pseudomonadati; phylum Pseudomonadota; class Gammaproteobacteria; order Alteromonadales; family Colwelliaceae; genus Thalassotalea; species Thalassotalea fonticola. The sequence continues at coordinate 4,118,402 of NZ_CP136600.1, read as the reverse complement.
GGGCGCTGTTTTTGCCGGCGACTTGTTAACTTTATTCATTTTCTGGGAGTTGTTAGCTCTTACTTCAGTGTTTCTTATTTGGGCACGCAGAACACAGCGTTCATATGCCTCAGGGATGCGTTATCTCGTTATTCAAGTTTTATCTGGTGTAATTCTTCTTGCCGGTACTCTTTTTTACTTCACTGAAAACAACACATTAGAGTTTGGTTATATTGGTTTAGATAGTGTAGCAGGATGGCTTGTTTTCATTGCTTTTGGTATCAAGTGTGCTTTTCCTATGGTCCATAACTGGTTAACTGATGCCTATGCTGAAGCAACCGTGACCGGAACAGTATTTCTCAGTGCATTTACTACAAAAGTCGCTGTTTACGCACTTGCCCGTGCATTCCCTGGGACTGAGTTGCTGGTATATATTGGTGCTGCCATGACCTGTTTCCCAATATTTTTTGCTGTCATTGAAAATGATTTACGCCGGGTATTGGCCTATAGCCTGATAAACCAAGTGGGATTCATGGTGGTCGGCATCGGTATTGGCACTGCGCTTGCTATTAATGGCGCAGTATCTCATGCCTTTAATGATGTAATTTTTAAGGGCTTGCTATTTATGTCGATGGGGGCGGTATTGCACATGACAGGACGGATAAATGGCTCTGAACTCGGTGGTTTATACAAAACCATGCCTAAAACAACGATACTCTGCATTATCGGTGCAGCTTCAATTTCAGCTTTTCCCCTGTTTAGCGGTTTTGTGAGTAAATCAATGATTATGTCTGCGGCTATTGAAGAAGGGTTTGATTGGATCTGGCTTATATTACTGTTTGCCTCTGCAGGTGTATTTCATCATGCCGGGATAAAAATTCCCTATTTCGCCTTCTTCGCCCACGACTGCGGCATTCGAGCAAACGATCCCCCTAAAAATATGTTATTGGCAATGGCGATAGCTGCTAGTCTTTGCATTGCCATTGGTATCTATCCGCAAGGATTATATGCCTTATTGCCGTATGACACAGGATACAACCCTTATGATGCAAGTCATGTGCTAGCGCAGACTCAGTTATTGTTTTTTTCAGCTTTAGCTTTTGTCTGGCTTAACCTCAAAGGGCTGTACCCTCCTGAGCTTCGCGCAACCAATTTAGATTTCGATTGGATTTATCGCCGTGCGTTGCCAACAGTGTTGCAAAATATGTTTACCATCATTTGGCAAATAGATCGCACATTACGACAAGAGGTTAAGCTAAAGTTAACTATTTGCTTAACTTATATCGCAGAAAAAAATAATCGACTGAGCAACTTGCTTTCGCGAAATTATCCGTCAGGAAGTATGGCTATGTGGGTCGCAATAATGCTAGCGACATATTTATTTCTTAGTTTTATTCAATAATATATTCAGTAATGGACATGGCGAAATTGAAGAGTTCGTCGTTCATGAAAAGAACTCGCCACGAGCTAGAACCAACACACACGACACAAGAATAAGGCTTAACTTAATCATACAACTTGTATATACAGATTTTTTATGCGATATTAGCCATCGCACTTAATTGTATATACAACTTAAGCTTGGTTATTTCTAAGGATTATGATGGCACCCGCTAAATTTACACAAATTAAACAGTTTATTTTTGAACAGATTGAGTCTGGTAAGTGGGCCGAGCATCAACGCGTGCCTTCTGAAAATGAGTTAGCTGAACAATTTGAGGTGTCACGAATGACTGCTCGCAGGGCATTACAAGAGTTAACCGATGAAGGTGTTTTAAACCGCTCAAAAGGTTCAGGTACATTTGTAGCATGTTTAAAGTCGCAATCATCTCTGATGGAAATTCGCAACATTGCCGATGAGATCAGAGAAGCGGGTCATCAATATACCGCGAAGGTAATCAGTTTAGAACAAATTAAAGCAAATGCCGAATTGGCCTTAGAGCTTGATATTGCCCTTGGCGATACTGTGTATTTATCAAAAATATTGCACAAGCAAAATGACGTTGCAATTCAGTTAGAGCAACGATTTGTGAATGCTGCATTAGTTTCTGAGTATATCAATCAAGACTTTAGCGTTATCACTTCACATGAGTATTTAAGCAAAGAAGCACCGCTTACCGAAGCAACTCATCAAATTGAAGCAATAATTGCTGAAGCAAAAATTTCTGAGTTATTGGCAATTGAAAGCCAACAACCTTGTTTACAAGTAAAGCGTCGCACTTGGTCAAGAACCGGTGTGGTGAGCTTAGCTATTTTAACCTCACCGGGTGATAAGTATCGCCTTGGTGGGCATTTAAAACTTTAAAAATATTTAGGAGAACAATGTGACGTTTAAATATGGTGTTGACCGCCTAGAACTTGATATTGTAAACGGCATAGCCGACGGTAGTATCAAGGCAGAGCTTTGCCAAGAAGCATTAGATCAAATCAATAAAAGTCGCCAAAATGTCGAAAAAATGGCGAGTTCAGACAAGCCAGTATATGGTATAAATACTGGCTTTGGTCCTTTGTGTGATACGCAAATTTCGCCTAGTGAGACCAATTTGTTACAAAAAAATCTACTCATTACCCACGCGGTAGGTGTAGGTGAGCCTATTGCTAAAGCGATTTCAAAACTAATGCTGATCACCAAAGTACATGCTTTAAGTCGTGGCTTTTCAGGTATCCGTCTTGAAGTTGTTGAGCGCATGCTAACCTTTATCGAACTAGACCTAATTCCAGTTGTACCAGAGCAAGGTTCAGTAGGCGCTTCCGGCGATTTAGCGCCACTTTCTCATTTGTTCTTACCGCTACTTGGTGAAGGTGAGTTTTGGCAAGACAATAAAATTGTTCCTGCGGCAGAAGTGTTAAGCAAACATGGTTTAGCACCACTAGACTTGCATGCCAAAGAAGGCTTGGCCCTTATCAACGGTACGCAATTTATTTTATCTCATGCCATCACTGCATTAACCAAAATGCGTTACTTACTGGACTTAGCAGACTTAACCGGTGCGATGAGTATTGAAGGCATGCAAGGCAGTGAATCACCATTTAGAGAAGAGCTCCATCAGACCCGGGCATTTAAGGGTAATTTGGAAGTTGCAGCGCGGATGAGAAGCTTTTTTAAAGATTCACAAAATATGGCTGATCACGAAGAATGTGATCGTGTACAAGACCCTTATTCATTAAGATGTATTCCGCAAGTGCACGGCGCATCGCGCAATGCTTATTATCACTTAAAGGAATTATCTGAAATAGAGATGAACTCGGTAACTGATAACCCAATTGTTATCAGTAGTGAAGAAGCCATTTCTGGCGGCAGTTTCCACGGTCAACCTCTTGCTATGGTGTTAGATTACGCCTCAATTGCAGCTTCTGAATTAGGTAATATTTCAGACAGACGTTGTTATTTATTATTGGAAGGCTTGCACGGTTTACCACGCTTGTTAACAAAAGCTGGTGGCTTAAATTCAGGTATGATGATCCCGCAATATGCAACAGCAGCCTTAGTAACAGAAAACAAATCTTTGTGTTTCCCACCTTCGGCTGACAGTGTACCAACCTCTATGGGTCAAGAAGATCACGTATCTATGGGGAGTATTTCAGGCAGAAAGCTAAATCAAATTTTAGGTAATGTGGATAAAATTTTTGCCATTGAATTAATGTATGCTGCACAGGCAATTGAGTTTAGACGACCAAACAAATGTTCAGATTTGATTGAGAAAAACTTTGCATTGATCAGAAGTAAAGTCGATAAGCTTGAAGAAGACCGATTATTAAAACCTGATATTGATGCCATGATAACCTTGGTTAAATCACAAGCGTTTACCGTTAACGTTGAACATTAATTATAGGGCCATTAACAATGACAAATTTGATCAATTTTCAACAACAAATTAAGCAAGGTATTCCAACTGAATTACCCGTGGCTAAGCCTTATCCGCAGAACGCTAACCGCGCTCCTAAACGTAAAGATATTCTTAATAGCGACGAAAAACATCTGGCGCTGAGAAATGCACTGCGTTACTTCCCAAAAGAGTGGCATCAGGAACTAGCGCAAGAGTTCGCTCAGGAATTAAAAGACTTTGGCCGCATCTATATGTACCGCTTCAAGCCGAACTATGAATTAAAGGCACGCTCGGTTGCTGATTACCCGGCCAAATGTGAGCAAGCAGCAGCTATCATGTTGATGGTTGACAACAATTTAGATCCAGCCGTGGCACAGCACCCTGAAGAGCTTATTACTTATGGTGGTAATGGTGCAGTGTTTCAAAACTGGGCGCAATACCTGCTAGCCATGAAGTATTTGAGTGAAATGGAAAGTGACCAAACGTTACATCTATACTCTGGCCACCCTATGGGACTGTTTCCGTCTTCTAAGGATGCGCCGCGTGTAGTTGTTACTAATGGCATGATGATCCCTAATTACTCACAACCTGATGATTGGGAAAAGTTTAACGCCTTAGGTGTTACCCAATACGGACAGATGACAGCTGGTTCATTTATGTATATTGGCCCACAAGGCATTGTTCACGGTACCACAATTACGGTGATGAACGCGTTCCGTAAAGTCTTAAACAAAGGTGAAACTTCGAAAGGTAAAATTTTCCTAACCGCAGGTTTAGGCGGCATGAGTGGTGCTCAACCAAAAGCCGGTAATATAGCTAACTGTATTACTGTATGTGCTGAGGTGAACTCGAAAGCTGCGACTAAGCGTCATCAGCAAGGTTGGGTTGATGAGCTTATCGATAACATGGATGCGCTTATTAATCGTGTTAAAGAAGCGCAAGCAAATGAAGAAGTCGTATCTATTGCTTACATAGGTAATATTGTTGACGTTTGGGAATCTTTCTTTGAGCAAGAAATCTTTATTCATTTAGGCTCAGACCAAACATCTTTGCATAACCCTTGGTCAGGTGGTTATTACCCGGTAGACATCAGCTATGAAGAATCGAATCGACTAATTCGTGAAGAGCCAGAAGTGTTCAAAGTTAAAGTGCAAGAAACGTTGAAGCGTCATGCTGATGCCGTGAATAAGCATACAGCTAAAGGCACTTATTTCTTCGATTACGGCAACGCTTTCTTGTTAGAAGCATCTCGCGCCGGTGGTGATGTAATGGCTGAAAACGGCATCGACTTTAAATACCCTTCTTATGTTCAAGATATTCTTGGACCTATGTGTTTCGACTATGGCTTTGGACCATTTCGTTGGGTATGTGCTTCAGGGAAATCTGAAGATCTGGATAAAACCGATGCAATCGCAGCAAGTGTATTAGCTAAGATCAAAGAAGAATCACCTGAAGAAATTCAGCAACAAATGCAGGACAATATCACCTGGATTAAAGACGCTAAGCAAAACAAATTAGTAGTTGGCTCGCAAGCACGAATTCTTTATGCCGATGCACAAGGTCGAATTGAAATAGCAAAAGCATTCAATGATGCCATTAATCGCGGCGAAATTGGCCCTGTGGTATTAGGTCGTGATCATCATGATGTAAGTGGTACAGATTCACCGTTCCGCGAAACATCTAACATTTATGATGGCAGTCGCTTTACCGCAGATATGGCTATCCACAACGTTATTGGTGACAGTTTCCGTGGTGCAACATGGGTTTCTATCCATAATGGTGGTGGTGTTGGCTGGGGAGAAGTGACCAACGGTGGCTTTGGTATGCTGCTCGACGGCAGCGAAGACTCAGAGCGTAGACTTAAATCTATGCTGTTATTTGATGTAAACAACGGTATTGCCAGACGCAGCTGGGCACGAAATGAAGAAGCAAATTTTGCCATTAAACGTGAAATGGCAAGAACGCCTAAGCTAAAAGTTACCTTGGCTAACTTAGTTGATGACGAAGTTTTAAATAACTTATCACTGTAACTACAAGCTACAAGCTACAAGCTACAAGCTACAAGCTACAAGCAAATTATAAAACCGCAGTTGTTTATACAACTGCGGTTTTATTTTTTAAATTAGAAAAAGTGCAGACACCATATTATTTAGCATATGCACGGCAATACAATATTTAAGGTTGTTGGTTTTTAAACGAATAAAAGATAGCAATACAGATAGGACAAATAAATCGGCTAATACTATGCCGTCATACTGGGTATGGATCAGAGTAAAAATAATAGCTGTAACAACAACCGCGCCTGACTTTCTTAACCGAGTTCGTTCTATTTTGCTAAAGATAAAACCGCGAAACACTAACTCTTCAAATATAGGGGCAATAAGGCAGACGGATAACAAGCTTAACCAGCCATAGTCTATGGTGTCCCTCATATCTAACATCCACTGTGGCATGCGAACATCAAGCAGAATGTTAATCAAGTAACTCAGTACTATATATACGAGTGTAAGCATTAACCAAGGTTTAAACTCATTAAAATTAAATCTATGCTGCAAAGCAAAATAATCAAGCCGTTGTTTAGTTGATAAATTCCTAGTACCGTAAGCTAATAAAGGCACAGTAAAAATCGCCATTAAAATTGAAAAGACAGTGGTTACATCACCGTCAGTTAACCATTTAGCGGTATCAATGATTTGCGGATTAGACTCGGCGTACATCACAATGATAATGCTTAAAAATATGGTTGGAACGTATAGTCCCATAATCCATAAAACCGCATGTGAAAGTGGCTCATAAGAGTTAAGGGTTGGTTGCTCTGGTGAATTCGGCAAACGATATTCCTTTCAATAAAAACGTTATGTTAATTATAGAGTTAATTTAGCATGTCAAAAGCCTGTGTTAAGCGAATTTACAAATATTTATTTACCGTTCAGATAAAACCTCTTTGACATAATATGTCGCATTTTAATAAAAACGCTGTTATATTGATTAATGCTTTATTAACAAAATGATTGTTTTTATTCTCACATTCAAGCTTAATTAAAGCCGTTAATAATATTTAGAGGTGCCTTATGGATTTTAGTAATGATGTATTCGCTTGGGGCAGTGTTGGTATTGTATTAATGCTGGCTGAGCTGGTTATTCCAGGTGGTATTGTAGTGTTTTTAGGAACTTCGGCTTTGGCCGTAGCGCTTACCCTGCAATTTGGCATTATTACCAGCTGGATGCACGCTTTTACCTTGTGGTTCATTCTTTCTATGGTGCTGCTCATTGTATTTAGAAACGTTGGCCAAAAAATGGTCGGAGGTGATAGCCGAATTGAAAATACCGATGAGAACCTGGATGTATTTGGCTATGAAGTCGATGTCATTGAAACAATAGGGCCAGGCAATAAAAAAGGGCGGATCTTATTTCAAGGGAGTAATTGGAGTGCCCTTGGTGATGGCAGTGAAATTCAGTCAGGCGAAAAGGTAAAAATAGTTTGCCGAGAAAACATATCTTATGTGGTCGAAAAATTAAATTAATAAAACCCACACACAATAAATTAACAAACTAAATAAACCTAGAAATGGCTGTGTACCAGCAATTTCTAACTAAGGAGAGTCATGTGTTTGCAGTATTAACTTTTGTCTTATTAGGCATACTATTTATTTTATTCAAGCTGGTGCTCATTGTTGAAATGCGCGAAGTTTGTGTTATTGAGCGATTAGGCAAGTTCAGGGCGGTAATGCACCCGGGACTGCACTTTTTAATTCCATTTTTTGACCGAGTTGCCTACCGACACGAAACACGTGAGCAGGTGCTAGATATACCTGCACAAAGCTGTATTTCCAAAGATAACATTCAAATTGATGTTGATGGCTTGGTATACATTAAGGTGATGGATGGCGCTAAAGCCAGTTACGGTATTGAAGATTATCGCCGGGCGAGTGTTAACTTAGCGCAAACAACAATGCGTAGTGAGATTGGTAAGTTAAATTTAAGTCAAACCTTCTCTGAGCGTGACACTTTAAATGAAACCATTGTCAGAGAAATTGATAAAGCTTCAGATCCTTGGGGCATAAAAGTTTTGCGCTATGAAGTGCGTAATATTACCCCGTCAATAAATGTAATTCATACGCTTGAAAAACAAATGGAAGCAGAGCGTAATAAACGTGCTGAAATCACCTTAGCAAACGCTGCTCGTGATTCGATGATTAATTTATCAGAGGGTGATCGCCAAGAAGCCATTAACCTTTCTGAAGGTGATAAACAAAAACAAATTAACGAAGCAGAAGGCCGCGCCAAGGAAATTGAAATTATTGCCGATGCGACTGCGCAAGGCATTAGCCTAATTGCCGACGCGGCAAACCAACCTTGTGGCGATGACGCTATAAAGATGCGCCTGATGGAAGAGTACATCCAACAAGTTGGCAACGTATTAAATACCGCAGATGTGTCAATTTTACCAAGTGAGATAGCCAAACTTGAAGGTTTTTTTGAAGGTATGGATAAAGTAACCGCCACGGCACAAGGAGCTAAATAATGGACTTTTTAAACAATTCTAATCCTGCTGATTTAATCGTACTAATCATTTGGGGGGCAATTTTTTTAACCTTCATTGTTAAGTTATTTCAATCTATTTGTTTAGTACCGACCAAATCAGCTTACGTTATTGAGCGGTTAGGTAAATATCACAAAACATTGGATGCTGGTTTTCATGCGTTACTCCCATTTATTGATCGTGTGGCATACATTCAAGATTTAAAAGAAGAAACCATAGATGTGCCGCCGCAAGAATGTTTCTCAAAAGATGAAGTAAATGTTGAAGTTGACGGGGTCATTTATATTTCGGTAACTGAACCTATTAAATCTAGTTACGGTATTGTTGATTATCGCTTTGCCGCAATGCAATTGGCACAAACAACTACCCGCTCTGTTATTGGTACTCTAGACTTAGACCGAACTTTTGAAGAGCGTGATCTGATCAGTGCCAAGGTAGTGGATGTATTAGATAAAGCCGGCGAAGCTTGGGGTATTAGAGTACATCGTTATGAAATCAAAAACATAACACCGCCACAAACTGTACGTTTAGCGATGGAAATGCAAGTCAATGCCGAACGCGAACGCCGAGCAATTATGGCAAAAAGTGAAGGTGATAAGCAAAGTGTTATCAATCGCTCTGAAGGTATTAAACGAGAAACAATTAATATTTCTGAAGGTGAAAAGCAACGCCGTATAAACGCCGCAGAGGGTAAAGCGAGTGAAATATTATCGCTAGCGAAAGCAACGGCAGAATCAATAAAGAAAGTTGCGAATGTAATTGACCAAGAAGGCGGTCAAAAAGCCTTAGAAATGCAATTAAGTGAGCAATATTTAAAACAGATGGAAGGGCTCAGTAAAGAGAACCGTAAAGTGATATTACCGGCTAACTTACTCGACTACCAACAATGGATGAATAGTATGGGTCTTGCAAATACTAATAAAAACAAGGTATAACTATATAGAGCAAGTAGGTAGTAAATATATACACGGCGAGTACAACTTGTAATGGTTAATTCCATTTTGGTTGCAACTATCAGCTTAAGTAATTGTTAACACAGCGTTACTAACTGATTCGTTATCTCTCGTCCTGAATTATAAGCACCTAACTTTAGGTGCTTTTTTTTAATAAAACATTCAACTAAGGTTCTTCATGGATAGAATAAAAGAAACTCAAAAACTAGTCGCAGAGTTATACGATGAGTATGTTACTTCATTAAAGATCACTCCCAAACAGATAGATTTTAAGGATGTTAAATCTATTGAAAAAGTGTTTGAATCAATTTACATCGGCAATTCAAAAGCGACTTTAAATCACACCCCTTACCCACAAAAGTTATCCTCTAAATTACGAGAAGCGTTCGCCGATTTGTTATTATTGATGGATGGGGTTGATTTAAACCATGCCAAAGAGAAAGCGGAAAACGCTGCAGCCTCAAAGGCTGGATAGATGTATGAACTACAAAGCTTTTTGTTTTATGAAAGCTTTTCTAGTAAATAACGCCAAGCATTATCATTAAGGCAGCTTTTTGATATGTAGCTATTAGCACCATTGTTAGGCATTAGAATAATGCCTTTTTCTGTTTGTTGATGAGATTTTATATCTGACCAGGCAAGTAATTGCTTAGCAAAGTCGGATTCAATATTAATACCCTCATCAGATAAAATGATCACTACTTCATTGCCAGCAGCTTTGCTTAACATTTGCCGAGTAACCCACCAACTTTTTGCAAACTTAACACTTAGCGCGTCCACACAAGCAAGTATAAAAAAGAACATGCCAAGATGGGCACTTATACCTTCTATTTGGCTCCAGTAAAAGAATAACCCAAAGCAAAATAAGGCTAAGGCTTTTAGGTAGCGCTTTTTACTTTTTGGCTGTAACGAGCTTGACTGTTCAAAACATTCACGAAAATGGCGTTTACTGAGGGTAAATTTACTTTCAAATTGCATAATACATTCTTTTTATTTGGCTATTTTATTATGAAGGGAATTTAAAACCCATAACAAAAGACAACAGCACAAGACAATACTTAGGTGCACAGAGATTGTGGTAATTTGTAAATTTTCTTGCCATAGAAAAAACGGTCCATTAACCGAGATCATGAAAAGATCTAATAAAGAAATATGGATAAAAATAATGATAAAAAACTGCAATAATTTTTTAGTCGTTAATGGGCTTTTTGTTGACAAAAACTTAATCCGCGTTAGTTTGAGTTTCAAGGCAAGCTATTATATCAGGATATTTGAATTGATATTGTAAATTGCCAATATATAAACTGTTAATTAACTTTCCCTGCACTTCTTCTTGTTTACTAAAACTTGCCTCAGGCAGGCCCAAATTGGCTATTGCTTTTTGATAAAAGTCGCGCCGAGTTGGGTGATATGGTGCAGTACAGTTAAATATATTCGTTGGGTTATGCAAGTTGTTTTTATTTTGAATATGTTCAAGTAGTTGGCAAATTATGCCAATCACATCATCACGGTGAATAAAATTAATAACCGACTCTGGATTAGGTATTGCGCGATTGTTTTTAAAAAATCGTCCTGGTTGGCGATCATAGCCCATTAAGCCACCCAACCTTAACACTGTTTTTATAGCGCACTGGCAATTCAAAACAGCCATTTCAGCTTGCTGTATTATCGCAACTTTTGCAGCATGTAAATTTAGTGCGCTGTCTTCATAAACCTCGCCGTCCAAACCATTGTAAACAGCCGTAGAGCTTAATAGGGTGATACTTTCAACAGCACTAAACGCTAGTTCAGCTTTATGTACAATGGCTGAAATCTTGGCAACATAGTCACTTTTACCATAGCGAATACCCGGAGGAATACATATCACAAGGTGCTGGCATTGCAGTACAGCAGAATCATTTTCTATATGAGGTAAATTTAACAAACAAGCATTCAAGCCTAGTTGCTCAAGCGTATTTACACTATCCAAACTTGTTGCACTAGTGATTACCTTTATGCCCTTTTCTTGTAATGTTAACGCTAAAGGTAAGCCAAGCCAACCGGCGCCAATAATAGCTACGCTGCCAGTACTATGGGTACAATCGGTCAATTAATTTTCCTCACTCTGTTCAAGTTTACTAAGTGGCAGTACTACGTACTTACCATTGAATATTGCCACAACTTTATCGCCATCATAAACATCTACCTGTACTTGTATGCGGGCTCTACGTCCTTTGCTTAAAACGTCTATTTTACCGGAAGTAAGGCGTTGTTGAGTTTTTGCCAGTGGCTGACCATGTAAAGGGTGTTTATAGCGAATATCAGCATCAGCTAAAACTATATCCCCCGCTAATTCATGCTGTTTTAGCAGTAGGTGCACCCAGCCCCAACCAGTCAATGTTGCTAATGTATAAATGCTCCCGGCAAACATAGTGTTGTGCAGGTTAATATTTGCTTCTCGGTTAGCACAAACGGTAAATTGTTCATCGACTAATGAAGCAGGATGAATCTTCATATGTTTTGACATCGGGATGGTGTTATGCCAAACCTCTTTTAACTCTGCTAGCCAACTACTAGAACAATTCTCTATGCGCTTTATCTGTTTAACCATGGTGAAATGTTTTACTTCACCGTATAAAGTATGAGCTTGGCTAAGTAACTGATAATCACAGGCTTGATAAAAATTTAACGCTACCTCTCTGGCATTAAGCTCTATCGTTTCAACGCCTTGAATTGCAGCTTCATGTTCAAGAGCTTGCAGTATTATTCTACCCAATCCCCTGCCTTGATATTTATCACTTACTGCCATAAAACGAATCTGTGCGACAAAACAACTGGTCTTATGCAATCGACCTACAGCAGCAACATTACCTTGTTGATCAACCACCATACGGTGTACTGATTGATTTTCAAGTTCATCAACTTCGGATCCTTTCGGTTGCTTCCAAGGTTGTCTTAATTGTTCAAATCGAACTTGATGATAAGCGTTGAACTCATCTTCACTCACGGGTTGTTTTACAGTAAATATAGGCTCTGACATTATGCTACTTCTGATGGTTTAAGTGGTTAGGGTGAAGGTGACAGGACCATCATTAGTTAAGGTCACTTGCATATCGGCGCCGAAAACTCCGGTTGGCACTTTAAAACCAAGTTCTCTTAATTGCAGGCAAAAATATTCATACAGTTTCTCACCTAAAGCAGGCTCTGCGGAGCCTGAAAAGCTTGGCCTTTTACCGCGCTTAGTATCAGCAGCTAGGGTAAATTGTGAAATAACTAATAAATCGCCTCCCACTTGCCCAACGTCTAGGTTCATTTTACCTTGCTCATCTTCAAAAACTCTATATGTGGCTACTCGCTGGGCAAGCCGCTTAGCTTTGGCTTCGTCATCGTCTTTTTCAACACCTAGTAACACCACTAGGCCTTTACCTATTTCGCCATTGATATTGTCACAAATAGACACATGAGCATGGCTTGCTCTTTGAATTAACGCGATCATAATACTTCTTAGGCTTTACTAGGTTTACTTCGATTCAATAAAGGCAGCCATTTTATCAGATGCCTGGCAAATGGCATCAATTATTGCGACTTCAAAGCCGCTATGGCCTGATTTTGGAATGATTTGTAATTGCGCGTTAGGCCAATGTTGAGCAAGAATATGCGCTTGTTTTAACTGACAAACCATATCGTAGCGACCATGAATGATAAAGCCAGGGATGTGAGCAATTTTAGCAATATTTTTAATAATAAAGTCAGGCTCAAAGAAGCATTGATTAATGAAATAATGATTCTCTAAACATGCCATAGCTATCGCCCCGTGGGTTTCCTCTGGGCTCGATAATTCAGCTTTGTCAATTTGCAATGCTGAAATGCGAGTTTCCCATAGTGTCCATGCTTTAGCAGCCGCTATTCGGGCAATTTCATTATCTGAAGTTAATAGTTTATGAAAGGTTTTAACCGGATCACTAAAGTGCTGATGCTTAATGGGCGCGATAAAGTCTAGGTAATGATCAGGATAAATTGCACCAGCGCCGTCTTTTCCATATAACCAATGTGTTTCTTCTTCGGTACCTAAAAAGATACCACGTAAAATAAAGCCTGTGACCCTATCACTGTGTTTAATACCATAAGCAAGGGCTAGTGTTGTCCCCCAAGAACCTCCAGCAATTAGCCATTTTGTAATTGAGAAATACTCTCGGATCTCTTCAATATCATCGACCAAGTCCCAAGTAGTATTATTGCTCGTACTTGCATGGGGAGTTGATTTACCGCAACCGCGTTGATCAAAGATAATAATCCGGTATTTTTCCGGGTTAAAATAACGGCGATGATCACTACTACTGCCGCCCCCAGGCCCACCATGTAGATATAACACCGGAATACCATCAGGATTACCACTTTCCTCAATATAAATATTATGCTCTCCAATACTTAAGTATTGTGATTGGTTAGGTTTAATTTTTGGATATAAACTATGCAACGCGATGATCCTGATATTAATTTAATACTAATTAATTTTAGCTGATTTATGCTTGCCAGCACTAATTTCTTGCAAACAAACGGTAATTTCTGCGCCTAAAAATACAATCAACCATGATAAATATACCCAGATAAATAAAATAGGAATAATCGCCAAAGCACCATATATTGCTTCGTATGTAGGCAATTTGGTAACGAAAATAGCAAAACCTCTTTTTGCCAATTCAAATAAAATCGTCGCAACAATTGCACCAAAAAGCGCATACTTAAATTTAACCGCAGTATTGGGCACTAACATGTAAAGCACTAAAAAACCGGCCATCGACGCAACAAATGGTAAGGCCCGCAGTAGTAAATCATTTAAAGTAGTGGCATCAACACCGCTACCAGAAACAAGTGAAATAATATGAGATGTTGCCAATATACTAATACCAATAAGCACAGGACCTAATGTCAGTATCATCCAATAAACCGCAAACGAAGTGATGCGCTTTCGGCGGGTGTGGATGCGCCAAATACGGTTTAAAGATTTATCTACTGTCGATATAAGTAACATGGCCAGAATAAACAGGAAGAATATTTCCATGCCTGGCATTTGCGAAGCATTGGTAACAAAACCATCTATTTGGGTTTGTATTTGCTCTGAAGCTGTTGGTACAAAATTACTAAAGATAAAGCGTTCAATATCGTTGTGTATCTCGCCAAAAATTGGAAATGCGGTAACAATAGAGAACATCACTAAAATTAACGGTACTAATGACATCAAGGTTACATAAGACAAATATCCAGCCGACACTTGAATTTGATCATGCTTGCAACGCTTAACGTAATGTTGAGCAAACCGAATCAGTGGGATCACTTTTGGATAACGTGCAATAATTTGTGACAATTTCATTAATAATTCTATGGTTTTCTTAGTGTTATATTAACTATACTAGATATATTAGTTTTAATTAAATAAATCATTTGGAGAAATGTATGGCGCAACCTGGATCAGGTGGCAATGTGATAGCCGCAATTTGTTGTATTTTTATCCCCGGTCTTGGGCAATTAGTGCAAGGCCGAGTTATTGCGGCTTTACTATTTTTTGTTGTAAGCGGAGTTTTATATTTTAGTTTTATTTTATGGATTGCCGGTGCTTTTGTACACCTTTGGTCAATCATTGATGCCGCAAGGTACAGAAGTTTATCAGGGCTATTAGAATAGCCCTGCACTATCTATAACGATTTAAATATTAAAATAAGCGTTTATAGCCTAAAGTTAAAACAAAATCATCATTGTCTGGGCCGCTAATATTAAATTTTGATCCTATTGAATAAACATCTTTATTAGACATGACTTTACCGAAACTTAAAAAGCCATTCATCACTTCTTCTTCCGATTCATAGCGATATGAAAATGGTAAGCCAAGAGATATAAAACTTAAATACTCTCCCATCGGTTGCCATGCAATTAAAGGTACTAAGCTAAATGAATTTAAATCTTCAGCATGGCTTTCATAAAGCCGAAGTGAGGTTATGTTAGCGATCATCCACTCACCGTGACGCCAAGCAGTAAATACACCTGCACTTAAACGATGACTGCCTTCACCGAGTTGGTCATCACTGGCTGTATCAAAAGTAATCCCACCGCCCGCCATCACTGAAAAAGATGGGCTTACATACACCGAACGACGAATATTTATACCAATATCACCAATACCATTTTGCTCACTACCGTCAGGTATTTTTGCTGACGATAATGGCATTTCAAAACCAACAATAGTTTTATCATCTAAGTCGGTATCAACTTTCAATACGCCACTGTGGCGTTCTGTGCCAGTTTTCTGCTCTAAATAGGTGTAGTTAAATTCAACTCGGCCAATCACTTCAGTAGGATCTAACCCCGTCCCTTTCGCTTTTTCTTGTTGCGCTGCGAGCTTTTTTTGTTCTGCCAATTTCTGACCTGCCGCAGAGCCGGCATCTATTGCAATGGTTTTTTCACTCCCTTCGCCTGAAAAACTAATCACAGCAACAGTAACAAGAAGAGAATTTAATCGTAATTTCATAGAGTGATTAAGTGATTGATATTAATAAGAAGTGTATACCAAAAAAATTTACAAACCTAATTAGATTAATAAGGTTCGTATTTCATCATCCCTTAAATAAAAAAGCCGAGTATTAAACTCGGCTCTTCGAATAGTTAATTAGTTAAAATTAAACTAATTTTAATACCGCAACTAATACTGCAGTTAATACTAAGCTTGAAGTGATAACACCTCGAACTGTAGTCATAGTACCTTGCTTACCAGCAACTGCATTTACTTCTAAAGCAGCAACAATAGCTAAGGCAACCCACATTGCTGTAGAACCCCAACCTAAACCGTAACCACCAAAGTGTGGACCAGCCATCATGAAGAATGCCATTGGACCTGAGAATAAAGTGTTAGTACGAGATGCTAAAAGAGCTTTTGCACCAGCAGCAGGGCCATCGCCTTCAACCATGCCTAAAGCAATCTTTTGGTTCGGCCAGATAATTAACCAAACGTTTAAAAACATTAATGTACCCATAACAGCACCAACAACGATGTAATCATTTAATACATTCATTTTGGTAACGCCCATTAGTAACACTAAACCGGTTAGGAAAGTGAACATTGCGCCCCAACGGAACCACCACAAAGCAGCAGGTGCTAAGTGTTTTTTCGCGTCGCTTAATGCTTCAGGAGTAGCTTGTTTGAAATAGCCACCTTGAATAAAGTTAAAGTAGTATAAAAGTCCTATCCAGGTCATACCGAATAGTAAATGGCCCCAGCGAGCCAAGAAATTAATAATTTCCATGATGTCCATAATTCACCCTTAATAATGATTTAAATGAATAAGTTCGCTTTCATATTATTAAAGTTGAAATGCGTCTTATTCTTATTGTATTTACCATTGTCAAAAATACCCTTAATGCAGTCAATAAGCAACTTTTTACCGCAAAACACGGCGTAACTGCTGATTATTAAAGCAATAAAACCTTATGTAAATTATGGATATAGTATTTTCATATGCTCAGGCTAAAGTTTATTGCAATCCATGGTGTATTTGTAAGCTTGGTATTATTTCTTCCCTGAAATTACAAACCTATTGCCATGCATGGCGATTTGCATTATTTCTTCCCTGAAATAAAAAATGCCAGCAAAAGCTGGCATTTTTAAACATCAATTCAGTGCACTAAATATATTTATTTAGCTGCACGACCTTCACGTTTACGTTCATTTTCTTTTAAAGACTTTTTACGTATACGGATGCTGTCAGGTGTTACTTCAACTAACTCGTCGTTATCGATGAATTCAAGCGCTTGCTCTAAAGACATGATAATTGGCGGCGTTAAGGTTTGCGCTTCATCAGTACCTGATGAACGAACGTTTGTTAACTGCTTACCTTTAAGGGCATTTACGGTTAAATCGTTATCACGTGAATGAATACCAATTACTTGGCCTTCATAAATATCAACACCGTGACCAATTAACATACGGCCACGTGCTTGTAAGTTAAAGATAGCGTTAGTAAGGGCTTTACCAGTAGCATTAGCGATCATAACACCGTTTAAGCGTTGACCAATTTCGCCACCTTTATGAGGACCGTACTGTAAGAACGTATGGTATATTAAACCAGAACCAGAAGTAATAGTCATAAACTCAGTTTGGAAACCAATTAAGCCACGTGATGGCATGATAAAGTCCATACGAATACGGCCTTTTCCATCTGGGGCCATATCAGTTAATTCGGCTTTACGAACACCCATACGTTCCATAATGGTACCTTGATGTTGCTCTTCAACATCAATAGTCACGGTTTCGTATGGTTCTTCCATTTGGCCATCAACTTCGCGCATGATAACTTCTGGGCGAGATACGGCTAGTTCAAAACCTTCACGACGCATGTTTTCAATTAAAATACCTAAGTGAAGTTCACCACGACCTGAAACTTTAAATTTATCAGGATCGTCAAGTTGCTCAACACGTAATGCAACGTTATGAACTAACTCTTTGTCTAAACGGTCTTTAATGTTACGTGAAGTAACGAATTTACCTTCTTTACCAGAAAACGGAGAAGTGTTTACCTGGAATGTCATGTTAATAGTAGGTTCGTCTACTGACAATGGCGGTAATGCTTCAACTTCATTTGGACAACAAATTGTGTCAGAGATTTTTAATTCGCCTAAACCGGTAATTGCAATAATATCTCCAGCTTCAGCTTTATCTGTTTCATTACGGTCAAGGCCTAAGTAACCAAATACTTTACCTACTTTACCGTTATGAATTTTACCGTTAGAACCTTCAACAGTAACTTGTTGATTAGGCTTAACAGAACCACGAGTAATGCGGCCAACACCAATTACGCCTAAGTATGAGCTGTAATCAAGCTGCGAGATTTGCATTTGGAAAGAACCATCAGTATCTGCATCAGGTGCTGGTACTTGGTCAACAATTGTTTGGAATAAAGGCGTCATATCTGTGCCTTCTTCATCAGCATCCATAGATGCCCAACCGTTAATCGCTGAAGCGTAAACAACCTGAAAGTCTAATTGATCATCAGTAGCACCTAAGTTGTCGAATAAATCGAAAACTTGATCCATAACCCATTCTGGACGAGAGCCTGGCTTGTCAATTTTGTTGATTACAACAATTGGCTTTAAACCTTGAGCAAACGCTTTTTTAGTTACAAAGCGAGTTTGCGGCATAGGACCTTCTTGTGCGTCAACAATAAGAAGTACAGAGTCAACCATTGACATAACACGCTCAACTTCACCACCAAAATCGGCGTGACCAGGAGTATCTACGATGTTTACACGGTAGTCGCCCCAGTTGATTGCAGTGTTTTTAGCAAGGATAGTGATACCACGTTCTTTCTCAATATCGTTTGAGTCCATTACTCGTTCGTCATGACCAGCTCGAGAATCTAGCGTTCCAGATTGATCAAGAAGTTTATCAACCAAGGTAGTTTTACCATGGTCAACGTGCGCAATAATTGCGATGTTACGTAATTTGTCTAACACTGTATTAGCCTTTAGGTTTAATAGATCTACTGTGCACATGCATTTATGCACAGCACTACATTTGGGCGCGTATTGTACAGGAGTAAGGCCAATAAAGAAAATAAATAGTGTGGTTATTGTGTTTTTAAACGGCAACAAATAAAAAAACCGTTATTAAATTCTGGTTTAACGGCATTTATTTGTTGTTATTTATTAAATACTCATCGGAATGTAGTGATTAATTTGCAGAAATATAAGAGCATAGAAGTTAGTCATCTGTTGCCATTTCAACAATGGTTACAGAGCCTCCAGACGTCCACCTTTTTAAAGTATCTTGCCAAAGAGTCACATCCCAGCCTCGATCATTGCCAAGCTCTATTGCTTCGCGTATATAAGTAACAGCTACGGATAATTTTCGTGGTCTCATATTGTTATGAGCCAATGCTTGTAAATAAAGATATTCAGGGTTTTCTGCTTCTGTCTCGGGCAATTTAGCTAATAAATCAATTGCACCTAAAGCATCAAGTAGCTTTTTATTCTTAGATAACAGCTTAACTTCGCTGGTTTTTAAAGTAGCTCCTACATGCGCTTTTTGAGCGGCTAACTCTAACCAAAATAACGCCCTCTTATCGTCTTGAATAATCCAAGGACTATCTAAGATTAACCTTCCTAGTCGGTATTCAGCCTGGGTAAAGCCTTGTAGCGCGGCTTTTGAGATCAACTCGACAGCTAATTTTATATTTTTTTGCTCTCTATAAAGTAGTAAACCGTATTCAAATTGTGCCGGGATATAACCACCTTCTGATGAACTTTTTAACAATGCTTCCACTTGCCCTTCTTCTTGTTTTAACCAAGTAAAATACATTAATGCGGCCGCATGTTGATATTGTTCCTTAGGAACTTTACTATCAGCTAGTTTGCGCACATACCGTGTTACGCGAGAATATAAAAACCCCATTTCTCGACGAATCTCAAATGGACCGTAATTAGCAACACCTAAATAGGAACGATGCACAAAATTCACACTTTTCCCTTTAAACGTTGGCTTTAAGGAGTTGCTATAAGAAAGATCTAATATACCTTTATTAGGGTTGCCAATGACCTGTACCGGATTAAAGTTTCTGCGAGATCCATCAGGAGCAATATCGTAGTCAACGACCAGCAAATAAGGTCTATTGTTAAAGTTTTCTAAGACCTTTGACGACTGAAAAGTTTGCTCTGTAAAACCTTCCTCATCATCAAATAATTCTTCTTCAAATGTTGTCGAACTGTCATCGCTTTCAATAAAGCCTTCATCAGTCGTTTCATAAGAAGCGTCTAACTGTTTACCATTTGAATAGATAATTTTTTCAGAAAGGTTTGCTTCATTAAATTGAGGAAAGTATTTATCTTGAATTCCTTGTTTTCCATAGTTCTTTTTAAATTGAGCTATGATACCTAGAAGTTTATCTTGGTCTGCTGCTGACGCACCAGCAAGTAATTCATTTACAATCTCTGCGGAATTTTCAAAATCATATTCAGCAGCTAAGGCAAACCAAATGAGCGCTTGGGCTTCGCTTTTTTCAATTCCAAAACCATTATAATAAATAGCTCCAAGCTGATAATAGGCTCTAGCATTACCTGCATCGGCAAGTGATAAATATTCATCAATAGCTAATTTATACTGTTGTTGCTGAAAATATATATCCGCCTGCTCAATGCTCTTTGCCCAAGAGTTTTGCAAGCTAAAACAGATAAATATTGATATAAACACTAAATATTTTTGTAAAGATTTCAACTACTCACCACAGAACTAGGTTCATTTAAAATTGACTACAGGTTAATCCTTGAATAATAAAAAAGAAACGACACTTACGTTTCTTTACTTACATACCTGTAATATTCCAACAAGAAAATAATTCTAGCGATATCGCCTTAAAAAGATTCATCTTACAGAGATAGTGTTTTATAGTCGCTATAGTGAAAGTTATACAAACAGCAATAGTGCACCACAAAGATCCACCAACGCACCAACGAAGTGCAATTTAATTTAAGTGCATTTAAAAAAGCCTTATATTTCAGCGCATGTAAAGTTGGCACATTTCTAGCTTAGTACTTGCCAAGTAGAAATTTTAAATATTTCAAAATTAACCTGCAGAATAATTACGGAGACGTTCATGTCACAAGCAGTATTAGATTTAATCAAAGATAACGACGTAAAGTTCGTTGATTTACGCTTTACTGATTCAAAAGGTAAAGAGCAACACGTTTCAATTCCTCATCATCAAGTTGATGAAGATTTTTTTGAAGACGGTAAAATGTTCGATGGTTCTTCAATTGAAGGCTGGAAAGGCATTAATGAATCTGACATGGTTATGATGCCAGATGCATCTACAGCCGTATTAGACCCATTTACCGAAGAAGCTACTTTAAACTTACGTTGTGATATCGTTGAACCGGCAACTATGCAAGGTTACAGCCGTGATCCACGTTCAGTTGCTAACCGCGCAGAAGAGTACATGCGCTCTACAGGTATTGCAGACACAGTATTAATTGGTCCAGAGCCAGAGTTCTTCGTTTTTGATGACGTTCGTTTCCACACTGACATGTCTGGTTCTTTTTACAAAATAGATGATAAAGAAGCTTCATGGAATTCAGGTACTGAATATGAAGAAGGTAACATGGGACATCGTCCTGGTGTTAAAGGTGGTTATTTCCCAACTTCTCCAGTTGATTCATCTCAAGATTTACGTTCAGCAATGTGTTTAGTAATGGAAGAAATGGGCTTAGTTGTTGAAGCACATCACCATGAAGTAGCAACGGCCGGTCAAAACGAAATCGCTTGTCGTTTTAACACTATGGTTAAAAAAGCTGATGAAGTACAAATATACAAATATGTTGTCCATAACGTTGCCCACGCATACGGTAAAACAGCTACTTTCATGCCTAAGCCACTTGTTGGTGACAATGGTACTGGTATGCACGTTCACCAATCTTTAGCTAAAGACGGTGTTAACTTGTTTTCTGGCGATCAATACGGCGGACTATCGCAAGATGCTCTTTACTACATCGGTGGTATTATCAAGCATGCTAAAGCACTTAACGCTTTTACTAACGCATCAACTAACTCGTACAAACGTCTTGTACCTGGTTTTGAAGCGCCAGTAATGCTTGCTTACTCTGCACGTAACCGTTCAGCGTCTATTCGTATTCCAATTGTGCCAAGCCCTAAAGCAATGCGTATCGAAGTTCGTTTCCCTGATCCTACAGCAAACCCATACTTAGCATTTACTGCTATGTTAATGGCTGGTCTTGACGGCATCAAAAACAAAATTCACCCTGGCGATGCTATGGATAAAGATTTATACGACCTTCCAGCTGAAGAAGCTTTAGCAATCCCACAAGTTTGTTCTTCTTTTGAAGAAGCACTTGATTCACTAGAAGCTGACAACGAGTTCTTAACAGCTGGTGGTGTAATGGATATCGATATGATCAATGCATACATTGCTCTTAAGCGTGAAGAAGTTGAATTATTGAACTCTACTACTCACCCAGTTGAATTTGATATGTACTACAGCGTTTAAACGCTACCGCTTATAAAACTTATTAAAGCCCGCTTATGCGGGCTTTTTTATTTAATACGGTTTAAATATGCGGCTATACTTTGATTATCTACCAAAATATTTACTAGCACTATGTTGATTATTTCGTTAAATTAGTTAGTAATAGCATGGCTATTAATTTATTTAAGTAAACGGTTTGAAAAGGAAAATTTTAATCGATGGCAAAGTATACAATTTTTGTAATACTGTTTTTTACACTACTAGCACCAGCTTCAGCGGCGTCTTCAAAGATATACGTTTGGCGTAATGCAAATGGTGATTTAGTTTATTCTGATAGCCCAAAACCTGGTGCTGAAGAAACTGCCGAGCAAATTGAAATAAAAAATAAACAAACTGTGATCTCTTCGGTTAATACCACGGTGCTAGATATAAGTCCCAGGGTCGTACAAGAAGAATACCAAGTGCAAATCTCGCAGCCAGAAGATCATGCCACCATACGCGACAACTCAGGCTCTATATACATCTCAGGTAGAGTTGCACCTGTTTTCAAGCGTGGCTTTAAAGTACGTTTGTTAATGAATGGCAAAGCACATGGAGAGCCTCAAACCCGTTCAGTATTTATCTTAAGAGATGTTGATCGCGGCGAACATAAAATTAAATTAGAGCTACTTAACAATCAAGGCAAGGTTATTGCATCTTCTAAAGAAAGAACTGTTTACTTGCATCGAGCTAGGGTTAATTAAACTAATTTTCTCTGTTTAGGTGCAAAACACCTGACTATTTATTACACTGCTATAAATGGTCGCACCAAATTGGTGCATTGGAGATTACCTTGTACACCAACGCTAGTTTAAAAGAGATAAGAGCAGCTTACGCTCAGCAATTATTACCACAGCTTGTAACCGCGGTAGTAATAATTGACGACAATTTAAATATTCAATATTTAAACTCTTCCGCTGAAGCACTATTTTCAAAAAGTCTTAACCGCTTATATCAAAAAGCTTTTCTAGATATTTTCACGCACTGTTCCATAACAGGTGAACGGTTAAAGCAAGTTCTGCTTACCGGTCAAGACTTTACTGATTCAGATGTGGTTTTGGAGTTCATTGAAAACTATCATATTACTATTGAAGTGACTGCCTCTGCAGCACTTTTTAATGATAGAGATCACATTTTATTAGAATGTAAACAAATCGATAAACAGAAACAAATCAGTGCAGAAGTTTTTCAAGAACAACAGTGGGAAGCCGCTCGAGATTTGATCAGAGGTTTAGCCCACGAGATCAAAAACCCGCTCGGTGGTTTACGTGGCGCAGCACAACTACTCGATAAAGAACTAAATCCTGATCAGCAAGAGTTTACCTCAATGATTATTGAGCAGGCAGATCGTTTAACGAATTTGGTCGACAGGTTATTAGGTCCAAATCAATTACCTAATTTAGAATTACACAACATTCATGAAATTCTGGAAAAGGTTCGTCAATTAGTTAGTTTAGATAATGCCAAGCACATTGATATGTTAAGGGATTATGACCCTTCAATCCCTGACATAGAGATTGATACTGAAAAACTGCAACAAAGTTTACTAAATATCATCCGCAATGCGACGCAAATACTGGATGAAAGCGGTGTTATCACCTTAAAAACCAGAATAGCGACCAACCAAACCATTAACGGCAAACAAGTGAAGTTGGCGGTTAAAATATCAATCATAGATAACGGCCCAGGTATCCCTGCTGAAATTCAAGATACTATTTTTTACCCTATGGTTTCTGGCCGCGCTGATGGCACTGGATTGGGGCTTTCAATTGCGCAAACACTAATACATCAACACAAAGGAAAGTTAGCTTGTCATAGCTACCCTGGCCGTACCGAATTTACCATTTTATTACCTTTACCGAAGAGAGTATAACCATGAACTCAGAACAAGTTTGGATTGTTGACGATGATAGCTCAATACGCTGGGTTCTAGAGCGAGCCTTCAAAGGAGAAAGCATAAGCTGTGCCTCTTTTAGCAATGCCGATGATTTATTAGCAGCACTTGAGTATAGCCAACCTGAAGTTATTATTTCTGATATTCGTATGCCGAAAATGGATGGCATGACATTACTTAGCATTATCAACGATAAATTTCCTGATCTGCCCGTTATCATCATGACCGCCCACTCTGATCTAGACAGCGCAGTGAATGCCTATCAAGGTGGTGCATTTGAATATTTGCCAAAGCCTTTTGATATAGATGATGCACTGAATTTAACTAAGCGAGCGCTAATTCATGCACAAGAGCAAAATGCCAAGAAAGCAGTAGTGACTAAAACAGAAGACGGTGTTGGTATTATTGGCGAAGCGCCAGCAATGCAAGAGGTATTCAGAGCCATAGGGCGTCTTTCTCGTTCAAGTATTAGTGTGCTAATTAATGGTGAGTCGGGTACAGGTAAAGAGTTAGTCGCTCATGCCCTACATTTGCATAGCCCGAGGAAGAAAAATTCGTTTATCCCGCTTAACATGGCGGCAATTCCAAAAGATTTAATTGAGTCGGAATTATTTGGTCATGAAAAGGGCGCATTCACCGGCGCCAATGCAGTCCGTCAAGGTCGATTTGAGCAAGCTCATGGTGGTACGTTATTTTTAGACGAAATTGGCGATATGCCAATTGATGTACAAACTCGATTATTACGTGTACTTGCTGATGGTCAATTTTACCGAGTCGGTGGTCACAACCCAATTAAGGTGGATGTTAGAATAATAGCGGCGACTCATCAAAACCTTGAAGAAAGAGTTAATAAAGGTGAATTTCGAGAAGATTTATTTCATCGCCTTAACGTTATTCGTATTCAAATTCCGAGTTTAAAAGAGCGTAAAGAAGATATTGAACAATTGGCTAAACACTTTTTAAACTTAGCTGCCAATGAGCTAGGCGTGGAATGTAAGTCAATTTCTACCGATGCAATCAAATTTATGCAACGATGTGACTGGCCAGGTAATGTTCGTCAGTTAGAAAATACCTGTCGTTATTTAACAGTAATGGCCAGTGGCCAAGAAATTCTAGAAAGTGATTTGCCAGAAGAGTTATCACAAAATCCAGTAACAACCATAGCAGAGCAAACAAGTGGTGGTTGGCAGGAGCAATTATCGGCCTGGGTAGATGATAAATTAACTCAAGGTGCTACGGATATATTATCTACTGCTACTCCTGAATTTGAAAAGATTTGCTTGGAAAGAGCACTAAACTTTACTCATGGGCATAAGCAGGAAGCTGCAAGAAAGCTTGGTTGGGGGCGAAATACGCTGACGAGAAAGCTAAAAGAGCTGCAAGATTAATTTATTATTTGCACAAAAAGGGGAGCTGTAGCTCCCCTTTTTGTATAAAAATAAATTATATTCTATTCTAATTCGCCACCGCACTCATGATCACTACAAGTTCTGCAGTTATTGCATAGCTTTAAATTCACTACATGTGCAGCGATTAATAAGCATGCCCCAACAATAATCATTATTGGTTGCAAACTTTCATCGACACTGTGTTTATGCCAGTAAATAAATCCACCTAAAAACAATAAGTAAAAAGGGTAAATTTTACGATGATAGCGTTTGAAGCCAGAAAATAGTGCTACTGAACCGAGAATTAAAGTCACAAACAAAAAGATATGCTCTGACTCGTGATCACCAAGAAACTCTAGACCAAATAAAGATAATAACGGCACTAATACAGGCAGCAAAATGCAATGTAATGCACATATTGATGTTGCCGTAATACCAAGTCTATCAAGCATAAGTGGATCTCTGTTCTATAATATCGTTTAAAAAGTGATATTATCACATTTAAAGTTAGAGTGCAGAGTTTTTTTGTTACGCTCTGTTAACAGGAAAAGCTATCACTTCGTCAATACTATTAACTGCACAAACAAGCATTAATAACCGGTCAATACCTAAAGCTACCCCTGCACAATTAGGCAATGTAGACTGCAAAGCAGAAAGTAAATTTTCATCGATGGGCTTGGGCTCTAATTGGTTAGCAACTCTAAGTTCATTGTCAGCTATAAAGCGCAGTCTCTGCTCTGATTCATCGGTAAGTTCGTGAAAACCATTGGCAAGTTCCATTCCTTTAAAATAAAGCTCAAAGCGCTCGGCTACACGATTATCTTCAGCACTTATTTTAGCAAGGGCGGCCTGACTGGCTGGAAAATTATAAATCAAGCATGGCACGGTCTGGCCAATTTGGGGCTCGACTAATTCAACAAAGAGATATTGTAACAATGTATCTAAATTGTTCTCAAGTTGTGCCCAGTCGGCATTTAATTGGTGCTCTAAAACCGCTTCTTTTAAATCACCTATTGTGCATTGCAAAGGATCGAAGCCAACATTATTAATAAAAGCTTGTTGGTATGTCATTTGCTCTGCGGGTTTGCAACCGAGAACTAGTTCAACTAACTCTGAAACTTCAGCCATTAAATCAAAATGGTCGAAGCCTATTCTATACCATTCAAGCATAGTAAATTCAGGGTTATGATAACGACCTGACTCTTCATTGCGAAAGGCTTTGCAGATCTGATAGATGCAGCCGCTGCCTGAAGCAAGAAGACGTTTCATCGCAAATTCAGGCGACGTTTGCAAATAAAGTGTTTTACCTGACTCAGCACCACAGCCAGCATCAAGCAGCTGAGTTTCAAAACTAACCAAATGTAGATCTGTTACCGTAGCGTGTGACAGAGCTTGGGTATCTACTTCCAAAATTTTTCGTTGTGCAAAAAACTCGCGAATTTGAGCCAGAGTTTTAGCTCGTTTTTTTAGATTATTTATAGAAGCTGTTGGTTGCCAGTGCATTAAGTATCCAGGCTTTTTAGATCCTGAAACAAGTTCAGGAAGTGGTTATGGTTAAGGTGTATCAGTATTTTCGTTTCTCGTTTCTAAAAACTACATACCCTTTTATACCATCAATAGTCATTCTTAAACTAAAAAGGGAGCACAAGCTCCCTTTAGTATTCAACGATTAGTTGCTATTACTTACCAGCACGAGAAACGTATTCGCCAGTACGTGTATCTACTTTCACTACTTCGCCAATTTGAATAAATAGTGGTACTCGGACAACGGCTCCGGTATTTAACGTAGCGGGTTTTCCGCCAGTGCCTGCAGTATCACCTTTTAGGCCTGGATCAGTTTCGGTAACTTCTAACTCAACAAAGTTAGGAGGCGTTACTGTAATAGGTGCGCCATTCCAAAGGGTGATCACACATAAGTCACCATCTTTTAACCATTTAACACTATCGCCTACTGCTTTTGCATCTGCGGCAATTTGCTCAAACGTATCGTTATTCATGAAATGCCAAAACTCACCATCTTCGTACAGATAGGCTAAGTCAGTTTCCATAACATCAGCGCCTTCAACAGACTCGCCAGATTTATATGTTTTTTCTATTACTTTACCAGAGATAAGTTTACGTATTTTAATACGATTAAATGCCTGGCCTTTACCCGGCTTTACAGTTTCATTATCTAAAATGTTACATGGTTCGCCATCGATCATTAATTTAAGACCGTTTTTGAATTCGTTGGTACTAAAGTTAGCCATAGAGTTCTCTTACTATATTTGCGCTCACTAATAGATTAATATTCGTATATTAATATTCGCATTTAACGAAAAGTAAGCAGAGATTAATTAATGCTGCAAATAATACCGCAGATTGAAGACAATTTGCACTGTTCTTGGCAAAAAGAATTAGCAAATATCGTTACCGACCCAAAAGAGTTGTTGTCATTATTAGAAATAGACGATAAAAAATACTGCGATCACTTTTCAGCCCGTAAGCTTTTTCCTGTGCGCGTACCAAGACCATTTATTAACAAAATGGAAAAAGGCAATATTAACGACCCATTATTGCAACAAGTCATGCCACATTCATCAGAACATATGGATGTACCTGGTTACATTAGTGATCCGTTAGAAGAGCATGACACTGTAGCAGAAGGGTTATTACATAAATACAAGCATAGAGTATTGATGATTGTAAAATCAGGTTGTGCGGTCAATTGTCGATATTGCTTTCGCCGACATTTCCCTTATCAAGATAACAGCCCGAATAAACAACGCTGGCAACAAGCGCTGCAATATATAAATGCCCATAGCGAAATTAATGAAGTAATTTTTAGCGGTGGTGACCCATTAATGGCTAAAGATGAACATCTTTCCTGGTTGATTAAACAACTAGAACAGATAAAGCATTTGAAACGAATAAGAATTCATACTCGTTTGCCCGTTGTTATACCGCAACGTATCACCCAAGAGCTGACGACTATTTTATCTAACTGCCGATTAAAGCCGGTGATAGTTTTTCATATCAATCACAGTAATGAAATTGATGATGCATTTGAAAAAGCTCTGGAGCCTCTTAGAGAAAAGCGTATAACTTTGTTAAATCAAAGTGTTTTGTTAAAAAATATCAACGATAACAGCGACGTTCTTTGTCAATTGTCGGAAAAACTGTTTAGCGTTGGTATATTACCTTATTACTTGCATTTACTTGATCCGGTAGCTGGCGCCGCGCACTTTGATGTTAAACGTGAAAGCGCCATTGCTATAGCAACACAAATGATGGCAACCCTACCCGGCTTCCTAATGCCTAAAATAGTGCAAGAAATTGCAGGAGAGGCTAACAAGACAGCCATTAATTTGTCATAATAATGGCAATTAAATTAATTACACTATACAAGAACACCATTCATCATGATGCTTAAAATTGAACAACAACTTATTGATAATATTTCGCAGCTTTTAAAACGTTCTATTATTGCCGATAGTGCCTTGGCACAACTTAAAGAAGACAAGCAAGGTAACTTCAGTGCTATATTCCCTAAGGGGTCAGTGTTCAAATGTACGGCGATGACTTTTC
Source organism: Thalassotalea fonticola (assembly GCF_032911225.1). Classification (NCBI taxonomy): domain Bacteria; kingdom Pseudomonadati; phylum Pseudomonadota; class Gammaproteobacteria; order Alteromonadales; family Colwelliaceae; genus Thalassotalea; species Thalassotalea fonticola. The sequence continues at coordinate 4,089,211 of NZ_CP136600.1, read as the reverse complement.
AGCCCTATATTGAAGAAGTTGCCGATGAATTAATGCAATGGCAGCAAAATAAAGATCAACAATTGTTAGTTGCTTTGGTAAAAAAGATTGAGCAACTATTTAAAGTAATCGCTGAATTTGAAACCTTATATCAAAAATAATAAATCGGCTTTTATAAACTGTGTAAAGGAATACCTTTGAAGACAATATTTAAAACTATAACAATCGTCTTTTTATGCCTACAATCATCAAACCTTGCGGCTCAGGAACTCGATCCACGTTCATATGTTGATCTGCCTACCGGACAAAACTTTTTTGGTGCCTTATACATTTATACCGAAGGGGATATATATACGTCTCCGGATGTACCTGTTGAAGATCTGACTCTCGAAATAGATGGACCCGCAATTGCTTACGCACACACTTTTGAACTATTTGGCAACGCCAGTAAGATAGATATAGCAGGTGGGCAAGCTTGCTCTTATGGTGAGGCTATTTATCAAGGTGAAAATATTTCGAGAAAATATTGTGGCATGACCGACACCCGAGTAAGGCTTAACTATAACTTTTATGGTGCTAAAGCAAAAACTATGGCGGAGTATGTCAAACAACCTAAAGGCATTGTAGTAGGTGCTAGTTTGCAAGTAAGCGCTCCTACAGGGCAATATGACGAGCAATACATATTGAATATTGGCGCAAACAGATGGTTTTTCAAACCTGAAATTGGTACTTCAATGCCTTTCGGCTCTTGGGAGTTAGATCTTGCAATTTCAGCTAAAATATTCACCGATAATAATGATTTACAAGGTGACAAAAAATTTGAGCAAGACCCAATTTACAATGTTCAATCTCATTTGATATATGATTTTGGTCCTGGACACTGGATATCTCTTAACGGTAATTATTTTTGGGGTGGTGACACATTTGTCGATGGCGCAAAAACGGCAAAAAAAGCAGGTAATTACCGAGCTGGCATTACTTACAGTAGAGCGTTAAATAGCCAACACAGTATCAAGCTACTTGCTAATAAAGGGGTTACTACAAATCGTGGTAACGACTCTGTTGTATATGCGATTGCATGGGCTTACCGCTGGGATTAACTGTTCAGCTTAGCTGTCCCGTAAAAGTTTTCTGAACGGGACAGGTTGGCTATTATTTCTATTTTTTAGTTTCTGGAAATGTTTGATAAAACCAATCATCAATCATAGTTTTTTCATAGTGAAATGATTCAGAGCTAAAACTACTGCGTACGCCAGTATTAAATGACATATCCTTTATATCTGCTTTTGCCGTACTAATAACAGATTGATCACTGGCAATTAATTGGTAGTCGAACTTCATTTTAGGGAAATACAAATCTTCAACAACCCGAATTGTCGCATTATTGGGTCCCACCATATAACGAACATCACCAGCTAAATCTAAATTAGTGACTGAAACTTTTAACATTTGGCCATCTGGTAATTTTTCTGCCAGCTCTGAAAAGTGTTGCTCTAACTCTTTAAAAATACGTTTTTGCAAGTGACTACGTGATTCATTAGCTGGCTTTATATCGGTGAATTTTTCAGGTTTAATCCATTCAACTTCAGCTTGCCCGGCGAACACCGCAGGAGCAAACATAGAAACAGTAATTACTGTCGCAAAAACTTTCAATAACTTATTCATAACTACAACCTCTTTCAATTTTTAACTACATTCATTAGGTACATAGACCGACACTTATTCAGGAAAGTTTCAATTAAAGTGTAGTACTTTGGCACCAGTTTGTTGTTATTTGTTAACAAACTGGTGCAGCATTGAATTTACTAACTGCTGAACTCTTAAATGGCGCTCTTCGGCAGAGATATCTTCAATAATAAAACCTTGTGCAGCCGCTCGCCACGCAAATTGTTTAGATTCACCTTCAAGGGCAAACATAAGCATGGTGCCTTTATCTAAACTTGGTAGATCAGGTAAACCTGGATTTAAACCAAATGTTTCAGATAGCTGTTCGTCAGATAAATCTTCTTCACGTTCGAGAATATAGCCAATATAGAATGTTGGATTTTGCTCTGGGGTAACTTGCTGAAAACCTTTAACCGCTAAATATTTTTCAATTTCAGCAGTGACCAAGGGGAAAGTGGCACCTTGTTCATTTACCTGCAAAGGCGTGAAGGCGTAGGTTGAGTTTTCATCAAGCACAATATCATGATCATGAATGCTTGAAATGGCCAGTTGTGAGCCAGCATTCTCAACTTCTGTATTCACTTGCACACAGGCTGATAAAGTTAAGGCGAATAGAGCCATTATTAACTTATGCATTACTATTTTCTCCAACATTATTTTTATTAATAATAACAATAACTTTACAATTTTAAAAATAATAAACTGTTATTAATTGTAGCCCAATAGTCGTTCATTTATCCCACACCAAAAGCTTTTCATTGTTAGCAACTAAACCTTGTAAATATTGGCTCTACATTTCATTAACATTAAGTTGATCTAGATCATTAGGCCGAATGTGCTTAAGCGTAAACTGAAAAAATCATTTTAGCTGTGGCATTTTGTCGCAGCTACAAATTAGTAAGAAAGGTACATTTACGCTATGTTCATAAAAATACTAACTAAAATAAAACTGTTCCAGTCTCTGGTCGGTTTGGTGTTTTTACTGGCTTTTACCTTACCAGCTCAAGCGTTATTTGTTAGTCCGCCGAAAGATCCGATCCCATTAATAAAGCAAATATTTCCGAGTGCGACTCAAATAGGTGAGAAATCAGGAGACGTGCCGATTTGGTCAATTAAGAAGAATGACGAGATTATCGGTTATGCCTTTGAAACCAACGACATAAATAAAATTCCAGCCTATTCGGGCGAACCAGTAAATATGCTCGTTGCAATAAACCCAGAAGGAATGTATCTAGGGGCAAAAGTTCTCGAACACCATGAACCCATCATTCTTGCTGGAATTCCAGAATCAAAGCTGTACAAATTTGTTGATCAATACCCTGGCCTTAATGTAAGTGACCGATTAAAAGTGGGTGGTAATAAAACCGATAACATGATTCATATAGACGGTCTGTCGGGTGCAACCGTAACAGTAATGGTAATGAATGTAGCAATTACTAAATCGGCCACTAAAGTCGCCAGATCTTTAGGTATTATAAGTGCGAGTGATGAAGTTACCTTGCCGATGGCAACAATCCTGCCAGATGTTTATCAAAAATCTGACTGGCAAACATTAGTTGGTGACGGTTCGATAAGAAAACTATACCTAAATAGAGATACTGTTGATCAAGCATTTATTGGCACCCCAGTTGAACATATAGATGTCGCATCAGCTGCACAAAAGCAAGATATGTTTGCCGAAGTGTATTTCGCCCAAGCCAACTTACCTAACGTTGGCCGCAACTTGTTAGGTGATGCAGAATACCAATGGTTAATAAGCACCTTACAACCGAACGAGCATGCTATTGCAATTATGGGCAATGGCTATTCATTTAAAGGCTCGGGTTATGTGCGTGGCGGAATATTTGATCGCATTCAAGTATTACAAAATGAAGATGCAATTGCTTTTCGTGATTTAGACCATAACCGTATAACAGATATTTACTTGGATGGTGCTCCCTCTTTTAAAGAAATGTCGCTATTTATTGTGCGCCAGCACCATGAATTTAACCCTGGAACAAATTGGCAACTAGAACTTTTGGTTCGTCGTCAAATGGGCGCAATTGAAAGTACCTTCACTAGTTTCAAAGGCGACTATGATGCCTTAGATAGCTATGTATATCGTCCACCTATTGTTTTACCTGAGTCTGAGCTAACTCTTACTCAACAAGTGTGGCAAGAAAAAAATGTAGAAGTCATTATTTTAGCCATATTGTTGCTTATTTTATTGGCAACCTTGTTTTTCCAGGATATTTTGGTTCGCCACCCTACTTTTTTACATAATTTCCGCCATAGTTTCTTAGTTGTCACCGTTGTATTTATAGGCTGGTCTTGGGGGGGACAATTATCAATTGTAAATGTATTTACCTTTTTACAAGCATTTATGTCGGACTTCTCTTGGGATTTGTTTTTACTTGACCCGGTTATTTTTATCCTTTGGGGTGCCGCTGCAGTAACTATTTTACTTTGGGGGCGCGCGGTTTATTGCGGTTGGTTATGCCCTTTTGGTGCATTACAAGAATTGGTCAACGTTGTTTCCAGACATTTTAAAGTACCGCAATTTGATTTACCTTTTGCAGTGCATGAGCGCTTGTGGGCGATTAAGTATCTTATTTTACTTGCCCTATTCGGTTTATCCCTAGATTCACTAGCATTAGCTGAGCAGTTTGCTGAAATAGAACCGTTTAAAACCACATTTTTATTAAAGTTTGATCGTGAATGGCCTTTTATTTTTTGGGCGCTATTTCTAATAATAATCAATATTTTTACCCGCAAGTTCTTCTGTCGCTATTTGTGTCCACTTGGCGCCGCTTTATCAACAGGTAACAGTCTAAGATTATTTGACTGGTTAAAACGCCGCCCTGAATGTGGTCAGCCTTGTAAGACTTGTGCAAAAGAATGTGAAATTCAAGCAATACATCCCGATGGCACGATAAACATGCGTGAATGTCATTACTGTTTAGATTGCCAAATCACCTATTTTAATGATGAAAAATGTCCGCCGCTGAAAAAACTGGCGCGCAAAAAACAAAAATACAAAGAAGCACAAATTCAAACAGTTGAAGTTACCTGAGTAACTGAACGAATAAGCAGCAGTAAGTATTAAACAACGCTGTATTTAAAATTAGTAAATTAGAAACAACAAGACGGAGAATTAGAATGAGTAACGAAGATAAACGCTCTACTGAATTGGAGCTTGAAAATAAAGAAAGACGTAAATTTTTTGGTAAAACTGCTTTACTAGGTGCTGGCGCAATTGCTGCGCCAATGACAGCAACAATGTTTGCTTCAATGGCAAAAGCGAATGCCGCAGAAGCTGGTAACAGTGCCTTTGTTCATCCTGGTGACCTAGATGAATACTACGGCTTCTGGAGTGGTGGTCACTCGGGTGAAGTACGTATCATGGGTTTACCATCAATGCGCGAACTAATGCGCATTCCAGTATTTAATACTGACAGTGCTACTGGTTGGGGTTTAACCGACGAGAGTAAACGCATTAAAGGTGATAGCGCGCATTTACATGCCGGTGACTCACATCACCCGCATATGAGTATGCAGGATGGCCGTTACGATGGTAAATACGTATTCATTAACGATAAAGCCAACTCGCGCGTTGCTCGTATCCGTTGTGATGTGATGAAAACTGACAAAATGATCACTGTACCAAACGTACAAGCGATTCACGGTTTGCGTGTGCAAAAAGTGCCACATACCAAATACGTTATTTGTAATGGTGAATTTGAAATTCCAATGAACAATGATGGTAAATCTTCAATGGAAGATGTAAGTACCTACCGTTCATTATTCAACGTAATTGATGCCGAAACCATGGAAGTAACTTTTCAGGTAATGGTTGATGGTAACTTAGATAATACCGATGCTGATTACGATGGTAAGTACTTTGCCTCAACTTGTTACAACTCAGAAATGGGCATGAACTTGGGTGAGATGATCTCTGCTGAACGTGATCACGTAGTGGTATTTAACCTTGCTCGTTGTGAAGCTGCACTTAAAGCCGGTAAGTTCAAAACTTACAATGGTAATGACGTACCAGTATTAGATGGCCGTAAAGGTTCAGACTTAACTCGTTATATTCCAGTACCTAAATCACCACACGGTATGAATACATCGCCAAATGGTAAGTACTTTGTTGCAAACGGTAAGCTATCACCAACAGTTTCAATTATTGCAATTGATAAACTCGATGCCTTATTTAGCGATAAAATTAAACCGCGTGACACTATTGTTGCCGAGCCAGAATTAGGTTTAGGTCCATTGCATACAGCATTTGATAACAAAGGTAATGCCTATACAACATTATTCCTTGATAGCCAAATAGCTAAATGGAATGTGGAAGATGCGATTAAAGCGCATAACGGGGAGAAAGTTAATTACATTCGTCAAAAACTGGATGTTCATTATCAACCTGGTCATAACCATACTTCACAAGGTGAAACTCGTGACGCCGACGGTAAATGGCTAATATCGTTATGTAAGTTCTCTAAAGATAGATTCTTACCTGTTGGTCCACTGCGTCCTGAAAACGATCAATTAATTGATATCTCAGGCGATGAAATGAAACTTGTACATGATGGTCCAACCTATGCTGAACCACATGACTGTATGATAGTTCATCGCAGTAGAATGAAACCTAATAAGCTTTGGACACGTGATGATCCTATCTTTGCCCCTACAGTAGCTATGGCGAAGAAAGATGGCGTAACTTTAGAAACAGATAACAAAGTCATACGCGATGGCAACAAAGTTCGTGTATACATGACATCTGTAGCGCCTACTTTTGGTATGAGTGAGTTTAAAGTTAAGCTTGGTGATGAAGTAACTGTTGTTGTTACTAACCTTGACCAAGTTGAAGATGTAACTCATGGTTTCTGTATGACGAACCATGGTGTGCAAATGGAAGTTGGTCCACAAGCAACATCATCAATCACCTTTACCGCCAATAAGCCGGGTGTACAATGGTATTACTGTAACTGGTTCTGTCATGCACTACACATGGAAATGCGTGGTCGTATGCTTGTAGAAGCTTAGTTTGATACGGCGTAATACTTATTGGTATTACGCCTTTATCTCTTAATGATTTAAGAGGGGTTAATAATTTAATGATGAGAAATATACTGCTTTATTTAATGTTGACAATGGCTGTTATCAACACAGCTACAGCACAAGTATGGCAAGTTTCAACGCAAGACAACTTACAACAAATTCTCGATAATACCGAGGATGGCGACACCGTCATTTTGGCCGAAGGAAACTACTTTGGAAACTTTATTATCAACAGCGGAATTACGTTACGTGGTAGTAATGAAACAATTATTGATGCCATGGGTAAAGGCAATGGTATTCACCTTTTCAGCTCAAACATAACCATTGAAGACCTTACCATAATCAACTGGGGCGATGACTTAACCGAACAAAACTCAGGCATCTACTCAGATAAAAAAGCCGAGAACATTCTAATTCAAAATAACCAATTACAAGGCAGTGGCTTTGGTATTTGGTTACAAAAAGCTGAGCATATAAAGGTGCTCAATAATACCATTGCCGGCGATACCCGCCTACGTTCTGCTGATAGAGGTAATGGCATTCAATTATCTATGGTTAAACATGTACTCGTGCGTGGTAACAATGTATCTAATACCAGAGATGGCCTGTATATAATTTCTAGCCAAGAAAATACCCTGCAAGATAACACTATGCATGATTTACGCTATGGCATTCACTATATGTATTCGCATAGTAATAAAGTACTTAACAACCTCGCTTATAACACTCGCGCAGGTTATGCATTAATGAGTTCAAAGCATTTAATTGTGTCAGGAAATACCAGCAAGAATAGCGAAGACTATGGCTTTTTAATGAACTTTATAACCTCTTCAACAATTACCGATAACGTAATTGAAAATGTTTGGACCAAACCCGAAAACAAGGTATTAGGCCGTGATGGTAAAGGATTATTTGTTTACAACTCAGCCTACAATACCATTAGTAATAATTTGATTAATACCAGCGAGATTGGCATTCATTTAACCGCAGGCTCTGAGAATACCAAGGTATTTGGTAATAGCTTTATTAATAACCCAACACAAGTGAAATACGTTTCCAATAAAAAACAGGAATGGAGCCTTGATGGCAAAGGTAATTTCTGGAGTAATTATTTGGGTTGGGATATGGATAATGACAATGTGGGTGATGTAATTTTTGAGCCAAACGATGGCATTGATAAACTCGTGTGGCAGTACCCTGAAATGAAAATGTTGATGGACAGCCCGGCAATAGTGATTTTACGCTGGGTACAACGGCAATTTCCGATATTAAAGCCACCAGGTGTAAAAGACAGCTTTCCATTAATGCAGTCACCGCACCAAGTAAATACTACGTCTGTAGCAGCCATTGCAGAACTGCCAGATGCGCAACAATAAAGGTCGAATTAACATGAATACTCCCTTAGTATCTTTACAAAATGTAGGTAAGAATTACCAACAAGTAGCGGCCCTTAAATCAGTTAGCATGAACCTCAACCAAGGCGAAGTGCTTGGTTTATTTGGTCACAATGGCGCCGGTAAAACAACAATGATGAAGTTAATTCTGGGCGTTATTTCTCCATCGAGTGGTAGTGTTGAAGTTATGGGTATGGCACCAGATTCTAAAGAGGCCTGGCATAGCCGCGCAAAAATTGGTTACCTGCCAGAGAACGTTAGCTTTTATGAACAGCTAACAGGTTTGGAGGTACTCACTTACTTTGCAAAACTTAAAGGCTATAATAAAAAAACAGCCATTGCCTTACTTGAACAAGTTGGTATCAGCCACGCAATGAAGCGCCAAGTTAAAACCTATTCGAAAGGTATGCGGCAACGTCTAGGCTTAGCCCAAGCATTTATTGGCGAGCCAAAATTATTACTGTTGGATGAACCAACAGTCGGCTTAGACCCAATAGCAACATCTGATTTTTATAGCACCGTTGATCAACTAAAAACCAATGGCTCTAGCGTTATCTTATGTTCGCATGTATTGCCAGGCGTTGAACAGCACATCGACCGAGCGATGATTTTATCTTCAGGTAAAGTATTAGCGGCAGGTACATTATCAGAGCTACGTCAACATGCTGACTTACCCGTTAGGATAAAACCGAAGGGCTTAAATGGTGCGGTTAGTAGTGATCCTAAGTTAAAACAATTTTTAACGGGCAAGCTTGATTCACAAACCTTGTTTGTACCAGAACAAGACAAGTTAGCAACATTAAAACAGTTACTTTCTTATGATGCGATGAATGACGTGCACGTGGAACCTGCAAACTTAGAGCAGCTTTATCAGCACTATCTGACAAAAGAAGTTACCACCCTTGAGGGAGACAAGTCATGATGCAAATTATCAATGTCGCATTAAAAGAATTTCAAGATGGCTTACGCAATCGTTGGTTTTTATCTATCACCATTATTTTTACTATTTTATCTTTAGGCTTAACCTATTTTGGCGGCGCTGCATCTGGCAGTATTGGCATTGCATCGTTATCTACCACGATAGCCAGTCTGGCCAGCTTGGCAGTATTTCTTATCCCGTTAATTGCTTTATTGATCAGTTATGACAGTTTTGTTGGCGAACAAGAAAGTGGTACCCTTTTACTGCTGCTAACTTACCCATTAAGCAAATCACAACTGTTACTAGGTAAATTTTTTGGTCAAGGAGCAATCATCGCGTTAGCTATATTAATTGGTTTTGGGACTTCCGCTGCGTTGTTATATTTTCAATTAGATAATAGCCAGGTTATTAGCAGTTTCGCCTTATTTATCTGCAGTGCTATTTTGCTTGGTTTGAGTTTTACTGCTATCGCTTATTTGATCAGCTTATCTGTAAGTGAAAAATCAAAGGCAGCAGGCTTTGCGTTAATCACCTGGTTTATATTTGCCCTGGTATTTGATTTAGCACTATTAGCCTTATTAGTAGGAATTGACAACGGCTTAAGCCAACAAGGTTTAACGCAAGTAATGTTGTTAAATCCAGCGGATATTTTTCGCTTAGTGAACCTTTCAGGTTTAGATAGTAGTGATCTGAATGGCGCGGTCGCTATTGCAATAAACTCTAGCTTGTCACAAACCACGTTATTAAGTTCAATGTTTGCCTGGGTTATCGTCCCTTTAAGCCTAGCAATTTTTATCCTCAAGAAGAAAACTCTATAATGAAATTTTTATTACAAAGCACTTTAATCATAATCACCCTATCTTTTTTTACTGCCTGTGGAGAGCAAGCACAACAACAAATTATTCATCAAGCTAAAGCGATTGAAAGCTCAGATGAATGCCATTTATGTGGCATGTTAATCACCAACTTCTCAGGCCCTAAAGGTGAGTTATACAGAAAGGACAGAGGCGATAAAGTCCATAAATTTTGTTCAACTAGGGACATGTTCAGTTTTTATTTAGATCCGGAAAACAAACGTAATGTGACCACTATGTACGTACACGACATGAGTAAAATGCCTTGGAATGAGCCAGATGATGGTTATTTTATCGATGCTAAAACAGCATGGTTTGTGGTTGACTCAGAAAAAACCGGTGCTATGGGTAAAACTCTGGCAAGTTTCAGCAAACAAAGTGATGCTTCGGCTTTTGCCCTAGAGTTTGGTGGTGAGGTACTTGATTTTAGTCAGGTAGATCAAGCGAGCTTAATGTAATTTAAGCAGTAATTATAAAGCCCTAATTAATTGGTAAATTAGGGCTTTATTTAAGTTTTAAAACAAAACTTTAAGATAAGGCTTTAGCAATTAGCGCTTGGTCATGTTCGGGTAATGACAATGTTAGTGCTTTCTGATGACCTTGTTCAGACATTTTTGCCCATGTCTTTTGCAACACAGAGATAATTTTTTCTTCAGTGTGTTCAGCGGCAAAATCAGTAAAATAATACTGTAAGAACACTAAACAGATCACATCTTCTAGAGCTTGTGTTTGTGTGTCTCTTTTCAACTGTTTTTTCAACAATAAAAACTGCACTTTTTCGATGGTTTCAACATCAAAATCTAGAGACTCAAGAATTTCCCCAGTTTTTTGTGCATGGAACTTGTTTAATTCTTTGCGCCATAATAGGTAACCCGATCTATTCATCTCGTAATCTTTACGAGGATGTTGCCAACGACAAATATGCTGACTACGCGCCGCAAGTTGTAGTGGTGTAGATGCTGTTGGGGAAAATTCTGCCAACATCTCAGTCATTCGCATTGAGTACAACACTTCTTTTGGGTATTCAAGCCCCTGCCAGGTTTCAGTATTAGGGTCTTCGCTGTTAGCTTGATCTATCAACGTGATGGCTTGGTTAAATTTGCTAGTATTCATGATATTGAGATATTAAGGAAGTTTAGTAAAACAGTAGCTAATCAATGCCTGACTTTCAAGGCAGTTTTAGTATTTGATTGTTCTAAGATAGAAATAACTGGATTTATTGCTACAAAGCGTTGCTGCGCAATGACGCGCGAATAAATTCACACCAACCATAAATTAAAAACTTGGTTGGTCCGATTCTAATCGGACGTTATAGAACCTTCCTTTTCCTCCTGAAGTTAAAAAGCCCGAAAGTTTGAGCTTTCGAGCTTTTTAATATGGATATCTTAACAGTTTTTTGCGCAGGATAAATCGTTTAGTACAAGGCGCTTTATTGCGACGTTTAGTGTCTCTTAAACGAGCTACAAAGTAACGCAGCTATCAATGACCAAAAAAATAAAAAAGCTCACCGAAGTGAGCTTTAGTACGATAAACGTTGAATATTTTATGTGAAGGGTAAATTGTTCAGTTCAAGGCGCTTTATAGTGACGTTTAGTGTTTCTTAAACGAACTATAAAGCAACGAAGAAATTAGCAATTTAAACAAGCATAAATTACATCATTCCGCCCATACCGCCCATACCACCCATGCCGCCCATATCAGGCATTGCAGGAGCTGCAGAAGCATCTTCTGGTTTGTCAGTGATCATAGCTTCAGTAGTTAACATTAAGCCAGCAACAGATGCTGCAAACTGTAGTGCACTACGAGTAACTTTAGTTGGATCAAGGATACCCATTTCTAACATATCACCGTAAACGCTAGTACCAGCATTGTAACCATAGTTACCTTCACCGTCACGAACGGCATTTAAAACAACTGACGCTTCATCACCACAGTTAGATACGATTTGACGAAGTGGTGCTTCCATTGCACGAAGGGCAACTTTAATACCGTGAGTTTGATCTTCGTTAGCGCCTTCTAAATCTTTAATTTTGTCAGCAACACGAACTAGGGCTGTACCACCACCGGCAACAACACCTTCTTCAACCGCTGCGCGAGTTGCATGTAATGCATCTTCTACACGAGCTTTCTTCTCTTTCATTTCTACTTCAGTTGCTGCACCAATTTTGATAACCGCAACACCGCCAGCTAATTTAGCTAAACGTTCTTGTAATTTTTCTTTATCGTAGTCTGAAGATGATTCTTCAATTTGGCCACGAATTTGAGCAACACGTGCTTTAATTTCAACTTCTTCACCAATACCATCAATAATTGTTGTATTGTCTTTAGAGATAACAACGCGTTTGGCTTGACCAAGATCTTCTAATGTTGCTTTTTCAAGCTCCATACCAATTTCTTCAGAAATTACCGTACCGGCAGTTAATGTAGCGATGTCTTGTAACATGGCTTTGCGACGATCACCAAAGCCAGGTGCTTTAACTGCAGCAACTTTTACGATACCGCGCATGTTGTTAACAACTAATGTTGCTAATGCTTCACCTTCAACATCTTCAGCAATAATAAGTAGTGGCTTACCAGCTTTAGCAACACCTTCAAGAGTAGTTAATAACTCACGAATGTTAGATACTTTTTTATCAACTAATAAAATGAATGGATTTTCTAATTCAACGCTACCGCTTTCTTGGTTGTTGATGAAATATGGCGATAAGTAACCACGGTCGAATTGCATACCTTCTACAACGTCTAATTCGTTAGTTAGGGCTTGGCCTTCTTCTACAGTGATAACACCTTCAGTACCAACGCGCTCCATTGCTGTTGCAATGATTTCGCCAACCGAAGTGTCTGAGTTAGCAGAAATAGTACCTACTTGTTCAATTTCTTTAGTGTCTGAACATTGTTGTGAAACAGCTTTAAGCTCTTCAACTGCTGCAATTACAGCTTGATCAATACCACGTTTAAGATCCATTGGATTCATACCGGCAGCAATAGATTTTAGACCTTCATTAACAATAGATTGGGCTAAAACTGTTGCTGTAGTTGTACCGTCACCGGCTTCATCATTGGCTTTAGAAGCAACTTCTTTAACCATTTGCGCGCCCATGTTTTCAAACTTGTCGGCAAGTTCAATTTCTTTAGCAACACTTACACCATCTTTAGTGATAGTTGGACCACCAAAACTTTTGTCTAAAACAACGTTACGACCTTTTGGGCCTAATGTTACTTTTACCGCGTCAGCTAATATATTTACGCCGTTAAGCATTTTTGCTCTTGCGTCATTACCAAATAATACGTCTTTTGCAGCCATTATTTTTTCCTTAATTTATATTCATTAAAACAACCACAAAGTGGTCTTAATAGAAATGCGCAGCAGTTCTATTCTACTATTGCTAGAATGTCATTTTCGCTAAGAATTAGTACTTCTTCGCCGTCAATTTTTTCAACTTTTGCGCCGTAACCTTCACTAAAGATAACTTGGTCGCCAACTTTAACGTCTAATGCACGAACGTCACCGTTTTCCATAATACGGCCATTGCCTACAGCAACAACTTCACCGCGAGTTGATTTTTCTGCAGCGCTGCCAGTTAAAACAATACCGCCAGCTGATTTTGATTCTACTGCTTTGCGTTTAACAATTACGCGGTCATGTAAAGGACGAATGCTCATTACGATCTCCAAATTAGGTAAATTAAATAATTAAATTTTTTATTAATAAACAGATGGGGATGTTTATTTTACTCTTCAAGGGGATTTCTAAAAATTAGCTAAAAAAATAGCGCTAATTTGTAAAAAAGCGCTAATTAATAAGATTTTATAGGAAGGTTAATCTTTTCGCTCGAATTCACCATCAATAGTTTGCTTGTCTTTGTTATCATTAATATGAGTAGCGTGCTGGTTTTCTTCAATATCACTAAAAGGTGGCTGTTGATGATTTGATTGCTGAAAATTGCTGTAAAAGAAGGCGCCACCTTGCGCACCACTAGCTTTACTTTTTGCCATTTGTTGTTGTACGGCTTTAACCATAACGCCACGTGAGGCTGGCCATAATAGTAAGAGTCCAAATCCGTCAGTAATAAAACCAGGGGTTAACAATAGTACGCCGGCAACCAGTAATAACATTGCCGCAATAATTTCATCGGAAGGCACTTGCCCTTGCGCCAATTTATTTTGCACCGATTGATATGTGGCCATACCCTGCTGACGAACCATAGCAGCGCCAACCCAAGCGGTAAGAATTACAATAGCAATAGTAGGTAAAGCGCCAATTAAGCTACCAACATTCATCAGTACCATAATTTCAACAATAGGCATGACAATAAATAATAAAAATAAAACTTTAAACATTAATGGTCCAAATATTTATAATGATGAAACTAATATGGGGGTTATCGGGTCTATTTCAACCGTTAGCATTTGATTATGGTTTACTCTATCAATATCATAAATGTTTATTGAATTAATAATTAAGGTATAGAAATTACTATGTATCAAATTGTTGTGTGTAACTGTCCAAATAATGACATAGCCAAAACAATTGCTAACAGCTTAGTGGCTAAAAAATTAGCCGCTTGTGTTAACATTATGCCTACTATGACATCAGTATATCATTGGCAAGACGAAATTTATTGTGATGAAGAAGTCATGCTATTGATAAAAACGAAAACTTCGGCATTTGTTGACCTTGAACAAACCATAATAAAACTACACCCTTACGATGTAGTTGAAATTATTGCCTTGAATATCCAGCAAGGTAATGAGCTGTATTTAAACTGGATAAATAATACTGTGAAAAATTAAACTATGCGCACAATAATACATGCATTGCTATTAACGATTACCCTGTTCGGTAATGTTGCCAATGCTCAAGATTCAATTTTTGATACTTCGATGGATTCTTTGTTTAGTAACGACAAAGAGTTTTTGCCTGTTGATCAAGCATTTCAATTTGACTTTAGTCAGCAAGGTAATCAACTTGAAGTATATTTTGCCATCGCCGATGGCTACTATTTATATAAAGACAAGCTTAAATTTAAAGCCGAGCGAGTTGAGTTCTCTGCGCCCCGTTTACCACTAGGTAAGGATCATGAAGATGAGTATTTTGGTATTCAGCAGGTTTATTATAAGCAAGTTAAGTTTACCATACCTATTAGTCAGTCTGGCCCTAATGGTGAGTTAACACTTACTTTCCAGGGATGTGCAGAAAAAGGTTTATGCTACCCACCAACAAAACATGTTATTCCATTAAATGATTATAGTGGCAATGATGAAAGTACTGCCAGCTCAATACTTGGCGCGATTGATAATGCCGCAACTGGCTCATCAAAAAATGCTAGCAATGAATTAACATCAGTAAGTGAGCAAGATGAACTTGCTTCAATGCTTGGTGGCAATAGTTTATTTTGGACCCTACTAACCTTTTTTGGCTTAGGTGTACTGCTATCTTTCACCCCTTGTGTATTTCCAATGTATCCAATCTTAACGGGGATTATTGTTGGTCACGGTAAAAACCTTACTACCCGAAAAGCGTTTACCCTTTCTATGGCATACGTTCAGGGTATGGCCATTACTTATACCGCTTTAGGCATTGTAGTTGCTTTAGCTGGCGCACAATTTCAAGCAGCATTTCAACACCCGGCTATTTTGATTGGTTTAAGTGTTTTATTTGTATTTTTAGCATTATCGATGTTTGGTGTATTTAACTTAGCTCTGCCGGCAAGCCTGCAAAACAAACTGAACAATTTCAGCCGTAGCCAAAAAGGTGGTTCGATCCCATCGGTATTTATCATGGGAGCTATTTCAGGCTTAGTCGCTTCCCCTTGTACCACAGCGCCGCTTACCGGTGCGTTACTTTATATTGCTCAAACTGGTGATTTATTCTTAGGAGCATCTGCATTATATGTATTGAGCTTAGGTATGGGTTTACCATTACTAGCCTTAGGCAGTTCTGGTGGAAAACTATTACCGAAAGCCGGTAATTGGATGACCGTAATTAAAAACATCTTTGGTTTCTTATTACTTGCTGTGCCAGTCTTTTTACTTGAACGATTCTTATCAGAAACAATTGCAAACTTGTTGTGGGCAACGCTAATACTAATAACTGCTACCTACTTCTAT
Organism: Thalassotalea fonticola; assembly: GCF_032911225.1. Classification (NCBI taxonomy): domain Bacteria; kingdom Pseudomonadati; phylum Pseudomonadota; class Gammaproteobacteria; order Alteromonadales; family Colwelliaceae; genus Thalassotalea; species Thalassotalea fonticola. The sequence continues at coordinate 4,073,246 of NZ_CP136600.1, read as the reverse complement.
ATGGTAAATAACGATAATCGTAAATCGCCGGCAGGTACCTGGTACGGATTACGCTCACTGTTAATTTTCTTAATGATGTTTTTCGGTGCTAACCTGGCTTATAACACTGTATTTGATAAACCAACAGCTCAGCAAGCTGCACATCAAGAGTTTACTAAAGTGTCAACGTTAAAGCAGTTAACAGATGAAGTGGCAGACGCTAACGCAAATGGTAAAACGGTGATGGTAGATCTTTATGCCGACTGGTGTATTGCTTGTAAAGAATTTGAAAAATACACCTTCCCAAAACCGGAAGTAGTACAAGCTTTACATAATACGGTATTAATCCAAATTGACTTAACTGATACAGGGACACAGACAAACATTGAAATAATGTCGCACTTTGAAGTGTTTGGACTACCTTCGATTTTATTTTTTGACTTAAGCGGTAAAGAATTAAGCCAACAACGAGTTACCGGTTTTATGGGGGCAGATAAATTTGCCAACCACATAAACTTCTTGTTTAATCAGTAAACATCAGGGCTTTACCCTGCTAGCATTAATTATTTACTAAAGGGGCATACGCCCCTTTTTTGTGTTTGGATGTAAATAAAGCGTTAATTAAAATCAAGTTCAGTGATTAGACCAGTATTTTGCTGCTAATTTCTGCGAAAATGACTATAATGTGCAGATATTTGGAAAAAATCATATTTTCTGCATAAAATATAAGCAATGAAAGTGTTTATAGCCGATAATATTTTCAATAATAATAATTAACATGGATTTAGCTGCAAATGACGACAAAGTTTAATGTTTTAGTGTTGAATGGCCCTAATTTAAATATGTTAGGTAAACGTGAACCTGAAATTTATGGTTCGCAATCACTAGCCGATATTATTGCTTCGTTAGAAATTAAAGCTCAATCTTTAGAAATGAATTTACAGCATCTGCAAAGTAATGCAGAGCATGAATTAATTGATGCCCTTCATCAAGCGCATAACAAAGTGGATTTTGTCATCATCAATCCTGCGGCATTTACTCATACTAGCGTGGCACTTCGAGATGCGTTATTAACAGTAAGTATTCCGTTTATTGAGGTTCACTTATCAAATGTGCATAAACGTGAAGTGTTTCGCCAACATTCTTACCTTTCAGACATTGCTGAAGGGGTAATATGCGGTTTGGGTGCTAAGGGCTATGAATATGCTCTTGATGCAGCAAGCCAAACCCTAAACAAATAAATTACAAAAAACATTTAAAAGGTGTACTAATGGATATTCGTAAAATTAAAAAACTAATCGAACTAGTTGAAGAGTCTGGGATCAATGAATTAGAGATTTCTGAAGGTGAAGAGTCGGTTCGAATCAGTCGTGGCGGCCCAGTAGTAGCTGCAGCTCCAGTGGCTATGGCAGCTCCTGCAGCAGTTGCTGCTCCAGTTGCTGCTCCAGTTGCGGCTCCAGCGGCAGCAGAAGCTTCAGCAGGCGCTGTTTTATCAGGTCATGTGGTTCGCTCACCTATGGTTGGTACTTTCTATGCATCAGCTTCTCCAGAGGCTCCTGCATTTGCTGAAGTCGGTCAACATGTAAATGCTGGCGATACACTTTGTATTGTTGAAGCAATGAAAATGATGAACCAAATTGAAGCGGACAAATCTGGTGTTATTAAACAAATTCTTGCTGAAAATGAAGACACAATTGAATTTGACCAACCACTATTCGTAATTGAATAAGCCCGATAAAGAAGGTTAATTCCATGTTAAAGAAAGTAGTTATCGCCAACCGAGGCGAAATTGCATTACGTATATTACGTGCATGTAAAGAGCTAGGTATTAAAACCGTAGCTGTTCACTCTACTGCTGACAAAAACCTTAAACACGTTTTATTAGCAGATGAAACTATTTGTATTGGTAAAGCATCTGCCTTAGACAGCTATTTAAACATCCCTCGTTTAATTACTGCCGCAGAAGTAACTGACGCCGATGCTATTCATCCAGGTTACGGCTTTTTAGCTGAAAACGCAGATTTTGCCGAGCAAGTTGAAGATTCAGGTTTTGCTTTTATTGGTCCTTTAGCTGACAGCATCCGTTTAATGGGTGATAAAGTTTCTGCTATTGCGGCAATGAAAGCTGCTGGTGTACCTTGTGTACCTGGTTCAGATGGCCCTCTTACAGATGATGCTGATGCAAATATTGCTCATGGTCGCCGTATTGGATACCCAGTAATCATCAAAGCCTCTGGTGGTGGTGGTGGTCGTGGTATGCGAGTTGTACGCAGCGAAGCAGACTTACTAGAGTCAATCCAGTTAACTAAAACTGAAGCTAGAAATACCTTCAACAACGATATGGTTTACATGGAAAAGTTCCTTGAAAACCCGCGTCATGTTGAAATTCAAATTCTTGCTGATGGCCAAGGTAGCGCAATTCACTTAGCTGAACGTGATTGTTCTATGCAACGTCGTCACCAAAAAGTAGTTGAAGAAGCGCCAGCACCAGGTATTTCTGAAGAGCTACGTGCTGAAATTGGCGCTCGTTGTTGTAACGCTTGTAATGAAATTAATTACCGTGGCGCTGGTACGTTTGAGTTCTTATTTGAAAACGGTGAGTTCTATTTCATTGAAATGAACACCCGTATTCAAGTTGAACACCCGGTAACAGAAATGATCACTGGTGTTGATTTAATTAAAGAACAGCTTCGTGTTGCTGCTGGTCAAAAATTAACAATCAAACAAGAAGACATTAAAGTTAACGGCCATGCGATTGAATGTCGTATTAATGCTGAAGATCCACGCACATTTATCCCTTCACCGGGTAAAGTAACACGCTTCCATCCTCCGGGAGGTATGGGTGTTCGTTGGGATTCTCACGTATATACTGATTATTCAGTACCGCCTCATTATGATTCTATGATTGGTAAACTAATCACTTACGGTGAAACTCGTGAAGTCGCAATTGCTCGCATGAAAAATGCCCTGGATGAGCTAGTAATCGACGGTATTAAAACTAATATCGCCTTGCAAGAAGACATCATGAATGATGCAGGTTTTGCTCGTGGGGGTGCTAACATTCACTACCTAGAGATGAAATTAGCTGAAATTGAGTAGTATAACCGACGCACTAGCGACGTCACGAGCTTGACGCAGGATCTCTGTATCAACTCTTTTTAAAACCCTGCAGCGCAGGGTTTTTTATTGTCTAAAGCCTTAACAAATATACACACCACTTCCTGAACTTATTTCAGGATCTAAGTTCTAGTACCTAAGCAAACATTCAGGTAAAATAACGGCCATAAAGTACCCAGAAATATTTGAAAGAACGCCATGACGAAATTATTAGAAAAACCTTACCCACCAGCTGATGATGATTGCTGTGGCGGCGGCTCTTGTTGCCCATGCGTTTGGGATCATTATTATGCTGAACTGCAAAAGTGGCGGATTCAACAAGATGAAATAAAATCACAAGTAGAATCATAAACTAATGACTGATTTATTTGAAAAACCTACCCCTCCTAATAGCAACGAATGTTGTGAAAGTGGTGTCTGCAACCCTTGCGTTTGGGACCATTACTATGCAGAATTACAAAAATGGCGCATTCAGCAAAGTGATTTAAAAACAAAAGAAAATAAAGATATTAATCAATAAGTTATTTTTTTATGCCAGCTTTTTTAGGCCCCTTATAATTCCTCAAACCTCCTTGTAAGCACTTGAAAATATAAATTAAATTATTTTATTACGCTTTTTCGTAAGAATAAAACCTTACGAACTAGATATTCCCTTATTTATCTTAAAAGTAATAAACATTTTAGTTTTACAATATCAAAAGTCAGACGGCTAATACTTTATAACTAGAACTATAACTTTTGCTTTAACGGTGAATATTGGCATAAACCAACAAGGATAATTGAAGTTAACATGAGTACAGTAAACGGTAGTGCAGAATCAGTATGGAAAAAAGCTAATATTGGTCCGGCCAACGCTCCTATACCAAACCGTAGAGTGCCAATTACCGCTGTTGCAGTACCCGTTTGATTGGCAAAAGTGAGTAATATTAACGAATCAGAATTTACCGCGATCAGTGAAATACTTCCCATTAAAGGCAAAATAGACATTACCGTCCAAAACAAAGACAGTTCTAGAATATTAACAATCACCAAGATAAGTGCAAAAATAAGGGCAACCAAAAGGCCCGACAAAAGCATTTTTTCTGAACCATATTTCCCTACACAACGAGTATTAATGAATTGCGCCATCATAAGTGCGACAACATTAATACCAAATAAAAAACTAAAAACAAATTCGCTGGTTTTATACACTTCTAGATATACAAATGGTATTGCGGTTAAATAAGCAAAAAATGCCAACGATACCAACATAGAACTAAGTATATATTTACGTGCGGCTTTGTTGGAAAGCACCACATTGTAATTACCAAAAAATGAAACTTTTTCGATATCAGGTTCAACATTTCTGATCATTTCGGGCAGTTTTGCCACACTAGCGATTAATATGATCATCGAGTAAACACCAAGGAAATAAAACATTGCCTGCCAGTTGCCAATTACTAAAATTGCACTACCTATAGTAGGCGCAAGCATAGGAGCAAACATCATGATCATACTTACATATGACATTCCTTTTGCCGTATTTTCTCCATAGAATTGTCGAATGATACCTGGCACAACTACTGTTGCAGCACTACCACAAAATGCTTGAGCAAACCTTAATCCGATAAACTGGTCAATGGTTTCTGATAAAGGCAGAGCAAAAGATATAAAGGAGAAAAAGCTTAACCCAAAAATGGCCAGTTTTCGTCTACCAATTATATCCGCTAAAGGGCCAAAAAGAATAAGTCCACAAGCATAACCTGCTAAATATACGCTTAATGAGTTTTGTACGGCAGCAATTGAGCTATTAAAATGAAGAGCGATAACAGGCATTGCAGGAAGGTATAAATCGACAGCAAACGGAGTAATTGCGACAATTGACGCTAGTAACGGCAATAATAAACTTAATGAAATATTATTATTCTTATCCTGCTCTACCATTAATTTGGATTACTTATTCAAGTTTTAAAAAATGTATAAGCATTATAGCTTAAGTGTTATTTAAATCAGTTAATTTATTAATATTTATAAGTAAGTTAGGATAGGCCTTAAACAATTTACTTTGGGTATCAAACAACCATGACATCTGCATTTCTTTCAAGCATCATTACTTATCCGATAAAATCAACTCAAGGCATCTCCCTTCATAAAACATTGGTAAAAGATAGCGGATTAGCACTTGATAGACATTTTGTTATTACTGATTCAAATGGTAAGTTTATTACCGGCAGAACAAAATCGTCCTTAGTATTAGTTGAAAGTAAAATTACCACTACAGGATTAATATTAAATGCACCGGGCATGTCTGAGTTGGCAATTATTTTTAAGAATTTCTCTGATGATTATCAAAATGTGCGAGTTTGGAGTGATGAAATATCTGCACAGCACTGCTCCAGAGAAATAGACAACTGGTTTTCTACTTACCTAAAATTACCATGTAAAGTGTATTATTTAGGTGAACATTCTCATCGTACAGTCAAGGGCTATGCCAATAAGTTAAACTTCGCAGATGGTTACCCTTTGTTAATGATTAGTGAAGCGTCATTAGCGGCATTAAATAACAAATTAGAGCAACCTGTCTCTATGGCGCAGTTCAGGCCAAATTTAGTGGTCTCACAGTGTTTAGAGTTTGCTGAAGACGGTTGGCATAAAATTCGAATTGGTGACGTTGTTTTTGAAATTGTCAAACCTTGCAGCAGATGTATCTTTACTACCGTCAATGAAGTTACTGGTCAGCGTAATAAACAAAAAGAACCACTCGCAACACTAAAAAGCTACAGACAAGGGAGCGATGGTGAAATCTATTTTGGCCAAAATCTTATCGCTTTAAATGAAGGCAGTATTCATATTGGCGATAGTATTGAAATAATAACCGAACAAACTGCTCCTCAATACGCAAACTTGAAGATATAATTAGCTCTACTTAACAAGCTTTAGGACCATTCATGTTATTAATGATCGATAACTACGATTCTTTTACTTTCAATTTAGTGCATTATTTTCAGCATTTAGGTGAAGAAGTACATGTAGTTCGAAATGATGAAGTCACTATTGCTCAAATAAAAGCAATGGCCCCGGATCATATTGTTATATCACCTGGCCCTTGCGATCCAGATAGCGCGGGGCTTTCATTGGAAATTGTTTCAAAATTTTCCGGGCTAATCCCGATTTTAGGAGTATGTTTAGGACACCAGTGTATTGCTCAGCATTTTGGTGGTCTAGTTGAAAAAGCCAAGCAGGTAATGCACGGTAAAACGTCTTTAATAAAACATAACAATAAAGACTTATTTTTCGGTCTGAATAATCCATTACAAGTTACCCGATATCATTCATTAGTAGTTAATAAGCAATCATTACCCGATGATTTAATCATTACTGCATGGACCGAAACAGTACATGGCGAAGTTGATGAAATTATGGGCCTTGCACATAAAAAATTGCCGATCATGAGTGTGCAATTTCACCCAGAATCTATCCTTACAGAACAAGGTCACCAATTGCTTGATAACTTTTTGAACTTAAGTTCAAATTAAAGTAGATACATTATCTGTAGATTTGCTAAAGTATATTTATAATAACAACATTAGAGGCTTGATATGTCGATTGAAAGAAGGTTTCATCCTAGAAAAGATGTAAATTTTTCCGTATCGATTACTTTAGAGAATAGTAACGAGCAATTATCAAGTACTGCTATTAACCTTTCTTTATCAGGTATCCAGCTCAGTGTTGATAAATCTGGTGTTGATTTAATTTTAAGTCAATGCAGTCATCCGGCTCAATTTCAAATACGGCTTAACGATGACAATAAAGTTGATCGATTTACTGTACGTTTAATTGTAAATCGCCGCATATCTCAAAACCAGTTCCTGTTAGGCCTAAAATTTATCGACATTTCTGTCGAGCAACTAGCAATCTTAGAAACTATCATAAACCAATAAATTCAAACGCTATTACTGACTATAATTGTTAATCAGCAATTAATATTTAAGCTATTAATAAACACTCTTTTAACAAGTATAGTTATGCATAAATATTGAATAAAACCTTCTAACCCCTTATTATTACTGGCTTTCAAGAGATTTCATTCAAGACAAATGTAAATTTTTCTGGCATAATATCCCCTCATTTTCAGTTGAGCCTATACGTTATTAGAGAAGCAATCATAAACAACGTATTCAACATTTAGCATTTTAAAACGAGGATTTAGGGTATGACAGAACAAATTTTGGCAAATCGTGATTTATTTGATCAAGTAATGGTGCCTAACTATTCACCTTCTGCAGTAATTCCTGTACGCGGTAAAGGTTCAAAGGTTTGGGACCAAGACAACAATGAATATATCGACTTTGCTGGTGGTATTGCTGTTAACTGTTTAGGCCATTGTCATCCGGCATTAGTGGAAGCATTAAAAACCCAAGGTGAAAAACTTTGGCATTTATCTAATGTTATGACTAACGAGCCGGCTCTTCGTCTTGCTAAAAAGTTAGTTGATAATACTTTCGCTGATAAAGTGTATTTTGCCAATTCTGGTGCAGAATCAAATGAAGCAGCATTAAAGCTTGCTCGTCGTTGGGCACTAGATGTACATGGCGCAGGTAAGAGTGAAATTATCGCTTTTAAACAAGGTTTTCATGGCAGAACATTCTTCACTGTGACTGTTGGTGGTCAAGCAGCATACTCAGACGGTTTTGGCCCTAAACCAGGTGATGTATTCCATGCAGAATACAATAATTTAGATTCTGTAAAAGAACTTATTTCTGATAAAACATGTGCGGTAGTAATGGAGCCATTACAAGGCGAAGGCGGTATTATTTCTCCGACAAATGAATTCATTCAAGGTGTGCGTGAACTTTGTGATCAACATAATGCACTTTTAGTATTTGATGAAGTGCAAACAGGTGTTGGCCGTACCGGTGAATTGTATGCATACATGGGATTAAATGTTACTCCAGATATTCTAACTACAGCGAAAGCGCTAGGTGGAGGTTTCCCAATTGGTGCAATGCTAACGACTGCTGACATTGCACAACATTTGAAAATAGGTACCCATGGTAGTACTTATGGTGGTAACCCTCTGGCATGTGCCGTTGCTGAAGCCGCTTTTGATACAGTTAATGATCCTGCAGTTTTATCCGGCGTAGTTGCTAAAGCCACACTGTATAAAGATGGCTTAAACAAAATCAACGCAAAATATAATGTCTTTAAAGAAATTCGCGGCAAAGGTTTATTAATCGGTGCAGTTTTAACTGATGAATACCAAGGCAGAGCGAAAGATTTCCTTAATGCGGCAATGTCTGAAGGCTTAATGTCTTTAGTTGCCGGTGCAAGTATAGTTCGTTTTGCTCCTTCTCTAGTGATCCCTGACGCAGATATTGCTGAAGGCCTACTTCGCTTTGAAAAAGCTGTAGCAAATATTGCAAAGGGTTAAGGATAATCTTAACCAATTTCAACGAACTTTAAAGAGAATATACTATGATCATCATTCGTCCTATCCGCAATAGTGATTACGATGTTTTACACCAAATTGCGGTGGAGTCAGGACATGGTTTCACTTCGCTTCCGGTAAATGAAGAACTATTACTTAGCCGTATAAATCGTGCGACTAAATCGTTTCATACAGAATTAGAAAACTGTAGGGATGAAGGCTACTTATTTGTTATGGAAGACACTAAAACAGGTGAAGTCGTTGGTACTACGGGCATCGAGACCGCAGTAGGCTTACACGATGCATTTTATCATTACCACGTAGGCAAAGTTGTTCATTCTTCTCGTGAACTTAATATTTATAATACTGTTGAAACATTAACTTTGAATAATGATTACACCGGGTCTTCAGAACTTTGTACTCTTTATTTGCGAGATAATTATCGAGTAAATAACAATGGTCGTTTTTTATCTAAATGTCGCATGTTATTTATGGCAGAGCATACTGCACGGTTTAATAATACGGTAATAGCTGAAATGCGTGGTGTATCAGATGAGAATGGTAACTCACCATTTTGGCAGTGGTTAGAAGAACACTTTTTCTCTATGGACTTTCCTACTGCTGATTATTTAACCGGCATAGGTAAAAAAGAGTTCATTGCCGAGTTAATGCCTAAATACCCTATTTATGTAAGTTTATTAAGTAAAGAAGCGCAAAAAGTAATAGGTAAAGTGCATCAAAATACCGTGCCGGCATTACGTTTGCTTGAAAATGAAGGTTTTGTTAATCGCGGTTATGTCGATATTTTTGATGCTGGACCAACGGTCGAAGCGGAACTAAAAACTATAAAAACTGTGCGTAACTCCCTCAGACTAAAAGTGCAGATAGGCGCAATACAAAGCTCAACTAAAGCTATGATATGTAACACTAAAGTGAAAGACTTTAGAGCAGTACAAATGTCAATTGAAATCAATCAAATCGATAGTATTGCAATCATAGATCAAGAAACTGCAGAAGCGTTACAAGTCACCAACGGTGATTTTGTAAGAGTTGCAAAAAGTTAATTGCTGTTTAACCAGCGAGAGGTAAAAATGACAAATTCAGTACAATTTATTAACGGACAATGGCTACCAGGCCAAGGTCACACAATGAATTCATTAAACCCAGCATTGAATGAAGTAATTTGGCAAGGGGAATCAGCTTCAAAAGAGCAAGTTGATGCCGCCATAGATAGTGCCAGAATTGCTTTTGAAGAATGGGGTTTTTCCAGTGTTGAGGAACGTCTGGTAGTGATAAAACGCTACATGGACATTCTAACCGAACACAAAGAAGAGGTGGCTACGGCCATCGCAAAAGAAACAGGTAAGCCTATCTGGGAAACGCGTACTGAAGCTGGTGCAATGATAGGGAAAGTTAACTTATCAATTAAAGCGTATAATGATAGAACAGGAACTGTTGAAAATCCTATTCCAGGTGCCAAAGCTTTTATTCGTCATAAGCCTCATGGCGTTGTCGCCGTATTTGGTCCATATAACTTCCCTGGCCACTTACCAAATGGTCATATCGTACCTGCATTAATTGCCGGTAATACTGTCGTATTCAAACCTTCAGAATTAACGCCAATGGTAGCAGAGTTGATGCTTAAGCTATGGGAAAAAGCTGAATTGCCATCAGGGGTAATAAACCTTGTACAAGGTGAGATTGAAACTGGCAAAGCACTGGCGAGCCATAATGGTATTGATGGATTATTCTTTACCGGTAGTTCAACAACGGGCAAGTTATTACATCAACAATTTGCTGATAAGCCGGGTAAAATTCTAGCTTTAGAGATGGGTGGTAATAACCCTCTTATTGTTAAAGATGTATCTGATGTAGATGCTGTGGTCCACGACATTTTACAATCCGCCTTTATAACCACAGGCCAACGTTGTACTTGTGCTCGTCGCTTGTTTATTGAGAATAATGCTACAGGTGATGCTATTTTAGAAAAGCTGATTGTTGCCACTAAAGCAATTAAAATTGGTTACTTTAATGATGAAGAACAACCGTTTATAGGGTCTATGATCTCTGAACGGGCAGCGTTAGGTTTAGTTGCAGCGCACAATCAACTGGTAGAGCTTGGTGGCACATCTTTAGTTGAGCTAACCCACCAAAAGCCAGGTACCGGCTTTGTTGCTCCGGGCATTGTTGATGTTACTGCAATTAAAAATATGCCAGATGAAGAACACTTTGGTCCGTTATTAAAGGTTTATCGTTATGATGACTTTGATAGTGCCATCAAAGAAGCTAATAACACTAGTTTTGGTTTATCTGCCGGTTTATTAAGTGATAGCGAAGATCATTACAATCACTTCTTTAAACGTATTCGTGCTGGCATTGTAAATTGGAATAAACCAATTACCGGCGCGAGTGGTGCAGCGCCATTCGGCGGCATTGGTGACAGTGGTAATCACCGAGCAAGCGCATATTATGCGGCTGATTATTGTGCATTCCCTGTTGCTTCAGTAGAAGCTGAAAAGGTACAATTACCAGCACAACTAAGCCCTGGCTTAACAATCTAACCGGTTAAAATTTTTAATGCTTAATTTATCGTACATATTACAAATAGCAGGCCTACGTCCTTGCTTTTTTAAAGCTATCGATAATATCTAATAACCTGGCGAAGGCAACACCTTCGTCGGGTAATTCTGCACGTAATTTTCCCGCAATAGTAAAACCCTTCGCCCAACAAAACTAATTTAATTTAATTTAATTAATTCAATCTAATGATTTGAAGGGTCCATCATGAAAAAACAAGTTATAGAACTTTTTGACAATATCTGGCAACAATATTTAGCCGTAACACCATCGGCAGATAAAGTGCATCAATTACTGGGATCGGGTAATGATTTAATTAATGATCATGTAGCCTATCGCACTTTCAATTTAGAAAAAGTAAATATCGATAAGCTTGCAGCGCAGCTGTTAAACCTAGGTTATAAAGAGTGTGGCCAATATAATTTTGAAGCTAAAAAGCTTAACGCTAAGCATTTTGAACACCAAGATGACACTTTACCTAAGGTATTCATCAGTGAATTACTGGTTGAAGAATTCTCACCTGAAGTACAAACCATTATTAAGCGTATAGTGGCAGAAGTAGATGATAAAGCCTTTGAAGGTAGCAGTTTCTTATTCTCAGGAACTCATTGGGACATTAGCTATGATGAGTACAAAACACTTTTAAATGAGAGTGAGTATGCAGCATGGCTTGCAGCATGGGGTTATAGAGCGAATCACTTCACCGTTAGCATTAATCATTTAAATGACTTTGAGTGCATTAACAAAGTTAATAGCCTAGTTAAAGATGGTGGTTTTAAACTTAATAGCTCTGGCGGCGAAGTTAAAGGTAGTGCACAAGTATTCTTAGAACAATCGTCGACCATGGCAGATAGTATTAAAGTAAAGTTTACAGATAAAGAAGTGGAAATTCCAAGCTGTTTTTATGAGTTTGCAAAACGCTACCCAATGGCCTGTGGAAATATTTATACTGGTTTTGTCGCCGCATCTGCGGACAAAATTTTCGAAAGTACAAACCTTCAGTAAAGCTGTTACCTATAGGGTTGTAATATCAAAGTTTTATATTACAGCCCTTCTGTTCTGTCAGTAATTTCTTAAAGAACTCACTTTAAGTGCCTTGTTATATAGGTAAAAGCTGCTTACCGTTGTAATAAACATTGCACTAACTGCAGAAAAAGCAACAGGAAAACCGAATCCTAACGAGTTTGAAGCAAATAGTATAAATAAAATACTTACTGCTAGTACACATGCCAACAGAGCAATAAATCTATGCTCTTTCTGATCTTTGATTTGTTTATAAGCTACTTTTGAAAGCAAGACTAATACTGTGCTTATTAAGAATAATAGGAAATATGTCATCACGGCTACCTTTATTTAACATGACCGATTTTAACTGCTTTGATTTAAATATTCTGTGTTAGTTTGTAACATTGATAGACGTAAATGCACTGAAAATAATCAGGTAATGCTAACTAAACTCGATAATTGGAAAAAGTCTTAAATTTAGTAATGTGCTAGTAAGGTTTGTTAGTATAAAATATATGACGGTTTAACATTTTCAGGAATTATATATGCAAGCGAAAGTACAATGGGTTGGTGAAGAGAAGTTCATGGGCACTTCAGAGAGTGGACATACAGTAGTAATGGACGCTAATGGTGGTAATCATGCTGTAAGCCCATTAGAAAATATTTTACTTTCTCTCGGTGCCTGCTCCTCTGTGGATGTTGTAAGTGTATTGGAGAAAACTCGTCAAAAGATCACTGCTTGTTCGGTAGAAATTACGTCAAAGCGTGTAGATACTATACCGCGTGTATTTTCTGAAATTCATTTACACTTTGTTATTACAGGTCACAATGTTGCTGCTAAACACGTTGAGCGTGCTGTAGCTTTATCTGCTGATAAATACTGTTCGGTTGCTATCATGCTAGAAAAAGCAGTAAATATCACTCATGACTTTGAAATCGTAGAAGCTTAAATTTTTTAATTAAAGCACTTAGTAAGAAAGGAGCCAATTGGCTCCTTTTTTTGATTCAGGGAATAATCAATGCAAATCACCATGGATGGTAAGAGATTTGTACAGATTCAGGGAATAAATAATTTATACTTAATCGTACGTTTGCATCCAGTCCATTTGTTGACTGGCAGCTTTTTTCTTTTCAAGAATATCGGCGATCAACGGTTTCAAAATTAGTTCCATAGCAAAGCTCATTTTGCCACCAGGGACAACTAGGGTATTCACTCTAGACATAAAAGAACCATCTATCATTCTTAAATAAAATGGAAAATCTACATTTTTCATTTCACGAAAACGTATCACCACAAAGCTTTCATCGGCACTAGGGATCACTTTAGCACTGAAGGGATTTGAAGTATCAACCGTTGGTACCCGTTGAAAATTAATATGGGTTCGAGAAAATTGCGGGGTTATAAAATTAAAGTAATCTTCCATACTGCGAACAATACTTTCATTAACAGCTTCGCGTGAATGTCCTCTTTTATTGGTATCGCGAATGATTTTTTGAATCCATTCAAGATTAACAATAGGCACCATTCCAATAAGCAAGTCCACATGGCGTGCTACATCATTTTTTTCTGTAACAACCCCCCCATGTAAACCTTCATAAAATAGTAAGTCAGAATCAGCACCTAGAGGCTCCCAAGGGGTGAATGTACCGGGCATTTGATTATATGGTACGGCCTCATCGAATGTATGCAAATAGCGTCGCATGGTTCCTACCCCTTGTTCACCAAAATCGGTAAACAGTTTTTCAAGGGCGTCAAAATCATTCGCTACATCGCCAAAGTAGCTAACTTTGCTACCTTCAGCTTTAGCTTTTCTTTTTTCAAGGTCCATTTCCGGGCGAGTAAATCGATGAAAGCTATCGCCTTCAACCATCGCGGCGTTAATTCCGAGTGAACGAAAAATGTGTTCGAATGCGCCTAAGGTAGTAGACGTACCAGCACCAGATGAACCAGTAACTGCAATTATAGGATTTCGTTCTGACATTGTATTCGCTTAAATTAAAATTGACTTACCACAGTACGGTGTATGGGGTTTAAGGTCAAGGATAGGGGTCAAAAGAAAGATGTTAAACAAGGGATTTAACATAGTTAGAAAAATATACCGTCATTCCAGAGGAGCATAAGCGAATCAGGGACCTCCTTGCTTGACAGTATGCTCGATAGAAATTTTTATTTTTAACCATAACGTAATAAGCGTATCGTAAGAACACACGATACGATCATGGAGGTTCCGGCCTTCGCCAGAATGACGTGGTGTATGCGAACAAATACAACGTACACTCAAATTTCAGGCAAAAAAAAGAGCCCCGAAGGACTCTTTTCTACTCGAATAAAAATTCGATTATGCTTCTGCTGAAACTTCTTCAACGTCTTCAACAACTTCTTCAGTTGCTGGACGGTCAACAAGCTCAATATAAGCCATAGGTGCTTTATCACCAGTACGGAAACCACATTTTAAAATGCGAGTGTAACCACCTGGACGCTCTTGGTAACGAGGACCAAGATCTGTGAATAATAAACCAACTACTTCTTGGTCGCGTGTACGAGCAAATGCCAAACGACGATTTGCAACGCTATCTGTTTTAGCCAATGTAATTAATGGCTCAACAACGCGACGTAGTTCTTTAGCTTTAGCAACGGTAGTTTTAATAACACCGTGCTTAACTAGAGAACTTGCCATATTGCGGAACATCGCCTGGCGATGACTGCTATTACGGTTTAACTGGCGGCCGCTTTTACGATGGCGCATAAGTTAATCCTTCTCTCTTAACTATTAAATGTGATCGACTTAGTCGTTATCAGCAATGCTTTCTGGTGGCCAGTTTTCTAGGCGCATGCCTAGAGATAAGCCACGAGACGCTAACACGTCTTTGATTTCAGTTAGAGACTTCTTACCTAAATTAGGTGTTTTAAGAAGTTCTACTTCTGCACGCTGTACTAAGTCACCAATGTACTGAATCGCTTCTGCTTTTAAACAGTTAGCTGAACGAACTGTTAGTTCTAAATCATCAACAGGACGAAGTAAAATTGGATCGAAAGCAGGTTTAACTTCTTCCGGTTCAACTTCTTTAACATCGCGTAAGTCAACAAAAGCATCTAACTGTTCAGCTAGAATTGTTGATGCACGACGAATCGCCTCTTCTGGATCTAACGTACCGTTAGTTTCCATGTCGATAACAAGTTTATCTAAGTCAGTACGCTGCTCAACACGAGCCGAATCAACGTCATAAGCAATTCTTTCAACAGGACTGAAAGATGCGTCAACTAGTAAACGACCAATTGCACGCTCTTCTTCCTCGGCATTGCGACGAATAGATGCTGGAACGTAACCACGTCCCGTTTCTACTTTAATGCGCATGCTGATTGAACCGTCACCTGTTAAATTACAGATAACGTGAGCAGGATTAGCGATTGTTACATCACCATCATGCTGTATATCAGCGGCCGTTACAGGGCCTTCACCCGACTTAGTTAAAGTTAAAACTGCTTCAGTTTTGCCTTCTAAACCAACAGCCAAACCTTTTAGGTTTAACAGAATTTCGATGATGTCTTCTTGCACACCTTCTTTACTGCTGTATTCATGCAATACACCATCAATTTCTACTTCCGTTACTGCACAACCTGGCATTGAAGAAAGTAGGATACGACGTAGTGCGTTACCTAAAGTATGACCAAAACCACGTTCCAGTGGCTCTAAAGTTACCTTTGCACGAGTATCAGATAGGTTTTCAATACCTACTAATTTCGGCTTTAGGAATTCGGTTACAGAACCCTGCATTATTGTCCTCTCTTAAAGTTCAGCTTTATTTCGAGTAAAGCTCGACAATCAACTGTTCGTTAATCTCTGCTGATAAGTCAGAACGGTCAGGAATACGTTTGAACGTTCCTTCCATTTTCTTGTTATCAACTTCAACCCAGATTGGTTTCTCACGTTGTTCAGCTAATTCTAAAGCAGCAACGATGCGCGCTTGAGTTTTAGACTTTTCACGAATTGAGATCACATCATCTGCATTAACAGCGAAAGATGGAATATTAACAACTTGACCGTTAACTACGATAGCTTTGTGGCTAACTAGTTGACGAGCTTCTGCACGTGTAGATGCATAACCCATACGGTAAACAACGTTGTCTAGACGCTTTTCTAAAAGTTGTAACAAGTTCTCACCTGTATTGCCTTTTAGACGAGCAGCTTCTTTGTAGTAATTACGGAACTGTTTCTCAAGTACACCGTAAATACGACGAACTTTTTGCTTCTCACGAAGCATCACACCATAGTCAGACAAACGACCGCGACGGGCGCCGTGCTGACCTGGAATAGTTTCGATCTTACATTTCGTATCAATTGCCCTAACACCACTTTTTAGGAACAAATCTGTTCCTTCGCGGCGGCTAAGTTTTAGCTTAGGACCTAAATATCTTGCCATGTTATATTCTCCAACTTACCTATTAAACGCGACGTTTCTTAGGTGGACGACAACCATTATGAGGAATAGGAGTAACGTCAGTAATGTTGGTGATTTTAAAACCAGCAGCATTTAAGGCACGGATTGCAGATTCACGACCTGGACCTGGACCTTTAACGAATACTTCAATATTCTTCAAACCAAACTCTTGTGCTACTTTACCAGCACGATCTGCAGCAACCTGTGCAGCGAATGGAGTAGATTTACGTGAACCACGAAAACCTGAACCACCTGCAGTTGCCCAAGATAAAGCATTACCTTGACGATCTGTAAGAGTTACGATTGTGTTGTTGAAAGAAGCATGGATATGAGCCATGCCATCAGCAACTTGTTTTTTTACGCGCTTTTTCGTGCGCGTTGGTGTTTTAGCCATGTCTATTTCCTCGATCTACTTTTTAATCGGCTTACGAGGACCTTTACGGGTGCGCGCATTAGTCTTAGTGCGTTGACCACGTAGAGGGAGACTGCGACGATGGCGTAAACCACGATAACAGCCAAGGTCCATCAGACGCTTGATGTTCATTGAAACTTCACGACGTAAGTCACCTTCTACGGTAAATTTCGCCACTTCTGTACGAAGCAAATCTATTTGAGCTTCGTCTAATTCACTGATCTTTATATCTTCAGCGATACCTGCGCTTGCACAAATTGACTTTGCACGTGTTGCACCGATACCGTAGATAGCAGTAATGGCAATTACTGCGTGTTTACGATCAGGGATGTTAATGCCAGCGATACGGGCCACTAACACATCTCCTATTTATTAAGGTTAAAAGATAACCGGTTGAAAAGCCCGTAAGGATACTCAACCAGCAACAATTTTGCAATATAAAGTGTCACAGATTGCAAAATAAAACAACTAGTGACACTTTAGTAAAAGATTAGCCTTGCCTTTGCTTATGCTTTGGCTCACTGCAAATAACTCGTACAACGCCTGAACGCTTTACAACTTTGCAGTTACGACACATCTTTTTCACGGATGCACGAACTTTCATTTAATACTCCGTTGGCCTAACGGCCATAGCCTTTAAGGTTGGCTTTCTTCAGTACATTGTCATATTGATGAGACATCAAATGAGTTTGTACTTGCGCCATGAAATCCATAATAACAACTACTATAATTAGTAGGGATGTTCCACCGAAGTAGAATTGTACATCCATAAATATCATCATGAACTCAGGTACCAAACATATAAAAGTAATGTATAAAGCACCCGCTAATGTTAAGCGAGTCATTACTTTATCGATATATCTAGATGTTTGCTCACCCGGGCGAATGCCTGGAATGAACGCACCAGATTTCTTCAAATTATCTGCTGTTTCACGCGGATTGAAAACCAATGCCGTGTAGAAAAAACAGAAAAAGATTATTGCTGCAGCATATAGCATTACATACAAAGGTTGTCCTGGCGATAAAGCAAGAGAAATTTCTTGCAATACGTCAGCCACAGTACCAGTACCTTGTCCGAACCAACTTGCGATGGTACCAGGAAACAAGATAATACTTGAAGCAAAGATAGGTGGGATAACACCCGCCATGTTTACTTTAAGTGGTAAATGAGTACTTTGAGCAGCAAATACCTTGCGACCTTGTTGGCGCTTGGCGTAGTTTACCACAATGCGGCGTTGGCCGCGCTCTACAAATACTACAAACCATGTAACGGCGAAGACAACAACGCCGATTACTAATAATGCTAATAGGTGCAATTCACCTTGACGCGCCATTTCTGCTGTTTGACCAACAGCTGATGGCATGCCAGCAACAATACCTGCGAAAATCAACACAGAGATACCATTACCAATACCACGTTCAGTAATTTGTTCACCTAACCACATTAAAAACATGGTACCGGTTACTAAAGATACTACCGCAGTAAAGTAGAAACCAAAGCCAGCATTAACTACTAGGCCAGGCATCATACCAGGTAAACTCTTTGATATTGCAATCGCTTGCACTGTTGCCAGAAGCAGTGTGCCGTAGCGTGTGTATTGACTGATTTTACGACGTCCAGCTTCACCTTCTTTTTTCAATTCTTGCATACTAGGCACAATATGTGTGCTGATCTGCATGATAATCGAAGCTGAAATGTACGGCATAATACCAAGTGCCAATACAGAGGCTCGCTCAAGTGCACCACCAGAGAACATGTTAAACATTTCTACAATGGTGCCCTTTTGTTGATCAAACAACTGAGCTAGTACAGCGGCGTCAATACCAGGGATTGGTACAAATGAACCTAAACGAAACACAATAAGCGCTCCGAGTACGAACAACAATCTTTGTTTAAGCTCAGACAAACCGCCTTGAGCTTTGTTTTCCATTCCTGGTGTAGCCATTGTGTACTATTCCTCTATTGTACCACCGGCAGCTTCAATCGCTGCACGTGCACCTTTGGTTACTGCTAGGCCACGAACCGTAATTTTACGGCTGATTTCACCAGATAACATGATCTTTGCAGATACGATGTTACGAGTGATTAGACCTGCGTCTTTAAGCGCGTGAATATCAACAACATCACCGTTAATTTGGTTTAATTCGTGTAAACGAACTTCAGCGCGAACTAAAGATTTACGCGATGTAAAACCGAATTTAGGTAAACGTTGTTTAAGTGGCATCTGACCACCTTCAAAACCAGGGCGAATGCCGCCGCCTGAGCGAGACTTTTGACCTTTGTGACCACGGCCACCAGTTTTTCCGATTCCAGAACCAATACCACGACCACAGCGCTTTTTATCTTTCTTAGCACCAGGTGCAGGGGATAATGTATTTAAATGCATAACTTAATCCTCCACCTTAATCATGTAATGAACTAGGTTGATCATGCCACGTACTGATGGAGTATCTTCTAACTCTACAGTATGACGGATACGACGTAAACCTAATCCTTTCAATGTAGCTCTATGTGACGGTAAACGTCCGATAGAACTCTTTAATTGTGTTACTTTAACAGTCTTAGCCATGTCTAGTTACCCCAGAATGTCTGTAACGTTTAAGCCACGCTTAGCTGCAACAGTCTCAGGCGATTTCATATCCGCAAGAGCACCGATTGTAGCGCGTACAACGTTAATTGGGTTGGTAGAACCGTATACTTTTGAAAGTACGTTCTGTACGCCCGCAACTTCTAGTACTGCACGCATCGCGCCACCGGCGATGATACCTGTACCGTCAGAAGCCGGTTGCATGTAAACTTTAGAACCAGAGTGCTTACCTTTAACAGCGTGCTGTAAAGTAGTGCCTTTAAGATCAATGTTTACGATATTACGACGAGCCTTTTCCATTGCTTTTTGGATTGCAGCAGGCACTTCACGTGCTTTACCGTAACCAAAACCAACACGACCGTTGCCGTCACCAACTACTGTTAGTGCAGTGAAACTGAAAATACGACCACCTTTAACCACTTTTGATACGCGGTTAACAGCAATTAACTTTTCAGCAAATTCACTTTGTTGTGTGTTTTCTACATTAGCCATTATCTAACTCCTAGAATTTAAGGCCAGCTTCACGAGCTGCTTCTGCTAACACTTGGATACGACCGTGGTATAAGAAACCTGAACGATCGAATGCAACATTAGTAATACCTTTGGCGGCAGCGCGTTCTGCGATTGCTTTACCAACTGCTGCTGCTGCTTCTTTGTTACCAGTAGCTTTAACTGATTCACGAACTTCTTTATCTAAAGTAGATGCAGATGCAATTACTTCAGAACCAGTTGCTGCGATTAGTTGCGCGTAAATGTGACGAGGAGTACGGAAAACGACTAAACGATTCGCACCCAACTCGCTGATCTTTGCACGTGTACGTTTTGCACGGCGAAGACGAGATGTTTTCTTATCCATAGTATTATCCTACTTCTTCTTAGCTTCTTTACGACGAACAACTTCATCGCTATAACGAATACCTTTACCTTTATAAGGCTCAGGCTTACGGTAAGCGCGAATGTTCGCTGCTACTTGACCAATCACCTGCTTATCAGTACCGGTAAGTACGATTTCAGTTTGACTAGGAGTTTCAACTTTAACACCAGCTGGAATAGCGTGCTCTACCGGGTGAGAGAAACCTAAAGCTAAGTTTAAGTTCTGACCTGCAGCTTTTGCACGGTAACCAACACCGTTTAAAATTAAGCGTTTTTCGAAACCAGCATTCACGCCAACAACCATGTTACTGATTAATGCGCGAGTAGTACCGGCTTGAGCCCAAGCGCCTTTAACGTCGCTAACGATACCTGTGATGATGCTGTTTTCTTCTTGAGAAACAGCTACGTCACTATGGATCGTACGAGTTAATTCGCCCTTAGGACCTTTAATTGTAATGTCTTGTCCAGATAACGTAACTGTAACGCCAGCAGGGATAGACACAGGTGCTTTTGCAACACGAGACATATTCTTGCTCCTTACGCTACGATACCAAGAATCTCACCGCCAAGACCCGCATTGCGAGCGGCACGGTCAGACATTAGGCCTTTAGAAGTAGAAACGATACAAATACCTAAACCAGCTAATACTTGAGGAAGGTCATTGCTTCCTTTGTATACGCGAAGACCAGGACGTGAAACACGCTTGATTTGCTCGATTACTTCTTTACCTTCGAAATATTTTAAAGTTACTTCTAATGAAGGTTTTACGCCTTCAGTTACTTCAAAACCGTTAATGTAACCTTCTTCTTTAAGCAAGTTAGCAATTGCTACTTTTAGCTTGGAAGATGGCATAGATACTGCAACTTTAGCTGCAGATTGACCGTTACGGATGCGTGTAAACATATCCGCGATAGGATCAGTCATCATAATTAATTACTCCCTTACCAACTTGCTTTTTTAAGACCAGGTACTTCACCGCGCATAGTCGCTTCACGTAATTTAATACGGCTTAAACCGAATTTACGTAAGTAACCATGTGGACGACCAGTAACAACACAACGGTTACGTTGACGGCTGCTGCTTGAATCGCGTGGTAAAGCTTGTAGTTTTAGTACTGCATCCCAACGCTCTTCTTCAGAAGAATTTACGCTTGAGATGATATCTTTTAGTGCTGCACGCTTTTCAGCATATTGAGCTACTAATTTTGCACGTTTCGTTTCACGTGCTTTCATTGATGATTTAGCCATAACTCTACACCTTATTTCTTAAACGGGAAGTTAAAGGCAGTCAGCAAAGCATGACCTTCCGCATCTGAACTCGCTGAAGTAGTGATAGTAATATCCATACCGCGAATCTTATCGATTTTATCGTAATCGATTTCAGGGAAAATAATTTGCTCACGCACGCCCATGCTGTAATTACCACGACCATCGAACGATTTAGGGTTCAAGCCACGGAAATCACGGATACGAGGAACCGAGATCGCTATTAAGCGCTCTAAAAAGTCCCACATGCGTTCACCGCGTAGAGTTACTTTTGCACCAATTGGATAGCCTTCACGGATTTTAAAACCAGCAACAGATTTGCGGGCTTTAGTCACCATAGGCTTTTGACCAGAGATTGCTGTAAGATCATTTACGGCGTGGTCTAATACTTTTTTATCAGCAATAGCTTCACCAACACCCATATTAAGTGTGATCTTGTCAATCCGAGGGACTTGCATGACACTTTTGTATCCGAACTCTTTGGCAAGTTCAGCAACAACTGTATCTTTGTAAAAATCATGCAGTTTCGCCATCGTTTTTACTCCAAAAATTAAACTAATTCGTTATTAGACTTGAAGAAACGAACTTTTTTGCCGTCTTCAATTCTAAAACCTACACGATCAGCCTTGCCAGTAGCAGGGTTTTTGATCGCAACGTTAGATACGTTGATTGCAGCTTCTTTCTCAACAATGCCACCAGGTTGCTGTAACTGAGGTACAGGCTTTTGATGTTTCTTGATTAAGTTGATGCCTTCAACGAAAACTTTTCCTTCAGCTGTAAGAACTTTAGTGATCTTGCCACTTTTGCCCTTATCTTTACCAGCTAGGATTACTACTTCGTCATTTAGACGAATTTTAGAGGCCATTTTCGTGACTCCTTAAAGTACTTCAGGGGCTAGTGAAACGATCTTCATGAACTTTTCAGTTCTTAATTCACGAGTTACTGGTCCGAAAATACGTGTACCAATTGGCTGTAAGTTAGCATTTAACATTACTGCCGCGTTTCCATCAAATCGAATGGCTGAACCATCTGAACGACGAACGCCTTTTCTAGTGCGCACCACTACCGCATTAAGAACATCACCTTTCTTCACTTTACCGCGAGGAATAGCTTCTTTAACAGAAACCTTAATGATGTCACCAATACCTGCATAGCGACGGTGCGAGCCACCTAGAACCTTTATACATTGCACGCGTCGAGCGCCGCTGTTGTCAGCAACGTCTAGCTGTGATTGCATTTGGATCATATTATATGTGCTCCGCTGTTATAAATTTAAGGCCAAAAATTTGACCCGTCACTGCCTTTATCCACTAACCCTATAGTCAGTGGGCGCGAGATTATAACACCACTAACAAAAAAGTGGTACTTTATTTAAACAAAAAATAGAGGGAATATTGGCGAGTTAATCAAGTGTTAATGCATTAACATGCTATCTACTTGTTTTTGTTCTATAATGCTGAACAAATATGGATTACAAATTGTTACTAATTCAATAGCTTATAAAGCTTTAAAATTAATCTTATTGAATGTTAGTTTTTAGATTATTACGTAATTAAAGCTACTAATGAATAGTAGCTCCAAAAAAGTTTCAGTTAATGATTTCCTTTGCACGGAATCAAATTAACCTAGATTTGTATTAACCCTGTGGATTTCATTAAAATTTATATTCATCTAAGAATGTATTAAATGCTGCGGACTCCAGGGCATGCGACCATAAGAAACCTTGTGCAGAATTACAACCAAGTTCTTTTAACAACCCTACGGTTTCTTCTGCTTCCACGCCTTCTGCAACACTCTTAATACCTAAACGTTTGGCAATATCTATGATAGCTGTGACTATCGCCATATCATCTTCATTTGAAGTCATACCTTTTACAAATTCATAATCGATTTTTATCGAATCAATATTTAGCTTTTTAATGTAGGCTAAATTTGAGTAGCCTTTACCGAAATCATCAATGGCTAATTTGATCCCTGCCATGGCCAACATATTGATATTAGATTTTTGCACATCATTTTGTTCAATCAGTACATTTTCAGTAATTTCTAATTCTAAATAAGACTCTGCCAGTCCATGACGCCCCAGCAGTTGCAATACTGATTTCGTAAAATCAGGCGAGTTAAATTGAATTGGTGAAAGGTTTACCGCAATGATCAAGTCTTTATAGCCACGTTTATGCCAATAAACACATTCTTTAATGGATTGCTCAAGTACCCAAAAGCCCAACTCTTTAATTAACCCAGACTTTTCAGCTAATGGTATAAATTGATTTGGCGTGATTTGGCCCAGGGTTGGGTGCCACCAACGAAGCAGCGCTTCTGCACCAATAATTTTATTTGTTTTGAGATCGAATTTTGGTTGAAAATGAACTTTGAAAGACTCATCACGAAGCGCTTTGCGTAACTCTTCTAACAGCATAAACTCAGTTTCAGTTTTCTCGATCATTTTGTCGGTTATTAAACAAATCTGATTACGACCAGCACTCTTTGCTTCGTAAAGGGCAATATCGGCATATTTTAATGCGCTATCAAAATCTTCTGCATCATCTGGTGCAACTGTTATACCTATAGAGCAGCAAGCGGATAAATGACAATCATTAATCGTTAATGGTTCACTAACTGCCTTTGATACTCCTTCTGCAATATTTTTGATTTCTTTCGTAGATGAAAAAGAGTCTACTATTATTATAAATTCGTCCCCTCCTAAACGGTATATTGAACCAATGCCAGCAATATTAGCAGCCATTCTTGTTGATATAATTTTTAAAAACTTATCGCCAACATGATGACCTAAGGTGTCATTAATATTTTTAAAGTCATCTAAGTCTATAAACAACAAAGCCAACGAAGTTGGTTCATTTTTCGCTGCAACAATCAATTGTTCAAACCTACTTTCAGCAACCACCCTGTTTGGTAGGCCGGTTAAAGCATCTTGATGAACCAACTTTTGAATTTCACGCTTTGATTTTTCAACCTTCTCATTTTCTTTAACTAGCTTATTGATTAACTCCTTTATATTTTGAGCGGCGAAATAACTGCACACAAAAATAACCAACAGAATCAAATTAATGACAGCTGCCGACTGAAGGGTTATTTGTGGTGCATAGTTAGTATAAATACCAAATTGATTTGCATAACCATTAGCAAAAACAACCAAACTAATGAAAGCAAACAGCATTGAAACGACAGTAGTTGAACCAAGTAATGTTGCAAATATTAATACCATTGGATATACAAATATCACTTCATCTCGTAAACCACCATATAACCACATCAAAACTGTCGCCAAGCAAGTATGACCGAACAATAAAATACCAGTGGCTGTTTTAGGGTGAGTTTTATAAAAATATAAAAAGCTCACACCTATTGTCAAAAACACCAAAAATATAGATGCTGCCAATCCATAGGAAGCATTTGTCAATTCAATAATAAATGCGATGAGTAATGCCAGCTGTGATACCAAAAATACTTGAAAGGACTTTTCTCGATAAAAGCCAGTAGCAATAAGAGAGTTCGACAAGTTGTCGAAAAATTTCAGCGATATAGTAGTCATTTGAAGTTTATTATTTTTATTATTTGAACTCCTAAATTAGCACAAAAGTCTGGTATTAAAAAAGCGATATATTTTTCATCAAAAAAAACTTTTAATTTCAATGACTAATAATATTCAGATGTTCATAAACTTATCTGCAGGACCTATTTTTAAAACATATTGTCGGCTTTGGATATTAATGGGGTGTTAGATTTGCGAATGTGCATGTCAAAATTCAGACATACAGAAGGCCACCGATTGGGAGCTTTTTCAAGTAACAAGAATACTTAGATGTAATATGAGCAGCTTTTGTGATTACATCAACTAAAGTCCATCTTTAGTAAGTTAAGAGCAGACTTTGAAACTTGAAAGTGCCACCACATTCATCGAATGTGCATTTCATAGCTATATATTTTAGACAAAAAAAACGGCTCCCTAAGGAGCCGCTTTTAGATAGTACAATTAGCTTAAAAAATTAAGCTTTTGTGATTACATCAACTAAAGTCCAGTTTTTAGACTTTGAAATTGGTGCACATTCACGAATTGTCACTACATCACCTTCGTTACATACGTTAGCTTCATCATGTGCTTTCAACTTAGTTGAACGGATCATGAATTTGCCGTACATAGGGTGTTTAACACGACGCTCGATCAGAACAGTGATAGACTTTTCCATCTTGTTACTGATAACGCGACCTTGTAGAGTACGAATAGATTCGCTCATTATGATGCTGCCTTCTCAGTTAGGATAGTTTTAACACGTGCGATATCGCGACGTACGTTGCGTAGCAAATGAGTTTGAGCTAACTGACCAGTGCTTGCTTGCATGCGATAGTTAAACTGTTCGCGCAATAAGCCTAGTAATTCAGCATTAAGCTCTTCAATGCTTTTATCTTTAAGTTCTGTAGCTTTCATTACATTACCGTCCGAGTTACGAAGGTAGTTTTGAATGGAATTTTAGCTGCAGCTAAAGCAAATGCTTCGCGCGCTAAAGATTCATCAACACCTTCCATTTCATAAAGAACACGCCCTGGAAGAATTTGGCAAACCCAATATTCAACAGAACCTTTACCTTTACCCATACGAACCTCTAGAGGTTTTTTGGTAATTGGCTTGTCAGGAAAAACTCGAATCCAAATTTTACCTTGACGCTTAACGTGACGAGTCATCGCACGACGAGCTGCTTCGATTTGACGAGCAGTCATACGGCCACGAGCTACAGCTTTTAAGCCATAAGTACCGAAGCTAACTGAGCTACCAGTGTGCGCTAGGCCACGGTTGCGTAGTTTAAATTGCTTACGGAATTTAGTACGTTTTGGTTGTAACATTACTTATTTCCTTACTTACTGCTCTTGCGCTTGCCTTTACCTTTAGGTTTAGCCGCTGGTTGTTCTGCCACTAGTGGCATTTTACCAATTACTTCACCTTTAAAGATCCAGACTTTAACACCGATAACACCATATGTAGTGTCACCACGAGCTGTTGCGTAATCAATGTCAGCACGTAATGTATGTAAAGGTACACGACCTTCACGATACCATTCTGCACGTGCGATGTCAGCGCCGCCTAAACGACCACTTACTTGAACTTTGATACCCTTAGCACCTAAACGCATAGCGTTTTGTACTGCACGTTTCATTGCACGACGGAACATAACACGACGCTCTAACTGACTAGCAATGCCGTCAGCTACAAGTTGCGCATCCATTTCTGGCTTACGAACTTCAGCGATGTTGATTTGTGCCGGTACACCTGCGATTTGAGAAACTTTCTTACGTAATTTCTCTACGTCTTCGCCTTTCTTACCAATTACAACACCTGGACGGGCTGTATGGATAGTAACGCGGATTGACTTCGCTGGACGCTCAATAACAATCTTCGATAATGATGCACGCTTTAATTCTTCAGTAAGGAAGGCACGAACTTCGTGATCGCCCTTAATGTTAGCTGCATATTCTTTGCTGCTTGCATACCAAGTAGACGCGAAAGGTTTAGTGATACCTAAGCGAATACCGGTAGGATGTACTTTCTGACCCATACTAATATCTCCTAGTGATCAGCTACAATCACAGTAATGTGACTGGTGCGCTTAAGGATACGATCCGCGCGACCTTTCGCACGAGGTTTAATACGTTTCATTGTTGGACCATCGTCAACCATAATGGTTTTAACGAATAATTCATCAATGTCTGCACCTTCATTGTGCTCAGCATTTGCAATAGCTGAATCAAGAACTTTCTTTACTAAATCTGCAGCAGACTTGTTGCTGTAGTTTAATATTTCAAGAGCTTTTTCAACTTGCAGTCCGCGAATTTGGTCTACAACCAAACGTGCTTTTTGTGCTGAACCTCGGGCAAATTTATGTTTAGCGATAGCTTCCATCTTATTTTCCCTTATCTTTTCGCTTTCTTATCAGCGACGTGGCCGCGATAAGTACGAGTAGGTGCAAATTCACCCAGTTTATGTCCGATCATTTCATCGGTAACAAATACTGGAACGTGTTGACGGCCATTATGGACAGCGATGGTCAATCCGATCATGTTAGGTATGATCATTGAACGACGGGACCAAGTCTTAATTGGTTTTTTATTCCCGCTTTCCAAAGCTTTCTCTACCTTCGTCAACAAGTGCAGGTCAATAAAAGGACCTTTCTTGAGAGAACGTGGCATGGTAATTCCTCTTTAATTACTTAATTAGTACTACTTAGTACGACGACGTACGATAAATTTATCAGTACGTTTGTTTTTACGAGTCTTGTAACCCTTAGTTGGTACACCCCAAGGTGATACCGGGTGACGACCGCCTGAAGTTTTACCTTCACCACCACCGTGTGGGTGATCAACTGGGTTCATGGCAACACCACGAACAGTTGGTCTAACACCACGCCAGCGTGTAGCACCTGCTTTACCCAAAGAGCGAAGCATGTGTTCAGCGTTGCCGATTTCACCTAAAGTTGCGCGACAATCTGCTAAGAATTTACGCATTTCGCCAGAGCGAAGACGTAAAGTCACGTATTGGCCGTCTTTTGCAACTAATTGTGCATAAGTACCAGCTGAACGTGCGATTTGTGCACCTTTACCAGGTTTAAGTTCGATTGCATGGATTACGCTACCAAGAGGTACATTACGAAGTGGTAATGTGTTACCTGCTTTAATAGGTGCGTCTACACCAGACTGAAGAGTATCTCCAGCGCTAACACCTTTTGGTGCTAGGATGTATTTACGCTCACCATCTGCATAAAGTACAAGTGCAATGTTTGCACTACGGTTTGGATCATATTCCAAACGTTCTACTTTTGCAGGAATGCCATCTTTATTGCGTTTAAAGTCAATTACGCGGTAATGATGCTTGTGACCACCACCAACGTGACGAACTGTAATACGACCAGTATTGTTACGACCACCAGATTTAGAGTTTTTCTCTAAAAGAGGAGCGTAAGGCTTACCTTTGTGCAATTCCGAGTTAACCACTTTAACAACGTGGCGACGACCCGGAGAAGTAGGTTTACATTTTACAATAGCCATTATAGTCTCCTATTGCTCTGCGCCAACGAAATCGATGTCGCTACCTTCTGCAAGAGTAACGTAAGCTTTTTTCCAGTCGCTTCTGCGACCAAAACGTGCGCCAGTACGTTTAACTTTACCCTTTACATTTAAAGTGCGAACACCAGTAACTTCAACTTCGAAAAGTTTCTCAACTGCTGCTTTGATTTCTGCTTTATTAGCATCTGTAGCTACTTTGAAAACAACAGTGTTGTTTAACTCAGCAGACATAGTTGCTTTTTCAGAAATGTTAGGTGCCATGATCACCTTCAACAAACGTTCTTCGTTTATCATGCTAACATCTCCTCAATTTGCTTAATCGCATCAGCTGTAACTAATACTTTCTCAAAACCAACAAGGCTTACAGGATCAATACCAGCTACGTCACGAACGTCAACTTTGTATAAGTTGCGAGCTGATAAGAATAAATTCTCGTCAACTTCTTTCGTTACGATTAAAACGTCTTTTAATTCAAGACCTTTTAACTTGGCTACTAATTCTTTAGTCTTAGGTGTTTCTACCGAAAAGTTCTCAACCACAACTAGACGTTCTTGACGTACTAATTCTGAAAGGATGCTTTGAATCGCACCACGATACATTTTACGGTTAACTTTTTGGCTGTGATCTTGTGGACGAGCAGCGAATGTTACGCCACCTGAACGCCAGATTGGACCACGAGTTGTACCAGCACGTGCACGGCCAGTACCTTTTTGACGCCATGGCTTCGCGCCACCGCCACTAACTTCTGAACGAGTTTTTTGCTTCACAGTACCTTGACGAGCGCCTGCTGCATAAGCAACAACTACTTGGTGTACTAGAGCTTCATTAAACTCACGTCCGAAGGTAGCTTCAGACACTTCAAGAGCGCCAGATGCGCCTTTTAATGCTAATTCCATCACTAATCTCCTGGACGTTAGGCTTTAACAGCTGGTTTAACGATTACGTTGCCATTTATTGCACCTGGAACCGCACCTTTAATAAGGAGCAAGTTACGTGCAGCGTCAACGCGAACCAATTCAAGGTTTTGAGTAGTAACTTTCTCAGCACCCATGTGACCAGACATCTTTTTGCCTTTAAATACACGACCAGGTGTTTGACACTGGCCGATAGAGCCGTTAGAACGGTGAGATATAGAGTTACCATGAGTTGCATCTTGCATGCTGAAATTCCAGCGCTTGATACCACCTTGGAAACCTTTACCTTTTGAAGTACCGGTAACGTCTACTAATTTGGTTTCATTGAATAACTCAACAGTGATGTCACTGCCAGCTTCAATACCTTCACCTTCGCCATCTTGTAAGCGGAATTCCCAGCAGCCACGGCCAGCTGTAACACCTGCTTTAGCAAAATGACCTGCTAAAGGCTTAGTAACACGACTAGCTTTACGAGAGCCAGTTGTTACTTGTAAACCACGATAACCATCGTTTTCAAGAGTTTTCACTTGAGCAACGCGGTTAGCTTCAACTTCTACGACTGTAACTGGTACAGAAACGCCATCTTCAGTGAAGACACGAGTCATACCAACTTTACGTCCGACTAAACCAATAGTCATAGTTAAATCCCCTTATTAACCCAAGCTGATTTGAACGTCAACACCAGCTGCTAAATCTAAACGCATTAATGCGTCTACAGTTTTCTCAGTTGGTTCAACGATATCAATCATACGCTTGTGAGTACGAATCTCGTACTGATCACGAGCATCTTTGTTTACGTGTGGAGAAATCAAGATAGTAAAACGCTCTTTACGTGTAGGAAGTGGAATAGGACCACGAACCTGAGCACCAGTGCGCTTTGCAGTATCTACGATTTCAGCTGTTGATTGATCAATCAGACGATGATCGAACGCTTTCAAACGAATGCGAATTCTTTGATTTGACATTTATCAAATCCCCAATATAAAAAGAACGAACAAAGTACGGCTCATCACCTACGTTTTGGTGTAGGGGAGCGTACTGCTATATATACATTCAACTCCAAATCGGAGTTGCTGTCGGTTAGAATTTTCCTCTAGCTATAAGCTATTAGTCACTAACAAAAACCTAAACCATATCGGTTTCGGTCGGCGTATTATACAGAACTGATAATTTGTTGCAAGTATAAATTATGAACTGTGCTCTATAAATTTGTAGTTATATTGTTAACGAATTTAACTAAGCATTACCTTGTTACATAATAGAGCGATTGAAATGAAATAATTACCACCCTAGCTGATTTTTAACTAAGTTTTATGCCATAATAGCCGATTCTCAAAATTTCAGGCTGACCTTAACCAATATCGTGGTGTATAGGTAGTAACAGGGCGTAAGATGAAACAAATTGAAGTTCGTGGTGCTCGCACTCATAACTTAAAAAATATCGACTTAGATATTCCTCGCGATAAGCTTATTGTTATTACTGGCCTTTCTGGCTCGGGCAAATCATCTTTAGCTTTCGATACCTTATATGCTGAAGGTCAACGTCGTTATGTTGAGTCTCTTTCTTCTTACGCACGCCAATTTCTATCACTGATGGAAAAGCCTGATGTTGATCATATTGAAGGCCTGTCGCCGGCTATTTCAATCGAACAAAAATCAACATCGCATAACCCTCGTTCAACTGTAGGTACCATTACGGAAATTTATGATTATCTACGATTAATGTTTGCTCGTGTTGGGGAGCCGCGCTGCCCTACTCATCATGAGCCTCTAGCTGCACAAACGATCAGTCAAATGGTTGATAATGTTTTAGCCCTAGAAGAAGGTACCAAGGTGATGTTGTTAGCGCCGGTTGTACAAGACAGAAAAGGCGAACATATAAAGTTATTAGATAACTTGGCTGCACAAGGTTATATCAGAGCACGCATCGATGGTGATGTTTGTGATTTATCAGATCCTCCAACTTTAGATCTTCACAAGAAACATACCATTGAAGTTGTCGTTGACCGCTTAAAAGTTCGCGAAGACATTCAAACACGATTAGCAGAGTCATTCGAAACAGCACTGTCACTTACCGACGGTATTGCGGCAATCGCTTTTATGGATGAACCTGACAAAGAAGAATTATTATTCTCTGCTAATTTTGCCTGCCCGCAATGTGGCTACAGCATGCAAAAGCCAGAGCCAAAATTATTTTCATTTAACAATCCTGCGGGAGCATGTCAAACCTGTGATGGTCTTGGTCATAAGCAATTCTTTGATCAACAGCGTGTTATCGCGAACGATGAACTTAGCTTAGCCGGTGGCGCTATCCGTGGTTGGGATAAGCGTAACTTTTATTATTTCCAAATGCTCACCTCTTTGGCAGATCATTATAACTTCGATTTAAACCTGCCTTTTAAGGATTTAGAGGAAGGTATTCAGCACATCATTCTTTTAGGCAGTGGTCGTCAAGATATTGAATTCAAGTATATGAATGACCGTGGTGACATAGTAAAACGCAAACATCCCTTTGAAGGGATCTTGGTCAATATGGATAGACGGTATCGCGAAACAGAATCAAACGCGGTAAGGGAAGAGTTATCTAAATATCTAAATAATCAATCTTGCCCTAGTTGTAATGGTAGTCGTTTACGCCTGGAAGCTCGTAATGTGTTTGTTGATAATAAAACCATTGATGAAGTTGTTGAGTATTCAATCGCCCAAGCTGCCAGCTTTTTCCAAAAATTAGAGCTAGCCGGCCAACGTGGACAAATTGCCGAAAAAATCTTAAAAGAGATAAATGATCGTTTAGGTTTCTTAGTTAATGTTGGTTTAAATTACTTAACCCTTTCTAGAAGTGCCGATACTCTCTCTGGTGGTGAAGCGCAACGTATACGCTTAGCCTCGCAAATAGGTGCTGGCTTAGTTGGGGTAATGTACGTACTTGATGAACCCTCAATAGGATTACATCAACGAGACAATGAACGCTTATTAAAAACTTTGATTCATTTACGCGACTTAGGTAATACCGTCATTGTGGTAGAGCATGATGAAGACGCAATTAAAGAAGCTGACCATGTCATTGATATCGGCCCGGGAGCTGGAGTGCATGGTGGGCAAGTCATTGCTGAAGGCACCATCGATGATATTTTAGCAAGTGATGATTCATTAACCGGCAAGTATTTATCCGGCGCGTTAAAAATTGAAATACCTGAAAAGCGCACTCCTTTTAATAATAAAGAAGTAATTGAGTTAACCGGAGCTACAGGTAACAACCTTAAAAATGTTGATTTAACCATTCCGCTTGGCTTAATGACATGTGTAACCGGCGTTTCTGGCTCAGGTAAGTCGACATTAATTAATGACACTTTATATAAGATTTCTCATATTGAATTAAATCGAGCGACTTTAGATGAACCAGCTCCTTATAAAACAATTACCGGTTTAGAGAAACTTGATAAAGTAATCGATATTGATCAAAGCCCTATAGGTAGAACTCCTCGTTCTAACCCTGCAACTTATACAGGAATCTTCACTGCCATTCGTGACATATTCTCAGCAACACAAGAGTCGCGTTCACGTGGTTATAAACCTGGTCGCTTTAGTTTCAACGTTAAAGGTGGTCGCTGTGAAGCTTGTCAGGGCGATGGCGTAATTAAAGTAGAAATGCACTTTTTACCTGATGTGTACGTACCTTGTGATATCTGTAAAGGAAAGCGCTATAACCGTGAAACATTAGAAATTCGTTATAAAGGCAAAAACATTCACGAAGTGTTGGATATGACTATTGAAGATGGTTTCGATTTCTTCAATGCTATTCCAGCGGTTAAACGTAAACTGCAAACGTTAGTTGATGTTGGCCTGTCTTATATTAAGCTTGGCCAATCAGCTACAACACTTTCTGGTGGTGAAGCGCAAAGAGTTAAGCTTTCAAAGGAATTATCTAAGCGAGATACTGGCCAAACACTTTATATATTAGATGAGCCGACCACGGGTTTGCATTTTCATGATATTAAGCAATTAATGCATGTATTACATCGCCTGCGTGACCATGGAAATACTGTAGTGATCATTGAGCATAATCTGGATGTGATTAAAACTGCCGATTGGATTGTTGATTTAGGTCCAGAAGGTGGCTCTGGTGGTGGGCAAATTCTTGTTACAGGTACTCCAGAAGTAGTCGCCGAGCATAAAGAGTCACATACTGCGAGATTTTTGAAACCTTTACTGTAAAACAATTCTATATTGATAAATTGTTCTTTCAAGTCTTCCAGTACGTTGAAATATACAGAAAATAAATAATGTAAAAGGCCCATTAGGCCTTTTTATTTATCAACCAAGTCCTCTGTTGATTGCTCTAAGTGATGAACCAGCACCTTTTTTGATTCATCTAAATTACTCTCTAAATCACCAACAAACTTATCCAAATTAGCTTCAAGTTCAATAACACTTTTATCCAACTTTTGTTCAATAGCCAACTTGGATTCATCCAGGTTTTCAACAAGCGATCTTTCAAGGTGATCTAAATTTTCAGTCAGTTTGGTGCCTGTAGATTCGCTGCAAGAGAATAAAAGCATGAGTAATGGCAAAAAATAGTAAAATTTCATTATAAACAACCGGATTTTTTATTGTGCTTAATATACAAGTTCCATCATATCACTCTGACTTAAGACAGCTTAAATATTTTATCGATATTAATATTTAGACACAAATTACTTATAGCCTTACACCCTAAGTAAAGATTATTCAGAGCGCACTAGGAGTCATTCTGGATTACATATTAGAAGTCATTATTTACAAAGCGTAATGAAAACAATGTCGCAGAGGTCTGTATCAATGATCCCTGGTGATTTGGATTGATTCATCCTTGAATTAAAAAAAAGCGGGCCAATTGGCCCGCTTTGACATCGTTTAAAAATCAAACGCTATTCTTTACCATCTCTTGCGGCATCAGCAACCGAAGCAATTCGAGTTTTAGAACCAAATTTCTCGCGAAGTTTTTGGAACATGATGAAGAAAATAGGTACAAATATACAACCTATGATAGTGGCAGATAACATGCCACCGAATACCGTTTGCCCCATAACATTACGAGAAGCGGCACCTGCGCCAGATGCGATTATTAATGGCACAACACCTAAGATGAAGGCAAATGCTGTCATCGCAACTGCGCGCATACGTAATTTAGCCGCCTGAATACCAGACTCTAAAATTGACAAGCCTTTTTCTTCACGTAACACTTTAGCGAACTCAACAATCAATATTGCGTTACGAGCAGCCATACCAATCATCAAAACTAAACCAATTTGGGTATAAATATTCAATGTTCCCCCCATCATACTTACCAAAAATAATGCTCCAAATAATGCTGTTGGTACACAAAGTATGATAGCAAACGGGGTCATCCATGATTCATATTGAGCAACTAAAAACAAGTATGTGAATAATATAGCCAGTGCGAATAGGAAGATAATGCCTCCACCAGTTTTAACTTCCTGATACGTCTGCCCAGTCCAGTCAGTGGTGTAACCGTCAGGTAATGTTTTCGCCACTTCTTTTACCGCATTAATTGCGTCACCGGATGAATAACCAGGAGCTGCGGCGGCCATAAGCTGAGTAGCATTGTATAAGTTATAACGGGCAGACACATCCGCGCCAATTGCTGGTTTAAATTCAGCAAAGGTCGAAAACTTAATTAACTTACCAGTCTTATTGGCTACATACAGTGTATTTAGATCTGATTCATCATCTCTAAATTGGCCATCAGACATGATATTAACCTGATAGTTTTTACCAAATTTAGTGAAATCATTGACATACTTTTTACCAAACATAGTCGACAGTGTTGCGTTAATCGCCGTTGGCTCGATACCGAGTTTCATTGCCAACTCATAATCAATGTCTAAATACAGTTGTGGAACATTAGCGGTATAAGTAGAAAAGGCAAAAGCAATTTCAGGACGAGCCATCAAATCCATAGAAAATTTTTGTAATACAGGAGCAAGTGACTCAGTTGAACGCCCCATAGTGTCTTGTAGAACAATACTCAAACCAGATGATGTTCCCATACCAGGAATTGCTGGAGTGGTAATAGCCAAGCCTTTGATTTCTTTATTTCCTGCTAACAAACCACGAGTTTGTGCTAGTACTGACATTAATGACAACTCTGGTGTTTTACGTAATGACCAATCATCAAGTGACACAATAAGCATCGCCGAGTTGGTTGCCAAAGCACCTTTAAGCATACTAAAACCTGATGCCGAAACGACACGAGCAACACCTGGGATAGCTTCTATTTGACGAGTCATTTCGTTCACTTGTTCAATTGTACGTTCTAAAGTAGCCGCCTCGGGTAGTGAAACATCGACAATAAAGTTACCTTTATCTTCTTCAGGAATAAAACCGGTTGGCATGGTTTTACCTAAGTAACCAATATAAGCAAGTAATGCGACAAAGATAACCATGGTTAATAATAAACGACGACCAAGGAAGTTAACTAACCAGCCATACTTTTCACGGGTAGTGTCGACAAAACGATTAAACCAACCCAATGGTCCTTTAGTTGCAAGCGGTTTTACTTGCATTAAAGTAGCACAAAGCGCAGGAGTTAAGGTTAAAGCAACCACTGTAGATAATACAGTTGAGGCTACAATTGCCACACCAAATTGTGCGTAAAGAATACCAACCATACCTGGTGCTAGTGATACCGGTACAAACACCGCCATTAAAACTAGTGCAGATGCAATTAGCGGCGCGGTAACTTCTTTCATTGCTTTCGACGTTGCTTCTTTAGCTGGTAAATGCTCTTCATGCATTAATCGTTCAACGTTTTCTATTACCACTATCGCGGCATCAACGACAATACCAATTGCTAGGATCAAACCAAACATTGAAATGGTATTAATATCAATACCCATCATTTGGAATACCAAGAATGTCGCAACAAGTGATACCGGGATAGCAATTAAAGGAATAATCGTGGCCCGCCAGTTCTGTAAAAAAATGAAGGTGATAATCGCTACCAGTATTAATGCTTCAAATAACGTTTTGTATACTTCATTCATCGATGCTGAAATAAATGTCGTTGAGTCAAACGCGATATCGTATTCGATATCGTCAGGAAAAGATTTAGCTATGTCTTTCATTTTAGCTTTAACTTCATTTGCAACAACGATTGCATTGGCGCCTGGCGCTTGATAGGCAATTAGCAGAGGAGATGGCTTATCACTCCAGCTTGCTTGTGCCATATATGCTTTTGAACCTAGTTCGATGCGGGCAATATCTTTTAAGCGAATATCACTACCATCAGGCATTACACGGACAACAATTTCTTCAAATTCTTCAACGTTTTTCAAACGACCTTTAGTTTTGATTGTATATTGAAACGTAGTTCCCTGTGGATTAGGTGATTCACCAATTTTACCGGCAGAGATTGTCGCATTCTGCGCTGCAACGGCATTACTGACTTCAGTATCGGTGATGCCAAAACCGGCCATTTTTTCATTATCAATCCAGATACGTAACGAGTAATCTTTTTGGCCAAGCATTTTCAACTCACCAACACCGTTTACCCGTAACAGTTGATCTAAAATATTCAATGTCACGTAATTCGATAAGAATACGTCATCGTAGGTGTTATTTGGCGAGTACAAACTTACTGAAACTAGCATTGATGGCGATGACTTTTGCACCGTCACACCTAATTGTTTTACGATACCCGGCAATTTAGGTAAAGCCTTGTTCACCCGGTTTTGTACTAAAGATTGAGCGCGATCTGGATCAGTACCAATATCGAAGGTAACGCGACCAATATAGGTACCGTCATTCGCCGATTTAGTGTCCATATAAATCATGTTTTCAACACCGTTGATATCTTGCTCTAATACAGAAGCAACAGTATCGCGAATAGTGTTGTGGTCGGCGCCTGGAAAAGTAGCCGTGATCATAATAGTCGGCGGAGTCACTGTTGGGTATAGTGATACCGGCATTTTCAGCATGGTCAATATACCGGTAAGTGTCATTACAATAGATATAACTATTGCAAATTTAGGGCGGTTTATGAAAAATTCAATCATGAGTTACCCCCTACTCTTCAACTGGAGTTACGGCTTGGCCAACTTTTGCTTTTAAGATGCCAGAAACAATAACTCTTTCGCCATCTTGCAAACCATCTTCAACAATCCAGTTAACACCGTAGCGTTTACCAAGTTTTACAACGCGTTTTTCAACGATATTATCTTTACCAACTACGTAGATAAATCGACCTAGTTGATCTTCCATTACCGCCATTTGTGGTATGTAGTGGAAACTTGTTGCTTTGCCCGCTGTAGCAACAATAGTAACATTTTGGCCACCAAGTAATAGACCGTCCGGGTTAGGGAATAAAACACGGTAAGTTACTGTACCGGCACTTACTTCACTACCAATAAAGTTAATTTGACCAGTTTGGTTGTACATTGAACCATCTGCTAATTCTAACTCTAGAGTATCAGGTAATATTTCTTTATTTTTTAGCTTTTTTGATACTGATGCAAAGTGATCTTTTTCACCAATTTGGGTATACACTTCAATTTGTCCGTTAGCAACGATATCAACAATGCCGCCTAGTGCTGTACCAACTAAGTCACCAATTCCAAACTTAGTGATACCAACGACACCATCAATTGGTGCTGGTACTTTACTTTTATGAAGTGATAACTGCGCTTGTACTAAAGATGCTTTCGCTGCAGCAAGAGCGGCTTCAGCTACATCACGATTTACTTTGACTTGTTCGGCATCTAACTTACTCATTGCTTCGCTGCCGGCTAGGCCTTTCGACATTTCATACTTCACTTCAGCCAATGCCAAAGCAGCTTCAGCCTGTTTAAAGTTCGACTGTTGACGAAGTACTTCCGCTTCAAATGGTTGTGAGTCAATTTCAAACATGATTTGTCCACGTTTAATTTCTTGACCTTCTATGATGTGAACTTTGGTTATAACACCAGAAACTTGTGGCACAACCGACACTTTCGACAGTGCTGCTGTTTTACCAGCATAGCGTTCTGAAATTGTTAATTTTTCTGGTTTAATTACTTGTACACCAACCTCTGGGGCTGGAGCTGCAGCTGAGGTGGATTTTTGCTGCTCACCGCAACCTGAAACCATTAGCACCATTAGTGCTGAAACACCTAAAATTTTGAAGCGCATTATTATCTCCTGCGAACTCTAAATTATTTTTTAACCGTTGTACTATATCAGTCACTTGGCAAGCGAGATGATCGAAAGAGCAATCAAATGTAATCGAAAAATCAATTTTCTAACCAAAAGAATAAATATATTTAACCGCTTTATAATATTTAATTAACTATATTTAATTAGTTTTATAGTAGTTCAAATTTGAGAGATTTAAATTATTTCGGATAAATAATGTGTGTTTTTATATAACAGAAAGGAATATTTTTTTGTTTATTTGCAAAGGGTTAGTTAAACCCCTTGCAAAAGCTTAAGAGTTTATTTAGATGCGAGCTGCCAATTCTGCTCCCTGACGAATTGCTCTTTTAGCATCTAATTCTGCAGCTACATCTGCCCCACCAATTAAATGTGCGTTTTGATTTTGATCAATTAATTGTTGATAAAGTGTTCTGTTTGGCGTTTGGCCTGCACATACAATTATGTTATCAAGCTCAAGTTTTTGCTCTTTACCGTTAACAATAAATAACAAATTATTATCTTCAATTTTAGAGTATTCGACTCCAGGGATCATATTAACCCCTTGGTTTTTCAATGTACTTCTATGGATCCAACCAGTTGTTTTTCCTAATCCGGCTCCAACTTTTGTGGTTTTTCGTTGCATTAAATGTATTTCGCGCTCAGTTTTTGTGTGGGCATGATTGGTAACCAATGCGCCACCTTGTTGGTAGGATTTATCTATGCCCCACTCTTTTAACCACTCTTCCGGCTTATTGGTTAATGAATCTTCCTCAGCCAGAAACTCTGCAACGTCAAAGCCAATCCCACCAGCACCAATAATGGCAACACGCTTGCCTACCGGTTTCCGATCGCGTAATACGTCAAGGTAACTGAGCACCATAGGGTTATCAATACCTTCGATAGGTGGAGTACGTGGTGAGATACCTGTGGCAACAACAACATCATCGAAACCTTTTTCAACTAACGTTTCAGCAGTTTGATGGCTATTAAGAGTGACCTTCACCTTCAATAGTTCAAGTTGTTTAGTAAAATAACGTAACGTTTCGTAAAACTCTTCTTTACCTGGAATTTGCTTAGCAAAATTAAATTGCCCGCCAATCTCACTCGCAGCATCAAAAAGCTCAACCTTATGACCTCGCTCGGCGGCATAACAACTAAATGCTAAACCAGCTGGTCCGGCGCCAATTACAGCTATAGATTTTGACTGCTTAGTTTTATCAAAAGTTAACTCTGTTTCATAACACGCTTGCGGATTAACTAGGCAAGATGCACGCTGTTGTTTAAATACATGGTCAAGACAAGCTTGGTTGCAGCCAATACAGGTGTTTATTTCATCCGCTTTATTTTTTGCCGCTTTATTAACAAAGTCAGCATCGGCTAAAAATGGCCTGGCCATTGAAACCATATCGGATTGACCCGAAGCTAGTATTTCTTCAGCAACGTCAGGTGTATTAATGCGGTTAGTTGATACTAGGGGAATATTTACTTCTCCCATTAATCGTTCTGTAACCCAGGTAAAAGCGCCCCTTGGAACACTGGTAGCAATAGTCGGTACCCGTGCTTCATGCCAACCTATACCGGTATTA
Source organism: Thalassotalea fonticola (assembly GCF_032911225.1). Classification (NCBI taxonomy): domain Bacteria; kingdom Pseudomonadati; phylum Pseudomonadota; class Gammaproteobacteria; order Alteromonadales; family Colwelliaceae; genus Thalassotalea; species Thalassotalea fonticola. The sequence goes on along the minus strand of NZ_CP136600.1, from coordinate 4,032,838 downwards.
ATGATTGTCGCGCCAGCAGCTTCTATAGCCTTAGCCATAGTAATAACTTCTTCCCAGGTATTGCCACCTTCAACAAGATCCAGCATCGATAAACGGAAAATAATAATAAATTTTTCACCAACCCGTTCACGTGTTGCTTTGACCGCTTCAACACCTAAGCGCATACGATTTTCAATGCTTCCACCCCATGCATCTGTACGGTGATTTGTGCGTTTACAACTAAATTGATTAATTAAGTAGCCTTCTGACCCCATAATTTCAACACCATCATAGCCGGCATCTTGAGCAAGTTTTGAAGACTTTGCGAAATCATTTATGGTTTTCCAAATTTGCCGCTCCGACAAAGCTTTTGGCTTAAAAGGGTTTATTGGTGCTTGAATTTTACTTGCTGAAACAGAAAATGGATGAAATCCATAACGGCCAGTATGCAGTAACTGCAAACAGATCTTAGTTGGGTATTTATGTACAGCAGCTGTTACTGCTTTATGCTTTTTAACATGCCACCATTTACTCAGCTCACCGCCAAATGGTGAAACACGACCACGAAAATTAGGACTGATGCCGCCAGTAACAATTAAACCAACTCCGCCTTTTGCTCTTGCTTCATAAAAAGCTGCAAGTTTGGCAAAACCATTCTTCTCTTCTTCAAGACCAGTATGCATTGACCCCATTAACACTCTATTGCTTAATTGAGTAAACCCCAAATCTAAAGGCGAAAGTAAATTTGGATAAGGATTTTTAGCGCTCTTTGTACTGTTCTTTGTAGTTGTTGTCATACTAAACCTGAGGTCTTACCAGTGTAAATAATCCTCTTATTAACACAGATTATTAACTCAATGTAAACACCTGTTTGAAAATAACTGGTGCAAAGTTATCTGTTAAGGGTAAACAAAATGCGCTACAGCGACTATAACCGGTAGAGTTACGACAGTTCGTAAAATAAAAATAACGAATAAATCCAATATATTAACCGGTATTTTAGTACCAAGCAGCATAGCGCCCACTTCAGAAAGGTAAATTAATTGCGTAATTGATAAGGCAGCAACAACAAAACGAGTAAATTCTGATTCAACTCCAGCAATTAAAATAGCGGGTAAGAACATATCGGCAAAGCCAATGACAACAGACTTGGCTGCAGTTGCAGCTTCAGGAACTTGTAAAATCTCTAAATATGGTACAAACGGTAATCCTAAGTAATCAAAAATAGGAGTGTATTCGGCGCATACTAAAGCAATGGTACCTATCCCCATCACAACAGGTATCACGACAAACAGCATTTCTAGCGCATTTTGAATGCCGTGTTCTAAAACACTGGATACGCTTTTCACCTGTGCAGAGCGTTGCAATGCCAATTTAAAACCATGACTGAACACATTTTCATTTTCAGGGATTTTATGAGCGTCGGGGTCAGGCTGAGTACCATCTATATATAGCTGCTTTTTTAGGCTCAGTGGTGGTAATCGAGGAACAATGAGGGCAGCGACAAATCCGGCTAAACACACGGCAAAATAAAATGGTACAAACATATGTACTAACCCAACTTCAGCGATAACAATTAAGCTGAAGGTGATAGAAACCGCGGAAAAAGTAGTGCCTACAACAGCCGCTTCTCGCTGGGTATATATTTTTTGCTCATATTGTTTACTGGTAAGCAATACGCCAACGGTGCCATCACCTAACCAAGAGGTAGTACAGTCAATAGCAGAACGCCCGGGTAAGTTAAATAATGGTCGCATAACCTTACTAAACAAAGTACCAATAAATTCTAATAGACCAAAATTCAAAAGCAACGGTAAAAATAAACCAGCAAAGATAAATACAGAAAATAAAATTGGCATTAAATCATGCAATAATAAGCCACCGGTATTTTTACTCCAAATCATCTCAGAGCCTAGTTGCAAATAAACTAAGGCGGCAAATCCAGCGCCCAAGCAACGAATAATGAGCCATACTGGAGTTACATAAAATAAACTTCCTAAAAATGAAGTAGGATGGATATTGCTGGGACGAAATACACTGCAAATAATCGATAACGCTGCGCTAATAAAAATAATGCAGCAAACCAATTCAATAATAAAATTAGCCAGAGTTTTTTGTAATATTTGAGCAACAACGGCGACAGGAATGCTGGTTTGACCTGAGTATTCAACAGGAAACATAAAAAACACTACACCAACAAGTGATGGTATTAAAAACATTACAATATTGCGCTTTGATATTAAATCTTTCATTTTTTATTTTTTATAAACCGATGAACTAACCAAAACTATGGCACATTATGGTAAATATGCACTATTCGTGGCGGTTTTAGCCTGATCACTGAAAATTTAATCATGATTTACTAGACAAAATAATAACTGTCGCTACACTCTGCCCTAATATTTATATACGGCACTTTTATCCATGTTCAGTCACATACATCCAGACAACTATCAAGCTCAACTTGATCTTAAAAAATCTGCCATTACAGATTTATTTGCTCAGTTTTCAATGCCAGAGGCAGAGGTATTTAGTTCTCAGCCGTTGAATTATCGATTACGTGCTGAATTTCGAGTATGGCATGACGATGAAGATCTTTATTACATCATGTTTAATAAAGACACTCGTGAAAAATATAAAGTAGAAAACTTCCCGGTTGCGAGCCAACTTATAAATGATGCAATGAAAGCGCTTTTAGCTAATATTAGAAATAATGAAATATTACGCCGGAAATTATTCCAGGTAGATTTTCTTTCAACGCTAAGCGGTGAGCTGCTAATTAGTTTACTGTACCACAAACAATTAGATGATGAATGGCTTGAACAAGCACAACAATTAAAGGCAACTTTGTCTGTAATTGCCCCGGTTGATATCATTGGCCGAGCTCGCAAATTAAAAATGGTATTAGATAAAGAGTATGTTACTGAAATACTTAACGTAAAAGGTAAACAGTTAAAATATCAGCAAGTAGAAAATAGCTTCACCCAACCCAATGGTGGTGTTAACGAGAAAATGCTGACCTGGGCCAGTGATGCAACAGAGAATTCAAAAGGAGATTTAGTTGAACTGTATTGTGGCAACGGCAACTTTAGTATTGCTTTAGCTCCCAACTTTGAAAAAGTATTAGCAACAGAGATTTCGAAAAGCTCAGTAACATCGGCGCAAGTGAATATTGCCGCGAATAATATTAGCAACTTAGATATCATTAGAATGTCGAGTGAAGAGTTTAGTCAGGCAATGAATGGTGAGCGAGAATTTAGACGATTAAAAGACTTTGATTTGACAAAGTATAGTTACGACACAGTGTTAGTTGATCCGCCAAGAGCTGGCATGGACGATGCGTCATGTGAATTGGTATCCCGTTTTGAGCGAATTATCTATATTTCGTGTAACCCCAATACCTTACATGACAATTTAGAAATTCTTTGCAAAACTCATAAAGTAGATAATTTTGCTTTATTTGATCAATTCCCTTATACCGAACATATTGAATGTGGTGTGATATTAAGCCGTAAGTAATTTAAACCTATATTATCAAAACCAGATAGGCCCTAACCTTTAGGGCCCTTTGCTCTTGAACTTAAATCCATAGCGCCACGAGCAATAATACGTAATTGCTTTATCATGCGCTCGGCAAGCAAGGCCTTTTCCTCGGCGCTGGCATCTAACGCTTCAGCGCCAGTACTAAAGACGATAGTTACCGCAGCATTAGCTTGCAGGTAACTTGTTTCAGCATCTAGTTTATTGGCTTTTTGTAAATAATCACAAAGCTCCATAGTAAAATATCTGATCTCTCGGCTTACCGCTGCTCTAAATTCAGGAGAAGTGCCAGAGCGCTCACGCAGTAGTAATCTAAATTCATTACCATTAGATTCAATAAACTCCATGAAGGTTTTTACTGAAATTTGGATTACCGACCCCCCCTTCTCAATACGTTGTCTAGCCTGGCGCATTAACTGTCTTAGCGTTAAACCAGATTCATCAACAAGCGTTAAACCAAGTTCATCCATATCATTAAAGTGTCGATAAAAAGATGTAGCGGCAAGTCCAGCCTCTTTAGCGACTTCACGTAAGCTTAAATTTGAAAAACTACGCTCTGCACTTAATTGATTTAATGCTGCATCAATTAATAAACGCCGAGTTTTCTCTTTTTGTTGAGCTCTAATTCCAGACATAGTTTACTGATTTCAAATAAGATTAAATTTTATAGGACTAGATGATAACACAACTTTTCAAACTGGTGCTTGACTCAATCAAAACAAAAGTTAAAATGGTGTACACTTGTACGCTCAAATTAACTATAGAAGAGATCTTAATGACCAAGCCTCGTTTACTATGGATAAATATCCTAGTTTTCTTAGCCACTTTCCTTATTGCTGCCATTGCCGTACCTTATAGAGCAATTACCCATGGATTCGACAGTTTTGAAATAATAGCTGCACTAATTTGTTTTTGTTATTGCGGTATTTCTATTACTGCAGGTTATCACCGTTTATGGTCTCATCGTACCTATAAGGCTCATGCTTCAGTAAGGCTTATATATGCTATTGGCGGTGCATTTGCCTTACAAAACAGCATATTGCATTGGAGTTCTGATCACCGAGTGCACCACAAGCATGTTGATAAAAATGATATTGACCCGTATTCAGCGAAAAAGGGTTTCTGGTTTTCACATATTGGTTGGATGTTAAGAGATTATCATCGCGACACTTACAATAATTACGAGAATGTACGAGATTTGCAGAAAGAAAAAATTGTTATGTGGCAACATAAAAACTATTTATTGCTCACTATTATCACCAATTTCGGTATTCCTATTGGTCTTGGTTTACTACACGGCGATGTTTGGTCAAGTATTCTCTTAATTGGTGTAATGCGCTTGGTACTTAGCCATCACACAACCTTCTTCATTAACTCGCTTGCGCATATATGGGGAAAACAAACCTATACCGAAAAAAATACTGCTCGTGATAATGGTCTATTAGCATTTTTCACGTTTGGCGAGGGTTACCATAACTTCCATCACATTTTTGAGAATGATTATCGTAATGGCATACGCTGGTTTCATTTTGACCCAACTAAATGGTTAATTAAAGGCTGTAGTTATTTTAAGTTAGCACATGGATTACGTAAAACACCTGAAGATAAAATTGCCAAAGCTAAAGCTCATATGCAGTTAGTAAACAGTCAAAATAAGTTGCAGCACTCGATTCATGCTGAAGAGTTAATTGGCAAACTTCAACACGAATATGATTTACTTATTGAACATATGACTTTGTATTACGCAACCAAGAAAAAGCTGTTAGCTCAAAAAGGTAATCAACTTTCTGAAGATGTTGAACAATCCAGCTTAGTTAAGCATTACAAAGAATTAAAAGAGAACTTAAATCAGCGTTATAGAAATTGGGATTCTTTGCGAGCGCATATGCTTAGAAAAATAAGCTTAGGACTGATTTGTTTCTACCTAGGTATGAGTTCAGTAATTGCTGCTAGCACTCAGACTGAAGATTCTGACAGCAGTTTTACTATATATTTAGTAAGACACGCTGAAAAACAATTAAACATAAAAGATCCAGAGTTAACAGCTTGTGGTCTTAAACGAGCAGGAGGTATTGCTAAGCAATTAGAGCTTATCAATATAGATAAACTTTATAGCACTAATTTCAAGCGTACCATGCAAACAGCTAAGCCAATTGCAACAATGAAAAACATTGAAATTGAGCCTTATAATCCAACAGAGTTACAACAATTCGCAACTCAGTTAAAGCATAAGCAAGATAATGCTGTGGTGGTTGGACATAGTAACACTACAGCTCTTTTAGCGGGTTTATTAGCCAACCAACCTTTAGGCAGTTTTGAAGAGTCAATATACGACAGAATATACCAAGTGGTGATCTTTAAAAGCTCTGTGCAATTAAACATTTTGCAACAAAGCTTTGTTTGTACTGAATAGTTATACCAGCTCGCGTAATGATGTGATGATTATATGGGTTGGCATTATTATCTAGATATCTTCAGGGTTTACCGTTGATTTATTGCCAGCTTTGATAATTTCAACTTGTTCAACTCTAAACGGCTGCCCCCATTGTTGAATAGTCATTATATCGTTATCCACCTTACCTAGCATTTTTATTCTGGCACCGTTTTGTTGATATTTTTTATCTAAATTTAGCGGCAAAAAACGCTCGCCATTATCACCAATAAAGCCAAAGAACCCGCCTTCTAAATTATAATATTTTAAGGTTCCTACATACCATTCTGTATGAACTGGCGCTTTGCTCAATTCACTAGGAGGCGGCGGTGTGTGATGTTTCATTGGTAAAGCCTCTTTAGTATTTAATACCTTCGTAGGGTTTTCCGTGAAAGACTTTTCATGGGCACAAGCGTAGGTAACCAACGTTGCTAACGTTATCGCAAATGTAGTTAAAAGCTTTTTCATATTTTGACCTTAAACGTTGTCACTTTAAATGAGTCTAACAGTTACTGAATCTTTAGAAAAATATTAACAATAAATAACTAATCTGACTTATGTACATGAACATCCATTTGTGGAAATGGTATATTGATGCCTTCTTTATTAAAGGTTTTATAAGTATTTTCGTTCATCGCGAAATATACATCCCAATAATCTTCTGCCTTAACCCAAGCTCTGACTGCAAAGTTAACAGAACTATCCGCTAGAGCAGATACCGCAATAAATACTTCAGGCTCTTTTAAAATGCGCGTATCATCATCACACATTTTTTGAATAATGGCTTTTGCTTTATCAACGTCATCACCGTAGCCCATGCCAATAGTCCAATCAACACGGCGCTTACTTTCAGTGGAATAATTTGTCATTGAACCGGTAGCTAAACCACCATTAGGTATAATTATAGTTTTATTATCTGGTGTTTTTAAAACAGTATTGAAAATCTGGATCTCAGAAACTTTACCAATATAGCCCTGCGCATCTATTACATCACCAATTTTAAACGGCTTGAAAATTAAGATCATTACCCCACCAGCAAAATTTTGCAAGGTGCCAGATAATGCCATACCAACAGCCAAACCTGCGGCACCTAAGATAGCAATAAACGAAGTCATCTCAATACCAATCATACCCAGCACAGTTATTGCCAACAGTACTTTCAGCAACGTTGAACATAAGCCCTTAACAAATGGTTTTAATGATTCATCAACATTGCCTTTATCTAGGACTTTACTTAATCCAAGGATTAAGGCTTTTATTATCCATGCGCCTATAATCCAGACAAAGATAGCCGCTACAATCTTGGGACCAAAATCCATTACGATAGTAGTTAGCTGAGTGATCAATTTTTCATGGTCCATGGGTGCATCCTAAATAAATTTTGATTATGCGAGTAAGTATAGAAGCTTATTTATGAAATTAATATCTTAAAAACAATAGATTATGAGTTGGGAGGGCTACTTAAAAAGATCCTAAAATCAATTCAGGAAAGGTTTTAGTTTATCAAGTGCAGTTTACAGCGATGTTAGTGAGCTCGCTGTCAAATACGGAGGTCCCGGATGTCGCTTGAGCTCGTCCGGGATGACGTCATAGTTTTTCGAGATATGATTGAGCCTCCGCAGAGCTTGTTAACTTAAGTCACGTAATCCCGTGTGAGCCTAAGCAAGGCACGGGACCTCCTCAAGCACATTGTGAATATGTTAGATACGCAGTAATTCGTTTCTCGTTTCTCGTTTCTAAATTTTAGTCAATAAAAAAGGCCGCGTTAGCGACCTTTTTCAGTGTTCTATAAAATATCGATATTAGTCGATGATTTTAGAAAAACCGCCATGGACTGCTCTAATTCATCCCTGAATCCACAGCATTAGTAATTCCCTCTACGTCATGGCGGGAATGCAATTAATGCTGGGAGCAATTAATTGTCAACACCAGCACCTACTGTACGGCTCAAACTTCGGGTCAGAGACCCTCCTGAAAATCACTAAAATTAGTACCATTCGGACTAATTTCTTAACGCATTTTCTCATCACGGAACACCGTGAAGCTGGCCGTAAAACAAAAAGAGCGCCGAAGCGCTCTTTTTTAAGGTTTGGGGTTTACCAAATCATTAGTCAATGATTTTAGATACAACACCAGCACCTACTGTACGGCCACCTTCACGGATAGCGAAGCGTAAACCTTCTTCCATCGCGATTGGGTTGATTAGCTCAACAACAAACTTAAGGTTGTCACCTGGCATTACCATTTCAACACCTTCAGGTAACTCTACTGCACCTGTGATATCCGTTGTACGGAAGTAGAACTGTGGACGGTAACCTTTGAAGAATGGTGTATGACGACCACCTTCATCTTTACTTAACACGTATACTTCTGATTCGAATTTAGTGTGCGGGTTAACTGAACCAGGCTTACATAATACTTGGCCACGTTGTACGTCTTCACGCTTAGTACCACGTAATAATACACCACAGTTCTCGCCAGCACGACCTTCGTCAAGAAGCTTACGGAACATCTCTACACCTGTACATGTAGTAAGGGTAGTGTCTTTGATACCTACGATAGCAACTTCGTCACCAACTTTTACGATACCACGTTCAACACGACCTGTTACAACTGTACCACGGCCTTGAATTGAGAAAACATCTTCGATTGGAAGAATGAAGTCACCATCAATTGCACGCTCTGGCTCTGGAATGTAAGAATCAAGTGCATCAGCTAACTCAACTACTTTCTCTTCCCACTTAGCTTCACCTTGAAGGGCGCCTAATGCTGAACCTTGGATTACTGGTAAGTCATCACCTGGGAAATCGTATTCGCTAAGAAGTTCACGAACTTCCATTTCTACTAATTCTAATAACTCTTCGTCATCTACCATGTCACATTTGTTCATGAAAACAATAATGAATGGTACACCAACTTGGCGTGATAATAAGATGTGCTCACGTGTTTGTGGCATAGGACCATCTGTAGCAGCAACTACTAAGATTGCGCCGTCCATTTGAGCAGCACCAGTGATCATGTTTTTAACGTAATCGGCGTGACCAGGACAATCTACGTGTGCGTAGTGACGTGAATCTGTATCGTACTCAATGTGAGAAGTATTGATTGTAATACCACGCTCACGCTCTTCTGGAGCATTATCGATTTGTGCGAAATCTTTAACTTCACCACCGTGTACTTTAGTAAGTACAGCTGAGATTGCAGCAGTTAATGTTGTTTTACCGTGGTCAACGTGTCCGATTGTACCTACGTTTACATGTGGTTTCGAACGTTCAAATTTTTCTTTAGCCATTTTTCTAATACCTTAAAAGTTATATACAACTGGGCGGCAACCCAATCTTTTTTTTGTTTACTATATTCCCAACAAATTCTAGTCGAACAATTCAAAATTGACCAACAATTATACAGAGAGTCTTTTTCAGGGGCACAATTTACCAAACTCTCTCTATATTGTCTAAACTTTATGCTTTTATAGTGCAAAAATAACTAAAATAATTGTAAAAACAGGTTATTTAGCCGCCTAAAGACGATTTTTTACAAAGATATACAACTAAGTTGATTATTTTTTATCAATTTATGATGTTAGTTTTCCACAACTGATGTATAATCCGCGCAAAATTTTTTTAACGTAACTTTTTATTAAATAGAGTAATACAACAATGGCAGATTTATCAAAATACAGAAATATTGGTATTTTCGCTCACGTTGATGCTGGTAAAACCACAACAACTGAACGTATATTAAAACTAACAGGTATGATCCATAAAATTGGTGAAGTACATGATGGTGAGTCAACAACTGACTTCATGGAACAAGAAGCTGAGCGCGGTATTACTATCCAATCTGCTGCTGTAACTTGTGAGTGGAAAAAACATCGCTTTAACGTAATCGACACTCCTGGTCACGTTGACTTCACAGTTGAAGTTTATCGTTCATTAAAAGTACTTGATGGTGGTATCGGTGTATTCTGTGGTTCTGGTGGTGTTGAGCCGCAATCAGAAACTAACTGGCGTTACGCTAACGAATCTAAAGTAGCTCGTTTAATTTTCGTTAATAAATTAGACCGTTTAGGTGCTAACTTTTACCGCGTAACCGAGCAAGTTGAAAAAGTACTTGGCGCACGCCCACTTGTAATGACTTTACCAATTGGTGAAGAAGATGACTTCGTTGGTGTTGTAGATGTATTAAGCCAAAAAGCTTATTACTGGGATGATTCAGGTCAACCAGAAAACTACGAAATTAAAGACATCCCTGCTGATATGGCTGATGACGCTGCGGTATACCGCGAGCAATTAATTGAAACTGCTTTAGAAGCGGATGAAGATTTATTAATGGAATATTTGGAAGGTGAAGTTTCTCCTACTGAAGAACAAATTAAAGCGTGTATCCGTAAAGGTACTCGTGAATTAATGTTCTTCCCGACATTCTGTGGTTCTGCATTCAAAAACAAAGGCATGCAAATTTTACTAGATGCTGTTGTTGATTACTTACCATCTCCAACTGAAGTTAATCCTCAACCATTAACTGATGAAGAAGGCGAGCCAACTGGCGAATTCGCACATGTTAATACTGAAGAGCCTTTCCGTGCATTAGCATTCAAAATTATGGATGACCGTTTCGGTGCTTTAACTTTCGTACGTGTATACTCTGGTGTGCTTAACAAGGGTGATACAATTTTAAACTCGTTTACAGGTAAAACTGAGCGTGTTGGCCGTATGGTAGAAATGCAAGCCGAAGATCGTACAGAGCTTTCTTCAGCACAAGCTGGTGATATCCTTGCTATCGTTGGTATGAAAAACGTACAAACAGGTCATACATTATGTTCTGTTAAAGAACCATGTACTCTTGAAGCCATGGTATTCCCAGAACCAGTAATCTCAATTGCTGTTGCACCTAAAGATAAAGGTGGCTCTGAGAAAATGGGTATCGCTATCGGTAAAATGGTTGCAGAAGATCCTACTTTCAAAGTTGAAACTGATGAAGATTCAGGCGAAACAATTTTACGCGGTATGGGTGAGCTTCACTTAGATATCAAAGTAGATATCCTTAAGCGTACTTACGGCGTTGACTTAAACGTTGGTAAGCCACAAGTTGCTTACCGTGAAACTATCACGCAAGAGATTGAAGATTCTTATACACATAAGAAACAATCTGGTGGTTCTGGACAATTTGGTAAAATTGATTACCGCATCAAGCCAGGCGAGCCAAATTCAGGCTTCACTTTCACATCAACTGTTGTTGGTGGTAACGTACCGAAGGAATTCTTCCCAGCTGTTGAGAAAGGTTTCAAATCTATGATGGATACTGGTGTATTAGCTGGTTTCCCTGTGTTAGACGTTGAAGTTGAATTATTCGATGGTGGCTTCCATGCTGTCGATTCATCTGCTGTTGCTTTCGAAATCGCTGCTAAAGGCGCTTTCCGTCAGTCAATTCCAAAAGCTGGTGCTCAACTAATCGAACCTATCATGAACGTTGATGTGTTTACTCCAGATGATCACGTTGGTGACGTTATTGGTGACTTAAACCGTCGTCGTGGTATGATCAAAGACCAAGAAGCTGGTGTTTCTGGTGTTCGCATTAAAGCTGACGTACCTCTTTCAGAAATGTTTGGTTACATCGGAACTCTACGTACAATGACATCAGGTCGTGGTCAATTCTCTATGGAATTCTCGCATTACAGCCAATGTCCTAACAACGTAGCTGAAACAGTTATCGCTGAAGTTAAAGAACGTGAAGCTGCTAAGAAAAAATAGATAACTCTATTACTTCTTATAAAAGGTCGCTATAAGCGGCCTTTTTTATTGCCTACTCTTTCTGCATGGAATTCTCACACCAATACAAATATCCAATGCCCTAACAACGTAGCTGAAACAGTTATCGCTGAAGTTAAAGAACGTGAAGCTGCTAAGAAAAAATAGATAACGCTATTACTTCTAATAAAAGGTCGCTATAAGCGGCCTTTTTTATTGCCTACTCTTTCTGCATGGAATTCTCACACCAATACAAATAACCAATGCCCTAACAACGTAGCTGAAACAGTTATCACTGAAGTTAAAGAACGTAAAGCTGCTAAGAAAAAATAGATAACGCTATTACTTCTAATAAAAGGTCGCTATAAGCGGCTTTTTTTATTGCCTGAAATTAACAATAATTAAAATATACTCAGAAAAAACACTCATATAGAAGAAGCCTCAATCTAAAAGCTGCTCTAGAGGAGACAGTAATTAATTACTAATCGGATGTACCGCATTAACATCATATGGTGCACCTGAAGCATGACAAAACTGACACTGCTCTAACACTATTCCATTATCAATATCATTTTGTGTAGTAGAGAAACTACCGCCATTAGATTCAATGTGTCCTTTTACAAGCTCACTGTCATGACAAGAACTACATATTGCAGCAGTTGGTGAAGTAACCATGTCATCGTTTGGATTTGCTATATCGGCACCAGTGTCAGATGTTGTAGCTAAAACGCCATCAGAAAGTGGTAAGTTATAAGTTCCTTCACTATGACAGATGACGCAGTTTCCTACTTCGCCAGGGAAAGTACCTTCATATATATGAGTAGTGAATCCTTTATAACCTACAACCTGTAACGGGTTTTCACGAATATTAGTCCCATGAATTCCATGGATCATGGTTTTAAAGTCTATCGATTCTTCTGCTTTGCCATCCGTAGGTGGATTAGCTGCTATTGCTCTTACTCGTTTATCGGTGTTGCGAGGGTTGTGACACATGACACAGGCTTCAATATTGTCGGTTCGGTTACCACCATGCAGTGATAACTCACTGTGACAACCAAAACAGTTATTTAAATCTACCACTTGGCGGCGCTCAACTGGGGCAGTGTCGGTTATGGCAAAGTAACCAACAACATTAGTTAACGGGACACTTTGAAAGTCAGGATTATTAACATCACCAAAGTTAACCGTAGGGTGGCCTTCAATATTTACCGAACCGCTGCCTGTAGCCGCAATTAAGGGCGCTTGGCTGCCATCTGGCACTGCCACACTAGATAACACTGTAAAGGTGCCATCTCCTACTGGTACAGCCTCTGTTAATGCGTTTACTTGTACCGCACTGGCATTATCACCTTGATTACCCGTATTAGTATAATCAGTTGTCGACCAGGCTATATCGAGGTTTAATGAACTTAGCTCATTGCTAAACTCTTCATCGTTTAAAATATCATACAAAGCATCACTATCTTCTGGGTTACTGATGCTAAATTGTATTAAAGGAAACTCTCCTGGGGCTGTCTGGCTAATATTTAAGATAGTTGCCGCAAATTGGGATTTAGCCTCAGCCACCAAGTTCTTATGTTTGTCTTCAATAGAACCAGCGATTGCCGAGTTTTGATGACAGCTTCTGCAATTTGTGTTGTCAACTTGGCCGCCCATATGCAGGTCAAAATCGAGGTCATCATGACAAGAGCCACAAGCTTGCATGGTAACAACTTCGCGCCAGTTATCACCACTTGTAGTAACAGTTATTCCTGGAATTACCGTGGCACCACCAGCGTGGCATTGAGCACATTCAAGAATATCGTTTGGAAAAGTAACAGTGCTATAGTCATGCGCAGAGTCTTGAAAGCCATAAATTATGTAAGGTTCACCGACTTGTACAGAGGGTAAATCTTTACCTCGATGAATTTTGTGGATCATGTTTTTAAAATTCACCGTATTCCCGCTATTAGCATCAGTACTGCCTGGGTTATGGCAAGTAACGCAATAATCTACTTCGACCCGGCCACCGCCGTGCATGGCTAATCGCCCGTGACAAGCGTTACAGTTCTCTGTTGCAACTATATGTTGGCTGAAAATACCATCGTATTGAGTTTTCTCTGTGCTAGGCTCCCAATCAAACGTTACATTTACCGACTCATTTAAATTAGCAATTTGTAAACCTACTCGATGGGTAAAGTTTTCTTGATAACTTAAATTTAACCCTTCTATTTCAGCTTGTTGCAGAATAGTTTGGTTACTTGTTTCAAGCGGTTGACTAAAAGTATATTGATATACACCATTATTAAAATTAACAAAACTCCCAGTAGTTGCCTTCTCAGTTGTGGCCTGTAATTTAGGATTTGTGCCTGTACCTACTCCGGGAGATTCTATTTTATTAATGTAAGATTGCCAGTTACCAGTTAGGTTGCCTTCAGCGCCAATCATTAATTTGGCCACTGTAAACTGCACATCGTCGGCGATAACCGTTGTGATTGGCGTACTATCTGCGTTAAAAAGTTGAAATTGAACAATTAATTTACCTGACTCTACAGTTGCAGTAGTTATAAAATGACCTGGAGTAATTTCTTCTACCTCGGCTGTCTGAGTTAAATTTTGGCTAGCGCTATCTATTCCAGAACTGTCACCACTTTCTCCTCCGCAAGATATAACCCAAAATGCTGACAGCATTACAAAAACACACTGAAATGATAATTTTTTATATCTAGCCATTTGCATATTAAGTTACCACCCTACCGTTTATGGACCACTTCAACATCGGCCGCTTCACCTGGACCATGACATAGTGCACAACTTTCAGTAGTGCTTTGTACTAAATCATAACCTTCATTGAATTTTGCTCCTCCGGTTGAAATCATATGCGTTTGCGCTTCTGCTGAGTCATGGCATGAACTACAAGTCGTTGCCGTTACTGTTGTATATTGATCTGTAATGCCAGTAAATATTGGTGTATTAAATGCCAAAGGTAGTTGTGTGGTACCTTCAATGTGGCAAGTATCACAATTAGCTAGGTTGCCTGGAAAGCGGATATTTTCAGAAAATTCACCTCTATATGGCTCTTCTCTTATATCGCTAGCATGCACACCATGGATGAGGTACCTAAAATCTGCATATTCACCAAAGCCAAGACTTGCGCCGTGGCATGAAGCACAAACTAAAGGCTCCCCACTTGGTACTGCATGGAAATTAACATGGCCTTTTTCAACCATAGAAAAGCGGTTATGACAGCTGTTACATTTATCGATAGAAACAATCATTCTTCGTGGTGTTACCGTGGCAGCACTACCTGCAAAAAACTCTATAGGGCTTTTAATCGGGCTGACATCATCAAAGCTAGTGGCAGTTGTTTCAGGACCATTTGCATGGCCTAGCATTAACACCGCTACGCTATCCTGACCATCTGGAATTGTTTTTGGTGTTAGGCCTACAGTGGCAATATCTAAAACGAAGCTATTATTTGAGCCTTCCTTTAAAATACTTTCTGTAATTGCATCTATTTCTATATTTAATGCATCAAACCCTGACAAGCCTTCATTATCAAAATCACTTGCAGCATCCCAAGCAACACCGACTCTAATTTTGCCATCAAACGTTTTTATATCTATTGGAGTCCCGTTTTCAGTAACATTAAAAGTCACTATTGGACTTTCTCCTGGCCCGGTATTAATTACACTTTCAATATTCATCGCATAAGCTATTGCTTTTTCAATTGCGCTATCACGATGAGCCTGATTCGCTTGTTTAGCATCAGGTGTTTCAGCCCCTAAATCAGCATGACAACCCGCACAATTAGTTTCCTCTGTATAAGAGATATGTAAAGTAAACTCTTCACCATTAAGTCTAATGCCTTCTGTAAACAGCTTTTCATGACAAGACTCGCACGCTTGTTTAGTCGGACTTGCTACCCAGCTGTGACCATCTTTAGTTAATTGTGCCATTGGCTCTGGGATCATTTGTGTTTGCGAGAACAAAACATCTTCATCGCCGGCATGGCAACGCCCACAATTCATCACATTTTGTGGATAACTGGTTGTTGAGTAGTTGTGTTCACCATTTCGATAACCCCAGATAGTATAAGGTTTACCGTCATCAACAAAGTTTTGTAGGTTTCTACCAAAGTGAATTTTGTGGACCAGTTGTTTAAAGTCGACTGAATTACCACTGTTACTATCATTTGAATCTGGGTTATGACACGTCACACAATAATCGGTTTGAGTGCGGCCGCCGCCATGTATAGCCAATTTGTCATGGCAGGTATTACAGGTTGCTTCAGTAACAATTTGGCGAGCATTATGGGTTTGATAAAAGCTGTCAGACAAAGATGTACCACTAATACCATCAGTTGCAATAACAACCTCTGCAGGCACAAAGTCAACACAGATATTTTCAACATCAGCATTGAAACTAAACTGAATACAGCTTCGATGAACCTCTGTTAGAGTTGGTACGTCTGCAAACTGAAACGGGAATGTATAACTCCATGTTCCATCACCGTTATTTTCAAATTGACCATTATTGTCAGAAGTTGCCTGCGTTAATACTGCTTTTCCTAATGCTGATATATTTTGCACTTTTTTGGCGGTGTCATCGATTAACTCAGGATCAGTCTCAGTGCTAAATGACGTACAAGCATTATTACTGTCATCAATGTCTGCTTGACTTCGGCAAATAGGGTCTTCAGATGTAATAAAGTAGCTGGTCCAGCTTTGGCCTTGAGAATCACCAGGATTTGCAATTAATTTAGCCAAGGTGAATCTGGCATTACTCGAGCCTAGATCAACAATTTGGCTATTGCCATTTACCATTAAATTAAATGTTAACGTTAAGCTTTGCTCAATAACAACACCAGAAAACCCCGTTGCAATTGTATCGCCCTCAACAATATCACCCGACTCAATTAACCCATTGCTTGGTGGTGGTAAAGGCACTGGCGGTGGCGAAGTTGGTGGTGTGCCACTTGCAGGTGGTGGAGTTGATTCTACTCCCTGAGCTCTGTCACCACCAGTATCACCATCAC
The DNA here is from genome assembly GCF_032911225.1 of Thalassotalea fonticola. NCBI lineage: Bacteria > Pseudomonadati > Pseudomonadota > Gammaproteobacteria > Alteromonadales > Colwelliaceae > Thalassotalea > Thalassotalea fonticola. Next base: position 4,016,121 of record NZ_CP136600.1, on the reverse strand, counting down.
ATCCAGAAAGAGCCATACTTCCTAGCAAAGAGATAATGACTAAAAATGTAGATTTGCTAAACATTGTTCACCTCAAAAGCCCTATTCAATTTGATACTTAAAAGAAAGTTGAAACACATGCAGTTGGTCATTAGCCGGGCGTTGACCTGTCCCTACCACTTTTGCAATTGAATTTGGATTTACCTGATCATATGCCCAATCTTTACCATCAAAGCGGTAATACTGGTAACTAAATGAAAAACTCATATTGGGTTTATAATGATATAAGGTATTAAATTCAAAATGATGTTCTTTGTTGCTTGCATCGGGCAAGCCGACGTTAGTTAAATCGGCTGCCCCACCTGATAAAAAATTGTCATTTTTACTGGTTGAATCACTAAAGCGATAATCAAAGTCCATTTCAATTACCTTAGGTAAATAATCCCAATGTGCCGATAAGCCTAAAGAAATTGTGCTGTCATCTGGCGTTATCTGCCAATTTTTTGCACTGTCGCTAGCTTGCGGCAATGATGCATATTGCTCGAAAGCACTTTTTTCATAGCCGCCAGTAAACTCCCTGCCAGCTTGTTCAAATTCATAACGGTCATAAGTGAGATAACTTGTAAAATTAATTGTATTGGAGTAAATCCAAATGCCATTTAAAGAGCTGAAAATTGATTTGTCGTTAATTAAGCCTAAAGTCGATTTATCATAATCATTTTCTTTATAGCTAATATCATAGTTAAGGTGAATATTATCTGCTATTGGATAATTTAAATTCGCCTTGCCATTAAATTGTTCTCGGTTTGATAAATAGTGCTGACTCAATAATGGGTGATTGGTATATCGTTGATTTTCTGGTGTTTGGTTAATCAGCTGAGCATCAAATAATGAAAAATAAGAACGTTCCCAGTGATATAACGATGCGGCTCTATCTTTAAACCCTAACTCGAACCTACTTGCCAGGTTAGTTTCAGAATGGACTCTAAATTTTAGTTTAATGCTGTTTTCAATTGTGCTGTTAACCGCATAGTTATAACGTTCAATTTCTTCATAAGCATAAATTAATGACGCCTTACTGCGACTTAGCAGCCGATAATTTGTGGTTAATTCAAAGTAGTTGGAATTTTTACTATGCGGTGCATTATAGTGCCTGAATTTTTCCTCAAGTGGCGCCCAGGTGTCAGCAAAAACAACTTGATACGCATCTCTTGGGCTTTGATTATCGCGTTCGCTATATCGGTATATCCCCTTAAAATTTAAGCTATTTGAATAACGATAAAGCACAGACGTTTTTACTGTGATAGTTACAGCTTCACCCTCTAAACTTGTGCGCGGTAATGCTCCCGTTACAAGTTGGCTATTAATGGTATAGGGTAAATAGTTCTCATCTTGGCTAGCTAATGAATATGACGTATCAGCAATGATGCGTAATTTTGGCGAATGAATATAATGGCCTAATACTCTTATTTGATGAAGATCATTGTCTGGTGCAACACCAATTTGCCCTATTCCATCAGGGTAAGCCACGTTAGGGCCGATTAAAGAAGAATATGGATTTTGCCAGGTAAGCGATGATTGCTCATTTTCAAATTGAGAAAACAGATAATCAGCTTTTACTGAATAATTTGATTGGTTATAAGTTATCGAGAATTCCATTTTATTGGTGGTTTGATCAATAGCTTGCGGTAAAATTGCCGAATGACCATTTTGAACATTTGCATAAAGCGCCGCACCAGTCGCTTTTGTGCCGGTTTTTTCTTCTGTACTGAAATCAGAGGTTAAAAACCAGTTTTTGCCAAAGTACTGGGAGTATTCTAAATTTAGCTTTTCTCTTTCCAAGGTTTGCTCAAATGAACTAGCTATGGCATTAAATGCAGTCATGCCATCTGTAGTTTGTGCGGCAACCCAACTATTCGGTAAAGTAAATAACCCTCCATTATTTGTATATGGGGTTAAACCGGAGAGATTTTTTACTTGTTGTGTTTGATTAAAATTAAACTCAACGTTATAGGCACGCACTTGCCCTAATGCCAAGGACAAATCACGATTATCTAAAGCTAAATTTTGTGCGTCAAGATGCCAATAATCGACTAATGAAGAAGCTGTATTAAAATCTCTATAGTAGCCAGATAAATTAACATGGGTACCTTCTTCGCTTAAGCCGTTATATTGACCAAAACTAAACGTGTCTGCACTTACATTCAATACATCGACTTGTACAAAACCTGGTGAATCTACTTCTTGCACTGCCATCTTGGGCTGATACTTTTCTTCAGCTAAAAAAGCAAAGGGATCTTCCTCTTCGTCTTCTTCACTTTCTGGTGAGTTCTTGATTTCACCTTTTTCAACAATAGCTTTAGGTTGATATTTCTCTTCAGCTAAAAACGCGAACGGATCTTCTTCTTCACTGGCCTGCTGCGCATAACCATTAATGCTGAATAAGCTCAATACAAACAAGTAAGTAGAAGGCCATCCGTTCATTCTCATACCATTACTACCTCGTTAACCTTGAGCCAGAAGGATGATTTGAACCATGAATTTGAGAATGACAGTTTAAGCAATTTTTTCCTATTAAGAATTCAGAGCCCTGCCCAGAATTGGGAAGCCCTGAACCATCATGTTGAACACTTGGATGAAATGCTGCAGAATGACATTGTTGACATAAAAACGGGCCACGAGTTTTCAGTAAGCTAGCATTAACCGAACCATGTGGTTTGTGACAAATAGTGCACTCTTCAGCAACAGGTGCATGCTCAAATAAAAATGGTCCCCGCTTTTCGGCATGACATGAAAAGCAAGTATCGTTTACCGTAGGTTCATTCAGAGAATGCTCGCTAATATTACCGTGTGGATTATGACAATCTACGCAGGTTGTTTTGCCTTCTAAAATTGGATGATTCGATTGCATATGAGCAGACGCTTGCACTGATTTATGGCAGGTAAAACAGGTTTCTGATTGCTCTAATCGAACGAGAACATCATCTATTCTGGCGTGGATGTTATGGCATGATAAACAAGATAACTGTTCGTCATTATGTACTCCACTTAACCACATTAATTGATTTCCTTTTTCGTGACAGCCTAAGCATACTGCAGATTGCTCGTTAAATTGACTTGGCCATTTAGGACCAAAACTTAAACTTGGAGAATTATCTCTTGGCACCTTGCCATGCTCCACACTTGGGCCATGGCAAGCAACACAAGTTTGATTATTTTTGCCAAGCACTTTGCCATGCGGTGTTTGCCAAATAGCATGAATAGGTGTTTTCTGTGTTTCTTGATGACAGCCCATGCAATTAACTTCTGCTGCAGGTTCAGCAACAGGTTGCTCTGCTGCAAATACACTATTGAGCGTAAATACCATTAAGATGGCTGCGACCCTACTAGTTACTCTGGCGCTTAAAGCTTTAGCTATTTTTATTTTTTTAATCACGCTTTAACTTTCCTTGTGAACTTATTACTGCAAAATAAAGTCGGTATCTATACCATCTGAAGAGATGGTCAATGGTAATGAAACTTTATGTTCAGCACCTGACTTACCATTTAAGTGAATGGCTACGCCAAAGGTAATATCATTACCCTCAATAAGCGGTTTCACTTCATCATCTATTGCTTTGTTAATAATTACAGTCCACAGACCATTAACAAAGTTTGCACTGGCCGTTAATTGCCCGAGCTCGGTTTCTTTGCGCTCATCTAAAATTATAAAGCGCTGTAGATTAGCAAATTTACCTTTGCTTAAATTAACCTTCCATAATTCAACAAATTCACCACTAGCTATCATTTTATCAAGTGTTTTTTGATCATATTTAACACTGGGAAAACCTACACTGTATTGTTGCTTTAATGAGCTTAATAAATATTTAGTTTTTTCAAGGTTTCTATCTCGGCTCATGTCAGGTAAATCACCATGACACGATGCCCAGCAACCACCTTTTGAAAAGGCATCAATTTGGCCATTGTCATACATTATTGCGAGACTAGTATCATTTTCACTACCCTGCCAAGTAATAGTAAACTGCACTGCCGATGCCACTTTTTTAACCGACACTTTAGACTCTATACTTGCAATAACGCCTTTAGGAGCAAGGGCCTTACCAAGCTCTTTAGCTTCGCCCAAATGGCATTGACGGCAATTTCTACCTTGACGTAGTGCTTGCGCACCGGGATGCTCTTCCAGTAACCAGTCGCCATCTGATTGCCCAGGATGGAATACATCAACCAACATTGAAGCTAATCCACCTTCCCGTAATTTAGAAAAATTATCTTTATCAACATGAGCAACACCAAGATGACAATCGACACAGGTTCTGTCTTTATGCTGCATCACTAAATGATAATTTTTTGCCTTAAGGCTTACCTCACTGCTCAGCTGCATTTCTCTAAAGTCATGACAATTTCGGCAACCTAATGATCTATTTTCCAACATCATAAATTGTGGTAAAGGATTCGCATGGGGATTATGGCAAGTTGAACATTTAGGATTATCTTCTATTTTATCTTTAAAATGATGGATGCCATTTTTTTGAACTTTATGGCAAACAGTACATACTTCTGCCTGAGTACTCTCTTCTCGGACGGGATCAAGATCTACATGAACATCATGGCAGGTTACACAGGTAACCTCTTGCGCTGCATGTTTACCAGCACGCCATTGTTTATGAGTTGCGGTTTTTTCATGGCAGTTTAAACAGGTATTATTTTGTTGATCAATCGTACTTGTCCATCTTGGACCGTAACTTGTTTTAGGCTGAAATTTGGTTGGCGTTGCTGCGTGGGTTTGACTGTCGCCATGACAAGCGACACACCCTTCATTATTCACCGGCGATTCTTTGATCATTTCATCCCAATGCTTGCTATTGTGCATCGCTTTTATCTTTGGGATCACATCTGGATCATGGCAGCTTGTACATTCAATTTTTGCCGATATTTGTTGTGCATTAACTCCGCAAGTTATAAATAAACTAAGCAAAGCCAATAATATAAAAACTACTGTTGAAGGTAATTTAAACAAAGTGTTTTGTTGCATATTTCCTTTCTCCAAAACAAAAATCAATGACTGGCTGCTTCAACAATTACAGCAACATCTTCAGACAAATGAGTAAGGCCTTGATGGCAATCAATGCAGGTTTTACCTTCACTCTTCATTACAGCATGAAACTCTTGCGCTTTCGCTGTTTGCAATTCAAACACCATTTGCGACACTTCATGACAATTTCGACACTCTTGAGAGTCATTAGCTTTTAAACGAGCAATTTCTTTATCACGCATATGTACTACTTTTGATAAATATTGTTCAGTTGTATCTAGCTCACCCGAAAAATATGACCATAACTCACGGGATGCAATAATTTTTCGCCACATTTTATTACCAAACTCCACCGGCACATGACATTGAGAACACACAGGGCGTACGCCTGTTTTATTCTTGAAATGAGTAGATTTATGGTAAGTTTCAGCTGTAGCGTTAGGCTGTAAATGACAGCCGGTACAGAACTCCTCTGTATTTGTCATTCCCATGCCAACTTCAAAACCAACAACACTACCGACTCCAACAAAGATGCCAACAGTGAGCAGAAAAAAACTGGTATAAGCAGCAGTTTTGTTGAAAAACCGCGAAACAAAAAATGCAATAATTAGTAGAACAACCACAATGGCAAATATTACGATCACCAGACCAAACGGTTCTAGTAAGTCAAAAATCCATTCCATAAAATCTAGCATTTGTTATTACCTTTATTTTTATTCATTATGGTGTTGATAAGAGAGCATCGGCTATTGCTTGAACTTGAGCACTCGTATAATCTGAAAACTGTCCCATACCGCCAAAATCGCCCTCTATAGCACCCGATATTTCAGCAGCTGTCGCATCAGTTTTATCGGAGCCTGTACTTCCCATTCCATTACCTTGGTGACAGCCAGTGCAATTATTTGTAAATAATGAGCTTCCATCAATTAATTCGTTTGATATAACAATGTGCTGCCTATCATTTAAAATCTCTAAACTCGCCGTCATCATTGAACCGATTGTCGCTATTGCATTGGCAATTTCGGCAGCACTTCGGTTGGCTTTATCCGCGCGTGTATGACAACCACTACAGTTATCATCAAACAGCTGTGGCTGATTGGTGATTGCTTCTTCAATGGCTTGCAACTGAGTATCATTCAACCCTTGCGACATACTGGCGCCTTTGATTTGCTCAATATTTTTATTTGTTTTATCTGAACTGCCCGAGCCTAAACCGTTTGCCGTATGACAACCGCCACAAGTATTCGTGAACAAATCAGCACCATCAATTAACTCTGTAGAAATGACGTCAAGTTGACGCTCATTTAACACCTCTAAACTCGCCGTCATCATTGAACCGATTGTCGCTATTGCATTGGCAATTTCGGCAGCACTTCGGTTGGCTTTATCCGCGCGTGTATGACAACCACTACAGTTATCATCAAACAGCTGTGGCTGATTGGTGATTGCTTCTTCAATGGCTTGCAACTGAGTATCATTCAACCCTTGCGACATACTGGCGCCTTTGATTTGCTCAATATTTTTATTTGTTTTATCTGAACTGCCCGAGCCTAAACCGTTTGCCGTATGACAACCGCCACAAGTATTCGTGAACAAATCAGCACCATCAATTAACTCTGTAGAAATGACGTCAAGTTGACGCTCATTTAACACCTCTAAACTCGCCGTCATCATTGAACCGATTGTCGCTATCGCATTGGCAATTTCAGCGCTACTTCGATTGGCTTTATCTGCTCGGCTATGACAACTACTACAGTTATCATCAAACAGCTGTGGCTGATTGGTGATTGCTTCTTCAATGGCTTGCAACTGAGTATCATTCAACCCTTGCGTCATACTGGCGCCTTTGATTTGCTCAATATTTTTATTTGTTTTATCTGAACTGCCCGAGCCTAAACCGTTTGCCGTATGACAACCGCCACAAGTATTCGTGAACAAATCAGCACCATCAATTAACTCTGTAGAAATGACGTCAAGTTGACGCTCATTTAACACCTCTAAACTCGCCGTCATCATTGAACCGATTGTCGCTATCGCATTGGCAATTTCAGCGCTACTTCGATTGGCTTTATCTGCTCGGCTATGACAACTACTACAGTTATCATCAAACAGCTGTGGCTGATTGGTGATTGCTTCTTCAATGGCTTGCAACTGAGTATCATTCAACCCTTGCGTCATACTGGCGCCTTTGATTTGCTCAATATTTTTATTTGTTTTATCTGAACTGCCCGAGCCTAAACCGTTTGCCGTATGACAACCGCCACAAGTATTCGTGAACAAATCAGCACCATCAATTAACTCTGTAGAAATGACGTCAAGTTGACGCTCATTTAACACCTCTAAACTCGCCGTCATCATTGAACCGATTGTCGCTATCGCATTGGCAATTTCAGCGCTACTTCGATTGGCTTTATCTGCTCGGCTATGACAACTACTACAGTTATCATCAAATAGTTGCGTTTGATTAGTGATAGCTTCTTCAACAGCCTGTAATTCTAAGTCGGACAAACCTTGTGTCATACTGGCATTCATTATTTGAGTAACATTGCGATTAGTCTTATCTGAACTGCCCGAGCCAAGACCATTCGCGGTATGACATCCACCACAGGTATCAGTAAACACTTGTGCACCATCAATAATCTCAGGCACAAGTGCACCTGCAATTGCTTGCACTTCAGGGTCAGTTAAATGCCCAACCATATCTTGGCGTGCAGTTAACTGCTCAAAGGTATAACTGGTTAAATCCGGTCCTGAGCTACCAGAGCCCAGTCCATTGCCCGTATGACAGCCACCACAATCACTTTCAAATAATGCCGCTCCATCAATAATTTCAGGCACAAGTGCATCTGCAATTGCTTGCACTTCAGGGTCAGTTAAATGCCCAACCATATCTTGGCGTGCAGTTAACTGCTCAAAGATATAACTGGTTAAATCCGGTCCTGAGCTACCAGAGCCCAGTCCATTGCCCGTATGACAGCCACCACAATCACTTTCAAATAATGCCGCACCATCAATAATTTCAGGCACAAGTGCATCTGCAATTGCTTGCACTTCAGGGTCAGTTAAATGCCCAACCATATCTTGGCGTGCAGTTAACTGCTCAAAGGTATAACTTGTTAAATCCGGTCCTGAGCTACCAGAGCCCAGTCCATTGCCCGTATGACAGCCACCACAATCAGATTCAAACAATGCTGCGCCGTCAATAGTTTCAGGTGTTATAGCCTCTGATATCGCCTGTATTTCTTCTGCTGTTAAGAAGTCCAACGAATTCATCGCACTTACATTGGCAATAGCATCCGTAATTTGCTGAGCTGTTCTACCTGTTTTATCACTCCCGCCAGGGGTACCTAACCCATTTGCTGTATGACAACCACCACAGTTTGTTTCAAATAGGAGCACACCATCTACCGGTGGTTCGACAATCTCCCCCTCAATAGAAACAGTTACTGTATCGGTCGCAGTTAAACCATCATTGTCAGTAACAGTAAGTTCAAATACTAAATCGGTAGGCTCAATATCAGGAACTGTAAATTTGGTTGTGGGAAAGGTTGGATTGATTAAGGTTACTGCTGTACCAGATGTTTGCTGCCATTGGTAACTTACAACATTGCCATCTGAATCGGTACCAAGGCCGAATAGATTAACAACATCGCCATACATTGCGCTCTTATCGGTTCCAGCTTCTGCTGTTGGCGGAGTTGTACCACCGCCACCATCAACTTGAACAGTAATATTTACGGTATCGGTGGCAAAATTGCTTTCTGAGTCGGTAACAGTTAGTTCAAAAGTTAAAGCATTATCTATTGGATTGCTTGGGCTGGTGAAACTTGCTGTTGCATTGTCTGAGTTTAATAGGGAAACAGTATCACCAGAGGTTTGAGTCCAGGCATAACTACTGATAGTTCCGGTATCTGTAGAGCCAGAGCCGGATAAAGTCACAATTACTTGTGAATTTACTTGCTGGTCAACGCCAGCATTCGCGGTAATGTTGGTGTCAGGGTTTTCATCGTTATCATCATCGTCGTCATGATCACAGCCAGCTAATGATAACAAGCTAATGACTAATAAGAGTTTATAAAAATTTTCTAAATGAAATAATGTTGCTGAGAGTAACCCTGAACTATTACCTGAACGCATGCTTCATCCTGATTTTTATTGATAAAATTGACCTGCCAAAAAAATCCTGTGACAGTATAAAAAATGCCCTAGTAAAATATTAGTCGGGATTTCAAAAATTGGGTAATTTTTTCGATAATTTAATAGATAATTCAAGGGATTATTTTATGCTCTACACATTTATCCCTCTCTATTTTTAAAATGATTACAATTTGTATCCTACCCCCTCATCCCTCATCTCTCATCCCTATAGGATAATTAATACCTATTAGGCGTTGCCAACCTCACACAAAAATAGCAATTTGGTGACTTTTTTTAACATTTAGTAAAAACTTGATCTAAATCAATAAATACAAATGAGAATTGTTTGCATTTAGATTTAACATTCGTTATAGTCTCGCCATAAAATAATTATCTATTAAAAATATCTTTATCAGGGAATACCAACGATGAAAAAATCAATTATCGCAACTGCGCTTATGTCTTTGTTTGCAACCAATGCAATGGCTACTGAAGAAACTCAAGAATTGCGTGATGTGATTGCAGAACAGCAAAAAGTTCTAGAGTCTTTAGAAAAACGTCTAAACGAAACTGAAAGTCGTCTTGAAGCAACTGCTGATCAAATCGATGCGAACTCATCTGCTAGCCCTTTCGCTAATACAACTATTGGTGGTTACGGTGAATTGCACTATAACAACTACGAAGATGAAGACGCAGAAATTGACTTTCACCGTTTTGTTTTATTCTTTGGTCATGAATTTGATTCAAAAACTCGCTTTTTCTCTGAGTTTGAATTAGAGCATTCACTGGCCGGTGACGACAAACCAGGCGAAGTTGAACTTGAACAGGCATACGTTGAATACGATTACAGCGAAAGCATCACTACTAAAGCAGGTTTGTTCCTTGTACCTGTTGGTCTAATTAATGAAACTCATGAGCCACCAACATTCTACGGTGTTGAACGTAATGGTGTTGAGAAGAACATTATTCCAGCTACTTGGTGGGAAGCGGGTCTTGCCGGTAACTTTAAAGTCGCCCCTGGTTTAAGCGTTGATGCGGCAATTACAAGTGGTTTAAATGTAGTTAATGATGTAACAAATAAGAATGCCTATTTGATCCGTAAGGGTCGTCAAAAAGTGGCTGAAGCAAGCGCTGAGAATTTAGCGTACACAGCTCGGGTAAAATACACAGCGATTTCAGGTTTAGAATTAGCAGCTACAGTGCAATATCAAACCGATATTACTCAAAGTGCAGCAGGTGTTGATGAAGCTGCTGCGACATTAATTGAAGCACACGCAGTTTATCAAGTTAATGATTTTACTGTTCGTGCATTATACGCCACATGGGATATTGATGGTGATGAAGCTGCCTCACTTGGTCGTGATGAGCAAACAGGCTGGTATGTAGAGCCTTCTTACAAAATTAATGAAGAGTTTGGTGTATTTGCACGTTATGCTGAGTACAACAACCAAGCAGGTGATAGTTCTTCTGACGCTGTAGAGTCAACTAGTGCAGGTATCAACTACTACTTACATGAAAACGTAGTATTTAAAGCTGACGTTGAAGAGTTAGGCGGTTCTAAAGATTCTAAAGGCTTTAATTTAGGTTTTGGTTACCAGTTTTAATGTCAAAAGTTAAATAATCACATTTTGATTGATAACGCATAATGAACACTTAAGTGGATAAGGGCTAATCTCTTATTCACTTTGTTTATTTAACAAATAAATGGCTAATACAATTTATTTCTTAAATGAATAGAAAACAAAAAATAGTACTACATTGCCGATTGTTTTTTGTTAAATTAGCAACCACAATTGCATTAGGTAAAAGATACACGTGAAAAAATTTATCATCATTCTGTTAATATTAACTGGAAGTACATTTTCAGTATTTGCTGACGATATTTATCAGTCGAATGATGAATTTTTAGCGCAAGCATTTAATGCTGAAACGCCAAAGCCAAAGGCTTTATGGTTAACTGCTGATGATAAAACAGCAATAAGTGCCATAATGAATCGCACGTTCAACCAACTGCGCGTACGTTTTTGGCAACAAGATGGTGCAACAGTGTGGATATTGGATGAAATAGGCAAAGAAAAGCCGATCACCATTGGCATTCATATAAAAGACGAAAAAATTGTTGATCTTAAAGTACTGGCATTTCGTGAAAGTCGTGGTGATGAAGTTCGTCATCAATTCTTTACTAAGCAGTTTATTAATGCCGAATTAAATGAAGAAAATCAGTTAACTCAACATATCGATGGAATTACCGGTGCAACTTTGTCGGTTAGGGCTTTAAAAAAAGTCGCACGACTTGCTCTTTGGCTCAATAATAAAACCCAAACAAAGCAATAAATACCATGGTTAAAGCATCTCAAAAAACTCTACACGCAAAACTCATTCGTCATTTACGTGAATGGCATCGTAAAACGGGTATTTTTGCGGCGCTACTACTGATCTTTTTATCTATTTCAGGTATCGCCCTGAACCATACGGAAGGTTTCAAGCTTGGCCATATTGCCATTACCAACCAATGGTTACTGCAACATTACGGGATCAAAGACCCAAGCAATACCAGGTATTTTCAGAATAAACAGTTCAGTGTAAGCGATGGCTATATCTTTAACGGCGATATATTGTTGCAAGCTGGCTCAGAAAGCGTCATCGCTATTGGCCGGTATTCAGATTTTTATCTAGTGTTGAGTCAAAATACATTAGCACTTTATGATGACACCAATGCATTGGTTGATCAGATAACCGCAAGTGATGGCCTGCCCATTGGCATTAAAGCCATGATTATTAATACCAACAAGAGCACAATTACATTAAAAAGCCAGACTGGCTACTACCAAAGCGGCCAGAACTTACTTGATTGGCAAAAAGTAGATTTCATCACTGAACCTTCATGGATTAAATCGGACCAAGTTTCCAGTGCAGATATCGATGCTGCCAAGTTACGTTATAAATCACAGTTCCTCTCGTTAGAACGAATAGTGCTAGATGCACATTCAGGTCGTATTTTTGGCGATTTTATGGTGCTATTTATGGATATTGTTGCCCTAGCAACTATTATTCTTTCGCTCAGTGGTTTGTATATTTGGATTCGTTACGCCAGAGCCAAGCGATAATTAGCCTAATTCACGCTAAATTTCTTGCTTTACATCAATTTTTATCTGATTTATTCATTATTTTATTGCTGAAATGGCCATGATTTTATAAAATGTAATGAGAATCATTATTATTTAAGGTAGTTTTATGACCCTAGTTGAATTGCAAAAAAGCCAACGAGCTAAAATAAGTTATCTCCCAGATAACTTTGATTTGACCGCGCAATTAATGGAACAGGGGTTTGCCTTAAAGTCTGAAATTTGTATGGCGCAAAAAGCACCATTTAACGGTCCTATTGCATTTAACCTCCATGGCACAAAGATTTGTCTTGCTACTAACATTGCCAAGCAAATCGGTATAGAACTAGTCTAATGTCTCAACTTTCCCATATTGCCCTGGTCGGTTTTGCAAACGCCGGCAAAAGCACTTTTTTCAATAATTTAACTGGTTCAAAACAAAAAACAGGAAACTGGACCGGTGTAACTGTTGCCAGTACGCAAAAACAATGTAATTTACTTGGCCAATCAAGACTATTGTCAGATTTACCTGGGATAAGCTCGTTAACCGCGAAAGCACAGCAAAGTAAAGATCTATCGATAACCCAAGACTTCCTAAAGAATGAAAACATTGATTACCTAATTAATGTTGTCGATGCTACCCAACTAAAAAGGCAATTATATTTAACCACGCAATTATTAGAGCTTGGTTTGCCAATGTGTGTGGTATTAAATAAATCTGATCGTAAAGAAACTGATGAACTAAACTTTGATATTTTATCCGAGCAATTAGGCTGCCCTGTTATTGCGGTAAACAGTTTTGATAAAAACACTACAGCTCAAATTGAAGCAGTTATGGGGGCCTCAAAAAGCAATACTACTCGCCCTAAAAATCTTGTTTTACCTGAAAATATTTTAGCTCAAATAACAGAAAACAATTGCGACTTACTTGAATTAGAACAAGGCGGTTGTCAGAATAATCAATGCCAAAGTCATAATGAAGATACTATCGCGATAATGCAGTCACGTTACAACTTCATTAATGATTTATTGGCTAAAGCGACAATTGTTGCCAAAGAATCTCATTCATTTAGTGATAAATTAGATAAATTCATCTTGCATCCATTACTCGGTTTACCCGTATTTTTATTAATGATGTATTTGTTGTTTATGTTTGCAATCAATGTTGGTAGTGCATTCATCGACTTTTTCGATATTTTTGCTGGTGCCATTTTCGTCGATTACCCACAGCATTACCTCGTCCAATTAGATTTACCAATATGGATATTAACGATTATCGAAGGGGCTGGGTTAGGCATCCAAACAGTCGCAACATTTATTCCTGTTATTGCCTGTTTATTTATTGGATTATCACTTTTAGAAAGCAGTGGTTATCTTGCCAGAGCAGCGTTTGTTGTCGATAGCTTGATGCAAAAAATTGGCTTGCCTGGCAAAGCATTTGTGCCGTTAATTGTGGGTTTTGGTTGTACTGTACCTGCCGTTATGTCGGCGCGTATATTAGATAGCGAACGTGAGCGCATTACTACGATTATGATGGCTCCATTTATGTCTTGTGGTGCCAGGTTACCTGTTTATGCGTTATTTGCCACAGCATTTTTTCCTGACTCAGGGCAGAACATAGTATTTTTATTATATTTAATTGGTATTGCAGCAGCATTATTTACCGGTTTATTGCTTAAACATACGATATTGATGGGCACTAATTCTGTAAATATCATGGAATTACCATTATACGAACTGCCTAAACTTTCCGACTTAATAATGCGAGTATGGCGAAGGACACGTTCTTTCCTTCTAGGTGCAGGTAAGATCATTATTATTGTTGTTTGTATCTTAAACTTTTTTAACTCCTTAGGTACGGATGGTGAGTTTGGTCATCAAGATACAGAGCAATCATTATTGAGTCAAAGTGCACAAGTAGTTACGCCTCTTCTAGCCCCTATGGGTATAAAAGAAGATAACTGGCAAGCAAGTGTAGGTATCATCACCGGTATATTTGCCAAAGAAGCTCTTGTAGCAACGTTTAACAGCTTATATTCGGCCCCTGAACAGGAAGGCGTACAATTAAGTTCAATGGCTGAACTATGGGATGAAGCCTCTGCCACTGTCTTGGAAAACTTGCTCGGCATTAAACCAGATGATCCACTTGGTACAGATATTGGTGATGTTTCTGATATCCATATTGCAGCTGCTGAACAAGGCGTTGAAGAGAGCACGATTACCATCATGCAATCTGCATTTGCTGGCACTATTGGTGCGTTCAGTTATTTGTTATTCATCTTACTCTATACACCATGTGCTGCAGCCATGGGCGCGATTAAGAATGAAGTTGGTAGCCGCTGGGCGACATTCGCCGCACTCTGGAGTCTGGCTCTTGCATACTTGGCCGCTGTATTTACTTTCCAAATATTTAATATTGCAGCGCAGCCGGTATACGCCAGTATCTGTTTGCTTGCTGTTGTTACCACCTTTGTACTTATTTATGGCTGGTTAAAACGATTTGGTAAACAGATTCTAACAATTCCAGTACAAGTATCATTTCGTTAATGTAAGAAAATTAATTTAATAACTTTGACTATCTAAAGAGCGCTGAAGCGCTCTTTTTTTTATTTCAGGCAGAATAACTTAGAATTACCAAGGATAGCTCGAATTCTGTTCCTTCGATTTATCCAATATGGCTTTTTCGTACAAGGCGTTACCTAACAACACAACCACATTCCTCTATCAGTAATTTTCACTATTATCGATGTTGATTTAATCACTGAATAATCCCAAACGAGCCATAACAAAATAGATATATCCAGCGCGCAATCGATTATAACCCTGTTATACCGAGCTTGATCTAGATCAATTTTTTTAAAAGTTTTTCATCAATAATAAACTCATCAATCACTTATTTGAGCAGCAATATGTTTAAACCTAAACCTAAAAAGCTTGGCCATCTTGTATTACGAGTTTCAAACCTGAGCGAATCTATAGAGTTCTATCAACAAATTGTTGGTCTGCAGGTGTCCGATAAAGTTGGCAATAGGATGGCCTTTTTACATGCAGGTCCCGATCATCACGATTTAGCGTTAGTACAAATGAGTAATGCTGAAATCGAGCAGGCAGCTAATGTATTTCACAATGTTGAGCATTTTGCTTACCAACTTGATAGCTATGCAGAAATTGAACAAGCGACAGAAATGTTGCTTTCAAAAGGCATAAAAATAACTCGTGGTCCGGGCAAGCATGGCTCAGGTGAGAATTATTTTATTGTGTTTCAAGATCCTGATGGTAACAACCTTGAATTCTATTCCGACATGCGGCAAATAACTAAAGACAATCCATATGAACCAAGCGTTTGGAATGATGACATAGATACTTTCGATGTCTGGCGTTGTAAGAACTTTGTGGTTGAACCACCCGCCGGTATCAAGAAAAAACTTGCGCAGATTAATCAGCCTAAAAAGGCTTAATGTTAAATTACTTAATAAAAACTTTTGGAGATATAATATGACCTCAACAAAACTAGATAGACCAAAATTACGCCATATTGCGATTTCAGTAGACGACCCTTTTGCTACCGCAGATTTTTATATACAAGCCTTTGACATGGAAAAAGTTGGGGAAACAGACTCTCCACTAGCCCGAGGTGTATATGTTTCGGACGGGGTGATATGTTTAGCAATTTTGGCTTTTAAAAACGACTACTGGGCAGGACAAAACGGTAAAAAATATCGTGGCATCCACCATATGGGTTTTCACGTTAACAACCTTGATGATGCTAAAGACTCAGTTACATCCGCTGGCGGTGAACATTTTGCTGGCCGACCTTCCTCCTCTGAAGGTGATACTTCTACCGTTGTTTATGAAGAAAAGTATTATGATCCAAACGGTATCATGATCGATGTATGTGAGCGTGGCTGGCCAACAGCTCCAAAGTAATAAAAAAAGATGTTAGAAGGCAAATGCGGGGGATTGAAAAATATCCTCGCTGTCAAATATGGAGGACCCAAATTCATAACGAACCAGGAAGAATAGCTCTTCGTTTCTCGTTTCTCGTTTCTCGTTTCTCGTTTCTCGTTTCTCGTTTCTAAATTTTAGCCAATAAAAAAGGCCGCGTTAGCGACCTTTTTCAGTGTTCTATAAAATATCGATATTAGTCAATGATTTTAGAAAAACCGCCATGGACTGCTCTAATTCATCCCTGAATCCACAGCATTAGTAATTCCCTCTACGTCATGGCGGGAATGCAATTAATGCTGGGAGCAATTAATTGTCAACACCAGCACCTACTGTACGACTCTAACTTCGGGTCAGAGACCCTCGTGAAAATTACTAAAATTAGTACCATTCGGACTAATTTCTTAACGCATTTTCTCATCACGGAACACCGTGAAGTTGGTAGAACAGGCAATAAAAAAGGCCGCAACGCGACCTTTTTCAGTGTTCTATAAAATATCGATATTAGTCGATGATTTTAGATACAACACCAGCACCTACTGTACGACTCAAGTAAATCATAAATGATTTATCTGTAAGCCAGAGGCTTACAGCGATAACTAAAAATAGTATCTATTTTCTTAACTTTATCGTCTTCACGGAACACCGTGAAGCTGGCCGTAAAACAAAAAGAGCGCCGAAGCGCTCTTTTTTAAGGTTTGGGGTTTACCAAATCATTAGTCAATGATTTTAGATACAACACCAGCACCTACTGTACGGCCACCTTCACGGATAGCGAAGCGTAAACCTTCTTCCATCGCGATTGGGTTGATTAGCTCAACAACAAACTTAAGGTTGTCACCTGGCATTACCATTTCAACACCTTCAGGTAACTCTACTGCACCTGTGATATCCGTTGTACGGAAGTAGAACTGTGGACGGTAACCTTTGAAGAATGGTGTATGACGACCACCTTCATCTTTACTTAACACGTATACTTCTGATTCGAATTTAGTGTGCGGGTTAACTGAACCAGGCTTACATAATACTTGGCCACGTTGTACGTCTTCACGCTTAGTACCACGTAATAATACACCACAGTTCTCGCCAGCACGACCTTCGTCAAGAAGCTTACGGAACATCTCTACACCTGTACATGTAGTAAGGGTAGTGTCTTTGATACCTACGATAGCAACTTCGTCACCAACTTTTACGATACCACGTTCAACACGACCTGTTACAACTGTACCACGGCCTTGAATTGAGAAAACATCTTCGATTGGAAGAATGAAGTCACCATCAATTGCACGCTCTGGCTCTGGAATGTAAGAATCAAGTGCATCAGCTAACTCAACTACTTTCTCTTCCCACTTAGCTTCACCTTGAAGGGCGCCTAATGCTGAACCTTGGATTACTGGTAAGTCATCACCTGGGAAATCGTATTCGCTAAGAAGTTCACGAACTTCCATTTCTACTAATTCTAATAACTCTTCGTCATCTACCATGTCACATTTGTTCATGAAAACAATAATGAATGGTACACCAACTTGGCGTGATAATAAGATGTGCTCACGTGTTTGTGGCATAGGACCATCTGTAGCAGCAACTACTAAGATTGCGCCGTCCATTTGAGCAGCACCAGTGATCATGTTTTTAACGTAATCGGCGTGACCAGGACAATCTACGTGTGCGTAGTGACGTGAATCTGTATCGTACTCAATGTGAGAAGTATTGATTGTAATACCACGCTCACGCTCTTCTGGAGCATTATCGATTTGTGCGAAATCTTTAACTTCACCACCGTGTACTTTAGTAAGTACAGCTGAGATTGCAGCAGTTAATGTTGTTTTACCGTGGTCAACGTGTCCGATTGTACCTACGTTTACATGTGGTTTCGAACGTTCAAATTTTTCTTTAGCCATTATTCTAATACCTTAAAGTTTATAATAAGCATGCGCTATATAGGCAAGCTCGAATTAAATTACCAAATAAAATGGTTTATCTTATTTGGTTCGCCAGTTGCAGTTAATATCCGCTTGGCTGACAAATCGATTCTGTTACATTTTTTGGAGCTTCATTGTACTGCTTGAACTCCATTGAGTATGATGCGCGGCCTTGTGTTGCACTACGTAAATCGGTAGCGTACCCAAACATCTCAGAAAGTGGCACTAATGCCGTAACTATCTTAGAGCCTGCAGGACCTTCATCCATACCCTCAATCATGCCGCGACGTCGGTTTAAATCACCAACTACGTCACCCATGTTTTCTTCCGGTGTAGTTACTTCAACATTCATCATTGGCTCAAGCAGAGCAGGTTTTGCGTCAAGCACACCTTGCCTAAAGCCTATTGAAGCAGCTACTTTAAAAGCCATTTCATTTGAATCAACATCATGAAATGAGCCATCAAACAAAGTCGCTTTAATATCTAACAAAGGAAAACCAGCTAAAACGCCGTTTTGCATTTGCTCTTCACAACCTTTTTCAACTGCACACCAGTATTCCTTGGGCACAGCGCCACCAACAATCTCGCTTTCAAATTGGAAGCCTTCGCCTTCAGCCAAAGGTTCAATTTTAAGCCAAACATGTCCAAATTGGCCACGTCCACCAGATTGACGTACGAATTTACCTTCCACTTCCACAGTTTTGCGGATGGTTTCACGATAAGATACTTGTGGTTTACCAACATTACAGTCAACTTTAAACTCGCGTTTCATTCGATCAACAATGATATCTAGGTGTAATTCACCCATACCAGAGATAATCGTTTGACCGGTTTCATCATCTGTTTCTACGCGGAACGATGGGTCTTCGGCAGCAAGTTTACCTAGAGCTACACCCATTTTTTCTTGGTCAGCTTTTGTTCTTGGTTCAACTGCAATAGAAATAACTGGCTCTGGAAATTCCATACGCTCTAAAGTAATTACTTTGTTTGGATCACATAAAGTATCACCTGTTGTTACTTCTTTCATACCAATTAAGGCCGCGATGTCACCAGCGCGAACTTCTTTGATTTCAGCACGATCATTGGCATGCATTTGCACAATACGGCCAATTCGCTCTTTCTTCGCTTTAACTGCGTTATAAACCGCATCGCCAGAGTTAACCACACCCGAATATACGCGGATAAAAGTTAGCGTCCCTACGAATGGGTCCGTTGCAATTTTAAACGCCAGAGCCGCAAATGGCGCGCTGTCGTCAGCTTCACGAGTACCTTCGGTTTCGTCTTTGTCATTATTAATACCGGTTATCGCTTTAACTTCAGTAGGCGATGGTAAATATTCAACAACGGCGTCAAGTACCGCTTGTACACCTTTGTTCTTGAAAGCAGAGCCACAAGTCACAAGGATGATTTCATTATTTAGGCTGCGAGTTCTAAGACCTGCTTTGATCTCTGCTTCAGATAACTCACCGTCTTCCAGGTATTTATCCATCAATTCTTCAGAAGCTTCTGCTGCTGATTCAACTAAGTGCTCGCGCCACTCTTCTGCTAAATCTTGCATATCACTTGGGATGTCTTCGTATGAGAAAGTCATGCCGTGATCAGCTTCATTCCAGTTAATTGCTTTCATCTTGATAAGATCAACAACACCGGTAAATTCTTCTTCACTACCAATAGCTAGCTGCATTGGTACAGGATTCGCACCAAGGCGATCCTTCATTTGTTCAACAACACTTAGGAAATTTGCACCGGTACGGTCCATTTTATTAACAAATACCAGGCGTGGTACTTCGTATTTTTCCATTTGACGCCATACGGTTTCAGTTTGTGGCTGAACACCAGATGAAGCGCAAAGTACTAGTACGGCACCATCAAGTACACGCAAAGAGCGTTCTACTTCAATAGTAAAGTCTACATGGCCGGGAGTGTCGATGATATTGATACGGTGGTCTTTGAATTGACCTTCCATGCCTTTCCAGAAACAGGTAGTCGCAGCGGATGTGATAGTGATACCACGTTCCTGCTCTTGTTCCATCCAGTCCATGGTTGCAGCACCGTCATGTACTTCACCGATCCTATGAGATAGGCCAGTATAAAAGAGTACACGTTCAGTAGTTGTGGTTTTACCAGCATCTACGTGAGCACAGATACCGATGTTACGGTATAGCTCAATAGGAGTCGTACGAGCCACTTTACTTAATCCTTGTTCTAAGCTTGAGCTTAGATAACAGAAAAAGGCTGGCCAATTGCTTGGCCAGCCATATTATTTTACCAACGGTAATGAGCGAATGCTTTGTTAGCTTCAGCCATTCTGTGAACGTCTTCACGTTTCTTCACAGCTGAACCTTTGTTATCAGAAGCATCTAACATTTCGTTAGCTAGGCGTTGAGCCATTGATTTTTCACCACGTTTACGAGCAGCGTCAACTAACCAGCGCATGGCTAGAGCGTTACGACGTACTGGACGAACTTCAACTGGTACTTGATAAGTTGAACCACCTACGCGACGAGATTTAACTTCCACTGAAGGGCGGATGTTTTCTAAAGCGATCTCGAACAACTCTAAGTGTTCTTTATCAGTATTTTTCTCAGTTAAGATGTCTAGTGCACCATAAACGATTTTTTCTGCTGTCGATTTTTTACCATCAACCATAAGGATGTTGATGAATTTTGCTAAAAGTTCGTTTTTGAACTTCGGATCTGGCAAGATTTTTCTTTGTCCTACGACACGTCTTCTTGGCATTTTATGTACTCCGATTGTAATTTCAGGAATTTCCCAAAACAAAAGTTAAATTAGGTTGTTTGGCCTTACTTGACGGAGTTCCGTTAAGATTTAGGGCGCTTAGCACCGTACTTAGAACGGCCTTGTCTTCTATCGTTTACACCAGAACAATCTAGTGCGCCACGAACGGTGTGGTAACGCACACCTGGTAAATCTTTTACACGACCACCGCGAATTAAAATTACGCTATGCTCTTGTAAGTTGTGACCTTCACCACCGATGTAAGAAGTAACTTCGAAGCCGTTAGTTAAACGAACACGAGCTACTTTACGTAGTGCTGAGTTAGGTTTTTTTGGTGTAGTTGTATACACACGAGTACATACGCCACGACGTTGTGGACAAGCTTGTAACGCAGGAACGTTACTTTTAGTTACTTGTCTTACACGTGGTTTACGTACTAATTGGTTAATAGTTGCCATTAATGGGCTCCAAATTAGTTAAACATGTGCTTAGTTACAGTTTATTTCTGTAATTTTAGCACGCTCTTAAACGTGAAAATCCGCGACCCTACTTATAGGGTCGCGGAATTTTATAGGTCAAGCACCGAACTGTCAAGTTATACAAGGAAGATCCTTGATCTTTTTTGTACAGTTTGTGATCAACGGTAAAAGATCACTGCAGACCTTTTACCTGATGATTATGCTTTATTCGTCACCGCTTGGTGCAAAACCGCCTAACAAGTCTGCATTTAATGCATCTGTTAGTGCTTGTTCAGCATCTTCAGCAGAAACTGTTACTTCTTCTTCAACAGGTATGTTGGCTTTGTTCATGCGATTTTGATGATACGCATAACCAGTACCGGCAGGAATTAGACGTCCAACGATTACGTTCTCTTTCAAGCCACGTAAGTCATCTTTCTTGCCTGCAACAGCAGCTTCAGTAAGTACACGAGTTGTTTCTTGGAACGATGCAGCAGAAATAAATGATTCTGTTGCAAGCGACGCTTTAGTAATACCAAGCATTAGAGTTTGGAACTCAGCTGGAGCTTTACCTTGCGCTTCCAATTCACGGTTAGCAATTTTAACGCGTGCTACTTCAACTTGCTCACCTGGTAAGAACGTACTGTCACCAGCTGTCATGATCTCACATTTGCGGATCATCTGACGAACAATTACTTCGATGTGCTTATCGTTGATTTTTACACCTTGTAAACGGTATACGTCTTGTACTTCGTTCACGATGTAGTTAGCAACATGGTCAATACCACGTAAACGTAATATATCGTGTGGTGATTCAGGACCATCGGCGATAACTTCACCTTTAAGTACAGATTCACCTTCAAACACGTTAAGTTGACGCCATTTAGGGATCATCTCTTCGTATACTTCACCACTTGGTTGAGTGATTAATAGACGACGCTTACCTTTTGTTTCTTTACCGAAACCAATGATACCTGTTTTCTCTGCAAGAATAGCAGGCTCTTTTGGCTTACGAGCTTCAAATAAGTCAGCAACGCGAGGAAGACCACCGGTAATATCACGAGTTTTTGAAGACTCTTGTGGAATACGTGCTAACGCATCACCGATATTAACTTCTGCACCATCTTCAAGGTTAACGATTGCGTTACCAGGTAAGAAGTACTGAGCTGGAATTTCTGTACCAGCGATCATTACATCATTACCTTTCTTATCAACAAGCTTAACCATTGGGCGCATTTCTTTACCCGCAGTACCACGTTGAGCAGGGTCTGTAACAACGATGCTTGATAAACCAGTTAGTTCATCAGTTTGACGTGTCATAGTTACCGCATCGATAAGGTCAACGAATTGAATTTTACCACCAACCTCAGTAATGATTGGATGCGTATGAGGGTCCCAGTTAGCGATAGTTTCGCCAGCTGCAATCTCTTTACCGTCTGCTTTGTTTAAAATTGAACCATAAGGAACTTTATAACGTTCTTTCTCACGACCTAACTCATCAATAACAGTAATTTCAGATGAACGAGAAGTAATTACAAGTTTCTTTTCAGAGTTAGTAACGAACTTCGCATTTTGCAGTTTAAGAGTACCAGTATTTTTAACTTGTACGCTGTTTTCAGCAGATGCACGAGATGCAGCACCACCGATATGGAACGTACGCATCGTTAGCTGTGTACCAGGCTCACCGATTGATTGTGCTGCCACAACACCGATTGCTTCACCTTCGTTAATAAGGTGACCACGCGCCAAGTCACGACCGTAACATAATGCACAAATACCAAAGTCAGTGTCACAAGTAATAATTGAGCGAACCCAAACTTGGTCAACAGAATGCTCTTCCAATACATCACAATCAGCTTCATCAAGTAAGCTGTTACGAGCATAAAGCACGTCTTCAGTACCTGGAATCAACACGTCTTGTGCTACAACACGACCAAGAACACGTTCACGTAGAGGCTCTACAACATCACCACCTTCAATAAGTGGCGTCATTAATAGACCTTCTTCGATACCACAATCTTGTTCAGTTACAACCAAATCTTGTGCTACATCAACCAGACGACGAGTTAAGTAACCCGAGTTAGCTGTTTTAAGTGCCGTATCGGCCAAACCTTTACGAGCACCATGAGTAGAGATGAAGTATTGTAATACGTTCAAGCCTTCACGGAAGTTCGCAGTGATTGGCGTTTCGATGATTGAACCATCTGGCTTAGCCATTAGGCCACGCATACCAGCTAATTGACGAATCTGAGCGGCACTACCACGAGCACCAGAGTCAGCCATCATGAAGATAGAGTTGAATGAGTCTTGCTCTTCCATCTCACCGTCGCGGTTTAAGATTGATTCTTTCGATAAGTTATCCATCATCGCTTTCGAAACTTTTTCGTTAGCAGATGACCAGATATCAATTACTTTGTTGTATTTCTCACCAGCAGTTACAAGACCAGATTCAAATTGTTCTTGGATTTCTTTAACTTCTTCTTCAGCAGAGTCAATGATAGTGTATTTCGCATCTGGAATTACCATATCGTCAATACCAACTGAAGCACCTGCTACCATCGCATAGTGGAAACCGGTATACATAATGTGATCAGCAAACATAACTGTGTCTTTAAGACCTAAGTTACGATAAGCATGGTTAATAAGCGTTGAAATTTGCTTTTTACCTAATGGCTTATCAATCAGCTCGTATGGTAAGCCTTTAGGACAAACTTGCCACATAAGTGCACGACCAATAGTGGTGTCACGTAATGCAGTTTCAGCAACAGTAAAGTTACCTTCTTCGTCTTTAAAGTACTCAGTGATACGAATCTTCACTCGAGCGTGTAATTCTGCAACTTCAGTACGGTAAGCTTTTTCAGCTTCTTTAACAGAAGTGAAAACCATACCTTCACCTTTACCATTAACACAATCACGTGTTAAGTAGTAAAGACCTAATACAACATCCTGTGAAGGAACGATGATTGGGTCGCCGTTGGCAGGTGATAATACGTTATTGGTAGACATCATTAACGCACGAGCTTCTAATTGAGCCTCGATAGTTAAAGGAACGTGTACCGCCATTTGGTCACCATCGAAATCGGCATTGTATGCCGCACAAACTAGTGGGTGTAAATGGATTGCTTTACCTTCGATAAGTACCGGTTCGAACGCTTGGATACCAAGTCTATGAAGCGTTGGTGCACGGTTAAGCATAACCGGATGTTCGCGGATTACTTCATCAAGTACATCCCAAACTTCACCACCTTCACGTTCAACAAGTTTCTTAGCAGCTTTGATCGTAGTCGCTAGACCGCGGGCTTCTAATTTACCGTAGATGAAAGGTTTGAATAACTCTAATGCCATCTTCTTCGGAAGACCACATTGGTGTAAACGTAGTGTTGGACCAACCGTGATTACAGAACGACCAGAGTAATCTACACGCTTACCTAGTAAGTTCTGACGGAAACGACCTTGCTTACCCTTGATCATATCAGCAAGAGATTTAAGAGGACGTTTGTTAGAACCAGTAATAGCGCGACCACGACGACCGTTATCTAATAACGCATCAACAGACTCTTGTAGCATACGTTTTTCGTTACGTACGATAATGTCTGGTGCTACTAGATCTAGTAGACGTTTAAGACGGTTGTTACGGTTAATAACACGACGATATAAATCGTTCAGATCAGACGTTGCAAAACGACCGCCATCTAGTGGAACTAGTGGACGTAGATCTGGTGGAAGAATCGGAAGAACCGACATAATCATCCATTCTGGCTTGTTACCAGACTGAGCGAATGCTTCCATTAACTTAAGGCGTTTAGTGATTTTTTTACGCTTAGTTTCACTACCTATTTCAGGTAGTTCTTCACGCATTTGATCAATTTCAGCGTTAAGGTCAATTTCTTTCAATAGGGCTAAAACGGCTTCAGCACCCATTTTCGCATCAAACTCGTCACCGTGTTCTTCAAGAGAATCTAAGTACTCTTCTTCGGTTAAAATTTGGCTGCGCTCTAGTGTTGTCATACCAGGTTCGGTAACAACATAAGATTCAAAATATAATACGCGTTCAATATCACGCAAGGTCATATCAAGTAATAAACCGATACGAGATGGCAATGATTTTAAGAACCAAATGTGGGCAACTGGACTAGCTAATTCAATGTGACCCATGCGGTCACGACGAACTTTAGTTAGCGTTACTTCAACACCACATTTTTCACAAATTACACCACGATGCTTAAGGCGTTTGTACTTACCACATAAACATTCGTAATCTTTTACTGGTCCGAAAATACGGGCACAGAAAAGGCCGTCACGCTCTGGCTTGAACGTACGGTAGTTGATGGTTTCTGGCTTTTTAACTTCACCAAATGACCATGAACGGATCATGTCTGGTGACGCTAGGCCAATTCGAATACCATCGAATTCTTCAGTTTGATTTTGTTGCTTAAGAAACTTAAGTAAATCTTTCACACTCTATCTCCTGTCGGAGTTAACATCTAGAGAGGGCAAACGCCCTCTCCATGTACTAACTTATTCTATTTAGTCAGCTGCAAGCTTATTCTTTATCCAGTTCGATATTGATACCTAACGAACGGATTTCTTTCAACAATACGTTGAAAGATTCAGGCATGCCTGGTTCCATACGGTGATCACCGTCAACAAGGTTTTTGTACATTTTAGTACGACCGTTAACGTCATCTGATTTAACCGTAAGCATTTCTTGTAGAGTATATGCAGCACCGTATGCTTCAAGTGCCCATACTTCCATCTCACCGAAACGTTGACCACCAAATTGCGCTTTACCACCAAGTGGTTGTTGCGTAACTAGTGAATAAGAACCAGTAGAACGTGCATGCATCTTGTCATCAACTAAGTGATTCAGTTTCAGCATGTACATATAACCAACGGTAACAGGACGCTCAAATGCACGACCTGTACGGCCATCAAATAGAGTGAACTGGCCGCTTTCTGGCATATCTGCCAAACGGAATAGTTCTTTAATTTCTTTCTCTGCAGCACCATCAAATGCTGGTGTTGCAATTGGTAAACCGGCACGTAAGTTATCGGCTAAGCGTCTAACTTCGTCATCAGAGAAGTTATCAATGTCAACTACTTGGCGAGTTTCGCCAACTGCGTAAACATCTTTCAAGAATGTGCGAAGTTTCGCTAATTCTTGTTGCTCTTTGATCATGCGGTCAATTTTTTCACCGATACCGCGACACGCCATACCTAAGTGAGTTTCAAGAACCTGACCAATATTCATTCGCGATGGTACACCAAGTGGGTTAAGCACGATATCAACCGGCTCACCATACTTGTCATGAGGCATATCTTCAATTGGAACTACGTTTGAAATTACACCTTTGTTACCATGACGACCAGCCATCTTGTCACCTGGTTGTAAGCGACGCTTAACAGCAAGGTAAACTTTAACGATTTTAAGTACGCCAGGTTGTAAGTCATCACCTTGAGTGATCTTACGACGCTTAACTTCAAATTTCTTATCAAAGTCAGCTCTGATTGCTTCATACTGCTCGGCAATTTGCTCAAGATCAGTTTGTTGCGCTTCATCAGATAAACTTTGACTTAACCATTGGTCACGAGACATACCGTTAAGGTCTGACTCATTTAAACCAGATGATAATAAAAGTTTCTTAGCACGGGCAAAAATACCATCTTCTAAAATGCTGAATTCATCGCCAAGATCTTTCTTAACTTCTTTCAATTGCATTTCTTCGATTTCCATCGCACGAGCGTCTTTTTCAACACCGTCACGAGTAAATACTTGAACATCGATGATAGTACCTGAAACTGAGTTAGGTACACGTAAAGAGCTGTCTTTAACGTCAGCAGCTTTTTCACCGAAGATAGCGCGTAGTAATTTTTCTTCTGGAGTTAACTGAGTCTCACCTTTAGGAGTAACTTTACCCACTAAGATATCGCCACCGTTAACTTCTGCACCGATGTATACAACACCAGATTCATCTAGTTTAGATAATGCAGACTCACCAACGTTAGGAATATCAGAAGTAATTTCTTCTGAGCCTAATTTGGTGTCACGAGCGATACATGATAATTCCTGAATATGAATAGTAGTGAAACGATCTTCTTTCGTTACACGTTCAGAAATCAGCATTGAATCCTCGAAGTTATAACCATTCCAAGGCATAAAGGCGATACGCATGTTTTGACCTAGAGCCAACTCACCTAAATCGGTAGAAGGACCATCTGCTAACACGTCACCACGTTGCACTGGTTCGCCAACATTACAAGTTGGACGTTGGTTAATACAAGTATTCTGGTTAGAACGAGTGTATTTAGTTAAATTGTAAATATCGATACCAGCTTCACCGGCATGCATTTCGTTTTCGTTAACACGAACAACGATACGACTCGCATCTACATAATCAACAACACCGCCACGTTTGGCAACAGCAGTTACACCTGAATCTACAGCAATTGTTTTTTCCATACCAGTACCAACTAAAGGCTTATCAGCTTTTAATGTTGGAACAGCTTGACGTTGCATGTTCGCGCCCATCAAGGCACGGTTAGCATCATCGTGCTCTAGGAATGGAATTAATGATGCCGCCACAGAGATAATTTGCTGTGGAGAGATATCCATGTATTGAACTTGTTCAGCAGACATAAGCGTAAATTCATTCTTATGACGACAGTTAACTAGCCCTTCTACTAAATGCTTTTTAGAATCAACTGCAGCATTCGCCTGAGCGATGACAAAGTTACCTTCTTCAATTGCAGATAAGTAATCAATCTCGTCAGTTACTAAACCATCTACCACTTTACGATATGGAGTTTCTAAGAAACCATAGTCGTTCGTGCGGGCATAACATGATAACGAGTTGATCAAACCGATGTTTGGACCTTCCGGTGTTTCGATTGGACATACACGACCGTAATGGGTTGGATGCACGTCACGTACTTCAAAACCTGCGCGCTCACGTGTTAAACCACCAGGGCCTAACGCTGAGATACGACGTTTATGAGTAACTTCTGATAACGGGTTGTTCTGATCCATAAACTGTGACAACTGTGAAGAACCAAAGAATTCTTTAACAGCGGCAGAAATAGGCTTAGCATTGATTAAATCTTGTGGCATTACTGCGTCAAGATCACCAAGACTTAAACGCTCACGTACGGCACGTTCAACACGAACTAAACCTACACGGAATTGGTTTTCAGCCATTTCACCAACAGAACGGATACGACGGTTACCTAAGTGATCGATATCGTCCACTTCACCTTTACCGTCACGGATTGCAATTAACGTTTTCATTACCGAGATGATGTCATCGTGCGATAAGATGCCAGAGCCAGTGCTTTCAGAGCGACCAACTCGGCGGTTAAATTTCATGCGACCAACATTTGATAAGTCATAACGTTCTTCAGCGAAGAACAAGTTTTCAAATAATGCTTCGGCAGCATCTTTTGTTGGTGGCTCACCTGGACGCATCATACGATAAATTTCAACTAACGCTTCTAAACGGTTAGTTGAGTTATCAACACGTAAGGTGTCAGACATGTATGAACCACAATCGAATTCATTCATGTATAAGGTATCAAAAGACTTAAAGCCAGCTTCAGTTAATTCAGCTAATAGCTCTAAGGTTAATTCAGCATTCGCTTCAGCGATTACTTCACCAGTGCTCTTGTTCACGTGTTCTTTAGCAAGTACACGACCAACAATATAATCTGCTGGTACTTCTAAAGTATCAACGTCTTCTTTACCTAAAGCACGGATATGACGAGCAGTAATACGACGACCTTGTTCTACAAGTACATCGCCGTTTGGCAGTTTGATATCAAACGTTGCGGTTTCACCACGTAAACGTTCAGGAACAAGTTCCATAACTAACTTGTTTTTCTTAATATCAAAACGTGTCGTTTCAAAGAACATTTCCAGAATTTGTTCTGTCGTATATTCTAAGGCACGTAAAATAATTGATGCAGGTAACTTACGACGTCTATCGATACGCACAAATAAGTTATCTTTAGGATCAAATTCAAAGTCTAACCATGAACCACGGTAAGGTATAACGCGGGCGTTATATAACACTTTACCTGACGAGTGGGTTTTACCTTTATCGTGATCGAAGAAAACACCAGGAGAACGATGTAATTGTGAAACAATAACACGTTCAGTACCATTAATTACAAAGGTACCATTTTCCGTCATTAATGGGATTTCGCCCATGTAGACTTCTTGTTCTTTAATATCTTTAACTGTACCGGCTGCGGCTTCTCTATCGTAAATTACCATGCGTAATTTAACTCGTAGAGCGGCAGAGTAAGTTACACCGCGAATTTGACATTCTTTAACATCAAATAACGGCTCACCTAAACGGTAGCTAACATACTGTAATTCTGAATTACCAGAATAACTTTTTATTGGAAATACGCTACGGAAAGCGGCTTCTAAGCCTACTGCACCCGTTGCATCGATATCAATAAACTTGCGGAAAGATTCGAGTTGGATTGACAACAGGAATGGATAATCCATTACCTGAACGCTTTTACCAAAGTCCTTTCGAATACGCTTCTTCTCAGAATAAGAGTAAACCATGGGTTCCTCATCTAGCTGGTTATGGCCAAGTCTGACTTAAATAAGTCAGGAATAAAACTGATTAAAAACCAAAAAATAACCCTGTTAAATTTTGGTTAATAGTCAATAATGCACTGTTTTGGTTTAAAAAAAAACCAAAATATTGAATTGGTTAAAAACCAATCTCTTTTAGCGCAAAAAGGCCGGTGATATAAATCACCAGCCATTGCCTAATTTAGGCAGCTAATCTGTATAAATACAGATTATTTGATCTCAACAGTTGCGCCTGCAGCTTCAAGATCAGCTTTAAGAGCTTCAGCTTCAGCTTTCTCAACGCCTTCTTTGATAGCTTTAGGAGCTGCTTCAACCATGTCTTTAGCTTCTTTAAGGCCTAGACCTGTAGCGCCACGAACAGCTTTGATTACAGCAACTTTCTTCTCACCGAATGAAGTCATTACAACGTCAAATTCAGTTTGCTCTTCAGCAGCACCACCAGCGTCAGCTGCAACAGCAACACCAACAGCAGCAGTTACGCCGAATTTTTCTTCCATTGCTTCAACTAAAGCAACAACATCCATTACAGACATGTCTGCAATTGCGTTTAAAATATCTTCTTGAGAGATAGACATAATGTTTTTCCTATTTCTTTTTAACAGCTAAAGCGCTGTTATATATAACTATATAAATATAAACAAACAGCGTAATTATGCTGCTGCTTCTTCTTTCTGATCGCGAACTGCAGCAATAGTGCGAGCAAGTTTGCCTGCAGATGCTTCTTTCATAACGCTCATTACACGTGCAATAGCTTCGTCGTACGTAGGTAATTTCGCTAATAACGAAATATCTACAACGTTGCCTTCAAATGCTGCTGACTTAAGTTCAAAGTTTTCGTTTGATTTAGCGAAATCTGTGAACAAACGTGCTGCAGCACCTGGGTGCTCGTTTGAAAATGCAATTAATGAAGGACCAACTAATGTATCAGAAATACATGAGAACTCAGTACCTTCCAATGCGCGACGTGCTAACGTGTTACGAACAACCTTCATCCATACACCGTTTTCACGAGCTTCTTTACGCAAAGTAGTAATTGCTTCAACTGTTACACCGCGAGAATCCACGATTACAGCTGATTGAGCGCCAGTAGCAGCTTCTTGAACTTCAGCAACAATTGCTTTTTTATCATCAAGATTGATAGCCATTGGCTTTAACTCCTGGTTTCACCGGACGAATCCGATATTTAAAACTCCTAAGGCAATCATTTACCTTAGGCCATTACGGCGAGAGCCAGAAATTTAGGAAAATATCTGGGTAATCACCATCTACGTAGGACATTAAGTAATTGCCACCATACTCATAAAGTACTTAAGGTTTTAACTACACCTACGGTCTTGGACGGGAGCTGAGGATTCATAAAGAAAATCTCAGCGCCTACCAAATTTTTAGGGGCGAAATTATAGTCTAATTTATACCCCTTGTAAAACGCTAAATTAAGCGATTGTCAACGAGTTTTGAGCGATGGCAACACCGGCGCCCATAGTAGTTGATAAACTAATTTTCGCAAGAAATGCGCCTTTCGCTTGTGCTGGCTTAGCTTTGCTAAGTGCAGCAAGTAAAGCTACTAAGTTTTCTTCTAATTGAGCGTTCTCAAAGTCAACCTTACCGATTGTAGAATGGATGATACCATTCTTATCGTTACGGTAACGGATCTGACCAGCTTTAGCATTCTTAACTGCTGTAGCTACGTCTGGAGAAACTGTACCAACTTTAGGGTTAGGCATTAAACCACGAGGGCCTAATACTTGACCTAATTGGCCAACAACACGCATTGCGTCAGGAGTAGCGATTACAACGTCAAAGTTCATTTCGCCAGCCTTAACTTGTTCAGCTAAGTCTTCCATACCAACAATGTCAGCACCAGCTTCTTTAGCCTTCTCAACATTTGCGCCTTGAGTAAATACTGCAACACGAACGTCACGACCAGTACCGTTTGGTAATACTGTTGCGCCACGAACATTTTGATCAGATTTACGTGCGTCAATGCCTAGCTTAACAGCTACATCAACACTCTCTCTAAAGTTAGCCGTTGCTAATTCTTTAAGAAGTGTTAAAGCTTCATTGATTTCATATTCTTTTAATACGTCTACTTTTTCACGGATAAGACGAGCGCGTTTTGATAATTTAGCCATTGATTAATCCTCTACCACTAAACCCATTGAACGAGCAGAACCCGCAATGATACGCACTGCAGCTTCAAGAGAGCCTGCAGTTAAATCAGGTTCTTTAGTCTTAACGATTTCTTCAAGTTGTGCAGTAGTAACTGTACCAACTTTTTCAGTGTTAGGACGGCCTGAACCACTTTTGATACCAGCAGCTTTCTTAAGTAAGTAAGATGCAGGTGGAGTTTTTGTTTCAAAAGTGAAAGAACGATCGTTGTATACAGTAATAACTACTGGTACTGGAGCGCCTTTTTCTAAAGAATCTGTTTTTGCGTTAAACGCTTTACAGAATTCCATAATGTTTACACCGTGTTGACCTAGTGCAGGACCAACTGGTGGTGACGGGTTAGCTGCACCAGCAGCAACCTGTAGCTTGATTAGAGCTGTAACTTTTTTAGCCATGGTTTTTATACCTTTAGTATGGGTTCAAACGCTATTAGTTAAAACAGCTCCCCGTTAACAAAAAACGATTCTATCTGTCTCCAAATAAAATCGGCAGCGGATTATATATTAACCAGAGGTAAAAGTGCAAGGATGAATTGTGAATTTGTTTAAAAAAAGCACAAGAAAGAACGAGAAGCTAGAAACTAAGAACGAAAAGCTTGGTTGGTGGGAAATTTAATTCATGGGGAGTTAACTTAGAATTACCATGGATGGTTTAAATTCTATATTATCGCGTTATTGCCAAGCGACTATATAAAATCGAGCAGGCCTACTAAACCAACGAATAAAATCCAGCTGCCTAAAAATAGTTTTAGCCTTTTTGCTCCTAGCGCCTGAGCAATAAAACGAGCAACAAATGCGCCAATGATCGCCCCAGGTGCAGCAAACATTAAGACATCAAGATGAATTAATTGTGCTTGGATAAAGTAAGAAATGCCCGCGACTACCGTTGTTGCAGTAACTATCACACCGGCGGCAACGGAAAACATCACTGAAAACCCTCTTAATAACAATATAACAGCCAAGATCTCGCCTACACCTACTGATATCCATCCAGTGATGATACCACCAAGAATACTTGTTATAGCAATTAATGCTTTCTCTTTATTTGTTAAAAGGGTGACCCCTCTATGGGTTGAACGCTTACCTAAATATACACAGTGATATAATACTATTAAGCCAAACACCAATGAAAAAATACTGAAAATTAGATCTATCGAAGCGATAGGAATGATAGGCATGTATTGAACGCAAACTATACCTAAAATAGAAAAAGGAACACTACAAGCAAGTGCTTGGTACAATAAATTAACTCGTTCAATTTTTTGTTTATCGTGACTGTTGAAAAATATCAGCCAAGAAATGCTGCCTACTGTCATGCCAAAACATTGAATAGCAAAACTTGTGGCGATCACTTGTTCAATTGCCATACCCAATGCATCAAACGAAGGAACGAAAACGACTCCGCCACCAGCACCGGTCGAATTTGCAGTGATAGCACCGCCAATCCCTAACAAAAAAAACGCGCCAAATTCTTGCAGTTTAGCGAAAGGATTTTCAGACTGAATAAATAGCGCAGACCAAAGCACGATAAATAATAAGGCTAAAATAAGTAAATATTTTTGCTGTTTAGAGAATGATGAGGGCAACATTAATAAAGAAGCTTTTAGGGAAATTGTAGTTATCTTAATGCAGCTTTCTAGTAGATAAAACCCTTTAGTTGAAAAGCTTTGCGTTTTATTAATTTAGTAGCGCATTTTAATTTGGGAGAGCCCACACAAAAACATTGCGGGGTGACGTTAAGGCTTTACAAAGTTAAAAGGTCCGTGGGGCTTAGCTTTCGCTCATCCCTGAACATATACAAATCTCAAACCATCCATGGCGATTCTCATTATTTCATCCTTGAACATTTACAAATCTATTGCCATCCATGGCGATTTGCATACGTTAGTCCCTGATTACAAATCTAAAACCATCCATGGTGATTTGCATTATTTCATCCATGAAATAAAAAAAACCAGGCAAAAGCCTGGTTTTTTAACAAAATTGAATTGGCTATTAGCCTTTTTCAACTTGAGCAAATTCAAGTTCAACTGGTGTAGAACGACCGAAGATAGATACCGACACTTTAATGCGGCTCTTCTCATAATCAAGTTCTTCAACAACACCGTTAAAGTCTGCAAATGGTCCGTCAATAACACGAACAACTTCGCCTGGTTCAAACAATGTTTTAGGTCTTGGTTGGTCAACAGACTCTTCAAGACGTTGTAGTATACGATCAGCTTCTTTTTGAGAAATAGGTCTAGGGCGATCAGTAGTGCCACCGATGAAACCTAGTACACGAGGTACACTTTTAACTAAATGCCATGCTTCAAGATCATCTGGAACCATTTCAATTAGAACGTAACCAGGGAAGAATTTACGTGCACTTTTACGCTTTTGACCAGCGCGCATTTCAACAACTTCTTCAGTCGGTACTAAAATTTGGCCAAATTTGTCTTCTAAGCCTTGAATTTCTATATGCTCTAAAAGAGTTTTTTGTACACGAGCTTCATAGCCTGAAAACGCTTGCACAACATACCATCTTAATTTTCTATCTTCAGACATAAGTTACACCTGTAATGAAGTGATGAAGTTTACAATAGCAAATAATGCGCTATCTAAGCCCCATAAAATTAGTGACATAATCATTGTTGCTACAAGAACAATAGCAGTCGTTTGAATTGCTTCTTGTCTAGTAGGCCAAACAACTTTACGTACTTCTGTACGAGATTCTTTAGCGAAAGAAACTGCGTTACGACCTTTTTCAGTCAGCATAGCAACAAAGCCAGCAACAACAACCGCCGCAACTACACCAAGGGCACGGTATAATGGAGACATTTCACCGTAATAATAATTACCGAAAACGGCACCGCCTAAAAGTAGGAAAACTAATGCCCACTTTACTGAATCTAGAGAACCACTAGTTTGGTTTTCTGCACTTGCATTCATAACTTACAACCTGTTCCTGTCATTAGGACAAAACTACCCCGTCTAATGACGAGGTTTGGATAATATGTGGCAGGGGTGGAGAGATTCGAACTCCCAACATTCGGATTTGGAATCCGACGTTCTGCCATTGGAACTACACCCCTAAATTTTTTATACCTTAAAAAGGTACACATACACTTATCATGTGGTTCTTAGATTTTGTTTGGAAAATTAAGAGTAACATCAGAAGTGAGGGGCCATTATACGTTGTAAAATCTATTACTCAAGTGATAATTGTTGATCAATAGAGGAAAACTAAAAAAAGAAACGAGAGACAAGAAACGAAGTGCAGAATTTTCTTTACGTTTAGGGTAATTACGGTGGATTAGGGGAACAATATAGATAAAGTACTAGAACTTAGAAGCGGGAATCTAAGAGCGGGTACTTAAACATATCTTATTTAAAAAACCAAGATCCTGAAATAAACTCAGGAAAGTAGTGAGGGTTTTATCTGGTTTCGGTTACATGGATGTTAGTAAGCTCGCTGTCAAATACGGAGGTCACGGATGTCGCTTGAGCTCCTCCGGGATGACGTCATAGTTTTTCGAAATATGATTGAGCCTCCGCAGAGTTTGTTAACTTAAGTCACGTCATCCCGTGTGAGTCTAAGCGAGGCACGGGACCTCCTCAAGCACATTGTGAATATGTTAGATACGCAGTAATTCGTTTCTCGTTTCTCGTTTCTCGTTTCTCGTTTCTAAATTTTAGTCAATAAAAAAGGCCGCGTTAGCGACCTTTTTCAGTGTTCTATAAAATATCGATATTAGTCGATGATTTTAGATACAACACCAGCACCTACTGTACGACTCTAACTTCGGGTCAGAGACCCTCCTGAAAATTACTAAAATTAGTACCATTTGGACTAATTTCTTGACGCATTTTCTCATCACGAAACACCGTGAAGCTGGCCGTACAAACAAAAAGAGCGCCGAAGCGCTCTTTTTTAAGGTTTGGGGTTTACCAAATCATTAGTCAATGATTTTAGATACAACACCAGCACCTACTGTACGACTCTAACTTCGGGTCAGAGACCCTCGTGAAAATCACTAAAATTAGTACCATTCGGACTAATTTCTTAACGCATTTTCTCATCACGGAACACCGTGAAGCTGGTAGAACAGGCAATAAAAAAGGCCGCAACGCGACCTTTTTCAGTATTCTATAAAATATCGATATTAGTCGATGATTTTAGATACAACACCAGCACCTACTGTACGGCCACCTTCACGGATAGCGAAGCGTAAACCTTCTTCCATCGCGATTGGGTTGATTAGCTCAACAACAAACTTAAGGTTGTCACCTGGCATTACCATTTCAACACCTTCAGGTAAC
The DNA here is from genome assembly GCF_032911225.1 of Thalassotalea fonticola. Taxonomy (NCBI): domain Bacteria; kingdom Pseudomonadati; phylum Pseudomonadota; class Gammaproteobacteria; order Alteromonadales; family Colwelliaceae; genus Thalassotalea; species Thalassotalea fonticola. Next base: position 3,979,733 of record NZ_CP136600.1, on the reverse strand, counting down.
TCTACTGCACCTGTGATATCCGTTGTACGGAAGTAGAACTGTGGACGGTAACCTTTGAAGAATGGTGTATGACGACCACCTTCATCTTTACTTAACACGTATACTTCTGATTCGAATTTAGTGTGCGGGTTAACTGAACCAGGCTTACATAATACTTGGCCACGTTGTACGTCTTCACGCTTAGTACCACGTAATAATACACCACAGTTCTCGCCAGCACGACCTTCGTCAAGAAGCTTACGGAACATCTCTACACCTGTACATGTAGTAAGGGTAGTGTCTTTGATACCTACGATAGCAACTTCGTCACCAACTTTTACGATACCACGTTCAACACGACCTGTTACAACTGTACCACGGCCTTGAATTGAGAAAACATCTTCGATTGGAAGAATGAAGTCACCATCAATTGCACGCTCTGGCTCTGGAATGTAAGAATCAAGTGCATCAGCTAACTCAACTACTTTCTCTTCCCACTTAGCTTCACCTTGAAGGGCGCCTAATGCTGAACCTTGGATTACTGGTAAGTCATCACCTGGGAAATCGTATTCGCTAAGAAGTTCACGAACTTCCATTTCTACTAATTCTAATAACTCTTCGTCATCTACCATGTCACATTTGTTCATGAAAACAATAATGAATGGTACACCAACTTGGCGTGATAATAAGATGTGCTCACGTGTTTGTGGCATAGGACCATCTGTAGCAGCAACTACTAAGATTGCGCCGTCCATTTGAGCAGCACCAGTGATCATGTTTTTAACGTAATCGGCGTGACCAGGACAATCTACGTGTGCGTAGTGACGTGAATCTGTATCGTACTCAATGTGAGAAGTATTGATTGTAATACCACGCTCACGCTCTTCTGGAGCATTATCGATTTGTGCGAAATCTTTAACTTCACCACCGTGTACTTTAGTAAGTACAGCTGAGATTGCAGCAGTTAATGTTGTTTTACCGTGGTCAACGTGTCCGATTGTACCTACGTTTACATGTGGTTTCGAACGTTCAAATTTTTCTTTAGCCATTGTTAAATACCTTTAAAATAATTATAAAAATGAGTTTATTTTTTAAGGTAAAGACGAAAGATATATATTGAATAAGTAATTTCAGAGGGTACAGAGAATGGTGCTAATAGACAGATTCGAACTGTCGACCTCACCCTTACCAAGGGTGCGCTCTACCAACTGAGCTATATCAGCGCTTATAAAAATATGGAGCGGACGGCGAGAATCGAACTCGCAGCTTTAGCTTGGAAGGCTAAGGTATTACCACTATACGACGTCCGCATATCTATTAGACTATCTTTACAATAAAAAATGGTGGAGGGAGGTGGATTCGAACCACCGAAGGCTGAGCCGTCAGATTTACAATCTGATCCCTTTGGCCACTCGGGAACCCCTCCAATATTTTTTAACACTTTGAAAAGTGTATTAATGGTGCCGTCTGCCGGAGTCGAACTGGCGACCTACTGATTACAAGTCAGTTGCTCTACCAACTGAGCTAAGACGGCACTGCATTAAGTGGAGCGAATTCTAGAGGAATGTTTTGCACCATGCAATAGCTAAATTAAAAAAAATGCTGTTTTTTTTCTAGTTGCTGTTTTTTCAGCCGATATTGTTATAAAGATATTAATATATTCGCTCCATTTACACATCAGCTGAGCGAATTAAGCTACTATAAAAATCGTTGCATGCCGATAAAAATTAAATTGTCGATGTAATCCATTTTAAATTGGCCTAAACGATTTAGGTCAGAGCCATTACCGCCTGTAAAAATAACTCTTTCAACACTATGCTCAGTGTTTTTTGTCATCGCTACAGCGCCATGTACTGCCGCAGTGGCTGTAGACCAACAGCCTAAATTAACATTGTCACTAGTGTTTTTGCCAAACGCCAAAACTTCAATTTCACCTGGTTGTGCAAATACATTATCAGTATTTTTACACAGAGCTTGCATCATCAAATCAACTCCAGGAATGATCCACCCGCCCTGATGCTGCTTGTATTTATCTAATAAATCAAAGGTAATAGCCGTACCAGCATCGACTATTAAAATGTTTTCATTTGGGTAAAGCAATTCAGCACCAATCACCGCTAACCAGCGATCAACCCCCATAGTATTGTAGTTTTTATAACTATTTTTAATACCAAACGACTCAGCTTCAGTCGATAAAGCTTTAATGTAAATATCTTCTGAATCTGCCCATGTGTGTATTTCTTGTGAAAAAAGCTGATTAGAAACAGAAGCAATGATAATTGACGATATATGATTAAAGCTACTTAATAACTTTAAAAAATCAAAAGTAGAGCAGTGATTAATGTTAGACAGTTGGTTATTTTCAACTAAAGCATATTTTACTCGGGTATTACCTACATCAATCAATAAATTCATTAAGCACCTCGCAAGCTTACTTCGCCACCATAAATTGGTTGCTGTTTACCATCTATTTCTAATAATAAAGCACCGCTGCTGTTTATACCTTTGCAAACACCTCGGGTTTCTTTTTCACCAGTTAACAGTTTCACTTGTTTATTGTAGAAAAAATCTTGTCGTTGCCAGTCATCTAGCATTGGCGTTAAGCCGAATTGATGATGCTGCTCTAAGCGTTCGCTGATCCTTGCTATTAATTGCGCAGAAAGGACATTCCGATCAATTTCATCGCCCAATTCAGTCGCTAAATCGGTCCATGGTTGATCAATTTTTTCGGCACTTTGCTTCGGCATATTTATGTTTAAGCCTAAGCCTATTACGCAATTACCTGGGCCAATACTTTGGCCTTCTAATTCAACTAGAATCCCGGCAAGCTTTTTACCATTTACATAAATATCATTTGGCCATTTTAATTGCACATCAAGAGCGTACCTTTGCTGTAAGACATCGCTCACGGCTAGGCCAACGACTAAAGATATGCCCATAGCAGCAGACATGCCCTGCTCTAAATACCAATACATTGAAAGGTACAAGTGAGAGCCAAACGGTGAAATCCACTCTTTGCCTCTTCGGCCTCTACCTGCCGATTGAAATTCAGATACGCAAGCTTGTCCATGGGCGACATTGTTTGGTAACCGGCGCATTAAATACGAATTGGTCGAATCGATAATGCTGTGTACTTCAACAAAGTTCTTGCGGTTAAACGTTGCTAGTTCACTAGTAATTTTATGCAAGTCTAATAAAGTAATGCTTTGAGCTAATTTATACCCTTTGCCTTGCACTGAAAATATATCTAGCCCCATCTCGTTTAACACTTTAATGTGTTTTGAAATAGCCGTTCTGCTAACACTTAATTGCTCAGCTAAATGCTGGCCGGAAATAAATTTTCCATCCGCTAATTGACGAATCAACTCTTCTCGCACTACTTTTGCCATTAGGTGATATCTTCTATAAGTTGTTCGCCTTGTGCCGAAATTATCCTAACTTCCGGCTCGAGGCATACGTTAAATTTTTGCTTTACTACTTTTTGCACATGACGAGCCAGTGCTATCACATCTTTGCCCGTGGCCCTATTATTATTAATCAATACCAACGCTTGTAATTTATGCACAGCAGCATCGCCTACACACACGCCTTTCAAGTGACTTTCTTGTATTAACCAACCGGCTGCAAGTTTCATATCAGCTCCTGTAGCAGGGTAAGCTGGCAGCTCTGGAAATTCAGCTTTAATTTTTGCAAATAATTGATGGTCAACAATTGGGTTTTTGAAAAAGCTACCAGCATTCGGGATAACCTTTGGATCTGGTAATTTACTTTCTCGAATAGCAATGACGCTATCAAAAACTTGTTTCGGTGTAGGGCTATCGCCAAGTTCACTTAAGCCTTGATACTTCAAAGTAGGTGACCAAGATTTAGCTAGCTTTAAGCCTACAGCAACGACAACCCCTTTATTTTTTAATGCACCTTTAAAGATACTGTCTCGATAAGAGAACTGGCAGTGCTGAGCTTGCATTCTGACTACTTTCAAGCTTTGAAAGTCAAACCAATCAACATATTCACAAATACTGGCGAACTCTACTCCGTATGCGCCGATGTTCTGTATTGGCGCAGCTCCACAGTTACCTGGTATTAAGGCTAAATTTTCCAGGCCAGGCATCTGCTTAGTTAAACAATACTGTACTAATTCATGCCAATTTTCGCCGCTTGCTACATGTAGAAAAAAGCTATTTTCACCATCGGCAACATCAATGCCGCGAAGATTCGGACAAAAAATTGTGCCTTGATAGTTTTCAACGAACAATGAATTACTACCGCCACCTAGAATATAAAACTGTTCAGGTAAGTTTTGGGCAAAAGCTTTAACCTGCTCAATGGTTTCAGCAAAAATAATATCATTCGCTGTCACATTTAGTGCAAAACTGTTTAATTCTTTAAGTGGGTAATTTTTGTGGTGCATGAAAAATATTTTTATTAGGTTTGATCCGATTGTAACGGATAAGGGAAATAGATTCTAGGAACTAGGAAGTTAAACTAAAAGAGGAGCCGAAGCTCCTCTTGTTTATCATTTACTTATGAAATGGTTTACTAAATTTGTGTACGGCATCAATAAAGTAACCTGCATGTTCAGGGTTCACATCAGGGTGTATACCATGACCTAGGTTGAATACGTGGCCAGTACCTGTGTCTCCAAAACCATTTAATATCGTTTGTACTTCTTGTTCAATGCGCTCTTTAGGGGCGTATAGCATTGACGGATCCATATTGCCTTGAAGTGCAACCTTGTCGCCTACTCGTGCTTTGGCATCTTCAATATTAATAGTCCAGTCAAGACCTACAGCGTCACAGCCTGTAGCAGCAATAGATTCTAACCACATGCCACCATTTTTGGTGAATAAGGTAACCGGGACTTTTCGACCTTCATTTTCACGGGTTAAGCCGTCGACGATTTTCGCCATATATTGCAATGAGAACTCTTTATACATTGCAGGACTTAGTACACCACCCCAAGTATCAAACACCATCACCGATTGCGCACCAGCAGCAATTTGTGCATTTAAGTATGAAATAACTGAATCTGCTAGTTTATCAAGTAATAAATGTAATGTTTGTGGGTCGCTAAACATCATCTTTTTGATTTTAGTGAAAGCTTTCGAACTACCACCTTCAATCATATATGTTGCAAGTGTCCATGGGCTACCAGAGAAACCAATTAAAGGCACTTCACCGTTAAGTTCTTTACGGATAGAACGAACAGCATTCATAACGTATTGTAATTCACCTTCAGGATCTGGATGGCCAATTTTTTTAACATCAGCAGCGCAAGTGATCGGACGTTCAAACTTAGGGCCTTCACCAGTTTCAAAGTACAAGCCTAATCCCATCGCATCTGGGATAGTTAAAATGTCACTAAACAAAATAGCAGCGTCTAAAGGAAAACGACGTAATGGCTGAATTGTCACTTCTGTAGCAAGTTCAGTGTTACGGCAAAGCGCCATAAAATCACCTGCATCTTTACGAACTTCTTTATACTCAGGTAAATATCTACCCGCTTGACGCATCATCCATACAGGAGTGTAATCAACTGGTTGACGTAAAAGGGCTCGTAAATAAGTGTCATTCTTTAATGTTGTCATTTTAATACTTGAAATGTTGATGAATAAATATGGGCGTCATTCTACCCAATGTTAATCACAGTTACTATGATCTAGGGCAAACTTTATTGCATATTTAAAAACAATGTTGATGATTTGTTAAACAAAAGTAAGATGCCGTATTTTAATTATTTTGTAAAAAAGTGTTGCACAATAGAAAATGCTTTGTTATAAACTTTACAAGCTTTAAAGAATAACTAATAAGAAGCTAGTTTTACTAGACCATACAGCGAGCATTTCAGGCCTTATCTTTGATAAGGCCTTTTTATTTCTAAAGAAATAATAATTACTTATCTAAACTATACTAGATCATAGTCTGAATAAGGAGTGCAAGGGAATGGTGCGATTATTGTTACTTTTTATTTTCTGTTTTAGCTCCAGTACCTACGCACTTGGAAGTAAAGGCCATTGGCTGGTTTGCCAACTTGCCGTTAATAATCTTCCCCTCGCTCAACAAGACTCTTTATCAAATTTAATTAATTATCTTCCACTTGCCCAAAAACAGCAATTAAACATTTTTTTAAAGCGCTCTATTAATCACCAAGTAACTTTCGCAGATGCCTGTAGTTGGCCAGATGCAATTCGACATGAAGAACCGTTTGCAGTGTACAAAAGTTGGCATTATTTAAATGTTGCTCGTGAACAAACTGAAATAGGAAAAAGTGACTGTCAAAGTAATTGTATTCTTGATGCTATTACATTCCATCAACAGCAATATATTAACGCTAAAAATCCAATAACAAAAATTCAAGCTCTGCTATTTCTTGCTCATTGGCTCGGTGATATTCATCAGCCTTTGCATATAAGTTTTAAATCAGATTTAGGTGGTAATAAAACTAAAGTAATAGACAGGCTAAATTCGACCAAGCAAAAATGCAAAAATTTACATCAAGTTTGGGATCGTTGTTTATTAGGAAACAGCAATAAAACGTTGCTATTAAACAGCTTAGCCCCCTCATTTGAAAGCCCCAGTTCAGATTTTATTACAGCAAAGAATCTTTTAGTTTGGGCGAACCAATCTTTAACAATCAGTAGAAGTAAATCAGTACAATATTGTAAAATCGATGATAACAATAGAGCATGTGTGCCTACACAAGATAAAATTATATTTGATCAGGCATATCTGAATAAAAATAACCTAACATTAAAAAAACAGTTAAATCTTGCCGCTGTCAGACTACATTTATTTTTATCAGAAAATTTATAATTTATTGAATAAAAATATACGCTTATCAAAAAAGCAATATTCATCAGTAGTATTTTTTGAGTTTCAACTCTAATTTGATTGGAAAATAATTGTTGCAATTTCCATTAAAATTCAGTGTTATATAGTTAATCTCATAGATTTCAGCACGAATTCCGGAGGGCCAATGCTAAGTCGTTTAGAACAAGCACAACAACAATGGGGCGGTTCATTAACTGCCATCGACAACTGGTTAACTGAGCGTCAGGATGTTCTAGTTGGTTATTGCCAATTAGCTGGATTACCTCCTTTTGATCAAACTGATAAAGCGTTACCTAAGCGTAATGATATTCAATCTTTTTGCCAACTATTAATGGACTACATGTCGGCTGGTCATTTTGAAGTATTCGATCAAGTAGTTGCACAATGTAAAAAGAACGGGCCAAACTCTTTGGCATTAGCCCAACGAATTTATCCAAACATTGCTAAAACAACAGACTTTGGCCTCACCTTTAATGATAAATTTGCTGATATTAATTCAGATGAAACATTAGACAATTTTGATCAAAGCCTATCGGCGTTGGGACAATTTTTGGAAGATAGATTTGAATTAGAAGATCAGCTGATTGAAGCGCTTTATACAAATCATAGTTAGCAACCGATTTTTGCCTTCTTGTACTTGATACGGGATCTAACTAGAAGTATCGACAAATTAAAAAAACCAGGCAATGCCTGGTTTTTTATTATAAATACATCCTAGATACTGAAACGGTAATCATCCATGAAAGTTCAGCATAAATACATCCTGTATTTATTTAGTGAGCAGCGGCTTCTTCAGTTGCTGGTGCAGCAGGAGTAACGATGTCGATTAACTCAACTTCAAATACTAGTGTTGCGTTACCAGGAATTGGGCCAGTACCGTTTGGACCGTATGCAAGTTCTGAAGGAATAACAAACTTGTACTTAGAACCAACGTTCATTAACTGAACACCTTCAGTCCAACCTTTAATTACACGGTTTAGTGGGAACTCAATTGGCTCGCCGCGATCTACAGAACTATCAAATGTAGTACCGTCAATTAATTTACCAGTGTAATGAACTTTTACAGTATCAGTTGCAGTTGGTTTTACACCTTCAGCAGCCGTTATTACTTGGTATTGTAAACCAGACTCTGTAGTTTGCACCCCTTCAACTTTAGCATTTTCAGCTAAAAAGTTTTTGCCTGCATCTAAACTTTTTTCGTTATCAATAGTAGCTTGAGCTTGTTTTTTCTCATTCACTTTTTGATCTAAAGCCATAAGAAGCTGTTGAATTTCTTCTTGCTCTAATTGCGCACTACCATTTAAGCTTTCGGTAAAACCAGCCATTAGTAGTTCTTTATCTAAAACAACACCAAACTTTTCTTGTTCAGTTAAATTGTTATTCATGTAACTACCAATCGATGCGCCTAACGCATAAGATTGTTTTTGATCTTCAGTTTCAAGTACAACAGCTTTTTTCTCTGCGGCTTCATTACAGCCCATTAATGCCATAACAGCAACCGCTACCAATGTTGGTTTAACGATGAATTTCATTTTTTTCTCCAAAAATAAGTACCACATAAAAGGAGAAAACCCCGATTACATTAAATTTAATATTAAAAAGACACCATATACTAGCGACTATTTTTTCAAAAAAATAGTCTCAAAAATAATCATTTTCGAGATCTTTACAGTTAAAAATATTATATAGCGTTTAAATTGCAGTTTTAAAGGTTAAATTTGCTTAAAAGTGTTATCAAATTGAATAAATCTTTATTGCTTAGGTTTAATTAGCGATAATAACGGCAAATATAAATTGGATCGTAAACATGTCGGTAGAACAACAATTAACTAAGTTACTAGAGCGTATTGATACTCTTGAAACAAAACTCGCTTTTCAAGATGATATCATTGAGCAATTAAATCATGAGATTTCAGTACATCATGATAAATTAAACAATGTTAATGAACAATTACGTTTAATTGGTCAACGAGTCAAAGATATGAATACAACCGCTGTTGGCCGAGTCGAAGATGAAACGCCTCCTCCTCATTATTAATAAATTAGGAAAATAATGTTTAAGGTTTGAAAACACCAATAACTTGTTCTTCGCTGCGAACCTCTGGCTCTACTTGCTCTTCGGGTTGAGTCATTTCCATATTGCAGCTAACACAAGTGACTTTTTCAACGCCTTGGTCTTTGGTTAACGCCAAAGTATCCATAGCATTACATTTTGGACAGGTTGCACCAGCAATAAATCGTTTTTTCATAAAAATTAAATAACAGCTAAACTAAAGTGGCTATTTTACCTTTAAAATAACTTTAAATATAGCGAAGGATATTAACTTGATTCTGGCATCAGAACTTGGCTTCGACCGAGGTTTAAAAACTTTAATAAAATCATCAAACTTTACCATTCATCCAGGCCATAAAGTCGGCCTTGTTGGCGCTAATGGTTGTGGTAAATCTTCGTTATTTGCTGCCTTTTTAGGTCAACTGTCAATTGACAGCGGAATTTTAGACATGCCAAAGGCATGGAAAATTGCCACCGTAAAACAAGAGACGCCTTCATTAAGCTCAAGTGCTTTAGATTATGTGATGGACGGCGATATTGAATATCGCCAACTTGAAGCTCAGTTAGAACAAGCACGAAGTAATGATGATGGTAGTGAAGAAGCCTATTTGCTTAACAAAATAGATGTAATCAATGGTTATAGCCTACCGGCAAGAGCAAGTGAATTGTTGCACGGCTTAGGCTTCATGCAAGATCAACTTGATAATAGTGTCAGCAGTTTTTCGGGTGGTTGGCGTATGCGCTTAAACTTAGCGCAAGCACTTATAAGTAGAGCCGATTTGCTATTGCTAGATGAACCAACTAACCATTTAGATTTAGACGCGGTTTTATGGTTACAACGTTGGTTGAAACGCTTTGATGGTACCTTAGTACTTATTTCTCATGACCGTGACTTTTTAGATGATGTTATTGGCCAAATCCTGCACATAGAACATCAGAAAGCGAAGTTATACTCTGGTAACTACACCAGCTTTGAACGCCAACGTGCTGAACAGCTAGCTCAGCAAGATGCTATGTATCAAAAGCAGCAAAGAGAAGTGAAACACTTAACTTCATTTGTTGACCGTTTCAGGGCGAAAGCTACCAAAGCCAAACAAGCACAATCTCGATTAAAACGTTTAGAAAAGCTGCCTGATTTAATGCCTGCGCACGTAGACAGCCAATTTAGCTTTAGTTTTGATAATCCAGGTTATATGCCTTATCCTTTATTATCGTTAGAACAAACGGATTGTGGCTACTCTGAAGACGCGATTATACTCAAAGGTGTGACTTTAAATTTAGTACCAGGTAGCCGCATTGGTTTATTAGGCCGAAACGGTGCCGGTAAATCAACGCTGATTAAGTCTTTGGCGGGTGAACTCAAATTACAAAGTGGTACACGCTTTTGTGCACAAGAATTAACAATTGGTTATTTCTCCCAGCATCAACTTGAACAATTGCGTATGGATGAAACCGCAATTAATCAAATCATGTTAGCAAAAACTGACTTTACTGAATTGCAGGCAAGAAATTACCTAGGGCGCTTTGGCTTTAGTGGCGAACAGGCCTTGAATGTGATAAATACTATGTCAGGTGGCGAAAAAGCTCGTTTGGTATTAGCACTCATCGTACTCGAAAAACCACAATTATTGCTTCTCGATGAACCTACTAACCACTTAGATTTAGAAATGCGTCAAGCCATCGTCCTCGCGCTTCAAGAATTTGCCGGGGCCATAATATTAATTGCCCATGATAGATACCTACTGGAATCATGCGTTGATGAATTTTACATTGTTGGCAATGGCAAAGTTGATAGTTTTGACGGTGATATTGATGATTATCAGCAATGGCTTGATGACGATAAGAAATCAGCACTGGCACAATCAAAGTCGATTGACGTAAATGTTGAGAAGGTCGATAAGAAAGAGCAACGTCGCCAACAAGCTGAACTTCGTAAAAAAGCAGCGCCACTGCGCAAGCAAGTTGAAAAACTAGAGAAGCAGGTGGAAAAGTGGCAGACCGAGCTAGAAACCATTGAAAATGAACTTGCTCAACCTGAAACTTACGAGCACGAAAACAAAGCCAAACTAGCCCAATTAATGCTAAAACAAGGCAAGTTAAAACCGCAAGTTGAAACGGCGGAAGAGCAATGGATGGAGCTTGAAGAACAGATTGAAGATATCATGGCTGAAGATTAGTTTTACACCCCATTTAATATAACAAGGCAGAGTTTTTATACTCTGCCTTTTTTGTTCAGGGAAGGTTCAAATTCTGCTTTGTTCAGCATGCTCTAACCTCACAGCCAACAGATAATGCTTTATAGCACAATGCCACTTTCGGTGGTTTTAATTTTTTGATTGTTCAAGTCATTAGCATTTTGTTGAACTTGCTGCTTTTGTTGTGCTCGCATGCGTTCTGTCGCTTGTTTGCGTTGAGCACCTGATTGGTCTTTACTTCGGCTAGTATTATTTAAGCTGCCATTCGTTAAAGTTCTTAGCTTAGTACGTTGCAGTAAAGGAGGAGCTTGCTTAGGCTGATTTTGTGCCACTACTAACTGTTCAGACAAAGCTGAAATTTGCTGCTTAGCTTTAATGTTTTCAGCCTCTAGTTTTGCAATTTCTGAACGTTCAACTGCTGTTGATGCACCATAACCCAAAACTAAACCTGCAGATAATGATATTAGTATTTTTTTCATTTTTTATTCCTATAAAAAAAGGGGTATCACTACCCCTTTTGTAATAATATTCAACGCAATACTATTGTGGGGCACCATCAACAGTTACAAACAAATTTTGCAGTGTTGTAATTTGAGCGCCATCTGTAATTGACAATGCATCAATATTTACATAATTCAACTGAGTCTGCCATTCGTTATCAACTGATAAAACATCTTGTGCATTACGTAAATCAATTAATGGCTGTAGATCGGTTACTTGAGTAAACTGGATACTAACATCATTAAGACCCGTTAAAGCATCAATGCCAGTTAGATTGGTTAACAACGCATTATTATCAATCCCCAAACTAGAAATATCTGTTTGATGGGTGATAATAAGTTGCATATAAGTATCATCAAACAGATTACTCCATGCTTGAGTTAACGAGCTTAAGCTCGTACTCATTAATATGCTCTCAAAGTCAACATAAGGAACGTCACCATTTAGGTATAAGTTTCTTAGTGCTGGCATTTGTGCAAACACATCTACGCCATTACTCAGCTGCGAATAGCTCATTGCGACCGTATCCAAGGCTGGTAAATTGGTCAATGGAGAAATGTCATAAACATTACTTCCCCATAAGTGAACAGCTTTTAACTGTCTCACACCACCAAGAGGCGCTAAATGAGTTAGGTTATCGTTGCTAGAAAGGTCCAGATTTTCTAAACGTGAAATATTAGCAATGTTATCCATTTGCCCGTCGTCTAGCGCCATCTCACTTAAACTGACGTTTGTTAAAGCTGGAAGTTGGGTTAATGGAGCCAAATCAGTTATGCCATCATTGCCATTTAGCGTTAACCCATTGAGGTTGCTTAACTGGTTAATATCAGTAATATCGGTAATACCATAGTTACTACAATCAAGCCAAGTTAAATCCACAACATTCGTTGCACCCGAATCAGTCACACACTGTAGCAATTGACTATCATTAAAACCTAAAGTATTTAAAGCTACGATTTGCTGTACAGTACCTTCAACAATGATGTTACCTGGTAAGTTATTTACCTGCTCAGGATCAGTTAACGGTAAGTTGCTTACCCCTACATAGGTCAGTTCTGGGTTATTCGACAATGTGCTAATATCAGCAACTAAGGTGTTGTGAATATGCAAATCTTGTAGGCGCTGCATACTATTCAGCTCACCGCCAAGGTCCATTATAGGGTTATTATTTAATATAAGAGTACGTAAGTTATCAAATACCCATAAGCCCCAAATTTCATGAATGTTACGGCCATCACAATCTAAGTGCTGAAGTTGTCCAGAAACTTGCATACCTTGAGTATGATCGATTAAACATTGCTTAAGTTCATTATCATTAATATTTGCCAACGCATCAGCAATTAACCAACCATAAGCTAGTTCACCATCAACCTGTACACCAAGATTCCATAACTCTTGCACTTGAGATTGTAAATCATAAACATCAACAACAGCCATATTATCAATATTTATATGCTGTAAAGGAATCGCTAAACCTTCCCAATAAAAACCATTTATAAATAAACCGGATAAATCAGTGATCTGAGTGTATTCAAGACCTAAGCTAGAAAGGTTTGGGTTATTACTCACAAATTGAGCCAATAAATCATTAGTTAAATAACTGTTCCAAGCAAGAGATAACTGCTGCAAGTTTGAAAAACTAAGCATAATATCAACTTGCCATTGCTCCAGCTCACCATTTAGCCATAAGTGTTCAATATGAGTTAATTGACTAAATGCATTGAAATCTTGTACTTGATCTGTGGATAACGCTAATTCATTAAAATTACCTAAACCTGCTAACACGTTTAGGTCATACTGTTGGCCTGTCCATAAATGCATACCACGCAAATTAGGCATACTTGCAGCGTCGGCAATACTGGTTAGCAAATTACTGTCCGTACCAAAACGACTAATTGTGCCATGACCAGCAAAGGCAGCAAAATCACTATTAGCAAAGTTTGTATCCCAAACATCAACGCTATTAATGCTAGAGATCAGAGCCAAAGCACTAAAATCGGTTATGTCTCTATTACCATTTAAACTAACTTGCTCAAGACTCGATAATTGATCAATGTCAGAGATATTAGTCAGGCCGCGGTAGCTACAATCAAGATAGGTTAGCTGCTCTATATAGCCAATACCAGTATCATTAACACAGTTTTGTAGCTCAACATCGGCAAAAGAAATCGTTGCCATTGACGTGCCAGTGGTTATATTTGGATCATATGGAAAGTCATCGGCATTATCACCAACACCATCACCATCTGAATCATATTGCTCTGTATCGTCATTAGGGAATGCATCTGAATTATCGCCAATGTTATCACCATCAGAATCGGCCCATTCCATATCGTTATAGGCAAACGCATCTTCCCAGTTAACAACACCATCGTTATCCCAGTCATCATCAGATGAATCAACAATACCATCATTGTCTGAATCTAAGCCTAATTCATACGTTTCGTAGAACACTACACGACCAGGAATATAATTACGCCATGCTGGATTTTCTCCACTTGGCTCCCAAGCGTTATCATTCCACTCGCCAATCTCTAGCAAGTAAACTCTATTTCCAACTTCTTTGATTGGGATCCAAGTACGTTTACGGAACGCATTACATCCCCAATCTTGTTCATTACACAGAGCATAATTACCATTAAACTCTGACCACGTTGCACGCATTTCTACAGAGCCAAAATCGCCCCATTGCCATGACCAACGATCAAAGCCGTGACCATTATTAAGGTCGACATCACCTGTCCAGATGCGAGTGGCCACACCACCTGACTCTAAACGATAGCCAAATACTTCTTCCGATAACACATTTCCTTCGCTATCTTGCTCACCGTCATTAGTTAGCGCGAAGCTATTCATCGCAAACTGGTTCATTAACGGGTCAATTGTTGCTTCACTAAATTCGGTTGCCATTAAGTAATGACTGGTTCGAATGCCATTCGCTTCCGTTACCACTAACACTTCATCTACATTAGCTTGGTCTTGTATACGCGAGATATTCACCATACCGCCGTTGGCATAGGTTAATTGCAGTTCACCGTTAAAAACCGCCCAAGTAAAGTTAGCACCATAAAAATGCGTGCTACCCGAGTAATCCGCATTAAAGGTGGCTATATCCGCACCTAAACGCGTATCACCATTATCTGAGAATTCATCTAACGCCGACGAAATTGCCCATTGTTTATCACTAAAGTCCGCTTCTGTGAATGGGCTAGACGCCAGTGTTGTCGCATCGGTTAACGTTGTTGTTGAGCTTGATGAATTATTTGTAACACCGCCTTCACCAAAGAAGTAAGTATTTACCCATTCATCGCTAATAAAGTACTGCATGTGCTCAGTAACATAAAAACTTTGGCTATTAACATCGCTAGCAACTAACTGCCATTCTTCTAACGTTATCTGACTTACAAGGTCAAAACCATAATCGCCGTGTTCATTCCAGAAATTATCCGCTTGCTCTTGACTGATTAAACCTTGGTTTGCCAAGTCATAAGCATTCATCCATTGATAATTATCTGTTACAGCATCTGGCGTTACCGTCATCACATCGTTAGCAAACACATACGTTGATGTTGAACCGTTTGTATGTGTCGTGACTTCCAGCGCACCAGCATTAAACTGGTACTGAGCACCGCCAATGTAACCGACTTTGTGAGTTGGCTCTGATTGAGTACCAGGGTAGACCGCCACATAGTGTGATTTAAGCTCAGCGTCACTAAAGGTTTGCGTTGCAGAAACATCACCATCGTCTGGGTCAATATCACTATTGTTATCTACACCGTCGCCATCACGGTCGGTATCAGTATTATCACCAATGCCATCGCCATCTAAATCTGACCATTCAGTACCATCTGTTGGGAATTCATCGTTGTCGTTATCTACGCCATCATTGTCCCAATCCCAATCAGAGTTATCGCCAATGCCATCCATGTCTCCATCCGCCCATTCATTGGCATCAAAGACAAACGCATCAACATCATTGGTGAAACCGTCGTTATCCATATCATCATCAAGGCTATCGATAATGCCATCTGAATCACTGTCTAAACCAATGTCCATTGCTTCGTAGTATTGAATACGTGGCGCAATGGCCATGTACCAAATTGGCTCTGCTCCGTAATTCCACGCTTCGCTATTACGCTCTTCGTATTCAATTACGTATACTCGATTACCGACTTGTTGGATAGGTACCCACACACGCTTACGTGATGGACTACAATCCCAGTCATTTGGATTACAATCGGCCTGCCAAGCACCATTGCCATCCATGTATGAGGTCATTATCGCTTCACCGAAACCGCCCCAACTTAGCTGCCAAGTATCCCAACCAGATTTATAATTATTGAAATCTACATCTCCCGACCAAATACGAGTCGCAACACCATTATCTTGCAAGCGGTAACCAAAAACCTGACCCAAGTCAAAATTACCTTCCTCGTCATACGCGTCAGGATTAGTTAATGAGAAACTGTTTTGGGCAAAGCTATTAATGAGAGAATCAAGATTTGCACCACCCCATGGGGCTATCATTTGATATGAGCTAGAAACAAAACCATTACTGTCGGTGGTAATTAACACTTCATCAATTTGAGCAAAATCTTGGTAACGAGTAAACGATACTGTACTGCCACCTGGATACGTCAGTGTTAGCACTCCATTAGCAACCGCCCAATCAAATGTCGCGCCACTGATAAATGCCGTACCTGTATAATCACCATTAAATGTTGCAACATCAGCCGATAAACGACTTTGACCGTCAAAGCTGGCCTCATCAAGGCTCACTTGCATGGCCCAATTACCTGCCGTTAATTCACCTTCAGTGAAATCAACTTGCGTCAGTGTGCTAGCATCAGTTAACACCAGACTAGAGTCGCTATCTGCTGCAACAAAATCACTTTCTAAACCAATTAACGTTTCTTGCTCCCATTGCTGGGCAAACCGATATTCAGTTGTGTCTGTGATGAAGAATGTTTGCGTATTTTCAGTACTATTTACCAATAACCATTTACTTGAGGTTATCGTGTACAGTATTTCTAATTGATATTCACCATTGGCAGTAACAAAATCATCCGCAGCTTGTTGTGATACAACACCCATATTCGCTAATTGATATGGCGTCCAGTACGACGTACTTTCTACTGCCGAGTCAATTGTCATCACAAGCTCATCAGCGGCAATGCTATAGGTATATGCTGCATTACCGGCTGAAGATATCACTTCACCTGCACTACCATCAAAAGTGTATTGTCTACCTGAGCCAGTGCCTAACCTAAACGTTGGTTCACTTTGATAACCTGCTGAAATATTCACATAGTGAGATTTCAATTCAGCTGCAGTGAATGTCATTGCTGAAGAAATATCGCCATCATCAGGTGCAATATCTAAATCATTATCAACACCATCACCATCGCGGTCGGTATCAGTATTATCACCAATGCCATCACCGTCTAAATCTGACCATTCAGTACCATCTGTTGGGAATTCATCGTTGTCGTTATCTACGCCATCATTGTCCCAATCCCAATCAGAGTTATCGCCAATGCCATCCATGTCTCCATCCGCCCATTCATTGGCATCAAAGACAAACGCATCAACATCATTGGTGAAACCGTCGTTATCCATATCATCATCAAGGCTATCGATAATGCCATCTGAATCACTGTCTAAACCAATGTCCATTGCTTCGTAGTATTGAATACGTGGCGCAATGGCCATGTACCAAATTGGCTCTGCTCCGTAATTCCACGCTTCGCTATTACGCTCTTCGTATTCAATTACGTATACTCGATTACCGACTTGTTGGATAGGTACCCACACACGCTTACGTGATGGACTACAATCCCAGTCATTTGGATTACAATCGGCCTGCCAAGCACCATTGCCATCCATGTATGAGGTCATTATCGCTTCACCGAAACCGCCCCAACTTAGCTGCCAAGTATCCCAACCAGATTTATAATTATTGAAATCTACATCTCCCGACCAAATACGAGTCGCAACACCATTATCTTGCAAGCGGTAACCAAAAACCTGACCCAAGTCAAAATTACCTTCCTCGTCATACGCGTCAGGATTAGTTAATGAGAAACTGTTTTGGGCAAAGCTATTAATGAGAGAATCAAGATTTGCACCACCCCATGGGGCTATCATTTGATATGAGCTAGAAACAAAACCATTACTGTCGGTGGTAATTAACACTTCATCAATTTGAGCAAAATCTTGGTAACGAGTAAACGATACTGTACTGCCACCTGGATACGTCAGTGTTAGCACTCCATTAGCAACCGCCCAATCAAATGTCGCGCCACTGATAAATGCCGTACCTGTATAATCACCATTAAATGTTGCAACATCAGCCGATAAACGACTTTGACCGTCAAAGCTGGCCTCATCAAGGCTCACTTGCATGGCCCAATTACCTGCCGTTAATTCACCTTCAGTGAAATCAACTTGCGTCAGTGTGCTAGCATCAGTTAACACCAGACTAGAGTCGCTATCTGCTGCAACAAAATCACTTTCTAAACCAATTAACGTTTCTTGCTCCCATTGCTGGGCAAACCGATATTCAGTTGTGTCTGTGATGAAGAATGTTTGCGTATTTTCAGTACTATTTACCAATAACCATTTACTTGAGGTTATCGTGTACAGTATTTCTAATTGATATTCACCATTGGCAGTAACAAAATCATCCGCAGCTTGTTGTGATACAACACCCATATTCGCTAATTGATATGGCGTCCAGTACGACGTACTTTCTACTGCCGAATCAATTGTCATCACAAGCTCATCAGCGGCAATGCTATAGGTATATGCTGCATTACCGGCTGAAGATATCACTTCACCTGCACTACCATCAAAAGTGTATTGTCTACCTGAGCCAGTGCCTAACCTAAACGTTGGTTCACTTTGATAACCTGCTGAAATATTCACATAGTGAGATTTCAATTCAGCTGCAGTGAATGTCATTGCTGAAGAAATATCGCCATCATCAGGTGCAATATCTAAATCATTATCAACACCATCACCATCGCGGTCAGTATCGGCATTATCACCAATTCCGTCGCCGTCTAAATCTGACCATTCAGTATCATCTAATGGGAAAGCATCATCATCATTAGCATAGCCATCGTTATCTTGATCCGGATCTACAGAATCTGGAATAAAATCACTATCTGTATCAACATAGTTAAACGCCGATTCAATTTCAGCTTTAGCCGTAGCATCAAATAGTACAAAAGTTTCTAATGCCGAGCCTGCAGGTAAATAATTACCACGTCGAACAATTGTTCGGTCCACTTCTGTCTCACTGTCTTCCATTAGGAACATATGAGTTTCTTCCGGGTCTCTATCATATTGTTCATTGAAAGCATCAGGTACAGTGAATCTATAAACAGTATTAGCGCCAACTTGTGTGGTTATAACTGCAACTTGAGCAACTATTTCAGAATATCCATCATAAGAACGCTCTACGAATACTGCGCTTAAGTTACCACCGGTAATCGTGCCATCGTCTGAAGCGAGATATGCTTGCATAGAACCATATCCATCCCCACCAATCCAACTGCCGACATAAAAGCCGTCCGCAGAGGTTCCAGAAGGTACAACAACATCATTCATTGACTCTGCTGGGGTAAACTCAGGATCCCAACTAATTGGTATGGCATTATCACAAATTAAATTCTCAGCAAACCATTGGTCCCAATCCTCACCACACCAGAACTGGTAGGTATCATTCGCTGAAGTAATACCAGTGAAATAACCTTTTGCATTAGCAGAGAAAGTATCCGATTCAGCCATTACTGTCGAAAACTCTTCGCCAAGAATACCGACCATTGAATAACCTTCAAGGTTTAGTTCTTCAAAGTCTAAATGTAGGGTTTTATTATTATCAGATAAAACTAATGTTTCACCAGCTGCTATATAACCTGAAGCGGTTAATAGGTCAGCGTCTGATACGACGCCTTGGTCAGTTACCAACATGTCGTCATCAGATTCATTATCAACAACCCAAGCTGAGCTTACTGAATCATAGTAATAAATAACTTCAACTTGGCTCTCAATCAAATCGCCTTTATCAAAGAAAACTTCAATGATTTCACCATTGTCATCTTCAATATCACCTTCAAACCAGCTAACGCCACCAGCCATCGCTGTTTGTTCATTGACCTCGTTTATACGAGTGGCATAAATATTACCAACTTCGGTACAGTTTTCTTCGTCATCAAATTCAGTAAATGAGAATGTTAAAGAGTCAGTATTCGCATCATAAACGCCATCTGTTGAGACAAATGTTCCATCGTTGAATGTGAATGTAGCATCAGATTTAATTACGCCATTAATCCCTTCACCTTCTTCACCTGCGTCTTCATGACCCACTAAGTGAAATAGTGATCCATTCATTGTTGCGATCACAATATCTGCTTCTACTGGCTCTGGTTGGCATTGACCATCAGTGCCTGTTTGTGTGTATTGTTGTTCAATTAACCAGCGACCATTTAAGTCAAACGTATAGTTATCACAAATGTCACCAGTACCATTTAAATCAGTATCAGTTTGATCAATGTTTGAGATATATGGACAATTATCAACACCATCACGTAATGTATCTGAATCACTATCTACATAAGTTAATGACCAATTTTCGATAGTAATACCTACTTCGGTATATTTATCTACACCATTACCAATAGCTACATTTGCAGTACCTTCTGGTTGATATTCAATACTATGAGTTAATAAGAACCCCCCCTCATTACGGAAGTTACAATCACCGCCGTCTAAATAGCTACCAGTAAATCCAGATGGACAACCCCAGAAATCTAGCACATCACCACTGAAGCTCATTGACGCAGCATCAGCAATATTTGTCGCTCTGACTTCATCCATGGTAACTGATGGGTAATCTTCACCATTGACTGCGGCAGAAACAAATGACTCAACAATTACTGTATCGCTATCTTCTTGGATATAACCTTTAATTACACCGGTGAACACATCTCCAGAATTGAAATTATAAGTAAACTCAAGTACCTCTAGAACATCAACAGCTTGTTCACAAGCATCTCCAATGCCATTGGTATCTGTATCTAATTGGTCTGTGTTAGGAGTTACCGGACAGTTATCCGCGTTATCACCTACAGTATCTAAATCAGTGTCTTTACTTTCTGTAGGATCTGTAGGGAATGCATCATCAGCATTTAGTACAGTATCACCGTCAATATCAGTATCTGTTGCATCAGAAATAAAATCGCCGTCTAAATCTGCTGGTACATCACTATCTAATAAAGAGTCTGTGCCGGCAGCAACTTCATCAAGATCAGAGTAGCCGTCATTATCATCATCTAAATCAGCATTATTCCCCGTGCCATCAGAGTCTGTATCAACACTTTCAGCAGCATTTGTAGGGAATGCATCATCATCATTTAGAACACTATCGCCATCAATATCAGTATCTGTAGCATCAGAGATGAAATCACCATCTAAATCAGCAGGCACATCTGAATTTACTAATGGATCGGTGCCAGCAGCAGCTTCATCTACATCAGAGTACCCATCGTTATCATCGTCACTATCAGCGTTGTTACCAATAGTATCGCCATCCGTATCAGTTGTTTCGGCAAAATTATCAGGGAAAGCATCTATTTCGTTGTCAACACCATCACCATCACGATCAGCATCAAGCGAATCAGGAATAAAATCACTGTCTAAGTCATTTGGAACGCTTGAATCTAATAACGGATCTGTGCCTACAGTTATTTCATCAGCATCAGAATAGCCATCATTATCATCATCAAGATCAGCATTGTTACCAGTACCATCAGAATCTGAATCAACGGTTTCACTGGCATCATTAGGGAATGCATCAGTGATGTTATCTTCACCATCACCGTCTCTATCAGCATCAATAGAGTCAGGAATGAAATCGCCATCCATATCGCCAGGAACACTACTTGCTAATAGTGGATCTGAGCCAGTTGCAATTTCGTCAGCATCAGAGAAACCATCGTTATCGTCATCAAGGTCAGCATTGTTACCTGTGCCGTCAGAATCTGTATCCAAAGTTTCAGCGGCATTATCAGGGAAAGCATCAGTTACATTATCTTCACCGTCGCCATCACGATCGGCATCTAATGAATCGGGAATAAAATCACTGTCTAAATCATTTGGAACACTAGAATCTAAAAGAGGATCGGTGCCAACAGTACTTTCATCGCTGTCTGAATAGCCATCACCATCATCATCAGTGTCGGCATTGTTACCAACACCATCGTTATCTGTATCTATAGTTTCAGTAGCATCTGTCGGAAATGCATCTTCAGCATTTAATACTGTATCGCCATCAATATCTGTATCTGTGGCATCAGAAATGAAGTCGCCATCTAAATCAGCAGGAACACTTGAACTTGCTAGCGGGTTTGTACCCGCTGCTGCTTCATCAGTGTCAGTGTATTTATCATCATCATCGTCTGTATCAGCATTGTTACCAGTGCCATCTAAATCAGTATCTACAGATTCAGTTGCATCTGTCGGGAATGCATCACTTGCGTTGTTTACACCGTCATTATCTATATCGGTATCAGAATTATCGCCTTTACCATCAGAATCTGTATCTGTGCTTTCTGCAGCATCTAATGGGAAGCTATCCTCGTCATTGGCAACACCATCACCATCTATATCTGGGTCAGTGTTATTACCTGTGCCATCGCCATCAGTATCAACAGTTTCTGTTGCATCAAAATCGAATGCATCAGCACCATTTTGCACACCGTCTCCATCAATATCAGCATCGCTAACATCTGGAATACCATCACTGTCAAAATCGGCAGGTAAGCTTGTATTCAATAATGGATCGGAGCCAATCGCACTTTCATCTACATCAGAGTAACCATCGTTATCATCATCAAGGTCGGTATTATTACCAGTGCCATCAGCATCGGTATCTAACCACTCATTCACGTCTAATGGGAAAACATCGCTAGCATCTTCTACGCCATCATTATCATCATCAGTATCTGGTGTTAAACCGCCACTATCAGCAAGACCATCACCATCAGTATCTACAAATGCTACTGTAGGAACAGTTGCATCATTATCATCTGAATCTTGCTCTGTAGGCCAACCGTCATTGTCGGCATCTACTGCATTAAATTTAGTTGCATCTAATGGGAAGTCATCTTCTGTATCTAAAACGCCATCATTATCGTCATCAGTATCACACGCATCACCAAAATCGTCATTATCTGAGTTAACCTGGAAGGTGTTGGCAACTAATGGACAATTATCAGAATTGTTACCTACGCTATCTTTATCAGAATCAAAACGCTCAGTATCATCAAGTGGCAAGGCATCAACATTATCAAATACACCATCACCATCTGTATCATTATTTAGTGGGTCAGTGCCCAATAATGCTTCCGTATCATCAGCTAAGCTATCGCCATCATCATCATTGTCATAATAGTTAGCAATACCGTCATTATCGGTATCAATTGATGCAAAACCATCATATGGGAAAAGGTCATCTTCATTGGCAATATTATCACCATCAATATCGGTATCGGCATTATCACCAGTACCATCTAAATCTAAATCATTTGATTCAGTGGCATCTAACGGAAATACGTCATCAATATCAGCAACACCGTCATTATCATCATCGCTATCTGGTGCTAAACCACCAGTGTCTGCTTGACCATCGCCATCGCTATCAACATAAGCTACATTTGGAACAGTCGCATTATTGTCATCACTATCTTGCCCTACAGGCCAACCATCATTGTCTTGGTCAACAGCATTCGAGCGAGTGCTATCTAACGGGAAATCATCTGCTGCATCTAATACGGTGTCATTATCATCGTCAGTATCGGCATTATTACCAGTGCCATCTAAATCGGTATCTGTGGTTTCACTTGCATCAAATGGAAAAGCATCATCATCATCGATTACGCCATCATTATCATCATCACTATCGGAACGGTCAAAATCAACATCAGAAGTTCGAATACCATCAACGACTATAAAAGCCACATCAGGCATACCATCTTGATCAAAATCACTATCCGCAGCCGCGTCTTCTGGGTAGTCATCTTCCGAGTTTAATACGCCATCGCCATCAATATCAGGAGAGGTTTCAGCAGGAGCTAATACAATCACCTCTTCACTTGCTTCAAATGCAGAAGTATCTGTTTCAGCATTACCTGTATCAGCAGTTTCGGCAACAATTAACTCTTTAACATCCGCAACGGTACGTCCGTCAGGATCATTAGGGATAGGCAATGTAGCAGGATCTTGCTCTAATACTTCAAGTGCTGCTTCTGGGTAGCTTTCAGTTTCAACGCCATCTGCCGCGCCATCAATAACACCATCAGATAAATCGGCAGCTAAGTCATCAACAATGCTATCGGTACTAATATCGCTATCACCACTTAATTGTTTAATTTCATATACAACAGCCGTTAATGCTTCAACCGCACTACGGTAAGCAGCTGTAGAAGCTTGTTCATCTGCAGAGTCAGTATCGGCATTAATAAGTGGTGGAGTGTTGAATAAATCAACATCTTTTTCAAGACCAAAGCCTAAGGTAGATTTAACCTGCTCTTGCGCTGGCTCAACGGCGGCTAGAATTTCTGCATCAGTAATAGTGCCATCTGCATTACCGGTATAAGGTAAAGTGTTCGAGTCAGCATTTTTAAATATCAAAGAAACGGTCATATCGGTTAAAGGCGTAGCAAATATTTGTTGACCGCCAGATAACATTTCATCAGTAAGTAATGTTTTCATTACTTCAATAACGGGGTATTGCTGAGTTGTAATATCTATAGTGCCTTCAACCGCACTTATCTCTAGAATATATGGTGGAGACAAAGGGAAAGGTAATGATAAATTTTCTATCTGCGAGGCTGCATCGGTGTTACCTGTGCCAACAGTGGCGCCAACAAAATTTTCTTGGCCTGGATCTATTGCATAAACTTTAACGTCAGCAAAAGCTAAAGGGCCTTTTACGGCACTACCCGTAATATTAATTTCTTCAGGTTCAGGTTCAGGTTCAGGTTCAGGTTCAGGTTCAGGTTCAGGTTCAGGTTCAGGTTCAGGTTCAGGTTCAGGTTCAGGTTCAGGCTCAGGCTCAGGTGTTGGGTCTGGCGTAATCACAGGTACAGGTTTTTTTTCGACATCAGGCTTTGAATCTGAGTCAGAGCCACAAGCAACTAAAATAGTTGAAGAGAGAATAAAAAATAGAGTTTTTAGGTATTTAGAGATCGCAATGCGTATAGCAAGCATATAGATAAGTCCCTTTATTTATTGTTTTTATTTTAAATGTAAGGTAAATCCGAATCCTTACATTTTCCGCATAATCTAGAAGGGTAACGTTTTAAAAGAAGTTTTCCAACACTTTTGTTACATTTTTGCAACTTTTAGCAACAAAATTAAGAAAGGTATAATATGTAAAGTTGTGAGGAAAGAATAAAATTTACAGTAAAACAGACAGTTAAATAAAAATAGCCGCGATAAAATTTAGGGTCAGAGTCAGGTTGTTTTATTTTAAAACCTGACTCTGACCCTGATTTTATTACATTTTTTTAACGTAGTCGCTGATTATTACAATACGAGTGCCGTTTACTCGGCCTTCAATGTGTAATGGGTTTGAAGTTAAAGAAATATTTCGAACTGCAGTACCACGTTTAGCAGTAAAGTTAGCACCTTTTACCACTAAATCTTTAATAAGTACTACATTATCACCACCGGCTAATGGTGCTTTGTTGTTATCTAATGTTGGTTCATCTTCTTCTAATGCATCACCGGCAGCTGAGTCTGCCCATTCGCGTACATCGTCTTCAAGATAAATCATATCTAACGCATCTTGCGCCCAGCTTTCTGCGTTTAACCGTTTTAACATACGATATGCCATCACTTGTACTACTGGCACTTGTGACCACATACTGTCATTTAAACAACGCCAATGATTTGTGTCATATACACCGTCAGTAGCATTTATTTGGCTATCACAAGTAGAACAAACTAAAACACTCTTATCAGAGTTTGGCTCTGCAACCGGCGGGACTTCATAAACTGAAAGGGTATCTTGTGCGCCACAAAGCTCACATTTATCGCCACTGCGATCTCTTAAGGTCTGTTCGATAGACATTGTTGTATCCTAAATAGGTAAAATTAATGTCGCGTATTATGCCACAAAATTCAAGACAACAAGTATAAGCCAAGTATTATTCTTCATTTACAATTTATAACGTAACTCACATTTCCTATTTCCGTTGTTAGCACTATGATTATCTTAAGCATTTTAAATTTTTGGAAACATAATGAGCCCACAACTAACAAAAATCTGCCTCACTATAGCGGCATCAATATTGTGTGTTGCCTGTCAAACTAATGACGTAAAACCAGAAGCAAATCCTATGGCGTTAACATTAACAGGACAAGTATGGCAACTAACCTCTCTAGCCGGTATTCCAGCTAAGACAGGAGAAAACAAAAAGTCAGTTAACATTGAGTTTTTAACCGAAAAAAACACCTATAGAGGGTATGCAGGTTGCAACAATTATTCAGGCAGTTACGACTCCTCGGGGAGGAAACTAGAAATTGGTCCAGCCAGAGCCACTCGCAAGTTCTGTCAAAATACCTCTGAGCAAGAAAGTAAACTGTTTAATGCGTTAAGCGCTGTTGATAATTACAAAATTGTAGATAAAACATTGACCGTAACCAATGATTTAAATCAGATCTTAGCAGTATTTACCGCTAATTAAGCTTTCTTAACTATTCTCCCTACACTTTTTTGGTTATAATTTTTCCATAAAAGATAGAGAGTCAAATGTTAAAATCCAGTTCATTCAAACCTGCCTGGTGGTTAAGTAACCGCCATTTACAAACTATGGCGGCCAAAATTTTACGTCGCAAGCAAACTGTTGCTGTAATTAACGAAACGGTTGAATTACCAGACGGTGATTTTGTAGACCTTGCCTGGACTGAAGATCCTAACTTACACCCATTAAAACCCATTGTTTATGTGTTGCATGGGTTAGAAGGTTCAATTAACAGCCACTACGCAAAAGGCATGATGGGCGCTATTAAAGCCAAAGGCTGGATTGGCTTATTAATGCATTTTAGAGGTTGTAGTGGTCGCCCTAATCGTCAGGGTCCTTCTTATCATAGCGGCGACACTTGGGACATTCATTATTGTACTGAATATTTAAAGGAGCGCTTTGTTAACCGACCATTAGCCATATTGGGCTTCTCACTTGGTGGTAACGTTTTGGCTAATTATTTAGCCGAAGATCCTAACAATCCATTTCATTGTGCAGCCGTTATCTGTGCGCCATTACATCTTGCCAGTTGTAGTACACAAATAGATCAGGGGTTTTCCAAAGTGTATCAAAAATACTTGGTAGATATGCTTAAAGACAGTACCACTGAAAAAATTAACTTAAAGCTAATTTCTCATATCGAGCTAGCTGAACTAGAGCAGATTAAAACCCTATATGAGTTCGATCAAAAAGTGACTGCGCCAATTAATGGTTTTGAAAGTGCTGAAGATTATTATGAAAAAGCCAGTGGATTATACCGACTTGATAAAATCACTAAAGCCACTTTAATCATTCACGCCATGGACGACCCATTCCTTTGCCATAAATACTTGGATAAAATTCCAGACAATAATTTGATTGATTTTGAAGTTAGTGATCACGGCGGTCATGTTGGATATATCAGTGGTAATAATCCTTTTAAGCCTCAATATTGGCTAGAACGCCGAGTATTAAATTTTATAGCAGAGCAGTTTAGCCAATGATTATCGATATTAACCAAATCAGCAGTGAAGCATTAAACGCAATTATTGAAGACTATATTTTCAGAGAAGGTACCGATTATGGTGAGTTTGAATGTTCTTTGGATGAAAAAAAACAACAAATTAAAGCTCAGTTAGCCAGCAAACAAATTGTCTTAGTGTATTCTGAGCTTCATGAAACGGTAAATATTTTACCGTTTGAACAATTTAACCAAGCCGATTAACCTTCACGAATAAAAGTTAATACAAAATTAACCGGAACAGCATTACTAATGCTTGGTAAAGACGCTATTTTTTGTAATTCTTTAACACCCTCTTCTAAACCAAAATCTTTGGCATTAATTATCACGGGCTTTATGCTTGTTACCATTAACTTAGTATTGCTTACTTTTGTTACATAAGTTGGTATTTGTAAGCTCTTTTTCATGCCGTGCAATTCTAAGCGCCCTTGCAACATTAATTCAGAACTTTCACCTAGAGCTAATTTTTCAATAAGCTTAGTGCCGATATTTGCCGTAATTATCGCTTTTGGGAAAAGTTCAGATTCAAATAACATTCCCTGCATTCTTTCATTACGAATTGATATGCCGGTATTAACACTTGCTAAAGAAATACTTACTTGGGCTTCGCCATTACTTTTAATTATCCCTTTTAAAGAGTCAAAATGATGAGATTCAGCCACGTCAGATTTTTTAATACTGACAAAACTGACCAACGATTGTTCATTATCTAGCTGCCAAGTTGCCAAAGTTGATGAACTTACAAATAAAAGTAAAAAGGAAATTAAACTGATAAATTTTTTCATAATAGTCTCTATAAAATTAATAGTCGCGATCGCAGCGGTGTGGCTTAATAACATCTTGCCAATTGATTTTTTGATTACCTAGACCAATAAAATCAGGGTTCATTAAGCTTTCTCGTTTGTTATAAGAAAGTGCATTTAATTCACTATCTAATATCGTACCGCCAGCTTCTTCCAAAATACATTGGCTAGCTCCTGTGTCCCACTCACCCGTTGGGCCTATTCGTAAATAACAGTCTGTAGTACCCTCGGCTATCTGACAACTTTTCAAAGAGCAACTCCCTAAAGGAATGTGATTATAAGTATAATCATCATTCAAATATTGCCCCATTACTGCAAGCTTTTGCCTACGACTTACGCCAACATTTAATGCTCTTTTACCATCATATTCAGCCACATTAATTGCTGTTGTAGTCAACGAGTCTTGTTTAAATGCGCCTTTACCGGTTTCAGCAAAATATGTGATCTCATGCGCAGGCGCATGAATCACGCCAATTTTAGGCCAACCATTTTCAATCAAAGCAACATTAACAGCAAAGTCGCCACTACCAGCAATAAATTCACCGGTACCGTCTATTGGATCCAATAGCCAATATCGAGTCCATTGTTCACGTTCAGCCAGCGGTAAATAAGTGCTTTCTTCAGATATAATTGGAATGTCTGGCGTTAATCGTGCTAATTCATCTTCCAATATTTTGTTAGCGGCTAAATCTGCGCTGGTCACCGGTGACTCATCATCTTTGGTGAATTTTTCAAAGTCACCTTTATGGTAAAATCGCATCACTTCTACACCAGCTTTTTTGGCACTAGCAATCGCAATATCTAATAAGCTTTGGCTTATTGTCATTTGTGTCCCTTAAGTATGTCGTTTACTAACATTAACGCTGAAATACTGCGAGCTTCAGTAAAATCAGGTTGAGCTAATAAATTTTTATAATCACTGAGTTTCCAATGTACTATTTGTAATGGTTCAGGTTCGTCACCTTCAAGAGCGCTTTCATATAAGCCACTTGCCATAAATATTTCCATAGTGGCATTGAAAAATGCTGGCGCCAAGCTAACTGTATGCACATAAGTTAACGTCGTTGCCGCCATTTTTATTTCTTCTTGCAACTCTCTGTTCGCAGCTTCACTTGGCTCTTCGCCGGCATCAATTAGTCCTTTTGGAAAACCTAACTGATAAGAATGAGTTCCAGCACAATATTCCCTAATTAATATAAGAGTGTCATCATCTAACATCGGAACAATTAAAACAGCGCCTCTGCCAGCACCTTTAATTTTTTCATAACTGCGTAGTTCATCATTACTAAACTTTAATTCAATTTGTTCAACGGTAACCAATCGACTTTTTGCCACTTCTTTTGAAGCAAGTATCTCTGGTAATGTAAGTTTAGTTGATTTATCCATTTATTTTTGCCTACAACACATTTGGGGAATTTTTGATAACTAATGCTTTCACTACGTGTAAATAATGCCTACCATGTTCACTATCTACAATACGATTAAAGCCATTTAGCATTAGGCTAATTGATATTGTCATTAATATACGCAATTAATCCGTTGTTTTACAGGAATAAATCCATGTTTGATTGGTCAAAAATTCATACCGTGTTGCTTGATATGGATGGCACACTCCTCGATCTCCACTTTGATAATCATTTTTGGATGGAGCATTTACCAAAAAGATATGCCGAGCACAGCAACATTTCCATCGCAGAAGCAGAGCAATACTTAAAATCTCGTTACCAACAGGTAGAAGGTACTATCTCTTGGTATTGCCTAGATTATTGGGCTGAACAAACCAACATGCCGATTACTGAACTCAAAAAAGAAGTTCAGCATTTAATCAAGTTAAGAGAAGATGCTCATGACTTTTTAGTCGCGTTAAAGCAATCTGGCCGCAAAGTAATATTAGTCACTAATGCTCATCCAGACAGTTTATCCCTGAAAATTGAGCGTACAGAATTGAATAAATATTTTGATCAGCTTATTTCTTGCCATCAGTTTGGGGTTACTAAAGAGTCACAATTATTATGGCAACGGTTACAGCAACATGTTGGATTTGATAATGCTAACACCTTGTTTGTCGATGACAGCATTAACATTCTTGACTCAGCTAAAGATTTCGGAATTAAGCATTTGTTAGCAGTAGCTAATCCTGACAGTAAACAAGCGATCAGGGAAATTACCGAATACCCTGCTATTACAGACTACAGTGTGTTACTAAATGATATCTCTAACTTTGAGTTAAATTGAATTTAGCAAGGCAAATGAAATGATAGCGGGGATACGAAAAAACAGCTCAAGCAATAGCTGCGCGGGTAAAGTAAAAATTCCCTGACCTTAATCAGGGAGTTTTTTACTAAGGTTTAAATTTTTTAGTGTTTCTCTGGAATGTTTGCTAACACAGCAGTTAATAGCTGCCAATATTCGCCAACAGTTGCTATTTCAACCTTCTCATCAGGAGAATGCGGAAATTTAATTGTTGGTCCAATAGACACCATATCTAAATGCGGGTATTCAGTTTTAAATAACCCGCACTCTAAACCAGCATGAATCACCATGATTTCAGGGATTTTATTAAAGTTTTCTTGGTACGTGTCGCGCACAATATTCATAATTTCAGAATTGGTACTCGGCTTCCAGCCAGGATATGCACCTGAGAATTCAACTTTTGCACCAGCTAAAGTAAATACAGACTCAACCATTTCTTCGGTTTCAGTACGACCATCATCATGTAAACTACGAATCAAACATAAAGCAACAAATTTAGGGCCTTTGCAGCGCAGAACGCCTAAATTTAAAGAGGTTTCTACCACGCCGTCAATATCATCGCTCATCCGAACAACACCATTCACGCAGCCATTTAAGGCTAATAATATTTTATTTTGACAAGCTTGTGTCCACATTTGTTCAAACGTTTCCGGTTGAATAAGTAGCATTGAAATATCAGGTTCAACAATATGTAAATTGGCTCTAATCGTTGATAAATAAGCACCAAAAGCAGTTTTTAGTGCTTCAACATTTTCACTGGCAACGACAAAACTGGCATTTGCTTCACGTGGAATAGCATTACGTAAACTGCCGCCATTAAGCTCTGTTAATTGAATGCCAAACTCTCTACTTGCCTGCAATAAAAAACGTACTAACAATTTATTGGCATTAGCGCGTCCGGTGTGGATATCAACACCTGAATGACCACCTTTTAAGCCTGAAATAGACAAGTTAAATGATTCATACCCTGCTGGAACAGCTTCGTTCTCAAGGGTGAAGGTAGCACTGGCATCAACACCGCCGGCACAGCCCATGTAAACTTCACCTTCTTGCTCAGAATCAGTGTTAATTAAAATTTCACCATCTAACCAACCAGCTTCTAAACCAAAAGCGCCACTCATGCCCGCTTCTTCATCAATAGTAACCAACAATTCTAATGGGCCATGTACTATATCGGCACTGGCAAGTACTGCCATAGCCGAAGATAAACCAATACCATTATCTGCACCTAAGGTTGTACCTTGGGCAGTAACCCATTCACCGTCAATGTAAGGGCGAATTGGATCGGTTAAAAAGTCGTGTTTGGTATCGTTATTTTTTTGCGGCACCATATCCATATGTGCTTGTAAAATAACACCCTTGCGGCTTTCCATACCTTTAGTGGCTGGTTTTTTAATAAATAAATTACCAACAGCATCTTCCTTCACACTTAAACCCTGCTCTTGGGCCCAGCTTTGGATCCAAAGCGAAATTTTTTGCTCGTGCTTAGATGGATGTGGAATGCTGCAAATATTGGCAAAAATTTGCCATAAACTGCTCGGTGATAATTGGCTTAAATCGCTCATGATGTTCTCTTAGATATAAAAGTGGCTGATTATATAAAATATATAATCAGCCATTTGTGTTTAACAATATTATAGTTGAATGTAAGTCTGCCTACTAGCAACCTGACATTAAAAACTGCCACTGTTCAGCAAAGCTGTCGCTTGGTTTTTTCTCAAAACCAGAGCGCACGTATTGGCTAATTTTTCCTTCACAAAAGGCAAGAATAATATTGGCTAGGGCCAATTCATTAATGGGTAAGCCTTTACCTTCACGTAATTTACGCTCGCGTAAAATTTGTTTAAATTGTGTTTCCAGTTTTTCAAATAACTGATGCACTCGAACACGTAAACGTTCATTCTCTCCAACCAAAGCATCGCCAGCCAGTATGCGACTCATACCGGGGTTACGCTCAGCAAAAACTAGAATGACATGGGTAATATGATGACAGCGCACCATGGTTTCTTTTTGATCCGTTAGAATTAAATTAATACGCGAAAATAGCGATTCTTCAATATATTCAATTAGTCCTTCAAACATACGCGCTTTAGAAGGAAAATGACGATATAAAGCCGCTTCTGAAAAGCCAACTTCGCCAGCTAATTTTGCTGTAGTTATTCGCTGTCCAGGGCTTGTCTCTAACATATGAGCAAGACATTCTAATATTTGTTGTTTACGATTTGGTTTTTTATTATCTGACATATTTTTATTTTTCTTAACTTATAAATTTTTTTCGTTGGCTTGTTAGCCTAACTACCGGTATGACCAAAGCCGCCCTGACCGCGCCTGCTTGTTTCAAAACTGTTCACAATTTCAAAGTCAGCTTGCACAACTGGTAAAAATACTAATTGCGCAACTCTATCGCCAGGAGTAATAGTGTAACTTTTTTGGCTTCTATTCCAACATGAAACCATTAATGGTCCTTGATAATCAGAGTCAATTAGACCAACCAAGTTACCCAAGACTATACCGTGTTTATGGCCTAAACCTGAACGCGGTAATATAGTGGCACAAAGTTTTGGATCTTCAATAAAAACTGAAATTCCGGTAGGAATCAATTGAGTTTCACCAGGCTTAACTACTAACTCTGTAGCCATACAAGCACATAAATCAATACCCGCCGATCCTAGCGTGGCATAATTTGGCATCGGAAAATCACTGCCAATCCGATGATCCAATATTTTTAGTTTTATTGGCTTTTTATCGAGATCGTTAATCATTTTGCACCCTGTCATGGATTAAAGCTACTAATTGCTCGGCAAGTTGTTTTTTAGCCGTTAACGGTAACTCTTTACTGCCATTATGCCAAAATACTTTTAAAGCATTATCATCACTATTAAAGCCTTGCCCCTGCTTGGCAACATCATTAGCGGCAATCATGTCTAGATTTTTACGTACCAGTTTACCTTTAGCATAGTGCTCTACATCTTGCGTTTCAGCAGCAAAGCCAACCGTGAAGGGTTTATCTTTTAATGCGGTAATACTAGCCACAATATCTGGGTTTTTTACCAGCGCAATGCTCATGGCATCATTAGAACTGGTTTTCTTAAGCTTATGTTCGCTAATTTTTGCCACTTTATAATCGGCTACAGCTGCGCAAGCAACAAAGACATCGGCATTTACTGCCTGTGCTAAAGCAATTTCATGCATATTTTCTGCGCTTTGAACGTCAATGCGAGTGCAGTTGTTTGGTGTTGGTAAATTTACCGGACCGGCTATTATCGTGACCTTTGCGCCAAAGCTTTGCGCAGCATCGGCTATCGAAAAGCCCATTTTTCCAGAAGAATGATTCGAAATATAACGCACAGGGTCAATCGCTTCGCGAGTAGGGCCCGCGGTTATTACCCAGTGTTGCCCGGCTAAAGAGTGATTAGTATTAAAGTGTTTAATGCAATGCTCTACAATGTCATCCGGTTCAATCATACGGCCATACCCGACATCACCACATGCTTGCTCACCTGCGCCTGGTCCCCAAACATGAACACCACGGCGAGTGATTACTGCCATATTTTCTTGAGTAGCTATAGCATGCCACATTTGTTGATTCATTGCAGGTGCTACAGCAATAGGTGCAGCAGTAGCCAAGCAAATAGTAGCTAGTAGGTCATCGGCCATACCGGCGCTTAATCTAGCTATGGTATTAGCCGTTGCAGGGGCAATTAGAATTAAATCAGCCCACTTGGCTAATTCAATATGTCCCATTGCAGCTTCGGCCGCCGGGTCAAGTAAGCTATCAGCTACCGGATTACCAGACACAGCTTGAAGTGTAAGTGGTGTAATAAATGCTTTACCACCATTAGTCATGACAACTCTTACATTGGCACCTTGATCTTTTAAGCGTCGTACTAATTCTGCACTTTTATAGGCAGCAATCCCGCCAGTAACGCCTAAAACGATATTTTTATTCTGTAAAAACATCTACACCTGCTAATATTATTAATGACTTATATAGTGATATAAACCATGTTATGTCTTAATGGCGATAAGATACCACGGATTGGATAGTAGATTAAATACTATTAGTGAGTATTTACATACATTTATCAGTGCGCTGTTATACCACTATGTAAATTTAATACTACACAAATTGCAAGGAAGCAGTTTTATGTTAAAAGATTGGCCCATTCAAGAACGCCCTCGTGAAAAATTACTGTCTTTAGGTGCCCACAGTTTAAGTGATGCTGAATTATTGGCTATTTTTTTACGCACCGGAGTAAAAGGTTATGATGTCGTTGCATTATCCCGACACTTGCTAAAACATTTTGGTAGTTTACATAATGTATTAGCTACCGACTGTGACAGCTTTTGCCAACAATACGGTTTAGGTAAAGCTAAATATGTGCAATTACAAGCCTGCCTAGAGATGTCTCGACGATATTTAGCAGCAAAATTAACTAAAGGTTTAAGCTTAACTTCATCTAGTCAAACTAAAGATTATTTGATCTCAGAATTAAAACACGAACCTCATGAAGTGTTCGCTATTTTGTTTTTAGATAACCAACATAACATCATTTGTTTTAAAAAATTATTTTTTGGTACTATCGATGCCGCCACTGTATATCCAAGGGTAGTGGTAGAAAGTGCGTTAAAGTTTAAATCGGCAGCCATTATTTTATCGCATAATCACCCTTCTGGTATTGCTGAGCCGAGTCTGGCTGACAAACAAATAACCCAAAGATTAATAAAAGCATTGGCATTAGTTGATATTAGGGTGCTGGATCACATAATAATTGCTGGTCACTTAACATGTTCACTAGCCGAACGTGGCGACATGTAACGTCGTTTTACGATAAGAATAGTCAAAATGAATGTTTTTTAACCCATTAACTAAAATTAATTGTATAAAAACGTAATTTAGATTGGGATCTCGTCGAAAAATCAGTATAATCGCGGCCATTACAAACAACAGCTTAATTTGTAGCCGATAAAGCTTGATCATTTGAAAAGACGTATATATAATTTGCGACCTTTTTCAGGATCCCGTGGCGACGGCCTTGGGATTTAAACAAGCTCGAGCTGAAATATTTTTTGGAGTGACTCACATGTCTAAGATTTGCCAAGTAACAGGCAAGAAACCGATGGTAGGTAACAACCGTTCTCACGCGTTGAATTCTACTCGTCGTCGTTTTTTACCAAACCTACAAACTCACCGTTTTTGGGTAGAAAGTGAAAACCGTTTTGTAAAATTACGTTTAACACCGAAAGGTATGCGTATTATCGATAAGAATGGTATTGATTCTGTATTAGCAGATATCCGTGCCCGTGGCGAAAAGATCTAAGGAACTGAATCATGCGCGATAAAATCCGTTTAGTTTCATCTGCAGGTACTGGTCATTTTTATACTACTGATAAGAATAAAAAGACTATGCCAGAAAAGATGGAAATCAAAAAGTTTGATCCGAAAGCTCGCAAGCACGTGATCTACAAAGAAGCTAAAATCAAGTAATTGATAATCTTCTATAAAAAAACCTAGCTATTAGCTAGGTTTTTTTTTGGCTGTATGAAAGTGCAGATAGAGCATGGAGCGAAGTTTCTGCGGCCCCCAAGTTTAGCTAAATATCTACTCTCAATTTCAATGACTCCGGAACGTTGAAAATTATATCAATTCCATAGACTAAATTAGCACTGGGTATAGCGACAACACCAATAAACTTGCCATGGTTATATTAAACATTTTAAGTCGGTTGTGGTTGGTCAGTATTTTTTGCATTTGTTTACCAAGCATTACCCAAGTGCTCACCGATGGTAAATTAATTAAACCAAAAATTGCAGCTACTAATAGCACCGCTTGCAGGCTTTGTGTCGGCGCATAAATACTAATCGCAGTAAGGGCCATCGTCCATGCTTTTGGGTTCACCCATTGAAATAATGCGGCCTGCATAAATGTCATAGGTTTAGTGTCTGGTTTTTGATCATCTACAGGCGAGCCAGCACCGGCAATTTTATAGGCCAAATATAATAGATAACCAATACTGGCGACCTTTAAAATGTCGTAGCTTAACGGAAATTGGTCAAATATTTGAATAATGCCAATACCGACTAAAAACACCATTAATGTAAAGCCAATGCCAACCCCTAAAGCATGCGGCACAGTACGCTTAAAGCCAAAATTAGCGCCAGAAGCCATTAGCATTAAATTATTTGGCCCAGGAGTTACTGATGATGCAAAGGCAAACATCATCAAAGCAGGAATAGTCTCGTAGCTCATCACTTTAATTTCCTTGTTTATTATGATAAAACAATAATACGCCTTTCAAGATGAAATTAATGTGCTATTTTCACGTATTAACAACTCATTACACAACTTATGACTAAAAAAGACAGATATAACGAGCAAATATTGCAAGAACTAAAACTTGATGGCCGCATTTCTAATTTAGAATTAGCTGAAAAAGTTGGTTTATCCCCTTCTGCTTGCTTAAGACGGGTGCAAGAGCTAGAGCGCTCAGGTGTTATTAAGGGCTATCGCGCGGTATTAGATAACGAATTACTCGGTAATGGCTTTATTGCCTATGTGACGGTTGGTTTAGGTGAGCATACGAAAGGCTCACAAGAAGCTTTTGAGCAAGCTATTACTTTAGCCCATGAGGTCAGAGAATGTCACAATGTTACCGGCACATTTGAATACATTCTTAGGGTAGAAACAGTTAATCTGAAAACATATAAAACATTCCATACCGATGTACTTGGTACCCTGCCGCAAGTACATACTATTTCTACTCATGTAGTTATGGATTCTCCTAAAGATGAAAGAGCTTAGGTATTAACCATCAAGCGGGGTTTCAGGTGTATTGAGTATTAATTGATAAAAACCTAAATCTAGCCACCGGCCAAATTTAAAGCCAGCTTCTTTAATCGTCCCTGCATGTACAAACCCGAGTTTTTCATGCAATGCAATGCTGCCAGTATTGGTTATATCAATACCACCAATAATGGTGTGGTATTGCTGCTGTTTAGCGGCTTCAATAATGTTGCTCAGTAACACTTTACCAAGTCCTTTGCCTTGATGATCATGGTGAATATAAATTGAATGTTCTACTGAATATTTAAAGGCTGGCCAAGCTCGAAATGTACTATAAGTGGCAAATCCCATCAGTGTGTTATTGGCATCTAGCACACCAATTACCGGAAAATCATTAACACGCTTTACTTCAAACCAATCAATCATAGTATCTAATGTTCTGGGTTTATAATCATATAAAGCTGTTGATGAAATAATTGCTTGATTTAAAATTTCAAGAATTTCACTAGCATATTTTTCGTGGCAACAATTTACAAATTTCATTAGATCACCAATTAATAATAAAAACTGATATTAGTCTAGTTGATATCAACTTTGCATTGGGTAACAATATGTAGTCTAACCTCAGGGTTTTATATAAATTAAAAACCTAATATTTCTCTATTTAACGTAAATTAATCGATTGTTCACATGCCAGAGTTACCAGAAGTAGAAGTATGCCGAAAAGGCATTAGTCCTCATGTATTAAACCAAACAGTTAGTGATGTTATTGTGCGTAATGCAAAAATGCGTTGGCCTATAACACCAAATATAGATGAAATGTGCGGAGAAATAATTATTGAAGTAAGTCGTCGGGCAAAATACTTACTATTAAAAACTGCAAAAGGTACGTTGGTTCTGCATTTAGGCATGTCAGGTACTATTAGAGTCATTCCGAAAGATACCATCGTTGCTAAGCATGATCACTTTGATTTAGTGTTAACTTCTGGAGTTGCCTTGCGCCTTAACGATCCAAGGCGATTTGGCGCAGTGCTGTGGTTAACTGAAGATGTAAGCGAACACCCTTTATTAGCACGGCTTGGTCCAGAGCCATTATTAGATGAATTCGATAAAGGTTATTTGTTTAAAAAATCACGGAAAAAAACAGTACCGATTAAAACCTTCATTATGAATAACCATGTGGTTGTAGGCGTCGGTAACATTTATGCCAACGAAGCCTTGTTTCAAGCCGGTATATTACCAACAGCTCCTGCCGGTAAAATAAGCCAAAAGCGCTACAACAACCTGACCGAAATTATTAAACAAGTGTTGGCTAAAGCAATAAATCAAGGCGGCACCACCTTAAAAGACTTTACTCAAACTGATGGTCGTCCCGGTTATTTTGCTCAGTCATTACAGGTTTATGGTAGGGGCGGCGAAAAGTGTTTGATTTGCGAAACTCGGTTAGAAGAGATTCGCCAGTCGGGTCGAGCCAGTGTATTTTGTCCAACTTGTCAGAAAAACTAGTCTTAGTAATTTTTCTATCGCAATTAGCTTAATAAATGCTTAGGTGCCATAACCGTTGCTTCTCCACTGATCACCACAGTACCTTCGGGGTTAACAGCAGTTAGATTGAATGTAACAATTCGTCTTCTAGAATGAATGCTGGCAACTTCAACCGTTGCTGTAATTTCTTCGTTTAAAAATACAGGTGCTGAAAACTTAATTGTTTGCCCTAAAAAAATAGTGCCTTCACCTGGTAATTCACAACCTAACAGAGCAGAAAACAAACTGCTCACCAAAGCTCCGTGCACAACACGTTGTTTAAATATTGATGCTTTGCCCGCTTCTTCATCTAGGTGGATTGGATTAGAATCCAATGATACTTCAGCAAACTTTTCAACATCTGCTGAAGTGAACGATTTCTTTAAAGATGCATTTGCACCTACAACTAAAGGTTGTGTCATGATATTTCCTTGAATCTCTGTAATATAAAAGGTTTTTAACTAATATAAATATTGTCTTTAGCAGTTAACTTTATTAACTGTTTTCTAATGCTTCTTTAACCACCGGATGAACAAATTCGCTTACATTTCCACCATGTAAAGACACTTCTTTTACTAAGGTTGAAGAGATAAATGAGTTTTCTTCCGCTGGTGTTAAAAACACGCTTTCTAACTCTGGATATAAGCGACGATTCATATTCGCTAACTGAAATTCATATTCAAAATCAGATACAGCCCGTAAACCTCGAATTAATACCTGAGCATTAGCTTGTTTGGCAAAATCAACTAATAAACCACTAAAACCTTGTACTGTTACATTGTTGAGATGAGCAGTTATTTCAGTGAGCATTGCTACTCTTTTTTCTAAATTAAACCTTGGTTTTTTACTTGGGCTGGCAGCAACGCCAACAATTACTTGATCAAACAATAACGAGGCACGTTCTATTAAATCAGAGTGGCCATTGGTAACTGGATCAAATGTGCCTGGGTATATGGCGGTATTTTTCATAATGTCACTTAGCTGAATTTAGTCATTAAATAAATGTATACCCGCTAACATTCAAAGTACGGATATCTTAGTAATTTCATTATTTTAGCTGTGCTTGTAGACAAAGCAAAGGGTTTTAGAAAAACTTATTATGCAATTAATCAGCATGGTAGAAAATATATCACTTAGAAAAAAATAAAGTAATTACTCAAAAAAGTTCCATTTTAAACGATTTTGATAGTATGATGTTGGTATCGAGTTAATATCTATATTTAAAGAGTTTCGCTAGAAATGAAAACCAGAGATAAGATCATCGTCGCCAGCATTGAGCTTTTTAATGAGCAGGGCGAACGCAACATTACCACTAACCATATTGCTGCTCATTTGGGGATAAGCCCGGGTAACCTTTATTATCATTTTCGTAATAAAGAAGACATCATAAATGCAATATACAGCGAATATGCCGATGATCTAATTAATCAGTTTAAAGGGTTATCAGATGCTATTAATCCATTAGACAGTATATTGTTGTATATGGATATTGTATTTCAGCTTATTTCTAAATTTAGATTTTTCTATAGCAACTTACCCGTCTTACTAAGCAAAAATCCAGCCCTTAAAAAACGCTACAGCGAGATTCAAAAAGAAATCATCCAAAAAGTTTCGAGCATGTTACAGTCTTTAAACGAAGCTGAAATTCTAAGCATAAAAGATGATGAATTAGAGGATTTAACTTGTTTACTAAGGATCACGACGACATTTTGGTTAAGCTATTTACAAACACAAATAGAAGATAACCCTAAAATTGATGATGCTAGTTTATATGAAGGGTTATTGAAAATTTTCGCCTTATTAAGCCCATATGTTACAGATGGGGCTCGTCAAGATTTTGAAAATGCACGTGATCAGTACAAAGCGCTAAAACAAGATGCTTTAACACAGCAAATTGCCATTTAGTTATTTATACTAATTCGTAACCTTGTAATAATAATTGCCACTGAGTTTCAGTAAAATGAAACTCAGGTAATTTAGCCAACTCTTTTCTGAAAGAACGTAATAAACGCTGTAAATTTTCTTGCTGCCATTTACCAGCCTTAGGCATTATCTTGCCTTGATCAAAGTCGATTAACCAAACCTTATTATCACTATCTAACATAATATTATGTGCATTTAAGTCGTGATGATAAATATGCCTTTGATGGAATCTCTTGATACATCTTCCAATGCTTTGCCAAATCTCATCCGGCAGTTCTGATTGAGTTAATAAGCCGACAAGATCAGTGGCGCCAGGGATTAACTCTATTAGTATGTCTGCTTGATAGGTAAAACCATTGCGTTTTATTTGAAACGCAACAGGCTTAGGTGCAGGTAAATGCCAATGCTGCATTTCTTTAAGTAAAACAAACTCTTTTGCGGCGCGGCTATTCATTACTCCGGTAAAAATATAACTATCATTTATTAACTTGCCAATTAAGCCACCGCGATAATAATGTCTTAGCACCATATCTGTGCTGGAGTGTTTAATAAACCAAGCAGTACCACGACCAACAGCTTTACCTAAAATAGCATCTTTTTGTTGCCAATATTGCGCATTAAACATTTCTAAGCAAAAGTCTGGTAGTAATTCGCGCTCATAAATACAGGTATAGCTACCTTCTTTGAAAAAATTTACAGATGATTGTTTTACAAATCTCGACAGGTTCAAGATAATAGACCTTACTTAATTATATTTTGCTTAATTGCTATTTTGGTAACTCGTTTATGCTAGGTCAAATACCTACCCCAAAATCTCTTTGTATTTTAAGGCTTTCCGCCATTGGTGATGTTTGCCATGCAGTTGCTATGGTACAACAAATTCAAAAACAATATCCAGAAATTGCGATCACGTGGGTGTTAGGCAAAGTAGAGCACATGCTGCTAAAAGATTTACCGGGTATTGAGTTTATAATTTTCGATAAATCAAAAGGTACTGCTGCTTTTAAAGAACTTAAAGCGGTAATGAAAGGACGTAAATTTGACGTACTATTTCATATGCAAGCAGCGCTTAGAGCCAGTATTGCCAGTTTATGTATTTCGGCAAAAATAAAAATTGGCTTTGACAGGGCCAGAGCAAGAGAAGGCCAATGGCTTTTCACTAATAAAAAAATTGCCGCACAAGAGCAACCGCACGTACTTGAAGGCTTTATGGCATTCGCTAATGCCATAGGAGTTAAAACCGAAGCGCCACATTGGCTTATGCCTTTTGGTGAAAGTGAAAGAGCTTTTGCTAAAGATAGTATTCCACAAGATAAGTTTTATGTTGTTATTTCTGCCGCTGCCAGTAAAGCAGAGCGCAATTGGCAGCCAGAAAAGTACGCACAAGCAGCCGAGTATTTAAGTGAAAAAGGTTATCACGTTGTTCTTTGCGGCGGCCCAGGAGCTCTTGAAGTTAACCTCGGAGAAGATATTATCAAACATGCGAATGTTGAATTGATAAATTTAGTCGGTAAAACCAACTTAAAGCAATTAATGGCGGTATTAGAGTCGGCGAAGCTCGTTATAGCACCTGATACAGGTCCAACACATATGGCGACTACGGTGGAAACTCCGGTGATAGGTTTATACGCCCACTCAAACCCTAAACGTACTGGCCCATACACTTGCCAGAACAATGTTGCCAGTGTATATGAAGAATGCGTTTTAGAGCAACGCGGTAAGCCATCAACGCAATTACCCTGGAATACTCGCGCCAAAGGTGAATTAATGCATCGCATTAGTTTCGAAATGGTAAAAGAGCAAATAGATAATCTACTCTAATAGTTATTTAGGCTTATATATTTATAAGACTTTTTAGGGTGTTAGCACTGGTTACTGTTGCACCTTGATTACTTTTTACTAACTTTTCTGCATTTTTGCCCAGTTCTATACACAACGCTTGATCATCAATTAAAGTACTAAGCTCGGCGGTTAAATCAAGATTGTCCTTCAGTTGTACTATAGCCTTTGCTGCAATGAACTTAGCATTGATATCTTTAA
Organism: Thalassotalea fonticola; assembly: GCF_032911225.1. Lineage (NCBI taxonomy): Bacteria > Pseudomonadati > Pseudomonadota > Gammaproteobacteria > Alteromonadales > Colwelliaceae > Thalassotalea > Thalassotalea fonticola. The sequence goes on along the minus strand of NZ_CP136600.1, from coordinate 3,937,034 downwards.
AGTTAGCCATATTTTCACCCACTAAAATAGGCTTGGAAAATAATGCCGCTTCTAACGGGTTATGCCCGCCTACATCGGAAAAGCTGCCAGCAACAATACATATATCCGCTAAGGCATAAACCGGCAATAACTCTCCTAAGGTATCAATCAGCCATACGTCATGCTCAGCATTAACTTGTTGCTTTGAAGATCGAGTAACAACGTTTAACTCTTGCTCTTGGCATATTTTTCCAACCGAGGAAAAACGTTCAGGATGGCGCGGAACAAGTACTAAAAGTAAGTTTTGATGATTTTCTTTTAGTCGCTTAAAGGCATTAATCAGTTGTATTTCTTCTCCTTGATGAGTACTCCCTACCACCATGATTGTTCTATCATTTGCAATACATTGCTGCAGTTTGGAAATCTTGTTTTGCACGTCATCAGTAATGCTTATATCGTATTTTAAATTACCTGAATTTGACAGAATTTCAGGCTTTGCACCAAGGTGAATAAAGTTTTCAAGATTATCTTCACTTTGACATAAAATAGCTGAGAATTTATTTAAAGCAGGCTTAATTAACCAGGATATCTTTTTATAGCTTTTTAATGATTTGCCTGATAACCGGCCATTGATAAGTAATAATTTAACACCCGATTTATGGCAACGTTGGATAAGTGTTGGCCAAATTTCAGTTTCCATTAAAACAACGGCTTTAGGTTTTAAAAACTTGAAAAATAAGTGCACACAAAATGAAATGTCTAGCGGTAAGTAGCAGTGTTGAACTCGATTTTGAAAAGACTTAATAACCTGTGCTGAACCAGTTGGTGTAAATGTAGTTACTGTAATTGGTAAATCAGGTTGTTGAACCAACAACTCTTCAACAAAAGGAGTAACCGCAATAACCTCGCCCACACTGGCTGCGTGCACAACAATACCACCCGGTTTTAAATTTGAAGAGGTCCAGCCAAAGCGCTCACTTAAACGCTGTCTATATTCTTTATGGTTTAGAGAGCGAATTAAAAACACCAAAATTAAAATTGGTGTTATTAGCATAATGACCAATTGGTAAAGCCGTAATGAAAGTTTTTGTTTGTTCAATTTGTTTTCTTCTAAATGAATGAGCCATCATCATACTAACAATGGACTGAATTAGCTTAATAAATATTAAGGTCAAGTTTATACCAAGTCCATTAAATAATTGGTATTACCTTTCAAAAATGGCATCAAGGATAATCGATGAATTGGTTCGCTCTACCCCTTCTAAATGACAAATATTATCTAAAATAGCAGTAAGGTGTTTGAGCGATTGGATCTGCAGTACAACAAGCAGATCAAACTCACCGCTAATTGAGTAGATATGGCTTATCTGATGTATTTTTCTTAAAGTAATACAAATTTTCTCGCGTAAGTTCGGGTTTACTTTCAACGATACATTTATGGTGATTAAATGCTTTGTATAATTGCTGCCCAATTCAACACCGTAAGACTTTATCACGCCGTTACTTTCAAGCTTGTTAATTCTATTTTGTATAGCGGTTCTAGAAACATTTAAAGCTCTGGCAATATCAGAAACGCTAGCTCTGGCATTACACCTAAGAATTGAAAGCAACTCTTCGTCTTTTTCACTGATCATCTGTCTACTACCTTGTTATCAATTTGCCCCAACCTTACAAAGTGACACCAAGCAGTGTCAATTCGCAATAATTATAAGTCGTTTTGAACATCTGTAAACTTTTTTTTATATTAAAGAAAGTGAATAATACCTCCATCATAAATCGAAAGTATTGTAATAACTGCAGCAAAATACTCGCCAGAAACTACAATTACTAATCATGTTTTTAAATAAAAGGTTTTACTGAGGCTACTATGTCATCTAATTTTATTAACCACCTACAACAACAAATCGACCAAGTAAAAGATGAAGGCCTGTATAAAGCAGAGCGAATTATCACTACCGCTCAACAAGCTGATATAGCCGTGAGCAGTGGTGAAGAAGTTATTAATTTTTGTGCGAACAATTATTTAGGCTTGGCAAATCATCCTGAGCTGATAAACGCCGCTAAAGGCGGCTTAGATGACCATGGCTTTGGTATGGCTTCAGTGCGATTTATTTGTGGCACGCAAGATATACATAAAACGTTAGAAGGTAAGTTGAGTAACTTTCTCGGTATGGAAGATACCATTCTTTATTCTTCGTGTTTTGATGCCAATGCCGGTTTGTTTGAAACCATTCTAGGCGCTGAAGATGCTATTATTTCTGATGCATTAAACCATGCATCAATTATTGACGGTGTACGTTTATGTAAAGCAAAACGTTTTCGCTATGCCAACAACGACATGGCAGCCCTTGAAGAACAACTGATTGCTGCAAATGATGCCGGTGCACGCTTTAAATTGATTGCGACTGATGGTGTATTCTCTATGGATGGTGTTATCGCCAACCTTAAAGGTGTGTGTGATTTAGCCGATAAATACGGTGCCATGGTTATGGTTGATGATTCACACGCTGTCGGTTTTGTTGGTGAAGAAGGTCGTGGTTCACACGAGTACTGCGACGTAATGAGCCGCGTAGATATTATTACCGGTACGTTAGGTAAAGCTATGGGTGGCGCATCTGGCGGCTACACATCAGCAAGTAAAGAGGTCATTGAATGGTTACGTCAACGTTCGCGCCCGTACCTTTTCTCCAACTCATTAGCACCTGCAATTGTAACAGCATCAATCAAAGTAATTGATATGCTTGCCCAGGGCGGTGAATTACGTAAAACATTAAAAGACAATGCGGCATATTTTCGTGACAATATGGAAGCTGCTGGCTTTACTTGTGCCGGTGCCGATCACGCGATTGTGCCAGTAATGTTAGGTGATGCTAAAGTAGCGGCAGATATGTCAAACCGTTTACTTAGCGAAGGTATATACGTTATTGGGTTCTCTTTCCCGGTTGTACCAAAAGGGCAGGCTCGTATTCGTACGCAAATTTCTGCAGCTCATACTCGTGCACAATTAGATAAAGCTATTGAAGCCTTTATCCGTATTGGTAAAGAAATGGGCGTGATTTAACCGCTTACCGAAGAGATAAAAAAATGAAATCATTAGCAAAATTAAAGGCTGAACCAGGTATTTGGATGACTGATTCACCAAAACCTGAGGTTGGCCATAACGATTTATTAATTAAAATCAACAAAACTGCTATCTGTGGTACCGATATTCATATTTACAACTGGGATGAATGGTCACAAAAAACTATTCCCGTGCCTATGGTTGTCGGCCATGAATATGCTGGTGTTGTAGTTGATATGGGCCAGGAAGTAAAGGGTTTTACCAAGGGTGACAGAGTCTCTGGTGAAGGCCATATCACCTGTGGCCATTGTCGAAATTGCCGCGGTGGTCGTACCCATTTATGTCGTAATACTGTTGGTGTCGGTGTTGATAGGACGGGTAGCTTCGCCGAATATTTGGTTATTCCTGCATATAATGCCTTTAAATTACCGGATGAAATTTCAGACGATTTAGCAGCAGTATTTGACCCGTTTGGTAATGCCGTACATACCGCTCTTTCATTTGATTTAGTCGGTGAAGATGTACTTATTACCGGTGCAGGCCCTATTGGCATTATGGCCGCAGCCGTTGCTAAACATGTTGGCGCTCGCCATGTAGTCATTACAGATATCAATGAATATCGTTTAGAATTAGCGCGTAAAATGGGTGCTACCCGCGCAGTTAACGTTGCTAATGAAAACCTAAAAGATGTGATGAATGAACTTGGTATGACTGAAGGCTTTGATGTTGGTATGGAAATGTCGGGCGTACCTATGGCATTTAGAGACATGTTAGCGAATATGAATAATGGCGGTAAAATAGCCATGCTAGGTATTCCAGGGCAAGACATGGCGATAGATTGGAGTCAAATAATTTTTAAAGGCTTAACCATCAAAGGCATTTATGGCCGTGAAATGTTTGAAACATGGTACAAAATGGCGAGCTTAATTCAATCAGGATTAGACTTATCGCCTATCATTACTCATCACTTTCCAATTGATGACTTCCAGCAAGGCTTTGATGCCATGCTCTCTGGCAACTCTGGTAAAGTAATTTTAAGCTGGGATTAGTAGCAGATTTAAAAATAAGTGTATTTTTTATTAAAGCCTGTTGAGTTTTTGTTAGCTCAACAGGCTTTTTTTGATAGAATCTAGCTAAGATAACTTTATATAAAATTAAAGAGATAAACGGTGTTAGAAAACGACAGCAATTTTAAGCATATTAATGTAGCAGATGTTGAAAGTGGTTTAGCCACTAAGGCACATGTGATCTTAGATATTCGTGATGCAAATTCATTTGCTCTAAGCCATATTCCTGGGGCAATCCACTTAACCAACGATGCGTTAGCCGACTTTTTACGCGAGGCTGACTTTGATGCGCCAACAGTTGTTTGTTGTTATCACGGTATTTCTAGCCAACAGGCAGCTCAATTTTTAATTGGCCATGACTTTACTGACGTATACTCGCTTGATGGTGGCTTTGAATTATGGGCTAATAACTACCCGCAAAACATAGAAAAAGCATAACTGAGCTTAAGCTGACTATGCATATATTGGTTAACATTCAACAAAAATCTATTGCAGTTATCTTTGCCGATTATTTAAAAAGTATCGGTGTTAATTGCATAATTAAACCAGCATTAGATGATAATCAAACAATCGATGGCTGGTCAATTCTCTGCGAGCCACAACAGATAGACAAAGCAAAACATGAATTTGATCAATTTATTACCCAGCCTAACCATCCAAAATATCAACAATCTGCCTGGCAAAGTGGCCAGTCAGTAAAGCTTAATGGCAGCTCTGGTTTAACCAAGCAAATTAAAGAAAATTTTCTCGCTCAGGCCGGGCCTTTCACTATAGGTATTTTCACCGCTTGTTGGTTAGTATTTGCTGCAACATTTTTATTGTTTGGCAATAGCTTGTATCAATTAGTGATATTTAACCAAGCAGGTGATATAAACCAAACCCTTGCCCAGCCCTGGCGTTTACTAACCCCAGCTTTGTTTCATTACTCTTTATTGCATATCGCGTTTAATACCATGTGGTGGTGGCAACTGGGTGGACAAGTTGAAAAAAACTTGGGACTTAAACACATATTCACCTTATTTATTGGCTCAGCTGTACTTTCTAATATTGCGCAATTTTACATGTCAGGGCCAAATTTTGGCGGCCTGTCAGGTGTAGTTTATGCAACGGTAGGATTCGTATGGTGGTTTGGTTATTTAAATCCAGGTAAGGGAATAGGTTTATCTAATTCTATCATTGGCTTCATGCTATTTTGGTTAGTATTAGGCTATACCGATTTCATGCCGATTAATGTTGCAAATACAGCGCATTTAATTGGCTTAATCTCCGGTGTTGTTTATGCCCTTCTCGTTACTCAAATGATTAAAGCAAAGAAAATTGATTAACTATGTTTGAACTAAAACAGCAATTTCCCATAGGCATAGACGTTAACTGGATAAGTGCTAAAAATGCGCCACAAACAAAGCGATTAAATGATTGGTTACTTGATCCAACGTCCTTGACGGCCCGCCTTAAAAGTCATTGCAACGATTTTAAGATCAAAGTATTGGGTCAACGAGTTGAAGCCTGCCAATCCCATGAAGCAAATGCAGACATCAAACTTGGTGAACAAGTACTGGTGCGTGAAGTCATATTGTTTTGTGATAATGTGCCACATGTATTTGCACGCAGTTTACTTCCGTTAAAAAGTTTAACTGGCGAACAACAGGCACTAGCAAGTTTAGGTGAACAATCATTAGGGCAGGTACTTTTTAATAACCCTAAACTGCACCGTGAAGTGGTTGAAGTTGCTGAAATTGAGCCTAGCTTGCGAGTGTGCGAGTTAGCCTCTATGTTAAATTTACAAGTTAAGCAAAATTTATGGGGGCGCCGTTCATTATTCTTTATTGAAGGTAAACCGTTAATGGTAGCTGAAGTTTTTTTACCAAGCGCAAGAGCCTATCTATAAAATTTTGACGATTAAAAATATTTGAAAATTTTCACTACGCCCTAAAACCAAAAAATAAATAACCTATTCGGTATATCAATATACTTTAATATTATAGGGTTGATTTTTATACTGGAACTAGTCTTTTATCAAATTTAAATAGGTTGGAAACCTTATGACATTATCAGTTTTTAATTAATCTCATTGATAAACTCCATAAATTCAACTACATAATAACTTTTAAAAAAATCATCCAATTATTACCTTTTCTTGATAAGTAATATACGCCTATGCCTACAATTTGAAGACATATTACATGGAGAGATAATTATGAAATCAATTAATATAGCTTTTTTGTTTGTTACAATTTTTACCCTGTTCAGCGTTAAATCGTATGCTGATAACGTCACATTTATAGCCGGAGATAATTCAACAGCCACTATGCTTTGTGTAGCTGCAGTAAGTAATGATTTAGTCAAAACAGAAAAATACATCAAAAGATTAAGCTGGCAACAAACAGGAATGCGCCAAAAGACAAACTTCGTATTAGGCGATGTATCTTGTAATGACGCTAATTTAATTAAGTTTACAGCGCAATATAATGCCGATAAAACCTATGATTTTCTCAATAATAACGCCATGAATAAATATAAGTTAAGCGATGATGAAATTAAAATCATCGACTTAGCAAGAGTGAACAGTAACAACAGTGCACCTCAAATTATTGTAATAACTAGCAGGTAAATTTTCCTGTAAATAGTTCCAATAAATTAAATGGTTAAGTGTTTACTTAACCATTTAAATTCATGGAGGAATTAACTTAGAATTGCCAAGGACGGCATAAGTTCTGTTTACTTCAGGGGATAGTCAATTAGCATCTAAGTCCATTTTCGTAGCAATTAAAATTATTAATTGGATTGCGATACCATACCCGTTACAATTCTACGTTGTATCAGCTCCACTTCGGGATCATCAAATGACATCTTTCGCGCCATCTTGGCAGGGTATTAAATTAATAACCCGCATGGATAAACCGATAGGTACCTACTTATTACTTTGGCCAACATTTTGGGCGTTATACGTTGCGGCTGAAGGTTTTCCTGGTTGGCATCTAACACTCGTGTTTGCTTTAGGTGTGTTTATTATGCGCAGTGCAGGTTGCGTTGTTAATGATATTGCTGATAGAAAAGTAGATGGCAAAGTTAAGCGTACTGCACAACGCCCCTTAGTTAGTGGCCTAATGACAAGCAAAGAAGCCATAACCCTGTTCTTCTCTTTATTAGCGGTTGCTTTAGCGCTAGTTTTAACTCTTTCCTGGTACAGTATCAGTTTATCTCTCATTGCATTATTACTTGCAGCCAGCTACCCATTTATGAAGCGACTCACCCATTTTCCACAAGTGGTTTTAGGTGCTGCTTTTAGTTGGGGAATGATCATGGCGTTTGCTGAAACTCAACAAAACATTCCTGTTACTGCCTGGTTACTATTTTTTGCAAATTTACTGTGGACGGTCGCTTACGATACTATGTATGCCATGGTAGATAGAGATGATGATCTATTAATTGGGGTAAAATCAACGGCAATTATTTTTGGCAAACTAGACAAGATAATTATCGCCTTATTACAAATATTAGTACTTGCATTATTAGTTAAAGTTGGTCAAATTCAGCAATTTAATATGTTTTATTATTTGGGGTTGATTGTTGCTGGTAGTTCATTCATATACCAACAACACTTAATCAAAAAAAGGCAACGAGATAACTGCTTTAAAGCATTTTTGAATAATCATTACGGGTTATTAATTGTATTACTCGGTATAATAATCCAGTACTAAATTTTTCACTTAGGATAATACATGCTCAGCTATCGTCACTCTTTTCATGCCGGCAATTTTGCCGATGTACTTAAGCACATTGTACAAGTGGAAATTTTGGATTATTTAGGTCAAAAAGATAAAGTATTCGATTACATTGATACCCATTCTGGCGCCGGTTTATTTAATTTAAAATCTGAGCATGCAACAAAGCTAGGCGAATACTTAAATGGTATAGCAAAATTAAACGAGAGTGATTTTCCAGAGTTAAGAGAATACTTTCGTGCCATCAAAGTGCATAACGATAACAAACAATTGCAGTTTTATCCTGGCTCGCCGTTAATTGCCCAACACTTTTTGCGCAATGAAGATAAAGCTTGGTTATATGAGTTACATCCAACTGATTTTGAATTACTTAGTGAAAATGTTAGACAAACTCGTCGCGTAAGAGTGAAGCAAGGTGATGGATTTGAGGGGCTACTTTCCGTAGTACCACCGATTTCACGTCGTGGATTTGTGTTAATAGACCCGCCATATGAAATTAAAAGCGATTACGATAAAGTATTTAAAGTTGTTGCGAAAGCACACAAAAAATTTCCAACGGGTACCTATGCTATTTGGTACCCAGTTGTTGATAGACATCGCATTGAAAAGTTGGAAAAGAGTTTTCAAAATAGTGCTATAAAAGACATTGTTCGTTTCGAATTAGGCTTATCAGCTGACACCACTGAGCGCGGTATGACTTCATCAGGTATGATAGTAATTAACCCACCTTGGACATTAAAAGCAAAAATGGAAAAACTCTTGCCTAAACTAGTACAAGCAATTGATGAAAATCGCAGCGCATTTTATAAATGTGACACTTGGGTACCAGAATAACTAGGGTCAGAGTCAAGAAATACCAGTTCATTATACTGATTGGTATATCACTATAACTGCTCTTTAATTAAGTCTATAAACGCTTTGCCATAACGAGCTAGTTTAGTATCACCTACACCGGTTATCGCCAAAAATTCGGTCGAATTTCTCGGTTTTAATCTGGCCATTTCAATTAATGACGCATCATTAAATACAATAAATGGAGCGATATCTTCGCTATCAGCAATGTCTTTACGTAAAGTACGTAATTGTTTAAACAATACCTTGTCATAAGCTGAGCTGGCTTTATTTTGCTGCCAGTACCCTTGGCTTTGTAATCTAGGTCTCGCCATCATTAAAGGCTCGCTACCTTTAAGTGCTGATTTTGAAGCATTGGTTAAACACAGGTTAGATTGTTGTTCGATATCCTGCTGTAAAAAGCCTAAGTGAATTAATTGCCTAATAACTGAAAACCAATAACCGCGAGTTTTATCCTTGCCTATCCCAAAAGTACTGACTTTGTCATGTTCTTTTTGAATTATTTTGTCTAACTCACGGCCCCGCAGAACATCAATAACATAATGTATATCACCGCTTTGATTAATTCTGAACACACAAGACAGTACCTTCTGCGCATCAACCGTAGCATCATATCGACTTGGCGGGTCTAGGCAAATATCACAATTACCACAGCCGTTATTAGTGTACTCAGCAAAGTAATTAAGTAAGACCTGCCTTCTACAGGTTTGCGCTTCAGCAAAACCTGACATGGCAGCAAAACGTTGTAATTCGACATTTATGCGTTGTTCATTTTCGTTTTGCGAAATACGTTTTTTAATGCGCTCAATATCTTGGCTGTCGTATAAGAATAAGGCCTCGGCTTTTAAACCATCACGACCTGCCCGGCCAGTTTCCTGATAATAAGACTCTAACGTTCTTGGCATGTCATAATGTACGACAAAACGAACATTAGGCTTGTTTATTCCTAATCCAAAGGCGACGGTTGCAACAACAATTTTAATATTATCTTTGGTAAAACCGTCTTGAATAACACCGCGAATTTCAGTTTCCATACCAGCATGATAACCGGCACAGTTGTAGCCTTTCGATGCTAAAAAGCCACTTAATTTATCGACTTGCCAACGGCTGTTGCAATAAATAATGCCACTTTCATCGCCCATTTCTTTAAGATATTCAATAAGCTGTGTTTCACCATTATATTTGTCCGCCAGGGTATAGCGAATGTTTGGTCGGTCAAAGCTGTCGAGCAACACATAAGGGTTATTTAATTGCAGCTGATTCAATATGTCTTTACGAGTAGTCACATCAGCTGTAGCGGTTAACGCAATAACGGGAGTGTAAGGAAAATACTCCTTCAATTTTCCAAGCTGGGTATAGGAAGGCCTGAAATCATGCCCCCATGAGGAAATACAATGCGCTTCATCGATAGCAAAAAAACTGATTTGAACTTGTTGAATGCTTTGTAGAAAATAATGATTTAGTAAACGCTCCGGTGCTACGTATAATATTTTTATCTCACCACTAGCAATACGTTGCATGGTCTGGTTAATAGTTTGACCATCTAAACTTGAATTGATATAGGCTGAAGTTATGCCCTGTCTGCTCAAGCCATCTACTTGGTCTTTCATCAAGGCAATTAACGGCGAAACCACAATAGTTAAGCCCGGCATTAATGTAGCGGGTAATTGATAGCATAAAGACTTACCACCACCAGTTGGCATTAACACTAAACAATCCCTGCCCTGCAGTAATTGTTCGATCACTTGCTGCTGACCAGAGCGAAAACTTTGATAACCAAAATGGTGATTCAAAGAGTGATGTAAGTCAGGCAATTGTTGTTCAGTACTAGCGTCAGGTTTCAAGTCATTATCATTATTATTAGGTAAGTAGTGTTATTTTACCCCAGCTCATCAGCAGACAGGTAGACATTTCTTGTAACTAATACCAACTGGATTATTTAAATCAGTTGGTATAATTTATCCTTGTTATAGAAACGCTTATTTTTGAGGATGTTATGGAAAAACAATTTATTTTTGAACAAGTAAAAGAGATGTGGAATAACAGCATCGCCTTTAATTCATTACTTGGTTTTAATATTACAGAAATGACTGAGGAACACGCTGAAATTAAATTTAACTGGCAAGATAAGCTCATGGGCAACCCTGTCCAAAAAATTCTTCATGGCGGTGTTACTGCATCGGTATTAGATATGGTGGGAGGTGTGGTTATTTCGGCTAATATGATCAGCCGAATAGCTAAACCAGATCATAAAAAAATTGCCGATAAATTAAGTAAATTAAGTACCATAGACTTACGCACTGACTTTCTTCGCCCTGGCAAAGGTGAAACATTTATCGCCACTGCGCGCATTATTCGCCATGGCAGCAAAGTCGCGGTTGCTCGCATGGAATTGCATAATGAAAAAGGGGAACATATTGCCTTTGGTACGGGAACTTATATGGTTTAATTGTTTGCTTGTGTGTTAGAATCGGCGCGAGTTTTTCTTCAACAAATGATCTTAACGTTATGACGCAAGTAAATGAAAATAATAGTGGAGTATTAAATGCGCTTGCAGCTTATTCCATGTGGGGACTGGCACCACTATACTTTAAATTACTTGAACACATTTCAGCTCCTGAAATATTAGTGCATCGCATTATTTGGTCGTTTGTTCTTCTGGTTATCATAGTTTTGGCCATGGGCAATTGGCGCAAAGTTCAGCGAATACTGGCAAACCCCAAAATGCTTGCTTGGTTATTATTGACCTCGGTAATTTTAGGGGCTAACTGGCTAATATTCATTTGGGCGATAAATAATGACCACTTACTGGAGGCCAGCTTAGGCTATTTTATTAACCCGTTATTTTCAGTTGCACTGGGCATGCTATTTCTTGGCGAACGCCTGCGCAAATGGCAAAAAGTAGCTGTTGTTTTTGCACTGCTTGGAGTGATAATCCAATTAATAAGTATTGGTAGCATACCAATAATTGCACTTGGGCTAGCCGGTACCTTTGGCATTTATGGACTTTTTCGTAAAAAGTTAATGGTAGAATCGGTACCAGGATTATTAATTGAATCAGCACTAATGCTACCTTTAGGGATTGTTTATTGGTTATTATTTATGGACACTCCAACCAGTAATATGATGAACAATGACGTTTCTTTAAACATTACCTTAATTGCCGCAGGCATAGTCACGACTGCGCCATTAATTTGTTTTACCGCAGCGGCTAAAAGGCTTTCATTAGCAACGTTAGGCTTCTTCCAATATCTAGGCCCTACGCTGATGTTTATCTTGGCAATCGTGCTGTTTAAAGAACAGCTTATTGTTGAAAAATTACTTACTTTTGTCTTTATTTGGTGTGCAATTGCCATTTACAGCTGGGATTCAATAGCTAAACTAAAACAAGCAAAAGCAAAAAAATAAAGCAAGCTACAAACTTAAAAACCGTCCATGGTAGTTTGCATTACCTCACCCTTGATACACAAAAGGCATCATTAGAAGCCTTTTGCTGCCTGTTCTGCTTTTTTTATGCGCTGTTTGACATCTGGGTGAGTACTAAAATACTTTAGTAATTTATGTGATTTTTTCGATTCTCCTGACAGGCCTCGCATTGCATCAGCGAACGCTTGTGGCGATTTTCCTAAAAGCGTTAACTTAGTTACGGCAAAATCATCTGCTTCACTTTCTAAGTCCCTTGAATAAGTATTTTGCAATAATGTTACTGCTGTCCCGGAGAAAATTTCAACTAAGCCTTCTAAATCGCCAAAAAAGTAAGTCATTAACAAGGTAGTACCCACAGATTCGGTGAGAATTTTCATGCTATGATTAAGCTCAACATGGCCGATTTCATGCAATAATATTGCCGTAATAGCTTCCGGTTTATCCTTAAAAAGCTCTATTAATTCATCGGTAACAACTACCGTACCACCTGGTAAAGCAAAAGCATTGGCGCCAATAGCTTCACTTTTACGAAATTCTAATGAATAACTATTACCATCTAGTGCTAAATCCTCAAGTAAATATTGCCACTGATTTTTTATTTCTTCTTGCTTAGACAGTTCTAACTGGGTGGCTTCGAACATTACTTCATCATAGACAGTTAATATTTCATCATCTATTTCAATTTTAACGGAATGGGGTACGTGCCCAGCAACCGTTTCAGCCATTGAAGGAATAATATGATTGACCAGAAAATAAAAACTCACAGGTACTAGCAACAGAGCAACAAGCCAAAATACTTTGCTTTGTTCAAGCAGATGTAAAATATAGTTACTTTTTGACAGCTGCCTACGTAACATTGTTACCATGGGATGATCTGCTGCAAGAACTAATAATTCACCATCAGGGAAGTTAATTTCACAAGGAACTGAGCCTAATGCAGAACTGACCTTACACGAGGTTATGCCTTGGCAAAGCAAAACATCATCAGAGTTAGGGCAAGCAATGGTAATACAACCATTTTCAATCGAAACAAATACTTCGCGGGCACTATTACTGCCCGCGAAATAATAATTAGCTAAATCAGCCATTAAACTAATGCAACATCCACATCAAATACATCGGCAACTTCCTCTGATATCGCTGAGTCATTTTCACTGATGATATCGAACACTTGCTCTTTATTATCATTCATATGAACTTCGGTGCGATTAACCGTATAATTCATCATCCTGATTTTAACCCATGGAAATGCCAAGCCTAACGTACACAGTAACGCTAACATATTGGTTAACTGAATAACCGCTAGACTGCTAAAGGTAAAGTTCGATTTAAAGGTAGCAATATCTTCCAATTCAGTAGATGCAAAAATATGATTGCGAATTTGCGTTATATAAAATGCTTGAATAAAGCTAAACACCAGAACATAAGCTGCGAATATTAAAATAGTCATCCATTGCATTCCTTCTGCAGCTTCAGCCTGCATATCGGTAGCTGACATTCCAATAACAAGAGCAAATAAGCCAAAGATGGCAATTCCCATAACGGCTGTAACTATACTTGTCATATAATACGTTGTGGTACAAAGTTCTGCTTTAAATGGACGATCGCCATAACGCGTATGATTAACTATAAATTGATCCATACGTTTTAGCGCATAAGGAAATAATAAATAAAGGGTAAACACACTAATTACAGGGAATACTAAAAAGTTTAAAAATGCTTCTCCATATTGACCGGTAAAGTCAAAGCGCACATTACGATAGCTCGTCATACGCATTTTAAATCGTAGACTCGCACAAATTAGCCAAGGCATAGCGAGCAGTAGACATCCCATAATAACCATACCTGCAATGGGAGATATCATTGATACAAGGTAATAACTACCAAATAAAATGACGGCGATGATTCGACCTTTTAAAATTTGTAACGGTGTCGCTAAATAAGAAAAGCTATGATTATCGATTTCGGTATTCGCTTGAAAATAACGGTTGGTTCTTACTTTCGCCCATGCAGAATAAATACCTAAGGTTAAAATACTCAGCAAGATATTCACAATCCAAATTTTAAAGAATTCCCCCGACTTACCGTTAAAATTGAATTCAACTGGGTGAGTGATCATTTGCTTAACTTCATTTTCGGCAATATTTTCAGTGCCGTTTTCTATATTTTTTTCCATGTTGTGTCCCAACTTGATTATTATTATTTACTAGACATTTGTACTAGTAATACTCATTCTGTTGATTATTCATTAGAATTTCAACCTTTGATTTGAAAACTTTATTTTTATTTAAACCTTTAGCTGCTAAGTTTTATTTTACTAATTGTAGACATGGCAATTAGTTGTTAGCATGATATTAAATCAACTCTTAACTATATAAATAATAAAAGGAACTTAGCCGTGTTAATAAGTAATGTTGAAGTGATCCCTGGGCGCAATATTCAATCTCATTTAGGCCTTGTGCAAGGTAATACTGTTCGAGCTAAACATGTTGGACGTGATTTAATGGCCGGTTTGAAAAATATTTTTGGTGGTGAATTGGTTGGCTATACCGAATTACTTACTGAAGCTCGCGAAGAAGCGGTGGCACGAATGGTACAGCAAGCGGCAGCGATTGGCGCCAATGCGGTATTAAACGTACGCTTTTCAACATCTTCAATCACTGCCGGTGCGGCTGAATTATTTGCTTACGGTACCGCTGTAAAATTGGAGGAATAATATGTTTGAGATCATATTATTTGTCACCTTGTTACTGTTAGGTTATGTGTTTGGCCGCATGGCGGAGAAAAAACACTTTAATTCGATTATTGAACGCGAGCAGCAATACCGTAATATATTAACGTTTTCAAAACGCTTTCCAGAAGGTATCACCAATCACAGCGAAGGTGCGTTGGTAGAAGGGAATGTGGTTATTGCTAATGATTATTTCAAAACAATTTTAGCGGCACTAAAAGGTTTAGTTGGCGGACGTTTAACCGCTTATGAATCGTTATTAGAACGAGCTCGCCGCGAAGCAATATTGCGGATGAAAGAAAGTGCCAACAACAAAGGCATGAACACCATCATTAATGTAAAACTTGAAACTTCATCAATCACTAAAGGTCAAAATAATCAAGTGAGCTGTGTCGAAGTGTATGCTTACGGCACAGCTTTAAACGCTGATTTAAATTGATGATAAACCGAACAGCTAATGAAATATACTAACCCGATCATTCCTGAAGGTATAAATGTTAAGGATGAAAACCCTCTAAAAGAATTTTTTATTCTACTTTTTGGTGTTGGCATAGTGATTTCTTTAGTTATTATAGTGTTATCTGTTATTGCAGGCTGGCTAGTGAAGTTCATTCCTTTTTCAGCTGAATATTCGTTAGTACAAAATATGCCTGCGATAACCAGTGTTGAAAAACATATTAACCAGCAGACAAAGGATGAGCAAAGTTCACAGCTTGAAGTTCAAGTTTACTTACAGCAGCTTGCCAACAAACTCAGCATTGTACAAAATTTACCAAGCGACATGACCATTACAGTTCACTATGTTGCTGACGACACAGTAAATGCTTTTGCAACCTTAGGTGGCAATATTATTATTCACCAAGGATTACTAGCAAAATTTGATCATGAAAATACTCTCGCCATGGTTATGGCTCATGAACTTGCCCATATTAAATATCGACACCCAATTATTGCTATGGGCAGAGGTTTAACAGTAGCCGTTGCTTTAACGACAATAGCAGGAGTTAGCGACAGTAGTTTTGTTAGCAACATACTGGGGCAAATAAGTTTACTAACAGTCTTGGCATATAATCGCGAACAGGAAAGGCAAGCAGACGAAGCGGCATACAACACCGTGGTTAAGCACTACGGACATGCACAAGGCGCACTCGAGCTATTTGAAGCGTTACACTCTGTAGACAAGTTAATAGACCCGCCAAAATTTTTAAGCACTCACCCATTAACTGCTGAAAGAATTGAGAATTTAAAGCGGTTAGAGGTGCACAGCTCTGCTGCAAAAACATTAACACCCCTGCCTGATTTAATTAAACTCGAAAAAACGACTAAATAGCATTCTCACTGTGCATTAAATCGCTTCTAATCTGGCGTAAGCAACAACTAGCCACTTGGTACCATGATCGCTAAAATTCACCTGTACCCGTGATTGCGCGCCAGTACCTTCAAAGTTTAATACCACACCTTCACCAAATTTTTGATGCATGACTTGCTGACCGAGCTTAAAACCGGTATTTTCAAACGTTTCCATAGTAATTGTGTTGCTAAATCGGCCGGTAGTTTTAGGTTTGGCAACTTGATTTTTCATCCTGATTTCATCAATAAACTTATCAGGAATTTCTTTTAAGAACCGGCTTTGGCGATGATACTTTTCTTGGCCGTATAAACGACGTGATTCAGCATGCGTTAAGTAGAGTTTTTTCATTGCTCGGGTCATGCCAACATAACAAAGACGGCGCTCTTCTTCTAAACGTACAATATCTTCAGCTGACTGCTGTGAAGGGAACATGCCTTCTTCCATACCAACAATAAACACCAGAGGAAACTCTAGGCCTTTAGCAGAATGCAGTGTCATCAGTTGCACAGCAGACTCGTACTCATCCGCTTGCGATTCGCCTGCTTCTAATGAAGCATGAGTTAAGAATGCGGTTAGTGGTGTAAGTTCGTCTTCTACTTCAGGGTCAACTTCATAAGTTGAACAAGCGGTGACTAATTCATTTAAGTTTTCTATTCTTGCCGCAGCACGCTCGCCCTTTTCAGCTTGATACATGGCCTTTAAACCACTGTGCTGTATTACATGGTTAGCTTGCTGGTCTAAATTTAAATTGCTTGAGTCGTCTTCAAGTTGCACGATTAAGTCAACAAATGCCTTGATTGTTTTTGCACTACGCCCGGCTAATTCATTTTGTTCTATCATGTGTAGGCAAGCATCCCAAAGCGTAGAACCTTGGCTGCGCGCACAATCTCGAATTAACGTTAACGCTTTATTGCCTATGCCACGAGTTGGCGTATTAACAATGCGCTCAAATGATGCATCGTCATTGCGGTTATTGATCAAGCGTAAGTAAGCTAAAGCATCTTTAATTTCTTGACGTTCGAAGAAGCGTAAACCGCCATAAATACGATATGGCAATCGAGCCTGTAATAATGCTTCTTCCAGTAACCGCGATTGTGCATTTGAACGATATAGCAAGGCGACATCGTCTAATGAATTGCCCTCTTCCAACCATTGCTTAATGCGCCCTGAAATGAATCTCGCTTCATCAATTTCATTAAATGCAGTGTATAAAGAAATGGTTTCACCGGCATCATCTTCAGTCCACAAATCCTTACCTAAACGATTGTTGTTATTGGTAATTAATGCATTGGCTGCATTTAGAATATTTGCGGTTGAACGATAATTTTGTTCTAAGCGAATAGTTTCTGCATCAAAGTCTTTAACAAAGCGTTGAATGTTTTCAATTTTAGCGCCGCGCCATCCGTAAATAGATTGATCATCGTCACCAACAATCATCACATTGCCATGCTTTTTACCGAGCATATTTAACCAAGCGTATTGAATGGCATTGGTATCTTGAAACTCATCCACTAAAATACGAGTGAAACGCTGTTGGTAATGCTCTAATAAAATAGGGTTATTCAACCAAAGTTCGTGGGCACGCAGTAACAACTCGGCAAAATCAACCAAGCCGGCACGATCACAAGTGTCTTGATAGGTTTGGTAAATTTTGACAAAGGTTTGTTCAGTTGGATCAAATTGACAATCAATATGCTGCGGCCTTAGGCCTTCATCTTTTTTACCATTGATGTAATACATCGCCTGCTTAGCCGGCCACTTTTTCTCATCAAGTTGTAATGAGCGAACTACGCGTTTGATCATCCGTAGTTGATCGTCGGAATCCAGCACTTGGAAAGTTTGAGGTAACTTTGCTTCTTGAAAATGCATTCTTAACAAGCGATGAGCTAAACCGTGGAACGTACCAACCCACATGCCATGAATATTACCACCTATGGATTGTTCAACCCGACCACGCATTTCCGCCGCTGCTTTATTAGTAAAAGTTACCGATAAAATGCTGTGCGGCGAAATTTGCTCAACTTGTACAAGCCAAGCGATACGATGTACCAACACTCGTGTTTTACCTGAGCCGGCACCCGCTAACACCAACATATTTTTAGAAGGAGCAGCAACAGCATCACGCTGTTTATCATTTAAAGAGTCGAGTAATTCTGAAACATCCATAATTATTTTTATTCGCGTAGCAAGAGAAAAAGAAAATTGTTATACCAGTATAACAAGCAAATTTATCACTGTATGTAATAACAGTAAACTAATATTTAATGCTGCTGATTTTACCTGTATTTCTACAGCAATTAAATATCTTCGTTGTTTTTGATATATCGCAAAATAATTACTCATAATTATCGGGTAATTTCTCTAAATTAACGCATACTTATAGTTATGAGGTTGATTTAAAAAAGTGAAATATAATGACTAATATTACTAAAATAATGACAACAGAAGTATTAACATTAACTCCTGAACATAGTTTGTCTGAAGCTAGGTTAATGATGATGGAAAATAGAATTCGTCATATCCCCATTGTAAATGACAACAATGAGCTTATGGGCTTAATTAGTCAACGAGATGTACTTGCTGCTGAAGAATCCAGCCTATATGGCATTAAAAAAGATTTACGCCTTGAACGTGAACAAAACATTAAAATAGCTGACTTTTATCACAACAATCTAGTGACTATTCCGCCGCAAGCAACTGTCCATCAAGCAGCTCTATATCTACAAAAACATAAAATAGGTTGTCTACCCGTTGTAGAAGACAACAAGCTGAAAGGCTTAGTTACTGATAGCGATTTTGTAAATGTTGCCATTAATTTACTGGAAGTACTTAGTGAGACTGAAGAAAACCTTTACAGCTAAATTGGAATAAATGGGGTCAGTTCTGAATTAAATGTTGCATAGATCTAATTTAGATCTGACCCTAATTATTCTTTAGTATTTCGCCGCTTGCTCTTTCGCAGGAAGACTTGCCTTGATGAATGCGCGTAAATCGTTATTCGATTGTTTTAAATCCTCTTGACGCAAATACATCATGTGGCCACTTCGATAGCCTTGAAAACTTAAACGCTGTTTCATCTTACTACTTGGGTCTAACTGCCACATGGTATATTTAGCATCAAAGTAGTTCGTTGCGCCATCAAAGTACCCGGCTTGTACCATTACGTTCAAGTAGGGGTTTTGCGCCATGGCTAACCGTAAATTCTCGCCAGTTTTATTATTTGATCTGTCCCATGGGTGAACATTGCCAAACATATTGTATTTTATGTCTGTTTTATAATTTAACTCTTCACTCATGTAATAGTTAATTGCCGGGGTAAATGAATGCAGCCATGAGGTGAGTTCCGAGTTATAGTCGGGGCTTTCACCTACATCTTGTTTATCAATACCTAAATAACGAGAATCTAAACGGCCGATAGTTTGGCCGCGTTGACGGAGTAATTCTTTCCAGAAAAATCGAGTCGAAATATCTAAATTAGACTTCAACACTACATCAACACTTAAACCTGAATATTTAGCAACTTGCTCAGCAATATTTTTCTTTTGCTCTGGGGCAATAAAGCCGCCCATTGCTAACGCAGGTAAATACTCATTAATAGTAAAGCTTTCAACTTCAGGTAACACTTCAGCTAGGTCTTTGCTTTGTAGCTCCGTTCCTAGCGCTTCATGATACCAAGCAGCAGCTGCAAAATATGGCAAGCGATTAGCCGCTTTTACTGGGCCATTACGTTCAATACCGATATCGGTTGGCGAAACTAACACGACACCATTTAAATACATCCATTGACGGCTTTGCAGTTCAAGTGCCAAGCCAGAAACTCGAGTTGTACCATAGCTTTCACCAATTAAGTATTTGGGTGAACGCCAGCGGTTATTACGAGTAACAAACGTGTTTAACCACTCGGCCAGATATTTCACATCAGCATTTACGCCAAAGAACATTTTTTTCTGCTCTTCTTTAGTTGGCAACTTACCTTCTTTATTTTTTAAGATGCGTGAATAGCCAGTGTTAACTGGGTTTACAAAAACAATGTCAGCAGTGTCTAAAATAGAGTATGGGTTTGTTTTAACGCCATATGGCTGCAGTGGGTATCCTTCTGAATCTACATTTAAAACACGAGGTCCAGTGTAGGCAACGTGCATCCAGACCGAAGCTGAACCGGGGCCACCATTAAATGATATAAGCAGTGGGCGAGACGCTCTGTCTTTTACATCATCACGTTGATAATAGGTGTAGTGCAAAGCTGCAATAGCCTCGCCCTTATCATTCCACACCGGTTGGGTGCCAGCAGTGGCAGTGTAAGAAAATTTTTCACCATTTACTTTGGTTTTATGTTTTGAAACAACTTTGTGGTCAATTTCAAGGTTACGACTATTATCTGTTTCAGCTGCAAATGCCAAACTAGAAAGCAAACAAAGTATAGACGTCAAAAAGATTATATTTCTCATAGGACTCTCTAAGTTATTTTAATAAGAACAAGTTTATTAGAAAGCTGCGAATAAGCAAATGCAACGTCGATGCGACGAAGCACCAGATATGATAGTTAAATAGCTGATTTATCGTAGAAAAATGCCTAACTGCTCAACATGATCAAACTCAGCATTGGGCAAAACCTTTAACGGTTTCTTTCTAATGCCAAATTCATCATTGTTGATCCAGATAGTCTGGCAACCAGCTTGCAACGCACCATATACGTCGGCATGAGTACAGTCGCCAATATGCAACAATTCACTGGTATGAATATTTAGTTTCTTACAGGCTTGCTCAAACATGTCATTTTCAGGTTTTTGTAAATTACCAGCGCCGGCAAAAAAGCTATAACTGAAATAGTCACTTATACCAATATCTTCAATGCTGACATTACCGTTAGATATAGCAACTAGAGGAAATTTATCTTTTAATTTTGCTAGTAAATTTTTGACCGAATCGGGTACTTGCAAGTTATTGCGGTGCGATAAAAAGTATTCGAATGCTTGCGTAGACTTTTTCTTGGCATCGCTAGCAGAAAAACCTAATTCCTCAAAACCTGATTGCAAACAAGCAAGGCGCAATGCAGTTACGTCATGACAAAGTTCAGGTTGATTGGTTAAGCAAACATTTCGATGTTGCCACCAAAACTCTGGACTTAATGTTGCGCACACAGGCGCAACATCTTTAAGGTGTTGCTGTAGCTCTTGTTCTGCTTTAGCAATGACCGGATGATTGTCATATAAGGTATCATCTAGATCAAAGCTTATTGCTTTAAATGATGAAAGCCGGCGATAAAAACGCACCTTAAAGTCCTATTTTTTGCAACTGTTGTACTAATAGTTTAGCAACAAGTGTGCGAAATTGGTTTAATAATAACGTATCCATGGATGGGTTAAAGTGTTCTGCATCATTAGAGCTAATCGCAATAAACCCTAAACACTGCTCACCTTCGCTTAATTGCACTAAAACAACAGAGCCCACTTCCTGTTCATTGAAAATCAATTCTTTTTCTTGTTGCTGTAAACGGCCAAAATAATAGTCTTGTTGATTGAAACGTTTATTAATCACTGTACTACAATCACTTTTCACAATCGAATCATGACCAATTTCAAAGTCTTTATTGGTTAAATAAAGTTTAAAAGAAGCAAGATTGAGCAGTTGCGTAGTAGTTTGAGTTAAACAATCTAAGAAATTAGATAAATCGGTACTTTCAATCAAGCTAAGATATAGATCATTATAAACGCTAAACAGTTGCTCATTATAATTGGCTACGGTTAGCAACTGTGTGATCTCTTCTTCAAGTAAATGAATTTTCTGGCGTTGTATTTGTTGCTGCCTTTCAACTAATGACACCACACCACGGTTACTGTCGTTAAATCGAAGAGATGCTAATAACTGTGGATTCCTACTGAAAAAATCAGGGGTATCTTGTAAGTAAGTAGTAACTAGCTCATCATTTAGCACATCCATTTCTGCATCTGCTGTCATCGGTTCTAGTAAGTTGTTATTATTATTTGCTACTTTGTTGTCACTCATAGGTAAAGTTGTCCATCAAATACGTGATCGGCAGGGCCTGTCATTTTTACTGGGTGACCAGGGCCTTTCCAATATATTTTAAGTTTTCCGCCCGGTAATTCTACCGTAACGTTATTAGCTAATTTGTTTTGGGTTATACCAACTGCAACAGCGCCACAGGCACCACTACCACAGGCTAATGTTTCGGCCGCGCCACGTTCATAAACACGAAGTTTTACGTATTTAGGCGACACAACTTCCATAAAACTAACATTTGCGCCTTCAGGAAAGCGGTCATGCTCAGCAAGTGCTTTACCTAACGTTTCAACCTGAGCATCGGCTACTGAATCTACAGTTAATACGCAATGCGGATTCCCCATTGAAACGGCACCACAAAGCACGGTTTCTTCATCAGCGCGTAATATGTAAGTACCTTCAACTTTTTGAGCGGTGAACGGTATTTTATTAGGTTCAAAATCAGGCACTGGCATAGTCACAGTTACCTGTCCATCGCGCTCGATGTGCAAGGTCATTTTGCCTGATGTTGTAGTAACTTTAATTTTATTTTTGTTAGTCAGACCTTTCATTTTCACGAAACGGGCAAAACAACGGGCGCCATTACCGCATTGGCTTACTTCGCTACCATCTGCATTGTAGATGCGATAGTGAAAATCTAATTCAGGATCATAAGGCGGCTCAACAACTAGTAGCTGATCAAAGCCGACACCAAAGTTGCGATCAGCCAACTTGCGAATTTGCTCATTCGACAAGTAAATGTTTTGTGTAACGTTATCCAACATTAGAAAGTCGTTACCCAGGCCGTGCATTTTGGAAAAGTTCATTAACATTATTCTACCAACTAAATTCTTAACAAACGATTTACGGTAAAACCGCTTCGCCTTGCCATAAAGACTCAAGGGACTCACGTTGACGAATCAAATGTGATTGCTCACCATCAACCATAATTTCTGCCGCTCTTGGGCGAGAGTTGTAGTTTGAGCTCATGGTAAAACCATAAGCACCGGCACTACGCACTGCAAGCAAATCGCCAGGGGCAATCGCTAAATCTCTATTCTTGCCCAAGAAATCCCCAGTTTCACAAACTGGACCTACAACATCATAGTTTTGAGTCGCTGCAGCTGCATTAAGTTCAACAGGAACAATTTCTTGCCATGCTTGGTATAACGCAGGGCGAATTAAATCGTTCATCGCACCGTCAACAATAGCAAAATGTTTATCTTGGTTGGTTTTTAAAAACTCGACTTCGGTAACCAAAATACCCGCATTGGCCATAATGGCACGCCCAGGTTCATAAATAAGCTCTAAGTCGTAGCCTGCCAATTTATCGGCAATCGCTTTAGCGTATTCACTTGGGTGAGGCGGCTGTTCGCCTTGGTAAGGCACGCCTAAACCACCACCAACATCAATATGACTTAACTTAATACCAGTTTCGGCCAGTTTATCGACCAAAACTAATACTCGGTCTAACGCATCTAGAAATGGTTGAACTTCAGTAAGTTGTGAACCAATATGACAATCTACACCTTTTACCTCAAGGTGTGACATCGCTGCTGCTTTTTGATAAATTTCAACTGCATGATCGATAGGAATACCAAATTTATTATCTTTTAAACCGGTTGAAATATAAGGGTGAGTACCAGCATCTACGTCAGGGTTAACGCGCATTGAAATTGAAGCTGGCATATTCATACCTGCTGCTACCTCATTTATACGAGATAATTCTGCTTCAGACTCGACATTAAAACAATGAATACCTTGTTCTAATGCGTAGGCAATTTCTTCTGATTTTTTACCTACTCCAGAAAATACGACTTTCGCAGGGTCGCCACCAGCTTGGATCACTCGCGCTAACTCACCTTTTGAAACAATATCAAAACCTGAGCCTAAACGAGCCAATACATTTAAAATTGCCAGATTAGAGCTTGCTTTCACTGCGTAGCAAATTAAGTGCTTTCTGTCTTTAGCAGCTTGATCAAATGCGTGCCAATGACGTTCAATGGTTGCACGTGAATATACGTAAAGTGGTGTGCCATAAGTTTTGGCTAATTCTGTTACTGAACAATCTTCAGCATACAATGAATTATTTTGACGGTTAAAAAAGTCCACTGGTATCAGTCCTGAAATTTCTTATTGGGTAATAATGAAGCTTAAATACGGTTATAGCTAATTTATTGGTTATTATTTACTGTTTCTTTAGGCTTTTCAGCCTTGTTTTCTTCAGACGAATCGCTCTCATATAAAGGACCTTTTAGCCCACATGAGGAAACTAAACAAAGAAGAAATGATAATACAACAACAAGTAGTTTATTATTAAGCATTTTATTGATCGCATCGATTGATTAATAGATTTATACCCGTATATAATCGCATGCGATACAATAAATACCAAGTTGTAGAACACAATATTGCCAAGAAATATTGATATACCTCACAATTCTGCCAGAAATGATAAAAAATAAGGGTTAATAATGAACGATAGCCAGTATAATCTAATTGC
This sequence comes from Thalassotalea fonticola, assembly GCF_032911225.1. Taxonomy (NCBI): domain Bacteria; kingdom Pseudomonadati; phylum Pseudomonadota; class Gammaproteobacteria; order Alteromonadales; family Colwelliaceae; genus Thalassotalea; species Thalassotalea fonticola. The sequence goes on along the minus strand of NZ_CP136600.1, from coordinate 3,912,339 downwards.
CGACGACTTACTTTTAGCGGTTGAAGAAGCCATTGAAGATTGTGGAGTCGACATTGATTATGAAAGTGTTAGTGGTTTATTAACATTAACCTTCGTAAATAGCACAAAAATAATCATTAACAAGCAAGCACCCTTGCAGGAAGTTTGGGTAGCGACAAAATTTAATGGTCACCATTTTGCCTATCAAAATGAACAATGGATTGATAAACGCGGTGGTGACGAGTTTTGGCAGTTTTTATCCGCAGCAGTAAGTGTTCAAGCTGACACCGAAGTGATTTTAGCAGCCGAATAAAAGTAGTAAAAAAATACCGAGAACAACATGACTCAACAAACGTTAAAAATAGCAACTCGAAAAAGCGCTCTTGCCCTTTGGCAAGCTGAATTTGTAAAAGCACGTTTAGAACATTTCCATTCTGATCTCACTGTTGAATTAGTACCTATGGTCACTAAAGGCGATATTATTCTCGACTCGCCATTATCAAAAGTCGGCGGCAAAGGTTTATTTGTAAAAGAGCTTGAAGTGGCTATGCTTGAAGGCCGCGCAGATATCGCAGTGCATTCAATGAAAGATGTGCCGGTAGAATTTCCTGAAGGTTTAGGCCTAGAAATAGTTTGTGAACGTGAAGATCCACGTGATGCATTCGTTTCGAACACTATTGCCAGCTTAGCTGAGTTACCGCAAGGCGCAATAGTAGGTACTTCAAGTTTACGTCGCCAATGTCAAATTAAAGCATTACGTCCAGATCTAGATATTCGCGACTTGCGTGGCAATGTAAATACTCGTTTAGCAAAATTGGACGATGGTCAATACGATGCCATTATTTTAGCGGCGGCGGGATTAATTCGTTTAGAAATGCCTGAACGTATTCAAGAGTTTATTGAACCTGAAGTAATGTTACCAGCAAATGGCCAGGGCGCAGTTGGTATAGAGTGTCGCGTTGATGACGAACGCGTTAAAGCTTTACTTGCACCACTTGAGCACAATGAAACTCGTATTAGAGTATTAGCTGAACGTTCAATGAACCGCGCTTTAGAAGGTGGTTGTCAGGTTCCTATTGGCAGTTACGCTATTATAGAAAATAATGAAGTATACTTACGTGGTCTAGTAGGAGCTACAGACGGTAGCAAAATTTTACATAATGAAATACGCGGCGCATTAACCACTGGAGATGCCATGGGTACTGAACTTGCTGAAAAATTATTGAAAGATGGCGCCGATGTTATTTTAAAGCAGGTATATGAGCAAAGATAAACTCAACGTTTTATTAACCAGGCCCTTACAAAAATCTCAACAGCTGGCAAAGGTACTTGCACCTATTGCCAGCAATATAGAGATCACTCCTTTGTTCGCCTATCAACCAGGCGAACAACAAGCTTCATTAGAACAACAGCTCAACAGTTTAAACCCCGACTTCATAATAATTATCAGCCCTGCGGCGGCTAACTTTGCTCTGCAAGCTACCGATTTTTCTAACCATATAAAAACCACTACATTCATTGCTGTTGGCCAAGCCAGCGCTAACGTATTAATTGCTCATGGTATAGAAGATGTAGTCGTACCTAATCTCGAAACAAGTGAAGGTTTATTGGCATTAGTCCAGTTGCAAAATATTGCCAACAAGCAGGTGTTAATTATCCGCGGCAATGGCGGCAGAGAGTTTCTAAAACAGCAGCTTGAACTTAAACACGCTAAAGTTGCCTATAATGAAGTATATAAACGCCAATGGTTAACTTTATCTGCTAAGCAAACCATTGATAAATGGCGTAAAGATGAAATTAACTGTATTGTTATTACATCAAGTGAATTATTAAACAAAACCTTAGATTTAGTCGCTGACATAAACTGGGCAAATAGCTGCTATTGGATAGTTGCTAGTGCACGAATTGCCGAGCAAGCCAAAGCGCATGGTTTAGAACAAGTAATTAATGCCAATGGTGCAAGTCACCAACAAATTTTTCAAGCAATGACACCACTTATTTAAACGCTACTTTAAAGCGGCCAATGGAAGTTGATTATGACCGAAAAAGAAAATAACAAAGCGCAAACTAGTGATAAAAAAACTGATCAGCCATCAGTTAAAATAAGTGCAAGTGATGCAGCTAAAATTGCCGCAAAAGCAAAACAGCAAGCTCAAAGCCCTGAAATGAGTAAAACCTCATCAACGGCTTCTAAGCTATCAAAAAAAACAACAGCTAAAGCACAAATAAAATCTTCACAAATAAAACAAAGAATTTCTAAAACCGCAGTATTCGCTTTGTTAGTAGCAGCTACAGCAGGTGGCGGTGTTGGTGCACACTATTGGTGGCAACAGCAACAAAATACTGAGCTTGAACAGCGCCTCGCCAATGAAACTAAAACAAGCGTAAAAGAACTTGATCTACATTTACAGCAACAAATAAGTGCCTTACAAAAACGTTCACAACAACAAATTAGCCAATTAATCAGTGAAGTAGAACAGCGTAGCGGTAGTCGCATTAACGAGTTAGAGCAACAAATTGAACAATTAATAGATAGTCAGCCAAACAACTGGCAAATTACCGAAGCTGAATACCTGACACGCATGGCGGGCCGAGTGTTGTGGCTTGAAAAAGATGCCAGCACGGCCATTACTCTTATGCAAGACGCCGATGCCCGTATAAAAGATTTAAAAGATCCGCGCATGATGAAAGTCAGAGAGTTGATAAATGAAGATATCGAAAAACTTAAAGTACTACCAAAGCTGCAACGTGACGATATTATCTTAACGTTAATGGGGTTAAGTAAACAGGTTAACAATCTGCCTTTGGCGACAGTGCAATTACCTGAAGAAACAGAACTTACAGAAAGTACCGCATTAACCGAAGATGTTAATGACTGGCAAGCTAACTTAGCGAAAAGCTGGGCGAAATTTAAAGACGAGTTTATTACTGTTCGCCGCCGCTCAGGGAATGTTGAACCATTAATGGAGCCTGAATTTGAACAAAACTTATATCATAATTTAGAGTTAAAATTTCAACAAGTACAGTGGGCAGTTAGCCAAGGTAAAAAAGCTTTATTTATTGAAACGGTTACCGACATCCAGCGTTGGTTAAGTCTTCATTTTGATATGACCAAAGTTAATACTCAGCAATTTAATGCCCGTTTGGCCGAAATAAAAGCAATGCCGGTAACAGTAGATTACCCGCAGACATTAGCATCACAACAAGCACTGCGAGCAATATTAGAAAACAAACCCCAGAAAAGACTGGGCGGCGTTAAGCCACAACCAGTAAAAACTATAAAGCCAGTTACCGAAAATCCAGCAGTAATTGCACCAGATACAAAGCCAGAACAAAAGCCAACTTCCCTTGCACAAGAGGAAGGTGAAGCATGATACGTTCAATCATCAAATTAGTTTTACTACTAGCACTTATCGCTATTGCGCCATTTTTAATTGATGAAAAAGGTTACATATTGATCGCCATGGGCGATTTAACTTATGAGCTAACCGTAGTAAGTGCAATTCTATTAATGGTTTTAGCCAGTTTCATTTTTGCATTTTTATTTTGGGGCACTCGTATTGGCTTTAAATTTAGCTCCAGCGCATGGCGCAAATTGGCGTTCAGTAATAGAGCGAAGGCAAAACGCGAATTTCAAAAAGGTTTAGGCGCCTATTTACTTGAAGATTATAAACAAGCTGAAGCATTGATGGCTAAATGCGCCGAGCATACCGATATGGCAAACAGTGCTTGGTTAGTTGCAGCATCTTCGGCGAACAAGTTGGGAGAGTCGGCGAAAACAGCGAATTACTTACAGTTTATTGCAGAGCACCCTCAAGCTCAGGAGAATTTCAGTTTTGAAACTTTATTGGTTGCAGGTCGATTAAATTTAGATGATAAACAATTTTCTAAAGCACGTGCATTGTTAAATGAAAACCATAAATTGATTGGTCATGACGGTCGTTTGTTAGGTTTAGATATTGAAATTAATATCCATGAAGATAAATTTGAACAAGCAACTGCACTTTTACAAATTGCACGTAAGGATAAGAATTTAGATAAAGAAAAAATCACCGATTGGGAAGTTCGTGCTTTTACCGGTTATTTTTCTGAGTTAATTGCAAAAAGCAGTGTTGATGCAGTGGCCAAGTATTACAAAGCTCTATCAAGAAAAGAGCGTCAAAGTGAAGGCATCGTATTAGCTTATGCCCATTGTTTAGTAGCCAATGGTTTAGTCACCAATTTAGAAAACTTAGTGCTACCGCTAATTAAAAAAGATGCATCGCTTAGTTTCATTAATGCGGTTAAACAATTACCCATACAAAATAGCGAACATATTATTTTTGCGGTGCAAAAGATCCTGCAAAAACAGCCTGAAAATATTCTATGGTTAAGTGCGCTTGCGCACCTTTGTGTTGCTAATAAAGAATATGACAAAGCTCATAAAGCATTTACTTCTTTACTAAAAATTGAGCAAGCGAGCGATGATTTACAATGCTATGCAAAATTATTAGAGCTAATGGGTGAGCACCAACAAGCTAATCGCGTTTATCAAGAGCTTATTGCGCAAGGCTAATTAACTAAGACTTATAAATATTAGATCGCTGTTTAAAGAGCACAGTATAAAGAGCACAATGAAACTTATTACTACCCTATTTTTAGCCAGCATCAGCTTTAATGCTTTTACTGACAATGCCCGTTTTGTGTTAGAGCCAAACCCAAATATTGGCAACATGCAGTTATTTAAAACCAGTGATTTATGTGCTGTGGCTAATAACACCAACACTTACATTAATAATCATAAAACAGGTAGCAACACTGATCCGCTAGCGGTTCATGCCGGCAAGCTAATAACTGCCGATATATCATTAGATAGAGTGCAGAGCACTCTAAATTTCATCTGCACCACTTACCTATCAGATGTTCGAACCAAACAACAAAGCCGCTTACAAAACGCTGAGTTTTTAACACAGCACTTTGACTTTTATCGTTGGTACCCAGATATCACAACTGCAGTTAATATTAGTAAAAAAAGTACCAATGCGGCAAAAAATCGCTTATTAACCAGCATTCCTGATGATCAGTTATTTATCACTAAATACTACACCAAGTTATTAAAAGCCAGCCCAGTTAAAACCACTGAGTTTGATCAAGCACTTTACCAATTACCGTTTGATGAGCAAGGTCTAACTGCGGCTCAGGCCGAACTGAAAAAAGATTCGCTGACAAGGTTTAAATATACTCGCCAAGATATCATTCAAGGTAAAATAGCTGAGTTTAATCTGGCAAAGCCATTAGTGTGGATCAGTGAAGCTGGCTTACATGATGTGTTATTACAAGGCACTGGCGTTTTAGAGGTAGAAGGGAAAACCAGATACTTCAACGTTCACCGTAATAATGGCATTAGCTACGATTACAGCATTGGAAAAAGTGAGCAAGCACGTTATTGGTATTTTGCCGAAGTGCCATCGGTTATGGGCTATGGTCAAACCTTAGAAAGTAAAATAGCGGTTAAACCACAGGTAACTTTTGCCGGCAATATGGCTGATTTAGGCTTAGGTAAGTTAATCATGGTCAATTACCCATTAAATGGTCGTTCAGTGAGCCAAATGGGGATTTTAGCCGATACTGGCGGCGCTTTTGATAATAACCGTTTTCAATTAGATTTTTTAGTCGATAGCTATTACGGTTGGGCTGATTACCATCAAGCAAATAAACACCTGCCTGATTATGCCAATACCTGGATCATGCTATTGAAAAAATAGATTTTAAATAGAACATTCAGATTTATATTTGCACAAAGATTGGTCATCACCGACTGTTTAGAACTGCACATTCAATTGAAAAGGGAGAAATTAATGAAAGATTATTGGCTGTTAGTTATGTTTATCGCACTTCTGACTGCTTGTGGTTCAGACAATAATGATGTTGAGAGTGATGTCAAAGCGAACAAGCAATCTAATGTATCTGAACAGTATGTTAAGGATTTACCTATAACGGATAATTCCGAAGTAAATCATTATAAAGTTCTATTCATAGGTAATAGCCATGTTCAACCACTAAAGAGCCTAGTTTCGACGCTAATTGAAAAGGGCTTGGCAGAAAAAGTCGTAACAGTTGAGGTCGGTCATGGCACTTTTTTGGATGTAGCTCTGCACAGTGAAGATTTAATTGAGCAACTGCAGGGCAACAGTTGGAGCCATGTTATTTTACAAGGGCAAAAATACTCTCAAAGCCGTGAACATACTTATCCTACTTCGGCGACTAAACTTTGGATTCAAAGAGTTAAACATCAATCTGCAACACCAATGCTATTCCCAGAACACCCTCAAAAAGGAGATCTTGTAGAAGGGCAATATGTTCATAATATCCATGTTGCAATTGCTGAAGAAGAAGCAAGCTGTGTTGCTCCCGTAGGCCTTGTCTGGGATAGAGCGTTACAGTTAAAACCTCAATTAGAATTGCATTCAAGTGATGGTAACCATGCAACAAGTATCGGCTCACTATTAACCGCTTTGGTTTTTTATGAAATGATCACTGGACAATCAGCTGATTTATTGCCATTTATACAAGAATTGCCGGCGGATGAAGCAACCCAATCATTTTTAGGACAGATAGCAAGTCAAGTGATTGCTGAAAACGAAAACTGTAACTATTAATGCTTTTTCTGGAGTAATCCAGACCTGTTCCGGCAGTCATCATTTTCGCGCCGTAACGACTACCGTTGTATTTGTTGAATTATTGAGCTTTATCAATAATGAATCGCTAGCCAAATTGTTTCTGTGTCTGGATCTGTCCAACTCACTTTGTGTTTTTGTAAAGGCTCTATATTTAGGTAATCGCCTACACTAAGTTTTACTTTTTTATCATCTGAAAAAGTTAATATGGCTTCACCTTGTAAAACTATCACCCACTCATGATGCTGTTGTTCATACCAGCCTGTTTTTGGTGAGCATTGACCTTTGGAAATTATCCGCTCAATTTTTATAATATCGTTCTGAGCGATTATGTCACAAACTTCTAAACTTAAATCAGTAGGGATTTTGGCAAAAATATTGTTCATTTCAAATCACTTGGATAGCGCAGCATTATTCTTCTAATGAATTTTCGCCTACCGAAGCATAAATAGGATCAGGCTGATCCATACTCCAGTCCCATAACCAACTTCCTTGCTGCTTAACTCTAGACACGTCGCGAGCTAAAATCCAACCTTCAGCCAAGCTTTTTAAAGTCATTTTATTGAGGTGGTTTAAATATGATTTTTTATCCGAATACCGCGAGTAAATGCGTTTTTTAGTCCACTTTTTAACCGCGCCACGAAAATCTTCAATTTCGTTATTTGAGAACTTATTGTACCTAAGTACCCAAGGTAAAAAAGTTGCAATGGGTGCCTTAATCAGCGGATGATTTATGCCGCCTAATTCATGACCATTGTTATCCACTTTCGGTACTGGCGGCATAATTTCAGCCAAGATCACTGGTGGTTGATTGGTAATTATCCCTTGCTCCCAAGTTTTACCATAATCGACTTCGTAGGCAGTATGAGGTTTAAATGGCTTTTCCATATTCAACCATTCTGGCAATTGATAGTGAGAGAAGGTGGTAAGTGTTTGATCAGCAAAACGTGGATAAGCGCTTTTCGGTGGTTCTTCATCACTAACTACCCAGTTAGTTAAATGTGATAACAACGCTCGTAAATGTAATTTAAAGTCTAAAGGATTGCCACGGAACAAGCCTGTTTTTTCATTAAGTAAGGTCAAATCATTTGGATTTTCTACAAAGTGCTGAGCCGAAGCAAAATGATAAATTCGCTCGTTTTTTAATGGCGCCATATCAAATACATTGTGGGTATGTATTAAACCTGCAGCTCGGCCCCAGTATTCATAACCGGTGTTGGTATAAAAAATTTTAGGGTAAAAGTCCTCATGGTGGCGTTTCAATAAACCAAGCTTTTTATTGGTGATATTAGAACGTACGCGAGCACTGGTGAATGGAAAAACATCCGTCGGGTATAAAAATGCCGACATGCGATGTGCATCACGTGATGGTTGAGCAAACCTATGATTAAAACTTCCTCGCCCTGCGCCAGCAGTATGAATTAACATACCATCAAACGCCATAGTCCCCATTTCAGTTTCATTAAAACCTTGATGCAAAAAGTGACGTAAAAAACGCCCGGTTTGAGACACGCCAAACGCTATGGTTTTCGGCACTGAAAAAGCACTATCAACTTGTTTAATGTAGGCAGAAGTATCTCGTAAAATGGCTAAACCTATGCCTGTAACCATAGGCGCACGACTAGGGTAAACCAACTCATAAATACCAGGAGAAAAATCTCCGGCAATGTGTTTACCGTCAGAACTAAATTGCCACATAGAGTGGGGCACGACAGCACGCAAATTATCGCGTCCCATACGTTTGGTAAGCCAAGCATCTTGCTGTTTGGCAAAATCCACTGGATAAATTGTTTCTACCCCTTTTTTGTGCGCAAGGGTTAACAAAGACTTGGCCGTATCCACAGTCCAGTCACTGCGCACCCAGCCATCAAGTCCATGAATTCTGGGTAGTGAGGCATGCATATTGTTAGCGTTAACGGTTAAATCACCTTGCCAACCAACCCAAACCAATGACAATCCAAGATCTTGAATAAGACCATCCCCTAAAAGAGATGCTTTATTTGGAGAATCGGAGTTTCGTGCATGATTAAAGTAACGAAGTGATGCTTTTGAGCCTCTGTTGCTCACCTCAACTAAAGCACCTCTGCGTTGCTTGGGGTCTTTGTTTTGAATTATAAAGAAGTTCGCTTTAGCTTCGACTAAGCCGTCGCTATTGGTCGGCGCCTTATCAATATCAACAATCTGTTTATTACTAGGATTTTTAGGATCAATAAGAAAGATAAATTCGCCGCTTACTGCTTCCATCTTCTTGTCTTTTAAACTAAACGACTTTTCGCTATTAATGGTTTGACTTACCAAGGCAGCATTAGCCATGCTACTAAATAAAAACATAGCAATGAAAACTATTAAGGTTTTGACTTTATCCATGGAAAATTCCCAGCCGTAACAATGGCATTATTATTTTTGTTAGTTGAGACTAAGTTGACTGTTCAACTTGTTATATCAACAGCTTAACCTTGTGAGCTACAAATGCAAGTTTATGGACGGTTTAACGAAAAAAGGACAAAAAAAAGCAATGCTATCAATTACACAGAGAGAATATTAGCATTGCAAAAGGGTGTGAAGAGGGTTTCCATCACCAGTTTATTTAAACTGGTATTTTCAATAAATTCCTATTCGTTGTTGTTAATTTTCTTTAAAAAGAAAACTACATAAAATGTACAAATAGCCAAAACAGTTACTAAGCCACCTGCAGAAAATAATACAATAGGATCTGATAATAAAAATGATAAATTGTTCATGCTACTCTCCTGTTTCGAGCTTGTTCAAACTTATGGGTAGATAATAGAAGAGCATGGATTTGCGGGTTCTGATCTAGATCAACAAAGCATTAACTGACGTAACTCTTTGTGATTTAGTTGTTGGATTGTGTATTTTCTAATGAAATTGAATTAACGTGTTGAAGTACCTGCTGTTTATCATCCATCCCACCAATAATAATGAGCTGATTTTTATAGTTCAGTAAACCTCGATGATCCATTGATTTAGCATGATGGCCAAGTTGAGTTCGCCACTGATTGGTTTCAATATTATAGAGCCAAATTTCAGACGTTGCCGGAGCAGCAATGCCGTTATAACCCATACCATTAAAATTATATGGATTAGTAGAACCACCAATGAAAACCATTTGTCCATCTACACCAGCAGATGCCATTCTGTATCTGCCTTTACCGGTTGGGTGTTCAACTAATTGCCAAGCAATGTTTAATGGGTTGTTAGCATCGATTATACCTTTTAAGCATTGGGCAATATCTTGATAAGTTCTGCGCTGTAATAATTGCGGTTGTACAATTACGCCGTCGCAAATTAGCATATTATTATCAGCAATTGCGCCAGCATGTCCAAATACCGGCTTTCCAAGAAATGGCGATGCTTGTTGCCAACTATTATTTTTAATGTCATACACTTGCACTAAGTTCACATTTCCGGCGTTATGCCAACCACTGACTAAGTATATATAACGCTGTTGATAAACTAGGGCGACACTATCGTCAACCGGTACAGGCATTGTAGCTAAGGCTTTATAACTATCTGTTATTACATCATAACGGTATACATCAGGGCTGGAAATTTCCTGATGATCGCTAGCGACTGTATAGCCACCAAAGACATAAGCATATTGACCAACCCCAACTGCGATTGAGGCGAGTCGACCAGGTAAAGGCAGAGTAGCAGGAACAGGTGATTTAGCTTGCCATTGTTTGTCACCTAACTTCAACGCCCAAACTTTATTGTGCACATCTTTATAGGTCTTATTTTTACCTAAACCCATAAAACTAATAAAGTATTCACCCTGTGATGTTGTTACCTGTGCAATAGCATTATTAGTAACGGGCTCGGGGAGATTAGGTAATTCCAAAGGCTTGGCACAAATGATGGGGGAGCAGAGACTAAGCATGACGAATAAAATGTTTTGCATGTAAATTCACTGGTTGATAATGATTATAGAACTTATGCCTGAATTACAAACTTAAAGCCTTCCATGGCAGTTTGACATTCCTTCATCCCTGAAGCAAACAACAGGGCTTTCGCCCTGTTTAACTAGTTATTTATGAATGTAAGATGCTTTGCAGTACATCAGGTTCAATTAAGTGCACTAAGGTTTCGTTTAATTCAGTTAAACGCTCGGTTGCAATAAAACAACCTATATCATCTGATTCAATATAACCATATTCACGTAATGCATTCACCACTGCTGCCTGCGCTTTACGATCAATAAACTCAGGGGCATTAATATTATGTAATTTAGACATGCGCTTAGCTAATGTAGTTGCATCAGATTCAAGCGATGAGCGACTGATTGGCGCCGCTTGTTTAATAATATTAAGCACTATAGTGTAACGTTGTACTGTTTCACTAATACAAGAAGACATCAAATTAAGCATATAGGCTTGCTCACAGTCCTCTTTAATAGACCAGTAACCGGCTTTACTTAATTTAATTAACCCTTGCGTTTGCAATGCTGCCAAAATGCTTTCTGTTTGCTCAACAATGTTGTCATGGCTTTGCCATAAATAAAGCTCAGCTTTGATCAACTGGGCTAGCTGCTCTACCTTATTATCAATTTCTTCAGTGGTGAGTTTTTCGTAGGTTCGTAATAAACGACACACAACCGATGGCAGCATATAGGCGTGAACAATGTTGTTACGGTAGTAGCTCATTTCTAAACAGGCCTGCTCCGATAATGAGATAATCTGCCCGAGTTTGTCATCAGTAACGTCGACTTTATTCAATCGAATGACCGAATCAACCAGCTCTTTTCCTGATTCTTCAGGAATATACATTTCACTACTAAATGGCGCAGCGCGTTGTAATTCAAGGAAAAAATCTAACTGTTCTTCTAACTCTATGCGAGTTAATGCTTTATTCTCTGCGGTTAGCAAAATAAGTGCCGTTAAGGTAACAGAGTTAAGCGCAACTGCTTTGTTTATTTCAGTCATGACCTGATTGGCCATGACGTTAACTGCAGGGGTTAACCATTTAGGTTTTTGCGGGTCGATAGGGTCGATACTATCGCGCCACTGTGGTACTTCTTTATTTAAAAATTCATTGATATTAATTGGCTCACCAAAGGTGACAAAACCTTTTCCGTAATTTCGTAATTTGCGAATAGCCTTAACTATGCCAAATATAGACTCTTTTTGTTTTGAGCTGCCTTTTAATTCTTTATGGTAACTCGCTACTTCCATTACATGTTCATAGCCAATATAAACAGGAACTAAAGTTAACGGTCGATCAATACCTTTAAGCATGCTTTGTACCGTCATTGCCAACATACCTGTTTTTGGCTGTAATAAACGACCAGTACGGCTACGACCACCTTCAGTGTAATATTTTACCGAATAGCCACGACTAAATAACAAACCTAAATATTCACGAAAAATAGTTGAATATAAACGATTGCCTCTAAAGCTACGGCGAATAAAGAATGCTCCCGCTTTTCTGAATATTGGACCGGCAGGCCAAAAATTTAAATTAATTCCAGCAGCAATTCTTGGCGTGACCAAGCCCTCATGATAAATCACATAAGTAAGTAATAAGTAATCCATGTGTGAGCGATGACAAGGTACATAAATTATCTCATGACCTTCTTGTGATAGTGTACGTAAACGATCTGCATTTTGAACTTTTATGCCATCGTATAATCGGTTCCATAACCAACCTAAAATTCGCTCACCTAAACGAATTACAGTTTGACGGTAATCAGCAGAAATTTCTTTCATCATTCCAAGTGCTTTTTTCTTCACTTCTGCTTCGCTGATGTTTTTTGATTTTGCTTCGTCTTTGATCAATCGTTTAATTGCCGGGTTGGCAAATAATGCGGTGAACATTTGCTGGCGATCCATCAAACGTGGCCCTGTAGCGGCAACTGTTTGGCGATGAAAATGGATACGTGCCATACGTATTAATTTACGTGCTGCTATTTTATCACTACCTTGAGTTTCAACCATTTCTCGAAAAGATACGGCAGAACTAAAGCGAGCTAAAGTATCTCTACCTAAAAAAATCACCATCCAAAATTTTCGGAACATACTTGGCGACGCTTCATCAGCTAGCACGTCTCCCATATTGGCTTTTTGTTTTGCAGGCGCCCTGCCCCAAAGCAAATTTACTGGAATTAATTTTGCATTTTTCGTGAGGTTTGTTTCATGATCTTTTAATAAAGCTAAACCTTGAGAGAGCGCTTTAGTTTGACTTCTTGTTATCCAAGGGATCACAGAGCGAGGTTTTTCGAGACAGATACAGCGGTTCATTGATTGCCCGTTTACGCTAACAGTTGCAAGCGGATCGGGTAAATTAAGTTTTTTACAGGCCATTTGCAGTGCAATTAAATCACTCGCTGATTGATATCTTACAATGTAGAAAACATCTTTATTGTCGCCAAGTTCAAGCGCCTCAACATTATCAGGGATAATATTGCAACGTACCAATAAGCGTACTGGCCAAGATAGTAAAAAGTAAAACAATGCTCTCATGTGTATTAAAACTCAGGATATATAGTGAAAGTTCGAAGTAAGTGTAATTCTAGCATTAATGACGCAAGTTGTTCTATAGAGAGTACTTTTTAAGCAAACAAAAGACAAGCTACTAGTTAACTGAAGGTTTAAATGAACTTAGCGGCAGATACGTTTTAAACAATGTTTAAAACCCCTATATAGAACTTTTAAAAAATGATTTTGCTTACTTTTTATCGAAATATCACCAGTTTTTGATTAGCTTACCTATCAGCTCTGCGGTTTTTTCGGGCTGTTCAAGTGGAAACATATGCCCTCCATCTGGCATCATAGTTAACTCGATTTGATTAAGTTTGGCAAAACGTTCGAAATATCGAATAGGTAAAACATCTGTTTTTTCACCATAAATCAGTGCGGCAGGCACGGTAAGTTTATTTTTAAATTTGAGTAAATTAGACGGTAAATGCCTAAAAATATCGGCTTCTACTTCGGGGGAAAATATTAACTCAAAACGCTTGTTTCTATTTGTCACTGCACTATCAACATAATCTTGCAAACAGCGGCTATCAAAGTCTTGAAATAACTTTTTCCGACCGAAGTTAGTGACTAAATTAGTTTCTATAGGCCAATGGCGTTGACGACTCTTTGCTTTGCCTGCGGGAGATACTTTATCAATAAGCGGGGTCTTTTTAGCTAGGTGTAATAACCAAGAGAGGCGCCCGGTGTACACCGGCGGATCTAACATGATTAAGCCTTGAAAAAGCTCCGGGTGCTGGCACGCAGCAATAAAAGAAATTACCCCACCAAAGGAATGGCCCACACAAATAACTTTGCTGTCTTGCTTTTTAATAAATTCGACTAACTCCGTGACTAAATGCTGCCAGTTGTTGTGGCTGGGGTAGTTATGATTATGACCAAATTTATCATGTGCTATTATTTTGTAGTGCGGAGAAAACTCCTCTAAAAATGTACGATAGCTTCCTGCGGGAAAACCATTTGCATGGACGAAGTTGATAATTGGTTTTGTCATAAAAATCTCTAAATGGAAATACAACGATAGATTCAAACAGTTGTTTAAATTTTATTATGAAGGGTATTTAATACAATTGAAAGGTTTATACCATTCTGCATAAGGAATGAGTTGAATATATACTTATGCCGATAGGCATTACCTTAGGTTATACCTAACGGTAGAAATTGAATGCTCGATATTACTACACTTCGATATACTAAATTTTAGCACTAACATTAATCCACATTAAACGTCTTAGAAAGTGAATACAACAATGAAAAAAGTAATATTTACCAGCCTAGTCTTCTTTGCTCTTATTAGTCAATTTGCTTTTGCCGAAGTGATAATTAAAGGCCGTTTGCTCACTGAAAACCAACAACCAATTGTACAAGCTAAGGTGAGTTTATCAGGATCAAACACCAATACAGATAAGCAAGGTTACTATCAAATTAACGTTGCTGATGCTGACATTTACCGACTCGATTATAGCAAGGAAGGGTTTTACCCAAGCGTACAAACGTTTAGTCATTTTGAATTAACCAATCAAGCCGCACCGTTGACCATTGCCGATATTACTCTCGTTGAAAAAGCAGAAGGACGCGTTATGTTTGCTTTTGGCGGTGATGCCATGATGGGGCGACGTTATTATAAGCCTTATTTTGGTGATGAGGTATTAATACACAATGACTCGCGCATAGTAGATAGCCGAGCCGTTATTGAAAACGTTAAGCCTTATATGAGCTTGGCTGATATTGCTGCAGTTAATTTAGAAACACAGATCTTTGCTAATAAACCAGGTGATGCCGCGCCTAAATCAGTGGCATTTTACTCTAAACCTGAAATTCTTGATGCCTTAACTTGGGCAGGAATTGACTATGTCACCTTGGGGAATAACCATACCTATGATTATAAAAAATCTGGATTAGAGACTTCGCTAAAACATATGCGCGAGTCAAAACTTGCTTTCTCTGGCGCAGGGATTAATGAAGAAGAAGCATTAAAGGCGCATGTAACAAATATTAACGGCGTTGATTATGGCATGTTGGGCTATGTTGGCTGGGAAGGTCGGGCAGATCCCAACCAAGTTGCCGAGCATGACAAAGGTGGTGCAGCTTTTGGTTCATTGAACAATATTATTGCTTCGGTTGGAAAACAAGTGGATGCTGGTCGTGTGCCTGTAGTGCAATACCATGGCAGCCAGGAATACACGAACAACCCAACAGGGGTAACAGAAAAACGCTTAAAAGCAGCCATCGATCATGGCGCTGCTTTAGCTATCGCTCATCATCCTCATGTAACTCAAGGCATAGAGTTATACAAAGGTAAGTTGATTGCTTATTCAATGGGTAATTTTATTTTTGATCAATATATCCCATCAACCCCTTATAGTTTTTTACTGTATGTTTGGATGGACAAAGGCGAATTTCATCGCGCAGAAATAGTGCCAATTTATTTAAAAGGCTACAAGCCAACACCGGCAACCGGCATTAACCGTTATACCACGATGAAACGTATTACTACATTGTCGGCTCAACGTAACACTCATATCGGCCTATCTGGCGGTCACGGCGTTATTAGCACAGAGCAAACACCATCAAACAACCAGTCTGCAACAATTTCTTTTCCTGAAAATACCAGAACCGCCCCATTGTACCTATTGCCTTGGCAAAAGAACTTAGCACAGGTAAATACGCCTAAAAATGTATCCTATCGTTTAGGTATTAATTTAATCAATGGCAGTGACTTTGAAAGTTTCGACACGTTTAATAGTAATGAACGCAGCTGGTTTTTTGATCGCGAGCATACAGTAATTAATAACTACGGTGCTAGTGGCAACAAGAGTTTAGGGGTAACGGTAAATAGTAATCAAACCAGTACAGTTGGCATGCAGGCGTTTCGCCGCAAATTTAAAGGTGATATTCCAACCACAGTTACAGCTAAAGTGAAAACAGATAATGTGGCGAAAATAAGTTTTTACTGGCAAGGCCGACGATATGGACAAGGCTTTTTCCAGGCTCGTAAAGAAAGCGAAAAACAGTTAATTGGCTCTGTTGATTTACAAGGAAAGTCAGCATGGCAAACAATTGAGCTAGATTTTGAATCAGTGCGACATAATTATCCGAGTAAGGGGTATCGCTCTTATCGAGTAATCGCTGAGATTGAATTAACCGATGGCCGAACCGGCAAAGTCGATATTGATGATTTTGCAGCTATTGAATGGCAAAGCGCATTTACTGAACTACCAACACCATTTCATACCAGTGTAGAATCGAAGCAAGCATCTTATATCGGCATCAGTAAGAGTACGAGTGAAACAGTAAAGATTACATTTCAATAAATTTGAAAAGTAATGGGGTAAAAAAAGGGCTGATTATTCAGCCCTTTTGTTTGGCTGATTGGTAACGTTACAGGCTCGTAGCGGTTTTCGCAAAAGCACGTTGATGTACAATTCTATACAGAATTGGCAATACCAGTAAAGTTAATAAGGTTGAAGAAATGATGCCGCCAATAACCACGGTAGCAAGTGGTCGTTGCACCTCAGCACCGGTGCCTACATTCAGCGCCATTGGCACAAAGCCTAAGCCGGCAACTAATGCCGTCATTAATACCGGCCTGAGTCGGATCATGGCACCATCAATAATGGCAGAGATAAGCTCACCTCGCTCTTTGCATAAATCGCGGATAAAGGAGAGCATCACTAACCCGTTTAAAACAGCAACGCCAGATAGCGCAATAAAACCAACGCCTGCAGAAATCGATAATGGCATATCCCTTAACCATAGCGAGATCACCCCGCCAGTTAACGCTAAAGGAATACCAGTGAAAATGATCAACGCATCTTTTACTGAGCTAAATGCCATCACTAACAGCCCAAGAATTAAGGCCAAAGTGAGTGGAATAACAATGGATAAGCGCTTACTTGCCGATTCCAACTGCTCAAAGGTACCACCATATTCTAACCAGTAACCCGCGGGAATGTTTACTTGCTGGTTTATTTTTGCCTGCGCTTGTTTTACAAATGTGCCTAAATCTTGGCCGCGTACGTTGGCGGTGACCACAATGCGGCGTTTACCATTTTCACGGCTGATCTGATTCGGCGCTGGCGCAATATTTAAGTTGGCAAGCTCAGCTAACGGCACATAACTATCATTAGGTAACAAGATTGGTAATTCGTTTAATCGTGCAACATTTTGACGAATAGATTCTGGCAAGCGCACCACCATGTTAAAGCGACGATCGCCTTCAAATATCATGCCCGCGGTTTCACCACCTATGGCAGCGGCAACGGTTTGTTGTAATTGTGATACATTTAAACCATAGCGCGCTATAGCAATGCGCTTTGGCTCTATTGACAACATTGGCAAACCGGTGACTTGCTCAACTTGAATATCGGTGGCGCCGTCAACGGTTTCAAGCACTTCTCTTATCGCATTGGCCGAAGTTAATAACTGCTCAAGATCGTCACCTATCACTTTAATACCCAGGTCGGCTCTTACACCAGAAATCAGTTCATTAAAGCGCATCTCAATGGGCTGGGTTAATTCAAAGTTATTTCCCGGCTGACCAGATACCGCCGCAACAATTTCTGTTGCCAATTCAGCATGGGTCATACTTGGGTTTGGCCATTCACTGCGAGGTTTCAGCATGATAAAGGTATCGGCGATATTCGGCGGCATCGGATCATTAGCAACCTCTGGCGTACCTATTTTAGAGAATACATTTTTTACTTGGGGAAAATCTTTGATGCTATCTTCCAGCGCCTTTTGCATGGTAACCGATTGGTCTAAACCTGTGCCGGGGATGCGAATGGCCTGTAATAAAATGTCTTCTTCATTAAGTTGTGGCACAAATTCAGAGCCTAAGGTGGTGGCTAACCAAATTGAAAATGCCACAAGTGCAAATGCTATAGCTAGCACCAACCAACGGATTTTCATCGCCGCAATAAGTATTGGTTTATATATAGACTTTGCCGCGATGATCACTTTGCTCTCTTTTTCACTGATATCACCAGTCATAAACAACGCGATAGCAGCAGGAACCAAGGTTAACGACAGCACCAAGGCAGATAATAATGCGATAACCACAGTAGCTGCCATCGGATGGAACATTTTTCCTTCCACACCGGTTAAGCTAAATAGTGGAATATACACTACAGTGATAATGATAACGCCAAATAAACTTGGTCTGATCACTTCATTGGTGGCCTGAAAAACCGTATGCAATCGCTCATTTATATCAAGACGACTGCCTTTATGGCGTTGCGCCTGGGCCATCCTTCGGATCGCGTTCTCAACAATAATAACCGCACCATCAACAATTAAACCAAAATCTAACGCCCCTAAACTCATCAGGTTTGCCGACACTCCGGCTTGCACCATACCAGTAATGGTTGCCAGCATGGTTAATGGAATAACCGCGGCTGTAATTAACGCTGCCCGAACATTGCCCAATAACAAAAACAGCACGGCAATCACCAGTAGTGCGCCTTCTGCCAGGTTTTTTTGAACAGTAGCAATCGCCTTGTCCACTAAGGTGGTACGATCATATACAGCCTTAACGATAATGCCTTCAGGCAAAGAGTCTTTCACTTGTTCGAGCTTTTTTGCTACAGCAAGAGCGACCGTTCTTGAATTTTCGCCGACGAGCATCATTGCACTACCGAGTACCGTTTCTTTACCATCGCGAGTTGCCGCGCCAGTTCGTAGCCCCTTACCAATAGCCACTTCGGCCACATCGGCAACCGTTATAGGTACACTATTGCTGTGTTTAACCACTACTTGCTCAATGTCGCTAATAGTTTTCAGTTGTCCTGGTGAACGAACGGTAAGTTGTTGGCCGTTAGTTTCAATGTAGCCGGCACCGCGGTTGCTATTATTGGTGTTTAGCGCTCGCGTGATGTCCGCAAAACTAATGCCATATTGCAGCATTTTTCTAGGCGTTGGAGTGATGTGATACTGCTTGTCAAAACCGCCGATGGTATTAATTTCAGTAATGCCCTTAACTAAAGCAAGTTGTGGCTTGATGATCCAGTCTTGAATCTCCCGTAACACTGTTGCATTGTAGCGACTACCATCGGCTTGCGTCGCATCTGGCGCCGCTTCAATGGTATACATGAATATTTCACCTAAGCCGGTGGAAATTGGCCCCATTTCCGGCTCGAGATCAGCCGGTAGTTTCCTGCTAATGGCGTTTAGTCGCTCATTAATCAGGTTACGGGCAAAATATAAATCGGTACCTTCATCAAATACCACGGTCACTTGCGACAAACCATAGCGCGATAATGAACGCGTATAAGCCAAATTAGGCAGCCCGGTTAATGCCGTTTCGACTGGATAAGTGATCCGTTGCTCAGTTTCCAGTGGTGAGTAGCCGGTTGCTTTGGTGTTAATTTGTACTTGTACGTTGGTCACATCAGGCACAGCGTCAATGGGTAACTTTTGGTAACTCCAATATCCTAGTCCAATGAGCAACAGGGCCAATGACATCATTAGCCACCGCCTGGCGATAGACAGGCGTAAAATTGATTCAATCATTTACTATCTCCTAATGATGATGCGCAGCACTGGATTTACCCAGATCGGCTTTCAGTAAATAGCTGTTTTCAACGGCGTATTGCTCACCGTTTTGCAAACCAGAAAGCACCTCAGAAAAGCTGCCATCTGTTTGCCCCAAGGTGATTTGTCGAGATTCATAGCCATGCGCATTTTTCACAAACACCACCTGTGTATCGTCAATTTGCTGGACCGCACGGTTATCGACTGCCAATGGTACGGGGACTTGTTTAACCACCACGGAGCCAGAGAGTATTAAACCAGGAAAGAATTGATTTTGTTGGTTATTTAAAGGCACTCTGGCGATAGTGAATGGCGATGCGGAATTACTAGCTACTAAGTGCTTTACCTGTGAGTTTACCCGCAGATATTCGTTATATATGGTAACGTCTTGCCCAACTGCCAGCTGCGACATCTGATTTGGGAAAATTTTATATTCAACCCATAACTGTTTGTAGTTGGCAATACTAAGCAAGACTTGTTCGTTGGCTAACTCGCCCGGATTAGCGTTACGCTGTGTGACAACACCAGATATAGGCGAGCTTATGCTATAACGCATAAGGCTATTACTGGATTCGATTTCAGCAACGACATCTCCGGCCACAACGCGATCACCAACATTGACTGATAATTTGGTGATCATCCCGGGAAAACGTGCACGCACCTGGCTCACCGCGCTTGGTTCCATCGCGGCTTTTCCATAAACGGTTATGGTTTGTTTTAGTTCACCGGACGTAGCCGTTGTTGATACAATACCTGCTTGGTTTGCCATGTCAGCAGACAATTCAATATGCCCTTCTTCACCATGTTCGTCACTATGCTCATCTGAGTGTTCATCAGAGTGCTCATCTGCGTGTTCATCTGAATTGTTATCAGCTCGTTGCTCGATGTGTTCATCAGTATGCTCTGCGTGCTTATCTTTACTGGCGTTGGCGGTTGCTGTAACGGTAAAAGTGCTGCAAAAGATCAGTGTTGCTATTATTCTCGATAAAGTAATGGCAGTCATTGTGCAATTCCTTGAAATGTGGTGTTAGTGCGATGTTGCGATGCCGGTAACGGCTCGGCGATGAGTTCTTCTATGTCGGTACCATATTGCAGAGCGGCAGCAGCGGCGTCGATCTTCGCGCGTTGGGCAAACAATAACTCTTGCCGCGCGGTGATATAGTCTAAATAACTGTATATACCATTTTGATAAGCGATTTGGGTCTCACTGAGCGCTTCTTCAAGGGTTGGGATAATGGTATTA
Organism: Thalassotalea fonticola; assembly: GCF_032911225.1. Taxonomy (NCBI): domain Bacteria; kingdom Pseudomonadati; phylum Pseudomonadota; class Gammaproteobacteria; order Alteromonadales; family Colwelliaceae; genus Thalassotalea; species Thalassotalea fonticola. Next base: position 3,891,439 of record NZ_CP136600.1, on the reverse strand, counting down.
TTTAAGCTGTTGACGGTAAAAATGGCTTGTTTTCTATTGGCGAAAGCACGGTATAACTGGCTGTGCATTTTCACTAAACTTAACTCTTTTCTGGCCGCAACTTCATCCCTGGCAGCTTGCGCCGAAATGATCGCGCCAGCATTATTTTTTGCGGCAAATAACGGCACACTAAAGCTTGCCGTAAGTGCGGTATCATCCAGCTCTTGAATATGCTTAATGCCAACACTCCATTTAATGTCGGTGATTGAACTGGTACGCGCTAAACGTAACTCCGCATCTTTTAGCCGTTGCTCACTGGCAAACACTAAAATTGCTGGGTTTTGTTTTACTTTGTTAAACAGCGTATCAAACGCAACATCAGGTGAAAATTGAAACAAATTGCCTTCAACGTGTGTAAATTCTGGCGTAGTTTCGTTCCACATCATGGTTAAGGCAATTTTAGAGTATTGAAGATTTTGTTGCTCAGCGGATAGGGTAAGACGTGTATTACCTAACGCCGCTAAAGCACGTTTTATCTCCGCTTTCGGGGTGTTGCCCACCTTAGCTCGTTTTTCAACTTCCTCTAACGTTTCTTCGGCTAATTGGCTAGATTGTTGTGCTAATGCCAAACGTTCTTGGGCAGTGAGGACATTAATATAGCGACGAGTTACTTCAGCAAGCAAGGTTAGCGCTTGTACTTTACGCTCTGCGGCAAGTACTAAGCTGTGGTTTTGTACTAAACCCGTACGAGCTGCTCGCTTATCTCCCATTTCAACAATGGATGATATAGATACGGTAAACTCTGCGCTGTCAACAGCACTTAAATCACCGCTACCAGCAAAATTTTCAATTTCAAAACCAAGCTCATAGCCCGGAGTTAAATTTTGCGTTTTTTGTTGGCCTGCCAACGCTTCTTCTTTGAACTTGAATACTTTTAAAGACGGGTTTTCTTTAAGTGTAAGTTTAATTGCGGAAGACAATGTGAGCAATGACGTTCCCCCCTGCTCTTGTGCTATGGAGCAATGACTAAGCAGCAAAGCGCTAATAAAAACTAGCCATTTTGGTGTACGCCTTAGTTTATGTGCCTGCTTGCAAGCGGCACGAAAATTAAAAAACATGAGTTTTCCTATGGATAAATATTTTAAAGATGAATAAGTTGCAGACTTTGCTTGCCACTTACACCACTAGTCACCTAAACATCAGGTCACTAAAGTTACGCGAGTAATAAATAAAACGGTTAACTAGTATTTAGGAGGGCGGAGCAATGCATAATACGGAGCTGCGAGGTGCATTCGGTTATTGTTTAACAGTAATGCATCAGAAGTTTTTCCGGTTGTAGGTAAGGTGAGCGAGGTGAACATAACGTTACTGCATGCAGCACAGCATTCACCACTTTGCTCAGCGCACAAATCATCAGTATTGTCTTGATATAAGTTCGAATCGGTGTTGTTTATTGACAGATTTAATTGAGCGTTGAATTCAGCTGACAAGGTATTACTCTCATATACTGAACACATATCTGTTGCGGCAAAAGCAGATTGTGACACTAGGCTGGCAATCAATAAATATTGAGCCAGTTGCAAACCACTTAGCGCGATATTAAAGCGGAATATGTTAAAGAGTCGAGTCATTGGTTCAGCAACGATTCAATTGAGTTATTGTTGTCATTGCGGCATTATAAACCTTACAGTAACAGTAAGGTCAACGGTTATCAGAAAACTTGTGAGAAAATTCGATGAAAATTAGCCAGCTAGCTAAATTAACCAATTTACCCAATAAAACCATTCGCTACTATGAAGACATTGGCTTAGTACCTAAAGCGTTGCGCAATGACAATGGCTACCGAGAATACAGTTCAAATGATGTCGAACGCTTGATTTTTATTAGACGCTGCCGTGAATTACAAATACCGATAGAGCAAATTAAAACGTTAATCGCCGTACAGGCTGATAAGAAATCATCTTGTAAAGAAGTTGATTCTCTTATTGAGCAGCAGTTAGAAAAGGTTCGAAAAACCATAGCGGAATTAACGTTACTTGAGCAAACGTTGCATCAATTAGCAACATCATGCCCCAATGAAATTGTCGGGGAATGCGAAATTTTAAAAAGCTTAAATAAAGAAAGCAACTAATCAAAATTTAGATGAAAAAATAGTATTCATCTAAATCCTACTATAATTATGGAATGTCATTTCCATGAATTAATTACAAATAATGCTTAAAACCACAATTTTGCTCCCTTGAGAAATTACTAATTGCAGTTACTCAGCCGATTAATTGCGTAAAGTAACAATCATCACTACTACCAGCGTGGTATAGGCAAAACACAAGTTCAGCCTTACTCTTAATAGATATTAACAATTCACTATATTGAGAAACATATGACCGCTGCCAACAAATTATTTGATCCAAACATGAGAGTCAATGGTGACAGATTATGGAGCAGTTTGATGGAAATGGCGAAAATCGGTGCGACCGCTAAAGGTGGGTGCAACCGTCAGGCTCTTACTGAATTAGATAGACAAGGTCGTGATTTATTCAGCAATTGGGCCAAGAGTGCAGGCTGTACGATAAGAGTCGACTCAATGGGTAATATCATTGCTCGTCGGACTGGAAAAAATAATACTTTGCCAACAGTTATTACAGGCTCCCACCTAGATACTCAACCAACAGGCGGTAAATTTGATGGTGTTTATGGTGTATTAGCGGGTTTGGAAGTTATCAGAACGTTAAATGATAATAAGGTAGAAACCGAAGAGCCTATCGAGGTAGTAGTGTGGACCAATGAAGAAGGTGCTCGCTTTAGTCCTGCAATGATTGGGTCTGGAGTTTGGTCTGGGGAATTTGACTTAGAGTATGGTCACTCTCGTACAGATAAAGATGGCACTAGCATTTTAAATGCATTAGAAAATATTGGTTATTTAGGTGATGACTCATTTAAGCCTTCACAAGTAAAGGCCGCTTTTGAGGTACATATAGAGCAAGGTCCTATTTTAGAAAATGAAAATTTACAAATAGGTGTGCTATCGGGTGTGCAGGGGATGAATTGGTATGATTTAATTCTTGAAGGTCAACCTTGTCATGCAGGTCCTAGTCCCATGGAGTCTAGACAAGACCCATTTATGGGATTATCTACAATTACACAAAAACTGTATGACATGGTTGCCAATTACGCACCATGGTCAAGAGTAACATTTGGCGATATTAAAGCTGAGCCTGGCGCACGCAATACAGTACCAAAGCAGCTTATTTTAGCCGTAGATTTACGCCACCCTGAGCAATCAATCTTAAATGAAATGGATAAACATTTTAGAAACATCGTTGCAGAAGAATCACAAAAACTTAATTTAAAAGGCACTATTCATGATGAATGGACCTCACCCGCCGTTGCTTTCGATAAAGGTTGCATCCAAGCGGTTAGAAAAGCTGTTGATATGCTTGGCTATAGCAATATGGATATGGTTAGTGGCGCGGGTCACGATTCTGTTTATGTGTCAAAAGTGGCTGCAGCTAGCATGATATTTGTACCTTGTGAAAAAGGTCTTTCCCATAACGAGGCCGAAAATGCTAAAGCCGAAGATCTTAAAGCCGGTTGTAACGTATTACTTCATGCTATGTTAAACAGATGTTCATAAACTTATACCACCTACGTGGTACTGATTTAATATCAATATCAAGTTACTTTGGTTTAATTAGTTACACTTTGAAAAGGAAGAACCTATGTTAGGTCAAATGATGAACTCTCCATTAACGATTAATTCGGTAATGAATTATGCTGAAAAAATTCATCCTAATGTTGAAATTGTATCAGTCACCTCAGACAACCCTAGACATAGATATACATATAAAGATGCCTTTGCAAGGGTAAGACAATTAGCAAATGCCTTAAAAAAATTAGATGTAAGCCCTAGTGACAGAATTGCCACATTGGCTTGGAACGATTATCGTCACTTTGAGTTATATTACGCGGTGTCCTGTTCTAATTATGTTTGCCACACCATTAATCCAAGGCTTTTCTCAGAACAAATTAACTTCATTATCAATCATGCACAAGATCAATATGTATTTTTAGATCCTATGTTTATTGGTGCGCTTGAGCCTCTGCAAGAGCAACTAAAATCAGTTAAAGGCTTTATTGTTTTAACTAGCAAAAACAATATGCCTGACACTAATTTAAACAACGTACACTGTTACGAAGAACTAATCGCCAACGAATCAACAGAATTTGAATTTCCAAATATTGATGAGAATGAAGCAAGTTCACTGTGTTATACCTCAGGAACAACCGGTGATCCTAAAGGAGTTCTTTACAGCCATCGTTCAACTATTTTACATGGCTTAGGTGCTATGGTGCCAAATGCTTTCAATATCTCCAACAATGAAGTGGTGATGCCAATTGTACCAATGTTCCATGTAAATGCTTGGAGCTTGCCTTATATCTGCGCCATGGCGGGTGCTAAAATTGTTTTCCCTGGAAATAAAATGGCTGATGGGGAAACTCTTACTTCATTAATCAATGACGAGAGAATCACCTTTAGTGCAGGCGTGCCAACAGTATGGCTTTCTTTATATAACTATTTGGTCGAAAACAATAAATCAGTCCCAACATTAAATCGTTGTATTGTCGGTGGTTCAGCTTGTGCGTTGAGCTTAATGAAAAATTATAAACAAAACTTTGATGTTGATCTCCAACAAGCCTGGGGCATGACAGAAATGAGTCCTGTTGGTACGGTAAATACTTTAAAATCTAATCTTCAGGGTATTGATGAAACAGATCAAGATAAATTGATTGTTAAACAAGGCATTCCTTTATACGGAGTTGAAACCAAAATTGTTGATGATGAAGATAACGAATTACCATGGGATGGAGTTAAATTTGGAACGCTCAAAGTAAAAGGTCCTTGGGTTGCATCTGAGTATTATCAATTGGCCGATAGCGATGCATTTGATGAAAAAGGCTGGTTTGATACTGGTGACGTTTGTACATTTGATTCAGAAGGTTATATGCAAATTACCGACCGAACAAAAGACGTAATAAAATCTGGTGGGGAATGGATAAGTACCATTGAGATTGAAAACTTGGCTTCTGATCATTCAGCAATTAATGAGGCAGCTGTAATAGGCATAACTCATCCAAAATGGGATGAAAGACCTGTTGTGTTTGCCATAAAAAATGCTAATACAGATGTCAGTGAAGCGGAATTGCTTTCCTTTCTTGAAGGCAAGATTGCTAAATGGTGGACTCCAGATGCTGTTGTTTTTGTTGATCAACTTCCACATACTGCAACAGGAAAACTTGATAAAAAAACCCTAAGAAAACAGTTTGCAGATATGCGATTAGAGCAATAATTAGAATTACAATAAAGTGGTAAATATATGAACTCTGCAATTGAAGAAATAAAATCAATCAATACCAAAAGAACCTTCGTAGCTTGTTGTGCGCTTGGTTTAGCGGGGGTATTTATTTTTTCTATTCTTCCTCTTCTAATTGGTACTATCTCAACAACCCTTGCTCTTAATCCCTTGCAATCAGGTACTATTATCAGTACTTATTATGCGGGATATAGCCTAATAGCAATTACATCGTTTATTTGGTTTAATCGGCTAGGTTGGCGAAAAACTGTACGCTTCGGGTATTTGTTAGCTGCCTTAAGCATTTTTTCCACCATGTATTTTGATGATTATGAAGGCATCGTTATTTCGATGTTGTTCCTTGGCTTTTCTGGTGCTTTGTTTTACTCCGTCAGCATGGGAATTATTGCTAAAACCGAGAAAATCGATCGAAACTACGCTTTTAAAATGGTGCCCGAACAACTCATTCCATCATTGTTTGTTGTCCTGATCCCAATCTTTGTCATAGAAAATTTTGGCCTGTTAGGTTTAGACTGGGCAATTATTTGTACTTACTTACTACTTTCGCTTTTTTCATCTTGGGTTCCAGAAAACAATATCCACAGCAAAAAGATAGACTTCAAAGGGCTGTTCAAAAGTAAACTTCCCTTGTTTGCTTTAGGCGGATTGCTTATTTCATTTTCTGGTTTTTTAGGTTTATGGGGCTTCGTAGAAATTATCGCCAGAGAATACAATATTGATCATAATGATTCGTCAATTTTACTTGCATTATCTTTAATCGCTTCTACCATAGCACCTTTTATTAGTGGCCTGATTGGCGAACGATATGGCCGAATAAAGCCTATCGCCTTTGCATTGCTGTTTATGGTGTTGACCTTCGGAATATTGTTTTTAGACATTACCTTATATTCTTTCGGAACTTTTATCGTCCTACTAATATTGTTTTATTTCTTTGCGCTACCTTATGTGTTTGCGATCATTGCCAAAGCTGATATTACCGGAGAGTTGGCCGTATTAAGTTCAGCTGCACTAGCGATAGGTTCAATGCTTGGATCATTTATTTTTGGAGCCGTAATGGAATACGTAAGTTTGAATATGGCTTTTGGCTTTGCTTTTATTACAATTGTAACCGGCTCGTTAATTACAATATTTGTTGAAAGAAGTAATCTTCATACTTCAACCGTTACGTTAATTCAAACCGCTTAGCTAGTTATTGAAAGTATAATGTCAGAGGGTCTACGTCAGAGCCAATTTCGGTTAATGACAATGATGATAAAAATAGCGAAAACAGTTCTGCTTGTGAGCTAACCTCTAACTTTAAGTGAATATGTTTACGGTGCACTTTTACAGTGTCAGGGCTTATTCCTAATAGCTCTGCGATTGATTTTGATGAATAACCTTTTAATATTAATCTTACAATCTCGCATTCCCGTTCACTAAGAAAATCAGTAGCGAAATTTTTGAAAGCTTTACTCAACTGCAACCCCATTTCACCTTCATATTGTCCTTCCGTGTTTGGAAATGGCAGGCTAACCCGCTGCCAATGCTGGTGACAAAGCGCCTTAACAATTTTAAATGTGTTTTTTAATCTGGAGATATCTTGCTCGGTCACTACGTTATCTTTATTACGGACACCCAATGACAGAATGACTTTGCATTGTTGATCATAATTCAATAAAAATCCCAACTCATCTTTTAGCTCAGTGCCCGCATAGTAGTTTTTAAAATATTCAGACTCACTAAACTCATCCGGCGCCAAATCTGACAAATGATATATGCCCTCCTCAGCAACGTTAGACTGTAGGTTATAGAAAGGGTCGAGGAAATAACCACCACTAAAATATAAGTTTAGGGTTGTCTGCTTATGTTTGTCGGCTAAATCATGAAATACTAAAAATGGCTTTTGACTTTCAGGGTATGCAATCACAACCATGTCATCAAAAGGCGAGATGCTTTCTAACACATCAGAAAGAAATGGGTAAAACTCCTGTGTGCCAATATTTTCAATCAAATTAGCCAATGAATTAGACCATTTTTCTAATGGAGAATTAATTTGTGACACTGTTGCACCCTTTAATGTTTATATTCTCCTACTTTGCAAAATTTAATTGATAAAAGCAAGGCCATTACCCCCGAAGGGTGATACATAAACTTTGCTTAATATGATTTTATAGGGCTATTAAGAATGCGAGGAGAATCAACATGAATACAACTAGTAACAATCACTTTTGGAAAAAAGATAAAGAACACTTTATCCACCCATATACAGATTACGCAACATTCAAAGACGAAGGTAGCCAAGTAATTTCTAAAGCTGATGGTAACTATATCTATGATTCTAATGGCCATAAAATGCTCGATGGTATTGCTGGTCTTTGGTGTGCAAATATTGGTCATGGTCGAAAAGATATGGCTGATGCAATCCATCAACAAATCACCAAAATGCAATACTATAATCCTTTTGGTCATACTACCAATGAGCCAGCGGCGGAATTAGCAAGTAAGCTTGCTGAGATTTCACCAGGTAACCTTAACCATGTATTTTATACATGTGGAGGTTCTACAGCCAACGATATCGCTCTTAGATTAGTGCATTACTACAACAATTTAAGGGGCAAGCCGAATAAGAAAAAAATCATTTCCCGTAATTATGGTTATCATGGTTCAACTTATTTTGCCGCCAATTTAACTGGCATTCATGGCACTAAAGATTGCTTTGATCAAATTGCTCAAGATTTAGTTAGCCATATTTCAGCTGCTGATATGTACAGAAGACCAGCTGGTGCTGAAAACTTAACTGAACAAGAATATTGCAACTTTTTAGCGGCTGAATTAGAAAATAGAATTCAACAATTAGGTGCCGATAATGTAGCCGCGTTTATTGCTGAGCCTATAATGGGAGCTGGCGGAGTATTAGTTGCACCTGAAGGTTATCATCGTCGTTGTTGGGAGATTTGTAAAAAGCACGACGTACTGTTTATTGCTGATGAAGTAGTCACCGCATTTGGACGCTTAGGTGAATGGGTTGCGTCTAAAGAAATTTTTGATTACCAACCTGATATTTTAATTGTAGCTAAAGGCATAAACTCTGGCTATGTACCACTTGGTGCGGCAATTTTATCTAGCGACATTTATGACGTTATCAGTAAACCGCAAAGTGATGGTGGCGTGCTTTCTTTAGGATTCACCTATTCTGGTCATGCAACCGCGTGTGCGGCGGCATTAAAAAACTTTGAAATTATTGAAGAAGAAAATATTTTAGAAAATGTTCGCAACCTTGGCCCTGTTTTGCAAGATGGCGCAAAAGAATTATTAACAAATCCAATTGTTGGTGATGTCCGCGGCAAAGGCTTTATGCTTGGCATTGATCTGGTTAGCAATAAAGACACTAAAGAACCATTAAATGTTGCCAGCAGAGTGTTCACTAAGTGTATGGAGCGTGGTTTAGTCATTCGCCCAATAGTTAACCTTATAGTAATTTCACCACCATTAACCCTTACAGAAAACGATGTGCAAGCTCTACTACAAATAGTGAATGAGAGTATCGAAGAAGTTTATCAAGAAGTTTCTGCTGAAGGCCTAGTTTAATTCGCCTGTTTGCCGTACGTTAAACATTGATGTACGGCTTTTTTATTTTTAAATTATTTAAGTTTCAATCTGGAGATACCATGGGAAAAAATACAATTTACACACTGCCGACTCAAGGGCAATCCTATGATGACATTATGGGACAAGTGAAGTCTCTCAGAGCTAAAATGACTCCTGGTCAACGCGGAAAATTGGCCAGTACAACTTTCCAAGGCCAAGAAGAAATGGAAAAGGTTGTACATGATGCCTTTCAAGAATTTTTAGAGTGGAATGGTTTATTTACCTTTCAAGAAGCGTCTGCAGCCAAAATGGAAAACGAAATTCTCGATATCTGTGTTGATGTGATGAATGGCGGTGAACAAGGTCGTGCAAATTTAACCTCAGGCGGTACTGAAAGTAACTTTAACGCCTTACATGCAGCCAGAAAATGGGCAAGAGAAACTAAACCAGGCATCACTAAACCTAATATTGTCGCTCCCTACTCTACCCATTCTACCGTACACAAAGTATGCAAATACCTGGATTTAGAAGTCATTGTAGTTCCACAATTAGCCGATTTATCAGTAGATCTTGACGGTATTAGTAACGCTATTAATGAAAATACCATTGCCATTGTTGGCTCCGCTCCTAATTGGCCATACGGCACAGTAGACCCAATTGAAGAGTTTAGTGTTATGTGTGCCGAGCATGATTTATGGCTTCATGTAGATGCCTGTGTTGGTGGTTACATCTTGCCATTTTTTCGAGAGCTTGGTGTCGAAATGCCACTTTATGATTTTAGAGTATCGGGGGTACGTTCCATTGCCGCTGACTTGCATAAATACGGCTATGCACCAAAGCCTTGTTCAACTGTGATCTGGCGTTCTCAAGAAGAACAGAAATATCATTACATGCCAATCACTGAATGGGCATGTGGTTTATATCTTTCTCAAGGGTTTGTTGGTAGCCGCACTTTAGGTCCTGTCGCAGGGGCTTGGGCACTAATGCATTACTGGGGTAAAGAAGGTTATATAAATAATGCTAAACGTATCTTGCATGTTAAAGATTCTATTATTGCCAAGTGTAATGAAATTGAAGGCTTAACTACTTGGCAAACCCATGGCCCCTTGTTAATGATCGCTGCAGAAGGATTCAATATTGAGCTTGTGGTCGGTGGTATGGAAGAGTTAGGTTGGCGTTTACTTGGCGTACAAGAACCGGCGGCTATTCATTTAACCTTGGATGTTATGGAAGAAGAATATTTACAGCAATTTTTAACCGATCTTGAAAATGTTGTCAGTGAAATAAAGTCTGGAAACATCGATAAAGAGGGCTTACTTAGCTACGGCGGCGTTGGGACTGTTGAAACTGCACCGAAATGGCTATTAAGTGCCATGGAAATATTTGAGAAAGAGAATAAATAGTCATGGATATTAAAGTTACTGAGTTATTGGCAAAATACAATGCTACTCAAGATACAAAAGATTTTTTAAATAGTGATCTAGGTATGTATATTAATGGCCAATTTACTCAAGGTCATAGCGTTGAAAACATCGCAGTTATTGAACCATCTACCGGACAGCTACTCGCACAAATTACTGAAGGTACAAGTGAAGATATTAATGATGCAGTAACTGCCGCGCAACATGCATTATGTGGCGAATGGTCAAATTATAAACCCCGTGAGCGTGAGCAAGTAATGCATAAATTAGCGGCGTTAATTCGCGCTAATTTACAAACCATTGCAGAGTTAGAGTCCTTAGATAGCGGCAAGGCTATTAGTGGCTGCAAAGCTGTTGATATTGCCGGTTCGGCTAATGTTTGGGAATATTTCGCTGGTTGGGCGACTAAAATTCAAGGGTCGACTCGCAGTACTTCAATGCCAGGTAATTACTTTAGTTACACGCAAAAAGAGCCTGTTGGTGTAGTTGGCGCTATCGTGCCTTGGAACTGGCCTTTTGCTATGGCTACATGGAAATTAGCAGCGCCTTTAGCTGCAGGTTGCACCGTTGTGTTAAAACCCGCAGAGTTAACCTCACTGAGCATGTTGTACTTTATGACATTATGTGAACAAGCTGGTTTACCTAAAGGGGTGATCAATATCGTTACCGGCAAAGGCAGTACGATCGGCAATGCACTCACCCAACATCCGGGCATTGCCAAAGTATCTTTTACCGGCTCTACCGACGTAGGCAAGTTAGTCGGTAAAAATATTGCTGACGGCGTCAAACATGTGACTTTGGAGTTAGGTGGCAAATCACCAATGATTGCTTTTAATGATGCCGATACCAATGCTTTGGCTAATGGTACATTGGGCAGTATTTATTTTAATGCTGGGCAAGTATGCAGCGCCGGTTCGCGCCTTTATGTACAGCGTGGCATTTATGATGAAGTAATTGAGAAAATAAAAGCGGTTGCTGAAGGCATTAAACTTGGCACAAGTTTAGATCCACAAACCCAAATGGGCCCGGTTATTTCAGCAACTCAACAACAACGAATTATGGATTATATCGATATAGGTAAACAAGAAGGTGCCCGGTTAGTCACTGGCGGCTATAGCCTTAATGAAAATGGTTTCTTTATTAAACCAACACTTTTTGCTGATACCAATAACTCAATGAGAATTGTACAAGAAGAGATTTTCGGCCCGGTATTAGTAGTCATACCATTCGATAATGAAGCCGAAGTTATTCACTTAGCAAATGATAATGTTTATGGCCTTGCTGCCAGCATTTGGACGCAAGATATTTCTCGTGCCCATCGAATTATTCCACAATTAAAAGCAGGTAGTGTTTGGGTTAATATTCATGATCCAGGTGACCCTTCAATGCCATTTGGCGGAGTAAAGTTAAGTGGTGTAGGTAAAGATCTAGGTCCTGAGCAATTGGAATTATATTTAGAAACCAAATCAGTTTGGATCAAAATAGGAAATCAAAATGACGAATAGAACAGCTATTGTAACAGGTGCTAGCCACCCCAAAGGCATTGGTCGAGCCATTGCCATTTGCTTAGCAAGATCTGGCGTCAATGTTGTCGCAACAGATCTTCAAGGCTCTACAGGCCTTGATACTATAGCAGCTGAGATTGCCAGTCATGGTGTAAAAGGTCATGCGATTGCTTGTGATGTTACTTCTAAGCAAGACATTGAACGTGTTATCAGTGAAACCAAATTAAAGTTTGGGGCTATTGATATTTTAGTCAACAATGCCGGTGTAGGAATGGGCAGTGCCAATTTTCTCGAGGTGACTGATACAGATTGGAATATATCTTTGGCTGTAAACTTAAAAGGGCTTGCTGATTTTTGTCAAGCCGCTATTCCTGAAATGTTAAGTCAAGATAATGCCGGCTGTATCATAAACATAGCCTCATTATCTGGTTTAGGCGCAATTGAAGATATTCCAGTGTGCTATACCGCAAGTAAATTTGCAGTTATTGGTTTAACCAAGCAACTTGCTGTGCAGTACGCTAAAGATGGCATTAGAGTTAACGCTATTTGTCCTGGCTCAATTCATACCCAAATGCATGAAACAGTCCTTGATATGATAGCCAATGAAAACAACATCAGCATAGCCGAGGCTCAAAAACTTGAAGACAGTAATATACCTTTAGGCTTTACTGGAAAACCGGATGTTGTCGGTGATACCGTGGTTTATTTGGCAAGTGATAGTAGCCGTTATATGACCGGGGTAGCGTTACCTGTTGCAGGCGGTATGAGCCCTGGTTTGTAATTCACAATTTAAAAAAATACCCTTTAAACGTAAATAATTAATGCATATTCTTCAGTAAATATGCATTAATTTCTGTTCAATGAGTTAATCTTAATAAATAACACAGTCGACTTTGTAGCCTCCGATGAATTCAGATAACTTTTCCATACTAGCTTTATTCATCGCCGGAATAAGCGTAGGGATGATCCGTTTAAAATTTTCACCTTCAATATCTTGATAATATAAACGCCAAGTCATAACACCACAGTTGTTTTCATCCGCAACAACTTCAATTTCAGCAACATAATCTTTAATTGGAAAATTAGGGCCTTGGGCTAAATATACATATCTCAGCGGCGGCTGCCAATATAAAACTTTTTCATATACATCACCAAAGAAAGTGAAAACTACATTAAAGCTAGCTTCTTCATCTCCTATAGCAGGATGCATCTTCACGCTTTCAGCCAGTAGGTACCATTCAGTGATCAATTCAGGATTTCCCATTATATCAAAGACTTCTTGAGCTGAATTGTCTTTAAAATGAATCTTACACTCCATTTGTAGCTTGGCTTTAGTGAACTCTGTTATATCGAATGCCATTATTATTCCTTATCTAATACATAAATGGATAAATAAATTATGCCTATTTATAACCTTATTTTAGTTAATTTACATACCCAATGCAGGGTATCAAAAATAGAAATTGCCAAGACACCCCTAGCATACCCACAAAGGGGGAGGAAATTATTAGAAATTTAGATTAACTTATATCTATAAACTAATTGAGAGATTGAATATGCCTAAATTAAGCCCCGAAAAATTAGCCCATTATAAAACCCTAGACCGTCCAGCATTTGATTTTGAAGATGAGAGCATCAATGATTTCTTTGCTCGCTCTTCCGCTGCTGGTGTACGCTTTGATAACGCGGGTTTTTTTCCGCAATCAGGTTTCTTTCAAGCCCCGCATAAATCAGACTTAACCGATGTCGACATTGCCATTGTTGGCTCTCCACTTGACTTAGGTGCCATTGGTTTAGCCGGTGGACGTCATGGTCCTGAGGCTATACGAAAATGGAGTCACGTTATGGGACCATTTCATGATGACTCTGGCAACATTCCTTTTCAGCAGTGCCATATTGCCGACTATGGCGATGTGCCATGGTCCGCTACTGATTTACAAGTTAGATTAGAAGACATCGCTACAGTATTTCAAACATTAGGAGAAGCGGGTTGTGCAACATTAAATTGTGGTGGCGAACATACAACTGCGTACGGTGTGCTAAAAGGGCTATCTAAGGCTAACAATGACGAAGCCTTTGGCCTAATCCATATTGATGCGCATTGCGACACTATGGCTTCATGGGGCGGTGACGCAGTAAACGATGGTTCAGTATTTAGACAAGCTGTTTTGCAAGGGTTTATCGACCCTGAACGTACTGTACAAATTGGTATTCGTGGTCGTTCAAACTTTCTTTGGGATTTCTCAAAAGAATCTGGCATGACAATTATCACCGCTGACGAAGTATTTGAAAAAGGTGTTCCTTACGTTTTAGATAAGGCCAAAGAAATTGTTGGTCTGGATAAAACTTATTTTTCTTTTGACGTTGATGGTTTATGCAGCACTGAGATGATGGCAACTACCGGACCAGAGCCTTTCGGGTTAACACCAAGACAAGTGCGCGATATGATCCTTGGTAGTTATGATTTAAATATTATTGGCGCTGACATGGTTGAGTTTAACCCTGCTCGAGACCCTTCTGGTGCTTTTGCTAACGTTGCTACAGGGTTATATTGGGAATTGCTAAATTTATTAACCAATGTGCGCCGTCGCCAAAATGGTAAAGATAATCCGACTCAATGGTAATTATTTATTATTGGAATCTTGTGTAGTTGACAAAGAACAATGCAAATTAAAAAGGTCATAATGAGCGATACATTATGACCTTTTTCATAAATGATTATTGCTATGAATTTAATGATAAGCGATTAAATTCATCTCTTAACTGCTGTTCTGTGATGTCATAACCTGACGCTATATTCTCAAAAAAAGGCTGCCAATGACTCGTTAAAACTTCGACTTGTTTATTGCCAGTCGTTATATTCACATATCCAGCTTCCCCGGGAACTCTTATTTTGTGTTCAGGTCTTGCTTTTGAGCTTTTAATAGCAGAAACATAATCATCAGACTTTTGTTTTACTTGTTCTAATGAACCAAATACAGCGGGGTTGATACAGATAAAATAGCTACCGCCGACACTAGGTATAGGCTCTTCAGCATGTTCAAACTCTTCAATAGAAGGCATTGATGTAGAAGGGATACCAAGCGGATTAATAATACTTGTTAATGCTTCATTCCACATATTTAATGCATAGGTTCTTGGCGTTTCTATTTGACCGCCGCAAGAATAATCCATTACCCGCCCGAATCCAGGAATGGGACGAGCGAATGATTTCGCATCATCGGTTAATTCTCCACTTTTTGGATCAATTAACCATTTACCCTTCATTGGCTTATCAAAAAGAACCGCTTCAGCGATATCCGCATCATAAAATTCTGCAAATTTTGTCGAGGTCCAAATCGGTGGCTTTTCTCCAGAGGGGATAATGGCATCAAAAGGCGGGCACGATAGTTTGTTTTCCATACCACCATAAGGCGCGGCTAATGGTACTGTGTTATTTGAAGCCATTCCAACCATGCCTTGCTCATATGCCATATAAACATACTTAGCAAAGCTTCCTGCGTCGTTATGATTGCTACCAAAAACAATAGAAATCCCCGTAGTTCTGGCTTTCTCTATCGCGCATTGGGCCATTAATGTTAAGGCATAATATCCGCTAGATTTTTTACCATCAAACACTGCCCAGTTACTGTCTTCATTTACGATTGAAGGGATACTATTAACGTCTAAAGCGCCGGTTTGAAACGCTAACTCTATACATTCATATACGCCTAACCCTTGATTAAGTTTCCCTTGAATATGAGCAAAACAAATCGCGTCAGCGATACAAGTTGCGTGCGTTTCTGTCATACCTTTTGCCATGGCAATTCTCTTAATTGCATACTCCAAAAAATTAACATTTTCCGTTTGAGTTAAGTTTGATGACATTATGTGTTCTCCAAAAGTATAATAATTTTTTATTGTTTACGAGGCTAATGCTCGTTTATTAGAGCAAACGTTATAAAAACCGATTGAGCAAATAATAAGAATAAAAGTAATTGCGCTGAATAGACCCAGCCAACCTGCCCCCCCTAATAAAAAGCCACCTACAGCAGGGCATATAATTCCCCCTATCGCGAGAAACGAAGCAAGCCATGATGCTTTTGATTCATCCTGATTGATCACTATTTTCATTTGATAAGCCAAACTAAAGTTCCAACATAAAGACAGTGAAAAGGCAGCTAACGTAAACACAACAAATGTGAACTGTAGATAAAAGGCCCAAACGATTAATAGAATTAAAGGGGTGATCAACAGAATAGATTTTTTTAAATTAAGCTTATTGCCAATATAGGCTGCTAAAAACCCACCAACTGCACCACCCATAACGGATAATGACAAACCCAGCCCAATGTCATCGCCAGCAAGTTTATTGGTAACGGCTAGCCTTTCAACAAACGACCAAAGGGTAGATAACGCACCAAAAAATAAACAAAGGCAAAATAATGCAATCCATAATTTTATATTGCATGAAAGTGAAGATGAGGTTTTGTCAGCAACTTTCATGATGCCTTTATTTGTAATCCTAGCAGTTTTCGGTAAGCCGTATGACGCCGAACCAAGTAAAATCACAGTGCATGATATCGCCAAAAATGAACCTTGATAACCAAATGAAGTAACAATAAAAGCTGGAATGATGAATAGTAAAAGTGCCCCTAAAACTTGCTCAAACATTATTTTTATACCGAAATATCGTTCAGCATTCTCAGCCTTAGATAAAATCACTATTGCTAGACTAAATAAAGTGCCTGAGCCTAACCCAATAAGACTTAAAAATATTAATACCAGTTGATATGAAGGTAAAAAAGCAATCAAAATAAGGCCTGTAGTCATAAACAGCCCCCCTAAGTAACCGACATTTTTCCAATCGAATTTTGTTGTGATAAATGGTGATAGAACACAAGCAACTAAAAATCCTAAGAAATAAAAAGATACTAATAAGCCGCTTTGTTGCTCAGAAAGATTGAGATTGTCTGTTGTGATACCAATGATCACCGGAAGTAAAAGGAACATTAATGCTCCCAAAGCTGAAATGATGCTAGTAGATATTACTTCTTTAGTCGTGAAATTCATGTTCACCCTGATTGACTTGAGTTTAAAGAATTTGCCGCAATTTATAATTTAACACATTATAGATTGCGGCCTAAAAATTTAATCTCCAAATCGATAAGTGAAATCTATACCGTAGGTAGATGGTTGATTATAAAAAACAAAGTGATCTTGTTTAGCTAAACTGAAACTTTGGTAAGCTGGTATTTCTTCATCGGTGATATTTCTTCCCCATAATGCTACGCTCCATGTGTCATCTATATCTGATAAGGTAATTCTTGAACCTAGTACCAGAGATGATTCATCCCAGTGTGATGAAGGATCATTATCATATCTTAGATAGAAATCAGATTTATAAGCCGCATTAACTTGTACTGATAGGAGTAAGCTATCTGACACCTCATTAGTCCAATTGAATGAAGTTGAAGCAGATTGTTTTGGTGCATGGGATAACTCTTTGCCATTAAAGTCAGTAGGGTTGCCTAATGCATCACCTACATTCTCTACACTATCGGATATTTCGGTGTCTAAAACTGCAGCTCCAAATGACCAAGTAAGTGATTCAGTTAATGACCATGTTCCACTAAGCTCTAGTCCTTTAACTTCGGCATCACCTACGCGGTTTAAAGTATCAAACCCTTCCGCAGTTGCGTATACGCCTTGCATATCTTGATAATCATAATAAAAAGCGGTGATATCTAATCTTAAGGAGTTATCTAGCGCTGATAGTTTTGAACCTAACTCATAAGCCAAAATTGTTTCATCATCATAAGCCGCTACATCAGCTTCAGCAAAAGGAATGGTTCCAGGGAAGCCACCTGATTTATGTCCCTCAGAAATTCCTCCATAAATCATCCAGTCCTTTTCTATTTTGTGATCCATCCCTACTTTCCAAGAAACATGCGAAGTGTCCATGGATTGTTTAAACGTAGTTTCATCTGCACCATTGTCAGAATAAGGCATTAATTTAACAACACGATTTCCTGCGTCATCAAGACCATAAGCTTCATCTTCGAAGTCTTTCTCGTCTTCAGTATAGCGAGTACCAAAGCTAATATTTGTTTTATCAAAAAGGGCGTAGTCGAACTGAGCAAAAACAGCATAACTGGTGTTTTCTTGTTCGAATGTATGATTGAAAACAGCACCTGTATTTTCTATCACAGCACCATAACCACCAAAATCAAAAGGAAGAGAAGCAAATAGACCAAAATTATCAGAAGCGTAACCTGAAGTGTTTTTCATATCTTCAGTGGCAATAAATAAACCGGTAATCCACTTCAGATCACCGTCAGTGGTTGAGGTTAGTCTGAATTCTTGAGTAAATTGATCAACTTCAAAATCTTCGTATTGATGCAATATATTTGCTTTTTGCCATGTATCATTAATTGGCAGGCCGATAAAGCCGGCAATTTCTTGTAAATCCATTCCGGCAATGCCGTCTAGGTCTGTTTTGTGTCTATAATGGAAATTATCTACACCTGTTAAAGAAGTGAATGTTGCAAAAGATAATTCATGATCAACTCTTAAAGAGAATCCATTATATTCATCGTCAGCAACAGGTTGAAAATCATAACTGCCTGAATGAACATCTCCATCTGTATCAGAGATCCCTTGATAAGATGCGCCAAAAAAACCGTCAATATAACATTCAGAAGGATCTGGTCTACCAACCAGTGCAGAAGCACAAGGTGCTCCATTAAGTCCAGTAGTACCTTCTGATTGAGGCAGCCATGGTTGAGATTTATCTGAACCCGTATGGATATTAGCTAATACAGTTGTATTATCACCAGTCCACAATAATTGTACCCTTGCGGCAAACTTGTCTACTTCACCATTTTCATTCCAACTAGCGTCAGGATTTGTGTTAGTTTGAAAGCCCTCTTCAGATGATTCTGATTTGAATGAAGCTCTTGCCGTTAGTGAATCGGTTAATTCACCACCAAAGGCGCCTTCTAGGTTAAATGTTTGGTAGTTACCGACTGTGGCTGTAACATAACCTTCTGTGACATCAGTTGGTTTTTTGGTAATAAAGTTGACGACACCCGCGGTTGAATTACGACCAAATAATGTACCTTGAGGACCTTTTAATACTTCTACTCGTTCTAAATCGAATAAGCTAAAACCAGTCATAGCATTGGAACTCAGTGGCACTTCGTCGATGTGTACCGCTGTAGTAGGAGTGTTATTTAAGCTAAAATCATTTAATCCAACACCGCGAATGGTAATTATTTGGTTCCCATTACCACCAGCTGAATTTAACTCTATATTAGGAATCGCATTGGCAATATCTACCGCGTTGCTGATACCTAAGTCTTTTAATTCATTTTCAGTGAATGCGTTGATACTAGTAGGCACATCTTGAATGCGTTGAGATCGCTTTTGCGATGTAACTGTGATCACCTCAAGCGCGTTATTATTGTCTTCAACTTCTACAGATTGCTCTTCTGCTAATACTTGAGAGCTACCCATTGATAAAGCTAAAGCAATACTTATTGATAACGTCGTTGTTGTAAGTTTTCTAAAGTTATTAATATGTTTCATTTTAATGTCCTATAACTGTTCATTAACTATACATTAACGATTAAAGGCTGATCCTGTGAATACCCACTGGGGGGTACTGTCTTAATTAAAATATTAGGTAACATGCAATAACAGTTAAAAATCATGCTTAATTAAGCATAACGATTAATTTGGAAATTGGGGAAACACATGAATTTCAAAGATATTATTGCAGAACATCCGTATTTATCGGTTAAACACGGGCATTTACATTTAGAGGGTGTCGATTTAGTCGAGGCGGCAAAAACTCATGGCACACCATTATTTGTAGTTTCTGAAACCTATTTACGCAAAAACATTCAGCACTATAAACAGCAATTTGAAAAATATTGGCCTGAAGGAAACGTAAAAGTCTTACCATCAGTAAAAGCTAACCCTAACATTGCTATTCGTAAAATTGTCGATAGTGAAGGTGCCGGTTGTGACATATTTGGCGCAAGCGAATTAGAATGTGCGATTAGGGCCGGAGTAAAAGGCGAAAACATTTCAGTAAATGGCTCTATTAAAGATAACAACATCATTAATAAATCCATATCCATTGGCGCTACTATCATCTTAGACAGCCCGAAAGAGTTAGACCTTTGTATTGAAGAATCGCGAAAGCTCAACAAGAAAGCCAATATTTTACTGCGACTTAAACCTTATATTAAAGATCTCGATGACAATTCAGACTTTCTTCCTAGTGCCCAAATTAAACAGTTAACGCAAACGATAAAGTACGGTATTCCGACAACGGAAGTGATGGTAATGGTAGAAACGTTAAAAGGTTGTAATGACGTTAACTTGCTTGGGGTACACATTCATATGGGCAGACACTCCAAAAAATTACAAGTTTGGCAGCAGTTGATTGCGGCTTATACAAACCTGATCAAACAGTTAAGTATAAAACTCGATGGTTGGAACCCAAAAGTAGTTAATTTTGGTGGCGGCTTTGCCGCCAGTTTAGATAGAGAAACCAGAGTAGCAGTAACTGATTACCCTACCCCTACGGTAGAAGATTACGCGAAATCAATTACATCAGCGTTTAGAGATAATATGAATGCGCACGGTCTTACAACTAAAGATATCTTAATTGAAGTTGAACCAGGAAGGGCAACCCATAATCAAACAGGCCTGCATTTAACTTCAGTAAAAAACATAAAACATGAAGCCATCAATATTGAGCACACCTGGGCTGAAGTGGATACATCAGAAGTCTTTCTCAGTATTATGGGCGTAAACCCTACTCCACCATTTGATTTTGTTGTTGCAAGTAAGCCCGATAGCATTGTTGAAGATTGTTTAGATATTGTTGGTTCTACCTGTAATGCGGAATGGATATTTGAGCAAGTCATGGTGCCGAAACTAATAGAAGGAGACGTTATTGCATTGTTAAATACCGGTGCATACGTTGAGCCTATGGCGGCGAACTTTAATGCTTTACCACGTCCAGGAATGTTATTGGTCTCGGATGATAAAAGCTTCATGATAAAACGTCACGAAACAGTCGATGACGTTTTTCAAAGGGACATTATTCCACCATATATTTAAAGCACAATAAGGGAAATGAGAGGTCGGCAGTTAATCTAATAAGCAAGCAAGTGCCTTATTGGTAACGCCGGCACTCCAGCCACCGTCGACTTTTACATCAATTCCTGTAATGTAGCGACTGGCATCGGATGCTAGAAAATGATAAATACCAATTAAATCGCTAATATCGGCAGGACGCTCTAGGGCCGTACATGTTTTACTTATTCTCGCTTCATCGCCTGACTCAGCTTCCATAGGGGTTAAAACGGTACCTGGCGAAACGGAATTGACACGAATTTTTCGATTACCTAACTGCAGCGCCGCATTTTTGGTCATTTGAATGACACTACTTTTAGAGATTGAATAGGTGCAATATTCTGGGAAGGTAACACTAGCAGCAAGCGAGCCTGTATTAATAATACTACCACCATCAGTTAGATATTTGGCCGCATTTTGTATGCCCAAATAAACACCTTTAACGTTAATATTTAATACTTTTTCGAGAATGCTTATATCAGCATTTTCTATTGCACCTTCTTCAATAGCGATACCGGCATTATTGATAACAACATCGAGTACGCCATTACGCTTTACCGCACTTTCAAATGCGCTATGCAGTTCTTCGCTATTTGAAACATCCGCTTTAAAATGATTTAACCCCAGACTTGGGTTCGGATTTTTTTCACTTATATCGACGGTACTAACGGTTGCTCCTTGTGTAGCAAAATGCTCAGCTAAACCTAAACCAATACCACTTGCCGCACCAGTAATTAATACGTGCTTATCTTTAACGTTAAACATCAAATTTACCTAAAGTAGTTATTTTTCATCGCCAGCGCTACCGGCAAGCTTTTCCCATAGTCTTGGACCTATGCCCGCGGTCATTCCGCCACACACATTTATTGCCTGGCCATTTATAAAGGCACAATCATCTGCGGCTAAAAAGTGGGCAACCGCAGCAACTTCTTCCGGCTCAGCAATACGGTTTAACGGGATCATGATTTTTTCCATTTCCAGTTGGCTTTGATCATTTTCTTGTGCCATAGCAGTATTTACCGAAGCGGGACATATTGCATTAACCCGTATATTTCTATCGCCCAATTCCACCGCTGCAGTTTGAGTTAACCCAATTGCTGAAAATTTAGAACTGCAATATGCACCTAAACCAAAAACGCCCATTTTTCCAGAAAGAGAAGAAGTATTGATGATACTGCCACCATCATTCATATATCGTGGCGCATATTTAAGACCAAAGGCAACACCTAGAGTATTAACCTTAAATGCAAACTCATAATCGTTTTTAGTTGCTTCATTTAGAGTTTTAAACTCTGGACAAATGCCAGCGTTATTTGCCACGATATCGATTGGTCCGAGCTGGGCACGGGTATTTTCAAATAATTTTTTAACGCTCTCTTCGTCAGAGACATCAACTTTTATAAACGTAGCACCGATTTGTTCAGCGACCTTAGTCGCGTCGGATAAATCTCCGATCACCACTTTGGCACCAGAGCTAATAAACCGCTTGGCCATAGCTAAACCAATACCGGAGGCGCCACCAGTTATAACAGCAACCTTATTTTTTAACGAAAAAACATTAGACATAAAAACCTCTTATTTGGAGTTTAATTATAACCGCGAATATAACTTGCTTCTGATTCATATAGATCTTCATTTCGTTCATAAACGTTATAACTAGGAATTGAAGATTCATGCTGCTTAGCATCATTAATTTCTGTTTTTTCCGAATAATTTAAATAATCATTTTCATTTGAAATACTCATGTTATACCCCTTAATTAGGTGAGTTAAATACCTTAACAAGCTGTGATAGCTACGCATTAGAATCATAGTCCATCTAATGTTTAAGATAATCCCCCTAAGGGGGTATAAGGTGATTAATGTGCTTAATTGTCGATTTCATGAGCATAAATCTATCTTTGACTCCAATCGTATATTTTCTATGAGATGCAATTACATAAGATAATATCGTACACAAAATGTAGTCGACTACTCGGGATTGCTGTACGATAAAATTTATCTGAAGGGATAAATGAAAGACTCTTTGAAATGTAGAATAAAGCCGGTATTTCAGTTTAATCGAAAGGGAAAAGGAAAGTAAATGATCAGTGAAATTGTAAACTCCATCAACAATGTTTTGTGGGGCCAAGGTCAAATATTAATTTACTTGCTAATTTTTGCCGGCTGTTGGTTTTCGTTTAAACTGCGTTTCGTCCAATTACTGCAATTCAAATATATGTTCACTGTTATGAAAGGCAGTACCCAATCTGACAAATCGGGGATCAGCTCTTTTCAAGCCTTATGTACAGGCCTTTCTGCCCGGGTGGGCACCGGCAATTTAGCTGGTGTTGCTATGGCGATTTCTCTCGGTGGCAGTGGCGCCGTATTTTGGATGTGGGTCATTGCGCTTTTAGGTATGGCCACAGGGTTTGCAGAAAGCGTACTTGGCCAATTATATAAAGTACGAGACGACAATCACGAGTTCAGAGGTGGACCTGCCTATTACATTCGAGCGGGACTGAATAAGCCTTGGTTGGCCATCGTTTTTGCAATATGCCTTTTTCTTGGCTATGGCCTTACTTTCAGTGCAATGCAAGCTAATACCATTGCCGAAGCATTAAACAATACCTTTACCATTCCCACACAATACTCAGGTGCGGTCATTGTGTTACTGGCGGGTAGCATAGTTATAGGTGGTATGCGCAGTATCGCTCGGTTTGCCGAGCTTGTTGTTCCTTTTATGGGGTTAGCTTTTGTTGGTACAGCACTTATTATCACTTTAATGAATATTCAATTATTACCGGCAATGTTCATTGATATATTTTCTTCTGCGTTTGGCTTAACTGAAGCAGGCGCAGGCGCCTTGGGCGCAGCCATTAAAAACGGCATTCAACGCGGTTTATATTCTAACGAAGCAGGTGCAGGCAGTGTGCCTCATGCGGCGGCGGGTGCTACACCAGTTCCCAACCACCCAGTCGCGCAAGGATATGTGCAAATGCTAGGGGTTTTCTTAGATACCATGGTGCTATGTAGCTGCACCGCTGTCGTGATTTTATTATCTGATATTAATATCAGCGGCGAAATGGAAGGCATCTCAATGACGCAAAATGCCATGACGAGTCACTTTGGCGTTGGCGGAAACTACTTTGTCGCGGCAGCAATCACTTTATTTGCTTTTACTTCAGTAGTTGCCAATTATGCCTATGCAGAAAGTAACCTACATTTATTTAAACTAGACAATAAGGCGGGCCGCCTGCTGTATACCAGTGTTTATTTGATCATGGTATTTTGGGGAGCCAGCGCAACATTAAAACAGGTTTGGAGTTTAGCAGACATGGCATTAGGCCTGATGACCTTAGTTAATATTTACGCCATTGTTTTGCTCACCCCAACCATAGTAAATATAACCCAAGATTATCTGGCCAAACTGAAGATAAATGATCAACCTAGTTTTTCACTTGACGATGTTGAAATACAAGGCAAGACAGAAAAGGATGTTTGGCCGATCAAGTCAAAGAGCTCAATTTAGGACGTAATTGTATTTAGGTATTAGTTTGATTACTCGATAGTATCGATGATGATAATTTCACAATCAGTTGATGCTCTTAATCTAATTGACTTAGTCTGACTAATTTCAGCCCCGTCACCTTTATGCATCGTTATATTTGCTGAGCTGTCTTCAACTTTAAACATACCAGCAGATGCTAAAATATAAGCTTGGTGTTTAATGTCATGCTCAATAATGCTGCCTTTTGCTAATTTACCAGCATATATACGTGCCTCTTGGTTGATAAAAAGAGCTTTATTTTTATCTTCCGGATAACCTGAGGCTAACAACATAAGCTCTGAAGCATCTTTTGTCGGGAATTTTTTACTTTCCCAGCGAGGCGTTACGTTAAATTTGTTGGTTTCAATCCAAATTTGATAAAACGTTAAAGGCTTTTTAGTTCGATTATATTCTGAATGCACAATACCTGTACCAGCACTCATCACCTGTATCTCTCCTTCTTTAGTTATGCCTTTGTTACCCGCGCTATCTTGATGAGAAATCGCACCGGTTCGAATAAAACTAATAATTTCCATATTACGATGTGGATGTGAAGGAAAGCCCATACCAGGCTCAACCCAATCATCATTTACAACACGTAATTTTCCAAAGCCCATACGAGTGGGATTATAGTAATTAGCAAAGCTGAAGTGATGTTTTGACTTAAGCCAACCGTGGTTAGCGCTACCTAGTTTTTTGTATGGATAATGTTTGATCATAATATTTCCTAATCATTAAGGTCATGAAGCTTAATAGGTTCACTGCTTTAGTGTTCTATAGCTTCATTTGATAAATAAACGAGTAACTGGATTTATTCAAAAATATTGGCGGTCACGATCGTGTGGTGCATCAAAGTTTTGAGTAGCTCCCAAAGGTACAATACGAGTTGGATTGATGGTCAAATGGCTCGCATAATAGTGGATTTTGGTATATTCCAAATCAACCGTTTCTTTAACGCCAGGTACTTGATAAAGTTCGTTAACGTAATTACTAATGTGATGAAATTCACTAAGCTTGTTTCGATTACATTTAAAATGACCATGGTAAACCGCATCAAAACGAATCAAGGTTGTAAATAAACGCCAGTCAGCTTCGGTAATATTCTCACCGACAAGGTAACGCTGTTTAGATAAGCGATTTTCTAACCAATCTAAACTGTCAAATAATGTATGGTATGCATCATTGTATGCCTCTTGAGTCGTTGCAAAACCGGCTTTATAAACACCATTATTAATGGTGTCGTATATGCGAGTGTTTACCGCTTCTATTTCTTCTCTTTGTGCAACAGGGAAATAATCATCCACGTTACCGGTTAATTCATTGAATGCTGAGTTAAACATTCTAATAATTTCAACCGATTCATTATTTACGATCGTTTGAGTTTTCTTATCCCATAAAATAGGAACGGTTACTCGGCCTTGATAGCTTGGATCTGCTTTCAAATATAACTGGTACGCATGATCTAAATGATAAAGCGGGTCACCGCTCTCACCAAACTCCCAACCATTTTCCATCATTTGTGCTTCAACTACACTTACCGAAATAACATCTTCAAGTTGCTTTAACTTGCGAAATATCAAGGTTCTATGTGCCCAAGGGCACGCTAATGAAACGTATAAATGGTAGCGACCTGCTTCAGGTTTAAATTGACTGCCTTGTGCTGTTGATATTTGAGCTCTAAAGCGACTGTCTTGACGAACAAATTTACCTTCGCTTTTATCTGTGTCATACCATTGGTCGACCCATTTACCGTTAACGATTAACCCCATGAGAAACTCCTAAAAAATGTTGATTGGCCAATCACATTGCAATTGGCTCCTATAAAAAGATATTAAGTGCTAATTAAACTTACTTGTTTAACGTGTTGTAAATTTTTTCGTCAACTGAATGCTTACCGCCACCTTGAATAAACAAAGCAAAGGTGATTGCTATTAACGATAAGCCGAATTCGTAACCGTTGGTGGCCATAAATAAGCCGTTATCAATGTGCACACTAAAAATGGCAACAATCATGGTAATGGCTAAAACAAAACTTGTAGGTCTCGTAAGGAAGCCGGCAATTAAAAACAAACCACCGAAAAATTCTGCACTACCGGCCATTAATGCCATTAAGTAACCTGGGGCAAGTCCGATAGACTCCATCCATTGCCCTGTGCCTTCTAAACCATAGCCGCCAAACCAAGCGAAAAGTTTTTGTGCACCATGTGCCACAAAAAGAATACCTGCGATTAGTCGTAATGGTAGAGCCGAAAAAGATTGTTCAGTTTTAGTGATGATGTTAGTAAGAGTTTTAATGTTCATAATAGTTGCCTTAAAGTGTTGTTAATTGAGTATGGAGCTATTATGCAAGTTGTATTGGAATTGAATAACCCCTATTATTTGTTTGATATGTTCAAATAATTTGAACAATTAAATATTTGGATTAAACATAGTGAATACTCCACCTATCAGCATTGAAGCGTTACTGGTATTAGATGCCATTGAATATCGTGGCAGTTATGCTGCGGCGGCAGAGCAATTAAATAAAGTGCCTTCAGCGCTTTCCTATATAGTGCAAAAACTGGAAGAGCAGTTAAATGTCACAATATTTCAGCGCCAAGGTCGTCGTGCCGTTCTTACTCCAGCAGGTAAACATTTATTAATAGAGGGGCGCAAAGTCTTATACGCGATCAATTCACTGTCAGAGCAAGCTCAAACAATTGCCAATGGCTGGGAACCGAAAATTCGTATTGCTTGCGATTCAATAATTGATATCAAACCTATATTTAGAGGCATACAACGATTTTTAGCTGAGCATGAAAGTATTGAAATTGACGTGCAAGAAGAAGTCATGAATGGTACTTGGGAAGCGTTAATTGAAGACAGGGTCGATTTAGTTATTGGCGCTCCGTCGCCAGTACCTAATCAAAAAGGTATTCGAGCAATAAAAACAGAGGAGTTAGAAAGTGTCATGGTTGTTAGTAAATCACATGAGTTATCGAGTGCTAAGCAGCCGATTCAGCCTAGCGAGTTAACAAAATATCGCAGCGTTGTTGTGCATGACTCTGCACAGCGCGAAATTCCATGGTCAGTTAACCTGATTAAAGGAAGCCAGAACTTTTTTGTCAGTTCTATTGCTCAGAAAATTGAAGCTATTATTGCTGGAATAGGCATTGGTTATTTACCAAAATGTTTGATTCAACATCATATTGCGTCAGGTCAACTTGTTATCGTTGCATTAGAAGAAGAACCAGCTCCACAAGATTTATTCATTGCATGGAAAATAACGAATAAAGGCAAAGGATTAAATAAGTTAATAGCTATCTTATCAAATATGAAGGTCAACTTTCCGATCATACAGCAGGGATAAATTTCACACAATTATGGTGCCATGAGGTATATTTACCTTAGAGTTTATAACAGAACTTCCAAATTATTTGTGTTGGTGAGATAGAATTCTCATTTTAAATTTGGGCTTTCGTTCTCAAATCGGAAATTACCTGTGACAATAACGATAATTCAGTTCATAAGTCCAAAATATCAAAAACCTCGTATTATCAAAAGATATTCTCTTGATGCAACCTAGGCAATATCTAATGGTACATTGAATCTAGTTTCTGCTTTCACTTTTTGATGACTAAGCACTTAACAACGAAATTAGCTGATTTTTTGAGCTACTAAGTAAGTTTTTTCTTTGTTTCTCGTTACTATGACTTGGTCCATGATTAATAATTGGTTTCAGTACTTCCATTTTCGCATAAGGAAAAACATCAACACCAAGCTCTTGAATCTTTTTTTGGTAATATTCAATTTCGTCGTCGTCGTTAGCACCACCCGTTGTCACAGATAGCAAAACTCTTTTTCCTGACAATAAATTATTACTACCATAGCCATACCCTCGACTAATAACCCTTTCAATCCAACCTTTTAATATTGCAGGGTAACTTCCCCACCACAATGGAAACTGTAAAATAAGTAAATTTGCATCTAATAATTTACTTTGCTCACTGCTAATATCATTACTAAATAGCGCTTGCTGATGAGCAATCTCTTGTTGCTTGGGCAAACTGAGAGGAACAGATGCTGATATATTTGGAAAGTCAGCAGGCCCTAAAATGGGATTAAAACCCTGTTGATACAAATCAGACGTATTTACTTGCCAGTCAAACTTATTTAGTAATTCAATAGCTTGAGTACGCAAAGTGAAATTGAAAGATTCAGTATATGGATGGGCAGTAACTAATAAAGCATTTTTCATAACAATTCCTCATAAAACTAAAACCTTACTTTATGAGAAACATCTGAAAGTTACTAATGAACTTTTTTAATTTACGTGAATATTATTCATACACCTAGCACTCAAGAAATAGAGAAGAACCTTCATTTCAAAAAATAAGCTACAACAAACCTATTAACCAATTTTTAAGTAATCTAATATTGGCATCATTTTTCCGACGTTTATGCCAAGCAAAATAGAAGCCGTCATTTGGAAAGACGACGGGAGTATCAATCAACTTAACTAAGTCACCACTTTTTAATTCATTGGATATCAACGTTTCACCCAGTAAAGCAATACCCTGCCCAGCAAGAACGGCTTTCAAAATCAAAATGGAATGGAGAAAATACTGAATATTTGAATCAACCAACTCAAGTCCTTGCTCTTTGAACCAGTCTCGCCATAAATCAACCGTTTCAATATCAATTAATGTGGTTTTTTCCTGCCACTCAATAGGATAAGTGCCTAGTTTTTTGGCTAGTTCAGCATTGGCAACAGGATAGTAAACTTCTTTTTTTAGTTGAATGCATTCATAAGAAATATGTTCAATGGGGTGGTCATATAAAATAACATCTAAATCTAATGCTGTAATAACATCGCTACAACTTAGCATTCTTAAACGAATATCAAGCTCATTGTGCTGCTGGTACAATCCATCTAATTCAGGGGCTATACGATGAATGGCAAAAGTGCTACTTACACCAAGTTGCAGAACATTATCAGGCTGACCAATTAACTCTTGTGTTGCAGAGATGAGTTGTTCAATACTTTGATTAACTTTTTGTGCGTAAAGCTGCCCTTCAATGGATAACTTTAAGACTTTCCCCTCACGATAAAAAAGCTTGTGCCCTAAGAACTCTTCTAAATTTTTAATCTGATGACTGACAGCACTTTGCGTTATATACAACTCTTTCGCTGCATGACTGAAACTCTGGCTTCGGGAAGCTGCGGCAAATGCTAATAACGACTTTAATGGTGGTAGCTTTCTAAACATGGTAACAATCTCATATGAATTTAATTCATAATGATACGCTTTATTTCATTTATTAGAAGGTGTGATTACGAATTAACATAATAACTAAATTACATTACCCAGAAACTCCTCCCTATGAAATTTATTTATAGAATATCCTTGCTGATAATATTATTAATGAGTAACAGTGTCAGAGCTGAAGATACTAGTACACCACCTTCCTCCATTGAAATAATTTTGGACGGAAAAATAGATGAACCGGCTTGGTCTAAAGCAAAAGTGTTTTCATCTTTTGTTGTTACCTCTCCTGATACCGGCTTAGCCCCTAAAGAGAATACAACTGTTCGAGTCATTACTACAGGTGCTGGTTTATACATTGCTTTTGAAAATCAACAAAAAAAGGCAACACGTTCAAGGAAGTATAGTGGCAAAGATCAACATACTTCAGCAGACTTTAATTCTGTCTCCATCGATTTTTCAGGTCAAGGAGATACCATCTATGATTTTGTTACCACATTAGGCAATGGCAGTATGGATGGTGTTTATTCAAGAGGTAATAATTTCGATGATGACTGGGAAGGTGCGTGGGATTTCAAAGTCTCCGAAGATGAAATTAATTGGTATAGTGAGATTTTTATTCCTTGGACAATAGCCCCATTTCCATTAGCAATTAAAAACAATTTGAGTGAAATAAAACTTTATTTTTCAAGATATAACATTGGAGAAGGAGAGGCTTATTCATTTCCAGATACCTCACCATCAAGAGCTAATTTCATGCAATCTCTTTACAGTGTTAAAGTCAATAAACCTAAAACTTCAACGATGCAGCTTTTTCCATACAGCTCACTGACACAAGATTTTAATGAAAAAGAATCTAAATTAAGAATCGGTGCGGACTTATTATGGAAGCCAACGGTGAATCAGCAAATAACGGCGACAATTAATCCTGATTTTGGTCAAGCAGAAAGTGACGAGTTAATTGCAAACTTTTCAGCGATTGAAACTTTATATAGTGATAAACGCGCCTTCTTTACTGAAAATCAAAGCTTATTTGATATCAAAGGTAATAACTTTGAGATGTTGAATACACGACGTATCGGAGGTAATTCCGACGGTGATAACAGTGAACCATCCGATATTCTTGCCGCCGTAAAATATCTTAATACCAATCAACAGATAGATCTTGGCATTATGGCAGTTAGTGAAGATGATAGCAGTGATGCAAAAGGCAAGCAGTTCCTCAGTACCCGTTGGTTATACAAAGGTGAACAAGGTTATGTTGGGCAAATACTTAATTGGGTTGACCGTCCAACGATAAGTCGTAGTGTTCTGAGCTCAGCAATTGATTATGGTTATGACGAAAGTGACTTAAGTATTGACGGAACATTCTTATTTTCAAAAATTAAAGATGAAATAACATCAAATGGTTTAGGAGCTACATTCAACCTTAATTATCGAACCAATCGTCAATGGAAAACAGATCTAAGACTTACATGGCTAGATGAAGACTTAAACCTAAATGATATGGGCTATTTAGCTCGGAATAATCTACGTGAATTCCATTTATCAAGTGATTATTTCTTTATCCCAAGTGGTAATAGCCTATTTAGACAAATTGATTGGTATGGCTCGGCAACGTTGTCTAACAACTTTCAAGATGAGGATTTACCACAAAAATATGCCGTAAAAATGACGGCAAAAACACAAAATAGTTCAAAGATTGTCACGAAAATTAATTATGCGACATCTGGTCATGACGACCTCATTTCACGTGGTAATGGCAGCATAGAATTAACTGAACGACAAGATTACTTATTGCAATATATCAGCCCTTATTCTGGAGACTTTCACTACGAAGTTGATCTAAATTATCTACAAGAAGGTATTGATGGCTGGGCTAATAGCGTAAAGTTATCGGCTGACTACGCACTAACCGATCAAACCATTTTTTCAGGTAGCATATCCCATTTAAACAGTGATGACTGGTTAATAGGGAACTCTCAAGGTAAATTAACGAGTTACCAACGTATTTTTGATCAATTTAGCTTTAAAATTCTTTGGTCAATGTTTGAAAATCAAGAGCTTAGTGTTAAAGGGCAGTGGTACAGTATTGAAGCAAAAAACGGAAAAAACGTTACTTTTGCTAATAACAAAATGCAAAATTCATCCATCACTGAGCAAGAGCCTAACTTTAAGCAAAGCCAATTAACCTTACAACTGCGTTATCGCTACCGTTTTGCTCCTTTATCAGATGTGTATTTAGTGTACGCAAGAAATGGCAGTTACTTTGAACAAGGGCAGCATTTCACCAGTCATGGCGATGTCATTAAAGCTCAATTTGAAGAACCAGATGTTAACTTATTAATGTTTAAAATACGTTACATGTATTAGGTCTTTTGGTAATTTGTTTTTATGGCGTTTTTGGGGAGCAAATGTTATAGAACTATACTTATAATGTAAGCTAGCCTGAAGATGGTGAAAATGAGATCAATTGTTCTAATGTTTTGGACTGTTCTGTGGCAGTAGTTAGCATTTCCAGAGCAAAAAAAATGTCAGCTAATAGCGTTCAGTTGACCTAAAGAGAAACCGATGGCTAGCGTCTTCTTTGCGAACTGACCAGTATTGAACTTGATATTCTAAAATGTCTTCGTATCAAAGTTAAACAAGGGCTAGAAAATCCTAATAAAATTCTCCTGCTCGCAATGCCCGTTATTCAAAATGGCTAGATGGTGTCAATTCAGTCAACAATTCGAGCCTTTAACTCATAAGCAGATGCTAGTAGTGGAAGGAAGAAGCTTGTAATCAGTAATGACTTTAACGAGTTTATCTGAAATCCTTTTACATATATTCCTGTAAGAGATTGAAAGCTAGATAAACTCTTTAAATTTTTATCTCTCTGCTATGTTTTAATAGTATAACTACTTACAGTAGAGACTAGACATGAAATACAATATTCCACCATTTCTGCTGGAATGTGGCGATATGAATGTTAGAGGCTGGGAGAAATCGAGAGATGAAAAGTATTTTATTGGCCACACTCGTTGCCTATGTTATTTGTTGTATTTGGCTCTATTTTGGTCAAAGAGCCTTATTATATTTCCCACAACCAAGTGACAAGTTCGTTGACGCAACTAAAGTGAGCTTTACCAATAATGGTATTGAACTGAGAGGCTGGATAGTTAACCCAAAACAAGATGAGGCGCTTCTTTACTACGGTGGTAATGCCGAAGCCATCGAGCAAAACATCTCATTTTTCCAAAATATACTACCTAATTATAGCGTTTACCTGATCCCATACAGGGGTTATGGTGAAAGTATGGGAAAACCAACAGAGAACGGTTTGTATAGCGATGCTTTACATATATATGATCAACTAGTCACGCAGCATACAAAAATTTCTCTTTTGGGGCGCAGTCTAGGCTCTGGCATCGCAACTTATGTTGCTGCAAGACGCAACATTGAAAGCCTTATTCTAGTTACTCCCTATGACAGCATTGAAAACGTCGCTAAAGGAGCCTACTGGATGTTCCCGCTCCCTTTGTTATTAAAAGATAAATACAATTCACTCGGCCAGGTAGCACAAATTGAAACATTGCCACTCATTTTAATGGCCGAGTATGATCAGGTGATCCCAAGAAAACATAGTGAGAATTTAATATCCGCTTTTGGAAAACAACAACAATCGGTGATCATAAAAGAGGCTGGGCACAACGATATTTCAGATCACCCAGAATATGCAAACGCGATTTATCAATACTTGAAATCCAAATAGCACTAATTCAATTGACTATATGTGGCAATAGCTGAAACGAATAGTTAATTGTTTTATTTTCGCACCTGTCACATTAGTGACGGTCGCAATACATAACCTAAGTTCCAATCGTGGTAAAAACGGCCATTAATTTCCCAATTTTTTTCCTGAATATTGATTCAACTGCTATTTCCACATCTGAATAGGATGGTTAAGCCGATGATTTTAAGGTAATAACTATAAATTTCTTTAGTAATTGTTACTATGAATGTTACTAAATGAAGTTTTCACCTGTCTTAAATTCTAATTTTAAATCATAAAGTTAAGTGCTACTACTGCCACAGTGAGGAGGGCTTTAGGTCGCAAAAATGGCTATATTCCATTTAAGTGAGGGTGATATTTGTCGAATAAAAAATACCCGCACCTTCAAGTTGTTTATTTAACACCTAGAGTTACGGAGTCTTAGCGAACTGCTGATACCATTCGACTTCACTGATCAAGTCTTTCGTCGATTCCAATTGGTCAATAAAAGTTAGCCCGTTCAAATGGTCTAATTCATGCTGGAAAATACGTGCAATGAAACCCGTAAATTCTTTTTTATGTTCATTATTTTGTTGGTCAAAATAACGTACAGTGATCTGACTATGCCTTGGCACTAAGCCACGCATACTCGGCACACTTAAACAACCTTCCCAGCCTTTTACTTTCTCACTCGAACAATGCAATATTTCAGGATTAATGATTGCTGTTGGTGCCATTAAGGGCGCGTCGGGATAACGTGCATTGGGTTTAGAACACATAATAAAAATGCGCACACTGTGATGAATTTGTGGCGCGGCAATACCTACACCTCCGGCTTCTGACACCGCCAACATCATTTGATTAATTAATTGCTGGCATTCATCGGCAAGTATATTTTCAACCTCAGCCGCTCTTTGTCTTAATACCGCATGGCCTAATTGAGCAATGGAATACGTACTGCTTTTAGCTTGATTCATTTTGCCTTAGTCTTAATTGTCACTTCAATATTTTTACTATCGCCCGCAAACCATTTTTGCACGTAGATAGACCCCAAAACAGGTGGCATTCCGTTTTCAGGTACCTCTTTATACCGAATACTGTTTTTATTGAGCTTTTCAAATTCGAATTTAATTACTTTCTCATCCACAACTAGTTCAACCTTTATTTAACGTATCCACTGCATTGTATAAGTGCTCGTGATCATTTGCTATATATTCAACTTATTATTAATGCTCGTAAATAAACTCTAGTGATCATAATTGTTAGTCTGTAATCGATAGAGTTTCTAATAATATTAATAGATAAATTCACATGATAATGAACTTAGAAATTATTCTCACTAACCTATAGTTGAGTAATAATGTAATACTTGCGGAAATGGAGGTGTCCATATACAAAGCGGAAGATTTCTGAATTGAAAAACCAGACCTCAAAGGGGCTGGTTTGTGCCATAACCTGCCAGTGAAGACTTGATATTATTGCTTTGTTTTTCGGTAAAAATACTCTTTTTGACCATTAGGGA
Source organism: Thalassotalea fonticola (assembly GCF_032911225.1). Lineage (NCBI taxonomy): Bacteria > Pseudomonadati > Pseudomonadota > Gammaproteobacteria > Alteromonadales > Colwelliaceae > Thalassotalea > Thalassotalea fonticola. The sequence goes on along the minus strand of NZ_CP136600.1, from coordinate 3,856,413 downwards.
ACTTAAAAAAGAAGGTGTTGCCGTTGTCTGTTAAGAAAAACTTAAACTCCAGGGGTGCTGTTTCTTCAACCTCTTCCCAATCGTTTGCCTTTCTAAATAGCTCGTTAAGTTCGTTCAATTTCTTTTTAGATTTGTCGTCTTTTAATTCAGAGTAGAACTTAAAATCAATTGGTTTATGAAGGATGGTTATTAATTCAGCATTTGAGCTTAAAACCTTATAATTATAGTAACTGTGAGTACCTTCAATAGTTTTGTTTCCACTTGTCATTAATTGGGTGAATACATAAGATTCGTCATCAAAGACATAAAAACCATCTCCACACATTTTCACTTCGTAGCACTTCTTTATCTTTTTTGAATATTCATTAGATAAATCCAGTTCAGAAAGTGTTCTTTCACTGTCGTAATGCCACTCACCAATTAACTGATTTTGAGCCATCGATAAACATGGCATTATGCTTAAAAATAATAATAAATACTTCATTGATAATCATCCATGAATAGATTGTTGACGGGCTGCTGTTCGCTCTTATCTGACCTTAACTAAATCAAAGTGTTAGGTCAAATTATCGGTTCTAATATGTGCTAAGCCTTGTTCAGTCAGCCTATACAATGAGTTGTAGTATTCGTTAAAACCAACATATGAAATCAATTGTTCACTACATCCTTTGCAAGAAACAAAGTTAATACAAGTCCATCCACCTTCATGAGAATTCCCTGTTGGACCGAAGCCAAACAAGTTTTGGATATTTAGTAACTCTTCTTTTGAAAAATCTTCTTTCCAGTTCCAGGTAGCATGTAACAATGACTCGAACGGTATAATATTTTTAGCTTTGCAAACAGGGCATTTAAATTTATACGGTGCACCTTTGCCACCATCGTAAAATGGTTTTCGGTCATGTTTGGGCTGGGTGTATAACTTGATAACTTCCATTTTCTCGTAGGCTAATTTGTTAGGTGTAAAAGGTCTGCTGTTCGCTCAAAGCCGACCGTGGCGACAACTAAAAACTTGTGGTTTTACAATAACATCATGTATTGTATATTTACAAATGATTAAGGTCGCCCAGAGGCTATATTGAGAGATGATAGCTGAAGTTGTGTCTCTTTCAGTATTACGTAGTTTAAATTCAAATGAACAAGGAAAGCAGTTAAATGAAATGCCCAAGAACAGGTACTCAACTTAAAACCATTAAGGTTGGCGGTATGGAAATTGAAATATCTGAAAGCTGCGGTGGAGCATTCTTTGATAACTCTGAATTGGATAAATTTAAAGACCCTAAAAGTGTTCGTGGTTCCGCATTAGTAAAACATCTAAGACAATTCAAAAACACTTCTCTGAACGAAAAAGAGAGGATTAAATGCCCTAAGTGTGAAAATACAGTAATGATGAGACGGTATTTTAGTCCATTAAAAGTCTTAGAAATAGATGAGTGTCCTGGTTGTGCTGGTATTTGGTTAGATACCGCTGAATTAGAAAAACTTCATGAAAATCATTTAACGGAACGTGAACGAGCTTTACTTAGAATTGAAATGAAGAACGATATCTATATACCCAATATTGACGCTCCTCTTCATAGAATTATGCGAAATGGTGAAAATCGGTTAGCATCAGTTTTTGAGATGGCTACTTATATTATTGATGATTATTAGAATAGTCGGCTTTGAGCGATAACCCGCCATTCAGTATTGTGTTTTAATTTAATATTGAAGCTATCATTTTAGCCTGTTCTTCTTGTACAGGCTTTTACTTTTATAGGAAGCTGCTACATGGATTTAAAGAGTGTTTTAACCGATGGCGTAAGTGATTTTTACAGTGAAAAATATCAATCAGCATTAGATAAGTTTGTATACTTCTTTGACAATACCTCTGAGAGTAGTGAATGGGCGGGAGTTAGATTATCATTTGGTTTATCTACATGGGGTGAGCTTGCTAAGGTATACCCTGACGCAAAAGATAAGCTGGTAGCAAGAAAAAATATAGCTTTAAAAGAGTATAATTCTGATCCCACAAAGGAAAAGTTTAAAACCTTTGCAAGTATTTGTAGATACTTAGGTTTAGGTAATGAAGTCCTAGACATTTTTTATCAATATCACTTATCAAACAAGCAATATGCCCAACTAACTTTTGACCCTACGTATGAATACTTGATAGAGGCTGAAAGGTATTCTATTTGTGCTGAGTACATAGATTATTCAAAAAAATATGAGCATGTTTTTTATGTGTTTGGAAGAACTGACAAAGTACCTTTAGAAATTAAGTTATCTCATTTAAAAAAAGCGCTAATTCCATTATTCAAAATATTGAATTTAAACCCCGACTCCGAAATATACGCAAAATATACTCAAAAATTAGTAAAAGATTTAAATAAACATGATATACAAAGCCTATATGTCGAAATCATTAATGGCTAAATTGGTTCGTTCAATACTTCCGTTCATGGCACAAACCTGCCGGATGAAGTCACCTTAAAACTGGAGGAGATCCCATCCAAAAGCATGATGGGATGACGGAGTGTTTTTCTAATATCGAATGGTGGCTCATGGCACTGAAGGGACGGATCGAGGTGCAAACTTGGGCATTGGTTGCTTTACTCAATAGCCTGCATGGGAGCATATAAGGGCCTTGAACCAAATTTCACATTTCATTTTTTTAAACCTCTCAATGATGCCTATTGGTTAGTGCTATGTAACTCTACTCACCGTTATCGCGCTTATAAGCTCACCCAACATAAAGTATTTTTACTGTCAGCTCCTATTTCACATAGACCATCCATATAAAGTCAAATATAACAATACTTTATAAACATTCCTACTTTGCATAGTTGGGAATTGACTTAAATATGCAATTTCCCCCCTCTGGACAAAATATCAATTGGAACTGGAAACCACACACACAAATTAGTATTTAAAAATAATAAGTTGCGTTTAATTTATAGCTGTATATACTGACAGTACAATGTACTGTACAGAAAAACAGGTTACTCAAAAATAATATGCGCCCACTTACCAATAGACAGCAACAAATATTTGATCTCATTAAAGAAAAGATAGCCGATACCGGAATGCCACCTACGCGTGCTGAAATTGCTGACTTCTTTGGTTTTAAGTCGGCGAATGCGGCTGAAGAGCATTTAAAGGCTCTCGCTAAAAAAGGCTTTATCGAAATGTTGCCAGGTACTTCTCGTGGCATTCGTTTAGCCGAAGAGCATATTGAAGAAGAAGGTTTACCATTAATTGGCCGAGTTGCCGCCGGTGAACCAATATTGGCGCAAGAGCATGTTGAAGAGCATTACAAAATAGATGGCAACCTGTTTCATCCTGCCGCTGATTACCTATTACGGGTAAATGGCGAGAGCATGAAGGATATTGGTATTTTAGACGGTGATTTATTAGCGGTGCATCAAACAACTGATATTCAAAATGGGCAAGTTGTTGTTGCTCGAGTTGAAGATGATGTCACCGTAAAGCGCTATAAACGTGACGGTAATGTGGTTTATTTACATGCTGAAAATGAAGATTTTTCACCTATCGTTGTTGATTTAGCCAACCAACATTTCAATATTGAAGGTCTAGCTGTTGGTGTTATTCGTAGTGCTGACTGGATGTAGTCTATAGCGACTTTACCAGTACAAAAAACGAACTACAAAAAGGCTGAATTATTTATTTAATTTAGCCTTTTTCTTTTGCCTGCACCCCTTTAATTTCGCCTAACCCATTCAAATTTAGTAGTATTTGCTCTACAGATTTCTCATTAAAAAAATTAACTTTTTTCTAACAAAGCACTAGACCTTGTTTAAAAATTAAGTAATTCTAGAGTGGATAATATACAAATATTACACTGTAGACTCCCTACCCCATTCATCGATGTAGGTTTTTTACGTAACACAATAATAAAAATAAATTACGGAAATTAGAGACATCGAATAAAGATGTATCTTGTCCTTATTTCTGTATTTTCTAGGCTAATAAAGCAGAGGAGATGTCGAGTGAAGAGACGTAACCTGGGTTGGCTGTTGTTGGGAAGTTTAATTTCCAGTTCAGCTTGGGCAGATATGCAACTGAATATGACAAAAGGGGTGACAGATGTCAGCCAAAATGTCTATGAACTGCATATGTTGGTAATGTGGATTTGTACGGTAATTGGTGTCGTTGTTTTTGGCGCTATGTTCTGGTCAATGATATTCCATCGAAAGTCCAAAGGGGCAAAACCTGCCACATTTCATGAAAGCACCAAAGTAGAAATTCTTTGGACCGCGATTCCAATTTTAATCCTTATCGGTATGGCATGGCCTGCGACCACTACATTAATTAATATGGAAGATAACAGTAATTCTGATATCACCGTTCAGGTTACTGGTTCACAATGGAAATGGCATTACAAATATTTTGATCAAGATATTGAGTTTTACAGTGTTTTGTCTACACCTAAATCACAATTTGATAACCGTGAAGGTGACAATGGCGAAAAGTGGTCAAATGAAAATTATCTTTTAGAAGTAGATAAGCCATTAGTAATCCCAGTAAACCGCAAAGTTCGTTTCTTGATCACTTCCGATGATGTAATCCATTCGTGGTGGGTACCAGCATTTGCAGTTAAACAAGATGCTAACCCAGGTTTCATCAATGAAGCTTGGACACTTGTAAATGAACCAGGTATTTATCGCGGCCAGTGTGCTGAGCTTTGTGGTAAAGATCATGGTTACATGCCGATAGTTGTTGATGTTCGCTCGGAAGTTGATTACGAGCTTTGGATTAATGAGCAAAAAATTGCCATGACTAAAGCCGCGGAAGCAGAAGCACAATCGCTTACCGCTAAACTTCCTATGGAAGAATTAATGACACTGGGTGAACAAACTTATGCCGCGCACTGTGCTGCATGTCACCAACCTACAGGTATGGGTTTACCTCCTGCATTCCCTGCTCTTAAAGGCAGCGAAATGGCAACAAGTGCAGATAAACTTGGCGATCACATTAATGTAGTTTTCAATGGCCGTTCTGGTACAGGTATGCAAGGTTATGGCAAGCAATTATCACTTAAAGAAATTGCTGCCGTTGTAACTTATGAGCGTAACGCCTGGGATAACAACACAGGCCAAGCAGTACAACCTGCCGATGTTAAGGCTGCAGTTTCAGGTAATGATGGCGCATCGATTTCTGACGCGGCACCTGCTGCAGCGGTTGAAGAAGCAGTAGCCGTTGAGACAGCAGAAGTTAGTTTAGACGACTTATCTATGGATGAGTTGATGAGCAAAGGTGAAGCAGTATACAACACCAGTTGTGCCGCTTGTCACCAAGCTTCAGGCGCTGGTATGCCACCAGCATTCCCAGCCTTAAAAGGTAGCCCCATTGCCACTGGCGATGTTAATGCACACATTAGCATGGTAGCCGATGGTAAAGCAGGTACTGCCATGATGGGCTTTGCTGCACAGTTATCTCCACAAGAGATGGCCGCAGTAATTACTTATGAACGTAACGCCTGGGGCAATAGCACCGGTGATATGGTTCAAGCTAAAGATGTAGCCAAATAAGGGGGAATGATTATGACAACAGCAACAGACACACTAGATCATCATGAAGACGATCATCATGATCATAAAATGACTGGCATTAAGCGCTGGTTATACACAACAAACCACAAAGATATTGGTACCCTTTATCTATGGTTCTCATTCATTATGCTGCTTACGGGCGGCGCAATGGCCATGGTAATACGGGCCGAGCTATTTCAGCCCGGCCTACAAATAATAGAACCAGACTTTTTTAACCAAATGACCACAGTGCATGGTTTGATCATGGTATTTGGCGCCATCATGCCAGCCTTTACCGGTTTGGCTAACTGGATGTTACCTATGATGATTGGTGCTCCAGATATGGCACTGCCTCGTTTGAATAACTGGTCATTCTGGATATTACCATTTGCCTTTGGCATTTTATTGTCTTCATTGTTTATGGAAGGTGGCGGACCTAACTTTGGTTGGACGTTCTACGCACCTCTATCGACAACGTATTCAAATGGTAGTACTGCGTTCTTCGTATTTGCTGTTCATATTATGGGGATCTCGTCAATTATGGGGGCAATCAACATTGTTGTTACCATTATGAACTTGCGTGCTCCAGGTATGACTTACATGAAAATGCCATTATTTGTGTGGACCTTTTTCATTACTGCCTACCTATTAATTGCCGTTATGCCGGTGCTCGCGGGTACCGTAACTATGGTATTAACCGACACCTACTTTGGTACAGATTTCTTTAATGCTGCCGGTGGTGGTGACCCGGTAATGTTCCAGCATATTTTCTGGTTCTTCGGCCACCCTGAAGTTTACATCATGATATTGCCAGCCTTTGGTATTGTTTCAACCATTATTCCTGCGTTTGCACGTAAGAAATTATTTGGTTACAGCTCTATGGTTTACGCAACATCATCGATTGCCTTCCTGTCATTTATTGTATGGGCGCATCACATGTTTACCACAGGTATGCCGCTTGCTGGTGAATTGTTCTTTATGTACTGCACCATGTTAATTGCCGTGCCAACAGGGGTTAAAGTATTTAACTGGGTAGCAACAATGTGGAAAGGGTCTATGACCTTTGAAACACCGATGTTGTTCTCAATTGCGTTTGTGATTTTATTTACTATTGGTGGCTTCTCTGGATTGATGTTGGCGATGACGCCGGTAGATTTTCAATATCATGATACTTACTTTGTAGTAGCGCATTTCCATTACGTATTGGTTACCGGCTCATTGTTCTCTATTTATGCCGGAGCATATTACTGGTTACCTAAATGGACAGGCAACATGTACAACGAGAAGTTAGGTAAATTCCATTTCTGGTGTTCACTAATTTCAGTAAACTTATTGTTCTTCCCTATGCATTTCTTAGGCCTTGCTGGTATGCCACGTCGTATTCCAGATTACGCCCTACAATTTGCTGACTTTAACAAGTGGGTGAGCATTGGTGGTTTTGCCTTTGGTTTGTCACAACTAATATTCTTAGTGTTGGTGATCAAATGTATTCGTGGCGGTGAGAAAGCGCCGGCGAAACCTTGGGATGGTGCAGAAGGCTTAGAGTGGGAAGTTCCATCTCCTGCGCCTTATCACACATTCTCAACACCACCGGAAATTAAGTAATAGGGAAAACACATGACTAAAGATCAGGCACAGCCAATGAACAAAAAAGTGAAAAAAGGAGTAACGAAACTTGTTGTTACTGTATTTGCTATGTTCGCTTTTGGCTTTGCTTTGGTACCTTTATACGATGTGTTTTGTGATATCACTGGGTTAAACGGTAAAACAGCAAACACTGCTGCAACCGTTAATGAAGATGGCATAGACACTTCAAGAACAATTCGAGTTCAATTTATAAGTCGTACTGCAAAAGGTGCGCCTTGGCAATTTAAGCCAGAAATGAACTCTATTGATGTTCACCCAGGGGAAATGAAATTTGTAAAATATTACGCTAAAAATGAATCAGGTCGAGATGGTGTTGCGCAAGCAGTACCATCTGTTTCACCAGGTCAGGCAGCTAATTATTTTCAAAAAATTGAATGTTTTTGCTTTAATCAGCAACCATTACAAGCAAATGAAGATGCCTGGTTACCACTGCAATTTTATGTGGATCCAGAACTGCCAGAACATATCACTGAGCTAACCTTGTCATATACCTTGTATGACATTACAGCGAGTGAAACTTCGACCGAAGTTGCAGAATAACGCGTAGGGGAAAACTAATGACAACAACAAAAGATTATGAAAGTTATTACGTACCAGATCAAAGTAAATGGCCAATTGTTGGCGCCGTTGCTTTATTTTTAATCGCAGTTGGTGCGGGTAATTATGTGGCTAACCTAGATACCGGCGAGGGTATTGGTGGTTGGGTGTTACTGGCCGGAATCGCCTTGGTTATATACATGTGTTTTGGTTGGTTTAGCAATGTAATAAACGAATCAATGAGTGGTAAATACAGTGCGCAAATGGATAATTCATTTCGCCAGGGGATGAGCTGGTTTATATTTTCTGAAGTAATGTTTTTTGCTGCATTCTTTGGCGCCTTGTTTTACGCACGAATGATCAGTGTGCCTTGGCTTGGCGGTGCTGGTAATAACTTAGAAACATTCCAAGTATTATGGCCTGAATTTCATGCTGCATGGCCATTAACGACTACGCCAGATGGCACGACTACCGAAGCCATGGGTTGGAGCGGCTTACCGCTGTATAACACAATTTTGCTAATGACCTCATCAGTTACGGCTCACTTTGCGCATGTTGCTTTAGAGCAAAACAAGCGTGGTGCATTGAAAGTCTGGTTGGGGATCACCGTTTTACTCGGTTTAGCGTTTTTAGTGCTTCAAGTTGAAGAATATATTCATGCTTATTCATCGATGGGATTAACCCTGGCAAGTGGTATTTATGGTAATACCTTCTTTATGCTCACCGGTTTCCACGGCATGCACGTTACCTTAGGTACCATCATGTTAATTGTGATGTTCTGCCGTGTATTAAAAGGTCACTTTACCCCTGACAACCATTTTGCTTTCCAAGCGGCTAGCTGGTATTGGCATTTTGTCGATGTGGTATGGGTACTACTGTTTTTATTCGTTTATATACTGTAGTAACTTAATAAAAAACCGCGCTTAACAATTGGCGCGGTTTTTTAATTTTATCGATCTAGAAATAGATCCTGAAACAAGTTCAGGACGACACTGGTGTGTTGGTTGAGTTCAGGACGACACTGGTGTGTTGGTTGAGTTCAGGACGACACTGGTGTGTTGGTTGAGTTCAGGACGGTTGATAATCGAACGCTAATATGGTCTTGGGTTTGGAGTTATTAATCCTGTTGCAATACCAATAAGCAAGATAAACACAATAATGGCTGAGAGCATAACTCTGCGGCCAATATATTTAGACATAGGTGGTTGTGCTGATGAGTTTTTATTCATTACCACCATCGCTCGAAACAAGTTGTAAATCATAAACGCTAAAAAAACAGCGATGAAAATTTTATAAACCAATGTTTTGCCCTTATTTTTATTAATGTTGTAGTGGCTAATTCATGAATACTAAATCTGTTAAAACCTCAGAGCTGCCCTCTTATTTAGCTTCATGGAGCTTGCCATGGGTTATCTTTACCTTGCTTGTATTTGCTGGATTAATCAAGCTAAGTCTTTGGCAGTTTGAACGCAGCGCTGAAAAACAACAACGTTTGAGTAATATTGCAGTATTAAGCCAGCAACAAGCTTTGGATCTTAATGTTGTATTAACTGACACCAATATTAATGCAGGTTCAATTAACGACATCCCTGTGGCGCTAGCAGGAACATTTAATAACCAATATAAGTTCCTACTCGATAACCAAACCCATAAAGGGAAATTAGGTTATCGAGTGCTGCAAGTATTTCATGATATTCGTTCAAAAAAATCAGTATTGGTTAATCTAGGCTGGGTACAAGGCTCAATTGACCGAAGTTTTATACCTACGCTAAGTGACATAAAAAACACTAAAAACATCCTCGGCAATATCAGAATTATTGAGCAAGGCATTGTTTTAACTGAAGAACAATTAAGTATAGACAATTGGCCGCAACGAATTCAACAAATAAACATCGATAAAATATCGCGACTAATTAACATTAAGCTCTTGCCCTTTGTGGTTTTCTTAGATAAAAAAGAAGATATCGGTTATATAAAAAACTGGCAACCAATTGTTATGCCACCCGAAAAACATACAGGTTATGCGGTGCAGTGGTTAACTTTGGCTATTGCTTGGTTAAGCTTAATGATTTGGGCAAGCTTTAAAACATATCGAAGCCAAATTGATAGCAAGAAATAAAAAGCAACCTTAATAATAAAACTAGAACAATAATAAAAACAACAAGGCTACTAATGACCTCTTCAGCAACAAACAATCAGCGAAAATCAAGACGCACATTATTATTGGTGCTCGCCGCATTTATTCTGCCAATAGTATTAGCCAAGTTGGCTTTAGATAATCAATGGTTTAACTATGGTGTAACAAACCAAGGTCAATTATTACAACAACCATTAACGCTTGAAGAAATTGGTCTTGAAAAAGCTGATATTAAGCAATGGTTTGTCATTTATTCGTTACCAGAAAATTGCGATGAGCATTGTCAACAAACCTTAATGGGTATTGAACATGCTTATTTAGCGCTTGGCAGAGAAACACCACGGGTAACCCCTATTGCCCTGAGCAACTCACCATTTAACGCAGAACAATTACAGTACATTAATGATAAGCATTGGCGCGTTATTGATACTCCTGTTGCCGCGCAAAGTGCGTTATCGTCAAACCAAATTTATGTAGCCGATCCATTAGGGAATATTGTTCTAACCTACACCCAACCAGCAACTGTTGAGGATATTCCAGCCTTTGGCAAAGCTATGTTAAGTGACTTGAAGAAGCTATTAAAATATTCGAGGATTGGCTAATGCACAATTCTATACAAGCTCCCAACAAAGCCGCCAACACCCGTAAATTAGTCTTTGTTGCCATTTTATTGGCCTTAGTCGTTATCACCCTTGGCGCTTATACCCGTTTAACTCATGCCGGTTTAGGTTGCCCTGACTGGCCTGGCTGTTATGGTTTTATTGATGTACCTGAAACTGCTGATAAAATAGCAATAGCTGAATCTGCATTCCCAGAACGTCCCGTAGAACCAGAAAAAGCATGGAATGAAATGATCCATCGATACTTTGCCGGCACGTTAGGGTTATTGATTGCGGCAATATTCATCTTTTCATTTAAACATCGTGATAAAGGTTTACCGTTATTTTTACCGTTAATTCTGGTATGTACGGTGATATTTCAGGCTGCACTTGGCATGTGGACAGTAACGATGAAGCTTATGCCTATTGTAGTGATGGGACACTTGCTGGGCGGTTTTGTCACCTTATGCTTATTGTATTTATTGTACCTGCGTCTGTCTCCTTACCGGGTCCCCAGCGAAGATTACAACTTACGCAAATATCAGGTTTTTGCTTTTATTGGTATCGCTATTTTAACACTACAAATTGCGCTTGGCGGTTGGACGTCGAGTAACTATGCGGCACTGGTTTGTACACAGCTGCCCATTTGTCAGGATGGTTGGATGGAACAACTTACCTTTACCAATTCATTTGATTTAATACCGCCGGAGCGTGAAACCTACGAATTTGGTTTTTTAAGTCACGCTGAACGCATCACTATTCATGCCATGCATCGCATTGGCGCGATCGTTACCACGCTTTACCTTGCTTGGTTAGCGTTTAGTGTGTTTAGCAATGCACAATCAAGTTTTTTCAAGAAAAACGCACTATTTATTGGCTTTATATTAACCTGCCAAGTTGCCCTTGGCGTGAGCAATATTGTATTTACTTTACCGCTGCCAGTTGCCGTAAGTCACAACGTTGTGGCCGCACTGCTAATGTTAAGCATGATCACTTTAAGCTATAGCTTAAGACGAAAAATTTAGGAGCCAAGATGAGTAAAGCAAGCGTAGATACAATCGATGCGATAGATACTAGCCCAGTTTCTTGGCGCGAATATTACGAAATAACCAAACCTAAAGTTGTCGCTTTATTGGTGTTAACAGCGTTAGTCGGCATGAGCTTATCTGTTCCTGGAGCAATTCCTTGGCAAATTCTTTTGCCAGCAATGTTAGGTATAGGTTTATTATCATCGGCTTCAGCTGCGATAAACCATATTGTTGATCAAAAAATTGATGCCATTATGGCGCGCACCCATAACCGTCCACTCCCCAATGGCCGTATTAGTAATAAAAACGCAATCATCTTTGCCAGTGCATTATCAATTATTGGTTTCGTTATGCTCTATGCGTTAGTTAACCCGTTAACCGCTTGGTTGACGTTTTCTGGTTTAGTTGGATACTCGGTAATTTATACTATGTATTTAAAACGAGCGACCCCGCAAAACATCACCATTGGTGGTTTAGCTGGTGCAATACCACCACTGTTAGGTTGGACGGCAATGACCAATGAAGTTCATCCGCATGCATTGTTATTGGTGTTATTGGTCTTTGTGTGGACACCGCCACATTTTTGGGCACTTGCAATTCATCGCCGCGACGACTATGCCAAGGTGAACATTCCAATGCTACCAGTAACCCACGGAATTACTTTTACCAAAACTCAAATATTGCTGTATACAATTTTATTATTTATTGTTGGCTTAATGCCTTATTTAGTCGGCATGAGTGGCTGGATTTATCTAGTTGGCGCTTGTGGGTTAAACCTCACATTTTTCGCCTATGCATGGAAATTAAAGTTTAATGCCGAAAAAGATACCGCAATGAAAACTTTCCGTTTTTCTATTGTGCATTTAATGGTGCTGTTTGTTGTGCTGTTAGCAGACCATTACATTTTGCCGGCCGGTTAGGGATACTTTCACACACTATGAATAAGCTATTAATACTGATCTTGGCTGTTGCTTCAACAGCCATAGGTGCATTTGTATACCAACACCATTTTAATAACCAACAGCCTGAGCATGCTTTAATGTATCAACAGCCTCGTACTATCCCAGGCTTTGAGCTTACTGATCATCATGGCAACGCATTTACTAACGAGCAACTAAAAGGAAAATGGACGTTGTTCTTTTTTGGTTATACATCATGCCCCGATGTGTGCCCGGTAACATTACAAGAGTTGAATTATATTTATCCACAACTTAAAGAAATTACCGCTAATAATGTTCAAGTTGCGTTAGTTACAGCTGATCCTAAGCGTGATACTCAAGTAAAACTGAACAGTTATATACGCTATTTCAATGAAGAATTTTTTGCCCTTCGTGCCGGCCATGAAGTGTTATTTCCCTTTGCCCGCAGTTTAGGCCTAATGTACGGCATTGTTGAAGATACCAGTGATGAATATTATTTAGTCAATCACAGTGCATCCATTGTGTTAACGAACCCACACGGCCAAATCCAAGCGATATTCAAACCGGTACAAACCGATCCTATGGCCATACCAAGCATTGATTCAGAAATAATGCTCAGTGATTTTGAAAAAATTTACCAACAAAAAAATAAATAGGGTCAGCTCTAAATTAAATTTCGGTTTAGGCATAAGCCTTGAAAATCAGTAATTGCGTCCCTATTTAATCAAGTAACTGAGTATTTAATACAATAATTTTGAGCTATGTTGAAAGCTAGTGGTATAATTCGCATTATTATTGATAAAATCATCCACATTTAAAATTTATAAGAGCAGATTAAGATGGGCAGAGCTTACCAAAACCGTAAAGCCGACATGGCAAAAACGGCGGGACAAAAAACTAAAGTTTATTCAAAGTACGGTAAAGAAATTTACGTAATTGCCAAAAATGGTGGTTTAGACCCAGATGGTAACTTAGCGTTGCGTCGCATCATTGATAAAGCCAAAAAAGATCAAGTTCCTACGCACGTAATTCAAAATGCAATCGACAAAGCTAGCGGTGCTGGTGGTGAAAACTACGAGCCTGCACGTTATGAAGGTTTTGGCCCTGGTGGTTGCATGGTTATTGTCGATTGTTTAACCGACAATACTAATCGTACGATTAAAGATGTACGCCAGGCATTCACTAAAACCAATTCAAAAATTGGTGGCCCAGGTTCCGCTTCTTTTATGTTTGATCATCAAGCATTATTCGTATTTAAAGGCGATGATGAAGATGCAATTCTAGAGCTGTTAATGATGGCTGATGTTGACGTTACTGATGTTGAACTAGAAGAAGGTTTGATCAGTGTATTTGCACCGCATACTGAATTTTTTAAAGTAAAAACAGCTTTATCAGAAGAAATGCCTGACATTACTTTTGAAATGGAAGAGATCACTTGGATCCCACAAGATTATAAAGCCATTACCGATGAAGATGATATTGCTGCATTTGAAAAATTCATGGCAATGTTAAATGACAGTGATGATGTACAAAATATTTATCATAACGCTGAACTGTAATTTAGTTTATTGCTAAACAAAGGGCTGAAAATTTAATTTTTCAGCCCTTTTTTATAGCAAAATTTAATTTAGTTCTGACCCTATTTATTGATCACATTACACCCATTGCTTTAAAAGCTGCAATTTCTTCAGCGATTACTTTGGCAAATATAGGCAAGCTATGAACTCGGTCAATGTAAGCTGCAACTTTTGGCCACTTGCTTGCATCACAATCAACTTTACAATGTTTCAAAAACACAAACATTGCACCTACACTTAAGTCGGCCAAGGTAAATTCATTCCCCACCAAGTAATCATCACTAAGTTCCGTTTCTAAATAAGTAAAAATACTTGGGATTTCTTCATTTAATGCCAAATCAATATCCGCTTGTATTGGCTCTCGATTAAAGAATGCTTTTGCTAAAAACATCTCAACAAACAAGTGTCCACCCAGAGAGCTTACAATGGTACTACTCGCATACTGATTAAACCAAAGTGCTCGCGCCGCTAGAATGTTATCCGCTGGTAGCAGAGAATTATTTGGATATTCACGTTCAAGAAAAGCAATGATCACATCAGAATCGGTAATAAAATTGTCGTCAATTTGAAATAATGGAATTTTACCCGTTGGGCTATTATCGACAAAAGTTTGTGGTTTATCGGGGCTAAACGGAAAAACCGGTACTTGTGTATAATCTAGACCTTTAAAAGCCAGCGTTAAGCGAACTTTTCTAACAAATGGTGCAGGCTCAGCGCCATACAATGTTAATGAAGCCATAATGTTTCCTTGTAAATGTTTATCTAAATACTGTTAATCTGTGTACCAGCTACCGTCTGCTTTTGGTACAAACCAAGGTTTTGAATACCAATAAAAACGCCCAGGCTTTGAAATGCTTGGCGCGGTGCAATTACTTCGATTTCTGCCGGGGTTAAAGTTAGCGTCAAAGCTCATGGTAAAGCTCTCTTTACCTTGCCAAACTATTTCAGCCTTATCGCCACCGGCAATAAAACAAGCAAGCATATTCGGATAAAAATCATCAAGACTGATTTCTACTGTTTTTTCTGGCTGCTCTCCATAAGGCACTATTGTTTGGGCTCTTTGGCTTTTCGCCGACACCTTAAAAGCCAACGAGTTAAGCTTATCTTTTAACGGCCCAAGTTGATCATAGGGCATAGATGCAGGAAAGCGTGGAATTGCAGTAATATCGGTAGTATCACCTACTGGGCCCGATTGCTGAGTAAATACAGCGTAGCCCATTGACGCTAATTTTTTCTGCGCTTGCGGGGTATATTCACCGTAAGGCAGAGCAAAATATTTCCAGTTTTGTGCTATTTTTTCATTAATTATCTGTTCAGATTGTTCAAGCTCCTTCAGCTTTTGTTCAAGCCAGGTTTGTCCATCGACTCCTTTAGGCGTTTTAATTAAAGAGTCGTGTACCAAGCCATGATTAGCAATAAGTACACCGTCATCTGACATTTGTTTTATTTGCGACCAATCTAAGTACACGCCACTTTTATTCGGTACCGTATTCGGGTTGATAAACATAGTGTATGGGTAGCCAAATTTTTGTAATAACGGGTGACCATTGTATAAGATATCGCTATAACCGTCGTCAAAAGTGATCACCACAGTTTTATCTTCTAACGGTTGCTTGGCTTTTAATTTGTTGACCATGTCAGATAGTGGGATCACTTTGAAATCATTATCTTTTAAATAATTAAGATGTAGTTCAAACTGTCGCGGGCTAATTGACGTGCTTTTTGGGGTTTTGTCACTTACATGGTGATACACCAAAATAACGGTTGCTTGCGCAAGGCTTGAAAACAAAGACAGTAAAATTACAAATAATGTTTCTTTCATAGATAATATTTAGTGAGATCCCGTAGTATATACCCGTTGCCTTTCATAGTGATGGATTTCAGTGGAATTTAAAAGCAATTTAGACAAGGCATTAATTTTAGAGAATGGTCGTTCCATTGTTAAAGTTAATAACGCAGTATAAATTGCTTTTAAATCCATCGAAGAATAGCTTGAGCAGCGGTACTACTTCGTTGCAATTATTTGTAAGGGAATAACCATTACTACATAACTACGCCTTGTATTGGCATCGCTCAAGCTCTCTGAAACCATCATATTGAATGGTAACGGGTATGTTTCATTCAGAATAGAGTCATTTAATTGATTTTGCTAATAAAAAGGTGATTATTTTTATTTCAGGTAAGTTTAATTTTCAATTTGCTTTATCGTTGCATTATATAGCCTTTTACATCGCACTAATAAAACAAGCAACCAGCAAAACTCCATAAGTAGAGTGAATGCCAATAACAAGTAAAATTGATTAAAAATTAAAGTAAGCACTAAAACTAAGGCTGTACACAAATGTAGATAAAAAAGTTTCTTGCCGTGTTTGGGGGGTAAAAACTGATGCATGTTAGGGAGCAATTGCATCAAAGAAAAATCAAGAAGACAACGCTGTTGTAGGTGAGTATAAGACAAGAAAGGCATAATTTTTAACATCATGCCAAAAATGATAGAAATCACATATAAGAAGATCACCATGGCTGCTAACGTCAATGTTGGTTGCTCTACCCCGAAGGCCATTAGCAAATTTTCTGGCAGCAAATACAGTATAAATACAGTGATCATCGAAACTGCCGAGAAACGCCAAAAATTTACCGTAGTATCAGGGATCTTGCGTTTGCGTAAACTCAGTAAGTAACATAAGTAACAGATGAATAAGCTATTCACTATCAGCAGTAAAAATACTAATTCTTGCACATGCCCCTTGCTGATTATTACCGACAATAACAATACGATAATAAGCCAGGGTAAATAGTTACGTATCCTCTCATTAAATTCTGGTGCTACATGAAACATTGGAATAATTTGAAAACTAACGGCGATTATCAAAAGCGAAAACCAACCAGCAATCCCCCATATGGCGTGCAAGTCGGTGACATACTTGTCGAAAGGAATGATATGCCATCCCAAGTTTCGCGCCAGCATCAATAAACCTAAAATTAAAGTAAATAAAAGTGCACATAGTGCAAAACGGATGGTGACTATACTGCTACCTTGGCTTAATTTTTTTACCAATACCGAAATCAAAGCCACCAGATATATGCCATAACCAAAAGAGAGAAGAATAACTGCTGCTATTTTTAATATGGAAATTGGCCAAATAAAACTCGCGATTAAGCTAGATGTGCCAAATACGTGGAATATTAAAAATGTATTAGCAACTTGTTTTACTTTCGGTATACCAATGCCACCAATCACCGGTAAAATTTGTAACAACGCCCCCATCATTACTGTTGTAATAAAGCCTAAGGTAAAGCAATGGGTGATAGCCAGCATATTCGGGTGCCAACGAGTTTGCCAGACTTCATGGCCTGAAATCAGTATTAACAAGGCACCACCAAGCGCAAATAATACGGCACAAACAAAGAACCGAAAAATGATATTTATTTCGGGTAAAGCAGAAAAATTAAGACCACTCAGATTCATTGCGGCTCAGATGCTGGTTGCTCGGCTTTGTTACGTAGCTGCAGGCTAAATTTATCTTTATCTGTTGCACGATAAATAAAAATTTGAAATTGCTGTGCAGTTAATTTTTTACACTGATAAGCCCAACCGGCTGCGGCAAGCTTTTCGTATAAAGGAAACGGTTCGCGCCGGTGAAATACCTGTAAGTATTCGTTTACTTGCAACCTAGCCAATGCGGTTATAATTTCAGTCATTGGTTTTGGCGGTTCTAGTTCACTTACATCTAAATATACTTGCTGCATTTACATTACCTAGTGCAGCATCAATCGCAATGTTGTTTTAATTGTGCTGTCATTTGTTCAGTATCACTGATATTTTGCTGGCACATAGGATAAAGCATCATTTCTTCTTTCATATTATGTTGTTGCATTAACACCATTAATGTTTCTGAAAAACCGAGGAAGTCTTCACTATTTTTCTCAGCTAATGATTTATTTAACGATGTCAATAAGCCACGCATTTGTTCATGCTCCATGCGCATAACGTGTGTAGGACCAGAAGTCATGCCTGTTGCCTGTTCAAACTCTGGAAAAAGTATCTGCTCTTCTGCCTGTAAATGCAGTTCAAGTTCTAGGGTAAACGCCTGCCACTTTTGCTCAGCCAAGTTCCAGTTAGATTTAGCAACTTCCGCTTCCGCTTCAGCAAAAATATCATCACAATGGCGGTGTTTATCAGTCATATAATCGGGGATAGCATTCATCTTCAATTCCTGAGAGTTCAATTAAGGTAACAGCTTGAATGCATTCTACCTGCATAACCATTTAGGACTTTGACCTATATTAAGGAATGTTAAATTTCAGTTACTATTTTTAAAATTTCAAATGAAATGGAATCATTATTCATAGCTATTTGCTCATCGGATCCCGTATTATGTTGGCTTATGAATTAATTCATTCGCTTGATTCTACTAATAAAATGATAATTTTAAAATTAAGGTGAGCTTTTGACGGCAAGTAAGCAACAACAAGAACGAAAGGCGTTATTTGCACTCGCCATTCCGATGATTTTATCTAATGTTACGGTACCATTATTAGGCTTGGTAGACACCGGCGTAATTGGCCATCTACCCGAAGCTTACTTTTTAGGAGCTACAGCTGTTGGCGCAATGATAATTACCTTCATTACTTGGTTTTGCGGCTTTCTCCGCATGTCTACTTCGGGCCTTGCTGCGCAAGCTTACGGTAGTGAAGACAGACAACAGATACTCCTAGTATTAAGCAGAGGACTAGTCGTTGCATTCATCATCGGCCTGCTAATGATTGTTCTACAAACCCCTTATATAAATGCCTCTTTATGGTTGTCTGGTGGTAGTGAACAGGTGCAATTTTATGCCCGTCAGTACACTGAAATAAGAATATGGGGTTTCCCTGCCGCTTTAGCTAATTTAGTGATTTTAGGTTGGTTATTAGGCCTGCATAAAGCCAAGCTTGCTATGTGGCTGTTAATTGTCACCAATGTCGTTAACTTAAGCTTGGATTTACTCTTTGTGTTAGGATTTAACTGGCAAATAATGGGCATAGCAGTCGCTACCTTAATTGCCGAGTATTCAAGTTTGATCTTAGGTTTATACTTTGTTGCTAAAGCCCTAAATATTCATCATAAAGATTTAATTAAAACGTTAACTGAGACTAAAACCTCATTGTTCAACAGAGTATCTTTTAGCCCTTACTTAAAACTTAATCGCGATATTGTTATTCGTACATTGTGTTTAGAAATATGTTTTGTATTTATTACCTTTCAAGGTGCAAGACTAGGCGATACGGTAGTTGCTGCCAATGCTATTTTACTTAATTTTTTGTTACTGATTTCGTTTGGTTTAGACGGAATTGCTTATGGGGCCGAAGCCAGAGTTGGTAGAGCAAAAGGTTCTAAAGATCCAGTAGCTTTATCTCTTGCAGTAAATACGGCATTAAAATACAACTTTATGTTCGCGATTATTTATAGTTTTTTCTTTTACTTGTTCGGCTTAGAATTTATTAACATTTTATCTGATATACCTGAAGTTGTTGCTTATGCCAGTGAGTTTCTCCCCTGGATTATTGCCTTGCCGATATTAGCTTGCTGGTGTTATTTATATGATGGTGTGTATATAGGTTTGACCGAAGCCGCTACAATGCGAAATTCAATGGTAATTTCAACATTCGCTTGTTTCTTCCCATGTTGGTTGCTGTTACAAGGTTACGGAAATCATGGTATATGGGCCGCATTTTGTCTATTTATGGTGGCACGAGGAATTACTCTTTTCTATCATTTCAACAAAAACAAACATCGCTTTTGCGAAAATGACAAAAAGGTTTAGAGCTAAATGTTTATTACCCTGGCAATAGTAATTTTGGCAATGATAATTGCCTTACTTACACTGACAAAAGTACTACACCTACCGCGCAATGTTGCAGTACTTTTCTTTACTATGCCATTATTGATGTGTATCACCCCAACCATTACCTTCATTGGCGGGTTACTTGCGAGTAAAATTGCCCCGGATCCAAGTTTAGCGACATTACCCATGACCATAATGATCGTAGGAATGGCGGCCAGTACCTTTTTAGTCTCTAAATTATCGAGCAAATTAGGCCGAAAAACTGCAACCAATATAGGTTTTGTCATTGCCATCATTGGTACTCTAATCGCTATATTCAGCGCTACAATAGCCAATTTTAATTTGTTTATATTGGCAACATTCTTAATGGGCTCAAGTATGGCCTTTGCTCAGCAAATGCGTTTTGCAGCCCTAGAAAGTGTAAGCTCGGGAAATGCGGCTAAAGTTATTTCGGCGTTAATGCTTTCAGGTATATTTGCCGCCATGATAGGGCCTGAAATAGCCTTAATGGCGAAAGACTGGATCACAGCACCACATGGTTATGCTGGTTCCTTTTTAGGTTTGTTAATTTTACTAGTAATTTCACTTTCGGTGTTTCAATTGTTTACCGATCCAAAAGTTGAGCAGCATGATATGCAAGATGCTCAGGAAAGACCACTAAGTGAGATTATAAAACAGCCTATATTTATCATCGCCTTACTCTCAGCAGCCATTGGTTATGGTCTAATGAGCTTCGTCATGACCGCAACACCACTTAGCATGCATGCTATGGACGGGCACTCGTTAGTAGACACGAAATGGGTTATTCAAAGCCATATTGCTGCCATGTTCTTGCCCTCATTATTTACTGGCGCATTAATTAAACGATTCCATTCTGCAAATGTTCTATTTGTTGGCACTTTAATGTTCGCTGTAGTTACCATTGTTGCTTTAAATGGCCAACAAGTAATGCACTATTGGTGGGCGATGGTATTACTTGGAATTGGATGGAACTTCTTATTTATTACCGGCACAGTATTATTACCTGAAAGTTACCGTGGTAAAGAACGTTTTAAGGTGCAAGCATTAAATGATTTTATAATCTTTACAGTACAAGCATTTGTGTCTTTGCTGGCAGGGTGGATTTTATTCAGCAGTAATTGGACGATTCTGATATACAGCACAGTACCATTTATAATAATCATGCTACTGGTATCTACATGGCATTACAAACAAAGAAAGAATTTGAAATTAGAAACCTAAACCCATTTTTCTGCTTTACCTTTCTGCACAAAAAAACCGGCTGATGCCGGTTTTAAAATATTATCTTAAGCATTGAAGTTTTAGTAGTAAGAGTGCTCACCACGTTGATGTTCAGTTACGTCACGAACACCTTTGATTTCACCAGCCATAACTTCGATTAGCTGTTTTTCTACACCATCTTTAACGGTTAAATCGATTTGGCTACAACCATTACAGCCACCACCAAATTGTAAAATTGCATAGCCATCTTCAGTCACTTCCATTAATTGGCAATCACCACCATGACCAGCTAACTGTGGATTAACTTCGGCTTGAATGAAGTAATTAACTCGCTCAAATAATGGTGCATCGTTATCTACTTTGCGTAATTTGGCATTTGGTGCTTTCAGAGTTAGCTGTGAACCCATTTGGTCAGTAACAAAATCAACTTCAGCATCTACTAAGAATTTTTCGCTGTCTTTATCGACCAGCGCGGCAAAACCTTTATATTCAATACGAATATCATCAGGCTCTACAGCTTCAACAGGACAGTACGATACACCACACTCAGCTTGTGCAGTGCCAGGGTTTACCACGAAAACTCTAATACAAGTGCCTTCGGCTTGCTGTGATAATAACTTGGCGAAATGCTCTTGTGCGGTATCTGAAATTTTAATCATCTTTGTTTCCATTAAATAGTTCTACTTTGTTTAGCGCTGAAAGTGCCGTTTTAAAAATGACAATACCCGACTAAACAACTCAAGTATGTTGTTATAATACTATTGTCAGCGCCGACAAGCTAGTTTTGTCGTTATTTTTGCTGCAGTTTATTGCTCTATTTCAATAATAAATAGCTATTTAATATTCTTTGTTTTGTTAAGCCATTAAAAAGACTATAATTTTAAGTCATTAATTAAATTTTACTGTTATATTCTGGAGCCTTGTGTTGTTCAAATTAATTAAAGCTTTGATACTTTGCAGCCTTAGTGCAGCTACATTTGTACATGCAGAACCGCTGGATTACTACTTTGGTAAGCAAACCCAATACCGCGTAGACATTCCAACTCCGCAGTCTATTTTAAAGTTTAACGTTGGCGACAGACATGTACGCCACGATCAGTTAATGCAATATTTTGATGCTTTGGCGAACGCCAGCGACAATGTTCTTCTTACCGACATTGGGTATACCAATGAACATCGTCGTCAAGTAGTCGCCACTATCAGTAGTAAAGCTAACATTGAAAATTTAGATAAGATTCTAGCTAACCGCAGAGCAACCGGCAAACAAGATCCTAATGCTCCTGTTGTTGTTTGGTTAGGTTACAGTATTCATGGCAATGAAATATCTGGCGCCAATGCCTCTATGCTTGTTGCTTATCAATTAGCGGCAGCTATATCAAGCGACATTAATGCTATCCTAGATAATGTCATTGTTGTTATTGAGCCAAGCTTGAATCCCGATGGAATGGACTTATTCACCACTTGGGTTAATTCAAACCGTAACCAATCTTTTAATACTGACCCTAATCATCGTACTCATATTCGTCAATGGCCATCAGGGCGAACGAACCATTTTATGTTTGATTTAAATCGTGATTGGTTACCACTTTCGCAAGTAGAGAGCCAAAACCGAGTAAAGAATTTTCATTATTACAAACCTAATGTGTTAGCCGATTTTCATGAGATGGGCAAAGATGGCAATTATTTTTTTCAGCCCGGCGTCCCTTCGCGTGATAACCCAATAACACCTGCTAAAACAATTGCTTTAACTCAGCTGTTTGCTAGCTATCATGCAAAAGCGCTCGATGCTGATAATCGTTTATATTACAGCGAAGAAGGTTTTGATGATTTTTATTATGGTAAAGGTTCTACTTACCCAGACATTAATGCTGCCGTAGGTATTCTATTTGAGCAAGCCAGCTCTCGAGGCTTTGCAACCGACAGTAGTAACGGTGAACTCACGTTTGGCTTTGGTATTAAAAATCATGTGTTAACGTCTTTTTCAACCCTAACCGCAGCAAAAGAAAATAAAGATAAATTACATCGTCATAGAAATGAGTTTTATAAAAGCATCGATAACTTGGTGAGTGATGAAGACTACGTTGGTTATTTGATTAATGAAGACAAAGACTCTTATCGATTAAACACATTTTTAGCTCTGTTAAATCAACATCAAATACAAGCGTACCCGCTAACAAAAACCTATCAAGGTGATGAGCAAAGTTACCAGCAAGGTAAGAGTTACTATATTCCGTTGAAGCAAAACCAATACCGTTTAATTAAAACGATTTTCGAGCGAGTAACTTCATTTAAAGATAACACCTTTTATGATGTTTCCGGTTGGACTTTACCACTAGCTTATAATATTAATTCAGTGCAGATAGAAAGCAGTAGAAGTTTAAAGTTTGCTTCAACTCCGTGGCAACCTGTTAAAGAAAATGTAATTTTTCCAACAACTCCAGCATACGCCTATGCATTTAAATGGGACAATTACTTGGCACCGAAAATGCTGAATAAGTTATTAAACAGTGGTATCAGT
The DNA here is from genome assembly GCF_032911225.1 of Thalassotalea fonticola. Lineage (NCBI taxonomy): Bacteria > Pseudomonadati > Pseudomonadota > Gammaproteobacteria > Alteromonadales > Colwelliaceae > Thalassotalea > Thalassotalea fonticola. Next base: position 3,832,852 of record NZ_CP136600.1, on the reverse strand, counting down.
GCAAAGGTAGCAACCAAAGCATTTACTGCCCAAATTGGCCAGAAAACCGAGAGTTTTTCAGCCGGAACTATTGTAATTCCACAAGGATTACAACAAAGCGATACATGGTTTGAGACCCTAACATCTATTCAACAACAGGTATCTATTGAGCTAACGGCTATCGCCACCGGCTTAACGATGCAAGGGATCGACTTAGGCAGCCCTTCATTAAAGTCACTGGCCCCGGTAAAAGTTTTGATGATGGGCGGTCAAGGTGTAACGCCTAATGAAGCCGGTCATATGCTTTATTACCTTGATAACACCTTAAATATCCCGGTGAGCATTGTTGAAACAAGTCGATTAGCTAATATTGATTTATCCGCCTACAGCCATATTATTATGGTCGATGGTGAATATAAAGCGATGCCTGAAGGCAGCAGTAAAAAACTGAAGGCTTGGTTAGAGCAAGGTGGCAGCATTTATGCGCAAAAGCGAGCGTTAAAATATTTAGCCGCTAAAAATTTATTGGATGCAAGTTTTACCAGTAAAAATGAAATCAACCGCTTATTTAGCACGAATAATTTAACCTATGCTGATAAAACAGCTTTGCGCGCACAAAAACTTATTGCCGGTACAATATTTTCGACCAACCTCGATTTAAGCCATCCTTTAGCTTATGGCTATAGCGATGAAACAATGCCAATTTTTAAAAATAGTACGGTGATCATGGAGCAACCATCAAAACCGTTTATTACAGTTGCACGTTTTACCAATTCACCTCTGCTCAGCGGTTATGCTGCGCCAGAAATGGTTGATAAAGTTAGCGGTAATGCGGCGATAATTGCGCATAATGTTGGCAAAGGCCGAATTATAGCAAGTACCAGTAATTTAGTTTTTCGAGGCTACTGGCAAGGCACGGCAAAAATTGTTGCTAACGCGTTGTTCTTCTCAAAAGCATTTAGTGTTAATGGTAAAGAATAAAGCTGTTCTATAAATTTATGCCAAAGTCTTTAAGCTGGCATAGATAAACAAACACTCAACACGGTAATTTTTTGAACACCGTGTTGAGTTAATAATTTACTCATTTCGCTAACTGTTGCTCCTGTAGTTACCACATCATCGACAATACCAACATGTTTGGGGAGCTGCATTGATTTATCAATTGCAAATGCACCTTTTAGATTGCGCCTTCTAGCCACACCACTTTGCCCTACTTGTGGGTCAGTTTTAAGCTGGCGAACAATCATTGTTTCGTTGTATTCACAATCTAATTGTTTAGCTAAAGCTTTCGCAATCAACGCAGCTTGATTAAATTGCCTGGCTTTTAAACGTTTGTGGTGTATAGGAACACAAATCAATAACCTGGGTAGGTCTTGGGATGTGATGTATTGTTTAATATGCACGGCCAGCATTTGTGCCAACAAGGGTGCTAATTCAAAGCGTTGTTGATATTTAAGCTCACTAATCCAGCGGGTATAAGGCCAACAATAGGGCGCTAATGCAATTAGCTGCTGAAAACGGATCCTTGGTAAATTTTTGTTGATTCTCGGATGGTTTAATAAATTACTATTTACTGTGGTTAAATTAAAACGACTGATATCTTGATAGCAGGTGCTACATAATAATGAAAATTTATCACTGGGCTGATTACATAAATCACAACAATGAAAGGCAGCTGTGATTTTTTTGGTTATTTTGCCTACGTTCAAAAAAGAATTTTGCAGAAAAATTGATATTTTTGCTCGGTTAATTTCCATTCAAGCCTTCCTTTGCTTAATATATGAATATAACTGTATACCCAAACGATATTAAATAAGCATGGCAGAACAATTAAAATTTAACACCTTTGGCAATGGTTTCCCGCTAGTTTTTATCCATGGCTGGGGACTTAACAGTGCTATTTTTTCGCCAATAGCAGAACAGCTTAGCGCTCATTATCAAGTGACTACCATCGACTTGCCTGGGTTTGGTCAAAATACCGATGTACTTTTGGCAGATTATTCGCTGGAAAATATCACTGCTATGGTTGCAAAATGTATCGCCAAACCTGCCATTATTATTGGTTGGTCTTTAGGTGGGCTAGTTGCCACTAACATCGCTTTACACCACAAAGAAAAAGCTCATGCCTTAGTCAGCGTCACTAGCTCTCCGTATTTCATTGAGCAAGCCAATTGGCCGGGAATCAAAGCAGAGTTATTACAAGCATTTCATCAACAATTAAGTGTTGATGCTCATAAAACTATTGAAGGATTTCTAAAAATTCAAGCCATGGGTTCAGAGCATGTGCGTAATGACATTAAGCAAATAAAAACCTTGATAAATCAACATCCAGAGCCTAATACGGCTACATTGGATGCATCATTGTCACTGTTAGAAACTGTTGATTTGCGAGCAAAAATACAAGCGCTTAATTTACCAATACTGCGCATGTATGGCCGATTAGATTCGTTAGTTCCAAAAGCAATGATTGAGCAAATGGACAAATTACTACCAAACAGTGACAGTTATACTTTTCATCGAGCTTCGCATGCACCTTTCATATCTCACAGCGATGAGTTTTATACCGTGTTAACCGATTGGATTACTGGTAACATAATTGTTAAATAACCTGAACTCGGGATAAAACATAAAAATACAAGCATTACAGGGAAAGCCATGACATCTCCACTTGCTCAACCTTTAACCTTACCATGCGGTGCGACCATTAATAACCGCATTGGCAAAAGCGCGATGACAGAGGGTTTAGCTGACTCTTTAGATCGTCCTACCAAATTACATAATCAACTTTATAAAACTTGGTCACAAGGCGGCACAGGTGTTCACATAACCGGTAATGTAATGATTGATCAGCGTTATTTAGAGCGCGCTGGAAACGTGGTGCTAGAAGATGATTCAGCCCTGGATAAATTTAAAGATTGGGCAAGAGCTGGTACAACAGATGGCAACCATTTGTGGATGCAAATCAGCCACCCGGGCCGTCAATGCCCCACTTTGGTTAACAGTGAGCCATTATCTCCATCCGATGTGCAGCTAAAAATGCTTGGCTCATTTTCAAAACCAAGAGCACTAACCCAATTAGAAATTGAAGACATTATTCAACGCTTCGCAAATACCGCAAGCTTGGCTAAAGAAGCTGGCTTTACCGGTGTGCAGGTGCATTGTGCGCATGGCTATTTGATCAGTCAATTTTTATCACCTAAAACCAACCAAAGAACTGACCAATGGGGTGGTTGCCTTGAAAACAGAGCACGCTTTGCTCGTGCCATTGTAAAAGCCGTACGTAAAGCGGTTGGTGATGATTTTCCTGTCGCAGTAAAGTTAAATTCTGCTGATTTTCAAAAAGGCGGCTTTAGTTTAGAGGACTGCGTGCAAGTCGCGGCTTGGTTAAGTGAAGATAGTATCGATTTACTTGAAATATCTGGCGGCACTTACGAGCAATTAAGTTTAATGGGCGTTGAAGCTAATGAAGTTCGGGAAAGTACTCGTCGCCGAGAAGCCTATTTTCTAGAATATGCGCATGCAATAAAAGCTTCTGCCAATGTACCGTTAATGATCACTGGCGGCTTTCGTTCTCGTGCAGTTATGGAACAAGCAATAACGGGTGGTGAAATTGACATGGTTGGGTTAGCGCGACCATTATGTACGCAACCAAATGTATCGCAATTATTGTTGGAGCAAAGCATAGATAGCATCGATGACTTTGAAACAACATTAAAAATAGGAGATGGGGTTTTGGGCAATAATAGTCCTATCGCGTTAATCAAGTCGGTGAACACCGTTGGGCAAGTGAGTTTTTACTATCAACAAATTATTCGCTTAGCCAATAACAAACCCGTGGACACTTCATTGAAAGTGTTTACACTATTTTGGCAACATTTAATTAATGACACTTGTTTAAACTTACGTCGTAATAAAGCTCGCAGAAACAAAGTATAAATTGTAACTAACCTCTAGCCAGTAAACATTGAGAAAGGAATTAATAATGGAAGCAACTTGGAAACAAGAACTAATGAAGTACCTAAGTTATATTGGTGACGACCCAGCATTACAAGCTTCGGTAATTATTCTAATTTCTCTTATTTTTGCCTGGATATTAGACAAAGTAATTATTGCCTGGGTAAAAAGTTACACCGCAAAGACCAATGCCGAACTAGATGATCAACTTGTTGATTTGCTGCATAAACCATTGTTTTATTCTATTTTGGTGATCGGTTTATCCGTTGCCACTAGCATTATCAAACTACCTGAAGCTATTACCTCAATAATGTTTCCGGTTTTATATACTATTTTACTCATTTTATGGACCATGTTTTTCCTTAGGATCACGAAAGTGGTATTAAGAAATATGGCCGCCAATGATAAACACTTCCAGGTTTTACATAATCAAACGCTGCCTTTATTTGAAAATTTAGCCTTAATTCTAATTGTTATCCTGTCGGTATTTTACATATTTTCTTCCTGGGATATCGATATGTCCGCCTGGCTTGCCTCTGCCGGTATCGTCGGTATCGCGGTCGGTTTCGCCGCTAAAGACACTCTGGCTAATCTGTTTTCCGGGGTATTTATTATGGCCGATGCGCCATATAAAATTGGCGATTACATTGTGCTAGAAACAGGCGAGCGTGGTGAGGTTACGAATATTGGCTTACGCAGTACTCGCATATTAACCCGCGATAACATTGAGGTTACCGTGCCTAATTCGGTAATGGGTAATACCAAGGTGATCAATGAATCTGGCGGGCCTAGTACTAAATATCGAATTAGAGCTAAGGTTGGCGCTGCCTATGGTAGCGACATTGATTTAGTTGAGCAGATCTTGATGGAAGTCGCGAAAGAAGATGCTGATATCTGCTCTTACCCACTACCGGTAGTGCGATTTAGAATGTTTGGCGGCTCCAGTTTAGATTTTGAATTAATGGGCTGGATCAGTGAACCTGCATTCAGGGGCCGCATAATTCATCAACTCAACAGCGCTATTTATAGAAAATTTGCCGAGCACAATATTGAAATTCCCTATGCTAAACAAGACCTTTATATTAAAGAGTTTCCCGGCAGAGTTGCAGATGTTAACGTTGCAAAAGCTGACAGTGAAAACAACGGTTAATTATGATCACTTGGCCTGCTTTTATTAAACACGACGGTGAAGATGAGCTTATCTATATAAGCTCACTTACCGAGTGGCAAAATGATGAAGAAATGTTGCTTTATATATTTAGCGAGCGTGACGTATTGATTGATTCTACCGGTAAAGTTTATTCTCTGCCAATACTGCAACAAAACATTAACAGCAATGACTACCTTGCCGTTGCTAGTGTAGGGAATATTGTTGAGCTGGTGCGAGCACACGCTGCTACAGTGGGAGAATGTTGTATCGAAAAGATTAATTGCCAAACAATAAGTCAAGCAGTTGCACTGGTAAAAGATTTAACTGACTAAGCAAATATACAGATCGGATTGATCTAGGCACTTTGTTAACAAATTACTAACATACGAATACAGTATTACTTTTTCAAATCCCTACAATATAAGCAATAACTCTCTCAGGTATCCGATTAAATGAAATTTATCGCTGCGCTATTTTTTACATTCTTATGTGTTGTGTTATTCATGGCCAATACAGGTCAGCAAAGTATTGTAATGGATATAAAAAATTCCCTGCCTTACGGCGATAAAGTCGGTCATATTTTTATGTATGGCAGCCTAACTTTCTTGGCGAACTATGCATTTAAGTTTCGTTATTTCGGCAATATTAAAATGAATCAATACGGCGCAGTATTGGTGCTTTTATTTAGTACAAGTGAAGAATTCAGCCAAATATTTATCGCAACACGTACATTTAGCTTATTTGATCTGACGGCAAACTTAACCGGTATTGCGGTATTTACCTTATTATCGATTTATCTCGGCAAACAAAGTAGTCGTTATAACCAACGTCTTCTCACAGCTTAATAATAGCCAAAAGGGGTCAATGATAAATATCATTGACCCCTTTCTTTATTCGATTTATCAAATTTATGGGCGTGGAATAAAGCCTACCGCATCATAAACAGAACTAAGTACCTTACTTGCTTTCGCTGATGCTTTTTCTGCACCTTCACGCATTACCTGATTAAGGAATGCCTGATCTTCACGGTATTGATGATACTTTGCCTGGATAGGCTCTAGCATAGCAACAACTGCATCAGCCACATCTACTTTTAAATGACCATACATCTTGTCTTCATATTGAGGCACTAAACTCTCAACTGAATTACCGGTAGTACAAGACAATAAAGATAGCAGATTTGAAACACCTGGCTTTTCAGCAACATTATGATAGATGTTCGCTTGCTCATCACCGTCTGTTTTAGCACTCTTTATTTTTTTACTGATTTTTTTCGGGTCTTCTAACAAGCCAATAAAGTTTTTAGGATTATCGTCTGATTTTGACATTTTCTTAGTCGGCTCTTGCAGACTCATCACCCGCGCACCAAATTTAGGAATATATGGCTCTGGCACTTTAAAAATATCACCATGAATATTGTTAAAGCGAGTAGCAATATCACGCGCCAGTTCAAGATGTTGCTTTTGGTCATCACCAACAGGAACACGATCAGCTTGATACAATAAAATATCGGCTGCCATCAATACCGGATAAGTAAATAAACCGCTATTCATATTCGCTTCTGATTTTTGCGATTTATCTTTATATTGGGTCATGCGGTTAAGCTCGCCCATTTGCGTATAACTATTTAATACCCAGCTTAATTGCGCATGCTCAGGAACGTGCGATTGAATAAAGATAGTGCTCTTGCCTGGATCGATACCACAGGCTAAATATAGAGCCAAGCCATCTAACGTTGCTTTGCGTAATGCTTCCGGGTTAGGCCTAACTGTTATCGCATGCTGATCTACCAACATATAATAACAGTCATGATCCTCTTGCATGTTCACCCACTGCTTCAGAGCACCTAAATAGTTACCAATAGTTAAATCACCTGATGGTTGACAACCACTTAATACAACTGGCTTAGACATGTATATCCTTAAAACTTAAACTGTTAATCTACTTGCGCAAGATTGCTGCGCATTTGATCGATTACTGCTTTGTAATCGCTATTTGAGAAAATGGCCGAGCCGGCAACAAACATATCAGCGCCCGCTGCAGCTATTTCTGCAATATTATCTACTTTTACACCACCGTCAATTTGCAAACGTATATCACGCCCACTGGCAGTTATTTTTTCTTTTACTAGCTTTAATTTATCTAGCGTTGATGGAATAAATGATTGTCCACCAAAACCCGGGTTCACAGACATTAATAAAATAACATCTAATTTATCCATAACAAAATCGAGTACCTGTAAAGGCGTCGCAGGATTTAACACTAAGCCGGCTTTACAACCATGGTCTTTGATAAGTTGCAAAGTACGGTCGACATGATCGCTGGCTTCCGGGTGAAAAGTAATTATGTCTGCGCCTGCTTTGGCAAATCCAGGTATTAAACTATCAACCGGCTTAACCATTAAATGCACATCGATAGGCGCGGTAATACCGTAGTCCCTTAACGATTTACACACCATTGGACCAAAGGTTAAATTAGGCACAAAATGATTATCCATTACATCAAAATGAACAACATCAGCACCAGCGGCTAATACTTTAGCAACATCATCACCAAGACGAGCAAAATCGGCTGATAGAATGGATGGTGCAATTAAATAAGAAGACATAGTAATACTCTATTTTACATTTACGCGTACTTTACCTAATGATGCGCTTAAGTTGAAGTAACATTGCGTAAATATTCAATAATAATTGTGCAAAATAAGTGCATGGTGCGCACCACTTCTGAGCAAGAGCAATTATTGATTAAAAATCAATCTTCACTAACAAATTATTAACATCAGATAAATAGCACTCTGCAGCTCTATTTTCATTATTTTCTTCATTCAGGCACTGTCCTTGCAAACTTAATAGCCAGTTACTTTAAAACTATTAAAAATAAAATTAAATCAGGGAAACATTATGAAAAAATTATTTACTGCATCATTACTATTAACGGCGATGACTCTTGGCACAGCAGTATCAACGACAGCATCTGCAATTGAAATTGAAGGCGTAAGCGGTAATGCTGGTGTGGTATCACAATACTTCTTTCGCGGTATAGCACAAACAGCCACAGCTTCAGCAAGTGGCGGATTCGATTATGAAAACGGTAACTTCTCTGTAGGTACTTGGGCAGCTGACGTTCAAGACGGTTTAGAAATTGATTTCTACGGAGCTTACGGTTTTGAAACTGATGGTGGTTTAGGCTTAAGTGCTGGTTTTACTTCGTATCAATATACAGGTGATTTCGATTCAGCCTATAACGAAGTTAACCTTGGTTTAAGCTACAGCTTTTTATCAGTATCATACAATGTTGGTGTTCACGAGGAAGATGATGATTTAGGTATCGAAGAATCAGATTATGACTTCCTTGCTGTTACGGCTGAATACGAAAGTTTCTACGCTACTGTAGGTACTTGGGGCCAAGACTTTGAAGGTGACTACGTTGAATTAGGTTATGGCGCAGAAGTAGCAGGTTTTGATGTTGGCGTTGCTGTAATTATTAACTCTGAAGAGTTAGATGTTGAAACTGGTGAAGGTGAAGAATCATTAGTATTTAGCATTGGTAAATCTTTCTAAATAATTACTGAAGTACTTATACCAATCCGTATAATGATCTGATCATTACGCGAACTGGTTTTATCGTTAAAAGGCAACTGCGTGCAGTTGCCTTTTTTGTGTAAATTATTTCATTTAAAGTGTTTCGTTTATTGAACATTAATTTTAATGCGTGTAAGGTGAATCTTTAGTACATCTCAATGTTATCGTTTCCAAGGAAGCCTTTTATGTTTTACGAAATTATCAAGCCAAGGGTCGGCGAAACCGATGCATTAGGGCATATTAACAACACTGTTTTTCCGCAATGGTTTGAAGCTGCTCGCAATCCTATATTTAAACTATTCAGCCCCGATTCAGCATTAAACCTGAACCAATGGAACTTAATTTTAGCCAACATGAGCATCGATTTTCATGTGCCATTAAAGTTTGGTAAAGATGTTGAGATAAAAACCTATATAAAACGTATTGGTAACACTTCTTTGGATATTTATCAGGAAGCTTGGCAAAACAATGTCTTGCATGTCTCCGGAACAGCAATAATGGTGCATTACGATTACACCAATAAAAAGCCACAGCCGATCACTAGTGATTTCAAACAAAAATTGCACGTCCATTTTGTCCACTCAATGTAATTAATACCAATGGGTATAATACACACGTCGATTCTGTCGACGTTGCACTATTGGTAGATGATTGTAAAATATATCAATCACTTAATTTGCACTCTGCCAATAATTTTTACGACTACCCGACACCAACTACCAACCCTTTGTTTTATCTATAAAATTAATCATAACAAAGGTTATTTTTCCCTACACTCGCGAAAAACAAAGCTATAAAAGTTAACCATTACATTTAAAAACAGCACTCGACTGTGCATTAAAATGTATGCTAGTGTATATTAAATCGAACACTTTGTTATTTTTTGGTTTAGTATATGAAACAATCAAGTTTGCCCATTGTAGGCGTTATCTGTGACCGAGAAATCATTGGTCCACATGCGTATCACATTGCCGGCGATAAATACTTACAGTCGATGATAGGCGGCAGTCAATGCCAACCGATCCTTATTCCAGCATTATCCAGTAGCCTGCAGATTGAGCAACTACTTGAGCTAGTTGATGGCATTTTATTAACCGGCGGCTACTCAATGATTGACCCGCTACATTACCAGAATGATGCCGCAGAAACAGGTACGAAACTTGATACTCATCGTGACAACTCGAGCTTACCGTTAATAAAGTCAGCAATTGCTCAGAGCATTCCTATTATGGGTATATGCCGGGGCTTCCAAGAAATGAACGTCGCATTTGGTGGTAGCTTGCATCAAAAACTACATGAAGTAGGCTCTTTTATTGAACACCGTGAAGATAAAGAGCAAACATTAGAACAGCAATACGGTGCAAGTCATCCGATACAGTTACGAGAGAACGGCAAATTAAGCCAACTATTAGGCGAGCAGAACATTGCTGTTAATTCCTTGCATACTCAAGGCATAAACAATTTGGGGGCCGGATTAACAATTGAAGCAGTCGCTGAAGATGGGTTAATAGAAGCTTTTTCAGTTACTGCGGCTAACAACTTTGCCATGGCATTTCAATGGCATCCCGAATGGCAATATCATAATAATAAATACAGTAAAAAAATCTTTGCCGAATTTGGCAATGCTTGCGCAAAAAGACATAAGGTGAAACAGCAAAATGGATAGTATTAAAACCTGGCTAGAAGAAAATAATATCGAAGAAGTCCAGTGTATTACCTGCGATCATACAGGGATCCCAAGAGGTAAAATTTTACCGGTTAAAACCTTTATTCAAGATGAAGGTTTTCGCATCCCCGAAGCCATAATGCTGCAAGCGGCTTGTGGTGACTTGATTGACGATGACCTGCTATTTACCTTAATTGATGAACGCGACATTGATATGGTATTAACACCAGATGCCAATGCTTGTTATATTTTACCCTGGACTAAAAAACCAACGGCAATGATCATTCATGATTGCTTTGATCAACAAGGTAAACCCTTTCAATTATCGGCGCGCACCATATTAAAAAAAGTTATCGATTTGTATGCGCAAAAAAACCTAAAAGCCGTTGTTGCTCCTGAAATGGAGCTTTATCTGACCAAAATAAACGCCGATTCCAATTTACCACTCGAGGTGCCAACTGGCCGCTCTGGTTATGCTGAACGCGGCCGTCAATCATTTGGTATAGACTCGATTACTGAATTTAGTGAATATATTGATGACGTATATGCTTGGGCTAAGCAATTAGGTCTTAAGTTAGAAACCGTGGTCCATGAAGAAGGTCGAGCGCAATTTGAATTCAATTTTATGCACGGTGAGCCACTATCACTAGCCGATCAAGTATTCATGTTCAAACGTATGGTTAAAGAAGCAGCGATCAAACATGGTTTTAGTGCCACGTTTATGGCCAAACCTATGGTAGACCAGCCTGGCAATGCCATGCATATTCATCAAAGCTTGGTCGATGCCAGCACGGGTGAAAATATTTTTGCCAATGAGCAAGGTGATACTGCAGCATTTCACCACTATATAGCTGGCTTGCAAAAATACATCCCTGAAATGATGCCGATTTTCGCGCCAAATATAAACTCCTACAAACGCTTTGTTGCCGGTCTTGCTGCCCCCGTTAATTTAGATTGGGGCATTGAAAACCGCACTGTGGGCTTACGTATACCTAACTCTCCCACACAAGCGAGGCGTGTTGAAAACCGCCTTCCCGGTGCAGATACCAATCCTTATTTAGCCATTGCGGCGACATTACTGTGTGGCTTTATAGGTATGGAGGAAAAAATTAAACCCAGCCAAGAAAAAATGGGCAAAGAAAATGAACAATGCGCCAGCGACATGCCATTAAATATTAATGACGCTATCAGCAGGATGGAAAATAGTGAAAAAGTAAAATATTACTTAGGCGAACTATTTGTAAAAGGCTTTATTGAAACCCGCAAAGCCGATCATGAAAATTATAAAAATGTGATCAGCAGCTGGGAAAGACATTTTTTATTAACTACGGTATAGCGCTTATATAGCCCAACAATAACGCACTAGGTTATTAAAATATCTATCATTTACATAAAGGCGCTGCAAAGCGTTATAGAGAAGTATTATGCAAACAGAATTACAACAAAAGAATAACGCACATCACTTTCAACCATTTAGTGACAACAAAACCTTAGCAGAAAAAGGCCCAAGGATTATAACAAAAGCCGAAGGTGTATATTTTTATGACAGCGCAGGTAATAAGTTTCTTGATGGTATGGCTGGTCTATGGTGCGTCAATATTGGCTATGGCCGTAAGGAACTTTGTGATGCCGCAGCAGAACAAATGCGTGAGCTGCCCTATTACAACTTGTTCTTTCAAACGACGACCACACCTGCGACTGAACTAGCGGCAAAAATAGCATCCCTTGCCCCAGATCATATGAATAAAGTGTTCTTTACTGGTTCAGGCTCAGAAGCAAACGATACTAATTTTAGAATGGTACGTCGTTATTGGGATTTAAAAGGTAAGCCTGACAAAAAAATATTTATTAGTCGTAAAAATGCCTACCATGGCTCTACCGTAGCGGCAGCTAGCTTAGGCGGGATGGGATATATGCATGAACAAGGCGACTTGCCTATTGAGGGCATAGTTCATATTGATCAACCTTATTGGTTTGGCGAAGGTGACGGTTTAAGCCCTGAAGAATTCGGTATAAAGGCGGCACAATCATTAGAAGCTAAAATCCTTGAAATTGGTGAAGATAAAATTGGTGCATTTATCGCCGAACCATTTCAGGGTGCAGGTGGTGTCATCATTCCTCCAGCCACTTACTGGCCAGAAATAAAACGCATTTTAGCCAAGTACGATATATTATTTATTCTTGACGAAGTTATCTCTGGTTTTGGTCGAACCGGCGAATGGTTTGCTGCTCAAACCTTTGATTTAAAACCTGACTTAATGACCATAGCAAAAGGCTTATCATCTGGGTATGTGCCAATTGGTGGCGTCATAGTTTCAGACAAAGTGGCACAAGTTCTTATTGAAGAAGGCGGCGACTTTAACCATGGCTTTACTTACTCAGGTCACCCGGTTGCAGCAAAAGTTGCATTAACTAATATCAATATATTGGACGAGGAAGGCATTATCAAACAAGTGAAAGCAGAATCTTCTCCTTACTTACAAAAGCGTTGGCAAGAACTTGCAGACCATCCAATAGTTGGTGAAGCCAGGGGGTTAGGTATGGTTGCTGCCATCGAGTTAGTTAGAGATAAAGTAACCAAAGAACGCCTTGAACCAGAATCAAAAGGCGGTGGCGTATGCCGAGACTTTGCCATTAATAATGGCTTGGTTATGCGGCCTTGCGGCGATACCATGATTATTTCGCCGCCTTTAGTTATTAATGAGAAAGAAATTGATGAGCTTATTGAAAAAGCGAAAATCACCCTAGATCAAACCGCTGCTCATTATCAAATAGGTTAGTGCTAATTGACAAAAGTATCGAATTAGAGGCAAATTATAGTAATGTAATTTGCCTTTATTTTTTCAAATAAATAATAATAAAAACGCTAGGGCCTTATATGAAAGCATTACTAAAACATCACTTTAATGCCTGGGGCTATCAAGCCTTCAAGTATCTAGTCTACTTGTTACTTGCCTATAATTTAGTGCTGTTTTACCAAGAAGAATCTACAGCTGCTGTAGTAACATTTGCCGCAGGATTCACCTTATCCAACTTTGTTGAAGCATTTTCAGCGACAGTGGATACCGCTGCATGGGTTCTATTACTGCTATTATTTGAATTAGAAACATACACTATTGAAGATGAGCAAATAACCGGCTGGACCAAAAGAGCGATGCATGGTTTTCGTATTTTTTGCTATTTTTTTATCGTTTATGCGTTTTATGGTTATATGGTAAAACTTGGGCTAACGTTTAATTTTAGCGATGTTCAATTCAGCGATTTATGTACAATAAGCGGTGACTTCAAATATATGGAAACCCTAAATGAATATATACAGCTCACTCAACAAAATTGTAGCGACTATGGCTATAATGCTACTAGCTACCTGAGCCATGACAGTTTAAGTATCCTAAGCTCGAAAGAAGATCTTTTCTGGACGCAAGCATTAGCCTGGGTTGATGTTATTAACGCCGCGGCTTGGCTTGTGGTAGTGCTAATGTTGGAATATGACGTGCGAGTACAGCTAGGTAAATATTCAAGTGCATTTTGGCAAAAGTACAGTAAAGTAATTAAAAGCAGTGTATATCTGATTTTGTTTGTTGCATCTGTATATTGGGGCTTTGAAGGAACATTTGTAGATTTCTGGGATAGTTTTCTCTGGCTAGTGGCTTTCTTCTTGATTGAGCTTAATATTTTTGAGTGGCAAGCTGAAGTGAGTGAAAAAAAGCAAACCGTTTTGACGAACTAAAAAGTTTTAGCAAGTTCGATAATTTATAGGTCAAAATTTATTTCTACTTCATCTGTTTGGGGATGTGATTGGCAAGCCAAGATCATCCCTTGTGCCAACTCTTCGTCGGTAAGCACATGATCTTCATCCATTTCAACCTTACCTTTAATCAACTTAGCCATGCACGTTGCACAAACTCCCGCTTTACAGGAATATGGCAAATCAGCACCTTGCGCCATTGCCGAATCAACGATACTATCGCCCGCTTTAGGTATTTCATATATGGTTTTGACGCCATCAATTTTCACGCTAACAGCACTAGTTTCGTTATGATATTGCTGTTCTCGTTTGATGTTAGCATCTGCAATTTCGCGACTATTTTGCTGAGAGAAAAATAATTCAGAATAAATATGGTGCTGATCAAGTTGCCAAGCTTTAAATGCATTGCTCAGTTCATCAATCATAATTTCTGGACCACAAAGAAAAACATCGCTAACGACAGCAAGATCGATCACCTTGGCTGCGGCTAAATCGAGAAGTTTTTGCTGGTTAATTCGTCCATTGTACAGCGCAATAGATTGTTGTTGCTGAGAAAAAATATTTAACCATTGAAACCTGTCTTTATGATAATGATGAATTACTGATAAGGTTTTATAAAACATCACACTTTCAGCAGATTTATTACCGTAAATCAAGGTCACTTTTGCTTGCGGTTCAGCGGCCAAAATTGACTGAATGTGAGATATAATTGGCGTAATACCGCTACCGACAGCAATTAATAAATAGTTATTTTCGTTGTCTATTGATAACTCTGAGCGGAAATGTCCTTGGGGTGGCATTACCTCTAAGATCATCCCTGGGGTAAAATTTGCGAAAGCATAATTAGAAAAAATGCCATTGTTGATACATTTTATTGCAATCACTAACTTTTGCTCATGCACACCACTACAAACAGAATACGATCGCCTAACCTCTACGCCATCGATAATCGCCTTTAAGGTTAGGTGCTGACCTTGCTTGTAGTAAAATTTTGTCGTTAATTCAGCAGGAAAATTAAACCTTACCTGAATTGCCTCTTCAGTAAGGTGCTCCACACTAGCAATAGTTAACGGATAAAAGTCTGTACTCATATGTTCTCGAATTTTTAACTTTGCCTATAACTAATTTTAGCTGGCATTTGATAATACAGATTTTTTAACGTGCCGATGCATATAAAACGATACACCTATGTAGATAAGCATTGCCACTAACGCCATTGAACCACTGACAATAAACATTGTGCTATAACCTAATTCTGCCCCTAATACTGAAGCGGCTACGTTAGGGCCGATAATTTGTCCAAAACCTTGTGCGCCTGGTACTAACGCCACAAAAGAGCCACTTCTGTCCATATGAGCAACCATTGCCGTTTGAAAAACATCAACAAATATCCATAACAGGTTAAAAGAGAATAAACTGAACATAATATTGGTTTCAGTAATACCGCCACCGAGCATGCCAACAATTGTCGCCATTGCGAGTAATGAAACGATTAACGGTTTAAATAAGCCAAAACGATCACTAAGTATGGTGGCAATCAGGCAACCAACAATTGAGAAAAAAGAGGTCCAAACCAGCAAGCTACCAATCCAATCATCTGCAATACCATCCGCCAAAGCTGCCAGTTCAATATAAGTCCAGTAGCCACCAATATTTACATAAGTGAACCCTATAGCAACAAGGCAAAGCCAAGGTACTATTTTTGGCACATGCCAATCTTCAATTTTATTTTCATGCTTTTCCTGTTCTGCCAATTCAGTTTCATTAAGCGGCCGTTTTGGTATCCAACGTAAAAACAATACGCAGACTGTTGATAAGCCAATAAAAAAAAGGTAAATCCCATTCATCGTCAGTTTTGGCAATATATATAATTCCAAAGCTTGTGAGAATGCAAAAGCGAATAACAATAAATTAAAGGCCCGTGCCGGATTGGTTGTTCCGCCTAAAGAAGTCACCGCAACTGAAGTGTAAATTCCACTACCAAGCCCAGCCACTACACGTAGCCACAGAACCTGTTCGTAATCGACATAAATCATGCATAAAGAGTTACTCGCAATAGATATCACCAGTCCGAGTAAAACCAAGATTTGGCGGTTCATCCGGCCAACTAACGTCGCAGCCAATATCGCGCCAGCTGAAAACCCACCAAGATCGGCGCCAGCAACTCGCCCTACTTGCTCTTCTGTAAAGCCGAGCATTTCCACCCAGGCGGTACTTAGTACAGGAATACTTACCATAACCGAGTAACCCACCAAAGCCATAAACAAAGCGATAGAAACCGATCGCCAGCCATCAAATATATTTGAAGACTCCCTAAGGAGATAAGAGCTTATAATCATAAATTACCTTTAGTCTGCCTATTTAATTAACTGGTATTAACGTTCATCTTCGGGAAACGTATCAAATTGTTTGGCATTATCATTAATGACATACCAAGGCGCTTTCGAACCGACAAAGATATGATAAGGAGGTGGACATGGCGGATTACCGTCTATAGTACCCATAGCTAAATAAAATGTATCCGGTTCGTCCGTTAGGGTAGCCATAATATTAGAACCACAGTTTCGACAAAACACCCGTTGCTGCGATTTGGATGAGGTGTAACAGGCCAATTCTGTTTCACCACACAGGTAAGAAAAATCATTACGCTTAACCCCGGCAAAAGTCGCAAATGCTGCGCCATGAAGTCGCCGACATTGACTGCAATGACAATGACTAAAATCATTAATTTCGCCATCAACCTGATACTGAATTTTAGTGCACTCACACTTACCCGTGAACATTTTTACAGGCCTCTAAAATACAAATAAAAGAATAGTAATATCAAAAGAATAGGAAGTTATAACAACAATGTATATACCCCTTAGGTATATACCCCTAAGGGGTACTGACCTCACGATTTTTCATTGATACAGTTATTATGTTTACCTACTTATAGAAAGCGTAAAGTCATCATCATGAAATTTAATAGCCGTTATCAAGATTTTTTCATTTGTACTTACTCGAACCTTGCCAGTACTACAGCTATGTACATTGATGTGGAGAAAATATGTTTGGATTAAAGAAAACCGTAACTGAAAAAGAGCATACTAGCTCTTATTATGCGGCAACCGCTAATGACACTAGCCATTACCCTAAATTAGAAGGAAATAAAAAAGCCGATGTTGTGGTGATTGGTGGCGGGTTTAGCGGCGTTAATACAGCATTAGAATTGGTCGAAAAAGGGTTTTCTGTGGTGCTATTGGAGGCAAAACGTATAGCCTGGGGGGCAACTGGTCGTAACGGTGGGCAAATAATTTGCGGTATTGGTGACCCGGATAAATTTAGCCGTACTATTGGTAAAAAGGGTGTTACCGCCATTTATGATATGGGCTATGAAGCGGGTGATATCATTCGAGAGCGCGTTGCTAAATACACTATTGATTGTGACCTAAAATGGGGGTATTGCGATGTAGCAATTAAACCTCGTCACATGAAAGAATTTGCCCAATGGCAGGCGCACAGTAAAAAAAATGGAAATCCTCATCAATTACAACTGCTTGATGAAAAAGAAGTTAAACAATTTGTTAATTCCGATAACTACATTGGCGGCCTGTTCAACCCTACCGGCAATGGTCATGTACACCCGCTAAATTTATGTGCCGGTGAAGCCCATGCGGCCAATGAGCTTGGCGTAGAAATTTTTGAACAATCAAAAGTAATTAATATTGAACATGGCAGCAGAGTGACTGTACATACCGATTGCGGCTCGGTAAATGCTAAATATGTGGTGTTATGTGGTAATGCCTATATGGGCGAGCTGGTACCAAAGCTGGCGAAAAAGATCTTACCATCAAATAGCTCTGTTATTGCCACTGCGCCATTATCAAGCGAAATAATTAACACCATTATGCCGGCTGATGTTGCGGTATGTGATCCGCGTACTGCACTAGATTACTTTCGTTTATCAGCAGATAAACGTTTGTTGTTTGGCGGTTTATCAAATTATACCGGTTTAGAGCCTAAAGATTTAAAAGGTACGATGGCAACAAAGATGTTGAAAGTGTTCCCTGAACTCAAAGGCATCAATATTGATTTTGGCTGGAGCGGGCAAATGGGCATCGGCCTTAACCGTATGCCACAACTCGGCAAACTCGCCGATAATGTTTTTTACGTGCAAGCCTATTCAGGTCATGGAGTTGCACCTACCCATATGATGGCAAGAGTTATCGCTGAAGCAATAGATGGCAAATCTGAAAGGTTCGATATTTTAGCGAAAATTCATCATTATTCCTTCCCCGGAGGAAAGCTGTTCAGGCGACCGGCTTTAGCTATAGGGATGATGTATTATAAAATTTTAGATGAGTTGTAATGAGAATTCAGATGAACAATACTGCAAAAAAAAGTGTGCTATGCGACCTGGTTTCACGGCATAGCGCCTTTGATTTTGACCATTATATTGCCAGTCATGAGCCTGAAGAATACGATATTTGGAACGGGTTTTGTCTGCCGATGGAATACACTGCCCCAGCTGATGAATACCAGGCAATTCGTCAAAGTTGTGCGCTTTTTGATGCTTCTCCAATGAAGAAAATACGCATAAAGGGCGCTGAAGCCGGCGCATTTTTAGATCGCATCTTAACCTCACCAGTAAGCCAGCTACCCTGGATGCATGCAGCTTATGGTCTTATTTGTAACGAGCAAGGCTATCTAATTGATGATGGTATCGTATACAAGTACAACGACACTGATTACCTTTTACTTATCTCAGAATTAGATCTGCATGGCCATTTTGCCAAATATAATGACTTTACCGATCTATTCATTAAGGAAGAAACAGAAAACCTTGCCGGACTTGCCATACAAGGACCAAAATCTTGTGCGGTATTACAGCAATTTGGCTTTACTGATGTGGAACAGCTAGCCCCTTTTGAACTTAAATATTTCCAGCTAGCCGGTCAACAGGTGCTAGTTGGCAGAGTTGGTTTTACCGGTGATTTAGGCTATGAAATTTGGTTCTCTCCTGAAGCTATTAGTACTGTAGAACAAGCGATTGTTAATACTGAGCAGGCAATGCAGATAACATTGCCGGGTTATGGTCTTAGTGCCTTGCAAATGTGTCGCATTGAAGCCGGCATGATCGTACCAGGCTGGGATACTGCTGGTAGCTTTACTGATGTAATTGATGAACGCACGCCATTCGAGCTTACCTTAGGCTGGAACGTAAAAGCAGAACGAGATGAATATTTTGTCGGTAAACAGGCATTACAACAAGCCAAAGTTATCGGCCCTCGTTATAAGATGAAAGGCATCAAAGTAAATAACAAATCTATACTTGCTGAAGGACAAGAGCTATTTGCACTAGTTGATAATATTGAAATTCAAGTTGGCCACCTGCCCTCTCTGGTGTGGCACGAAACCGAACAGCAATGGATAGGATTCGCTTCAATCAAGAGTAGTTGCGTGGATATTAATGATACCTACGTCATAGATAAAAAAACCAGAGAGGCCATTCATTGCTGTTTGCATCAACTGCCGTTTATTAATTTAGCCAGACGCAATCAAACTCCAGCACCGCTTAATGGAAACAGATAAATACGATTATGGACATATATACCACCAGCATTCTTATCAGTGTTCTCATTTACCTCTTTGTTGGCAGCTATGCTGGTAAGAAAGTAAAACACCTTGATGATTATTTTGTTGTTGGTCGAAAAGCGCCAACAATATTAATTGTTGGCACCTTGGTGGCAAGTGTCCTTAGCACTAATGCCTTTTTAGGTGAAACCGGTTTTTCTTATGCATCGCAGGGTGGCTCTTATATTCTTTGGCCTGCTACTTGGGTAGCAGGTTATATTTTTGGCGCGCTATTTTTTGGCCGTTACCTGAGACGCAGCCGGGTATTAACCGTCGCTGAATTTTTTGGTCACCGCTTTAATAGTAAAGCAGTGCGCCGTGCAGCTGGGATCACCGTGGTATTAGGTTTAGGTGGCTATTTGCTGGCTGTTACCCAAGGTACAGCTGTTATCTTGACTAATCTTACTCCATTAAATTATGAACAAGCATTAATAGCTTCATGGTTTTGTTATACGTTTTTTACACTATATTCGGGCTCTCGTGGCGTAATTATCACTGACACCATAATGTTTTTATTATTTACGATAATGAGTTTTGTCGCATTTTATTACATCATTGACCTGCACGGTGGATGGTTGACCGCGTTTGAAGGCTTAATAAACTTGGAGAGTAAGCCTGATCTTATGAGCTGGCACGGACAGGTTGGCGCAGGAACCGAATGGCAAACACCTGCCGACTACGCCATTTGGTCATTAATCACCGGTATTGCCTGGGGGTTGGTAACTGCTGTTAGCCCTTGGCAATCGAGTCGCTACTTAATGGCAAAATCAGAGCATGTGGTTGTTCGCTCAGCTTGCATAGCCGCTATTGTGATTGCAGTAAGTAACCTAGTACTATTTGCTGCCGCCACGGCAGTAAACCTAAGCAAAGATGATATTTTCCCATTTGAACAAACCATGATCTATGCGGCGATGAATATGATGCCCGCAATCGTTGGCGGTCTACTTCTTGCGGGTATCATGGCAGCAGCGCTTTCCTCATCGACGACATTTTTATCTTTGGTAGGCTTTAGCGTTAGTAACGATATTATTCCTAGTAAACAAAAAAGTCCCGAGCAAGCTGACGACAAAACCCTATTGCGCTTTAGTCGGATTGTTATGCTTGTGGTCAGTGTAGTCACCTTGTTAATCAGCTTTGTCACAGTGGTAGATATTTTTTGGTTAAGCAACTATGTCGGTACTGTATTTGCCTCGTCTTGGGGACCCATTGCCTTTATGAGTATTTGGAGTAAATCCATTACCGAGCGCGGTGCATATTGGGGGATCATCAGTGGTTTTGTCGGCAATATTATTCCAAGATTTCTTGATGTGTCGGGCATAATTGATCTGCCTTCGTATCTAAACCCTATTCTAGTCGGCTGTATAATAAGCCTGATAACCATTATCGTGGTTTCTCGATTAGGTCAAGTTAGCGATATTGAAAAACAACGCCGGCTTGAATTACACCAAATGCCAACTGAAGAACAAAGCAAAATTCAAACCAAGAAAACCCAATGGGCCGGCATCGCAGTGATCATTTTTGGCCTGTTGTTATCAACAATGCTAATGATTTACTACGTATATCCATATCAAAAGGGGACTGGGACTTTATTAAATAATGGTAATTTAGATTGGTTTAGCGCAGAAGCTTTATTAGCGCTTGGTTGGGCGGCTATATATGTACCTTTAGGCATATTAACCTACCGGATCGTTAATCGCTCTTATACCGCTAACCCTAAAGTTAATACTGACAGTGAAACGAGCATAGAAGGTGAAGGTAGCAATGCTTAAATTAACACTGCCAGTAGGGGTTCAGAGATGAGCAATGAGCAATTTGATGCCATTATTGTCGGCGGTGGTCATAACGGCCTAACAACAGCCAACTACCTAGCGATGCAAGATTTAAAAGTATGTGTATTGGAACAACGTCATATTGTTGGCGGCGCCGCAGTGAGTGAAGAGTTTTACCCTGGTTATCGAAATTCAATTGCATCCTATGTCGTTAGCTTATTGCGACCAGAAATTATTGCCGATCTACAATTAAAAAAATATGGCTATCAAACCCTGCCACTCGACAATGCTTTTTATCCAAACCTTAACGGCGATTACCTGTTACTTGGTAGTGATGAAAACGAAAACCGCCAACAATTCAGTAAATTTTCCGCGACTGATTATGACTCATACCAACAGCTGCATAGCATCATTGATAAAGTTGGTGACGTTGTTGCCAAGCAATGGCTACAAGCACCGCCAAAACTGAGCGGCGGTGGCGCGACTGATTTGCTAAGCACGGTAAAATTAGGCTTAGATTTTTACAAGCTAGACAGCGACAGCCGTTACCGGATGCTGCAATTATTTATTGGCGCCCCGGAAACCATGATCGAGCGTTGGTTTGAAAGCGATAAAATTAAAGCTGTGATGGCGCAGCATTGTCTGCCAGCCAGTTTTACTTCATTGCATCAACCCGGTGCGTCCATGGCAATGTTACATCATGCTGTTGGTGGCATAGATGGTAAGAAAGGTGCTTGGGGTTATGTAAAAGGTGGCATGGGTAGCATCACCCAAGCAATGGCAGAATCTGCGCGAGACAAAGGTGTGATGATAAAAACCAATGCTGGTGTAGCAAGAATTAATATCGAAAATAACACCGCAACAGGGGTAACACTCGATGATGGCCAGACGTTATCAGCCAAGATCATCGCTGCCAATACAGATCCAAAAACAACCTTTTTAACACTTGTTGGAGAACAACACTTACCGAAAAGTTTCAGTAAAGACATTAAAGTTATTCGACAAGAATCGGCGTCATTAAGAATGAATCTTGCGTTAAATGGCGTACCACAATTTGCTTGCCTGCCAAGTGAAGGGATAAGTGCCCATCATTTAGGTTCAATCTCAATTATAGAAGGCAAAGATCATGTTGAGCGTGCCTATCGGTCGGCCCGAGCAGGTATACCGGCAGACCCACCTATTATTGAAGCTTTTATCCCCAGTACCGTTGACGACTCATTAGCAGGGCCGGGGCACCATGTAATGAGTTTATTGTGTAAATATATGCCTTATGATTTAGCCGATGGCAAACACTGGGATCAAGAAAAAGATAAAGTAGTAGAAAATATATTCGCCTATTTGCGCAAGTACATTCCTAACCTGCAAGATATTCTAGTCGGTTATCAGTGCTTAACTCCTTTAGATATTGAGCGTACGTTTGGTATGACCCGTGGTGATATTTGTCATGGCCGATTAGAGCCCGATCAACTGTTCAGCATGCGTCCCCATCCAGATGCTGCCCAATATTCAACGCCAATAAAAGGCTTGTACCTATGCGGCTCTGGTTCGCACCCCGGTGGCGGTGTTACCGGAGCACCAGGACATAATGCAGCAAAGAAAATTCTACAAGACTTATAAACTATAATTAAGTAGTTGCTTGCAACGTAAATGTGAAAACAAAGTGACCTATATGACTAGTAAGATGAATGTTTTTCTTAAAAATAAACTTATTAATGGTTGGCAACTTTTTTGGCTTATCAGCGTAACGATCTCAATAGCCGTATTTTTTACGATCAGCACTGTCGATTTGAGCAAAGCTGAAGATATTTCGGCAATGATCCAGTTCACCGTACGCTGCTCAGTACCTTTGCTTTATTTTAGCTTTGTAGCATCTGCTTATCATGCGCTATTTCCAGGAGTATTCAGTCGCTGGTTGTTACGAAATCGCAAATTTATAGGTGTTGCCTATTCAGCAGCAATGGCTTGGCAATTATTGTTTATCGTTTGGCTAGTTACCATTTTTCAAGAACACTATATTAATAATGTCTATCTATTTAGCGACATTATTATTCAGCTTCCTGGTTACATTATCTTGTTCGCCATGACAGTAACGTCGTTTAATTTTGGCCGTAAAGCAATCAGCCCGATGCAATGGCGCATACTGCACAAATGGGGAATTTATTTTCTCTGGGCAACGGTATGGAGTACTTATTGGTACGAACTTTTCTATTACGTTGGCATTGACCAGCCTATTGATTATGTTTTTTACTGGTGCGGGTTTATCGTTTGGGCTCTACGTATGACGGCATGGAGCAAAAAACGCTGGCAGCTAGCTGATAAAAGAAAACCAGCTTAGGAATTTTTCTAATGAATACTGTAAATCATCAAGGCGTAGATACAACACCTGCGGTGCCCAATAGTAAAAATAGAAATAGCAAACAATACGCATTAATCACCCTAGGTGTTGTTGCCATAACCATTGGCTTCTTAACTATATGTTTTGGTTCATATTGGAGTACGCCAATTTTTGCCTTTATGACGAACATAGGTATCAACAGTTCATTTGAAGTTGTTGTGCCATTTCTATCAATATTTATCATCATGCTTGGGGCTTATTTAATAGTGAAATCTCGACATTAATGTGGAATAGCAATTACGTTTTTGCCGCTTGATTAAGTTAGTGTTCATGATAGTGTAGATATAAAGAGTCTAATTAATAGACATGCTTCATCTATGTAGTTTCATAAACAACTAAAAACAATAATAATTTCCGGATAGCTTTGATGAATAGTATCGCCAGCCAAAACCTTCAGCCAACATTGCAAAGTTTACTTAAACAAGGATTTTTTGCTTTATCAAAGCATCAATTTGATACCGCCAGTGAGATTTGTCAAAAAATATTAACTCTTAAGCCCGACTTGGTCCCGGGTCATTTCTTAGTTGGTTTGGTTGGCCTGGCTAGCAAAAATAAACGCATTGCCTTTAGTGCGTTTCAATCAGTAGTAAAATTAGATAATGACCATGTTGCCGCCTGGGCAAATTTAGCCAAACTTTACATGGATGAAGGCAAAGTGAATCTTGCCGATCAGGCGCTGCAACACACAAGGCGCATTAAAACCGAGGATCCATTAGTATTAGATTTAATTGGCACAACCTTATCCATGATGGGCGAACACGGCCTGGCCAAAATGTTCTTTAGCAAAGCCAATGCAATAAAACCAAATCACCCATTGTTTATGGGGAACTTGGCAAATTGTTTAATCTTTCATGGCGAAACAGCGGCAGCTGAAGCTTTATTGAGAGATATTATT
Source organism: Thalassotalea fonticola (assembly GCF_032911225.1). NCBI lineage: Bacteria > Pseudomonadati > Pseudomonadota > Gammaproteobacteria > Alteromonadales > Colwelliaceae > Thalassotalea > Thalassotalea fonticola. The sequence continues at coordinate 3,808,096 of NZ_CP136600.1, read as the reverse complement.
AAGCTTAGAGCAAACTCAGCACAAGCGCATTGGTCTATTTCAAAATCAATAAAAGCCCAAGATAAAAACCATATTGATGAAATGCAAATGATGTTAGCGAACAACGAAAATAGCAATAATAATGCACTCGCGTTTTATCAGTATGCGATAGGTAAAGAATATGAAGACTTACAGCAATGGCCACAAGCCTTTGCTGCTTTTGAGCAAGGTGCTAAGGCCAAACGTGAAGCCAACAATTTTGATGAGCAAGCTGAAATTAAATCATTTCAATGTTTAATTGATAATTACAATGAAGAATGGCTCGAACAGGGACACACCGGTAACCCAACAACCGCCCCTATATTTGTTTTAGGTCAACCTCGTACTGGCACAACGCTAATCGAGCGGATTATCACCGCTCATTCAGATGTGCATTCAGCAGGTGAGTTACAGCAATTTGGTTTGGCGTTGCGCCGGCTTAGTCGCACCACTAGTAAACAACGATTTTCGCCCGAGTTACTCCTAGCCGCGAAAGATTTAGATATGACTAAAGTCGCCAATATGTATCTGCAAAGTACTAAACGAATGCAAGGTGACACTCCGAGGTTTGTTGATAAACTACCACAAAATTACCTACTAATTCCGCTTATTTTAAAAGCCTTTCCAAACGCGAAAATAGTACATTTGGTGCGCAATCCCATGGATGCCTGTTTTGCCAGTTATAAACAATTATTTGCCGATGCTTATCTGCACTCCTATGATCAGGAAGAAATGGCGCGCCACCATGTTAGATATTTAAAATTAATGCAAGTGTGGCGAGAACGATTTCCCGGGCGTTTCTTCGACATTAGTTATGAACAAACGGCTCGTAATTTAGAACCGAATGCCAGAGCATTAATTGAATTTCTTGGGCTACCTTGGCAAGACAACTGTCTAAATTTCCATCAACAAGATAGTGCAGTTACTACCGCCAGCGCGGTGCAAGTACGCGAGCCTGCGCATACCCGCTCTATTGGCCGCTGGCGCAAATACGAACAGCACTTACAACCTATGCTAGCCACACTGCAAGAGCATGCTATTGATATAACTGAATAAAATAATTTAACAAAACCAACATCATTTACCAATGACCTACCCCTAGGGGGTATACAATTTAACCATTTCATTGGCTACTGTTAAATGAAAAGCTAAAAAAGTTGTATCAGCATTATGCTGTTATTTAGCCGAAATAATAATACTAATAAAATATCGAGGTAAATAATGTCTAGGAAAAATGCCCGTAGTCGCACGCCGTCGACACAAACCTTTCAACAAAGCTCGCTAGCTAAGGCTGTTTCAGCTGCCATTATCACATCAATGATCTCACTCCCTGCTTTTGCTACCGAACAGGAAGAAGAAGAAGTTGAAGTGATCGTTATAACAGCAACGAAAAAAAATGAAACTCTACAAGAAGCGCCCATTGCCATCACGGCATTAACCGGGGACTTTATTCAAGATGTGCACCTGAGCAATGTGAAAGAGTTAGTTAAATTTACCCCAGGCGCTACCGGTAACAGTGCCGACAGCTTCCTCGATGCGTTAAGTATTCGTGGTATTCGCACCGAGGATTACGGCTCAGGTGGCGATATGTCTAATGGCCTATTTAAAAATGACCTATATGAAGGACGAACCGGCTCTGCGGTGAGTAGCATGTATGATATGGACCGGGCGGAAATTGTTCGTGGTCCACAAGCCTTCCTGTTTGGACGCAACTCTATTGGCGGAGCGATTAGCTTACACACTAAGCGCGCAGAAATAGGCAGCAGTGAAGGTCATGTAAATCTTGATTTAGGTGAAAATAACCTGATCAGAGTTGATGGCGCTATAAATTTTGATGTCAGTGACAATTTGGCGGTACGTCTTGCTGGTCTATCTCACAATGAAGAAAGTTATATTGATAACCTAGGCCCAGGTGGCGATTTACCCGATAGAGAAATTACCGCATTTCGATTATCCACCACTTACCAACCATCTGATACTTTAGCTATTTATACCATGGTTGAATATGAAGAGCGTAACCAGCCAGGTACTGGTTATCGCGCGGTTGAAGAAGGCGAACATTGGGAGATGTGGGATGAAATCTTTGGCGATCAAGTCAATGGCGGCAATGGTTTAAAAGGTGGCAGTGCTGATGTCGATCTTGATGGTGGTTTTTACCATAAAGGCTACGGCACTATTGATGACGCCGAAGCACTAAACATCCAAATCAGGGTTGAAAAAGAATTCAGCTTTGCCGATTTAACTGTCAGTGCCGGTTACAAAGATCATGACTATTTCTATGCCGAAGATCTTGATGGCGGTCCTTTGCCGATTGAAGACTGGAAGATGGATCAATCCGGTGATTACACGCAACTTGAGGCTCGTCTTAATTCCAATGGTGATGGTAAATTAGGTTGGTACGTTGGTGCATCTTATTATGAAGAGTCACTCGATGTTTATGTTGAGAATAGTTTCAATGAAGATATTTTATGTGATTATTATTACTCTTCTTACTATGATCTCGGTACTTCAGGATGTGATGAACTCTTTAATGACTACTATGGATACGCTGGTACTTATTATGAATTCTCTCATTATCGGGAAGATCATGCCTTGGTTGAATCGGTAATACACGACGGTCAATTTGATGGCTGGGCGGTGTATGCCAACCTTGATTATCAGATAACCGAAACTGTTAATGTTGAATTTGGTGCTCGACATAGCTCAGATTCAAAAGAGTTTTCAATCGATGTGCCAGCGCCGGATAGTTACCTTGGAGCGTGGTGGTACTATGGCTTCACTACTGCTGAGCCGATTAAGGACAGCAAAACATGGACCGACACCGCAGTTAAAGCCCTTGTTAGATGGCGACCGCAAGATGATATGATGTTTTATGCGAGTTATACCGAAGGTTATAAGGCCGGTGGTTTTGCTTCCTTCTCGCTAGGTACAAATGCACTAGGTGAAGATGTGCCATGGCAAACTTACGACCTTACCAATGAATCTGGTTACCCTCTGGAGACTTTTGACCCCGAAACGATTGACTCATATGAGATAGGTTATAAAGATTCATTCTTTGAAGGCAATACTGATATTGCTCTTACCGCGTTTTATTACGACTACGGAGGCTTACAAGTAAACGCTTCAGAGCCCAATACCGGAGCCTCAATTGTTAAAAACGTGGGCTCCACCGAAGCTTATGGCCTTGAGGGTACTATCACCAGTAGTTTAGGTGAATATTGGAAGCTTTATTTAGGGTTAAGCTATCTTGATACCGAAGTTACCGATTTACACGATGTATGTCTTGGACCAACTGGTACTGGCGAACCTGGCTCGGATCATTGTGAAGGAAGAGCGTTGTACTGGGCACCAGAAATTACCGGTGCGGCAGTTCTGGACGGCGCTTACCCTCTTGATAGTGGCGCAGCAATAACTGCCAGCCTTGAAGTCTATTGGGAAGACGAACGTGGCGGTGGTTTTGAGTATCTACCAGAAACAGAACTTGAAGCTACTTATACGGCAGCGGTGCGACTGGGCTATGAATCAGCCTCTAACTGGTGGGTGCAGGCATATGTCGATAATGTCACCGATGAAGAAGGTTATGACAGTGCATACAATGGCGTTGGTGTAGTACCAGCTGTACATTGGTCAGTGTTTAAACCGCGTACCATGGGTGTAAGAATGGGCATGACCTGGGAGTAATGCTTTAACTCCTAAACATAAAAACAGCCTACGGGCTGTTTTTCATTTTAAAGTCTAATATCAATCGGATTAAATAACTTAGCGGTTATTTTTCATTTTAGTGATCCAGCGAGGAGTTTGATAGATAATCACAGTTACTTCATCACCTGCATTAATTTTACCGGCAACTTCAATTACCCCAACCAAGCCACGAGAAAAAGCAGCCGCTTTGGTAAAGTCGGTTGCCGTTAATGCCTTACCTGAATTGGTCGTATAGATCTCTGCCAACTTTTCGCCCATTTCAACACACGGTGGATTATATTCTTCCACCATCAATTCGGCGCCGGAAGGAAACTTTAAAATTGAACCTTTTGCTAATAAAGACAAGTCAGGTATACCTGCAAAACATAAATTAACGCTTACCTTATCGGCAGTTAACGGCTCACTAAGATCCATTTTCTCAGAAATTTCAGCCAGCTCTTCAACCGAGGTTGCCGACCACTGCCGCTCATTTCTCCTTATTGAACCTTCTTGTTGTTTATCCCCCTGCCAACACTCTCTTTGTATAGAGCGGTGCCTGTCACCAATAAAACCATCGAGCTCTGCTTGCAAAAAATCACATGGACTCTTATTTAGATCATCTTCCTTTTTACCAAGATTAACTGCGACGAGTTTGCCAATTAACTTCTTCATTTTCATTCCTTTAACGAGTTGTTCTTTACCGGATCATCGGTTTCAATTAGTTCATTTCGCCAAGCAACCACATTCATTTCAATCGCCGCAAATCCGGCTATCCATAGGAATTCATCCCAGGCATACATCCAGTGCTCACGATAAAGCCAATAGATAATGGCGCCCCAAAGGACTGTATAAAACATAAATTTAGCTTTATTAAGTACCGTTGTTAATACCCCGGTAGTGATACCACGATCTTGTAAATAGATACTGCTTTCGATGGTAAATAAAATAACAAACCAAGCGATCACTTCAAACACATCTAACCAGGCAAGTTGTTTTTCAATAACCAGACCAGTACTATCAGTAACAATAAGAAAATTTGGCGGATCGAGGTAGTAGAATTGCGTTGCCGTCGACAGAATTTTACAGTTACTGGCATCTAACAAGGTGTAGTGAAAATTTAACGCGTATGAGACATCTTTTTCCACTAGTTGACATAGGTTAGTGATCCCCTCAATAACAACCACCTGCTGTAAATCTAAGGCATAAACACTGAAGGCATAAAGAGTATGGGCCAATGAGACATAGCAAACCACTCTGATAGTATGCATCAATATACTTTTTACTCGAGACAAAGGTTCGTCATCGAGAATATAGGTTTCTAGCTCAAATAAGATCAGCAAGAACAGCCAGGCAGTTTCATCTATGGTTGTAGCAAACGCTGCTGTCCATTCGAAAAACGAACCACCATTGCGCAAAGTATGTGCAGCAATGGTTAAATCATCGCGAAAATACAAGGCATAATTAATCAACAGCAGCGAGTAAACCAGCCACTTAACTCTTTGTTGCAAGTCAGTAGCTGAAATATTAAGTTTAGTGATTAGCCAATGGATAATTATCAACCTTGTTAATTGCGTTCATGAACTGCACAAGATTTCATTAAAGCCAATAATAAAGATTAAAGGAATACCCCTTTACGGTACAAATGTTAACAACAGCATAAAATTAAACGGCTACGCTTGAGCCAAAATATGCGATAAGGGGGTCGCCACCTTCATAGTGTTCAATGTTAATTAATGAATTAATAAATAAATTAAACAACTCACCTTGAGTGCTAAGATCAAGCTTGGCATAAGCATTTTTACGATGCAATTTAACGGTTTCTACCGAGATATGAAAACGCTCGGCAATCGCTTTGCCGGAATAACCGTGCAAGATCATTTGTACCATTTGGTTCTCACGCTCGGTTAGCATGCTGGTACCAAAACATTCAAGGGCCGTCTCCAATTGCTGACGGACATCAAATTGAGCATCAGCTTCATGCTCTGCATTTTGCCAGTGTTGCTTAACTAACGAGTCAATCAGTGGGCTAATATCGGCCATACATTTTAAATGAACATCATTGAACGTTTCAGATACTTCAATTTGACCAAGGGAGATAATGATAAATTTATCACCTTCATCTGCTAATTGAATTATATAACCACATTCATCAGACAGGCCAGATTGTTTAAAGTAGCTTTTATAATATTCGCTGTCTTCAAATCCATCAGGGGCGATATCTTTTAGATGAAAAAAACCTTGTTTGCCATGTTTTCGGGCGGCTAAATAGAATGGATCAAGCAAAAACGTACCATTAACATATTCACTAACGATAGATGTACGACTTTCAGGGGGAAGATCATTATATTCCAATACAGGCAGGTTTTTACTTGGGTTGGAAATAATCATTACATTGTTAGTAGGCACCAACAATTTAAACATAGCAGCAAGTTTTTCAACAAATTCAGGCGTTTTAGTCGCAGGAATTAAAGCCGCTATTTGTTCACTAAATGTAGCGAGAAAAGACTGGCTTATTGGCTGATATATTTTACTCGGCATAATACAAAATACCCATTAACTACTGCTAAGGTTAATTCCATTTAACAGCATTTAAAAGCAATTAACAACAAAAACTTACACCCAATTGGGTTATTTATTAACCATCAAGATACACTTACTATAAACTACAACTTTGCGCTATTTTTTGAGTTTGTTGTTATTCAAAAACAACTTGCGGATTTCAGCTGGCTTATACATAACATTATGCCATAACTTGAAGCAACTTGGATTACGGGGGACATATGCACAAGCGGTTATGGTTTGCTGAAATTAATAAAATTTTGCGCTTAGCCGTGCCCTTGATCATCGCTAATGTGGCGATGATTGGCATGGAAGTTATCGACACTATGATGGCAGGTCAAGCCAGCAAACAAGATCTTGCTGGCCTTGCTATTGGCGGCAATATTTGGCTGGTAATTGAAATGACCTTATATGGCATCGTTTGTGCCATAACCCCAAGAATAGCCAAATTTTATGGCGCTAAAAACTACGCTGAAATTACCGATGAAACTCAACAAGGTCTACTATTAGCAGGTATGCTGGGTATTATCGCTATGTTTGTTATGCTGGCGATCATACCTTTCATCCACCTCTTAGGTGCTACCCCAGAAGTTACTATTATTGCCGAAGGCTATGCTGAAATAATTGCCTATTCATTACCAATTAGCGGGGTTTGCTGGGCATTGTGCGGCGTATTAGAAGGCCATGGCTTCTTACGCTATGTAGTAATATCAAGTCTGTTAGCGGTTACCCTTAACCTGTTTTTAGATTATGTCTTTGTGTTTGGAAAGTTTGGTTTTCCAGCGCTTGGCGGTATTGGTTGTGCGTGGACAACAACTATCATTTATTGGCTCTGGGGACTGTCGGCAATTATCTATACAGCCAAGCATAAACAAACCAAACTGTATAATATATACAGTAAATGGCCAGGCATTAAACTAACGCGTTGGCGGGCAATTCTGGCATTAGGGCTACCAATTAGCCTGGCTATTTTAGCCGAAGAAGGTTTTTTTAGTTTTACCGCTCTACTTATCGCGCCGCTTGGCACTGAACCGTTAGGTGCGCATCAAATTACCATTCAAGTGGTGTCTTTAGTCTTAATGTTTGGCTTGGGCATAGGCCAGGCAACGTCTATTTTAGTTGCTAAAAGCATCGGCCAGAGCAAGCCTAGGGCTATGCATCACCACATGCAGGCAGGTCTTAGTATGGTTGCATGTTTTGGCTCGTTGGTCGGTATATTGGTATTTGTGTTTCGCGCTGATTTGCCAAATTTATTTACCCAAGACCCGGCGATTGCAGCAATATCTATGGCGATTATGTGGTTTGCTCCGTTTTATTTATTGTTCGATGTTCTACAAGTGTGGTCCGCACAAACACTGCGCGGCTTTGAAGACACAAAAATCCCTATGCTCATGCAAGTAACCTCATACTGGTTAATCGGGTTTCCATTGGGCTATAGCTTGGGAGCTACCGATGTATGGGGACAAAGTTATGGTATTTATGGCTTCTGGGGCGGATTTCTAGCCGGTATTTTCCTCGCCAGTTGCTTACTTTGCACAAGATTGTATTTAAAGGCGACTCGATACATAAGTAATTTGATTGAATAAGGTGAGATCGGGATACCTAGAGGCTGCAGGTGGCCACTACATATCCCGAAGAGAAGTTGTAAAGGCTTAATCGCCGTAAACAGTCTTGCCCTCTAAAATAGTTTCAAGCACTACGACCTTGTGAATATCATACGAGTCGACCGCAAACAGGTTTTTATCTAATAATACCAAGTCGGCTTTTTTGCCCACTTCAATTGAACCGACACTGTTTTCCAAACGCAATTGATAAGCAGCATCCAAAGTGTATCCCTTGATTAATGTTGCTACATCTAAACGTTCATCTTTTCCTGGTTGCACTGGCGCCTGAGGATTGCCAACTTCTTGGCGAGTTAAACCAATTTCCATATTAAAAATTGGCGAGATACCCAAGGTTCCTGCACCTGAAGCTGGAAAATCGCTACCGAATGACATTTTTACTTTTGCCTGCTTTAAACTGTTAAAACGAAAATAACGATTAAATTGATCATCACTAACGAACTCTTTACCGTATGCATCATATGAAGACCAAAGTGGCGTACTTTGAGCAATAACGTTGAGCTTGGCAAAGCGTTCAATATCTGCATCAGCCATAACTTGTATATGGCAAATGGCATAACGATTGGTACTTTTCGGATAGGTTTGTCTGGCCACTTCAATGGCGTTTAAGCTTTCTGAAATTGCCCGCTCACCCAACGCATGTATATGAACATCAATATCTTTGGCCGCCGCGGCCGTTAACATGGTATTCATTTGCTGCTGATTAAACACGGTTTCACCTTTATTACCTGGCTCGCCCTGGTAATCTTCAAACATGCCAGCCGTTTTACCTTCAATGGTGCCATCGTTCATGATTTTCAGCATATTAATATGAAAACGCTCATTCTTGGTGATGGCTTTTTTATGTGCCGCCGTAGCAACAGCCTCATCCATAGTCGCAACGCTGCTCACCATATGTGCCCCAACTAATCGAATACTCATTTGATCTTGAGCGACAATTTCTTTTAAGACATTGAGCTGTAATGATTCAACATCTAATGCACCGGCATCGAATACCGAAGTGATACCATAGCTATTCATAATATCGATGACATCGGCAGTGCCTTTTGCCACGCTTTCGGTGGTGATAATGTCTAAAGCTTTAACTGCGGCCGTTGCAGTATCTTCGAGTAGATAACCTGTTGGCTCACCAAAATCATCGCGTTTGTAATAACTAAACCCGGGAACAGGATCAGGGGTGTCTTTATTGATGCCCAAAAGTTCAATTGCTTTACTATTTGCCCAGGCACCGTGAAAACCTTCATCCATAATATAAACCGCCTTATCGGCAACAACTTCATCTAACATCGCCTTATTTGGTCCCTCGGGTCCAAAAGCACTGGCGAGAAAGCCATAACCAAATAACACAGTCGCATCTTTATTTTGCTCAGCATAATCTTTAACTTGCTGTTGCCATTGTTTTGGCGTTGCAAACGTATCCAACGATAAACTGCGAACATAGGCTCCGCCCATTACTGGGTGTGCGTGTGAATCAATAAAACCTGGTAGTAACATTTTTCCTTTAAGGTCGCGCTGCTTGGTGTCAGCATTTACCCATACTTTTAAACCAGCTTTATCGCCAACATAAACTATCTCTCCATCTTTTATAGCAACGCTATCTGCCCATGGTTGAGCTTCATTGACGGTATAAATATCGCCCCCGAAAAACACTAAATCTGCTTTATCTATTAAAGACATCTCTGCTTCTGGCACAGGTTCAGTACAGGCAGACAATAGAATCGAGAGTGCAACAATTGCTAAAACCTTGTTCATAAAAATTCCTATTTATTGTTATTTGCGAATGAAACTGCCTGATTTAAACTCAATCAAACATTTTATGATAAAGCATGCCCAACGCGAGCAAAGGCGAACGTAAATATTTACCGCCAGGAAAGGTGATGTGCTTCACCTGGTTGAATACTTCAATACGATTAGATTCGCCGCTTATAGCCTCGGCTAACAACTTGGCTGCCATATGGGTGACATTTACACCATGTCCAGAATAGGCTTGGGCAAAGTAAATATTAGATTGCAAGCGACCTATCTGAGGCAGTCGATTGGCACCAATACCAATTTTACCACCCCATTTATAGTCAATCTTGATGCCGGTTAACTCTGGAAATACTTGCAGCATTTTTGGGTATAACACATCGCAAATATCTTTTGGATCGCGTCCTGAGTAATTACACATACCGCCAAATAACAGTCGTTTATCTGCGGACAAGCGAAAATAATCCAACGCCACCCGCTGATCACAGACCGCATGATTGCCGGGTAAAATATTGTTATACACTTCGGGTTTCAGCGGTTCAGTGGCAATAATGTAACTGCCGGCAGGTAATATTTTACCTGCGAGCTTAGGCTCTAACCCTTCAATATACGCATTACCACAGAGCACGATGTCTTTTGCTTGCACTTGCCCTTGTTCTGTATGCACGGTATTGATTGCGCCCTTATCAATTCTTGTTACTTTTGAATCTGCAAAAAATTGCGCACCAAGATTGCTGGCTACTTGTGCTTCCGCTAAACATAAATTCAACGGATGAAGATGACCGCTGCCCATATCTTCAAGACCAGCTAATGCCGTGGCCGAACCAACAACTTGCTGCTGTACCTCATTTTGGTCAAGTAAACGTAGTGCGTGTGGATAACCATTTTTTTGTAGCTGTTCATAGCTTTGCTCAAGCCATTTAACATGCTTTGCTTTATTAGCAAAATCACAGTAGCCCATAGTAAGATCACAATCTATATTGTATTTTTTAATACGCTCAGTAACGATATTCAACGACTCTGAGCCCATGTTGGTTATAGCATCAATACCTTCTTGCCCTATCGAATTACGAAATACCTCCAGATCATGACCGATACCGCGAATTAATTGCCCGCCATTGCGGCCCGATGCGCCCCAGCCAATTTTATGGGCTTCGAGTACGACCACTTTAAAGCCTCTTTCCGATAACTCTAACGCACTGGCAACGCCACTAAAACCACCACCAATAATACAAACGTCGGCATCAATAGATTCAGTCAGTTGCGGATAATCAAAACGTTGATTGACTGAAGAAAAGTAGTAAGACTGAGGATAGTCATCTGTGTGTATTGCTGTCATAAAACACCGTTAATAATTTATCGTAAAGGCTACAAGTGTAAAATATAAACATACGACGTAAATTATATTGAACACCCATTTGATACTACAATAACCCTACAAGTATGCCAAGAGCTAACACTTTATTTTCCACAATTTTGTGAAATATATTGAACACAATTGCTTTGTTTATGCTACATAAGATATATTAGCCACTATATATCTCTCTTAAAAAAATTGAGGAAATCCAATTGGATGTTGGCGCTAGATTAAAAGCGGTAAGAATTTTAAATAACTTATCACAACGTGAACTTGCCAAGCGAGCAGGCGTAACAAACAGTACTATTTCAATGATTGAAAAAAACAGTGTTAGTCCATCAATCAGTTCATTAAAAAAAGTGCTGAATGGCATTCCAATTTCTCTGGTAGATTTTTTCTCAGAAGATACGAATGTCGAAAAAACCCAACAAGTAATATACCCACCTGAAGATTTGATGGATATCAGTACCGGCGATATTTGCATGCAATTAGTCGGTAAAGCATTCCCCCGCAGACAAATGACATTTCTACTGGAAACCTATCCGCCAACAGCCGATACAGGTACTGAAATGTTGCAAAATGATGCCGAAGAAGGTGGCTATATTATTGAAGGAAAAATAGAAATCACCATAGGTACCGAAGTGTATGCCTTGGCCAAAGGTGACAGCTACTACTTTGACAATAATAAACCGCATCGTTTTCACAACCCTTATAAAAAGGTTTGTAAAATTGTTAGTGCAACAACTCCCGGCAATTTCTAGTTTCAGCTCGTGTAAATTAAAAACCTTTACTGTTGCCAGTAAAGGTTTTTATAACTAATTATTGGACTTGGTATTAGAAGCTGTATTTAACTTTAACGCCACCATTACTGCCTTTGCCAATACCGTACCCAGTGTAACCAGTATCAACTACGCCGCCTTCATAATACAATTCATCGGTAATATTATCGATATAAGCTGATAACTCCCACGACTCACCTTCAATGCCCACTTGTGCGCCTAAAATCCCATAAGCATCCTGTTCAATTAAATCACTACCGCCTAAGAAATCATCACCACCAGTTGCAGATTGCCAGGTGTAAGACATTTGTAGCGACATTTCCAGTTCTGCTGACAACTCGTAATAATAAGTACCAATAAATGCTGCACTTACTTCTGGTCCGGCTAACTGTTGGCCTTTAACGGACTCACCTTCAGCACTTTCCCCATCTATCACCTCAGTATCCTGAAACGCTGAGGATAAAAATAAGCGTAAGTTTTCAGTTGCCATATAAGTCATATCAAACTCAAGGCCCTTGCCTTGTGCTTCGCCGATATTTTTGATAATGACACCGCCACCGCTAGGAAAAATCCCTTGAAAATCAGTATAGTCATAGTAGTAGGCGCCAATATTTACGCGCAAGCTATTGTCGAGAAAGTCACCTTTCATGCCTATTTCATAGCTGTCGACAATTTCAGGGTCATAAGTTGCCAAAGTGCTACCTTCAGGTAACGCACCACCATATAATTCAGACGCCCAAAACTCCTCATCTGTTTCGTCAATTACGCCATCAGCTTCGTAATCGAACCATTCCTCGTTTTCATCCCAACCGGTCCAGTCCATGTAATTAATATTAAAGGCAAAGGTGTTATACCCCCCCGATTTATAACCACGAGAATAGTTCGCGTATATGTTTACTTCATCCGTCAACTGGTGATTAACGGCAATACGAGGAGTGAATTCTGACCAATCAGTTTTATCATCAATCCATTCACCATCAGTGTGAGCGCCAACAATCCAGTAGTGACCTAACCAACCATCTGGTTCTGGATTGTTTAAGCCAAATTCTTTCTCATCAAATGAGTACCTAGCACCTATAGTAATGTCGGTAGCTTCGGTCATTGACCAAGTGATGTCACCATAAACCCCCCAACCTCGATTAGTGCCACGTGCGAAAGTTTCTTCTTTTACGCCGTTAACACCATCACCAGGACCGGGAATTTCTTCATCATCAACTAACATTTGAATTTCTGCAGCATCGGCAACAGGATCTAATCCATACCAGCCATCAACCATAAACTCATGACAATCGCTGTAATAAGCGCCAGGATCGCTGGTAATGTTTGCTAGTGGCTCATCCCACTCTTCAAAGTAAGGTAAATAAGAACAGAAGGCATCATCGTCATATTGATTATAAAATTGCGAGTCGATAGTTTCTTCGTATATAGATGCGCCAACAAACCAATAAATATCAGAATCATTGTCTGAGTTTAAACGAAACTCCTGACTTAAATATTCGGTGTCATCCATTTGTGCATAGTTGCCAAAAGCTTTACCAGTACCATCATAATCTTCCAAATAGTCCCAAGTGTAATTCTTAAGTGCAGTTTGCGAGGTGAAAATTACCGAACCAAAATCATGGGTAATATCTAAGGTCAGGCTTTCAACTTCAGCGACGTCTTTGCCGTCTTTTCCTAAATCACTTTCGATCGCATCTTTTGGACCTTCGGTCCAAATAGAACGATATATACCACCATCCATATCACGGTCTTCATAATTTGCCGTTAAACGAATTTTGGTATCGGTAAATCCTTCATAGGATAACGTGCCGCGCAGTGCAGTAACTTCTTTATCACGCATTCCAGTGCCGGCTATATTGTCAATGTAGTTATCTTCACTAGTATGATACGCGGCAACACGAACAAACAAATCATCAGTAAGCGCGGTATTAAACACCCCAGTAACTTCCATTAAATTATCACTACCAACGCCTAGTTCGACGCTGCCTTCGGTACCATCAACCGCTTCATTGGTATAAACACTTATTGCCCCAGATGCGGCGTTTCGACCAAATAAAGTACCTTGTGGACCTTTAGTAACTTCTACTCTGGCAATGTCATAAAAAGACGATATTGCTCCGCCGCTTCTGCCCTGATAAACGCCATCGAGGTAAAGACCAATTGAAGGGTCACCACCAATGCCATAATCTTGGGTGATAATACCGCGAATGCTGATACTGTCGACAAAACTGTCATTGGTTGTGCCGCCATTTAATCCGGGTGTGTATTTCGATAACTCGAGAGCGTTATCAACATTAAAGTCATCGATAAACTCTTCGTTGAAAGCACTAACCGAAACCGGTACTTCTTTCAGTGATTGTGCTCGTTTTTGAGTAACAACAATAACTTCATAGTCATCTTTATCTGTAGCCTCTTGTTCAGCAAAAACAGAGTGTGGTAACAAAATGGATGCTACGGCTAAAGCGAGTAACGATTTACGGTGATTCATAGCGTTTAACTTCCCCTAAATTTAAATATTCTTGTTTTTATAAATTTGATGTTTTTTTATGCATTCCAAGATAATACACACAGCGTAAAATAAATCAAACACTTATCTTGTATTTTTGTAAACATTTATTGAAGAAAATTTAAAAATGAATATTTCAGACACACCATCGCCTTGCAAGTCAGGCACGTAATTATTTGAAATATATTAATTTAATTTTATGTAACAAAGAATTGAATGTAAAGACAATGTAAGGTGAAGAATTTTATTTCACACTGTCGTGTTGGTTATTTTTTACACTGATAGTTTATAATTTCATCCACGTTGCTTTCACTTCGGTGTACTTTTTAAATGCGTGTAAAGATTCCTGAGTAAAGAATTAGAATCATAGGGCTAAACTAACGAATAACCAAATATAATTCAATATATTTTACACTAAAACAATAAACTCACTAAAAAGCGCAATAAACTGTTTAAAACCGGCATAAATTAGCTTAACATCTAAAAAATCGTTCAAAATATAAAACACCATTAACTAATTCAAAGAGTGAACTATGACTTGTTACCCTGATTCTTATTACGCGGCCTCGTTGGAACGAAACACTGACTATCCTTGTTTAACCGAGCATATATCTGCTGATATTTGTGTCGTTGGCGGCGGTTATAGTGGCCTTGCAACCGCAATTACCCTGCAAGAAAAAGGCTATAAGGTAGTTTTACTTGAGGGTAGTAAAATTGGTTTTGGTGCTTCAGGAAGAAACGGCGGTCAGTTAGTTAATAGTTTTAGTCGTGATATTGATTATATCGAAAAGCACTACGGTAAAATTACGGCCAATGCCATGGGCGCGATGGCTTTTGAAGGTGCCGATATTATTCGTGATTTTATAAAGCGCTATAACATTGATTGTGATTATAAAAACGGTGGATTTTTTGCTGCATTTACTGACAAGCAAATGCATGAACTAGAGAAAAAACAAAAACTTTGGCAACATTACGGTAACAATAAACTATCGATGATTGATAACAATGGCGTAAGTGATATTGTTAATACCAATGCCTATGTTGGTGGCTTAGTTGACGAACATTGTGGCCATATTCACCCATTAAAACTAGCACTTGGTGAAGCTGAAGCATTCACTTCAATAGGTGGCCAGATATTTGAACAATCGAAAGTGATTAACATTGAACATCTGCAACAATCCGATAATATAAAATCGCTTGTTAAAACAGCACAAGGCTGTGTTAGCGCCAAAAAAGTGGTACTGGCCGGAAATGCGTATATGGGCAATTTAGAGCCTAAACTAGCGAGAAAATCTATGCCTTGTGGTACGCAAATTGTTACCACAGAAGTACTGCCCACAGAATTAGCGCAAAGTTTGATCCCATCACAATATTGTGTTGAAGACATGAATTACAAACTTGATTATTACCGCATCACAGCAGACAACCGCTTACTCTTTGGTGGCGGTGTAAGCTATGGCGGCGGCGATCCTGAAAGTATTGAAAAACTCCTCAAACCGCACATGAATAAGATTTTTCCGGCAATGAAAGATTTTAAAATTGATTACGCCTGGGGTGGTGATTTCTTATTAACAATGAGCCGTTTACCACAACTTGGTCGCATTGGTGAAAACGTTTATTACACCCAAGGTTATAGTGGTCATGGCGTCAATACCAGCCACTTGGCCGGTAAATTGTTGGCTGAAGCAATTCACGGCGATAGCAGCCGTTTTGACGTATTTGCCAACCTACCTCACTACCCCTTCCCCGGCGGTAGGTTATTCCGTGTGCCATTTACAATGATGGGGGCTTGGTATTATGGCTTGCGAGATTCTCTAGGGTTTTAAAGGGGCTTAGTAATACCCGACTGACTGCTTTAGGTTTTCAATCTAAGGAGGACTAGTTTGTTAATTCTATTAAATTAGCATGTTCGATAACGAATTTGTCATATATCACGCCGACTGAATTCCCTTTGACGATGTCGGTGACAAAAACATCGTCGGGTAATTTCATATATTCACTCAGAGTTTTATGTGCAAATGAATAATATTTCAAAGAGTATCTATTTTGTTGTTGTGACGCATAATAAAGACCATCATCAATCACCTTTAAACCATGAGAAATTAACCCTTTTTCGTTCTCTGGTATCTTAAACATTAATCTGATTTCGCCAGATTCCATTCTCTGCATTAATTGTCGGTTTAACCTGTCACCATAAAATAATGACTTGCCATCTTTACTTTCTTGAACTATTCCGCCGGCATTTAACAGAATTTGATGGGTTTGCGAAGTATCAACATTTAAGGTGTAGACATTATATTGACCGTCTTCAAAGCGATTGAAATAAATATACTTTTGATCATTTGACCAGCTTAGTAAAAATGCTTTATTTGGCAATGAAATACGTTTTAATTCTACCTTATCAATAACATCGAATAGGGTCATTTGGGTTTGTGAATTTTCCCTTGATAAATAGGCGATTTTATCTTGTTGTAAGTTTAAAATGGGCCGTTCGATCATATTCGCTTTAATATTTGTCATTCTTTCTGCAATGTTATTTTTATAGCGCCAGATGTCATAAAGTCCACTACGATTAGAGACAAAGTACAGGGCTTGCATGTCAGTTGAATAAACTGCATTCATATCTATCATTGAGCTATTGATATCGGCTAAAGATTTTAAATCGTCTATGCCCGCAGCGCTTAGGTTGGTTGTTCTGGAAAAGTTTGTATACACCAACTTATCAGCATTTAGTTGACTGCTAAGTAAAGCAGGAACACCACCGGGAAATGTCTCAAATGCTTTATTTGATTGCTTATCAAGCAAGTTAAATATCCATATCCCTTTTGTTTTCTGAATGTTTCCAGACACCCAAAGTGAACTTTCATCCTTAAGCGCTAACCCTCTAATGCGGCCGTAATTATCTGATAATTGAATAGAGTTTTGACTTGCAAGATCATAGCGGTATATTTGTGAATCATCACCACGAATGGTTGAAATATAATACACTGACTTATCATCATGACTAAAAATTGGATGGTTACTAAAGGTATACTCAGTCTGGGCATCAAGGAAGTTCAGTTGAGTATCTTGGCTGGTGATATCAACCAAGGCCAGTTCCATTCTATTCTTCTTTAACAGCGTCAACACTAAATGATTGTTATCGTTTGAAATAGCAAAAGAGAAAATTTGTTGTTCCAATGAAAAGATAGTTTCGGTTTTATGATTGTTAATATGGTGTTTAACCACTTCGCAAGAGCTTGGTTTTTCACAACGAATATAAAACCAATACTCACTATCTGGCAACCAAACAGGGCTCTTATATTCGGCATTTGCAACAGTAATTACTTTTTGCTGTTGCGACGCAAAATCAAGCAACACCAGTTGGCTATAGGTATCTTTAAAAGACTTTTTTCTGACAAACAATAATTGCTCTTCGTCAGGTGAGATTGCCGGCATATCAGAATAGGTGCTTAAATCAGTCAATATGGAAGGCTTCATATCAACTGAATTGTTCTTTGGAGTGTATAAAAAGATGAGAACCAAGGTTAAAATAACCGATGAGACAAGGAATGCTAGCTTAGCGTGACGTTTTGAAAAACCTTGCCCAAATATCTTTGAATCCATGGCAATGACTATGTCATCGACATCATAAATAAAACAATACCCCTTGCGCGCAACCGTTTCTATAAAAATAGGTTTTTTGGGGTCATCTTTTAAGGTTTTTCTTAATTCAAAAATTGCTCGAGTGACGACTTCAAGACCCGTAACTGTATTCGGCCATAAGTCTTCAGCAATTTGTGAACGACTAACAACTTCTTGCTTGTGCTCTATTAAGTAACACAATACTTGCATAATTTTAGGTTCAATTTTGAACTCTTCATCATCTAATCTTAGTTTATTATGCTCTGGCTGTACTAAATACTCTCCTAATCTAAAATTTTTATTTTTTAAGCCGCTCATGTAACCAACTGATATTATTGATGAATAAATACATAATAATTACATTATATCAAGGTTATGGCTTTTAATCTCATATCAATTATAAAGAACTCACTTTTGACCAACGCATAAAAGGGAAAGAAACTAATTCCCCTATTGCCGAGAGATAAAAAGATCAGCTTAATATGAATAACCAAAAATTGAACCCAAAGGAATATATAAGCAAATGAATAAAATTATTATATGTGCTGCCGCACTCTTCCTAAGCGCTTGCGCTAGTAATAACGGAACAGGAGAAGGACAGCAATTAACTAAAAAGTCTGAAGGTTCTAACTGTAGAATGATTAAAACGACTGGTAGTAAAATGGCTAAAAGAGTGTGTAGTGGCGGGGTAAGAAGCAGCAAAAAATCGGACTAATACGGATATCCAAAGATTCTATTTTCTATAATTGAATGACATTACCCAAATAACAAAGGGCTAGGTTGAAGTTTAATTTCACATTAAATAACTTTTTCTTGCCCTATTTCTATAAGTTAAAAGTATCAGCACAAAGCTGTTGGCTATATCGTTCTTCAATATTCTCGCCAACAATTACCTTGCATTCATTAACCTTATAAGTGCTTTCTAAATTCACTCGGAGTTTTACCCGAGTAGCGTTTAAAAGCCTTGCGAAAGCTTCTGCTATCGCTAAACCCCAATAATTTTGCGATTGTTTCTGTGTTATAGCTACTATTGCCTAAGTGTTGTTTTGCTTGCTCATATCGATACCCATCAAGTAACTGCTGATATGACGTGTTCAATTCAGTTAATTGCCGGCGCAGGGTTCGTTCAGAACGATGAAATTGCTCGGCCGCTTGCTTTATTGTAGGAACACCTTGTTGAGAGTCTTCAATATATTTTCTAACCGCGTTAACTAAACCATGCTGCTGGTGGTATGAATCCAGTACTTTTTGGCACAGTTGTACTCTTAATTCACTCAACTCTGGTGCCGCATAAGGCAGGCGCTTTCGTAGTAATGCACGGTTTATAATTATTTTTGTAGTTTTGGCGTTAAATTCAATGGCACACTTAAATAGTTGCTGGTAGGGCTGAAGGTTATCGACATATTGTTTTGTGGTTAGCTGAATGGCGGTAAAGTTAACCGGTGCAAGCACAATTTGGTTTATTATGGTATGAACCGAGGCAATGATATTTTCTAGTTCAAACGCCACATTTTTTTCTGTTGCTGCGCCAGTTTGCAGAGCAATACTGACGACGTCCTCACCGTTATAAGTTTCATATCTTAGTTGCATACTCATTGCCCAACTAATGATTGAGGAATATTTTTGCATTAACAGTAACGCTTCACGTAACGTATTGGCACCCAACATAGCTTGTCCCAAGACACCATAATGATTTACCCCTAACCTTTTTCCCTGTTCAATAGCCAAATAAGGATCACGATTATATTTAGCTACTTGGCCATAAATTTTCCCTTCTTGTTCAATGGATAAACGCAGCGATGGATCTTGCAACAGCTCAGCACTAATTCCTGTTGATGCCAGCAATAATGCTACATCAACCCCCTGTTGCTCGGTAAGGGCTTTTACTAATTGCTGTATCTCGTGGCCATACCACAGCGCTTCAGGGTTCAAATTCGGCTAACCTATGTCCGTTATCATCCCCTTATTGTCCTATTTTTTCTCTGCCAATACTAGTCATAAAACAATAACCTATTGTTAATAGACGTTATATCAAGTCTAAATTAAGGATTAGCAATGACTAAAGTTTGCAACACCATCATCTCAACTAAGGTTAATTTATGAGCCAAGATTACGATGCTATTGTTATTGGCGCCGGCCACAATGGTTTAACCAATGCTGCCTACCTTGCTAAAGCTGGTTTGAAAGTAGTAGTGCTAGAAAAGAATGATTATATTGGCGGCGCTGCTGTTTCAAGAGAGCTGCACAAGGGCTGGATATATTCAAATTGCTCCTATGTATGTAGCTTGTTGCGCCAATCAATTCATCGCGATTTAGAACTGGCCAAACATGGTTTATTAATTGTGCCATACGGCGGTACTATTTCTTTTGCCAGTGATGGTAATTATATTTCCGCCTATCCTTGCGACTCATTAAATTACAAAGAAATTGCTCGTCACAGCATTAGAGATGCTGCAGCATACCATCGCTATGAAACCGATTTAATGCGCTATGCGAAACTAATCCGCCATTTCCTCATGCGCACACCGGCCGATCCAAGTTCATTAAAACCTAGAGATATTAAAGAATTAATTCATATGGGCAGTAAGTTTGCTGAACTTGGTGAAGAGCAAATTTATGAAATCATGCGTTTTTTAACGATGAGTGCAGCAGACTTTCTAGATGAATATTTTGAAAATGATTTGGTCAAAGCCTCCTTTGCCCAAGCAAGTATTATTGGCACGGCCTTAGGGGTATATTCTCCTGGGACAGCATATGTTTTATTACATCATGTGATGGGCGATGTTGATGGTGCCGTTGGCGCCTGGGGTTTGGCTCGTGGTGGTATGGGTGCAATTTCGGCAGCTCTTGCTAATGCCCTGGAAGAGTTAGGCGGTGAAATCAAAACCAATTCTGCGGTACAACAAATCCTCATTAGCAATAATAAAACTCAAGGGGTATTACTCGATAATGGCGAGGTGTTAAACGCCAAAATTGTGGTGTCAAATTTAGACCCTAAACGCACATTCACGCAAATAATGGCTAAAGAAGATATTCCTGACGATTTATATAATAAGGCCAAAAATTATAAAATACGTGGTTCCAGTGGCAAATTGAATATTGCTTTAACAGGCATGCCGGTGTTTTGTGGTTTACCGGCAAATCATTGGTTAACCAAAGGTTCATTTGGCTTTGTCGATTCACTTGAAAATATGGAAAGAGCTTATGATGATTGGAAAAATAAACGTTTTTCCAAGCGTCCTTATATTGAAATGACGCAGTCATCTTGCTGGGATCCAACCATTGCCGCCCCTGGTCACTATTTTGTTTCTTGCTTTACACAGTATTGTCCTGCCGATATTGAGGGGGGCTGGACGACAGACAAACGTGCAGCTTTCGCCGAAAGTGTACTTGATCGAATTGAAGAAAATTGTCCAAACTTTCGTTCACTAATCGCTCATATGGAAGTACGCACGCCATTTGAAATTGAAAACGAAGTTGGTCTGACCGAAGGCAATATATTCCAGGGAGAGTTGACCTTGGATCAATTAATGTTTAATCGACCATTCCCGGGTTACGCCCAATACCGTGGCCCTGCTAAAGGTATGTATATGAGTGGCTCTGGTTCGCACCCTGGCGGTGGTGTATCGTCTGCCTGTGGTGCCAATAGTGCACGAGAAATATTAATGGATTTAAACCGATTAAATAAAAATGGTAAACCGCTAGTACCCGAGGACGATGATGATGAATAAGCCAGTAGACTTTTCAAAGAAATATGATGCCATAATCATTGGCGCAGGGCATAACGGATTAGTGTGTGCTTACCAACTAGCCAATAAAGGTAAGAAAATTTTAGTATTGGAAGCTAACGAACAAGCTGGCGGTTTAGCGGCAACACGTGAGTTCAGCCCGGGCTTTAGCGCTTCGGTTGCCCACCTGATGCCACAAATGAACCAAAAACTAATAGACGATATGAACTTAGGGTTGTTTGGTTTTAAGTGGGCAAAACAGTCTTTAGCAACTGTAGTTCTCGATGATCCACAAGCTCCTAGCAATAATGGCGAGCATATTTCTATTAGCGAACACGGCGTTAAAGGCGTTACGGCCGATGAGCAACAGGCTTATCACACCTACATCGCATTAATGAATAAATTTAGCAAAACCTTAACGCCATTTTGGCATAAAATGCCGCCACGAATTGGCGTAAAAGATTTACAGCAGAACCTAACCTTAGGGCAATTTGCACTACGTTTGCGCACCTTAGGCAAAACCGACATGCGTGAATTTACTCGTATGTTTGCCTTGCCAGCACAAGATTTAATGGATGAGTTCTTTAGCAACCCATTATTAAAAGCAGCATTAAGTTGGGATATTAATATTGGTAATAAATTAGCGCCAAGATCGCCAAATAATGCACTGTTAAACCTTTGGTACCGCAGCGCTGGCGATATTAATAACAACAATTACCTTTCTGCTGCCATGCCGTTATCTAAAGGTGGCATGGGGGGCTTAATTAATGCAATGGTAAATTCATGCCAGGCAAAAGGCGTAGATATTATTTATAGTACAGCAGTGTGCAAAGTAAACGTTGTTAACCAACAAGTCACTGGCGTTGTGTTAACTAACGGCGAACAAATATCGGCAAATGTTGTGATATCTAATGCTGGCGCGAAAACCAGTTTTCTTAAATTACTGGGCGCTGAGCACCTGCAAATTCAATTTACCCATCGTATTAATCGAATTCGTAATCAAGGCATGGTGGCAAAAATGCATATCGCTTTAGCTAAGCTACCGAACTTTACCGGTGTTGAAAGCCCTGATTCAAGAATATTAATCACCCCGAGTATGAGCTACATTGAAAATGCCTTCGATTTTGCCAAATATGGCGAAGTACCGGAACAGCCTGCCCTGGAAATTGTCATCCCTTCAATGCATGACAGCTCAATTGCACCGCCAGATCAGCATGTGATGTCGATTAATATTCAATACGTACCGCACACAGTAAAAGGTGGTTGGCAAGCGAATAAAGAGCAGCTACTCGCAAATGTAATGCAAGTACTTAGACGTTATGCGCCAAATATTGATGACTGCGTAATTGCCCATGAATTACTCACCCCTGAAGGTTTAGAGCAACAATTTAACGTTGATGGCGGTCATTGGCATCACGGAGAGTTGGCAATAGATCAATGGTGGATGAACAGGCCAACGTACGGCTCAGCTCAGTATAAAACGCCGATGTCTGGCTTTTATTTATGTGGCGCGGGTGCTCACCCTGGCGGAGGCATAATGGGCGCGGCTGGCAAAAATGCGGCAAAAGAGGTATTAACTCATGAATTCTAACAACAGCAATACT
The DNA here is from genome assembly GCF_032911225.1 of Thalassotalea fonticola. Classification (NCBI taxonomy): domain Bacteria; kingdom Pseudomonadati; phylum Pseudomonadota; class Gammaproteobacteria; order Alteromonadales; family Colwelliaceae; genus Thalassotalea; species Thalassotalea fonticola. The sequence continues at coordinate 3,784,869 of NZ_CP136600.1, read as the reverse complement.
TTGATAAAAACGGCCAAAGATATTAATCATACTTTAATGACCAAGCGTCGTTCACCGTTTGATCAACGTATTAGTGCGATGAATCTATCTGAACGTTGGATCGATTGGAATGGTTATCGTACTCCAGAATATTATTTTGATGCATTTTCTGAATATATGGCTACCCGTAATGCCTGTGCGGTTTTTGATAATTCGCCAATGTGTAAATATCGTATTAAAGGTAAAGATACTGAACGGATGTTAAACCGCATGGTTACCCGTGATGTTGCCCAGCAGGGCTTTAATCGTGTTGCCTATAATGTTTGGTGTGATGACAGCGGTAAAGTAATCGACGATGGCACCTTGTTTCGTTTGAGCCAGGATGAATTTATCATCTTCTGTGCTGAACCTGCCATGGATTGGTTTATGTTAAGTGCGGTTGGTTTTGCTGACATTGAAATTACTGATGAAAGCCACAATATCGCTGGTCTGGCATTGCAAGGACCAACCTCTTGTGCGCTATTAAAAGCATTAAACATAACCGACGTTGAGTTATTGAAACCTTTTGATATCGGCAATTTCAACCTGGAAACACAAAGCGGCATTGTTGAACTGATGATTTCACGCACCGGCTTCACCGGAGATCTTGGTTATGAGTTATGGGTAGACCCAAGTAATGCTATAGCTCTTTGGGATATATTGTTTAGTAAAGGTGATTTATACGGTATTCAACCATTGGGGGATGAACCGTTAGGCGTTGCCCGTTTAGAAGCTGGATTTTTATTACCGGAGCTTGAATTTCATGGCGCCTTGCACACCGTAAATTTAGGTTTTAGTCAGTCACCGTTTGAATTGGGTTTAGACTGGATTGTCAATTTTAAAAAAGCACATTTTAACGGCCGTGCAGCCCTGCTTAAAGAAAAGCAACAAGGTTCAAAATTTAAGTTGACCAAACTCGATATAGAAGGCAATAAGCCCGCCGATGGCAGTTTTCTTTATAGTGATAAAGCCTGCACTAAAGAAATTGGTTATGTGACGTCTGCCGCTTGGTCATCAGCATTAAAGCAAAATATTGCTTATGCATTTATCAAGGGCGACTATGTTGATGGTAAATCAACCAAAGGCAAGATTTGGGCCGAAATTTATTACCAAAAAGAGCTTAGGTGGCAACATAAAATAGCAGAATGTACGGTACAGGTTGGCGCATTTTGGGCACCTAAACGAGCAAAACAAACTCCGCCACCCGATTGTTAAAATACGCATTTATTGCAGCAAATCTAATCAGTAGGTAAATGGTTTGCTGTTTCGCTCGATTTTCTGATCGTTGTTACTGGTATTTTTATAGGTTTACAAGTCACTGATTAAAAATATCAAGCACAGAAAAAAGACAAGTTAAAACAAATTGTTTTTAACGTTCCTAAAGCGACTATACGGATAGCACTACATTCACCCGTTGAACTCACAACGATAAACGGTCGTTGATGGCTCAAATAATTTGGTAAGAAAACCCAATAATAGCTCACATCCTTCATCTATCTGTTATTAGATAAATAATTAAGAAAAAATCAATATCCTATCAATAGACTCAAAGCTAAAAGTTGTTAATCTACAAAGAGCGATAAGTGGAAATAAAATAAAAGGAAATTATTATGTATTTAGCGCCTGACGATAAAAAGAGAATGTATCAAATTTTGAAAGGTACTTCTTTATCAATCCGAGAATGGATTCTTTGTATTTGCAATTTATGTATGCTGTTAATGCACGTATTCTATGAGCCTCAAATTCAATATGCAGATGTTGGTTTGGTTATATGTTTATTTCTGCAATTGATGGTTCACATAAATAGCAGATTTAAAGCATTATTGGCTCTCGTTAAACATGACGATTTACCTCTTGATAATATTAAAACTCAAGCTGAAATTAAGCCTTAACTACGGCAGAAAAGAGCGATAACCCGCCAGTGAAAAATTATAAATTTTAGGAAGTATCAGGAATGGAAAGGGATGTTAAGCGATTTTTGTTAGCTATCTTTGTAGGTGGCATTTTCGCTGTTGTTACATTGTTCGCTTTAATTTTTATATTTACTTCAGTGACTTCAACTCCAATAAATTTAACTTCAATTCTGATATCTAGTATTGTTTTGATTGCTAGCTCTCTAATCACCGTTTGGGCTACAGGTTTTTGGGGACGATGGGGAATGATTTTGTTTTTTGTAACAGCACCAATTGTTCTAGTCGTCGACTCTTCAATAAATCCATTTTTTCCAGGTGGAACAATACTGTTTGCCTCACTCTGTTATGGAGTTAAATGGCGGAATAGTAAACCTTAGTAGGCACAGGACAATGAAACAAACTTTAATCACAAGTATCGTAATTTTTATTATTTTGTCTATAGCTTATCTATCAATTAGTGGTGCCCCTTTAAGAGTTCATGCCTCGCTAATATGCAGCTTCTTTTTAGCATATGTTGGTGGCACTTTTGCAGCAGAAAAACAATGGTTCACTCGGTCCAAACATTCAACGTGGCTTTGGTGTGGGTTAGCGGGTTTATTTATGTTTGACGTTTTATCTGCATGGACTATTGGAAAAAGAGAGCTTTTCATGGGCTGGTATTTTATTTATCCAATGGGTCTGCTTGGACTAATAACCCTTCAAATTTTCGGCGAGTTTATTGGTAAAAAACTATCTAATAGATAATTATTGAGCGTCTCTGAATGGCACTTTTTTGTCGTTCATGATTCACTTAAGTTAAGTCATAGCAAACTTCAGGAGGAGCCTCACCTCGCTAGTGTTCGTGTAGAATGACGGTGTGTTTTTTATTTTTTGTCCTGTCTTTTATTCAGTTAACTCCGTTGCGATTGTCTGCCAAAGCGTATCTAAGCTCCTCATCAGTAGTTCGCCATCTTGCACTGGGTATGAGCCCATACCTACAATCATTAAGTCCTTTGATAAATCAAACCAGGCAAATTGACCATGTATGCCTAACATAGCGAACTGTTGTTGTTCCGGATTTAACACCCAAAACTGGTTTTTATATTGCGCCTTGGTAAACAGTCTATCTGGTGTTATTGCTTGATACGCTTGTTTGTAAAAGTCATCGGGCTTTACCAAATCCTGAATAAATGCCTTTGGCAGTAGTTGCTCTTCGCTTAATGTTTTACCGTTATTTATCATTAAAAATGCCACGCGGGCGAAATCACGCAAACGTAAGTTTAACTGACCTTCAGTAATCGCAAAACCTTGCGGGTCGGTATTAAAATAGCCTGAAGCCTCAGCGCCTATGTGTTGATAAAGTAGATGTTCAAATATTTCTGTCAGGTCTTTTTGATAAACTTGTTCAAGCACCATGCCTAATACATTGGCTAAACAAGAGTTATATGAAAAGCAACTACCCGGCGGGTGTGCACGGGTATGTAGGTTTTGCAAAGCCCACGCTCTCGCGCCAATGGCTTGCTCTCCTGGTTTCACCGGATAATATCCGGCCGCCCTGGCATAACTCCAATAATGAGCATTTGGGTTAGTATAATCTTCGTCATATTCAATACCGGCTTGCATATCAAGTACGTGTTGTACAGTCACCCCATGCCAAGCATGGTGTTGTAAAAATTCAGGTAAATACAAGGTTAGTTGTGCTGATGCATCGATTAAACCTTGTTCGATAGCAATAGCTATCTGCATTGCACATAACGACTTAGTACATGAGTGAATAACGTGCCGATCTGTCGGGGTCATACCGTTTCGATAAGACTCATGGACAACCTCACCTTTGTGCATCACTAATAAACCGTCATTAAAAATTCGCCGGTTTAACAGTTGCTCACCCGTTATCATGCGACCTTGCATCAATGGATCATTAAACTGTAACTGTTCAACATTAAGCGGTTTATTGCTTTGTGGTAACACCAGCGTTTCATTGCATTCTATCGCTACAGTTTTAAACAGCTTATCCATTGACAGCTGGCCAATACCTAAGTGATCAGGCGAGTCCCAATTATGCTGACCTATGTTTAGCGCTTGCTCAATAACATAGCTGGGTTTAGACGTTATTATTTTCATGCCTTAGCCTGCTTAGTTTGTTGTGTTAACTTGGCAGTATCTTCTTCGCCTTCTGCATTCCACTGAAAAATATTTAATTCAATGAATACAAATGCAACTAGCCACAAGAACGCATCCCAAAAATCAATAAAACCACCTTTCACGCCCCAATACGCTGCAGCAATAAACAAGGTAGCATAAAGTACTGCCTTGATAACTTTATGGGCAAACATACGGCGTTTAGATAACTGCCCTTTCAATTGTAAATACACTTCAATTTCAAGAATAATAACCACTAATAACCAAGTCGCTGAGTTAATTACTTCCACGGTTGATAAACGATGCGCCTCGGTGAGGTGAAGTTGATCAGCAATTATTTGCGTGTCGTTTATTTGCAATAACGGCACATTGGCAAAACTTTCGCACACTTCTTTCGTTAAAGGCAGGTAATCGTCAAGGTCTCGAACGTAGGTAAATGAACTCCCCACTAAACTACAAATATCATCGATTATAAAGGGGCTAATGCTATGCAGCATATTGTATTTAGTAATGTAGCCGTAAAAAGAAGACACGATAACCAGATAACACAACGCTTGAATCGCGTTAATGCTGTATTTTACCCAGCCCTTGATTTTGTCATCATCAAGCACATAAGTTTCAAGTTCAAACAACAGTAATAAAATAACCCAGGCTGCGGTGTCTATGGTTGCAGTAAATGCTTCGATAACTTGCAAGCCCGACACGCCTTGAGCAAAGGTTTGCGAACTGGCGCTGTAATCTTCAACGAAAAAAAAGTAAATGTTCATTGAAAGTAAAACATATACCGAATATTTAAACAGCTGAAACACACTGAAATTTTTGAAAATGTTATTATTTGGGTTTGCTGTAACTGTCATAGTAATTTTCTTATTATTTTATTTATTATCTAACTCTAAAAAATATTTCAGATATTCATCATCTTGGGCATAACCTAAACTTTCATATAAGGCTTGAGCATTAGTATTATTCGTTTCAGTTTCTAATGATATATAAGTCGCATCATGAGCTTTTGCATGTTCAGTCGCGGCGTTCATTAATGCCCGGCCAACACCAAAAGTCCTTGCCGATGTAAGCACATAAAGATCATAAAGGATGAATACCGGTTTAAGAGCAACGGAGCAAAAACTGGGATAAAGCTGAGTAAAGCCTAAGCTGCAACCAGAATGGTCTACAGCGTGGAAAATAATTGACTGATTAAGCTCAAGTCGCTCTTTAAGATACGCCTCGGCAAGTTTGATATTGCTGGTTTGTTGATAAAATTGTCGATACTGATCAAATAAAACCGCAATTTGTTGATGGTCACCGATGCCTGCTTGTTTTATTTGATAGTTCATTTTAATGCCTTATTTAACAGGTAAAACCAAGATTAAGTTTATCTAAAAATTTGAGCCATAAACCACGTTTACCATCATTAGCGTCAGCCTTTACTAAGGCATTATGGGTTACTTTATAGCCCAACCATCTAATTGGCTCAGGTGCCCATGGCATAGGTGCTTTTTTGACAAACTGCATATTCAAAATATCGCTGGGTTGATAGCCTAATAACTCAATTCCTACCCTGGCACCAAACCTTGAAGCGCAAACACCTAAGCCGGTATAACCAACGGCCCAAGCTACGCGCCCATTAAATGCAACACCCGGCACCATACAAAAACGGGTAGAAGTAGCCAGTATACCGCTCCAACGATGGCTAAACTTTATGCCAGTTAATTGCGGAAATGTTTCAAAAAACTCTTTCGATAGCTGCTCAAAGCGCTCAGGTATATCGGCACAGTGACTGCCAGTATCTTTATTAAAGTAATAACGAACCGAGCCACCACCGCCCCAGGTAATACGATTATCTTTGGTCAAGCGAAAATAATGAAACATGTTGGCATGATCGCCCAATGCATGACGGCTTTTAAACCAGCCGATAGATTCCATTTGTTCCGGGCTTAATGGCTCTGTTGCCAGTTGATAGTCCCAAACAGGAATGGTATTAACGTTCACTTTTTTAAGGCAGACGTTATAGGCATTGGTCGCCATTAATACTTTGTCAGCGATTACAGTAACGCCATTACAAACCGCCGTCATTTGCGATTTTCCCAAAGGCGTGAGTTTAGTTAACGGCGTATTTTCGAAAATTTTAACACCAAGTTCTAAGAGTACTTTTTTCAGCCCCCAACAGATTCGAATAGGATCGACAATACCGGTATGGCCATCTTTATATTGCAAGCCCGCTAAAAACTTCGGTGAACCTACTTGCTGTTGTATGGCCGCTTGGTCAAACCAGGTTACGTCATCTCCTTGGGCTTTTGCGTGTTCATAGTGTTTTTTTAGATCCGCAGCGGCTCCTTGGCTCAGGGCAACTTCTGTTTCGCCAACATTTTCATGATGAGCATCTATGCCATATTTTTTAAGGGATGCTAATAAACCTTTAATATTCTCAAGGCCAAGCTCATGCAATTTATCCGCTTCACCAGGAAAGTGATGGTCGGTATTGGTTTCACCATGAGCCAAACTGGCATTTAAAAAACCGCCATTACGACCCGAAGCACCGTCACCAATAAATGTTTGTTCAATCAGAATTATGTCAGCATTTGGTGCTCTTTCTTTCGCCTGCAATGCGCCCCAAAGGCCGGTGAAACCACCACCAACAATTAATAATTTACATTGTTCATCAGCCGCTAATGCTGGTAACTCATCAGGCCGGATGTCGTCTTGGTCATGCCAAATAGAACAGTACTTTGAGTCTTTAATTGCTTCAATATGAGCTTGCATTACAACGCCTTAATGTAATTATATAAATGATTTCTTTGCTTGTTTACTCTCGATTGTCGAGATTTATTTAATGTACCAACCCCAGGGTTCATCGCTGTTAAATGTTGTTATTTGCTTAGTTTCAAGATAATTGTTTAAGCCCCATTGACCTAATTCACGACCAATTCCCGATTGTTTGTAGCCGCCCCATGGCGCCTCGACAAAGGTAGGCTGTGAGCAGTTAACCCAAACAATTCCCGCGCGAAATGCTCTTGCAACCCGTTCACAGCGGCCTTCATCTTTTGACATCACGGCCGCAGCTAAACCAAAACGAGTATCATTTGCCAGACGCAGCGCTTGTGCTTCATCTTTAAATGGTTTAACACAAACTACCGGGCCGAAGATTTCTTCCTGCCAAATCCAACTGTCATCGCTCATGTCAGTTAATATGGTTGGTTCGATAAAGTAACCTTTATCAAAACCAACCGCCCGTTTACCACCACAGGCAACTGTTGCGCCTTCTTGTTCGCCACGCTTAATAGCCGCTAGTACTTTTTCGTATTGGCTTTCGTTAACTAAAGGCCCCAACAAAACATCGTCTTTATTGCCTTCACCAATAGTAATTTTTTTCGCTTCTATCGTTAATCGTTCAAGTAATTGCGGGTAAATAGATTCAGCGACCAGTACTCGGGAAGTCGCCGAACATACTTGGCCCTGATTCCAAAATATACCAAACATGATCCACTCAACCGCGGCTTCAATACCAGCATCGTCAAAGATAACCAACGGCGATTTTCCACCAAGCTCCAGGCTGATATTTTTAACCTGTTTAGCCGCCATTTCCATTATTTTACTGCCAGTGGGTACCGAGCCAGTGAACGCCATTTTATCCACATCGGGATGTTCTGCTAATGGCTGCCCGGCGTCTTGGCCAAGGCCAGTAACAATATTTAAAACGCCTGCAGGTAAGCCTGCTTCCTCTGCAACTTCACCTAGTGCAAGCGCAGTCAAAGGCGTAATTTCAGAAGGTTTTAACACCATAGTACAACCAGCGGCTAACGCTGGTGCGACCTTCCATGCCGCCATAAGCATTGGAAAATTCCACGGAATAATAGCGCCTGCTACTCCAATGGGTTCTTTAATTGCTTTAGATTTAAACCTTGGTTCAGGTAATTCAATGTCAGTTTCTCTATTATTGTCTAGCTCTTTAGCAAGATTTGCGTAATATTCAAAACACCCTGCGGTATCTTCAATATCCCATTCAGCTTCAGGATAAGGCTTGCCATTATCGAGCACCTCCAGCTTTGCCAGTTCAACTAAACGGCGATTAATAATTTCAGCCATTTTTTGTAAATAAGCACCACGCTCTGCTCCAGAAAGTTTTGGCCAAGGTCCATGATCAAAAGCATCACGTGCAGCTTCTACGGCCAAATTGATATCATCACTATTGCCTGCAGGTAATTGCGCTATTACTTCTTCAGTCGCAGGATTAATGGTGGCAAAGGTATTGGTTGTTGCAGATTTTGCCCACTGGCCATTAATAAAGTGTTGGTAATGCATTGTTAGTCCTTGTCGTTAATTCTATGTGTTGCTATTTAGATACTGATATTGGCAAAATATTGTTTATAATCTGCCGAAATACTGCTGCTAACTACCTGCCCTTTTTTGATAAATATCGTAGCATTTTCGCCAAAACTTTGATTATTTTCGCTGCTATCGGTTAGGGTTAATCTACCTTTTAACACACTGACGAAGCGATAATCTTTACTACAGTTAAGGTTGTCATTAGTATTGCTTACACCTGCTTTTAGCGTGTGTTGCTCATTCTCATAACTCTCATTGTTTTGATTAGCACTAAAATGAGCAATCGAATTTACGTTTTGATTATTAGCTGCGAGCTTGTCATTATCTAAAATAACATAGAATTTTTTTAAATATCCCTGCTGTTGCCACTGACAGTCGTAGCCTTTAGGAATAACAAAACTTTCTCCCGCTTGCACTGTTTCTATGTGCCCTGTTTGATTGTTTTTAATACTTGCCTCGCCGACAAGTATCACCATAAATTCTTCCAATTCATAGGCACCCGGTGCTTCTTGCATATCAGTTGTATCCCATACTCCTATATACAAGCCTAATTCTTCATCGCAGTAATAGTCATGACTATGCTGAGTTGGAATGCTAGAAACAAACATATCAGCAGTTAATTCATCGGCTACATCATGAAAACCAACAGGTTCTGCTGATAGTTCGATTATTGTATTAATCATGAAAAATTTCTTAACTTGGAAACGCGAATGAGACCCCTTCACGCACACCGCTTGATGGCCAGCGCTGGGTAATGGTTTTACGTTTAGTATAAAAACGCACACCATCAGGACCGTAAGCGTGTAAATCACCAAATAATGAACGCTTCCAACCACCAAAACTATGGTAAGCAACAGGTACAGGTAATGGCACATTAATACCAACCATACCCACTTGAATATTGTCTGAAAAGTAACGCGCCGCTTCACCGTCGCGAGTGAAAATACAGGTGCCATTGCCATATTCGTGATCGTCAATTAACTGCATTGCTTCCTGCATGGTTTTAACTCGAACCACCTGCAAAACAGGACCAAAAATTTCCGCTTTGTAGCTGTCCATCTCGGCAGTTACACCATCAATTAGCGTTGCGCCAACAAAATAACCATTATCATAACCATCGACTTTAGGGTTGCGGCCATCAACAACTATGCTGGCACCTTGTTGCTCGGCGCTATTGATATAGCCATTTACTTTATCTTTGTGCTGACAAGTAATTACCGGACCAAAATCATTACTGGCGTTGTCGTAAGCGCCAACACTCAGCCCTTGCATGGCATTTTGCATTTTAGTTACTAATGCATCTCCGGCTTCATCACCAACCGCTACGGCTACAGATAACGCCATACAACGCTCCCCGGATGAACCAAAAGCAGCGCCCAATAATTGATTAACGGCGTTATCCATATCAGCATCAGGCATTACAATAGCGTGGTTTTTCGCGCCGCCCAATGCTTGACAGCGTTTGCCATTAGCATTAGCAGTAGCATAGATATATTCAGCTATAGGTGTAGAACCGACAAAGCTCACTGCTTTAATGCGCGGATCAGTTAGTAATGTATCAACCGCCTCCTTATCGCCATTAACAACGTTTAATACACCATCAGGTAAACCTGCCTGTTTTAACAGTTGCGCAATGTATAGCGTTGAGCTCGGATCGCGTTCGGACGGTTTTAAAATAAAGGTGTTACCACATACTATGGCTAACGGGAACATCCACATCGGGACCATAGCAGGAAAGTTAAATGGCGTAATACCGGCAACAACACCTAATGGTTGAAACTCTGACCATGAATCGATACCAGGGCCGACATTACGGCTATGCTCACCTTTTAGTAATTGCGGCGCGCCACAAGCAAACTCAACATTTTCGATACCACGCTGTAATTCTCCCGCGGCATCGTGACTTATTTTACCGTGCTCCTGACCAATTAATTTACAAATATGGTCGGCATGTTCTTCGAGTAGCTCTTTAAAACGAAACATCACTCGCGCTCGTTTAATTGGCGGCGTATTACGCCATGCAGGAAAGGCCGCTTGGGCACTGGCAATCGCTTGCTCAACGGTTTGTTTAGAGGCTAACAATACTTGCTTTTCAGCCTGACCTGTTGCCGGGTTAAATACATCTTGTGAACGAGAGCCGTCAGTGACCATTTCACCGTTAATTAAATGGCCTATCGTTGTCATTTGAGTTGTCGTTTTGGTCGCTAGTTGAGCTGTCATGTCATTTCCTTGGTAATTAATTCTTTAAAATTATTCAGTTTCGCTAAGTGCTTCACCAATAGCATTGATCAAGCTATCGACTTCGCTATCCTCAGTGCTAAATGGTAAGCCCAGCTGGATGGTGTCACCGCCATAGCGTACGTAAAAGCCTTTTTGCCAACACTTCATCGCGACTTCATATGGGCGCAACGCTGGTTGGCCATCTTTAGCCGCAAGAGTAAGGCCGCCGGCTAAGCCATAGTTACGAATATCAGTGATATGGCTGCTGCCTTGTAAGCTATGTAACTTTTGTTCGAATGTTGGCGCCAACGCTTTTGAACGAGCAATAAGCTGCTCTTCTTCTAACAGTTCAAGCGTTGCCAGGCCTGCAGCACAAGCTATTGGATGAGCAGAATAGGTATAACCATGTGGCAATTCCAACATGTAATCAGGGCCTGAGGTATCCATAAATGTATCGTAAATTTCTTGTTTAGAAATTACCGCGCCCATTGGTATTACACCATTGGTTATTTGTTTTGCTGTGGTCATGATATCTGGAATAACATCAAATTCTTCCGCACCAGTGTTAGCCCCTACTCGCCCAAAGGCGGTTATGACTTCATCAAAGATCAGTAATATATTATGTTTTGTACAAATTTCTCTAAGGCGCTTTAAATAGCCAACCGGTGGTGGAATAACACCGGCCGAGCCAGCCATTGGTTCGACAATAACCGCAGCAATATTGGCAGCATCATTAACCGCAATCATCTGCTCTAATTCATCAGCTAAATGTGCGCCATGCTCTGGCATGCCCTGGCTGAATTGATTCTCAGCCGTCATCGTATGAGGTAAATGGATTGCGTCTATGCCTTGCCCATAAATGGCTCGGTTAGCGCCAATACCGCCAACACTGATACCGCCCCAATTAACCCCATGGTAGCCTTTAGCACGGCCGACAAAACGCGTTTTACTTGCCATACCTTTTTTGCGCCAATAACCCCGGGCAATTTTCAATGCCGTTTCTACCGATTCGGAGCCAGAGCCAGTGAAGAACACACGATTTAAATTTGCCGGCATAAATTCAGTGATGCGATGGGCTAATTCAAATGACTTAGTGTGGCCAAATTGAAAGGCAGGAGCATAATCTAACTCTTTAGCTTGTTTGCTTATTGCTTCTGTAATTTTGTCGCGCGAATGTCCAGCGCCGCATGTCCAAAGGCCCGACAAACCATCAAATATTTTTCGACCAAAAGCGTCAGTGTAATAGCGCCCTTGGGCACTTTTGATTAAGCGCGGATCTTGTTTAAATTGACGATTGGCGGTAAACGGCATCCAATGTGCGTCGAGTTGCTCTTGGCTTAAACCACAATAGGCAGGGTTATTATTCATCTATCACCTCAGTATTGTCTGCAAATAATGTAAACAAGTGATTAATTAAAAGTTGCAGTTATTATCGCCAAACTGTTAGATTATTAAATCCACAATTAATTAACCTAAGTTAACTGTTTACTTAACTAAAGATTATAAAAGATGCCAGCAAATAAAAATTTATTGCCCAGACAAATAGGTGATGCTCATATTAGACTGCTAAGAATATTCAAAGCGGTTATTGAAGCAGGTGGTTTTGCCGCAGCTGAAATAGAATTAAATATCAGCAGGCCCGCTATTAGTCAGGCAATCACTGAGCTAGAAAGCTTAATGAATATGAAGCTTTGTCATCGCGGTCGTGCTGGATTTTCTATTACCAAAGAAGGTGAGCAAGTTTATAAATCTGCAATGCAACTATTGTCGGGGTTAGAAACGTTTAAAGCACAAATCAATGCGATTAATACTGATCTGGTCGGTGAATTAAATATTGGCATTACCGATAACTTAGTCACAATTCCCCAGATGCGTATCTCGCAAGCATTAAGTATGCTCAAACATAAGGCGCCCGATGTGATCATCAATATTCGCATGATGCCGCCTACAGACATTGAAGCAGCAATACTTGATGGCCATTTACACATAGGAGTTGTACCTGAGCTTAAAGTGTTGCCCGGTTTAAACTATGAAGCTTTATATAAAGAAAAGTCTGAACTTTATTGTAGTGCTCAACACCCTTTGTTTACCCAAGATTTAGATAGCATTAGTGATAGCGCCCTTGCACAATATGATGCCGTTGTACCAAGTTATGCGCAAACTGTCGCCATTAAGCACCAGCAAAGTGTACTCAATGCTACGGCAACATCGACTGATAGAGAAGGTATCGCTTTTTTAATTTTAACCGGCAGGTTTATTGGTTTTTTACCGACCCATTTCGCCGAGCGCTGGGTGAGCCAAGATAAAATGCGGAGCATAGGAGCGTATACTAGAAGTTTCGCCACTAAATTTTCAGCAATTACCCGCAAAGGGGCACGTGGTAATTTAATTCTAGAGGCGTATTTGGAAGCGTTACAGCAAACATAAAAATATACTCGTACCACTATAAAATGCACAATTATTAGCACTTTACAGTAGCACGAGTATAAAAAATTTATAGCTGTAGCTGTTTAGTTAACCTAAGATCAGGTTAGTTATATCCTAAAATAAAGCACTGTTGTTCAGCATCGGCAAAATCTAGAAATAAACAAAAATTCAAAGCTGTTTGCTCGTCATTTTCTGAAGGTAGCACTACATTAGGCGCCCGTTCAGTTATCTCAGTTAGTACATTGCTTTGAGCTAATTTCATCTCACTCATTTTATGATATATCCTTTATTCAACTAGCTGGCTGCAGAGGCAAATAACTCAGCAAATTTGTCTAAACCTTCATTCGCTAATTCATCGCTAATGGTTAATGCCGGTAAGAATCGAACAACGTTACTATAAAAACCACATGCAAGCAGCACTAAACCATACTCCGCTGCTTTAGCAATTATCGCTTGCGTTAGCTCAGGGTTAGGTTGCTCAAAATCCCCTTCCTTGACTAACTCAATTGCTATCATACTGCCTTGATTTCTAACATCACCAATGAGGCTTGGAAATTGAGTTTGTAACTGCGTTAAGCGCTCATTGAATAATGCACCAACCTCATTAGAGCGAGTAACTAGATTTTCTTCTTTAATCACATCCAAAACAGTTAATGCTGCTGCGCAGGCAACAGGAGAGCCACCGTAAGTTCCACCCAGGCCACCTGGTAATGGAGCATCCATGATTTCACTTTTGCCAACTACTGCAGCAATTGGAAAACCACCAGCAATACCTTTGGCCATAGTCATTAAATCAGCTTCAACGCCGGAATGTTCAAAACTAAACATTTTACCTGTACGGCCAAAACCGGTTTGAATTTCATCAGCAATTAATACAATGCCATGTTGATCACAAAGTTTACGCAGCGCTTGTAAAAATTCTGCCGGTGCAGCGTAAAATCCGCCTTCGCCTTGCACTGGTTCAACTATAATTGCGGCAACATCCGTTGCAGCAATATCAACTTTAAACAAGTTTTCTACGGCTTTTAATGAGTCTTTAACTGAAATATCATGACAATCAATCGGGAATGGTGCATGAAAAATATCGCCAGGAAATGGACCAAATAAGTTTTTATAAGGTAGTATTTTCCCTGTTAATGCCATTGTTAGATTTGTACGACCATGGAAACCACCATTAAATGCAATAACACCACGACGACCAGTATGAGCGCGAGCAATTTTAACGCAATTTTCTACTGCTTCAGCGCCAGTAGAAACAAAAATGGCTTTCTTTTCTGAATCACCTGGGGCGATAGCCGTCAGTTTTTCAGCAAGTTCAACAGCAACTTCATATGGATTTACCATTACACAAGTATGACTAAACTTATCCACTTGTGCCTTTACCGCAGCAACGACTTTTGGATGACTATGGCCAGTATTACAAACGGCAATACCCGTACCAAAGTCAATATAACGCTTACCTTCAACATCCCAAAGCTCTGAGTTTTCTGCACGTTCAACATATACTGGGTACATGTTACCTTGACCACGAGCAATTACTTTAGTCTTTCTATCTTGTAGTTGTTGATTGTTCATTTTCTTTACCTATTAATCTTTTAATTTCATACGTTCTATTTATATATTTAACGCTTTAACTCTTATATAAAGCGTTACTCTGGCTAGCTTATTTGTCTAAGCCGCCCATACATAAATACTTAATTTCCATATAGTCATCTAAACCATATTTAGAGCCTTCACGGCCATTGCCTGATTGCTTTACCCCACCAAAAGGTGCGGCAGCATTAGAAATAATGCCCTCATTAATACCAACCATGCCAAACTCTAAACCTTCTGCGACACGCCAAACACGGCCAATATCACGAGTATAAAAATAAGCAGCTAAACCGTATTCGGTATCATTAGCCATAGCGAGCACTTCGCTTTCGTCGCTAAACGCGATTATAGGCGACACCGGGCCAAAAATTTCGTTACTGGCAATAGGCATATCAGTAGTAACGTTAGTTAATATTGTCGGCTGATAATAATTTTCACCTTGGCTATGACCTGAGCCACCAGCAACTAACGTTGCCCCTGCTTTAATCGTTGCTGTAACCAACTTATCAACATCGGCAACCGCAGAGGATGAAATCATCGGGCCAATACTTACCCCGGCATCCAAGCCGTTACCAATTTGTAATGCGGCAACTGCCTGGCTGAATTTTTCAGTAAATTCAGCCAACACACCTTGCTGTACGAAGATTCGATTGGTACACACGCAGGTTTGACCGGCATTACGGTACTTTGATGCCATTGCGCCTTGTACTGCGGCATCGATGTCTGCATCATCAAAAACAATAAATGGCGCATTGCCACCCAGTTCCATCGATACTTTTTTTACAGTTGTCGCACATTGTTCAATTAACAACTTGCCAACAGGTGTTGAGCCAGTAAAAGTGAATTTAGCAATATCTGGGTGTTGAGTAAGTACTTTACCAATACCACGAGCATCCATACCAACAACCACATTGAATACACCTGCAGGAATACCGGCTCTTTCAGCAAGTTCAGCCATAGCTAATGCAGATAATGGTGTTTGGGTTGCCGGACGTACCACAAAGGTACAACCAGCAGCTAATGCTGCTGCCGCTTTTCTGGCAATCATTGCATTTGGAAAGTTCCAAGGTGTTATCGATGCTACTACACCAACAGGCTGTTTGATCACAACGATACGCTTATCACCAGATGGACCTGGAATGGTATCACCGTAAACACGCTTGCCTTCTTCAGCAAACCATTCAATAAAAGCCGCGCCATAGGCAATTTCACCTTTAGCTTCGGCTAGTGGTTTACCTTGCTCTACGGTTAAAATTCGGCCTAAGTCATCTTGATGCTCCATCATTAGATTAAACCAATTACGCATTAACGTGGCTCTTTCGTTTGCTGACTTTGATGACCATGACTTTAATGCATCTTTTGCGGCTTTAACTGCAAGTTCAGTTTCAGCAACACCGGCATCACTTACTTTGGCAACTTCTTCGCCCGTAGCGGGGTTGGTCACCAAGAATGATGATTCGCTGCTATGCCAACTACCATTAATGTATGAAAAGGGTTTAAGCAAATGCTTATCTTGTAACTGTTGCATGTTTATCTCCAACGCGAACTATTTTTTCTATTGAATAACAATTCAAACTGATGTTAAATACTAAACATTAAACCTTAAGTTTGGGGCAGGTAAAACTTTGAGTAATACATCTATCATTCCAAAACCGATAGCAGAATACGATTTGCGCTTATTGCGTATTTTTGTATCTGTGGTTGAACATGGCGGTTTTGCCGCAGCAGAGGTTGCTTTAGGTATCACGCGTTCAACGATTAGTGTGCATATGTCAAATCTTGAAGCGCGGATGAATTTAAAGCTGTGTTTACGTGGTCGAGGTGGTTTTTCACTTACCGAAGAAGGCCAAGAAGTTTATCGTGCCGTGATCAGTTTATTTGATTCCTTGAATGACTTTTCTTTATATGTAGGAACCCTTGGTAAAGAACTCAGTGGTGAAATAGTCATTCTTTGTGCCGATCAACTCGACACCAAACGCCAACAAAAATTAGCCCGGGTTATCCGTCATATTCATGATAATGCACCAAATTTACATATAGTCTTAGATGGTGACTCTATTTCCAATATCGAAAAATCGCTATTAAAAGATAAAGCGCATATAGGTTTATTTCCTGGGTACCAACAAATTGAGGGGCTTAACTACACCCCAATATACAGCGAGCCCATTTATTTATGTTGCGGCAAAGAACATCCATTTTTTAATAAAGTTGATAGCCAAATTACTGACGCAAATCTGGCTGAAGTAGCTGCTATTCATCCAGGCATAGATATTGATGATTCAGGGCGTAAACAACTGCAAAAATTAAATTTGGTCGCCAAGGCTTATCAATTTGATACCCGTAAAGCGATGATTCTATCAGGACATTACATTGGCTTTATGTCACAAAGCTACATTCAGGATGAGTTAAACCAGGGTCAAATTAGATTAATACAACCAAGTACGCGCACGTACCAGTTCAAGCTATCTATGGTGCACAAGAAAGTACCAAGAGAAGTGAATAAAGTTAAGCTATTAAAAACAGCCTTTGCGGAAGTATTTAAATAAACCAGGATCAATTCCTTACCCGATAAGGGTATGTTCTTAAATACAGATATTTGAAATAGTATTAGCTAAACACTATACAAATGAGTGAGATCATGATGAACAAACCAATAAATATTACTAATGATGAACGAGTTACTGAATTCAATCATTCGAACGTTTATGTTAATGCAACAACGGTTAAAGTGCGTCAAGACTCGAATATATCGGCCAATCATGCAGAACTAAACACCTCTGACAGTGAGATAAACTGCTGTTATGAACTCGGTTATAATTAAGCGCTAAGCTAATTTAACAGCAAGATTTACGGCGATTTTATATAGCTCAAAATTCTAATATAAATCCATCAATGGAGCGACACATGAGTCAAACACTATCCCCTTTCAATTGGCAAGATCCTATGTCTTTAGACAGTCAGCTTACTGAAGAAGAGCGGATGATAAGAGATACCGCCTTTGATTTTTGCCAAGAAAAGCTTTTGCCCAGAGTACTTGATGCAAATCGCAATGAGCATTTTGATCGAAACATCATGAGCGAACTCGGTGAACTGGGGTTATTAGGCGCAACACTACCAAGCAAGTATGGCGGCAGTGAAGTCAATTACGTGAGTTATGGTTTAATTGCCCGTGAAGTTGAACGTGTTGACAGCGGTTACCGCAGTGCGATGAGTGTGCAATCTTCCCTAGTTATGCACCCTATATACAGCTACGGCAGTGAAGCACAACGAATGAAGTATTTGCCAAAACTTGCCAGTGGTGAATGGGTAGGTTGTTTCGGCTTGACCGAGCCCGATTCTGGTAGTGATCCTGCCTCGTTAAATACCCGCGCCACAAAAGTTGATGGTGGCTACTCACTTACAGGTAATAAAATGTGGATCACCAATTCTCCAATTGCCGATGTTTTTGTGGTATGGGCAAAACTTGATGGTGTGATCCGTGGCTTCATTCTTGACAAAGGCATGGCTGGTTTATCGGCACCGAAAATCGAAGGTAAATTCTCACTTCGAGCCTCCATTACCGGTGAAATTGTAATGGATAATGTTTTTGTGCCTGAAGAAAATATGTTTCCTGAGATTAAAGGATTGGCCGGGCCATTTGGCTGTTTAAATAAAGCTCGTTATGGCATTGCTTGGGGTTCTTTAGGTGCTGCTGAGTATTGTTTTGAAAGTGCGCGCACCTATACATTGGACCGTAAACAATTTAACCGTCCATTAGCCGCTAATCAACTGATTCAGAAAAAATTAGCCGATATGCAAACTGAGATTTCTTTAGGTTTACAAGGCTGTTTGCAAATGGGCAGATTGATGGATGCAGGACAATGTCCGGTTGAGCTGATCTCGTTATTAAAACGTAACAACTGTGGAAAATCACTAGACATAGCCCGTGTTGCACGAGATATGCATGGCGGCAATGGTATTAGCGATGAGTTTGGTATAATTCGTCATGTAATGAACCTTGAAGCGGTAAATACCTATGAAGGCACACATGATGTGCATGCTTTAATTCTTGGCCGAGCGATAACCGGTATTCAGGCATTCTGCTAATGACTGGTGCACTGGATGGTATTAAAGTTGTCGATTTAAGTCGAATTTTAGCTGGGCCTTGGGCCTCGCAAATGCTTGCGGATATGGGTGCGCAGGTTATCAAGGTCGAGCGTCCAGAAAAAGGTGACGATACTAGGTTCTGGGGGCCTCCATTTATTAAACCGGCAAGTAACGAGCAGCCACCACAGGCTGCGTACTATCACTGTGCCAATCGTAATAAACAATCTATTGCCATCGATATTACCACCAGTGCAGGCCAACAAGTGATTAAAGACTTAGTCGCTAAAGCTGATGTCCTTATAGAAAACTACAAAGTTGGTGGTTTGACTAAATACGGCTTGAACTATGCGCAACTAAAAGAAATTAACCCTAAACTGGTCTACTGTTCTATTACCGGTTTTGGACAAACTGGGCCAAGCGCCCATAAAGCTGGTTACGATGCGATGATTCAGGGCGAAGGCGGCCTGATGAGTTTAACTGGAGAGCCAGAAGGAGAACCAATGAAGGTGGGCGTAGCATTAGTTGATGTGATGACCGGCCTTTACAGTGCCAATGCCGTATTAGCGGCATTAATGGCTCGCCAGCATACTAATGCTGGCCAACACATTGATATCGCCTTGCTTGATGTCCAAGTTGCCACATTGGCGAATCAAGGCATGAATTATTTAGCCTCTGGTCAAAGCCCGAATAGACTAGGTAATGGCCATCCAAATATCGTGCCTTATCAAACATTCGCCACAGCAGACGGCAGTATTATTTTAGCGATTGGCAATGACAGTCAATTTGCCAAATTTTGTGCTGTTGCAAAGTGCGCAGAGCTTGCCAATGATGTGTTGTTTCACACTAATGAGAAGCGCGTTATCAACAGAGTAAAGCTTATTCCAAAACTTGCTTATATTCTTGCCCAAAATACCACGCAGAATTGGGTTGTTCTTCTGGAGCAAGTTAAAGTACCTTGTGGACCAGTGAATACCCTAGAACAAGTATTTGAGCATCCGCAAATTAAACACCGCAATATGGTGCAGCAGGTGGCTGATAATAATGGTAAATTTATTTCTACTATTGCTTCGCCAATTAACCTTTCAGATACCCCCTTGCAGTACAATAACGCTGCTCCTGATTTGGGACAACATAGCAAACAAGTACTAGAGCAAGTTCTTGACTACAGTGATGCACAAGTTAATAATTTATTTACGCAAGGCGTAATTAGTTAGATAACAAACATTTCTTCAATAAATTTACAAACCTAAAAAGGCTAACTAGTTACCTAGTTAGCCTTTCGTTATCCGCGTTAAAAGTTGTTTCATACCAATTCCATTAATTATGTGATCTACTTTTTATTGAGGAAAAAGGGATAAATACAAGGCATAAAATTTTATAAGTAGTTATTCTACTTAAAGATTTTATAACGCGGTAGTTATTCATTTTAACCAGTAAAAATGAGCAGATAATTAATGGACTTGGTATCAGTTATTTTACAACCAACACCCTATATTGTAATCGATGTACTTGCTGTAGAGGCCTTTGATTTCTCTGTCGATAAAATAATCATTTCACCAATCGCAATGGTCACCACCACTCCAGCCAGAACCATCCATTGCATGCCTTCTTCTGGTGAGTAAATAAATAACACAATCGCCATACTCAAAATAGTGATACAAGAAAAGGCAAATAAGCGAGCGATGAATATCCCTCCAGGAATTTTATAAGGGCGAACATGTTCTGGATCATCAATACGTGACTTTATAAACGCTAGCATCATCGCTATATATGGCAACATAAAAATAACCGCACTGAAGGCAAACAATGACCAGAATAAATCTTCATTCGAACCCGCTAAAACGCCATAAAGTAATATAGTGACAGTACTGACTAAGCCCATCATGATACTTGCTCCCAGTGGTGTACCGGTCTTTTTGATTTCCCAGGCAAATATCTTCGGCAATTCGCCAACCTTTGCCGCTTCTGCAGCGGCTCTATTACAACCTAATGCCCAAGTAACCCCATTAGTAAAGAAGGTATATAAGGCTGCAATGCCAAGAGCAAAAGCGAAGGTTTTGCCAGCCGGCGTATCACCCATTAATAAATACAAAGTATCCATCAAGCCTTCAACTAAGTTGATATCTTGCGACGGTATGGCAGCTAACATGGCAATAGTGCCAAAAATGTACAACAGAATAATAATTAGTGCCGATATAAGTACTGCCTTTGGCATATCACGGGCCGGATTTTTCATTTCTTGACTACTGGCACTGACTAATTCAAAACCTAACATGCCGTAAATTATGGCCGGAATATACTGAAAACTAGCCTGCCAGTCAGGCTTAAGTGCAGCCATTGAAAAATCATTAGCCATGCCATGCTCACTAACATGATTAAAACCAGCAATGATTAAAACCAGAAAGATCAGTACTTTTAAAATTGCGCCTGAATCAGGAACAAATTTGCCTATATCTAAACTGACAATATTTACTGCGACGGTTATCCAAGTCAACGTGATACCTATTGCTATTTGGCTGGATAAACTTAAATCAGGGAAAAATAATTGTTTAAAAATTCCAGCAAATAAAATTGAAATTGCCGGGATCCATACTGCAGTGTTAACCCAGTACCCCCATGAGGCCCTTGCAGCCCAACGGCTACCATATGCTGTTTTTATCCAGGCATAAATTCCACCTTGTTCAGGGTAAGAGCAAGACATTTCAGCGCTAATTAAGGCAAAAGGAAGAAAGAATGTCAGTCCGAGAAATAACCACCAAAAAATACTAGAAACACCAACAGTGGCAGCTGATGCTAGAGTATCCAACAATAATATAGCGGAAACCGTAAATAGGACCAGGTCCTTTTTTCCCAACGTTTTATCTTTCATCAACAATTCTCCACGTTTAAACCAACAAGCGACCTCTAACACATAATGCATGCTATAAAAGGTATGGTTTATATAATTCTAGAACTACAAAGACCCCAGTGTTACATAAATTTAACACGATTAAGTTACCCCTATAGGGGGAGAAATGAATTGCAATTACATGCTCCTCTCAAATAATTAGTTAAAACTACCGATAAAAAATCTAACCTGATGGGGGTATGTTCCGCTTATAAAAATTTACTTAATCTAATTCCAGCTTAACAAACCAATAACAATATCAATAATAAAACTTCGAGTAGCACTGTATAACCGCGACTCATTAAAAGATTAATTACAACTAAAGCAGGTTTAACCATGAATTCAAAATCACAGAAGTTATTTAAACTGTCGCCAATATTTTTGGCATTAGGCTGTATCAGTGTCCAGGCAGGGGAAATTGAAACAATAGAAGTACGCGTGCAGAAACGTACTCAATCAGTACAGGAAGTACCCATTGCCGTTTCGGCATTTAATGGCGATATGATGGATCAGTTAGGCATTGCCGATGTACGTGATTTAGTCGATTTAACCCCAGGATTCAATGGTAAAACCGAAGACAGCTTTATTGATGCGTTATCCATTCGTGGTATAGGTACCAATGATTTTGGTATTGGTGGTGACCCTTCTGTTGCCATATTTACCGATGGTGTATGGGCTGGTCGAAATGGCGGCGTACAAATGTCTTTTTACGACATGGAAAGAGCCGAAGTTGTAAAAGGCCCACAAGGTACACTATTTGGTCGTAATGCAATTGCCGGTGGCATTAACATTACAACCAATAAACCAATTTCTGATTTTGAAGCGAGCGTTGGTGCCACAGTTGCACAACATGGTGCGCAAGAAGTTACTGGTATGGTGAACATTCCGTTAACATCAAGTTTATATTTTCGCGCTGCCGGTAACATTGTCAGAGAAGATGGTTGGTTAGAAAATGAAGCTGGCGGTGGTGATTTAGGTGGCAGCGAAGTGAATTCAACTCGCTTGTCATTACGCTATGAAGGCGATTCTACCGATGCAATATTGCGGGTTACTTATGAAGATAGAGATCAAGATCCATCGGTTTACTGGACTGAAAAAACTAATGCCGCTGAAGATAAAGCCAATATTGACCTCCTGGACGACCAAGGTTATGACCGCGGCGAAATATTAACTGTTCAAGCTAATATTGAATGGCAAATTTCAGACGAATATCTACTTACCTCAATTACCGGCTACAAAACCTATGACTTTGAATATTTGGAAGATTTTGATGCCCAGCCAAGTCTAATTAACAATTATGGTCAAGACCAAGAGGTTGATTATTTCAGCCAGGAATTACGCTTAAACTATCAAGGTGATGGTGCTTTTACCTGGTTCTTGGGAGCAAGTGTCTATCAAGAAGACATCGATGCGACTTTTTCCAATTATTACACTGAAGATGCCTTGTGTATTGCTGTAATTGAAACCGATGACGTTGGGGGTGCACTAGGTTGTGACGACCCTATTTTTGAAGCCTACTGGGAAGATGATATTGACCCGGCCGACTTATTAGTAAATAAGCCGGAAACGAATATTGATAAGTTAGAAAACTCTGGCTGGTCTGTTTATGGCGATATCACTTGGCAAGCTACAGCAAAACTTGACCTGACTTTCGGTGGTCGTTATACCACTGACGAAAAGGATATGTCGATCAGCGTACTAGATTCAGGTGGCGCCTTAGGCAATACTTTTGTTTTTGAATGGTATACCGATGGCTTTACCCAAGCCGATGAATCTTGGAGTGAATTTACTCCTCGCGTTGCTGCAGTATATCGCTTAACTGATACAACAAACCTTTACGGTAACATTTCTCAAGGTTACAAATCAGGGGGCTACTCAACATTTGGCATACAAAACGACGGTTCACAAGAATATGGCGGCGTGCTAGCCGAGGGAAGTGAGCCATTAGCATTCGACCCTGAAACCAGCACCAGTTATGAGATTGGTAGTAAAATGATGCTCGCTGACAATACCGTACAGCTTAATGTTGCTTACTTCAATTATGTGTATGAAGATTTGCAAATGATCATCTTTGAAAGCGGTTCACAATTAGTGAAAAACGTTGGTGAAGCAGAAAACCAAGGCATTGAAATGGATATGCGTTGGACTCCAGGCGATAACTGGGATATTCGTGTCGCGGGTGCTTGGATGGACAGTGAAATTACCGAAGAAATTGAAGAAGGTGACGGTACTGTTGGTAATAAATTACCGATGGCGCCAGATTTTAGTGGTTCAATTATTACCACTTACATGTATCCGCTAACCGATGGTGAACTTTCTTTAATCGCTCAGTGGGTTTTCCAAGATGATGTTTACGGCGGTCCAGGCAACTATGAAACGGCGAAAGTAGATGCCTGGAATGAGTTAGGTCTGCGTGCTACCTATGCAAGTAACTCTGACTGGAATGTAAGCTTATACGTAGACAATGTTACCGATGAGAGCTACTTCGAACGTGGTTGGGAAAATGCAGATGCCGATAACCTAAACGGTTTTGGCTTAGTGAATACTTTTGTATGGCCATCAAAACCTCGTACCGTTGGCATCAGCTTCGATATGGACTTTTAACCCTTTTTTGTCCTAGCCCTAGGAACACTTTCCTAGGGTTTTCTTTTTCCCTTAATTATCTTGAGTTAATTATGTCTGAACAAAATATTGAATTATTAGAGAAATTTCTAACCGCGCATCCTGAGGTGGAGGTTTTCGAAGTTATACTGCCCGATATAAACGGAAAACTCCGTGGCAAATGGATTGAACGCAATAACATTGCTAAAGTGCTAAACGGCGGCCTCAAATTACCATTAACAGCACTTGCATTCGATATTTGGGGCCGAGACCCGTTTAGTTGGGTTTATCAAAGTGGTGACGAAGATGGTGTCTGTATCGCCGATGTTCGTACCTTAACAACCGTTCCTTGGTTAAAGCGTCCGACAGCACAAATACTAATGTCGCTTAATAACTTTGATGATACTCCATGCAGTTACGATGTTCGCAATGTATTAAAGCAGGTGATTACTCGTTTTAACAAGTCTGCTTTAGCTCCTATGCCGGCATTTGAAATGGAATTTAGCTTATTTGAGCAAGATAATGATGCCCACGGTCGCCCCCTGCATACTCAGGTAAATTCATCAGGCATTGATGCTGGGCAAACCTATGGCTTGGACTCTATGCAAGATATGGCTGAATTTATGCATGGCGTACGTGATGCATCGAAAGCGCAAAAGCTGCCAATTGACACCTTAATCACTGAAGCTGCACCTTCTCAGTATGAGATAAATTTATATCATCAACCTGATGCATTAGTTGCTGCTGATCAAGCAATAATGCTGCAAAGAACCATAAAAGGTGTGGCTAAGCAATTAGATTTACGTGCCTCGTTTATGGCTAAACCTTTCGCTGATTTAGCCGGTAATGGTATGCATATGCACTGTAGTTTACTTGATAATGAAGGTAATAATGCCTTTGATAATGGCACCAGCGAAGGTAATGACCTATTGCGTTATGCGATTGCCGGTTGTTTAGCAACCCTAAATGACTGCATGTTAATATTTGCTCCGCATTTAAATTCTTACCGTCGTTTTCAAAATGGCAGCCATGTGCCGATGACGCCAACCTGGGGTTATGAAAACCGAACCGTTGCAGTGCGAGTTCCGGCCGGAAGTCATAAAGCCATGCGTATTGAGCACAGAGTTGCCGGAGCAGATGCTAACCCACATTTAGTTGCTGCCGCAATCACTGCGGGCATGCTCTATGGGATAGAAAATAAACTTGAAGCGCCTGAGCCAATTGAAGGCAACGCCTACGATCAAGTAGCAGCTAGTTTGCCAAATTCATGGTCGAAAGCTGTTGCTTTATTTAAAAATTCAAACTTTATTGCGGAATATTTTGGTACTGAATTTCAACGAGTATTTAGTGCCACTAAAGAGCAAGAAATTGCCGAATTTAATCGTCAGATCACCACACTTGAGTATGAAACCTACTTATAGCTGAAACAAGCTTGCTCGCTGTTCATACCAAATTGATTAACTTGACCCCAGTATAGCCAAGACTGTTTATGCTGGGTGCAAGTTAGTTATATTACTTAACTACATATAGTTGGATAACGGGTCGCCCTCGACATACTTTTCAACACTCATTAATGAATCAATAAATAAATAAAATAATTCTGACTGTGAATTAATATCAAGTTTGGCGTAGGCATGCTTACGATGTAATTTTACCGTTTCAACGACGATATTAAGCTCTTCAGACACCGTTTTCGTGGTATGACCATGTAAGATCAAATGCACAACCTGTTGTTCTCTTTTCGTTAAAATTGACACGCCAAAGTTATCCAGCGCATGTTGCATTCTTTCTCTAATATCTGAGTCACCGGCGGCAAGATGGTTTTTATTCCAATATTGCTTAGCCAACATTTCAATCATTGGCTTTATATCATTAAGCAAAGTCAATTCCTGTTTAGTAAAGCGCTTAAGTGAGCTCGTGCGACCAATCGATATGTTGACAAAGTCATCATCGCTTAGCGAAATAAGATAGCCACATTCATCTTGTAAGCCAGATTTGCTATACCAGGTTCGATAATATTCCGTTTGCTTAAAACCTTTTGGAGAGATCTGCTCCAGACTAAAAAATCCACGTTGATTTTTTTGTGTTGCATGCAGGTAATAAGGGTCAAGCAAGAAGGCTCCTTTAAGAAATATATCGAGGTTAGAGCTACCACCTTTCATTGGCTCATCAAAATACTCAATTACCGGCAAGGCAGACTTACGATATAAAATGAAGGTAACATCGTTGGTTTCAACCAACGCTTTAAACCCCAGAGCCAAGCGTTCGATAAAATCTAATTCAGCAGATTCATCAATCAAGTCGGCAGAGATTTGGGCGAATTGGGCGATATAATTCATAATTATCTTTGTTACATAGCAAAATCAAAAATAGAGGATATAACTATAATGCTAAATATTAACAATGTAACGACTTATGTTAATTATCAGTTTATTGCAGTGATTTTTTCATGAATTTACAAACCTAGAGCCATCCTTGTGGTTTGCATTAATTCTTCCATGAATTTACAAACCTAGAACCATCCTTGGTGGTTTGCATTAATTCTTCCATGAATTTACAAACCTAGAACCATCCTTGGTGGTTTGCATTAATTCTTCCATGAATTAAAAAGCAACACCCATTAGGAGTATTGCTTTTATATTAAGTGATTAAGTGATTTTTTAGGACTTAATACCGTAATGCTTGGCGGTGTAATCCAGAGCAATAGTTAAGCGAGTGATCAATAAATCAATTTCTTCACGGCTACAAATAAGCGGTGGCGCAGTAACAATAGCATCACCAACCGAACGCACCATTAGACCATGTTCTATCGCATGCATTTTACAAATAGCACCGCCTTCGCAGTCCGGGGCTAAACGTTCTTTTGATGATTTATTTTTCACCAGCTCCAAAGCGGCTAACATGCCTACGCCCCTAACCTCGCCGACAATCGGGTGATCTTCTAAGCTTCTTAATCTGGCTTGAAAGTACGGCATGATATCTGCTGCGCCTTTTTCAATAACCTGTTCATTTTTTAGAATATCTAGAGTCGCAATACCAGCAGCACAAGCAAGAGGATGTCCTGAATAAGTGAAGCCATGAGTAAACTCGCCCTCATTGCAGGTGATCACATCAGCGACTTTATCACTCACCATAACACCACCTAAAGGCTGGTACCCATTGGTAACCCCTTTCGCAAACGTTAATAAGTCAGGTTCAATATTATAAGTTTCTGCAGCAAACCAATTACCAGTACGACCAAAACCACAAATAACTTCATCAAGAATTAGTAAAATATCACGCTCTTTACAAATTTTTGATATTTCTGGCCAATAGGTTTCTGGAGGAACAATAACACCAGCAGCACCTTGAATAGGCTCAGCAATGAAAGCGGCAACATTTTCTTCGCCTAATTCATCAATTTTAGCCGCCAGCTCTTGCGCCACATGCTTACCAAATGCATCACGATCAAGCTCGCCGTCATAGCCAAACCAGTTCGGTTCAGCAATATGGTGAACATAGTTTACACCGGTATATTGCTCATGCATGCCATTGAAACCGCCAAGAGAGCCTGCGGCAACAGTAGAACCATGATAAGCATTTTTTCTACTGATAATCTGCTTCTTGTTAGGCTTTTCAAGCAAATTATAGTAACGGTGTACTAAGCGAATATTGGTATCGTTTGCCTCTGAGCCTGAGTTAGTAAAAAATACTTTATTGAACTGAGGAGGCGTTACTTCAACCAATGATTTCGCCATATCTACGGCAAGCTGATGAGTACATTGGAAAAAACTATTATAATAAGGCAGTACTTCTAACTGCTGAGTAATGGCTTTATTTATTGTTGGTTGACTGTAACCTAAATTACTACACCAAAGACCTGACATCCCATCAAGTAATTGTTTACCTTCTGAATTGTAAATATAAATATGCTCAGCACGAGAGAAAATATCTCCACCTTTTTGTTTATGTTCTTGCAAATCAGTGAACGGATGTAAGTAATGAGCCTTATCCAAATCCTTCAAAGTTTTAAAAGTATTGTTTGCTATATTCAATTTTCTATCCTCTGCACGTTATGAATACAAGGTCTGTATTAACTACTCTTTGGGGTTATAGTCGACCTTGCTCTCTTAATGTTTAATAGTCTTACATAAAAAATATCCAATTGGATTACCCCTAAAGAGTTGTATAGGAGCCAAATAAAATGAATTTAACTAAACCTGTTGTTGGTGTTGTATGTGATGTCATCAAATATGGTGCCAATGGATTTCATGGCGCTGGAGAGAAATATATTAATGCATTAGCACACGGGTCTAATGCCATACCTATTTTGATCCCGGCACAACCCGCAGGCGAAGATTTAGAGTCGCTGGAAAAACATTTCAATAGTGATTTTTTTAAACAACTTGATGGTATTTTTCTGCCCGGTAGTCCGTCAAATGTACAGCCAAGCCATTATTCAAATGAAGCATCAGCAACACCTGAAAGCCACGACGCTCAACGTGATGGTTCAAGCTTACCGTTAATTAAATTAGCGATTGAAAATGGTATTCCATTATTGGCAGCTTGCCGAGGTATGCAAGAATTAAACGTTGCATTGGGCGGAGAGTTGTACCAATGTTTACATCAGCACGAACAATTTATTGAACACCGAGAAGACAAACATGGGACACGTGACGAGCAGTATCAAACGGCTCATCAAGTTACTCTCGCAGAGGATGGCTTATTTGCTAGTTTACTGAATGCAACAAGCCACAACGTAAATTCTTTACATGGTCAGGGTATTAAAACACTTGGCCAAGGATTGGTTGCTGAAGCCTATGCACCAGATGGATTAGTGGAAGCTATTCGTTATCAAGGTGACAAAAGCCAAGATGAGCACAGCTTTGCTGTTGGGGTGCAATGGCATCCTGAATGGAAATTTAATCAAGACAAGTTATCAACAGCATTGTTTGGTGCTTTTGGTGATGCGGTACATAAACGATATTTACAAAAACATATGGAGAAATAAATGCAAGACTGTAGACAATTTTATATTGATGGTAGCTGGAAAAACCCAGCTATCACTAACGATTTTGCTGTTATTAATCCAGCAAATGAACAAGTGATCGCCAACATTACTTTAGGCTCAAGTGCTAATGTTGATACTGCGGTAGCCGCAGCTCGTAAAGCGTTTGCATCCTATGGCAATAGCAGCGTTGAACAACGTATTGCATTACTTGAAGCTCTGCTTAAACAATATATGGACCGATATGATGAAATGGCGCATGCGATTTCACTGGAAATGGGCGCACCAATTGATTTTTCCATCAATGCTCAAGCTGATTGCGGTAAAGGCCATATTGAAGCAACACTGGCAGCACTGAAAGAGTTTGAATTTCAACGCACCTTAGCTAATGCGCAAATAATTAAAGAGCCCATTGGTGTTTGCGGCTTTATTACCCCATGGAATTGGCCGATTAACCAAATAGCCTGTAAGGTAGCGCCAGCTTTGGCTACAGGTTGTACGATGATATTAAAACCTAGTGAAATTGCACCATTATCTGCGCATTTATTTACTCAAATGGTTCATGATGCCGGTTACCCTGCCGGTGTGTATAACATGGTAAATGGTGACGGTTTAGAAGTGGGGGCGGCAATATCTGCACACCCAGATATTGATATGGTTTCATTTACCGGCTCAACCCGAGCGGGTATTGCCATAGCAAAATCAGCAGCAGATACGGTAAAACGAGTCGCACAGGAGTTAGGCGGAAAATCGCCAAACATTATCCTTGATGATGCAGATATCGATGCAGTGGTTACCCGTGGCGTTAAATCGTGTATGAGTAATACTGGTCAATCATGTAATGCCCCGACTCGTATGCTAGTGCCTGAAAGTAAATATCAGCAGGCAATTTCAGTCGCCAAAGCTGCGGCAGAAACAGTTAAAGTAGGCAACCCTGCTGAAAGTGGCGGGCACATTGGCCCACTCGTTAGTGAGCTGCACTTTAATAAAGTACAAGCAATGATCCAGGCAGGGATTGATGAAGGAGCAACCTTATTAACCGGCGGCACGGGTAAACCAGATGGTTTGGCAACAGGCTACTACACCAAACCGACTATCTTTACTGATGTAAATAATGATATGACTATCGCCAGAGAAGAAATTTTTGGTCCTGTATTGGTTATGATCCCGTATAACAGTGAAGAGCAAGCGATCGAAATTGCTAATGACACACCCTACGGGCTTGCGGCTTACATTCAATCGGCTGACCCGCAACGTGCTCAACGCATAGCACGGCAAATTAGAGCAGGGATGATCAGCATCAACGGCGGAGCTCATCATTACACCTCACCTTTTGGTGGCTATAAGCAGTCAGGTAATGGTCGAGAATGGGGTGAATTTGGTTTTGAAGACTTTTTAGAAACAAAATCAATAAGCAGTTAATCGCTTTGACAGCAAAGGGGGAATAATTAACCTCAGGTTAATTATCCCCCCTTTTTTTAAATTAGCCTGAGGTTAATTAAATTGCTCTTCAATTTTGGTTAAAATGTAATGGCCAATCGGTATTGCCGACGTTGCCGCCGGCGACGGGGCATTACACACGTTAATGGTCCGTTTACTATTGGCAAATAAAAAGTCATGCACTAAGCTGCCATCATCCATAACCGCTTGCGCGCGTATGCCAGCAGGGTAACTCTGTAAATCTGTCAGCTGAATTTGCGGGCAATACTTTTGCACTAATGCCAAGTAACCACGTTTGAAGATGGAGTTTTTAAACTCAGTGATGCCTGATTTTAGATTCTGCCGTAACACTTTCCAAAAGCCTACAAAAGTAACCATATCGGCAATGTCCCTTATACTGATATTAATTTTTCCGTAGCCCTCTCGTTTAAACCCTAATACTGCATTGGGGCCAACAGTAACACTGCCATCAATCATACGAGTCAGGTGTACCCCTAAAAAGGGTAACTCAGGGTCTGGGATTGGATAAATCAAATGCTTCACAATAGTGTTTTTATCAGGTGGTAAACGATAGTATTCACCTCTAAACGGGATGATCTTGAAGTTGGTTTTAATGCCCAGCATTTTCACCGTACGATCAGCCATTAATCCCGAGCAGGTAATCAAATATCGGCTTTGATAAATACCTTGATTCGTTTGTATCGAAACATAACCATCATGCTCTACAAGGTCAGTAACTTTAGTATTTAATTTAAACTCGCCACCCAAAGCTTTAAATTCTTCCGCCATCTTAATAGTGACTAGCTGGTAATCAACAATGCCGGTAGATTTTACCAAGATAGCACCAAGCCCACTGATATTTGGCTCATGTTGCTTTAACTCTTGTTGGTCAAGTAATTGCACCTCAATATCATTGTGCACGCAGCGGCTATAAAGAGCCTGCATACGCTCCAATTCGAGTGCATTAGTCGCCACTAATAGCTTACCGCATTGCTCAAACGGGATATTATGTTGCTGACAGAAGTTCACCGTCGCCTGCTCACCTTCACGACAAAACTTGGCTTTTAAACTTCCTGGCTCATAATAAACGCCTGCGTGGATCACACCACTGTTGTGACCCGTTTGATGGAAGGCAAATTCATCTTCTTTCTCGACTAATAATACTTTTTTATCGGGATAACGCTGTTGTACCTGCCAAGCAGTAGAAACCCCGACAATCCCGCCACCAATAATAATATAATCATACATCATAATGGTTCCTTAATATCAGTTGCTGCATTAATCAGATTTGGCATTTTCATAAAATGCACCACGTTGACGAAGTAATTCACGATGTAACCCTTGATGGGCAATAAATTTATCACGGCCATGTAACCAGCAATGATTATTTACCACAAGTAAACTACCGGTTGGTACTCGAACATTAAAGGTATTAGCCTCAGCTTCTAGTGATTCACCGATATCATGTAAGTATTGGCCTTGGCGCATGTTAAGTGGTTCACAGAACTGATCTATGTATAGCATTTTTGGTCGACCCTGTTCATCTTCTTCGAAAAATACTGGATGATGAGTTTTGTAGTTAACATTTTTACTTGCTGGTGACATCCATTGTATATCTTCTTTCGCTAAAGGATGACGATAAAATTGATCGAGCTGTTGCCAATCGTCAACATGCAATAGCAAAGAATCACCGCCTTCCATATTTTTTTCAGCCATTTTTTGCATTATCACCCAATCAGTTCGTTCACTTACATAAGTACCATCATTATGCAGCTCCATGCGACGGTGTGGTTGGCGTAAATAACTGTCACTATTGTCGGTATTATTGACACTAAAGCGCGCATAAAACTTACCGTACATAGAGTCAAAATTTGGCACACCAATTAAGTGCGATATTGCCGTTGATAAAATAACCTTAAAATCATTATCGGCAATTTGCTCTTGGCTAGCTTCGTATTGCAATAAAAATGCACCGGTTTCACGATTTTTAATCGTACCTAATAAAAATTCACCCAATTGATTATTAGTGAGTTTATTAAGAATGTCAGCAACTTTAAAACGTAAGAATGGTTTGTATTCAATTGCCTGTAAACCATAAGGCGATACTTGTTTAATAAATAATTTAACCGTATCTGCATGCAATGTTATTAACTGTAAGCGTGAATTATTCGCATAGGGACTAATTGTAAAACCTTTATGATCGAACTCGTTTGCTATTTGCTGGGCTGTTGCATTCATTGTAAACCTCTATTCATTAATTTAAAGAAATTCTTATTTATTGATTTTATGCGACAAAATAATAATGTCGACATTTTATAAAAATATCAACATTATGTAATTTTAACGATACCCCAGAAGTGTTAGGTATTATTTTTAATACATATATATTTATTAATAAAAACGCATTAGGATAATATTGACGCCATTGTGATAAAAATGATCGAGTAATGACTACAAAAAGCAGTAATTTTGCCAGCCAAGTGTTGGGTAACCTTAAAAATGACATCCTTAGTGGTGAATTCGCCCCTGGCACTAAGTTATTAATGAGTAAGCTCAAAGAGCGTTATGCTGTTGGTACAAGCCCATTGCGGGAGGCCTTATCACAACTTTTAGTTGAAGAGCTAGTGATTGTAGAGAATCAGCGTGGCTTTCGCGTCAGTCCAATATCGATAGATGAGCTTGAAGACATTTATCAGGCAAGAGCACAAATTGAAACCTTATGCATTAAAATGGCAGTCGAACTGGGCGATGACGATTGGGAAGCAAAAATTATTGCCGCTGCGCATTGTTTAAATAAGTATGGCAACAGTGAAAATATCGATGTTACTATTTGGCAGAAACGCCATAAAGACTTTCATGATGCAATTGCTGAAGGATGCGGTTCACATCAATTAATTCAGGTTCGCCAGTCACTTGCAGATAAAGCCACACGCTATCGCAATATTTGGCTCAGAGCTAATATAGGCCAAGATGACGTGCTAAAAGCCAATCAACAAGAACATCTGAAAATACAAAATGCAGTGTTAAATAGAGATGGGCAACAAGCGCAAAATCTAATTTTTAAGCATTTAATGACACCAGTAGCAATCATCAAAACGTTAATGAAGGCACACAATTAACTATAATAATTTATTTAGTCACTCGCACCACGTTATCTATTGGTTCTGCTTGATAGCGAGTGAACTTTTCAACTAAAGTTTCGCTGGTTTCGAGCAAATGTTTTTCTTGTAAAAAGTTATGGTTATAAAGCTTTGCATAAGAACGCTCGGCCAGATCGCAGCAAAACGTCACTATGGTATGACCCGGCCCCATTTTTGCCGCCGCATACATAGCACCAGCAACATTAAGTGCTGAACTACTACCTAATAAAATCCCATCACAGTTGCGAACATGACGTGAAATATCGATTAAATCTTGGTCAGGCAAGGTAATGGCACAATCTATTTTGGCTTGGCGAAAATTTTCAACACTGCGCATTATCCCTATTCCTTCGGTAAATGAACTGCCGACACTGACAAATTTACCGTTTTTTAAGTAGCTATACAGGCCTGAGCCATCAGGATCGACAAGCCAAGTTTTTAAATTAGGATTTCGCTCTGACAAATATTGGGAATTACCAGCAATCGTGCCGGCAGTACCAACAACTGACACTAAAGCGTCAATTTGACCTTGTGTTTGATGCCATATTTCTGGACCAGTATGCTCGTAATGCGCTTTAGTGTTACTGATATTTTCAAATTGATCGGCCCACCAATAATCATCATTTTCTTCCCCCAAGCGTTTCGCCGTATGGTAAAAATGATTAGGATCAGCAAAACCACAAGCAGGCACTAATTTTAATGTTGCGCCATATAGTTCTACCATTTGTTCCTTTTCTCGAGCTTGGCCAGTGGGCATCACCACTACCATTTTATACCCCAAAGCCCTTGCCACTAATGCTAATCCAATACCAGTATTACCCGCTGTGCCCTCAACTATGGTCATGCCCGGTTTCAGTTTACCACTAGCAATAGCATCTTCAACAAGTTGCAGCGCTGCTCGGTCTTTTATTGATCCCCCAGGGTTTTGTTGTTCGCATTTTAATAAGATTTCACAACCGGTTAAATCAGAAACACTATTGATACGCATTAGATCGGTGTTACCAATAAGTTGTGCAACGTTTTCGCGTATTGGGGGAGCCGCCATAAATCAAAACTCAGTATGATTGAATATATTAAATACTAGATTGTGCAAGCCACAAGTCAAGATAAGGCATTACTTAAGACGATTGGTATTAGATATAAAACATAATTCTAGGTAAATAGCCTAAACTAATGATAAAACTGTATTTAATAGAAAATTTAATAAGTTATTTAAGGAATAGCCATGATACATCCCTACCGCTTAACCATTTCATGTGCCGATAGGCCAGGTATTATTGCCGACGTTAGTGGATTTATCACCGGTCATGGCGGCAATATTATTGAGTCGCATCAGTACAGTGACGATAGCAGTGGCATGTTTCATATGCGCTACGTTATTGACCCGGCAAATTTGCGAATGAATGCTGAAGATTTTCAGGTGTTGTTCTTACCTATTATTGAACGCTATGCAATGAACTTTAAGTTAACCGACACGCAGAAGAAAACCAAAGTGTTGTTGATGGTCAGTAAGATTGATCATTGTTTAAAGGATTTATTATACCGTTGGAAAAGTGGCGAATTAGACTTTGACATTCCCTGTGTCATTTCAAATCATCCAGACTTAAAAGAGTACGTTGAATGGTTTGGGATACCATACTTTCATATAGCCGTACCAAAAGATGAGAAAGGCAAAGAAACTGCATTTAATGCGACATCTGATATCATAGATAAATATCAACCTGACACAGTAGTATTGGCCAGATATATGCAAATACTACCACCCTGGATGTGTGCAAAATATCAAAATCAGGTGATTAATATTCACCACAGTTTTTTACCTTCATTTATGGGGGCAAAACCTTATCATCAAGCACTTGAACGCGGCGTAAAACTGATTGGCGCCACTTGTCATTATGTTACTGAAAATCTCGATGCTGGACCTATAATCGATCAAGATATTGCCCGAGTGCATCATTATCATCAAGTGGATGATCTTGTTCGTCTGGGTAAAGATGTAGAGAAGAGTGTATTGTCGCGCGGTTTAAGGAATCATTTAGAAGAGCGAGTATTGGTGCACAACAACAAAACCATTGTATTTGGTTAATTTATCAATAAAAAAGCCACTGAAAATTTACTCAATTTCCAGTGGTAATTGTTTTTCAATCGAATTTATCGCCCTACTTAGACAAAGCTTAACAATTCTTCATCAAGTTGCATTAAGGTTTTAGGGTCAGCCATCATGGTTTCTGCTAACGACTTAGTTCTTGGTAGCATGCGTTCAAAATAGAATTCCGCAGTTTTGATTTTAGCGCGGTAAAAATCTCTATTTTCGACATCAGTTGCCAGTTTTTCATAAGCGGCTTGAGCCATTTGCGCCCAAAAGTAGGCCATGGTCACATAACCTGAATACATCAGATAATCGACAGAAGCTGAGCCGATAATGTCTCGGTCTTTTTTCGCTTTCAAAGCTAAACGCAACGTGTATTGCTGCCAATTTGCTGTCGCTTTACTGAGTGGCCAAATGAAGCGATTCATTGCGGCTTTATGCGGGTTGCTTGATACCATAGATTTATCTTTACAAAACCCTAAAATTTCGAAAGCAAACTGTTTGAACGACTTACCGCGATTTAGCAGTATTTTACGAGCCAACAAATCTAAAGACTGAATTCCGGTTGTACCTTCATACAAGGTAGAAATGCGTGCATCACGAACAATTTGTTCCATGCCCCATTCTTTAATATAACCATGGCCACCAAATATTTGCAGGCCGAGATTTGCACTTTCAGAGCCTAACTCGGTTAAAAAGGCTTTTAAAATTGGAGTGATAAATCCCAATCGGTAATCGGCGCGCTTACGCTCCTTTTCAGTTTTCGCCATTTCGATATCATCAACTAATTTAGCGGTGTAATAGATCATTGCTCTACCACCTTCACTAATAGCTTTTTGCGTCATCAGCATTTTACGAACATCTGGATGCACAATAATAGGATCCGCAACCTTATCAGGGTGTTTTTTACCCGTTAAAGAGCGCATTGATAAACGCTCTTTCGCATAAATAAGTGAGTTTTGATAAGCGAGTTCTGCGGCACAAACACCTTGTAACGCCGTGCCTACACGTGCGGTATTCATAAAGGTGAACATACATTCTAAGCCTTTATTTTCCGGGCCAATTAATACCCCTTTAGCATTGTCAAAGTTTAACACTGCTGTTGCAGACGCTTTAATGCCCATCTTTTCTTCAATAGAGCCACAAGTGACATTGTTTGCTGCACCTATATTGCCTTGTTGATCTGTTTGCATCTTAGGTACGATAAATAACGAAATACCTCTTGTTCCAGCAGGGGCGCCTGGTAAGCGGGCTAAAACGATATGAATAATATTGTCGGTTAAATCATGTTCACCGGCAGAAATAAATATTTTGGTACCGGTAATGTTATAGGTACCGTCGCCGTTATCTTCAGCTTTGCTTTTTACCTGGCCCAAATCTGTGCCACATTGTGGTTCAGTTAAACACATAGTACCGGTCCAGGTGCCTGTCGTTAAACGGGTAAGGTAAAGCTCTTTTTGCTCATCGCTGCCATGTACTTGAATGGTATTCATTGCGCCATGGCTCAAACCTGGGTACATAGCCCAAGACCAGTTGGCAGTGCCCATCATTTCTGATTTCACCATGCCTAACGATGGTGGTAAACCTTGACCACCGTGCTCAATTGGATGTGACAAGCTTTGCCAACCACCATCAACATATTGTTTATAGGCTTCTTTAAAGCCATTTGGTGTGGTCACAACACCATCATTAAATGTACAACCTTCTTTATCGCCACTTTGATTTAACGGTAATAATTCATTCTCACAAAACTTGGCGCATTCGCTAACAATTGCATCAACAAGATCAGGAGTTGCTTCTTCGAACTCAGCATGTTTTTGGTAGTGATCGTAATATTTAAACACGTCTTCAAGTAAAAATTTTATATCTGTTACTGGTGCTTTATAGCTCAACATAGTGGAAATCCTAGCCCTGAAATTTATCTTATCGCATATAATTTGGCATTGAGTATAACAGAAATTCTAACTGGTCCAACCACTTTATTAGTTTAATTTTCATGCGCTGACTGTTAATCTAGTTTTCTGATCAATCGCATGGACTAATTATGGACGATAATAAAAAGCCTGAAACACCTTCAAAAGATGAGCCTGAATCATCACTAAAAGATGTTGCAGGAAGTGTCGCTGCAGCATTTATTGGTGTACAAAGTGATAAAAATCGCGAGCGAGACTTTACTAAAGGTAAGTTCAGTCACTTCGTTGTAGTTGGCTTGATTGGGGTAGTGCTATTTGTAGGCGCATTGATTGCGATTGTGAATTTGGTCTTACCCAATTGAAAAAAGGCATTACTACTTTTATTACCCTCACAACTTATTAAAAAGAGAGCAACTCAAATAGCAATGCCTAATTATTTTTTACGTTATTGCTACGCACTTGGCTTACGAGCGAATAAACACAGCATATCTAAAGCCAATGAAGCTCCGGCTAAAGCAGTTATGGCGCCATGGTCATAGGCGGGTGCGACCTCGACTACATCCATGCCAATAACATTTATACCTTCAATCCCACGGAGAATTCTTTGTGCTTGGTAGGTAGATAAACCGCCAATAACAGGTGTACCTGTACCGGGTGCAAAACTTGGATCTAAACAATCAATGTCAAACGTTAAATAACACAGGTTGTCGCCAACAAGCTCTTTAATTTTAGCGGCTGCTTGCTCGGCGCCATGTTCATGCACCCACTGATTATTCAAGACGTTAAAGCCCATAGTGTCTTCAATTGATGTGCGTTGACCTATTTGTACTGACTTAGCAGGGTCAATAATGCCGTCTTTTACCGCATGGTAAAACATGGTGCCGTGCTCAATTTTTCCGGCTCTGTCGTTCCAGGTATCGTAATGCGCATCAAAATGAATAAGGGACAGTCCTTTGCCATATTTTTTCGCATATGCTTTTAAAATGGGATAAGTGACAAAGTGATCACCACCTAAAGTCAATGTTGCACAGTCGTTAGCAATAATATTGCTGGTATGAGCTTCAATTTCATTAGGAATACTTTCTGGCAAACTGCTGTCAACGCCACAGTCGCCGAAATCAACCACGGCAAGTTCGTCAAATGGATCAAAACCCCAATGCGGTACTGTACCCCAGTTTATAGCGGACGACTCTTCACGAATTGCTCGTGGACCAAAGCGGGCGCCAGGGCGATTAGTACAGGCTAAATCATAAGGAATACCTGTTACCGCAACATCGGCATGCGTTAAGTCTCGGCTATATTTTCGTCTGACAAAACTTAACACCCCCGAATAACTTGGTTCTATGTCGGTACCTAATAACTCTTCTCTGGTGATTGCAAAATCAGTAGCTCTAGTCATTTTAAATCTTCTCTATAATACTAATTAAATGTTTATCGACGGATACAGCCTGGAAAGCTGCATAACATTTCAAAAATTAAGTTGGCCGCTAATAACGAGGTATTCCCTGTTGTATCGTAAGGCGGGGAAACTTCAACTAAATCGGCACCAATAAGATTAGTACCATACATACCACGGATAATTTCTAACGCTTGTGGTGAGGTTAAACCAGCAGGTTCTGGGGTTCCTGTGCCTGGAGCAAAAGCGGGGTCAATGCCATCAATATCAAAGGTTAAATAGGTCGGCATTTCAGTACCAATTAATTCGCGCACTTCACTCATTAATGGCGATAAAGATTTTAACCAACAATCTTCAGCTTGCACAACTCGCACACCTTGATCAATTGCCCATTGAAAATCATCTGAGCTATATCCTGTAGCACGTTGTCCTATCTGCACCATTTTTTTAGGGTCTACTAAACCTTCTTCAATAGCGCGTCTAAAAATAGTGCCATGACATTCTTTTTCGCCAAACATATTGTCATTGATATCGGCATGAGCATCTATATGCACTAATGCCATAGTGCCGTGTTTTTTGTATAACGCCCGTAATATAGGCAAGCTAATGGTATGGTCACCACCAACAGTTACCGGCTTAATATTTCGCACCATGATGTTGTCATAATGAGCTTCAATAATTTTAATTGAATCGGCTAAACTAAATGTATTGATGGCGACATCACCAATATCTGCAATTTGAAAACTATCAAACGGCGCGGCTTTGGTATACATACCATACGGACGTACCAATACCGATTCATTGCGTACCGACCTAGGACCAAAACGCGTACCACTGCGGTTACTTGCACCAATATCTAAAGGCACTCCAACAATACCAATATCGATTTCGTCAGTAGCTGCACTACTAGGCAGGCGAAACATAGTACCCGGGCCAGCAAAACGTGGCATTTCATTTCCGCCTAATGGCTGGTTATAAGTGTTGTTTGACATAAAATTTACCTCTAAAAATTAACCGCGTTGAATCGCCTTGGTTTCAAGAAATTCTTCAACGCCAATATCAGCGAATTCTCGACCATTGCCAGATTGTTTATAACCACCAAATGGGGCTAAATAGTTAAAAAAAGCACCGTTGATATAACACTGCCCGGCGCGAATTTTTCGAGCAATGCTAATGGCACTTGCTTCATCATTTGCATATACCCCAGAGGACAAACCAAAAGGAGTATCATTTGCAATAGTAATGGCCTCATCAAGATCTTGGTATGGGATCATGC
Source organism: Thalassotalea fonticola (assembly GCF_032911225.1). NCBI lineage: Bacteria > Pseudomonadati > Pseudomonadota > Gammaproteobacteria > Alteromonadales > Colwelliaceae > Thalassotalea > Thalassotalea fonticola. The sequence goes on along the minus strand of NZ_CP136600.1, from coordinate 3,744,439 downwards.
AAAGCACCGGACCAAATATTTCTTCTCTGGCGATACGCATATTATTGTTGACGCCAGCAAAGATAGTTGGCGCAACATAAAATCCCGGTTGCTCAACAAGAGGAGATTCTAAGCCACCGCAAATCAACTCGGCGCCCTCTTCAACTCCAATTCTAATATACTCTAATACTCGTTGCTGTTGCGCTTTTGAGCTCATTGCCCCTAAGAAAGCATTCTCATTATTACCCACCACTAAACTTTCAGCGCAAGATTTTGCTAATGCTACCGCTTCTGTATATTTAGATTGTGGCACAAGCATGCGGGTTAAGGCGGTACAGGTTTGACCGCTGTTAAGCATTACATCTTCAACACCGTATTTAATCGCTGCAGTTAAATCAGCATCATCGGTAATGATAAAAGGCGACTTGCCACCTAACTCTTGGGTAACACGCTTTACTGTTGGGGCTGCTGCTTGTGCAACTTTGATACCTGCATGAGTAGAGCCGGTGAATGACACTACATCAACATCAATATGACGACATAAGGCTTCACCAACTACAGCTCCAAGCCCTGGTACTAAATTAAACACCCCTGCTGGTAAACCACATTCAACAAAAATTTCCGCCATAATATAATCTTGCCATGGTGTTTGCTCAGAAGGTTTAACGACCATAGTACAACCGGCAGCAAGTGCCGCCCCCACTTTACCAACGAACTGGTGCAATGGGTAATTCCATGGATTGATAAACGCGCACACACCAGCCGCTTCTTTAATAATTAGCGATGACCCTGCGTCTTTGATTTGTTCAGTTAAATGGGCTTTGTCGGCAAATAATGTCATACCTTCTATAGGCCCATCCACTTGTAACCAGCCGGCGATGTGTTCAGGGCAGCCCATTGTTTGTGATACTGCGGTAATTAATTCAGCTTTTCGCTCTTCCATACGAGTGGCAATGTTATTGATTATTTTGCTGCGCTCGGTAGCGGGAGTTAAAGACCAATCATCGAAAGCACTTTTCGCTGCAGCGACAGCCAAATTCACGTCATCAACATTCGAGTTGGCAACTTTGGCGACAACATTTTCATTACTTGGATTAATCACGTCCAAGGTTTGTTTTGATTGCGGTTCAACCCAAAGGCCGTTAATAAATAATTTCGTTAAATCTTTCATTGTTTTACTCTATTTAAAGTATTTTGCGTACGTTGAAGTAACCTGATAAGTATGTTTTTACTAATACTGATAACCTTGGTCTTCAAGGTCAATTAAGGTTGCTTCAATGCTTGCCCTTAACGTATCTACAATAAAGTCGATTTCAGTTTTGTTTAAAGTCAAAGGTGGCGACATCACATTTAAGTGCACTACCGGTCGAACAATTAAGCCTTTTGCATCTGCATGATTAGAAATTTGTTTGCCTATATCCATTTCTTCCGGGAATAATTCACAGGTTTCTTTATTGGCAACAAATTCAACACACCACATAAACCCATGACCTCGAATATCACCAACAATAGGTAAGTCAGCTAAGGTAGTAAGCTTTTCTTGGAAATACGGGGCAAGCGTTGTTACGTTATCTAATAACTGCTCGCGCTCCATTATTTCTATATTCTTTAACGCTGCGGCGCAGGCAACCGGATGACCTGAATAAGTAAAGCCGTGGGCGAAACAACGGCCATGACCATCTTCACTAATCTCATCCCAAATCTGATCAGAAAAAATGGTTGCACCCAAAGGAAGATAGCCAGAGGTTAAGCCTTTGGCACTGATGATAATATCAGGTTGAATGTCAAAAACGTCTTCGGATGCAAACCAGTGGCCAAGGCGGCCAAAACCTGTAACAACTTCATCGGAAACGTAAAGAACGTCGTGTTTTTTACAAATTTCCCAAGTTTTTTTATGATATCCCGCAGGCGGTACAATAACGCCTCCGGCCCCCATAATGGGTTCGGCAAAAAATGCCGCGACATTATCTGCGCCTAAGGTCAGTATTTTTTGTTCGAGCTCGTTTAGTAAAAACTCTAAGAATTCAGCAGTGGATTTATCTTCATGCTGACCATAGTGCTTAGGCGCAGTTAGGTGATGAATAGTGTCTTCAATGAAATCGAACTCTTCCGGGTGATCGCCTTTTTTACCGCCAATTGACATAGCTGCGTAAGTCGAGCCATGATAAGACATATCACGAGAAATGATATGCTTTTTAGCATGTTTGCCACGACAGTTTTGATAATATTGAATTAAACGATAAGCGGTATCTACAGCCGTAGAACCACCACAACTATAAAATACATGGTTAAGAGCGCCAGGCGCTAACTCAGCAATTTTTTCCGCCAGTAATGTCGCTGGCACATTGGTCATATCGACAAATGGATTAGCATAAGACATTTTAATTACTTGCTCAGCGATTGTATCGGCCATTTCTTTACGACCAGTGCCAATATTATTACACCACAAACCTCCAACAGCGTCTAAATAACGATTGCCATCGGTATCTTCAAGATAATTACCAGAAGCTTTTTCAATTGGTAACGCGCCGTCGGTTTTATAAACATCAAAGATTGTCCATGGATGCATAAAATGATCTTTATCTTTTTGCATTATTTCTTTGGTGAAGTTGTTCATTTAAACCTCTTATAATATTGGTGCTATTAGTTAAATAGTATAGCGATAGGAAAAAAAGGATAAATCCCCTGAAAGGGGGAGCACTTATATGAATTAGGGCGCTTATAAAACCCAAGCTAACTGATTTAACAGCTAACTTGAGCTTTAATAAGCTAGTGATTAATAATAATCATACTTAAACGTTAAGCCAAAAGTAGCAGGCTGTTGGCGATAGACAGTACGACCAGAGAAACCGGTAAATGAATATGTTTCTGCGTCATTATCAAGCAAGTTTCTGGCCCATAATGTTACTGCCCAGCCATCACTATCTGAACTCAATTTGATTAAACCGTTTAATGAACTATTACTGCCATATAATGCATTACTGTCAGCAAGTTGCGCGTATTGTTCATCAGACCAACTATAGCTGGTTTGAAATCTTAAATACTTGTCATTCTCTAATGGCATATCATAAGCAACTAAGGCGTTATAGCTCCACTCTGGTGCTTGTGCTAACACGGTACCATTGGTTAAAGGTGCAGCCAGCGCATCAACAAAACCATAGCCATTTTCATTTGCTAAATCATTTACTGATGGATCTGCATTAATACCACGTAAATCGTCAGTTGTAGGTGCTTTTGTTACTTCTGAATTTAAGTAAGAGACTCCAGCTTGAATGGTTACATCATCAATTGGTAACCAATGAATATCTAACTCAAAACCGTTAGTTTCAGACTCTGGAATGTTTGCTAAAGTAGTATCTGAAACCGCAAAGCCACTAAAATCACTAAATTCATCTGAAGTAAAAGTCAGTAATGATTGACGGTTTTCATATTTTAAAGCAAACGCAGCACCATTAAGTTGCATGCTCCCCTCTAAAAGGGTCCACTTAAAACCAAGCTCAGCAGACGTTACATCTTCAGGTTCAACATAGCTCCAAGCACTGCTGTCTAACACTGCCCCGCCGTAATAAACACCACCTTTGTAACTGGTCGAAACATTACCAAACACTAATAAGTCACGATTAACCTTCCAATCAAGTCCTACTTTACCGGTAATAGCATCTTCATCGTTGGTTTCATGTAACTCAGTTACCGGGTAAACATCGCCAAAGCTTTCATTGGTAGCAGTGCCATTAAAAGTACGTTCGTCGAATGAATAACGAACGCCGGCAATAAATTTCCAACTATCGTTTAGCTGAGTTTCGGTATGTAAGTAAACGCCGTATGAGTCAGTTTCTTGTACATAGGCGGCGACAAATCGGTCTTCACCAAAGAAATTGATATCTTCTGGGTAGAGTACACCATCAAAACCGGAGTCAGACACGAAAAATGAATCATCAAATAAATCTACTGCGTCGACTTCTTCATTTGAGATATTAGCGCCTAAAACCCAAGTAAAATCGTCATTACCAGTGCTGATAAAGCGAATTTCTTGCGACCATTGCTCTAATTCATCATCTTGAATAAGTTCCATTGTAGATGCGGCTGAACCATCATAGTTATCAATCATAAATTTCTCGTATTGATCAAACGAGGTGATTGAAACAATGTCAAAATTATCAAAACTATAATCTAACGTTAATGCAACACCTGAGCCGCTTTCATCACGTTGCACATCAAGCTCACCAACACTAACTTTGTCAGGTGCGGAAGGAGAGTTTAAGGCCGAAAAAGCTGGGTCCCCCCAAGTAATTTCATTGCCTTCGCTGTCTGGAGATAACGGCTTGCCTTTATCTTGGCTTGCATATACTCGTAATAAACCAGTGCCACTGCTGCCCAGTTCAAAGCCAAGCTGACCTCGTATTGCAAAACTGTCTTGCAGGCCAAATTCTTCGCCAGTATTAACATCTTCCTGCCAGCCTTCGTTCGATTTTGCGTAGTTCACTGATAAACGAGCATTCACCGTATCGGTTAACGCACCTCCAACAGCAGAGGTAAGCTCTAAAGTGTCATAGCTGCTGTAATCAGCCTCAACAAACGCTTCAAAGTCATCAGTAGGCTTTTTGGTGATAAAGTTAATTGCACCACCCGTGGTATTTTTACCGTATAAAGTACCTTGCGGACCTTTTAGCACTTCAACACGTTCAATATCAAACAATTGACCGCCAAGATAAACCGGGCTACTGGCAAATACTTCATCCGTATATACACCTACACCACTGCTATTGTTTGGGCTAAAATCATCCAAGCCAATACCACGTATGGCAAAAATTGGTGTACCACCTGACGTGGCATTAACGGCAACTAACCCTGGAGTATGAGCACCAAGGTCAACGGCATTTTCAACACCTAAATCTTCAAGCGCGTCACCATTAAAAGCGGTAGTTGTTACTCCTACTTCAGTAATAGATTGTGTGCGTTTTTGGGCAGTAACAGATATTTTTTCAATCTCTTCACTGTGTACAGTTGATGTTATTGTTGCTAAAACAGCTAATGCTAATGCTGATTTAGAAAATATAAGATTAGTTTTCACAATCTTCTCTCCACGGGTTATAGTTATTTACGTTGCCAATTTACTTGGTCTAATTAGTTCATTAAGATGTTTGCTGTAACGCTTAGTTTTCTTTGAATTAACGTTTTAATAACTATCGCAAAATGCGAGACATTTGGTTATCACCTCATCAGGGGATAATTTAAGTTACGCAAATTTAACTAGAGAATATAAGTCTACAAATGGCCACAATAAAAGATTTAACCTACTGGCACCAAGTACTTGCAACTGTAATCAGTAAAGATTTCAATTCCGAATCCATCTCTGATTTGTTAAGGGGATTAGAACATTTACTTAATGCGAGTAGTGCAATGCTGACTATTTTTCCTGAAGGTAAGCAACCGCAAACTACCCATTATCGACTTTTAGCAAACGAGAATCCTCAGCACCAAATTGATCCCTATGACAGTGGCGCTTATTTATTAGACCCGTTTTATCGCATGGCTATAGATGAAAAAATTGAAGGGCCATATGCGATGAGCGATGTTGCTCCACAAGGTTTTGAGCAATCTGAATATTTTGATCTGTTTTATAAGAAACAAGGCTATTTAGATGAAATTTGTATAATATTTCAGTTGAATGAACATGACATAGCCAGTATTTCTCTAGTAAGACATACCAATGAAGAGCCTTTTAAAGCTCAACACATTAAGCAACTGAACATCGTCTTCCCGTTATTGAAAAGCATTATAGTTAAATGTCAGCAAAATATTGCTCAACCCGAACAACTCAACCTTGAGCGGCATTTAGATAACGCCTTGGTTAAATTTGGCAGTTCGATATTAACGCCAAGAGAATGCAAAATTTTACACTATATCTTGCATGGCTATGCCATTAAGTTTATCGCTGAGAAACTTGAAAATAGCTTGGAAACAATAAAGCACCATCGAAAAAGCATTTATATGAAACTGGATGTAAGCTCACAATCAGAATTGTTTTATTTATTTATTGCTTCACTTAAAGCCATGCCAGCAGATGCTGCTCTTGATCCACTTACTTACTTAACCTGATTTGACCAGTATTATCTCAAACGTTATTAGCCCATCACCTTATCAGGGGATGTTCTGCATCGTGGTTTTTTGAAATAGTCTGTTAACAAATTATTACTATAAAATTAAGTGATCGTTATATGCTAGAGTCGCGAACCCAAGAATCCATTTTCGATAAACCTATGGTTATTGCCGCCGCAGTAATTATCAGTATTGTTGGTAATGCTGTATTTATTGGTATGCCCATGTTGGTTGGTTCATTAGCCGATACCCTTGGTTTTAATGAACAACAGTTAGGCTGGTTAGCCTCAGCGGATTTAATGGGTATTTTTGTTGCCTCAATTGCTGTTTCACTGCTCATAAATAAAGTTAATCGACAAACCTTAGCTTATATCGGTATCACCATCGCTATCATCGCTAACTTTTGTTCAACCTTATTTCATCAATTTGACACCTTATTCATGATTAGGATCATTTCGGGTCTAGGTGGTGGGATCTGTTACTCGGTTGGCGTTGCCAGCTTGGCAGGAACACATAAAACCGCCCGTAATTTTAGTATTTTGTTATTTGTTCTGGTAGCAGTTAATGCCATTGAACTATATACATTCCCTGATATTTCAGCCAAATGGGGAGTAGATGGGATATTCCTATTTTTCTGTGCAGCCTTTGTTGGCACCTACTATTTTGTCCGTTATTTACCAAAAACAAACGAACACAATAAAATCGAAAACAGTGAAGTAGAAAGTGATGAACAACTTCAAGATGCAAATCAACAATCAGCAACTGAAATTCCATCATGGATCCCTTGGTTATGTTTAGCCGCAGTTGCTTGTGTTTATATTAATGTTGGTGCGTTTTGGGCTTTCATTGAACGTTTAGGTGTAGATGCAAATTTAAGTAATGATTTTATTAGTAATACCTTAGCTTTAGGCACTTTATTTACCTTAACGGGTTGTGCAATTGCGACTTGGATGAGCAATCGTTTTGGTCAGTCAAAACCATTATTGGCAGCATTTATTTTGATGACCGCTATTTTGTTTTTATTAGCATTTAAAGTAGACGCCACCAGCTATGTAGTAGCGGCAACAGTATTTAACTTTTGCTGGTTATTCATCGATGTATTTCAGTTAGGTACCATAGGTAATATTGACCATACAGGCAAATACGCTGCGCTTGTACCTGGCGCACAAGGTTTAACACAGTCTGTTTCTCCTGCCGTGGCCGGTTATATTCTCAGTGAAGGCTATGGTTATTCAGGTGTGATGATGTTGTGTGCGGTAGGCACAATAAGCGCAATGATTATATATACTGTGGTGTATGCAAAACTTAAAAGTATTGCGCCAGATATTGCCGATTCAAATTAGACTTAAATATAACGCAAGTGTCACTACTTAAGGGAATGCTGCTAAAGTATTCCCTTTTTATTTCAAGTTTATACGTATGACAATGTAAACTTTTAACATCCGACCTAGTTAATCCGATTCTAAAATGAGCATTATTGCGACAACGCGAAAATAGAAAAAGAACACCTTCATCCTCGAGGAGCTCAAGCGAAATCGAGGACCTCATTGAGCGTGCTGTGGATATAAAAAGGTGATCCCTGACCGGCTGAAAAGTGCTGTGATTTCAACTAGTGAATGCAACGCTATCCTTATACTAGCTTAATTCAATCGTTGGCCAGCGATTATTATTATAATTGTTAATGTCACACTATAATAAGGTTGTCGTTATCAACAAACGTGACAAAGAAGCTTAAGCTGGACGCCTTTTATTAGCGGGTTGAGTGTTGATAAGAGATCTCCGGCATGAGCCTATCTTTATAGGAAATAGGAGGAATGATCATGCCTAAGTTTATCGATAGCCACCCCATGGAACCATTCACTGCGGACGAATTGAAAAGCTTGCAGAATGCACCGCCTGATGAGTTCGGGGTCACACACCACGACATTCTATTTAGCTCAGAAGACAACAAGATATATTGTGTGTTGGATGCCCCAAACAAAGAAGCGATTGAAAAACATCATGCAAAGGCTGGCATCAAGTGTGACTGTATCCACGAAGTGGAGTCGACGCGTGGGTGAGAGATTGCCTATGACGCACTGAAACAGCTATAGAATAAAATATATTACCGTCTGTGATAGGTGGATAAGGTGGCTGTGTTTAAAAAAACTCCAAGCATCTACTAATTTTCTTAATGTCGCCTTGTCGCCTTGTCGCTCATAAGAGACATTAAGCTTTTCAAAGACTTAATGTCAAATATAAAAATATCTTGTTTAGTTATTTTTCGACGATTTTAATTTCAAGGCGATTAAAGCGGGATCACTTTTCCAATATAAGGTAAGTTGCGATACTTTTGAGCATAATCAATTCCTACACCAACCACAAATTCATCTGGTATTTCAAAGCCTATCCACTTCACATTTACCGGCACTTCTCGTCGAGAAGGTTTATCAAGTAACGTACAAATTTCAATCGAGTTAGGCTCGCGTAAGTTTAGTATTTGCAGGACCTTGCTTAAAGTATTCCCTGTATCAATAATATCTTCCACCAGAAGTACATCTTTCCCTTGAATATCATCATCTAAATCTTTCAGAATATGCACGTCGCGTGAGCTTTCCATGTTATTGCCATAACTGGATGCGGTCATAAAATCGACGGTGTGGTGGATATCAATTGCTCGTGCTAAGTCTGCCATGAATACAAATGAGCCTCGTAATAAGCCCACCATAACCAGATTGTCACGGTCTTGATAAAATTCGGTTATTTGCCGACCAAGTTCAGCCACTCTTTCACTGACTTCTTGCTCAGAAATCATCACTTCAACTTTATGTTTCATAGTGTTCTCGTATTAAATAATTAACGTAACTATAGCTTGCCAAGTAAGTTATGGCGATATGAATTTAAAGAAGGAAAATTTACGGCTAATTTTTGTTAAAGTTACACATCTATAAGCTGCCCATGATGATTTGCATTCTTTCGTCCTTGAAGTAATACCAATCGGATTAAATATCTGGTCATTTAGAGCATTGAAATGGATGGGAGAACAATCAAAATTTATATTGATATAGTTATTCTACATTTATATGAATTTAGGGCAGTTATCTCGTCTATTTCAAGCTCCCGATGGGCGAATTTAATAGGCTTAACTACTGCGTTATTGATTTTGACAAGGGAATAACCATTCTCTTCAATCAATGCCTTGTATTTAAACCTTTTAATTTTCGCTAAATGGTCAGATATTTAATCCGTTTGGTATAAGACCAAATCCATTAATTATGGACTTGGAATAAAAAAAGCAGCATGAAAATGCTGCTTTTTTGAGGGTTAGTTCGTTGACTTTACGCTTTGCCCATATAATCTTTAGGCATATCGACAGCGGCTACTCCGGTTTCAACAGCGGCTTTAGCAACTGCATAAGCAACACGTTCGAGAAGTCTTGGATCCATAGGCTTAGGAATAATGTATTGCGGGCCAAATTCTAGGCTAACGCTGCCACTTGCTTTTAGAACTTCTGCCGGTACCGGCTCTTTAGCTATTTCTCTTATTGCATTAACAGCAGCAACTTTCATTTCTGCATTGATCGTTCTTGCTCTTACATCAAGCGCGCCACGGAAAATGAACGGGAAACAAAGCACATTATTTACTTGGTTAGGATAGTCTGAACGACCAGTTGCCATAATTAAGTCATCGCGAGTTGCGTGCGCTAATTCAGGTTTAATTTCAGGATCAGGGTTTGAACAAGCAAAAACTACGGGGTTAGCAGCCATAAGGCTTAATTGCTCTGCGGAAAATACATTTGGTCCTGAAACACCAACGAAAACATCGGCGCCATCAATAGCATCTTCTAATGTACGTTTATCGGTGTTGTTAGCGAATAACTTTTTATATTCGTTTAAATCATCACGACGAGTGTGAATAATACCCTTTCGATCAAGCATGTAAATGTTTTCGCGTTGCGCACCACAGCTGATCAATAGTTCCATACAAGCAATAGCTGCTGCTCCTGCACCCATACACACAATTTTAGCGTGCTTAAGTTGCTTTCCTTGTACATCAAGAGCATTAAGCATGCCTGCTGCAGTAACAATTGCAGTACCATGTTGATCATCATGAAATACTGGTATTTTACAGCGTTCAATCAATGCTTTCTCAATAGCAAAACATTCTGGTGCTTTAATATCTTCTAAATTGATACCGCCAAAACTGTCGGCAATATTAGCAACTGTATTAACAAAATCTTCAACTGTAGTGTTTTTCACCTGAATATCAAATGAATCGATATTAGCAAAGCGTTTAAACAACAATGCCTTGCCTTCCATAACAGGCTTTGATGCTAATGGGCCTAAGTTACCTAGACCTAATATGGCTGTGCCATCGGTAATAACTGCAACCGTATTGCCTTTATTGGTGTAGCGATATACATCATCAGGATTGGCAGCTATTTCACGCACGGGCTCGGCAACACCGGGACTATAGGCAAGAGCTAGATCTTCAGCGGTTTCGGCAGCAGTGGTGAGTGCTAGACTGATTTTACCTGGAGTTGGGTGTTCATGATAATCAAGTGCTTGTTGACGAAAATCAGCCATGGAATGTACCTTTTAGTAAGAAATAGCTAGGACCTAATGTTAGGGTTTGTAATACTACCTGAAAACTTTCATCTAAGTTACCCATAATTATAACTAATTCGTTATAACTCATACCAATACTAGGTATAACCATAAATTAAAGTTATGAGCTGATAAAGTAAGCCTATTAAACAATAGTTGAAATGACTGTTATGCTAATTTTTAAAGCCACGATATGCTGTAGGTGGTCTCGTGTCTCGCTTAGGCTTCCACAGGATGACGGCGCACACTTTCGCATATTATGAAGCTACAAACATAATGCCGTCCATGGTAGTTTGAATTCCTTCATCCTTGAAGTAAAAAAAGGGACCTATTAGGTCCCTATTTTGTTAACTAAACGTGTTGTTAGTTATTCAGTGAAAGGGTTAACTAAAACCATTGTTTCGTTACGATCAGGACCTGTTGAAATGATATCAATTGGCACGCCGGTAATTTCTTCAAGACGTTTAATGTAGGCAATTGCATTAGCGGGTAATGCATCAACACTTGTTGCGCCAACAGTATTTTCAGACCAACCAGGAACTGTTTCATAAACAGGAGTGATATTTTCATAACCTTCTGCAGCCATTGGCGGTACAGTTATGATTTCACCTGATTCAGTTTTGTAGCCGGTACAAATTTTAAGTTCTTTCAAACCATCTAATACGTCAAGCTTAGTTAAACAAAAACCTGTAATTGAGTTAACTTGTACAGCTCTGTGCATAGCCACGGCATCAAACCAGCCACAACGACGTTCACGACCAGTTGTAGCACCAAACTCATGGCCAACAGTACCTAAGTGATGACCAATTTCATCATCAAGCTCTGTAGGGAAAGGACCAGAACCAACACGTGTTGTATAAGCTTTAGTAATACCTAATACGTAATCAAGGTTACATGGACCAAAACCGCTACCTGTTGAAACACCACCAACAGTAGTATTTGAAGAAGTAACATATGGGTAAGTACCGTGGTCGATATCTAGAAGCGTACCTTGGGCACCTTCAAACATGATTGAATCACCAGCTTTACGAGCTTGGTCAAGTATTTCGCTAATATCAGCAGTCATTGCTTTGATGATATCGGCAACTGCTAATGCATCGGCTAATACAGTATCAAAATCCAGAGCTTCAGCTTTATAGTAATTAGTTAACACGAAGTTATGGTATTCCATAATTTCTTTTAACTTATCGGCAAATGTTTCAGCGTTGAACAGATCGCTAACACGTAAACCACGACGGGCTACTTTATCTTCGTAAGCTGGACCAATACCACGACCAGTAGTACCGATAGCTTTTTTACCACGTGCTGCTTCACGAGCTGCATCTAAGGCGTTGTGATAAGGCATGATTAATGGACATGCGTCGCTAATTAGTAAGCGCTCACGAACTGGAATGCCTTTAGTTTCAAGCATTTTAATTTCAGTCATAAGTGCTTTCGGACATAATACAACACCATTACCGATCATACATTTTACGTTATCACGTAAAACACCTGATGGAATAAGGTGTAACACGGTTTTTTCACCGTCTATTACTAATGTGTGTCCAGCATTGTGACCACCTTGATAACGAACTACAAATTTAGCCTTATCAGTTAGTAAGTCAACAATCTTACCTTTACCTTCATCACCCCATTGGGTGCCAAGAACAACGACGTTTTTGCCCATAATAATAATTTACATATTTCGAAAGAAAATTAGGCGGGGATTTTAACAAACAAGCATGCCTAGATCATCAACTTTATTTATTTTTTTGTAGTTAACTTGTTAGCAGCGTGATGGCTTAGTTAGATTAGCAAGTAGAAATTAGACTTTAATTGTTCAAAAACAATAAGATGGCGCCAATAACAACCAACACTAGGCCAATCTGGCGGATATTATCTGGTTTTTCTTCGGCCAGCTTTAAGATAAAACTGCGCCAACGATTTGGGAATAATAACGGGCCAAGCCCTTCAAAAACAAGCATTAAGGCAAATGCACTTAACAATAATTCAAATGACATGTCACTACCTTTTAGTTTTTATGTCAGAAATAAATAGCCCACCAAAAGGTGGGCTATAAATTTAAAAACATGAACAATCCATTACTTACCTGTTTTAGGGGCTTTTAAGTAATTGAAAAAGTCACTGTCGGGCTTAACAACTAAGATATCACTCTTAGAACTGAAGCTTTTCTCGTAAGCTTCTAAACTTCTGACGAAAGAGAAAAACTCTGCATCTTTGTTATAAGCATCTGAATATACTTTAGCGGCTAAGGCATCGCCTTCACCGCGTAAAGTGAATGCCAGCTTTTTAGCATTTGCTATCATTACCGTCACTTTAGCATCAACGGTTGCACGTAATACTTCAGCTTTCTCACGACCTTGTGAGCGATGTTCTTGTGCGACAGCGATACGGCCAGCACGCATACGTTCATAAATCGAATTACTTACTTCTTCAGGTAGGTTAATGCGTTTTACACGCACATCAACAACTTCGATACCTAAGTCAGCTTTACTCGATTCAGCACTAAGCATTGCTTCTTCCATAAGTGAATCGCGATCACCAGAAACAATTTGCTTAATAGTGCGCGAACCAAACTCAGTACGTAAACCATTGTTCACTTTTTGTTTTAACAAGGCACGGGCGTTATCAATGTTACCGCCAGCTGTACGTACATAGAAGGTAGAAAAATCAACGATTTTCCATTTCACGTAAGAGTCTACTAATAAATCTTTTTTCTCGGCCGTAACGAAACGATCCGGAGCACCATCAAGGGTTTGAATACGTGCATCAATTTTATTAACACGTTCAATTAATGGAATTTTAAAATGCAAACCTGGAGAATAAATTTTCATTTCTCCAGCAGAGTCACGTTTAATTTTTGAGAATTGAAACACGATACCGCGCTCGCCTTCATTAATAACAAATATTGATGAAACCGTTAATAGACCTAGCGCTACCAGGATTATAATTGCAAAGTTTTTCATGATTAGTTATCTCCTCGGCTAAAACGATCAGCACGGCCAGATAATGAATTCACTGATGAATTTTTACCTTGTTGTACTGGTGCTTGCGTCAACGGATTGATTTCTCTTTTATAAGGTGACGTTTGTTGCTGTTGCTGCATAATTTTATCAAGTGGCAAGTACATCATGTTATTACCACCATCTACATCAACCATAACTTTTGACGTATTTGAATATACTTTTTCCATCGTAGTAATATATAAACGTTGACGAGTAACTTCTGGCGCCGCTTTATATTCTGGTAAAAGCTTTTCAAACTTAGCTACTTCACCTTCTGAGGCTAGTACAACTTGTTGCTTGTAAGCAATGGCATCTTGTTCCATGCGCTTAGCACGACCACGCGCTTCTGGCTCTACCGATAAAGCATAAGCTTCGGCTTCTAGCACAAAACGCTCTTCATCTTCTTTTGCAGCAATCGCATCATCAAACGCAGCTTTAACCTGCTCCGGTGGACGGGCATCCTTAAAGTTAACATCTGAAATGATGATACCTAAGCTGTAAGCCTCAATTACTTTTTCAAGTTCAGCCCATACCGATTGACGTACAGCCTCACGTCCTGAAGTTAACACTTCATCCATTTCAGAATGACCAACAACATAGCGAATAGCACTATCAAAAGCATGCTCTAAACTTTCATCGGCGTTGGTTACGCTGAATAAGTAGTTACGCGCATTAACAATACGATATTGAACTTGCATCTCTACACGTACAACGTTTTCATCCTGAGTTAGCATAAAGCCGCTAGCAGGAAGGTTACGAGTTGTTTGTACGTCTACAGGAATAACTTTTTGCACAAAGGTAGGTTGCCAATGAATGCCCGGCTCGACCAAGCCGTTAAATTCACCAAACTGTAACACTACGCCGCGCTCTGCTTCTTTAATCGTATAGAAACCACTTACTGCCCATACAACAACAGCAATTGCGATCACAATACCAGCACCAAAGCTACTGAAACTGTTAGAACCGCCAGATTTACCTGGCTTATTACCACCGAAAATTCCGCCAAATTTATTGCCAAGATCTTTCAATAGTTCGTCTAAATCTGGTGGTCCTTGATCACGACCGCCTTTATTTTTCCAGGGATCATTATCGTTTTTCCCCGGTTCATTCCAAGCCATTTTGCTCTCCGTTTGGTGCAATGTTTAAAAATCTATATTGGCAAATATAATATGCAGATATTTACCTTCATTTATCTTTGTTACTTCAATAGTAACAGCAGCTTAATTCAGGATAAAGCCTTGTAATTCGCTTTTACCTGCTTTCAACAATTTATTCCATTCTCGCAATGGTAATGTCACATCCAGTAAACAATTACCTTGCTCATCATATGTTTCGTCTTTTATACAGTTTAGCTGGTATAACTTGCCACGCAATTTTCCAGCGCTTGCTGGTATTTTAAGTGTGTGTTTGACAATATCTGTTGCTAATAATTCAGACAAAGCAACATTTAATAGCTCTAAACCAATATTCGCTCTGGCAGATAACCAAACTCTAATCGGCTTGCCCAGCTCGTCTCTATCTATACGCGGCGCAATGTCATGCAAGTTATCAATTTTGTTACACACCAGCAATTGCGGGATTTCATTCGCTTCAATTTCTTCCAGCACGGCATCTACTTGCGCCATATTATCAGCGCGGCGTTCATCAGCAATATCAACTACGTGTAACTGTAAATCAGCTTCTCGGGTTTCTGTCAGTGTCGCCTTAAAGGCAGCAACTAAATCATGAGGTAAATGACGAATAAACCCAACCGTATCGGCTAATATAATACGCCCTACATCTTCTATATGGAGCTTTCTTAGTGTTGGATCAAGGGTTGCGAACAATTGATCGGCTGCATACACATCTGCATTGGTAATACGGTTAAATATTGTAGACTTACCAGCATTGGTATAACCGACCAATGACACAGTAGGTATTTCTGCTCTTTCGCGTGCTCTACGGCCTTGATGTCGTTGTTTTTCAACTTTTTCCAATCGACCACGAATATTATGCATCCGATCACGCAGTAAACGTCTATCAGTTTCTAACTGAGTTTCACCTGGCCCACGTAAACCAATACCACCTTTTTGTCGTTCTAAATGTGTCCAACCTCGAATTAATCGAGTACTCATATGGCGAAGCTGGGCAAGTTCTACTTGCAGCTTACCTTCATGGGTGCGAGCACGTTGGGCAAAAATATCTAAAATAAGTGAAGTGCGGTCGATGACTCGACATTCACATAATGCTTCGATATTTTTTTCTTGTGAAGGGCTTAACGCATGATTAAACAAAATCACGTCAGCATTATACAAGTTCACTGCATCGCGAATTTCTTCAGCTTTACCGCTACCGACAAAAAATTTAGTGTGAGGGGTACTTCGTTTACCAGTTACTACTGTTAAAGAATTTACGCCGGCAGAAGAAACCAACATTTCAAATTCTTGTAAGTCTTCACGAGCGTTTTCTTGCGGAAAATCTATGTGAACGAGTACAGCTTGCTCACCTGCTTGATGTCTATCAAACAAATGAGCAATTCCAATTCAATTTCATTTAGGCGTTATTCCCCCGGTTGAGTAAATTCAGCCGGATTAGATGTGTTAACTGCACGAGACGGCACAACCGTTGAGATAGCATGCTTATATACCATCTGGCTTACCGTATTTTTAAGTAAGATCACAAATTGATCAAATGATTCAACTTGGCCTTGTAATTTAATACCGTTGACTAAATAGATTGCCACGGGAATGCGATCACGACGTAAAGCATTCAAAAATGGGTCTTGTAAAGATTGACCTTTTGCCATTGTATTGGCCCCTTATTGTTATTGTTAATCCGATTTACTATAACCAAATTAGAGTAAATTAATTGTGCAAATTTAGTTAGTTACACAACGAGCTTTTTAAGTATACACTATGATTTCAACTTTGCTAAACAACTTAATATTTGTTGGAGATTAGTTTCATCATTTGTGGTTAACCAAGTTAACTTTGGCCAACCACGAAGCCAAGTAAGTTGCCGCTTGGCCAGCTGTCTAGTAGCGCAAACGCCGCGGAAGATCATTTCGTCATAATCAAACTCACCGTTTAAATGTTGCCACATTTGTCTATAACCAACGCAACGAATTGACGGTAGGTCTTCGTGTAAATCATTGCGTTGTTTTAATTGTTCGACTTCTTGTTGAAAGCCCTGCTCCAACATGATGTTATATCTAAGTTCTATGCGTTGATGTAATTCAGCGCGTTCAGTGGTGCTAATTGCAAATTGTAAAACATCGCCATCTAGAGTGTCACCTTTGATTTTGGTTAGCTCGGTCATGCTTTTATTTGTTAGTTGATAAACTTCTAAAGCTCGAGTTAACCTTTGTGGATCATTAGGATGAATTCGCTCGGCTGAAACAGGATCTACTTCATTGAGTAAGTCATGAATATGTTGCCAACCTTTTTGCTCTGCTTGTTCGGCTATATCTGCACGAATCTTTGCATTCGCAGCGGGCAGAGGTGAAATACCTTCCAGTAGACTCTTGAAATACATCATAGTTCCACCAACCAAAATAGGTATACGACCACGACTACGAATTTCATCGATTTCGCGCTTTGCGTCCCGACAAAAATCTGCTGCAGAGTAGCTCTCACTCGGGTCAATGATATCTATCAACCGATGTGGGTACTTGGCCAGCTCTTCTTTAGTTGGTTTAGCACTGCCGATATTCATATCTTTATAGATAAGTGCTGAATCAACACTAATGATATCGCAAGGTAAACGATCACTTAAGCCAAAAGCAAGATCAGTTTTGCCTGAGGCAGTTGGCCCCATAATACAAATTACTGGTGGTAACTTTTGTTGTTGCATTTCGCTCATATCTTCTTAGATGTTGGATTTATGCTAGCTGGTTAATGTATGAAGTAAGGTCTACTTCAATAGAATTCAAGCGCATATAATCAGAAAGATCAAAGTTTTGTAAAGTTTTACGATTTAATAACAGCTGTTGAGCATAAGTTAAATCTAATTGCTCTGGCATTTTAAGTTCAGCGAAAGCTGATATCCATGACTGCTTGGTTAATGTTTCTGCTGTTATGAGTAAATTAAGCAATTGCAAAAAGCTCTGGCTGATGTCTTTATCTCTAAATTGCGCAGGATATTGGCGGATAATACATTGCAGGCCTTTTAATGCGCATTTTATTCCCGCTTGCTCGAATAGCTCTAGGTTGGTATCAACAAAATTTACCGAAGCCTTATCAAGCGCAACAGATACCGGTAATAATAGTGGCTGAGAGACAATGCCGACGGCAAAGGATTGGCCTAATAGTTCACTATTGACTGCTCTGCACAATGGCTTTAACTGCACGCAACATATAGATTTTTTGTATTCAACTACGGCAACAAAGTCATCAATCATGGTTAATAAACGTAATTCATCATTTATCAGTGCTTGATTCACAGTTACTGTTGAAGCATATTCAGTGGCGGTAGAAAGTGCAGTTGCTGCAACAGACTCCTCTGTTGCTACTGCAACGGCATCTACATTAGCTGTATGCGGCGTTGTTAACAGCGAATGATAATTACCAACCGCTTGCCTGGATGGACGTTGGTTGTGTTGATAGGTATTTGCCGCACTGTTACTTTGCCCACTTGTTTGCTCTGAGACCATCTGTAAGGGCTGTACATAATCTCGGGCATAAGGTTGATTCGCACTTGCAATAACTTCACCATGCTCATCACATAAAAGCGCTTCGGATACGTTTGCTTGCTCGTTATTAAGTGTTTGCTCAACTGCGGAGCAAATAAAGTCATGCACAAAGCGAGCTTGATGAAAACGCACTTCATGCTTTGCCGGGTGCACATTTACATCAACATCGGCAAAATCTAAATTAAAGAACAGCACAAATGCAGGATAACCATCATGATTTAAACGATCGGCATACGCTTGTCTTATCGCATGGTTTATTAATTTATCGCGCATCATTCGATCGTTGACATAACTGTAACTTAAGTCATTCTGACTGCGATAAAACTCAGGTTTGGCAATCCAGCCCCACAAGTGCAAATTATCATGTTTAAAGTCTAACGCAATGGCATTATCAATGAACCCTTGCCCACATACGGAAGCGATACGTTTTTCAATTTGTTTTTCTGTTTTGGCACCACGATACTGCCTAATAACTTTACCGTTATGAGAAAGGATGATGGTAATTTCTAATTTAGATAAAGCAATACGGCGCACCACTTCATCAATATGAGTAAACTCGGTTTTTTCGGTCCGTAAAAATTTTCGTCTGGCTGGAGTATTAAAGAATAAATCCTCAACATCAATGCTGGTACCATCAGGATGTGCAGCAGGTTTAATATCTACCTGCATGTCACGCCCAACAGCTATTGCTTGCCAAGCAGATTCTTGTGTAACAGGTTTAGAGGTTAACGTTAACCGAGAGACCGAACTAATACTGGCCAATGCTTCGCCGCGAAAGCCTAAACTGTGAATAGACTCTAGATCATCCAAGCTTTTAATTTTACTGGTCGCATGACGAGATAAAGCCAGGGTTAATTCATCTTTAACAATACCTTTGCCATTATCGGTAATTTTAATTCTTTTTGAGCCGCCCTTTTCTATCTCAATAGTTATTTTGGTTGCGCCGGCATCAATGGAATTTTCCACTAATTCTTTTACTACCGAGGCCGGACGCTCCACCACTTCACCAGCTGCAATTTGATTAGCAAGGCGAGCGGGTAATACAGCAATAGACATTAATTTACTCTTGGAATTGTCAGGGTTTGACCGATACGAACAACATCAGTTTTCAAGTTATTAGCGAGTTTTATTTCTTTTACTGACACTTTATAACGCTGGGCAACCACTGACAGTGATTCTCCCCGGCTAATCTTGTGCTGAGTAGGTTTTTGACTCGCAAGTAGCGAACCTTCAGGCGGATAACGGACAAAATGGTTTTTCATACCAGTAAAAATGGCATTAGCCAATTTACCTTGATGCCTAGAAGACATTAAATTTTTAAAGTCATGGGGATTAGAAATAAAGCCGGTTTCAACCAACATGGATGGAATATCGGAAGATTTTAATACTGCTAAACTGGCATTTTGTGGTTTCGACTTATGCATTTTAGTGATTTTTTTCATTTCTTTGATGACGTTATTCGCCATACGATCACTTATTTCTAATGACTTGTCTTTGGTTAGGTCGGCTAAGAAAACCGCAAGATTGTCATCATTGGTTCGCTTAATTAATTCACCACCGCCACCAAGTAATTCTGAGTTTTTCTCACGATTAACCAACCAACGCGATAATTCTGATTGAGCTCGAGAATTATTTACAATCCATACCGAACCGCCTCGTGGCTGTGAGGTACGAAATGCATCTGCATGGATAGATACTAAAAAGTCGACTTGCTGTTTTCGGGCAATTTCGGTGCGACGATTTAAGTTTACGAAATAATCACCGCTGCGGATCATTACCGCTTTCATGCCGGGCTCTTTATTCACAATAGCTTGTAATCGTTTAGCGATAGCTAGGGTTATTTTCTTCTCATATGTGCCATTTTTAGAAATAGAACCGGGATCTTCACCGCCATGTCCTGCATCTATGCCAATGATCACATCACGTTTGGTATTTTTTGGTTTATGAGTGGCCACTTGTTTACGTTTTTTATCAAGTAAATCAACGACCAAACGATCACCATATGGTCCTGTTGGGGCAAGTACAAAGATACTATCGTCGTAGCTATTATTGAGTTCTAAGACTAATCGCACGGCAGTGTTATTCTTACTGGTGCTGGTTCGAATTAATTTAATACGAGTATCATTTTTAGCAAGATTCGTTAAGTTAGAAATGTTTTGGGTATTTTTAAAATCAATAACTAAACGATTCGGGTTACTAAGGTAAAAATAGCTGTAGTCGGGTTTATCGCTTAAATCGAATACTACTCGGGTATTTTCAGGAGCCGGCCAAATTCGCACACCTTCAATAACATTAATTGCCCAAGCATTAATGGCAAACATGCTAAAAAAAACAACGACAACTTTTAGGCTACATCTTCTCATGATTTGTATTTACGCTTTCCAAAAAGCTCTAGATATCAACTGCTATAACTGGCTTTTATGTTATTAGATTTATTATTTGCTCACCTCGGCTGGTTACAGCCAATAGTGTGATGATTCTTTGCGTGTCATTATACTGTAAATTAATAATAAGATCTTCTTGGGGCAAAATACCAGAACCTTTTTCAGGCCATTCGATAAAACTGCAAGATTTCTGGGCAAAATAGTCGCGAATCCCCATATATTCCAACTCTTCCGGGTCACTCAAGCGATATAAGTCAAAATGGTAAACATGCCATGGTGATAGCTCGTAGGGTTCTACCAAAGTGTATGTAGGGCTTTTTACGTTGCCATTATGGCCCATGCCTTGTACAAAACCACGCGTTAAAGTAGTTTTTCCCGCGCCCAAGTCACCATTTAAAAATACCAATAAATTATCTAAATTAAGCTGTTTTGTAATGTCAGCTAATTGTTTACCCATAGCTACGGTTGCTTGCTCATCGGCTAATGCTAATGTTACTTCGTTCATTCATTTACCAGTTGTCGAATATAAGGAAATAGATCACTGGCCAGTAAGCCTTTTTGACCATCAATTATTGCCATATCAGCTGCTAGACCATGTAAATATACACCGTATTTAGCTGCCTGAAATATATTACTTGATTGTAATATTAAAGCGCCAATGATACCAGACAAGACATCACCCATACCACCAACAGCCATACCTGGGTTGCCCGTTATATTGATGGCAATACGTTCGCCATCACTGATTAAGGTACCAGCGCCTTTTAATACACAAATACCGCCATATTTTAACGCAATAGCTCGGGCTGACTCAAATCTATCTTGCTCTATATTAGCTACGGAACAATTCAATAATTTAGCGGCTTCACCCGGGTGGGGAGTTAACACCCAGTTATCTCGGTACTGTGGTTTTTTTGCTAATAAATTTAATCCATCGGCATCAATCACCATAGGTTTGTTGAGTGCTAAAGTTTGTTGAAAATTATTTTCGGCCCAAATATCACAGCCTAAGCCAGGGCCAAGCACCACCACATTCGCCTTAGCAATTTTTTGTTGGTTATCAATCGAGTCATTCTCAAAACTTAGTAACATTAATTCCGGTCGATTGGCTAATATTATGACTTCATTAGTGTGATAGCACATAACCGCAACCAAACCTGCACCACTGCGCAAACAAGCCTCGGCTGATAACTTTGCCGCCCCTGGCATCCCTTGATTACCTCCGACAACTAATACAAAACCGCTATTACCCTTATGAGCGCTTTGTCGCCTACTCGTCAATTTTTTTAAAGAGTGTTGAGAATTAACCGTTACAGATGATGGTATATTTTTACTAAAACTGGTTCCAATACCTAAACCTGAGACATAAATCTCACCACAATAATCACTCGCTACACCTGTTAGCAGCCCTTGTTTAACCGCGACAAAGGTTATGGTTATATCCGCTTTAATCGAACACCCGAGGACCTGCCCAGTGTTGGCACATAATCCGGAAGGAATATCCAGACTCAAAATTGGCTTTTTTAACGAGTTGAATAATTCAATAACCGTTTGATAGTTATCTCTGACTTGCCCAGATAAGCCAGTACCAAGTAAGCCATCAACGATAAGCTCTACTTTGGTTAAATCTATCTCATCAAGATTATGCAGATTACCGCCCGCCTCGAGGTACTTTGTACACGCAAGCTTAGCATCACCTTGGTAGTCATCAATATTGGCTAAGTTATGCAGATAAACATGCATGCCCTGCTCTAATGCCAACCTTGCTACTATGAAGCCATCGCCAGCATTATTTCCCTTACCACAAACCACTAGGATGGTTTTACTATCAGGCCATTGTGTTCGTAGTAATTGAAATGCAGCTACACCAGCAGCTTCCATTAATTGGTACAAACTCAAGTTTGCAAGTGCCGCTATTTTCCCTTCGTTTTTTTGGACATCTTCAGCCTGATAGGCATTGTGTGGTATGCTTGCCAAAAATTTAACGGGTTTCATCTAAACATCCATGATTGATCATTCATCTATTAACTATCAGCATCTAGCGGAAAAAATCAAGCTTTGGGCAAAAGAGCTTGGTTTTAGTGATGTTGGTATTTGTGACGTAGATTTAAAAAATCATGAAAAAGCCCTGAGCAAATGGCTTGAACAAGGCTATCACGGTAATATGGATTACATGGCGCGACATGATTTGATGCGCGCTAGACCTGACGAATTATTACCCGGCACACTGAGAGTAATTTCCGCTCGTTTAGATTACCTGCCTACGCAAGCTAAATTTGCCAAAATATTAAAGCAACCTAAGCATGCATTTGTATCTCGTTATGCGCTAGGCCGCGATTATCACAAGCTTATGCGTAACCGTTTAAAACAACTTGGCCAAAAGATTGAAGCCTATTGTCATAGCCTTAATTTTCGCCCATTTGTAGATTCAGCGCCAGTTTTAGAGCGACCATTAGCAGAAAAAGCAGGTCTTGGCTGGGTAGGCAAACACACGCTATTAATCAATCAACAAGCTGGATCTTGGTTTTTCTTGGGTGAACTAATGGTTGATATCCCGTTGCCAATTGACGAGCCCAAACAGAACCAATGTGGGCAATGTGTATCTTGCATCAAAATATGCCCTACTGATGCCATAGTTGAACCTTATGTTGTTGATGCCAGGCGTTGTATTTCCTATTTAACCATTGAACTAAGAGATGCCATTCCTGAAGAGTTTCGGCCATTAATCGGCAACAGG
This sequence comes from Thalassotalea fonticola, assembly GCF_032911225.1. NCBI lineage: Bacteria > Pseudomonadati > Pseudomonadota > Gammaproteobacteria > Alteromonadales > Colwelliaceae > Thalassotalea > Thalassotalea fonticola. Next base: position 3,720,980 of record NZ_CP136600.1, on the reverse strand, counting down.
ATATACGGCTGTGATGATTGCCAATTAATTTGCCCATGGAACAAATTTGCCAAACTTTCAGTCGAAGGTGACTTTCAACCGCGCAATCAACTTGACGATATCACCTTATTAGAAATATTTAGTTGGAATGAACAACAGTTTTTAAAAAATACTCAAGGCTCACCCATTCGCCGCATTGGTTTTGACTGTTGGCAACGCAACATAGCGGTGGCATTAGGTAACGCACCTTTTGATCAAAAGATCGTAGATGCCCTAAACGAACAACAGACAACAAGTGAAATGGTACAAGAACATATTGATTGGGCGTTAGAACAACAGCAATTAAAACTTGAAAAACTAGCTGAAAATAAAAACGAGCGATTAACCGCTCGTTTAATACGTACTATCGAAAAAGGCTTATCAAGAGATGCTTAACTTGCAAATATTCCGGCAATAATCAGAAACTATTAACTCTCTTCAACAAATTTAGCTACTTCTAGAATAGCTTCATTCATTTCTACGATAATTGGCACTGCCTGATGGATTGCTTGTTTTGCACAAATATCGCTAAGCTGTTCACACGATTTAATTAAGCGTGGCGCCGACAAAATAACTGCGGTTTTTAAAATAGAATCATTAATTTCGCTAACTCGGGATAAGTTTTCATGAGCGAGGGCATCTTTTAGTTTTTCAAAGTTTTGTTTATTACGATCCATGTAATCATCAAGCATAAATACTGCCATTTCAGCTGAACCATGGTATTGGTTAAACTTTTCAAGGTTCATCACCAGGTTGTTAATTTGATAGAAGCTCGGTTGTGCTTCTTCAATCTCTTCATCTAACTCAGCAATTGCTTGTTTTTCAGTTTGCTTAAGCTCTGAATGAGTATTAGTTTCCATGATTGATTTAAGCTGGTTTTTTTCTTTCTTTTTAACATTAATTAATGCTTGTTCGGCCTGTAATTCTTTCTCATGCTCAAGTTGCATGTGGTCGGCGCCGGCATGGAATGTACGATTTACCAGATTTAAAATACGCCATGCTAAAAAAACACTCGAAAATACCAATACCAGAATAAATATAAAGCCAATTGGTAGCATGGTTGATTCTTTTACCTTAATCCCGATAATTGGCAGGTTTAATTCAAATTCAGGCAGGTCATAAAAGTTAGGCCGCTCAATTAACATAGCTGTTTGCTTCAAAAAATCTTGATAATCTTTTAACTGACTTATCACTTTATTCGTCGTAATATTTTCATCGCGCCACTTAGCAAACAATTGTCCTGAGCCCATCAATTGATTGGTAATCTCTCGAATATCATCAGTCAATTGCTCTAACTTTTTATCACTGGCTTTACTGGTTTGTAATTCTTTATTAATGTTCTTGGTTAACGTCGCAATTTGTGTAGATATTTGATTAAATTGATACGACGATACAGTTGAAGATAATGCTGTTAATTGGTTTTGTAATTTCAATAATTCTTGATAAATATATTGATAGAATTGTCCTTCATTCATCAATGCTATAACGGAATTAAAAGTGTTAGTTCCGACTCTATTTTGACTATTTACAAAATCTAAAGAGTTTTTATTAAGTTGCCGCTGTTTATCACGGCGAATAGAATCAACATGCTCAATAATTTCAGTTAAGGTTTTAGTGTTGGCACTGTATTGACCATTGCGAGATTGACGAATAAGAATTAAGTCATCAACTAAAATAACAAATTTTTTATAACCATCAGCAAAAGATTGCGCTGTTTTGGCAATTTCGTCGGCAGTATTATCTCGTAAATTATCATTAACCATCAACACATGTTGCTTACTTAAGTCGACAATTTCTAGCCAAGCTTGTTTGACATCATCTAGAGGTTGGTCAAGTTGTTGGTGACGAATAGCCAGTTGCTGAGCGACCAGCTGATTTTCTAATTCAGCGACACTTTTCATCAATTGAGCATTATTTTTAATAAAGGGAATTTGCTGCTTATGCAGGAACTCTGCTTTTTCAGCCTGCTGATTATAAAGCCATAATGAAGTTGCCACCAATAAGCCCATGGTGGAAAGCAATAAGGCAACATACAGTACGGCCTTAGTGATAATATAGCTTGGTGTTTTCACCAAAGCTTGAGAGCCTTGCATAGTCACAAATCCTTTTATTGTTATTCTACATTTCAGTGACGGTATCAGTTAATACTAGTACAAATCTTCAACACCTTGAACTTATTAACAAAATATTTACTAGTTATTGTTATATTTTAAATACATGTTGTCTATAAACTTTTAATTCTGCAATAGATTCTATGATGTCATCCAATGCTAGATGAGTTCCTTGTTTAGTAACCTTATCTAACACTGCAGGCTGCCAGCGTCTGACCAATTCTTTGATCGTACTTACATCAATATTGCGATAGTGAAACCAGGTTTCAAAATCCTTCATGTAGGCATTAATAAAGCGTCTGTCTTGACCAATTGAATTACCGCACATAGGAGAAATACCTTTTGCTACGTATTGCTCAATAAATTCAATCGTCGCTTGCTCAGCTTGTTGTAAGGTAACTTTTGATTCACGACAACGCTGAGTTAAGCCACTAGCACCATGCTGTTTTACACACCATTCATTCATATTGGCTAGCACGTCATCACTTTGATGAATGGCAAATACCGGTCCTTGTGCCAATATATTAAGGTCGCCATCAGTAACGATTGAAGCTATCTCTAATATTACATCTTGCTCAGGTTCCAGGCCTGTCATTTCTAGATCTAGCCAGATTAAATTATTTGCATTTACAGCCATTTAAACGCCTTATATTTTCATTATCACTTTTCTTTTTGTATAATACGGCATAATTTAAAGCATTTATATGCTCAACAGGTAACAAATGAAATATACCCGTGGCTAAAGCAAAAAAATTGACCAAAGGTCAACACCGGCGCATTAAAAAAAATCTTGCTGATAAACTTAGTAAAGATAAAGATCTTGCTTGGCAAGATAGCGAATTAAGCGAACAGAAAAATGGCATCATTGTCAGCCGCTTTGGCCAGCATGCTGATGTTGAAGCGAGTAATGGTGATATATTTCGCTGTAATATTCGCCGTACAGTTAAAAGTATCGTTTGTGGTGATTCAGTAGTCTGGCGTCAGGGCAAAGAAACAGAGCACAGCATTAGCGGCGTTATTGAAGCTGTGCATGAGCGCACTACAGAATTAGCCAGACCAGATGTATATGATGGGTTAAAACCAATTGCTGCCAACATTGATCAAATATTTATTGTTTCGTCTGTGGTGCCAGCGTTTAATCCCGATATTATCGACCGTTATCTAGTTGCAATTGAATTAACTGGTATTAAACCAGTTATCGTTTTAAATAAAATTGATTTGCTCAGTGCAGAGCATCAAGAACTAATCGATATACACATCGCGCTTTACCAAGAAATAGGCTACGAAGTAATTTTTGCCAGCAGTAAATTACAAGAAGGCATTGAAAACATTACCGCACGATTAAATGATAAAACCAGTATTTTTGTTGGTCAATCAGGTGTTGGTAAATCTACCTTAGTCAACTCTTTAATGCCAGAATTAGGTATTGGCACCAAAGAGGTTTCTGAAAACTCAGGCCTGGGGCAACATACGACTACCGTGGCTCGTTTGTACCACTTTCCTACTGGTGGTCGATTGATTGACTCGCCTGGTATTCGTGAATTTGGTCTTTGGCATTTATCGCCAGAGGAAGTAGATCAAGGTTTTATTGAGTTTCAAGATTACTTTGGTTATTGCAAATTTCGAGATTGTAAACATCAAAATGACCCGGGCTGCGCGCTACAACAAGCGGTAAGCGATGGTAAAATTAATCCGTTACGCTTTGCTAGTTATCAACGAATTTTAGCGAGCCTTGGTGATAATAAATTAACCTCAAGATTTAATTAATCTGTATATAAATAACCTATAATAAATTACGCCAAGTAGACATTATTTCCTGCTTGGCGTTTTCTAAAATGAAAAAGGAAACTCTAGTGTCAGTTGATAATTTAAAAATTGCTTTGCAATATGCAATGCCAAAACATGGTTTATCACGCTTAGTTGGTAAGTTAGCTGCTGGTAAAGGCGGGCCATTAACAACATTTGCAATAAAGCGTTTTATAAAAGCCTATGGCATAGATATGAGTCAGGCAAAAATACAAGACCCTAAAGAGTTTGCTACCTTTAACGACTTTTTTACTCGTGAATTAGTTGACGGCGCGCGCCCAATTAACCCTGATGAAAATGAAATTTGTTACCCGGTTGATGGCGCAATTAGCCAACAGGGCGACATTATTAATGATCAATTAATTCAAGCTAAAGGTTTCAACTATTCCTTAGAAACCCTACTAGGTGGTAAAGCTGAAACCGCGGCACCATTTCGGGGGGGTAAGTTTTCTACCATTTATTTAGCTCCTAAAGATTATCATCGTATTCATATGCCAATTGCCGGTACCTTACGTGAAATGATTTTTGTACCTGGTGATTTATTTTCAGTTAACCCTTTAACCGCGCAAAATGTTCCTAATTTATTTGCCAGAAACGAGCGAGTAGTCGCTATTTTCGATACGGCTATTGGCCCTATGGCGATGGTATTAGTTGGCGCAACAATTGTCGCCAGTATAGAAACCGTTTGGGCAGGAACGATTGCACCAAGCAAAGAAAAGCAAGTCACAACCTGGACTTATCCAAGTGAAGGCGAAGGTGTTATTCACCTCGCTAAAGGTGAAGAAATGGGGCGTTTCAAACTGGGCTCAACTACCGTGTGTTGTTTCCCAGCAAACACTATAGAGTTTACCGAAGATGCAGGTCCTGAAACGGTAACTCGTTTAGGTGATACCTATGCAAATGTAACAACTTCGGAGTAAGAATAAGTATGCTTGTTTTTGCGCATCGAGGTGCAAGTGGCCATGAGCCAGAGAACACGCTATTAGCAATAAAACAAGCATTAGCCATGCAGGTAGATGCCATCGAAGTTGATGTCCACCTTAGCGATGGTGAACTTATTGTGATCCACGACCGTTGGGTAAATAAAACCACTAACGGCCAGGGTAAAATTAATAAACTGTCTTTTAAGGAAATACGTGAGCTGGATGCCGGCAAAGGTCAGCAAGTACCGACTCTAGAAGAAGTGTTAGCGACTATAAATGGCAGATGCCATCTAAACATTGAATTAAAAGCAGATCAAACCGTACTACCGGTTTTAGATCTTATCGATGAAGCCATTATCAAATATAATTTTAGCTATAATCAGTTTTTATTTTCTTCATTTAATCATCATCTACTTTTTGAGATTAAATCGATCAAGCCAGAATTAAATATTGGCGCGTTAACCGCAAGTTGCCCGTTAACTTACGCCGAGTTTGCCCAACACTTAAATGCTTACAGTGTACATATTAATATAGATTTTATTAATCAAAAATTTGTAAATGATGCTCATCAGCGTGGCTTGAAAGTATTTGTATACACCGTTGATGATGAGGATGATATCAGCGAGATGCATTATTTAGGTGTCGATGGAATTTTCACTAATTATCCAACCAAGTCATTAGTAAAAATTGCTCATTTAAACGGGCTACCGCTTATCGACGATAGCCCTGCAGCGTTTTATTAAGGTTAAACCAACCAGTTTATAAACGAATGGTATAGCGCCCTTTCGAATCTTTTTTACCAATAAAACCGAGTACGGGTCTAAGAGCATGAGGAAATTTATCTCCTGGGGTTAGGTAACCATCTGCCGTGACTCTTTTCATGCTGTATGCGTTAGCAGTAAGCTCTAGACCTAAATCATTCTTTGGATCAACGGTAACTTCCAACGCGCCTTTATTGCAGGATAAAGAAGCTTGTAATGAACCTAAGTCGATATCTTCGTCCATCGCGTTCACATTAGCGTTATCCCATAAAATAATCCCATTGGCAACTGCACAAACCGGCTTACCCATGCCATAAGAAGCAACATTAAGCTTTATTTGGCCGCCAGCATTTAGATCTATTGGTAAGTTAAGCTGAGTTACGATCTCATTGGCATCAACAATTATCTGGGCGTTTTCAATAAGTATTTCTGGTCCCAGATTAGATAAATCCATTGAGCCAGACACACTACCTAAACGATCACCAAAATTAATGGTAATACTTGGATCAAAGGTTAACAGCGATAATAGACTCACTGACCATTCAATATTGTTGACGGTATATTTATTTATGGTGACCGTTCTGGCTTTGCCTGAAAACACTGACCCAGATATACCTTGTAAGCTCACCCCTTTAGGCAGTGGTACTTGTGTAATCAATTTATCTGCGGGTGCTGATGAAATTAAAAATATTAAATATAAGGCAATAAATCCGGCGCCAATAGCCGAATACTTCTTAATGTCTTGCAGTTGCATTATTATGCTTTTCCTAATTGTAAACGTCTGACTTTAACAGTACCGGCAACGTTGCCCACAGCAATATCTGCAGCTTGAATAATAACGCCTTCGTTAGTGGTTAAATGCTCGAGCCAAGTGATCAAATCGTTAAAAGCAACTTCGTCAATCCATACTTGTAAGTCGTCACCTTGCGGTTGCATTCTTGCAATTGCAATTGCTCTCTGCTTAGCGGTACGATTTACCACACTTGATAAGCTGCCGCCAGATGATTTATTGCCACCACTTTTTTGTAATTGCTTATATTGAGCTAAATTTTCGCTTACCCAGACGGCAAGCTCTTGTTGCTTACCTAGCTTAATTCGTGATTTTTCAATATTAGTATTCAATGGTTGCCAAACGACGCTAATAAATAAAAAAACCACTACGATAACAGACATAGCAGCAACTAATTGTTGCTCTCTTGGATTTAAGCCCTTCCACCATTGTTTCATGACTTACTCCTAATATTGAATGACCCGGTTACTACATCACCCTGGTTATTTTGTGCTCCGGTATCAACCGTTAATGCCGCCTGCTCTAATGCCTGTTTAAATAGCTCGAAACTTTGGTAATCGTTTGCCGTTACTGATAAACGCAACTCATTTCGTTTCGCATCAAAACGTAACGATTCTGGCTTAAGTTTTGGAACTTTCATAAATGCAGGCTGGACTTTCTCTAGCATTGCCAGCAACCCTGAATCAGCTGTTGCACCACCAAGCTCAGCTAGTTTACTGGTAATTTGGCGTTTAACCGTAGATAAGCGCACGCGCTTTGTTTTTGGAAATGCCTTTTTATAATCAGTTTCTATGCCATTGCTAACTTGCTCGTATTTACCTTGTAATTGGTTTAACTCAACAATTTTACCGGTCAAATTCAGCAATAAAGCAAACACTGCAATGCCGGCAACCCATAACCAATTTTTGAGCTCTGGTGAACGCTGTTCTTTTACTGAGTATTCACCCTGCAAAAGGTTAAATGATTGCTGTTCATACCCTTTAGCCAGTAATAGTAGTGGTAACTCTTCTGGCATAGCCGTAATTTCAATTTGTTCTTCAGTAACAGTTATTGGTGAATAAGTGGCAACTTGTTGCGGTTCTTCTTGTTCAGCTAATAACTGCGCAAAAACCAATTCTGCAATGGTGTCATTTACCACAAACCCCTGCCAACTTTGGCTGCGGATGATAATTTGCTGGTTAATAGCAAGTGCAGTCCAACTATTTTCGACAATTGGCAAAGCGAGAAAGTCAGGCACCATAGTTTTAACGGTGATTTCGCTTTCGCTAAACCAAGACAGCCAAGTTTCCAGTTGTTGGTGAGCAAGTACAGCAAAAAAGCAATTTTCATCACCGCTATGATTTTTTGGTTTACTGGAAAATGCAAAAAATAAGTCTTCTACATCATCCGCTAACTCATCCTCTAGCATATATGGCGCAGCAGCTTTTATCGCTCGCTCAGATTTCCCCGGCACAGTTATGCTATGCAAGCGCACGTCAGCACCATTAATAATCACTTTTACGGTGCGGCTTTTCGCTTTCTCTGTCAGCTCACTAAGGTTTTCTTTATTGGCGAGCTCACCACTGGCTATTTCATCGGTTTCACCTTCAGCAGTGATTAACCACTGAATTGGATCTGACTCTTGACTACCAATGCGAATATATAAATTTTCTCGCATTAATTCACTCCAATACTTCTGTTAACCACGCTAATGGTTTCGTCTTTATTTATTTTCATAATTGAATTCATACTAAAGTAACTATCATTAAATGATGTTTTAGTAGTCAGTTTAAAGTATTCACTATCTACAACAAATTGTTGTTTGAACTGACTAAAATCTTTCAGTGACTTTACTGCAGGTAAACTGGTAAATTCACTAATATCTTTAAAACCTTCTTCACCACGCTCAGAAAATATTTCTTCTGCGGCACTGGCGTCTACGCCGCCTAATAAAGCTTGTAATAATTCTATATTCTCTTCATCAATTGTATTGATGTTTATTTTATGTGTATCCGAATTGGGGATCACACAGACATAATCTTTTAACGCAAAGATCACTTGTGGAGTAAAGTGCTCTATTAACCTTAATTCATTCACGCTCGCTAATAAACTGTTTGCCGCTAAATAAGGATACTCTTTGGCGGCATAGTCGTTATCTTCAGCACCGCCGGCACTTGCAATAGAAGAGTCCTCATCAAGCCAGTCGATTAATGCTTCCGCCATCGACTCAGCCTCAAAGCTGCCTATACCGTCAATATTTAATAAGTTTATCAACTCAATAAAAGCGACTTTGGCTTTATTTTCTATTACTTTACCACTACTGCCAGTATTACCAGGTGGTTTATTACTTCCACCTTGTTTATCATCTTCTTCTGGTGGTTCATTTTCATCAGGGTTTGAGCCTGGAACATTTCCTTGTTCATCATTATTTTGTTTTTTGTTTATTAATGAGTTTAAATTGAAACAGGCATGCATGTCGGTTATTTCACCGCTAATAGTACCTAAATCTACAGGGAAACTCGTTTCTCCAGACGCCCAAGGCTGACCTAAATGAGTAACCGCTTTATCGTCTTTTTCTTTAAACGAAAGAGTTAACACTGATTTGGCAAATGCCTCTGCTCCCATAGCATACCAATACGCTTGTTGATTAGAGTTAAGGTTATCAGTACGCTGTATTTGAAAAATTAATGCACTGCTCATTTTAGTCGCTAACACTACTGCAATAGCCACCACTAACATAACTGTGATTAACGCCACACCCGTTTGTCGCTGAAGTTTAAGTATAGTCATCTTAATCATCACTTTCAGCATTTGGATCTGCACTACCCGGAACTAAGAATTGACGTCTAATTAAGCCTATATCTTTAATTTCAATTTCAATAGCAACTGCCATAGGCAAATCTTCTTCAGGCAACTCGCTTACCCATTGTTTACCATTAAAAAATTCAAAGTCTACTTTCTCCACGTCAGAAATTAATGGCCTAACTTTGGGTTCTTCACCGGTGACTGAGTCAACAAATATGTAATGCAGACGATTCAATACATCTTCTTCTAATTGATAGGCCACGGCTTGTACATCACTACGTGGTAATAATAACGCTGGGTTACGCCAGCCTTGACGCACAAAGGCTATACCATGAGTGTTAGAAGAGTATGTTGATTCATTAGTATGGATGAATGTTTTTAATGGTGTATCGCCGTTTAAACGCACACTGCGGCGGGTCATTTGAATGAAATCTCGTTCCATCACTAAAAATGCGCGTTGCAGGGTAGCCAGTCTATCACTGTGCACTTTACCTTGCTCGCTACTGTCTATTATTGTCGTTAATAGCTTAGCGCCGGACAGTGATATAAACGAAAACAGTACAATAGCAATAAGTACTTCCAGTAACGTAAAGCCGCGCGAATTTGTCATTTTTGCGCCTTAGGATTACTGACATAAGTCATGATACTGGTGATTGAATGTTTATCAGCTTCATTTTCACGTACTTCAACACTTACCGCACGCATGTTTTTATCTTCGGTCGGGGTGATAATTCGTTGCCAATGCCATTCGCGGCCAGCCATTTCAGTTTTACCCGTTTTTTTCTTTGGTGGCCATGATTGATCAAGGTTAACCTCAACCAACTGGTTTGCAGCGACCCAGCCCGCTACGCTTAATTTTTCTAATTGCGCGGTGCCCAATAAGCTTGAACCAGCTACTTTCAATAATGCGACCCCAGCAAAAGAAAATACGGCTAATGCCAGCATAACCTCTATTAAGGTAAACCCTTTGGTTATTACTCTGCCCCTACCTTTATTACTGTTCATCAAAAAAAGGCCCTTCGATAACCAGTGGAATAGTGTATGTACCTGTTACATCGAAGTACATCGGCTCGTCAAAATCATCATCATAACTGAAGGTTAACTTAAACGGGGTGATATCACCGCCGGATAATATGAACACTTGTGGATAAAGCAGTTCTTCTTCATCCTCAAAGGCCTGTTCATCTTCAAATTCTTCAAACATTGATTGGCTGATGATCATTTGCCCATCTACAGGCAGTTCATCTAAGGTAAGGGTGAGATAAAAAGGCTCTTCGAATATTTCTTCAATTAGGCTGTCTTGCTCGGGAACGGGTACCCACTTGATGCCATCAAACGCCAAAAACTGATAGCTATCTTCTTCAACGAGTAAACCTAACTCAATATTATTTAATAACGCATACTCACTTGCCAAATTAAACAAAGCCGAAAATTTTTGACTATCAAGCTCAAGTTTATCTTCAATAGGGGAACGAGTTAGATTACCAACAAGTGTGTTTAACAGCATACCGATAACCAGCAGTACTAACATCACTTCCAGTAGTGTAAATCCCCTATCATTTTTCATTATTCATTGTTCATTACTTGTGAAAAATTAGAGCTTATCTAAATTCTTCAACATTCCAATTGCCAATGTCATCTTCAGTACCTACTTCACCATCAGGACCCGCACTGAATACATCAATTATACCGTTTTCTCCTGGGTTTAATAATACATACTCATTGCCCCAAGGATCTATCGGTAAACGTGGTAAATAACCACCTTCAGGAAAACGACGGGGTAATGGTTCAATATCAGTTTCTTCGACAAGAGCTTCTAATCCTTGCTCAGTCGACGGAAAATTATAATTGGCCATTTTATATAGTTTTAACTGTTGCTCTAACGCGCCAATATCAGACACCGTAGTTTTGATCTTTGCAGTATCAAGGTTTCCCATAAGGTTAGGTACAACCATAGCACCTAAAATACCTAAAATTACGATAACAACCATAACTTCCAGTAAGGTAAAACCTTTTACTTTTTTGTGTGTAACTTTCATTTTTTACTACCTAAATTAATGTATTCAATTGCATTATTGGCTGAATAATAGCCATAACGATAAATAATACCACCGCAGCCATACTCACCATGAGCGCCGGTTCGAACACTTTCAGTGAAATACTCACCACAGCTTCAAATTCACGATCTTGGTTATCGGCCGCGCGACCTAACATGTTTTCTAATTCACCCGACTTTTCACCACTGGCGATCATATGTAACATCATTGGTGGAAACAATTTTGTTTTCTTCAAAGATGCATGCAAGCTTGCGCCTTCACGCACTTGCCCTGATGCCTCTTCAACTTTCTCGGCAATATGAACATTGGTCAATACTGCGCCTGCAATTTTCATGCTTTCCAGTAAAGGCACGGCGCTCGCTGTACATATACTTAATGTGCGGGCAAAACGCGCGGTATTCAAGCCCCGCGTCACTTTCCCCAATATAGGTAAAGCCAATGCGCGTTGATGTACGAGCATTTTAAACGCCGCTTTTTTCATCATTTGCTTAAACAACATGCTGGCAATAACGATAAAGCCAATAATAAATAGAATGTAGTCTTGTAAGAATTCACTGACCGCAATTAAAAAGGTCGTTGTACCTGGTAATTCCTGGCTCATATGCTCAAACTGACCAACAATTTGCGGTACTACCGCAACTAATAGAATAACAATCACCGCAGTAGCAACAATAGTCATAATTATCGGGTAGATAAGTGCTTGCACCAACTGTGACTTCATGTGTTGGCGTTGTTCGGTGTAATCGGCAAGACGGTTTAGTACATTATCTAAATGGCCTGATTTTTCTCCGGCAGAAACCATGGCGCGAAATAAATTATCAAATACGCTGGGGAATTCTGCCATCGATTCGGCTAAACCATATCCTTCGGTAACTTTTGAGCGTACCGACATCAACATACTTTTGAGTTTGTCTTTATCACACTGTTCAGCAACGGCAATCAAGGCTTCTTCTAGTGGCAGGCCCGACTCAACCAACGTCGCTAGTTGACGAGTAATCAAAGCCAGCTCGCCAGCTGATATTTTTTTCTCACCAAAACTTGGACGGCTTGAGTCTTTTTTAGCTTTTTCTAAACTGGGCGTAACTTCAATTGGAATTAAGCCCTGTTCCCGCAATTGACTGCGTACTTGCCGTGCGTTATCGCCTTCCGCAACACCCTTTTTATTTTTACCGCGGGAATCTACCGCTTGATAATCAAATGCTGGCATAACTAGTCTTCTCTAGTTACTCGTAAAATTTCTTCAAGGGTAGTTTGCCCATCCAACACTTTTCCAAAACCATCATCACGAATACTTGGTGTATGGCTTCGCACAAGTTTTTCAACGGCTTGCTCACCAGCGTTATTTTGAATAAGCTCACGCACACTATCATCAACAACTAACAATTCATGAATGCCAGTACGGCCTTTATAACCTAGATTTTTACACTTATCACACCCGGTGGCACGATAAATTAAATGTTCTTTGTTATTAGTGATACCTAATAATTTAGCTTCTTCATCGGAAGCCACATGCGCTTCTTTACAATGCACACATAAGGTTCTCACCAAGCGCTGCGCTAACACACCTAACAGACTCGATGATAATAAGAATGGCTCAACGCCCATATCTTCTAATCGGGTTATAGCGCCAGCGGCAGTATTGGTATGTAATGTTGACAGTACTAAGTGACCCGTTAAACTTGCTTGCACAGCAATTTGAGCCGTTTCAAGGTCGCGAATTTCACCAACCATAACTACATCCGGATCTTGACGTAATATTGCCCGTAAACCGCGGGCAAATGTCATATCCACTTTCGTATTTACTTGCGTTTGGCCAATGCCTTCAATAGCGAATTCGATAGGGTCTTCTACCGTTAAAATATTTCTTTCATTGGCATCAATTTGGGTTAAACCAGCGTAAAGCGTTGTACTTTTACCTGAACCGGTTGGCCCGGTCACTAAAATAATGCCGTGTGGCTTATTAATAACACTGGTAAAGGTTTCACGACCTTTATCAGTCATACCTAAATCTTGTAAATTCAGACGGGCGGCATTTTTATCTAATAAACGCAGTACCACGCGCTCACCATGACTAGATGGCATTGTTGATACACGAACATCCACTGCTCGACCACCGATTCTTAATGAAATACGACCATCTTGTGGTACACGTTTTTCAGCAATATCGAGCTTGGCCATAACCTTAATACGCGATACTAACATTGATGCCAGCTTACGATTTGGCTTTAATATTTCACGCAAAATACCATCGACACGAAAGCGTATTTTTAACACTTTCTCAAAGGTTTCAATGTGAATATCTGAGGCATTTTCTTTAATAGCTTCAGACAACATCGCGTTGATTAATTTGATGATTGGCGCATCATCTTCGTTTTCAAGCAGATCTTCAGCTTCATGAATTTCATCGGCTAACGAATATAGATTCGCCTCATTACCAATATCTTCCATCATTTGCTGTGCTTCCGATGAGTCTCGTTGATATGCAAGAGTTAGTAATCGTTCAAACTCTTCAGCATTATGACTCTTAACACTAAACCTGCGCCCTAAAAAACGGCGTACTTCAAGTAGAATATCGGCCTTTAAAGTTTCAGTAACATGCAAGATTAAATCATTATCATCTGATTCAACCAGCACACTATGGCGCTTGGCGAAACCAAACGGTAGTTGATAAGGTAGCTGTGGTATTTCCTCCTCAGCGAGCTCATTTTGTGCAAGCAATTCTTGCTCTGTCAGCACTACAGATTCTTCATTAATTGTGCTGTCTGTAGAGGATAATGTATCGGTACTACTCATTTTTTTGCATCTTGCTTTTCAGCTTCGGTTAAGTCTTTCCCTAACTCTTCTATCGCGCGCTCTTCCATGTATTCATCAAATGTTGGTGGCAATTCTAATTCATCACTCCAACTCGGTAACAACGGCAGCACCGCGTTATCCATCAAGGCTAACCCGTTTTCTTGTTTCCGTATTTGATCGGCACGAATATAGTTATATTTTTCTTTTGAGATGGATTCCATTAAATCGCCGTCACGAATAATCGTGGGCTTTAAAAACACCATTAAATTACGCTTGCGAGTTGTACTACCGGTTGAGCGGAATAAATGCCCCAAGATAGGAATGTCGCCTAAAAACGGTACTTTTTGCATGCTTTCTTGCACGTCTTCATCAATTAAACCACCAAGAATAATAGTAGAGCCACTATCAGCCATTACTGTAGTTTTGATTTCACGTTTATTGATTGAAACATCGACGCCTGTTGCACCACTTACACTAGACACTTCTTGCTCAATGGTTAATTGTACCCCTGAACCTTCGTTTACTTGTGGTGTTACCTTTAATTTAATACCAACTTCTTTACGATCTACCGTTTGGAATGGGTTAGTATTATTGCTGCCCGTAGCAGAACCAGTAATAATTGGTATTTCTTGGCCGACAATAAAATAGGCTTCTTCGTTATCTAAGGTAGTAATACTTGGCGTAGCAAGAATGTTAGAATTAACATCAGAGCTAACCGCTTGCACAATAGCGCCCCAGTTATCTTCTACAACACCAAACATCATGCCGTTCACGTTACCTAATAATTGCGCCAAAATGGTAAAGTCACCATCGGTATCAGGGTTTGTAGTTGTTACCGGATTACCATTACCATCAATAGTCGTTACGGTATTACCTTCTTCACCTTCAGCTGCGATTGCACCAGCAGCAACACCACTAATTGGCACTATGCCATTATTAAACTGAGTAAAACCGCCTTCTTCATGGAACCATTGCACACCTAACTGTGCACCATCAGATTCAAACACTTCAACGATAATAGCCTCAACGAGCACTTGTGCTCGGCGAATATCTAGTTGGCGAATAACTGATTCAAGCGAACGCAGCATATCTGGCTCAGCAGTGATTACCAAGGTATTAGTGTCTTCATGCGATTCTATGCTGACATTACGAGTACCAGATGAGCGGCTACGACTAGTCGAAGTTTTAGAGGTGGTTTTTGATGCGGTAGCACTCTTTTGCATCGAATCACTGACGCTTTGTAACACCGAGACCAAATCTTCAGCTTTTGAATATTTAAGATAATAAACACGAGTGTTGCCTGACGATTCTAATTCGCTGTCTAATTTTTCGATTAAACGAGCAATACGATCACGAGCCTGGCCTTCACCACTGATAATAACCGAGTTGGTTCTGTCGTCGGCAACAATTTTAGGGATTAGAAATGCAGGAGTGTCAGATTTACCAGAAGTAGGTTTGTTAATGTTTTCAATAATACGTACCATCTCACCGGCTGATGCGTATTTTAACTTCACTATTTGTACGTCTTGATCACCAGCTCTGTCAACGCGGGTAATAATATTCACCAAACGATTCACTACCGCAGCAGTACCGGTAAGCATAATTACGTTGGACGGCTCATAGTGAACTACGTTACCACCACCAGCCTGATCACTCAATTGACGCAATAACGGAGATAATTCACGCACCGATACATTTTTAACTTCAACAACGCGGGTAACCATTTCATCACCCATGCCTGGGTTATTATCACCAACTACAGGAATAGAAGCGCTTTTAGCATCTTTATTTGGAATTACTTTAACTACGTTATTTTCCATTTCAACAACGGCAAAACCATAGACCTCTAAAACGTTCAGAAAAAATTGGTAATACTGTTGCTCAGTTAATAAATCATAACTACGTACGTTAATTTTACCGCGCACTTTTGGATCAACTATGATGGTTTTCTTTAAATTTTTACCAACAATGTTGATAAACTCAGTGATTTCCGTGCCTTTAAAGTTAGGTGAATATTGAGCAGCAGATGCTGATGCAATGCACAAGGTACAAGCCATGGTTATTGCCGCCAATATATTTGCGGATGCACGTTTAAACTGTTTTGCGCTAAGATTCAGGCGCATGAAACTCTCCAATTAATTATTTAAGCCTAAAGAAACGTCGTGTAATTCACCGTTTCGTTCTACTAGTATGTCTACATGTTCTGCTTTACGCAGTTCGATTAGCGCTTTTTGAGCTTCACGCATATCAGTTAAATCTTTGCCATTGATTTGTATGGCAATATCACCTGGTAATAAACCTACTCCGGCAAAAAATTCAGGATCTTTACTTGGCATCAAACGATAACCTGTTACTTTACCGTCTTTACGATAAGGCGACACTTTAATGTAATCGGTTAATTTACCAGGATTATCTAAAATATCAGCTCTCGCTTTAGCTACTCGCTCTTTAATACGAGCGCTTTTTTCAGAGTCCTTGGCATTTTTATTGGTTAAACTAGTTTTAACACTATTTTTTACCGTTTTTCTAGTTGGCTCAGTTTCAATAACGTCACGGCTATTGCCCTGTGTATATTCAAAGCCATCTAACATTAACGTTTCCATACGGCCCGATGATTCGATAATCACTCGATCGTTTTGTACTTGTTTTAAAATTGCTCGAGTGCCTTCGATTTTGTCATCAATTCCGTAAGTTTCTTGCTTACCTTTAGATTCAATTATAGCAGCTGCTGTGGCCGGGTCATCGGAAGCAACTAAACCGGTTAAAGTAAGTTTCAAACGAGTCTCTGGAGCTGATTCAATTTTTTCAATCTGTTTAACGACTGGTTGTTCTTTATTGTATTCGCCAAACAGGTTTAAATTTCGAATTGCCGAAGTATTTATTTGTTGATTTGAAGTAGTTGTTGTCGCTCTGAGCGCTGAAGCTGATAATTTAGTTTCAGCTTCAGGATAAAGCGTCCAACTAAAGTTGGCACTCCAATAAGCGATATAAACTACCAACAAAGAGATTAACGCTTGTGTTAGTCGTTTTTGTGGCACTTGTTGCCATAAAGACTGTAACCGAATTGTAATTTGCGCTAAATCCATGATGTTTTTAAATACTTATATAAAAGGTAATAAATTTTAACTGCTCCTGATAATACGTGACCGAGCGCGTAGCAACAAGTTACTTTGGGCATTTTTTTTGTCATATTCCATAGGTTTACAGTTGGTTTACATGTTTCCTGTAACCTATAGTGTACAGACCAAGATATTATCCAATAATTCACTTTAATCTTACCCAAGCCCCCTTCATTTACGCAAGTTATTACAAACGGTAACTTTTTAGTGCATTTTTTATGCAATTAATCAGTTAAAATATAGTCTCTATTGTAGAGAATTGCTGCTAAATATGTTAACTTTCGCGCAAATTTACCAGGGTCATTAGTATGGGCAAGCATCAAGACAAAGAATTATCGAATACTGAACACTTTCGCCTTGATAAGTGGCTTTGGGCTGCTCGCTTTTATAAAACTCGTGCCATTGCCAAACAAATGATTGATGGTGGTAAAGTGTTTTACAATGGTCAACGCAGTAAGTCGAGTAAACATGTCGTACTTGGCGACAAAATTAGAATTCGCCAAGGCTTTGATGAAAAAGAAGTCACTGTTATCGCACTCGCGGACAGGCGCCGTGATGCAACATTCGCACAGACACTTTATGAAGAAACCAAGCAAAGTATCGAAACACGCGAAAAAGTCAGCACGGCGAGAAAGCAGGGCATATTGTTAAGCCCAGCAAGTGACAGTAAACCAGACAAAAAACAGCGTCGTAAAATACGTGAATTTAAAGAAAGGATGTAATTAGTGAGCACCAATACTGATGTATTAAATCGTTACTTATTTGACAACACCCATGCTCGTGGTGAGTTAGTACAATTAGATAAAAGTTTTAAAGAGATCATTACCAACCACGACTACCCGGCTGCAGTAACCGATTTACTCGGCCAATTAATGGCGGCGACTTGCTTACTAACGGCAACATTAAAATTTGAAGGTGAAATATCTGTTCAAATTCAAGGCAATGGCCCAGTAAAATATGCTGTCATTAATGGTGATAATTTACAACAAATGCGCGGCATAGCCAGTATAGAAGGCGAAATCAAGGGTACAAGCTTGCAAGATTTAATGGGTAAAGCCAATATGGTTATTACTATTATCCCAAAACAAGGCGAACGCTATCAAGGTGTGGTTGCTGTTGAAGGTGAAACCTTAGCCGAATGTCTAGAGCATTATTTTGCAACATCGGAACAACTTGCCACTAAAATTTGGTTATTTGCTGATACCACTACAATTCAAGCCGCAGGGTGTTTACTGCAAGTGGTACCTGATTCAGAAGATAAAGAACAACAAATGAGCGATTTTGAGCATATCAGTCAGTTAACTGCGACAATTAAGCCAGATGAATTATTTAATTTAGACGCAAATGAAGTGCTGTACCGCTTGTATAATCAGGAACAAGTGCGTTTGTTCGAACCACAAGTAGTGAGTTTTGTTTGTGGTTGCTCTGAAGATAAATGTTTAGCGGCCATTGCCAACATGGGCAAAGAGGCAATTATTGAACATTTAAATGAGCACCAACAAATCAACATCACTTGTGATTTTTGTAAAACTAATTACCACTTCGATCAAGAAAAATTGAATCCATTACTTAACCCAAACTAAGTAATTAGGTTAATAAAATTATACTTTGCAAGTTAGAAAAGTTAACTTTAAATTATATAATTTTTCTTATAATAAACGGCACTAACATATAGCTAAACTCCCCATTACAGCTAATGTTAGCGCCTTTTTTGTAATGGCCTTGAAAAACTTTCATTATTGGCTACATTTTACCTTTTAATCTCCTAACAATTTCGTTACTATTCACACAATACAAATGTTTTTTAGACCTTTTACTCTAACGCGGCCAGGAGCTTGTCAAAATGACTACTGCGAAGACCATCGATTTATCGCAATACGGTATCAACCAAACAGCTGAGATTGTTTACAATCCTTCTTATGAATTATTATTCGAAGAAGAAACTAAAGCTAACCTCGAAGGTTATGAAAAAGGCACAGTCACTGAATCAGGTGCTGTTGCTGTAGATACGGGTATATTTACAGGACGCTCTCCTAAAGATAAATACATTGTTCGTGATGACGTAAGTCGCGACACTGTGTGGTGGTCTGATCAAGGTAAAAACGATAACAAACCAATGACACCTGAAACATGGTCGCATATTAAAGGACTCGTTACCGAGCAACTTTCTGGTAAACGTTTATTTGTTGTTGATACATTTTGTGGTGCTAATGATGACACTCGCTTAAAAGTACGCTTCATTACAGAAGTTGCTTGGCAAGCGCATTTCGTTAAAAACATGTTTATTCGTCCAACGGATGCAGAGCTTGAAAGCTACGAGCCTGACTTCATCGTAATGAACGGTGCTAAGACGAATAACCAAGATTGGCAAGAGCATGGTTTAAATTCAGAAAACTTTGTTGCCTTCAACTTAACTGAAAAAATGCAGTTAATTGGTGGTACTTGGTACGGCGGCGAAATGAAGAAAGGTATGTTCTCAATGATGAACTACTTATTACCTCTTAAAGGTATCGCCTCAATGCACTGTAGTGCCAATGTTGGTAAAGATGGCGACACGGCGATTTTCTTCGGTTTATCAGGTACTGGAAAAACAACATTATCAACAGATCCTAAACGTCAACTAATTGGTGATGACGAGCATGGTTGGGATGATAACGGCGTATTTAACTTTGAAGGTGGTTGTTATGCAAAAACCATCAACTTGAGCGCTGAAAACGAACCAGATATATTTAATGCTATTCGTCGCGATGCTCTATTAGAAAACGTTGTAGTAAACAACGACGGTGCAATTGACTACGATGATGGTTCAAAAACAGAAAACACTCGTGTTTCTTACCCAATTCATCACATTGAAAACATCGTTAAGCCGGTCTCTAAGGCAGGACATGCAAAAAAAGTTATTTTCTTAACAGCTGATGCATTTGGTGTACTACCTCCTGTTGCTAAATTAACTCCAGCGCAAACTGAATATTACTTCTTGTCAGGCTTCACCGCTAAATTAGCTGGTACTGAACGTGGTATAACAGAGCCAACGCCTACTTTTTCAAGTTGTTTTGGCGCAGCATTTTTAAGTTTACATCCGACTCAATACGCCGAAGTATTAGTTAAACGTATGCAAGCCTCTGGTGCTGAAGCTTACCTGGTAAACACTGGTTGGAATGGCACAGGAAAACGTATTTCAATTAAAGATACTCGCGCAATTATTGATGCCATTTTAGATGGTTCAATTGATAATGTTGAAGTTCAAACATTACCAATGTTCAACTTATCTGTACCAAAAGCTCTAAATAACGTAGACAGCAGCATTTTGGATCCTCGTGATACTTATACAGATGCAAGTGAATGGAATACTAAAGCTGAAGACTTAGCAAAACGCTTTGTAAGCAACTTTGACAAATTTACCGACAATGACCACGGTGCTGGTTTAGTTGCTGCAGGTCCGCAACTGTAGAATTTAAATCTGCATCCAATTGTTGTTAAAAAACCTGCTACTGCAGGTTTTTTTTGGCCTTGAATGCAGCAAGGAAATAAATAGAGTCAGATCTAAATTAAATATGATTTAATTTAGATCTGACTCTATTTATTTGAAAGTGGATATAATTGCCGCAAACATGGAAAAATTAGCAAAGCCAGCTAAACTTCTTAGTCTATTATCATTACTTTGGAGTGAGTGTGTCCCCGCACGGATTGCTTTAAAATGGATTTTATTTTTTCCGCTCAAATCACTATGACCATATTAGACAGAGAGGTTTCCTTACAGCAAAACCTATTTTATGCTTTACAGAAGTATCGGATTTTCTGGTTTATTTTGCTATTAACCGCCACCTTAGATTACGTAACGACTCTGCAGTTTATGATTAAGGATAGCATTGCTCTGGAAGCAAACTTAGTAGTGCGATATTTAGCTTATGAATTTGGCATATTTGCAGGGGTATTGATTGGCAAACTTTTGCAAATATTTTCAGCCATGGCTTTTTGCGCCTTATCAAAAGAGTTATCAAGAGCTGTATTGCTGTTAATTATATTATTAAATTGTGCGGCTATCTATATTAATACCGCTTTTAGCTAGAAGCGATAAAAATCCGGTTAATTTATTGGTAATTCAACCGTAGCTATCAAGCCGCCACTGCTGCGGTTTTGCAAGGTAACTCTGCCGCCATGCCCATCAACAATTCGCTTTATAATGGCAAGGCCCAAGCCACTGCCTTCTGTGCCTCTTGCCGTATCACCTTGAGTAAAGGGCTGAAATAAACGTTCTATTTCACTATCGCTAATGCCAGGGCCATTATCTGCAACGCTGAAATAAGCTCTATTGGTTTCTTGGTTAATACCGCTGCTGATTTCAATATCGTTGTTAGAATATTTAAATGCATTTTGAATTAAATTGGCCAAGACTCGCTTCATTGCCGCATAAACCATCGGAATTTCAGTATTTGGGCCAAGTTGCAGGTGAATATTTGTACCATCACCGCTTTCAAGTTCAACCACATCTTTTATCATCTGGTTGAGTTCGATTGGTTGTGTTTTATCCATCATGTCATGACGAATGTAATCTATGAATTGATCAATGATGGCATTCATATCGTCAATATCTTTTTCAATACCCTCTTTTAAATAATCTTCATCTTCGCTCATCATTTCGCTGGCAAGACGAATGCGTGTTAGCGGAGTACGTAAGTCATGAGATATACCGGCCATTAGTAAACTACGATCAGCCTCTAATTGTTTTATCCCTTTTGACATATGATTAAAGGCTCT
Organism: Thalassotalea fonticola; assembly: GCF_032911225.1. Lineage (NCBI taxonomy): Bacteria > Pseudomonadati > Pseudomonadota > Gammaproteobacteria > Alteromonadales > Colwelliaceae > Thalassotalea > Thalassotalea fonticola. Next base: position 3,699,060 of record NZ_CP136600.1, on the reverse strand, counting down.
CGTTACGGCGGTAACTTCTGTTGAACCTTGTTCTTTCAGTGGGTCAGGAAACTGTCCTTTACCCACGTCGATAGCGGCTTTTTGTAACGCTTTTAACGGGCGGTTTAATTGTCTAATGAATAACCAGCCCCCGGCGACACTTAACACACCAATCAAAACAAGATAAAAAATTAATGGATAAAAACTGGCTTCATCTAAACCATGCAAAGGAATTTTTACCCACAAGCTTGGTGCTTGTGGCGGCCTGATCCAGAACAAATATTCATCACCTTGAGAGATCCGAACTTCTGCTTCACCTTCGAGTAACTCACTCATTTGCATAGACAAATAAGGATAATATGAAGCCTCAGCCAAGCCTAACATTAAAGCGTCTCGCTCCCGATACACACCAATGCCTGTTTCTTGATGAAACGCTTCGGCTAATTGAGGGTTAAACTTAGAATTACCGCCATCGATAAATACCACTTTAACTTGCTTGGCAAGCAGCTGATTTATTTGCTCTAGATTAGGCTTAATAACGTAAATGGCAACCGATAAATATGACACTACCTGGTTTATTAATAACAAAAAACCTATCAACAATACGGTTTGGCCGAAAGCACTACGTGGTAATATTTTCATTTGTGATCAGATTAGTTAAGCAACTCTACTTCCATCGGGTACAAACACATAACCAAGTCCCCAAACAGTTTGAATATAACGAGGATTAGCCGGATCTTGTTCAAGCATACGGCGTAAACGTGAAACTTGTACATCAATACTGCGCTCGAGCGCAGAATAATCTCTACCACGAGCTAAGTTCATCAATTTATCACGAGACAATGGCTCTCTTGGGTGGGTGATTAACGCCTTTAATACAGCAAATTCGCCACTGGTAAGTGGCATAGACAGATCACCCTTAGACATTTCTCTAGTTGCTAAGTTTAGGGAAAATTCACCAAACTCAATAACTTCTTCTTCCAGTGACGGGGCACCCGGAGCCTCTTGAGTTTTACGTCGTAATACCGCTTTCACACGAGCGAGTAATTCACGCGGGTTAAAAGGTTTAGGCATGTAATCATCGGCGCCAAGTTCTAAACCGATAATACGATCTACTTCATCACCTTTTGCAGTTAGCATAATAATTGGGATTTGATTTTCTTCTTGGCGTAGACGACGGCAAATAGATAAACCATCTTCACCAGGTAACATTAAATCAAGAACGAGCAAGTGAAAATTTTCACGTTCTATTAACCTATCCATTTGTTCAGAATTAGCTGCGCTTCTAACAACAAAGCCCTGCTCAACTAAATAGCGCTCTAACAATGCGCGTAAACGCATATCATCATCAACGACTAATATTTTCGGGGTTTCCTGTCCCATATGACCCTCTATCACTTAATGTTACTAATTAATATAATATCGACTATAAGCTAATTTTGTTGTTTTTCAAAAACTAATAACTAAATTAGGCAAGCTAGATTGTTACAAGTTATGAATGATATAAGCAATGTTTATCCTTAGGTTTAGCAAAAACCTATTTTTGATAGCCAATTTTATTGATATACCAAGTAACCGGTCCATCAGGAGTAATGACTTCAACTTCATCATCTACTTCTTTTTTTAGTAATGCCCGTGCCATAGGCGAGTCGATAGAAATATAATCTTTCGCTTCACCATATATTTCTTCCGGCCCAACAATACGAAACTCTTTTTTATCACCATTTTCATTTTCTATTTCTACGCGGGCACCGAAAAATACTTTGCCGTCTTGCTGTGGCGAATAATCAACAATTTTTAAATCTGGTAAAAGTTTACGCAGAAAACGCACGCGACTGTCTATTTGGCGAAGCACGCGTTTATTAAAATGATAATCGGCATTTTCCGATCTATCGCCAAGGCTTGCAGCCCAAGATACAATTTTAGTAATTTCAGGACGTTTTACCCGCCAAAGATAATCTTCCTCTTTTTGCAGTTTTTGATAGCCTTCACGGGTTATTAATTTTGTTTTCACAACGTAAACTTCTTAAATTTAATCAGGCTAATACTGTATAATCACTATCGCCGAGGAGTTTTTTAGTAACAATTAGAAAATTTTTGGCAAATTCACTGCTCTAGGAGGATATAATTTTCTCCAGAACTACAGTATATACCCGTGCGATTGCAAAATGCAGGCTAGCACGGAAATTAAAATCAGGATTATTGAGTAATGATAAATATTTCGCAGCAAATTGCCGCAGAGCTAAACGTTAAAGAAACCCAAATTAATGCTGCAATTTCATTGCTTGATGATGGCTCTACCGTGCCATTTATTGCCCGTTATCGTAAAGAAGCCACCCAAGGCCTAGATGACAATCATTTACGTCATTTAGAACAACGTTTAAGCTACTTGCGCGAATTAGATGAGCGCAAGCAACTGGTGTTAAAAAACATCAAAGAACAGGGCAAGTTAAGCGACTCTTTAAAACAACAAATCATTAGTGTTGATAATAAAACTGAATTAGAAGATTTATATCTTCCCTATCGCCCTAAACGCAGAACTAAAGGGCAAATTGCCATAGAAGCTGGCCTTGAACCTTTAGCAAACAAGCTTTACCAAAATTGGTCATTAGAACCGGAACAAGCGGCTAGCGAATATATCAACACTGATGCCAAATTCAATGACACCAAATCAGTATTAGAAGGCGCTTGTTATATATTAATGGAGCGTTTAAGTGAAAACGCAGCATTGATACAAAAGTTGCGTAAGCATCTTATTAAACAGGCCTATTTAACCAGTAATGTAGTTAAGGGCAAAGAAAAAACCGCACAAAAATTCAAAGATTATTTTGAACATTCGGAAATGCTCGCTAAAGTTCCATCACACCGCGGTTTAGCTATGCTTAGAGGCCGTAACGAGGGCTTATTACAGTTAAATCTAGATGTAGATCCTGGCTTTGAAAAAAATGCCGAATCAAGTTGTGAACAAATTATCCGCGATCATTTCAGCTTACGTTTATCCAGTCAACCAGCAGCACAATGGCTTAACAAAGTTGTGCGTTTAACCTGGCGAGTAAAGCTTGCGCTATCGCTTGAAAACGAGTTATTAACCGCAATGCGTGAACGCGCGGAAACAGCGGCGATAAAAGTTTTCGCCGATAATTTAAACGATTTATTAATGGCAGCACCAGGCGGCGCAAAAGTGACTATGGGCATTGACCCTGGCATTCGCACGGGTTGTAAAATTGCAATCGTCGATGCTACGTCGAAATTACTCTATACCACCACCATTTATCCCCATGAGCCACAAAAACATTGGGAAAAATCATTACGCACAATTTCGACTTTAGTGCAGCAGTACAAGGTTGAACTTATTGCCATAGGTAATGGCACAGGCTCACGTGAAACCGATAAACTTGCCGGTGAAGCAATCGCCAAACTTGCAGGCAATAAACCAAATAAAATTATTGTTTCAGAAGCTGGCGCCAGCATTTACTCTGCCTCGGAATTTGCCGCAAACGAGTTTCCAGACTTAGATGTGTCATTGCGTGGTGCTGTATCCATTGGTCGTCGTTTACAAGATCCATTGGCTGAACTGGTAAAAATTGAGGCTAAAGCCATTGGTGTGGGACAATATCAACATGATGTGAGCCAAAGTCAGTTAAGTAAAACTCTAGATGGCGTAGTAGAAGATTGTGTAAACGCCGTCGGTGTAGATCTTAACATTGCATCAGTGCCACTGTTAAATCGCGTATCAGGTTTATCTAAAACCATGGCTCAAAATATTGTGCAATACCGTGAACAAAATGGCCGCTTTGAAAAACGCAGTGAACTAAAAAAGGTTGCTCGCCTAGGCCCAAAAGCATTTGAACAAGCAGCAGGCTTTTTACGTATTAATAACGGCAAAAACCTACTCGACAGCTCAGGCGTGCATCCAGAAAGTTACAGTGTTGTGGAAAGTATTATTGCTAAGTCTGCAGTAGGAATTAATGACTTGATTGGCGATTCGAACTTATTAAGTAATTTATCCGCACAAGAGTTTACCAATGACCAATTTGGCTTACCTACAGTTAAAGATATTATCAGTGAGTTGGACAAACCAGGTCGAGATCCTCGCCCAGAATTTAAAACAGCTTCCTTCAAAGAAGGTGTGAATACCATTAACGACCTTGAACTTAATATGACTCTTGAAGGGGTTATTTCAAATGTGACCAACTTTGGTGCTTTTGTTGACATTGGCGTCCATCAAGATGGTTTAGTGCATATTTCATCGTTAACCAATAAGTTTGTTAGCGACCCGCGTGAAATAGTTAAAGCTGGTGATATTGTAAAAGTGAAAGTATTAGAGGTTGATCCAAGCAGAAAACGCATTAGCCTGACCATGCGACTTGAGGAAGTGGCGAATACCAATAACCAACCAAAAGCCAAGCAACATAACAAACCAAAACAGCAAGCAGGTAAGAATCATGCTGCCAAGAAAAAGCCACAGCAACAGCCGCAAAACAGCATGATGGGTAATGCCTTTGCTGATGCGTTTGCCAAGGCTAAAAAATAGAGGCTGCTTTGAAGATCGTTATTGCCCCAGATTCATTTAAAGAAAGCTTAACGGCGTTAGAAGTTGCCAATGCCATTGAATCTGGGTTTAAGCGAGTTTTTTCTGACGCCCAGTACATTAAAGTACCAATGGCCGATGGCGGAGAAGGAACAGTACAAGCGCTTATTGATGCCACCAACGGTAAGATTGTGCATACTTCAGTAAAAGGCCCCTTACATGCCACTGTGGACAGTTTCTACGGCATAATGGGTGATGGTAAAACCGCAGTTATAGAGATGGCTGCAGCATCGGGTTTACACCTGCTCAATGAAGATAATAAAGATGCCAAATTTACTTGCAGCTTTGGTACTGGTCAACTTATTATCGACGCCCTAGAAAAGGGCATTAGTAAGTTTATCATAGGGCTTGGAGGTAGTGCGACCAATGATGGTGGTGCCGGGATGTTAACCGCGCTTGGTGCTATGTTAACCGATAGGAATGGCGATGCATTACCGCCAGGTGGAGCCCACCTTCATTCAGTCAGCAATATAGACGTAAGCGCGTTGCATCCAAAATTAAGCAAGGCAAGTTTTCAAGTTGCTTGTGATGTTACAAATCCTTTATGTGGTGTCACCGGAGCTAGCGCAGTTTTTGGCCCCCAAAAAGGCGCATCAAAGCAAGATATTGCTTTACTGGATGCTAATTTATTACATTTTGGTCAAAAGCTGGAAGCCTTAACAGGCAAGAACATAATTAATTTTTCCGGTGCTGGCGCCGCAGGAGGCATGGCAGCAAGTTTACTAGCAATTTGTAATGCAACGTTGCAATCGGGTGTCGAGCTTGTCATTAATACTTTGGCATTAAATGAGCAAGTTAAAGGTGCTGACGTTGTAATAACCGGTGAAGGTCGAATTGATAGCCAGACAGTATTTGGCAAAACCCCGATAGGTGTAGCTAAAGTAGCAACAAACAATAACTGCCCTGTTATCGCAATTGCAGGCTCAGTTAGCGCTGATTATGAAATAGTACTTCAACATGGCATAGACGCAGTATTTCCGATTTTGTCAGAGCCCGGTAATTTAGCTGATGCATTAGCTAATGGCGCAACTAACATTGAACGTACCGCATTCAATATCGCTCAAACCATCAAGCTAACCAACTGATAATTAATGCTTTAAAAAAACAACCACAGTCTATTAAAACAAATACTGGCAAAGTTTAAATCTCTGTCCTATTGTAATATTTACCCTAAATTTTTATTAGTTGATATTAATTATGAGTAAGATATTAGCGTTTTCAGGCAGCGCTCGAAAAAACTCTTTTAACCAGCAATTAGTGTCAATTGCTGCAAGAGGTGCACAAGCCGATGGTGCAGAGGTGACGGTTATAAACTTGAAAAATTTTCCTATGCCTATTTTCAACCAAGATGATGAAACTGAGCAAGGTATGCCTGAAATTGCTCAGCAATTTAAAAAGCTTGTTAGCGAACATGATGCGTTATTAATCGCTTCTCCGGAATATAATAGTTCATGCAGCCCGTTACTAATTAATGCCATAACTTGGGCCTCAAGAGCAAACACTCCTGATGAAGTGCCGTTAAGTGCATTCCAAGGAAAATACGCAACAATAATGGCCGCATCTCCGGCGGCTTTAGGTGGCTTACGCGGGTTAGTTACACTGCGCATGCTATTTAGCAATATTGACGTTACCGTGCTTCCCAAACAAATAGCAATTGCACATGCCTATTCAGCATTTGAGCAAGGAAAGCTTATTGATGAAATTAAGCATAATCAGGTACGAGAGATGGGGGCGAAATTGCATAAACTGTTAACAAGACTCAATCCTGACATTGAATAATCAATTATTCCTACTCAAAATATTGATAGTGATTAAAAAACATACTACATTAAATAGTCTAAAGAACAAAAAAAATAAGAGCTGAAAATGACTATTATTACTGCCACCAAAAAACCAACATCAGCAGAACTCAATTTACTGGCAACCCTATGGGAAATTGGCCCAGCAACCGTTCGTCAAGTGCATGAAACTGTCTCTAAAAAACAAAATAGCGGTTACACCACGGTATTAAAAATACTGCAAATTATGTTTAATAAGGGCTTGGTCGAGCGTGATGAAAGTATGAGAGCCCATGTTTATTCTGCAAAAGTAAGTGCGAATCAAACACAGGCCGAACTCATTGAAGATTTAATTAATTCGGCATTTTCAGGCTCGAGCAAACAGCTGGTTTTACAAGCATTGAATCAAATTAAATCTAAAACTGATGTTGTTGATATTATGCAAGTATTAGAACAACAGTTAGCTTAATATAAATTAACCTTCGGATTTATCTTTTTGGTTATTTTTTTTCTGCTTTTTTTGCTTCATTTTCTCTTTCTTCAACTGCCTTTTTTCCATGTGCTGTTGTTTCAGTTCAGTTAATTGTTGTTTTTGCTCAGCAGTTAACAATTGATACATTTGATGCATGCTCTTAGCTGAAATCAAACTAGCTTGTGCTTGCTGTTCAGACTTTTTTTGCTGCAATAACATAAATGCATTTTCATCAAACTCTTCAGCTTGAATTAACGCGGTGAACTCATCTCGACTTGCTTTTTTGTCGCCTTGTTTAGCCATTAAAGTCTGCATTTGTTCTTTTTTAGCTGACTGTATATCTTTAACTTGCTGTTTTTGCTGGTCAGTTAAATCAAGTTTACTCATTACCCTGTGCATATCATCCCTTTTATCAATTCCTCGATGAGGGCCACCCTGATCTTTTGCCAAGACATTGAAGCTTAACGCGCCTATTGTACAAATCAGTAGTACGATTTTTGATAATTGCTTAGTCATCTTGTTAATTCCTTATTTAAAGTATAAATACTCGCTACAATTGAAAGTATAACTTTCTAATCTCACTGCAATATAGCGATTATAAATATAATAGCCAATAACAATGCAAAGATGCGCAAAGCTTGCGTAAATATTGGGTAAAGTCGTGACGAATATCAATTAAATCGTTATGATGAATTTAATCTTATAAATTATAGAATTTAAGCTCATGACTGATAAACAATTATTGCTAATAGACGATGACCAAGAATTGGTCGAGTTACTGACTGAGTTTTTAGCAAGCGAAGGTTATCAAGTAAGTAGCGCTTTTGATGGCATTAGTGGCCTAGAGAAAGCGAGAACTGAAAAATACAGCTTAATTTTACTCGATGTGATGTTGCCAGGTTTAAATGGTTTCGAATTGCTCAAAGCACTGGGCGACAAACACCATACGCCAATACTAATGCTTACCGCAAAGGGCGATGATACTGACAGGGTGTTGGGCTTAGAGCTCGGCGCCGATGACTATTTGCCTAAACCCTATAACCCAAGTGAATTACTCGCTCGCATTAAAGCAATTTTACGTCGCATAGAGATTATTCAAAATAAAGATAAAGCCGTTACACTTGAACATAATCAGGTATTAATAAAAGGTGCGAGTAGAGAAGTCTTTTGTCACAACCAGTTACTGCTACTTACTGGTACCGAGTTTGAAATGCTGCACTTATTAATGGAAAACTTAGATACTATAGTGTCAAAAGAACAGCTTTCTGAACAAATATTGGGGCGGCCTTTAAGTGCTTATGATAGAAGTATTGATATGCACATTTCAAACATTCGTAAAAAACTGCAAGTTCATGCTGAATTAGATAAGATCAAAACTATTCGCGGTGTAGGTTATGTTTTTATGAGTGGTGATGAGAATGGGGTTTAAAAAGCTCTTTAGCTCATTAACATTAAAAGTCTTTTTAGGATTCTGGATTATTGCTCTATCAGCAATGTTTATCACGCGCTGGATCTCACTTCAATTTATTGATTTAGATCGCGTATCGGCTATAACCCCCTTCCAGCAACAACAAATTGATAAAACTAGTAATCGTATTAAAGCCTTATCTAAAAAGCCGAAATTAAATATCCTAAGGCTTCTTGCCAATAAAGATAGGCGATTACCTAAAGATATATGGCTTAAATCTCACACGACCAACAAAATTTTCACTAACGCTAAACTTGCAAAGCCTGAAGTTTTTCAAGCCATTGAACAACAGCAATTTACCCAAGCTGTAGTAACAAACTTAAGAGGTTATGAGTTAGTAGGCCCCATTCAAGTTACTCTTGAGCAACAGCAGTTTAACTTATTTATTGGTAAGCATAATCGCCCGAAAGATTTCGTGGGTTTTATCTATGTAATGCCGATCTGGCTTCGTGTGTTTACCATATTAACAATAACCGGCGGATTAACTTGGCTATTATCATGGTATTTAATCCGACCGTTAAATAAGTTAACACAGGCAAGTCATCGCTTTGGTTCAGGTGATTTAGCTACAAGACTACCAGAATTTAATCAACGCAATGATGAGGTTGGCCGTTTAGGACAAGCCTTTAATGGCATGGCTGAACACCTAGAAAGCTCGATATGCGCACAACAACGTTTGCTCGGTGATGTTTCGCATGAATTAAGGTCACCGCTTACCCGTTTACAACTAGCTTTGTCTTTAGCGAATAAAGTCGACAATAAGCCAGAAGAACTCGCTAAATACTTCGATCGCTTTAAAGTGGAAATTGATCGTTTGGACAGCATGATTGCCCAAGCCTTACAATTATCGAGAATAGAAAATCAATTACACCAAATTAATCTTCAACCCGTTAATATAAATGTATTAATTAGCAACATTATCAACGATGCTGAATATGTGTTAAAAGACAAACAGCTAACGGTGAACTTTATTAACCCTGAGCCAATCTCCGTATTAGGAGATCAGCAATTATTATCCAGTGCAATTGAAAACTTATTCAATAATGCCATTCGCTACAGCCCTAAATCAACAAGTATAGAAATCTCTTTAATCATAAAACAAGATATAGTAATTTTCACCATAAGCGATCAAGGCAAGGGTGTTCCAGAAGAGCAATTAGAGAACATATTTAAACCTTTTTATCGTACAGCTCAAGCTAGAGACAGAGTAAGTGGCGGCACGGGTTTAGGACTAGCAATTGCAAGTCGTGCTGTTGATACTCACAACGGTAAAATTTTTGCACAAGCCGCTAGTGAAAATGATGAATTTCCGGGATTGAAAGTTACCATCAAATTGCCTTATCCTAGTAGCTAACTTAGATTGAAATATACCTAGGGTGTTACCCTATTAAAATGGGTTAATCAATGCGTATAATTGTTATTTTAATCATCACTACCCTGTTAGGAAATATCCAGGCAATGGCCACTCCATTTCAATTAACCCAAGAGTACGAATTAATTGCCAAACAACCGACTATTGAAGAGTTTTGGCAACGAGGTGAATTCTCAAGCTTTAAAAGTTATGATCAACTTGATATTCATTACGCTTTGTTTTTCAAACCTGAAAATACTCAATGCATAGTCGTCGCTCAAGGCCGTTCTGAAGGTTATTTAAAATACAAAGAAATTGCCTTTGATCTAGCAAGTAATGGCTATAACGTTGCGATGATAGATCACCGGGGACAAGGCCTGTCAGAGCGAGAGCTGCTTGATAGAGATAAAGGTTTTGTCAAAGATTTTAATGATTACGTACTCGATATGCATCAATGGTTGAGTGATATTGTTAAACCAAAATGTAGTAATGACATGTTTCTTTTGGCTCATTCTATGGGCGGAACAATAGCTGCTCGATATATACAACAGTTTCCGCAAACATTTAATGCAGTGGTGCTATCTTCACCGATGATTTCAGTAAATGGTGGCTCTATTCCTGACTGGTTTGGTAGACCGTTTATTAAAACCAGCCATTTTATTGATGACTTATTTAGTGAGCAATCGGCATATTTTTTTGGTCATGGCCCTTATAAAGAAAAATTCTTTAAAGATAATGACTTAATGCAGTCAGAAATTCGTTTTCAGCTATTTAAACAAACCTACCAACAGTTTCCGCAATTAAAACTTGGCGGCGTAACATGGGCTTGGTTAAATAGTGCGGTAGCAGCTGAAGCTTTAATTTTTGAGAATTTAGCTAGAATTAAAACGCCAACTCTAGTTTTGCAAGCCGAAAACGACACTGTGGTAAGTAATGCTAAACAAAACCAGTTTTGTCAGCAATTACATGCTCTACACTCGCAATCCTGTCCGAATGGGCAACCTACGGTTTTAAACAATGCCCTGCATGAGTTATTATTTGAAATTGATGAAATCCGCAATGAAGCATTAAACCAGACATTGATTTGGTTTAATCAACACAGCCACGAATAACCAACCTGAACTCGAGCTAAGCAGCACTCAAATACTGAGTGCTGATTAACTATGCTTTTTGACGTGATAACTCACTAGGCACTACTGAATGTGGATCTTGGTGGATAAGCACTTCAGTATGCTCAAAACGCGCCAGTAGAGCTTGCTCTATTTGATCGGCTATTTTATGCGCCTCAACTAAAACCAATTGGTCGGGCAATTCTAAATGAAATTGAATAAACTTCATTTTACCCGCTTGGCGAGTTCTTAATTCATGAAAACCAAGTGCATCAGTGTTAGCGTTAATTATATCTTTAATTACAACTAAATCACTGTCATCCAGCTCTTTATCCATCAGGTCATGCACGCTGTGGTAGATAATTTGTATCGCACCAACAATTAGAAACACACCGACTAATATAGTAAAAATACCATCGGCATAAACCATATTAAATTGGCTTAACACTAAGGCAATAATCACTCCCAAGTTTAAAAATAAATCACTTTGGTAGTGTAAAGAGTCAGCGGCTATAGCAACCGATTTTGTGCGGGTTATAACGTATTTTTGTAAAAGGACTAATGCTAATGTTAATAAAATAGCTAAAATACTAACGCCAATTGCTACGTTACTGTGCTCAATTGGGCTAGGATTGAGCACACGTTCGATGCCATGAAATATCAACAATATTGCCGACCCCAATACAAATGACGATTGCATTAGTGCCGCCAGATTTTCTGCTTTACCATGACCAAACTTATGCTCTTCATCTGCGGGCGCTAACGAAAAACGTAAAATTATAAAGCTGGTTAAAGAAGCAAACACATCTAGTAAGGAATCGGTTGCAGAGGCCAGCATTGCAGCTGAATTTGAAATCCACCAAGCATAAATTTTAGTCGTTACCAATATAAATGCCACAGTAACCGCTGCTTTGCTGGCTAACTTAACTAAACTTTCATAATCTTTGTTTTGCATTAACGGAGGATCTCTAGACTTAAAGGCTACAATTAATCGTATTTTACATCATATAGATTGGTAAGGTGAATAACTCATTGTATAATCAGTTTATAAATTTTAAATAATTATTTTGCGACTTACTTATGTTAGATATTGTTCTTTTTGAGCCCGAAATTCCACAAAATACCGGAGCGATTATCCGCTTATGTGCCAATAGTGGCTTTCGCTTACACTTAATAGAACCGTTAGCCTTTGATATCGATGATAAAAAGCTGCGACGTGCCGGTTTAGACTATCATGAATTTGCGAACTTAAAGCTTCATAAGAATTACAGCGAGTTTATCAAAAATGAACAACCGAAACGCATTTTTGCCTCAACCACTAAGGCAACACGTTTTCATGGTGATGTAAGCTTTGCAGAAGGTGATTATATTATCTTTGGCGCTGAAACCCGTGGCTTACCTGATTCAGTAAGAGACTTGATCCCGGATGAACACAAAATTCGTATCCCAATGGTTGAAAACTCGAGAAGTATGAATTTAGCTAATTCAGTATCTGTTATTGTTTATGAATCTTGGCGTCAGTTTGGCTTTAAAGGCGCGGTTTAAATTTCTCGTTTCTCGTTTCTCGTTTCTCGTTTCTAAAGTTAAAAAACATATATAAAAAAACGTCCAATTGGACGTTTTTTAATTGATAATAGCTGATAAAATATTACTCGCTTTTTCTATCTCGACCTAATAATGCTATTGCAGCATCTTGGGCTGGTTTACCTTGATATAACACTTGGTAAATTTGCTCCACTATCGGCATCTCAACATTATGACGCTTGGCTAACATGTGTACTTCTTTAGTATTGCGATAACCTTCAACGACTTGACCAATATTTTCAATGGCATTTTCAACTGTATCGCCACCGCCAAGTGCTAAGCCAAAACGTCGATTTCGAGACTGATTATCCGTACAAGTTAAGACTAAATCACCTAAGCCGGCCATGCCCATAAAAGTAGAGGCCTCAGCCCCTACAGCAGCGCCTAAACGAGACATTTCAGCTAAACCACGAGTAATAAGTGCTGTACGAGCATTAGCTCCAAAGCCTATGCCATCTGCAATACCGGCACCTATGGCGATCACATTTTTAACCGCACCACCAAGCTGAACACCTATGAAGTCGTCATTTTTATAAACTCGAAAAGTTCTTTCACAATGCAGTAAATCAGACAAGACATCAGCAAAAGCGTCATCGGTAGATGCAAGTGAGATTGCCGTTGGTAGACCGGCTGCCATTTCTTTAGCAAACGTTGGTCCAGATAATACCGCCAGACTTACCCTGTCACCGAGAATTTCAGCCGCAACATCTTGCAGAAGTCGACCCTCTTGCGGATCTAACCCCTTAGTCGCCCAGGCAATTTTATGTTCGCTAGTCAAAAATGGTTTAATTTGTTTTAACATATCGACAAAGGCATGACTTGGCACCACTAATAAAATATTAGTGCTCGCCTTAACAGCAGTTTCAATATCAGCCTCTAAAAATAGAGAATCGGGAAAGATAAAGCCCGGAAGGTATTTTTCATTACAGCGTGCAGCAGACATAGCCGTTACATGCTCAGCACTTCTGCCCCATAAAAGAGTTTTATGAGTATTACGTGCAAGACAAAAAGCTAAAGCAGTGCCGTACGACCCTGCTCCAATTACACTAATATCAGCTGATACTGACATAAATTATGCGTCTAATTGTTGCGCTGAATCACCTTGAGCTGCTTGAGCTTCTGCAGCACGCTTTTGTACGTATGATGCAAATAGTGCGTCAAAGTTAACCGGTGCTAAGTTTAACTGCGGGAAAGTACCACGCGAAACTAAGCTACTAACAACTTCACGAGCGTAAGGGAATAACGTATTAGGACAAAAAGAACCTAGTGTATGTGCAACTTGTTGCTCAGGCATATTACCAATAGTGAAAATACCCGCTTGTTGAACTTCACATAAAAATGCAACTTCTTCGCCTAAGTTAGCAGTAACAGTTAACGCAAGCACTACTTCAAACGTACCTTCTGCTAATTTGTTAGAACGTGTATCAAGATCTAATTTGATCTCTGGTTGCCATTCTTTTTGAAAAATAGCAGGGCCTGCTGGAGATTCAAAAGAAACATCTTTTGTAAAAATGCGTTGAATAGCAAATTGTGGTTGTGCTTGTTGCTCATCAGCGCCATTTGTCGCTGGATTTTGGTTTTCTTCAGACATATTCTGTACTTCCTAATTTGATTAAATATCGCTGCTGAACAGCTGTTCTAACTTATTAATTTATTAATAACGCATCTAATTTTTGTGAATAATGAAGGTCCATTAAATCATCACAGCCACCAATAACCTGATCGTCAATGAAAATTTGTGGAACTGTCATACCGCCATTACTGCGTTGAATCATTTCGGCACGTTTTTCTGGATGTAAATCGATGCTTATCTCTTCGAAGTCAACGTTCTTTTGTGTAAAAATAGACTTAGCTCTAACACAAAAGCCGCAAGTCATTCGGGTGTATATAACAACATTTGCCATCAGTTTGCCTTACTTGAAACGAGCTATTTAGCTACTGGTAAATTAGCGCCTTGCCATGCGGCAAAACCACCTTTTAGAATGCTTACCTGTTCGAAACCCGATTTAGCCAGATTACTTGCGGCTTTGCTAGCACTCATTCCAGCAGCACATACAACTATAATGGGATTAGCTTTTTCTTTTTCAAGGCTTGTAAGCTCATTGTTGGTAATTTTTTCAATTGATACTTGCTTTGAACCAATAATGTGGCCCTTTTTAAAATCACTATCACTGCGAATATCAACAATTACACCATTTTCACGGTTAACCAATAAGGTTAGCTGCTGGTTATTAATTTCTTTAATTTTAGACAACTTACTTTTGATGGTAATTACCAACAACATAGTTACAATTGCCAACCACGCCATACTTAATACTGGATTATTTCCAGCAAATTCAATGTATTGTTCCATACTACTATTTACTCTATGCTTAATATCAATTTCAACTTATCGATATACATTTACTTTTGGCGTAAAACAGACATCCTGCACACCCATTTAAAGGGGACAAGTATACCTTTTGAGCATTAAGATGCCAGTTAATTAAAAAAATACTCATTGATTTGCTCTCAACTATAGCCCTGAGGGCTGATATTTAATAGTATTAGAGCCTTATCCAGATAAATTTCATTACTGCATTAACAGGGCAATCTCATGAACAACAAAAAATCTATGGTGTTATTAATTCTCGACGGTTGGGGATATCGTGAAAATCGCAATTCAAATGCCATTTTTCATGCCAATACACCTGTAATTGATGATTTAATGAAAAATTGCCCGAGCATGTTAATTGAAACCTCAGGTATGGCGGTAGGTTTACCTGACGGTCAAATGGGTAACTCAGAAGTTGGCCATGTAAATTTAGGCGCAGGCCGAATTGTTTATCAAGATTTCACTCGCATTACTAAAGCCATTGAAACAGGTGAATTTAGCCAAAACCAAGTTCTTACAGGTGCGGTTGATAAAGCCGTAGCAAACGACAAAGCAGTACATGTATTTGGTTTGATGTCGCCAGGCGGCGTGCACAGTCATGATGATCATATTCTTGCTTTATTAGATATGGCAAAAGAGCGCGGGGCAAATAAAGTTTATTTACATGCATTTTTAGATGGCCGAGATACACCGCCACGTAGTGCAGAGTCCGCACTGAAAAAAGCTGAACAAAAATTTTCCGAGTTAGGTAATGGACAAGTCGCGTCTATTATTGGTCGATATTTTGCTATGGACAGAGACCAACGTTGGGATCGTGTTGAAGCAGCTTACAACTTATTAGTAAGCGGCGAATCACTATTTACAGCAGAATCTGCAGTTGCTGGGCTAAAAGCTGCGTATGACCGAGATGAAAACGATGAATTTGTATCTGCTACAAATATTCCAGATGTCAATGGTAATGCGATTTCTGTAAACGATGGTGACTCGCTAATTTTTATGAACTTTAGAGCTGATAGAGCTAGACAATTCAGCCGTTGCTTTACTGAAGCTGACTTTTCTGGTTTTGAACGCAAAGCACAACCAAAACTCGCTGAGTTTGTCATGCTTACTCAATACGCTGCAGATATAGATGCGCCAGCAGCTTTCCCACCAGAACCATTACACAATGTGATGGGAGAATGGTTAGAAAAACATGACAAAACCCAATTACGTATATCTGAAACAGAAAAATATGCTCATGTAACGTTTTTCTTCAGTGGCGGTAAAGAAGATACCTTTAATGGCGAAGAGCGAATTTTAATCCCTTCTCCACAAGTAGCTACTTACGACCTACAACCAGAAATGAATTCAACATTACTTACCGATAAACTTGTTGCGGCAATCGATAGTGGTGAACATGACTTAATCGTTTGTAATTATCCAAATGGTGACATGGTCGGTCATACTGGAAAATTTGATGCCGCGGTTAAAGCCTGTGAAGCTGTCGACCATTCTATTGGTAGAGTCGTTGCAGCACTAAAACGCAACGGCGGTGAATGTTTGATTACTGCCGATCATGGTAATGCTGAGATGATGGTAAATGCCGCCAGTGGACAAGCTCATACTGCCCACACTTGTGAGCCAGTACCATTAATTTATGTTGGCCGAAATGCAACGGTTGCTAAAACAGGCGCATTAAGTGACATATCACCTACCTTGCTACACCTTATGGCAATGGAACAACCGAGTGAAATGACTGGCACACCATTAATGACTTTGAGTGATTAAACTTAAGTGACCTTGTTGTACGCATTCATACAAAATAGCCACACAATGAATAAAGCAATTAAGCTTTTTTCATTGTGTGTGTTATGTTTTTTGTGCTTGAATCAAGGTACTGCCCATGCGCAAAATGATGAGACTAAAAAAGATTTATCTTCGGTTAAACAAAAAATAAAACAACAAAAAGCCGCAATTCAACTTACCAATGAACAACAACAACGCATTCAACAGCAACTCAAAAAAGATGACTTAGCCATAGCCAAAACTGCGGCAAAGATGAATGAAACGCAAGTAAAACAAAAACAAACTAAAGAAAAGATAAATAAGCTAAATCAACAACAGCGAATATTAGCAACTAAAAAGAAACAGCAAGAAGATGTACTGGCGGAACAAATTCGCAGTGCTTATTCTGCCGGCCATCACGATTATTTAAAACTATTACTTAATCAGCAAGGTCCTAGTAAAGTTCAGCGTACCCTCACCTATTACCAATACTTGAATGATGCTCGGATGACCAGCATCGAAAATTTTGAACAAGTATTGATTGAGCTAAGTAAAATTGAACAACAACAGCAGCAACAAGCAGAGCAGCTGCAAATATTAGTTGCCGAGCAAAAACAACAAAAGCAGGCGATTGAGACAAAGCAGCAAGAACGTAAGCAAACGTTGAAAAGCTTAAATTCACAAATATTGTCTAGCAAACAACGTCTTAATAAACTTGAAGGTGAAGAAAAATCTTTAATTCAAACCTTAGCCAGAATTCAAGCTCAGCTACAAAAAGAGAAAGAACTGAAAGGCCTAAGCAAGCTTAAGAAAAAACTGAAATGGCCGGTACAAGGTCGTATAGCACATAGCTTTGGTACAAAAAAGCAAGGCTACTTACGCTGGAAAGGTGTGTTATTAAATGCTGGCGTAGGTAAAAGTATTAAAACCATTCACAATGGCACTGTATTATTTGCTGATTGGCTCAAAGGTTATGGCTTAGTCATAGTGATTGATCATGGTGAAGGGTACATGAGCTTGTATGGACATAACCAAACACTGTTAAAAGGCGTAGGAGATCGGGTTGAAATTGGTGAGCCTATTGCTTTGGTTGGTCAAAGTGGTGGTCAAAGTCAGTCTGGCCTGTATTTTGAGATTCGCCATAAAGGTAAACCAGTAAACCCAAAACTCTGGTGTAAGTAACTCTTCGAGGATAACGTCCGAATAAATTCAGACCTACGGTTAATTAGTTTGAGCTGGCAAGTTCTTTGCTGGGCGCTTTTACTATAACGACGGTACCCGCTAACAAGTCTTGCGCTGCCTGATTACGTTTAGTAAACATCATCACCACAAATTCGCTCATTAGCCAATACCCAAATAATTGTGCCCACAGGGCTGAAATAGCAGGATTAAAACTAGCTAAATACGCCTCTCGAGCATGAAAGCCCATATTGGCATAATGACTGAAGTCCATCGTAAATAATGCCGTTAAAGCAAAAGCAGCGCCAAATACTGCAAAACCAAGATCTACTGAACTGCGCTTAAAGGAAGTATTAAAGTCAAAGCGGTGTAAATTTTTATCGACAATCATTAAACCTAAAAAATGTTTACCAAAAGTAGCGCCGTACTTACCATTAAAATAATAGCCATAATACCAATAAGCAAAATGACTAAAAATTATCGCAAAGAAAGCAAAAGAAATGTGCACATAAGCCAAACTTGAAATGAGTAATATAAAGAGCAAAATTATCAAACCATCAATCACATTGGCCATCATACGTTGCCAAATATTTGCATAACTAACTGACTTCATTTAAGACT
Organism: Thalassotalea fonticola; assembly: GCF_032911225.1. NCBI lineage: Bacteria > Pseudomonadati > Pseudomonadota > Gammaproteobacteria > Alteromonadales > Colwelliaceae > Thalassotalea > Thalassotalea fonticola. The sequence goes on along the minus strand of NZ_CP136600.1, from coordinate 3,680,790 downwards.
CCTAAACCACATATAAATATGTTCAATAAATAGTAACCCGTACTTATTTATTATTGAATTATTTTTCAATTGACCTTTTTTCAGTATAAACAGTACCCCCATTGATAACTGTAATCAAGCTGTAACTGAACAATATCAAGCTGTAACCCGCATATTTAAAGGCCTGGTAAACTTATTGAAAACTAAAGGTTAATTAAATTTAAAAAAAACGTTTACCACTCGATTTTAGGATTTAATATTGCTATTCTGACATTTACAAGCATGGCTTTAGACCAATGCATTTTATAAAAATAAGAATTTTTCAGTGCGTATATTTTTCTCTTTAATTATTTTTGTATCCTTTAATCTATTTGCTGTAGGTGCCAATGCACAAAGCAAAGATAAAATAGCCATTGTTATTGATGACATCGGCTATAGAGCAACCGACAAAACTGCCTTGCAACTCCCCAAACAAGTTACTTTTTCAGTTCTGCCACATACCCCGTTTGGTCGTGAATTAGCTGAACAAGGCAACCAGCAACAACGTGAAATTTTGTTGCATGTACCAATGGAATCAATCAACAATTTATTGCTAGGCCCGGGCGCCTTAACAAGCACCATGGACGAAGCCAACGTTAAGAAAACATTAGCGGCTTCTATTGCTGATATCCCTCATGTAATTGGTATCAATAATCATATGGGTAGTTTACTTACGCAAAAATCTGCTCCTATGTCTTGGACTATGCAGTTTTTAAAAGATAATGATTTATTTTTCTTAGACTCAAGAACCAGTAAATATTCCCAGGCAGAATATATTGCGCAACATGTAGGTGTACCAAGTTTACATCGGCATATCTTCTTGGATAATAAAATTGATGAGCAATACATTGAACAACAATTTAAAAAATTAATTTCGAGTAGTAAGAGAAATGGCGCGGTAATTGCCATCGCTCACCCACATCCCACGACAGTGAAAGTCTTAAAGAGAATGATCCCAACTCTGGCAAAGCGTAATATTGAGTTGGTTACAATTTCACAGTTATTACCTACCGAGTCCAGTATTCAAATCAGTCAACAAATGAATATTGACTACAGTCATAAACAGGTCGAATAGCCTAATTCCACACATTAATGCAGTTATAGGTAACCTCTAGTATCTTTTAGAAACATAAATATGCCCCATAACTGGTTACATTTTTATGAGTCAATAATATATTTTTGCTTAATCAAACGAATGCTAGGGATACCTTCTATTTGAGTCAATTCCCTATAAATGATTGCAAACTTGCTTGGATTCAAAATGGAAACTATGCTTTCTATAACCTTTGCAGTAATTCTATTTTTACAAGAATGTACAAAGGTAAATTTAAACAATAATTATATCCTTACGTTGAATAGGAAGTTTACTTTTGCAAAAAGTCTTATCACTAATTTCAACCCCGATTCCCACTCAGTGGTTATTTTCGGAAATTTCCCCTAATTCCAATGTTTTACTGTGGAAACTCCATAGGTACTTTTTAAAGAATACTCCCGTATGGCACAAACTAGTATTAAGGAATAACCAGAGTTGTAAAGTAAAGTATTATGCTGAGGGTAAATATTTTTATGTTTTCAAGATTTTTGGTAGCAGCAGATTACTTAAAATAACTCGGCAGGAGTTTTATCACAAATGTGATAATAAAAACGCATATAGAACGGAGCAGAGTTGTCTGATGATGAATCAACTTGCTGATGAAGGTTTGGCTCCTAAGTGTGAATACTTAGGAGGGTGCGCCATGATTGTTGACGATGCCGGACCGCAAATAAGCGTTGATAAAATCAATACACGCGATTGCATAATTGATTTTTTTTCTCAACTTCTAGATTGGTCTTTAAAGCATGGTATTGTTAACCTTGATTATAATGAGAACAATTGGTGCTTTAACGGTGCGCAACTTCTTTTAGTCGATATTGATTTTGACAAGACTTGCCGACTACAAGAAATACGAACTAACCCTGTAGTAATAAAGAGGATCGACGTGAAAGCGTATAGTGATGATCACGCGGCTCTTGTTGCATTTTTAAACGTGGAAGAACAGCTTTTATGGAATTACCTCAATCAAGGGTAGTTTGATATGCTTGGTTGTATCTATAAATTTTCAAACTATCCAGAAATTATTGTCGGCAAAAAGGCTGCCTGATAGGACAAAGTCTCACTTTTTTTGTCTCGATATGCGGTCGTTCTTTGTCGTGACCTACCTAAGTCAAAATGCCTTCAACCTATACCTACTCATCGCAGCTTATTTTTTTTGTCATCGGAAATTGGAACGGTGCACTGATCATAGCAAATTAGAATGTATTCAATGCAGTTGTTAATTTAGTTGCTTTGCGCTGTTTTATCACAAATAAAGTAAAGTATAGCTTTTAAGCAGTCGGGTGATTATATAGGTCAAATGGCTTGTTTTATATAATTCTCTGTAAAAAATATGTTAACTGTACATTTTGATTACAAAAAATATGCAATTATTTTTTTTTCAATTGTATAAAATTAACTCGTTTTAAATTAAACATTTATTAACTTTAGTGGTTCGTAAGTTAAAACAGCAGAGTTAACAACTGACTAAAAATCAACCTCCACTGTTGACCTCTCCACCAGTTTTATCATACCTTTCTTATCAGGATATAAGAAGAATAAACAACTTTTAGGTCGGTTTTTTTGGAGTTAAACCAATAAAATTGAGCTTTTAAGGGGTTTTGTAACTTAGCTAAAGAAACCGTATTCGATTTTGAAATGAATGGTACAAATACTTAATTTATTTTTAAAAAATAGACTACGATACTTTTCCTAGCTTTCAGAACTGTCAGGAATTTATTGCATGTTAACCTTTGATTAACATAAAAATAATAATAGACAATTTAATGCGTTAGCATGTGTGTAGATTTCACCTAATAGTGGAGTCTGAAATGTTTTGTATGACCAACTGCTTGGTTTTTACTTACTAAAGCTTGGTAAAAATAACGTTTGTCGTTTTTTACGACAGGAACAGTGTTTTTACATAAGTCGTCATTACTGACGATGCACTTTATTGTGCACTTTCCCCGACTTACCTTAATTATTAAGGTGCTTCAACACACTATCGAATTCATTAAATCCCTTCATTTTTACAATGCAGTTAATGCTTAAATAGTTATTTTAAGGCTTTGTGCTGAACTAATGCTTTTAAGTGTTTTTCGCCAGATGCTAATCAAGTTTTTATTGGCTAAATTTACCTCACTTTTCGAAGGTAAGCCGTAGCTTTGATTATTATCTATTTGGCGGTTTAAGAACAACAAATTTTTAAAACCGCCTTATTAGTTTTCATATATCAATTAAAAGTTGGAGGAACATTGAAGTGTTCTTAAATAATATTTTAATAAAAATAAAAAGCAGTTCGACAAAAATAATAACTGCCTCGCTGATAGCTTCATTAGTGTCATATTCTGTGACAGCATCAGCAGCAAAAGGGTCACCAAAAGGTCAACAACCTATCACAGTTACTAGCCATACACCTGCTGCTAACGCTGATAATGTTGCAATAGACACCAACGTTAAAGTGAATTTTTCAAAATCAATCGAGTCCGGCTCAGTTAAGGCAACGATAAAAGTATCAAATTCACAGGGGACCGTCAGCGGAACGACTAGCATCACGGATGCTCGACTTACCTTTACCCCAGCAGCAGATCTAGATCCTGAGAGCGTATACTCAGTTACCGTTGGGTCTGCATCATCATCTAAAAAGACCATAACTCAAACCAGCTGGGCCTTCACCACAGCAGCAGCTCCGGAAGTTCCAGTAGATCCGGTTGATCCCGTTGATCCGGTTGATCCAGTAGATCCGGTTGATCCCGTTGATCCGGTTGATCCTGTTGAGCCAGTCACAGTTAGCAGCCATACTCCACGACATGACGCTACAGGTGTGGCAATCAATCCAAGCATAGAAGTGAACTTTTCAGAGTCCATTGAATCGTCTGAGGTTCAAGCAATTATCGCTGTGACAAATGCACAAGGCGCAGTTGCTGGCAGCACGGTTATCTCTGGTGCAACGCTTACCTTTACCCCCTCAGCTGATTTAGAAAATAACAGTGAATACGAAGTTGCTATCAGCTCTGCTGCCGAATCTGCAAGAGAAATTAGAGCAACCAGTTTTGATTTCATCACCGTTGCTGCACCGGTTGATCCAGTTGACCCGGTTGATCCGGTTGATCCAGTTGACCCAGTAGATCCAGTGGACCCTGCACCTTCAGCTCCTAAAAATTTCACTTTAACCTCAATAAAATCATCGGGTAATACTCTGGTTACCATGGGCATTCCTTTTGCTCCTGGCGTGTTCGCGGACACAGATATGCTGAGAGTATTTGACGAGTCAGGCCAAGAAGTAGACATTTTTGTGAAGCCAACCCTGCAATGGCACTTTAAAGCTGCTCCTGAAAATACAATACGTGCGGTTAAAGTACAGTTTTACGCCGACATGAATAGCGGTGACGAACAAACCTACAGTTTCGATATCAGTGAACAGCGTAATACCAGTCAAGATCTTAGCGAGAAGTCGCTGTCAGAATCCTTAACCGCCAGTACCGCATCAGGTAAAGACGGTGTCGACATTCTTAAAATCGTTGCTATCCATGAACCTCAGTACCTAGCAGACTCGCAGCTTATCGAGCCGTTTAAACCAGAAGTTAATGATAAGCACAAAACCTATACTACGGCACAATTTAGTTGGGCGAAAAATCTTAACTTTGGAAGTTCTAGCCAATCCGACTGGTTATTTGACCGTCCAACAGCGCTGTATAAAATGTGTATGAGAAACGGTCAATCTGACTGTTATGTGGAAGCAATCCAGTCATATCATTATTGGAAAGACAATTTAATCACTCAAGGGCAAGCATCATACCCGGATTGTGCCGGCGGTTTAACCATCAACGGTTCGAGCAAAGCGTGTGATGTCAAATACCTATACCTAGAACCGGTTAAACTTCATACCGCACTTACTGGTATCGACAAAATATTCAGCGATAGAGTATTTCTGAAGAAAATGGCAGATTTGGCTGACGAAACTTACTATCAGGGCAATCATTCTGATGATTACGATGCCGACGATAGTTTCACCGAACGAGGCGCCGGTATTGGCTTATTGGCGAAAGTGATCGCTTACGAACTGCTTCCAGAGCATGCAGCGTCAATATTAAGTAATATAAACCAGCGTATTGATG